>NZ_CP021983.2:0-1210000 GCF_002075285.3 Halomicronema hongdechloris C2206 | reverse complement strand
AATCTGAACTGTGCCTCGGTTTATGGGATTAGCTCACCCTCGCAGGCTCGCTGCCCTCTGTCCGAAGCATTGTAGTACGTGTGTAGCCCAGAACGTAAGGGGCATGATGACTTGACGTCATCCCCACCTTCCTCCGAGTTGTCCCCGGCAGTCTCCCCAGAGTGCCCAACTCAATGATGGCAACTAAGGACGAGGGTTGCGCTCGTTGCGGGACTTAACCCAACATCTCACGACACGAGCTGACGACAGCCATGCACCACCTGTCTCCGCGCTCCCGAAGGCACCCCCTCCTTTCAGAAGGGTTCGCGGGATGTCAAGCCCTGGTAAGGTTCTTCGCGTTGCATCGAATTAAACCACATACTCCACCGCTTGTGCGGGCCCCCGTCAATTCCTTTGAGTTTCACACTTGCGTGCGTACTCCCCAGGCGGGATACTTAACGCGTTTGCTTCGGTACTGACCGGGTCGATACGGCCAACACCTAGTATCCATCGTTTACAGCTAGGACTACAGGGGTATCTAATCCCTTTCGCTCCCCTAGCTTTCGTCCCTCAGCGTCAGTAACGGCCCAGTAGAGCGCCTTCGCCACTGGTGTTCTTCCCAATATCTACGCATTTCACCGCTACACTGGGAATTCCCTCTACCCCTGCCGCTCTCTAGCTACTCAGTTTCCACCGCCGACTCAGAGTTAAGCCCTGAACTTTGACAGCAGACTTGACTAGCCGCCTACGGACGCTTTACGCCCAATAATTCCGGATAACGCTTGCCTCCTCCGTCTTACCGCGGCTGCTGGCACGGAGTTAGCCGAGGCTTATTCCTCAGGTACCGTCAGTCCTTCTTCCCTGAGAAAAGCGGTTTACAACCCTAGGGCCGTCCTCCCGCACGCGGCGTTGCTCCGTCAGGGTTGCCCCCATTGCGGAAAATTCCCCACTGCTGCCTCCCGTAGGAGTCTGGGCCGTGTCTCAGTCCCAGTGTGGCTGATCATCCTCTCAGACCAGCTACGGATCGTCGCCTTGGTACGCCATTACCGCACCAACTAGCTAATCCGACGCGAGCTCACCCTCAGGCAGAATTCACTCTTTCACCTCTCGGCATATGGGGTATTAGCATCAGTTTCCCAATGTTATCCCCCTCCTAAGGACAGATCCTCACGCGTTACTCACCCGTCCGCCACTAGCTCCGAAGAGCCCGTTCGACTTGCATGTGTTAAGCACGCCGCCAGCGTTCATCCTGAGCCAGGATCAAACTCTCCATTGTGGTGGTTATCGCTTAATAACCGGCTCTTTCTCTATCCGTCTTTGCTCACACCGCAGCCTATGCTACAATGCCAGCAATTTAATTCATTGACGAGGCTGACTTCCTCTCAAACTATTTCACTGTCGAGGTCCTTACCTCGGGAGGCATCGCCGCAGCGCCTACCTCCCTCAGCGCTTTATCACTATAGCGACACCTTTCCCCTTTAGTCAACTCCTCAATTAATTGAAATTTCTTCGAACTCTCAAAGCACTTCTATGCAAGGCATTCAGTCAGCTTCTTAGATTCAACAGGCATCTGCACTACAGCCCATCTGGAGTAATTCTTCCCAGAAGCTATCCATATATGGGGGGCCAGGGTCTTCTTGAGGGCACAGGCACAATACCTTCTGGTCGATTGGGTAATAACCCATTCTCGGGTTATCTGGTTGTAGGCACTCTTGGAGCTTAGAGGTGACTACAGGCGATAGGCTAGTCGATGGGAAGGTTTAGCCAATTCAGGCTGAGACACCGATGGGAGGGGAGTAGACTATGAATTTTCAGTCAGTAATTGCAACACTGCATGAATTTTGGGCCCAGCAGGGGTGCTTGATTGTGCAACCCTATGACACGGAAAAGGGGGCAGGTACGAAGAGTCCCCATACGTTTTTGCGAGCTTTAGGCCCTGAGCCCTGGTCCGTTGCCTACGTAGAACCCTGTCGGCGACCAGCGGATGGTCGTTACGGAGAGAACCCGAATCGGTATCAGCATTATTACCAGTACCAGGTGTTGATCAAGCCATCACCCAGTACGATTCAGGAGACTTATATAGAATCCCTACGGGCGTTAGGCATCAGACCGGAGGACCACGATGTTCGGTTCGTAGAAGATAACTGGGAAGATGCGGCAGTTGGGGCCTGGGGCGTGGGTTGGGAAGTCTGGTTAGATGGGATGGAAATCACCCAGTTCACTTACTTCCAACAGTGTGGCGGTCTCGATTGCCATCCAGTATCCATTGAGCTGACCTATGGCCTAGAGCGACTGACGATGTATTTGCAGGAGGTAGATGCGATCGCATCTATCCGCTGGAACGATACCATTACCTATGGCGATATCTTTACACAAAGTGAGATTGAGCACTCCAGCTATAACTTCGATGCCTCCAGTGCAGAATTGTTGTTTACTTTATTCGATCTTTACCAGAAGGAAGCAAAACAGCTGATGGAGCGAAAGCTAGTGATCCCCAGCTATGAGTATGTGTTGAAGTGCTCTCACACCTTTAACCTGCTAGATGCCCGAGGAGTGATTTCGGTGACAGAACGGACTCGGTACATTCGCCAGGTGCGAGGGCTGGCACGACGGGTAGCACAGTTGTATTTAGAACAACGGGAAGCGTTAGGATTTCCGCTGCTCAGTCCATCAAGCGTAGCGGCCGCCTAGGCTCAAATGTAGCCAGAATAATACGGGATCTGCGCACCGCTCATGCATACCTAGGCAGTGCAGCGATGATCCTGTTAGTAATTCACACTGTTCTAGGAATCAAACTGGGGCTAGCTATCTGATAATGTCAACGTCTGCAGCAACGGTAATTTGATTGTCGCTGTTGAAACTCCATAAATCTTTGTAACCGACTAAACCAGCTCTGTCTCCCGGAAAGCAAGTATTTTCACCATTCTGGGGGAAAAGTTCTGATGGGAAAGAGGCGGGCAGCTTGGGCTTCCTATAGCCATAGACACTCAGGGTGCACCGATGGGCATAGGAGCAGCTGCTAGTATTGTCGTTTGTTTGGCCTACATCGTAGGGTTGTGGCTGACAGATCAGATCGGAACAGTTCCTGGGACATGGCTAGGAATCGGCAGCCTGGCTACCTTTCTAGCCGGTCTAGGCCCTCGGATCTGGCTAGGGGGACCAACCCGCCGTGTCTGGATCATTGCTGGCTTGGTGATGGTGTTGGCATCGGGGTATTACCAATGGCGACTGCCAGTGGCGGTCGACGATGATGTCAGCGCCTGGCTTGGCCACCAGGATAGCCGCCAAGGGACCGTGGTGCGGGGGCAGGTGGAGGCCTCCCCTGGCCAAACCCGCAGTGGTAAGACTCAGTTCTGGCTGGCAGCCCGGTCAGTCTGGGGTCAAGACGCCACAGGGCAGTTGAGTCATACAGGCCGGGCAGCTAGAGGTTGCCTCTATGTGACCATTCAGGATCCAGCTGCCACAGAGATGTACTCGGGCCAGGTGGTGACGGTGGCTGGACGGCTCTATCGACCTCAACCGCCGCTGAATCCCAATGGGTTTAATTTTGAGGGCTATCTAACTGATCATGGCTGTTTCGCAGGGTTATCGGCCAGTGATATCGAGTTTGACGCTACCGCTACGAAACCCCTGTGGCGCCTATGGCGATTACGAGAGCGCATCATCACGGCTCAGGCAACGGCCTTGACGGAGCAGACGGGGGCCTTGGTGAGTGCCATGGCCTTGGGGCGACGGGCTGTTGATTTGCCTTACCCTCTGCAGGATAGCTTTATCCGGGTCGGTATGGCCCACACCCTAGCGGCGTCAGGCTTTCATGTGTCGTTGGTGTTGGGGGTGGTGTTGGCCCTGATGAAGTCCCGACCTCGTGCTCTCCAGGCGGGGGTAGGTGGAGCCACCCTGGTGGGCTATGCCTTGCTCACGGGTGGGCAGGCTAGCGTATGGCGAGCCGTACTCATGGGCGGGGGAGCCCTACTGGGTCTGATCAGTGGACGGCGGGTGCAGTCTCTGGGCTGCTTGCTGGTGGCGGCCACTGGATTGCTGTTGTACAAGCCCATCTGGATCCACGATGTGGGCTTTCAGCTGAGTGTGCTGGCCACCTTGGGGTTAATTGTCACGGCCCGGCCGCTGGCGAATTGGTTAGACTGGCTGCCCAGCCGCATCGCTGGGCTCTTGGCGGTGCCCCTGGCCGCTTTTCTATGGACGATTCCATTGCAATTCCATTATTTTCATGTGCTGTCTACCTACGCTATTGTCTTGAATGCGGTAGCGACGCCCCTGGTCACGATCATCAGTCTGGGGGGCATCGGCAGTGGCTTTGTGGCAGCCCTATGGCCAGGGTTGGGAGGTGCGATCGCATCGCTATTGCAATTACCAGCAGCTGGGTTGATTGCCTTAGTGGACTGGGTCAATCAACTGCCAGCCAGTTCCATTGCCGTCGGTCATATTTCCCTGGCCCAGATGCTGGGACTCTACGGATTACTGGGGTTAGCCCAAAGCCGTCGCCGCCAGCAACGGCTCTGGCTGATTGGCCTCTTGGCAGTCGGCTTGGTGGCGTTGCCCCTGGCCTATCAGCGCACTATTCAACTACAGGCTACGGTGCTGGCAGCAGGTGATCAACCGGTACTGGTGCTGCAAAATCGCCAGCAAACCCTTTTGATCAACGGCGGCAGCAACAGTACCAGCCGCTATACGGTGCTGCCTTTTTTGCGTCAGGCTGGCATCAATCGAGTGGACGATGCGATCGCATTAGCTCCACCTGAAGATTATGCGGAGGGCTGGCATCTGATTGCCGATGCCCTCCACGTAGACACCCTCTACGGCGAACACGACTGGCAGGAAGGCTCCCTGCAGTCCATCGCCTTACCCATTGGCCACCAGACCGTCGTTGGGCCTCTAGCCGTACAGCGATTGGGCACCGACAATACTATCGTTCGCTTTAGCCTCGAGGACCATGCCTGGCTAATGGTTTGGGATCTCGCCCCCCAGCTGCAGCAACATCTAGCCCAGGCAGGATCAGTCTTGCGCAGCCAAGTCCTGTGGTGGGATGGTACGCCGCTGGCCGAAGACCTGTTAGAGGCAATTCACCCCCAGGTAGCCATTGCCTCCAGCCCTAGACTCACCGCAGCCGTACACGAACAGCTGCAAAGTCGTGGCATCGACGTATTTTGCACTGGCAGCGATGGCGCCGTATTATGGACACCCCGTCAGGGCTTCTGGGGATATAACCAAACATCCCATCATCGCTCAGGCATGTGGGAGTAACCATGGTTTTTACTCCCCCTTGGCCTAATCCTGACCTAGGACGGTAAACTAAGTCAGATACCCTCTGGAGAGGTGGCAGAGTGGTTGAATGCGGCGGACTCGAAATCCGTTATGGGGTCACACCCATCGAGGGTTCGAATCCCTCCCTCTCCGTTAAACCCGATACCTAAACAAGTCAGTATCTGCGACTGATGCAGGCTTTGGCTCATCCGGGGCAATATGACTCCCAACTCACATTGGGCTAGCCTTCACTTTCATTGATGGGATAGCGATCCATGGTAGCGATGGCGTCGCGGGCAGCATCACGGAGGTCGTCAGACAGGTAGGGCACATGGGGAATCTGGGCGAGAAAGTCAAGGGTGCGGCGCAGGACCCGCACAATATCCCCTTCGTCCAGGCTGGTATTGGCGCAGAGTTCGCTCCACTCGAGTTGGTTGGCCCACTGTTCCACCAAGCCAATGAGTTCAAATTCCATCCAGACTGGCATCACCACCTGGTGGCGGCGCTGCTGCTGGAATAGCTCCCGACGCACACTCCGCAGCCCTTCCAGAGCCGATTCCACCGCGGCAGAAGGGGCGTATCGAGTCCAACTGTCGGGGCGAGAGTTTTCGGTGACCAGGGCAGCGCAGGCGGTGGCTAGCTCTGCCGGAGATAGGCGCTCAAACTCACCGGAGGCCAGGGCTAATCCCAGCCAGAGTTCGTTGTCGCCGCGGATGGCGGCGGCCATTTCCCCTAGGGTGGTGGGTCGGGTGCCATCCAGGCAGCCGAAGTGTTGCAGCACCTCCAGCAGGTTGACGAACTCCTGCCAGTAGCGACCGCTGTATTGGCTCAACTTTTCGATGCGATCGCATCGTTCCGCGTCCAACCGCTGCCGTTGTTTCTGGCGTTTCAGCAGGGCATTGGGATTGTATACATGGGCGGGGTGCGCCTGTAAAGCTGCCTCCACCGCTTGCGTACGTTCCTGTTGGGTTTTCACCTCCGGCGCCAGATCCTCCAGGGGGGGCGGGGTGGGAATCTGGCGGGCAATGGCCGCACTGACCTGATTGCCCTGGCGCCGTTGGCCCGGCTTCGGCGGTAATTCCGCCGGCGGAGCTAGTGTATCCACTGCCTCCAGACGAGGAAGCTCCGGATGTAGCCCTACCACATCGCTGACTGTCAGCACGTACCAGGTGTTGTCGTGGCTGAGGCAGACCAGATAGGGAAACTGCCCCGGTCCTGACAACTTCATTACCAGGGTGGCAGGCAGAGGCTCAGCCACAGGCACATGGCGCCCCTTGAGGGACAAAATACTGCCAGCCATGGCAAACTGCAGGGCCTCAGCTAAGTTAGCCGTCAGCGTCTCTGTGGCCTGCTGCTGCAGAATCTTCAGCAGACGCCGTTCTTCCTTGAGACGCCCCTTGAGCTTGGCGTAGTCATTCAGGGTATCGGCATCGATGGTGGCTAACTGGGCATCATGGTGAGCGATCTCAGCCTCTAATCGTTCAATCGCCTGCCGCTGCGGGCTTAGATGTAGTGTGGCCAAATACTGACCAAAGCTACGCTCAATCAATTCCTTGGCTTCCTGCAAGGTGTGGGTCTGGAGTAGATTAAGCACCATGCCATAGCTGGGAGTAAATTGACTGACCAGGGGATCGGCTCCCGCCGTAGCTAGAAACGCCGCTTCCTTGGCTCCTTCAAAGGGCGTCTCCGCCGCTACCACATAGCCCCGCTGGTCCATGCCCCGCCGCCCAGCCCGGCCTGCCATCTGCAAAAACTCAGAGGGATTGAGCAGCCGATGACCGTTATCGGTGCGCTTGGAGAGGCTAGAGATCACCGTGGTTCGCGCTGGCATGTTGATGCCCGCTGCCAGGGTTTCCGTGGCAAACACCACCTTGATCAACCCGGCCTGAAATAACTCCTCCACCAATCCCTTCCATAGGGGCAAGATCCCAGCATGGTGGGCGGCAATGCCCCGATAGAGAGGCTCAACTTGGCCGCTGCGAGCCGCCTCTGGGTTCCAGGCCAAGAAGTCATCGATGCGACCTTTAAGGGCAACGGCTTCCGCCTCATTCACCAGCGATAGGCTTCCTATCTCGGTCACGGCCCGATCGCAGCCCTTGCGGCTGAAGATGAAATAAATGGCTGGCAGCATGTCTCGCTGCTGTAGTTGCTTCACCACATAGCTGGGCTGAATGCTATCCCGACGGCGGGAGCGACGAGCTCCCCGTGGTGGCTTGCGTCGTGCCTTGAGCTTGGGATGCAGACGCCGTTGGTTAGAGTCCAGCAGGGGAAAAATACCCTTGCCGTAACAGTAGAGAAACTCTAAAGGGACCGGGCGAAAATCAGAAAAGATTAACTCCGTTGGCCCATGCACCCGCTGCAGCCAATCAGTCAGTTGACCACTATTATCTACTGTGGCCGACAGGGCCACCAACTGGATATGGAACGGGCAATAAATAATGGCCTCTTCCCAGACGGTACCCCGCTGCCGATCGTTCATGTAGTGGCATTCATCTAGCACCACCGCCTCCACCCCTTGCAGCGAGGTGCCCACTTCACCGATGCGGGTGCCATAGAGCATGTTGCGAAAGATCTCGGTGGTCATCACCACCACTGGAGCCTCTCGGTTGATGGAGATATCGCCAGTGAGTAATCCCACCGTGTCATAACCAAACTGCTGGCGGAAGTCTCGTAATTTTTGATTGGAGAGGGCTTTCAACGGGGTGGTATAAAAGACGCGCTTGCCATGGGCCAGAGCCCGATGAATGGCATATTCGCCGATTAGGGTCTTGCCGGAACCGGTGGGGGCGCAGACCACGACGGAGCGATTAGCCTCTAGGGCGTCAATGGCTTGGCGCTGAAAGTCATCTAAAGGAAAGGGGAATAGTCGATCGAGGTCAAGCACTAAGGGGTTCGTGAAACGGTAAAAAAAGTAGCTAGCGTTGGCCGGATCGCCGAGAACAACCGGCAACAATCAACGCTCTAGACTACGGGGCTATCTGGGGGCTATCTGGGGAGCTATCTGGCACACAATCCCGTGGCTTGGGAGAGTTATAGTAGGACACTCCCAATACACTCTCATTTTAGTGTGTGGCTTCCCAGGCGATAAACTCTATGCCGCCTATGCGGCAACGGTGGCCATCATTATTGTCAAGGGTCACCTGCAGATATCGGCACTGATGTCTGTTCCTGGTGCCTGAGTGATTCCCTCCTTGCCAGCGTCAGTGGATATTCTGGCGCAAGGCTTTCCCCTTGGCATGCAACCGTAACGTTTGGGAACGTACGGACTGTTTATTCAAAGTTCAGATGAGCGAGTAAGGGAAAGATTTTGAAGCCTTCGTGAAGGTTTCCAGGTTTAACCGAGAGTTAACCCGACAATTCCGGCCTCTTTATAGGCTACCGATAGTTTTCTCAGTGAAATCACCTGGATGCCACTAGGTATCAATCGTTGCTTACTGAACACCTCAGAGGGGATCACACTCCTTGGTGATTGACCTCTTAGACGGAAACCCAAATGGGAGACTGACCAGAAGGCAACGACATGACTAGCACCGGCAAAATAACGACATGACTAGCACCGGCAAAATGACGTTAACAGGCATCATTACCATGCAAAGACTTCTTTCTGTGGCGGCTCCAGCGGCCCTATTGCTGGGAGCAATGGCGGCTCCGGCTGAGGCGGCTCGACTTAAGGCCCTAGGTACCTTTGAAACTGGTTTGTTCGATGAAGGAGCGGCAGAAATCGCCGCCTATGATGGCAGTAGCCGGCTGTTCGTGACCAATGCTAACGCCAACAGCATTGATATCCTCGACATCGTCGATCCAACCAATCCTGCAAAGGTCAATACTATCGACCTCAGCTCCTTTGGCGGTGGGGTCAACAGTGTGGCCTTCAACTCTCTGAATGGGTTCAACTACATCGCTGCGGCGGTGGAGGCCAGCAATCCCCAAGAGAATGGCAGTGTCGTATTTTTCGATACCAATGGCAGTCTACTCAATACCCTGACGGTGGGTGCTCTACCGGATATGCTCACCTTTACCCCCGATGGCAAGACTCTGTTGGTGGCCAATGAGGGAGAACCCAGCGATGATTACACGGTGGATCCGGAAGGGTCGGTGAGTATCATCAATGTGTCGGGGGATATTCTCGGCCTCACCGACGGCAACGTCAAAACGGCGAACTTCAATGCCTTCGATAGCCAAAAGGATGATCTGATGGCCCAGGGCGTGCGTATCTTTGGCCCTGGGGCCAGTGTCTCCCAGGACTTAGAGCCTGAGTTTATCGCCGTCTCTGGAGATTCCACCAAGGCCTATGTGTCCCTGCAGGAAAACAATGCCTTGGGCATCTTAGACCTGACCAGTGGTGAATTCACTGATATCGTGTCCCTTGGATTTAAGGATCACAGCCTGCCTGGTAATGCTCTGGATGCCAGCGATGAGGATGGCATTAATATCCAAAATCTACCGGTACTAGGTATGCGGCAGCCCGATGCGATCGCAACCTACGAAGCCGGCGGTCAGACCTTTGTGGTCACCGCTAACGAAGGGGATGCCCGCGACTATGATGCCTTCAGTGAAGAGACTGACCTAGAGGATTTACTGGAAGACGGTCTCCTCGACCTGAATAACGACGGCATCGCCGACACCGAGACTACAGTAGTTGATCCCAGCACCGGGGAGACCGTGGCCGATCTACTGGCAGCAGACAAGCTGGGGGAAATTGACTTTACTAACGCTACCGGTGACATGGATGGCGACGGCCTCATTGAAGAGTTGCATGTCTTTGGGGGACGGTCCTTCTCCATCTTCGATGAAGAGGGCAACCTGGTCTTCGACAGCGGCGACCAGTTCGAGCAAATCATCGCTGACCTGATTGCCCAAGGCGTCTTGCCGCAAGAAGCCTTCAACACCGACAACGACGAGAACGACTTCGACAGCCGCAGCGATGCTAAGGGCCCCGAACCGGAAGGCATTACCGTGGGCGAGATCAACGGTCGTACCTTTGCCTTCATCGGCCTCGAGCGCATCGGCGGCGTCATGATGTATGACATCACCAATCCCGAAAGCCCCACCTTCCTCACCTACGTCAACGACCGGGATTTCCTAACGGACTTTGATGAAACTAACTTCCAAGAGGTTGGTGATTTGGGACCAGAAGGGCTAGTGTTCATCTCGTCAGCCAATAGCCCCACTGGCGAAGACCTGTTGGCAGTCACCAATGAGGTCAGCGGCACCACTACCCTCTACTCGGTAGAGGTGCCTGAGCCAGCTTCAATGGCGGGTTTACTGGCTGTCGGTTCCCTGGGACTGATGGGACTGAAGCGGCGCCGCCAGGCCTAGGCTACTTTCTGCATGTCGTGAGTTTTCTGCATGGGGCGCGGTTGCCGCGCCCCTACTCTGTTCCCTGTCTCCTTTACCCACTCACTCGTCTACTCATCCACCCGCCCACTCTGCTGCTACGCACGGCCACAGCCCTTCACTCTTCACTCTTCACTCTGCTGCTTCGCACGGGCACAGCCCTACGCACGGGCTAAGCCCTCCGGGCAGGCTACGCCAACGCCCTACACTCTCCACTCTTCACTCTCCACTCTTCACTCTCCACTCTCCCACTCCCCCGCTTTCCCCACTCCCCCACTCTCTCCTCTCCTCTAAAGCCGCGGTAAAATCTCCGGTAAATACTGGGCCGGAATCTGAGAGAACGCCTGCTGCTGGCCATCGATACCGAGCAACTCGTAGTGATGGCGTACACTGTGCACGATGCCCGAAAGGGCCATGGCATAGCTGTCTGGGTCCCCTTGCCACCCTGCTAAGGCCATCAGAAAGTACTGCAATGCCTGCTGTAAGTGGCCTTGGCAACTACCGGCGGTCTGGGGACCATAGAGAGCCAACTGATCATGGACAACGCCAGCACTGTGATAAGTGGCCCAAAGATCGAAATTGAGAGCAGGCCCTCCTTGTTGCTGTAGTTGCTGGGCGGCGGTAATAGCCTGCTCATAGGCCTCTAGAGACCGTTGCCACAAATCGATTTGAGCCTCAGAGAGATGCTTCTGGTATCGGGCTAAATCCCAATAGGTGGTGCCCAGATTATTTTGGGTAGCCGCGTAGCCAATTAAATCGGTGGTGGGGGTCCGAAAGGCTAGGGCCGACCGATAGGCGTCGATGGCATATTCTAAGAGCACCACAGGCCGCTCGTATTGGGCCAAACTCCAGTAGGCAATACCTAAATTAGTCTGCACCATGGCATAGTCCAGGGGAGCGGTGCGGGGCGATTGATGTTTCAATGCTTCGGTATAAGCAGTGATGGCCTGGTGTAGGTTGTCCGGGGCAGCCTGATGCTGAGCCAAGCGCCAATATACGGCCCCTAGGGTATTTTGTAGGGCGCCGTAGTCTGCTGGGGCAGCCTCCATAGGCCGCTGTTGCAGGGCCCGATGATAGGCCTGGATAGCCCGGTATAGGTTGCTGGCTGGATCTTGATAGTTGGCCAGGAGGCAATAGACGGCCCCTAGGTTTTGGTTCACCCGCAGCAGAGTATCGCTGGCCCCAGGAAAATCCTGAGTGCCTAATACTTGTTCATAGGTTTCAACACTACGGTGTAGCCAAGATAGCTGATCCGTGGGACTCACCGTCTGCTGGGCCTGCAGCCAGTACAGACTACCCAGATCGTTAAGGGCGTCAGCCCATTCAGATAGCTCTGAGGAGAGACCAGGTAAGGCGCGCTCATAGGCCATCATGGCTGCGGTTAGCAGTACCGCAGAGCCCTCACCAGCTTCGATGCGATCGCGCCATCCCTGTCCCAGGTGCAGATAGGTGCGAGCCGCTTGTTGAGGAGAGGCATCTTGAACGAGAAAGTGCTGTTCAATTTGTTCTAGGCCCTGCAACGGTGCATCAGTCAAAATATCTGCAGCAGGGAGAGATGAGCTGGGAGCAGCCTCTGGTATCTGGAGACCTAGCGTTGAAGCGGCAGCCGAGGATTCGGCATCTAGCTGGGCCAGATCCTCCGTCAGCATGGTCCAGACATCGGCCTCGTCTGGATTAGCAGTAGGTTTTGCGGCGGCATGGGGCTTAGAGGGCTCCCCCCCCAGGGCTTGGGGCGTAGCCAGGGGAATGGGTTCAGCCACAAATTCGAATAAGCCGCTACGGCACTGCCAGACCCGTGGCACAGATTGTTGAATTTTACGAGCCCAGGGGCGGGTGAGCCAGATGATCACAGTGCTCTCGAGGTGGGGCAAGAGCCGCTCCAGGTGTCGCAGGGTGGCTAGAAATTGCTGCTGGGCACTGGCGGGCTGACGGGTCAGTTGCTCAATACCCAATATCTGCAGATGGGGCAGGGAAGTTTGAGAGGAGGCGGCCCGTTGAGCCTTAAGCCACATCCAAATCTGGCGGGGCAGATCAGGAGATCTCGGAGAAAGCTGTATGGACACCAGCTCGACAGAATTATCAGCTGCTGGTAGAGATGGCAAATCTGTCTCTAACTGAGCCGCTAGTCGTCGCTGCAACGTGTAGTCATCACAAATGGCCATCAAAATTTGACGGCGCAGATTTAAACTCAGAGTTAATCGCAGTTTTTGATACGCCTCTTGATTGAGGCCCAAAATAGTGCGCGAGTTCAGAGATATCACAATCGCCTAGCGTTCGTTGTCCTGCTCTCTTCTAACCTGTTTCTAGAGACTTCATCATACTTTTTCCTGGGGGCTCCATAAATGTGCCGAAATCGAGTTGCTCTGTTTATGGTTGGCTTACTCTCGGCACTTGCTCTTAGCATGACAACAGTGAGCTGATATGCTGGTGGTCTATCTTTGTATCTAAGTGCCATGGCTACTGCTGCTCCCTCGATTCGTCATCAGCAACATGCTTTGATCCGTCGCTTGGCTGATGCCATTGAAAGGGTCTGGACCCAGACATTAGCTCTCTCTCCCTACCAACTGCCAGAGGAGCTTGGTTATGTGGAGGGGCGGTTGGAAGGGGAAACTCTGGTGATTGAAAATCGCTGCTATCAGACCCCACAGTTTCGGAAATTGCATCTGGAATTGGCTCGAGTGGGCCAATCCCTCGATATTTTGCACTGTGTTATGTTCCCTCGGCCCAGCTATGATCTGCCCATGTTTGGCTGTGATTTAGTCGGGGGGCGCGGGCAAATTAGTGCGGCCATTGTCGATCTGTCACCGGTGCGGGCAGATCACCAGTTGCCTTCTGGCTATCGAGCAGCCTTGGCAGCGTTACCGGCACCTGAGTTTGCCCAGATGCGATCGCTGCCGCCCTGGGGGGATATTTTTTCGCCCTTTTGCCTGTTCATTCGTCCCAACAATGCCATCGAAGAGACCCAATTTCTAGAGCGAGTGCAGGCCTATCTGCAAATTCATTGTCGCCAAGCGGTTGCCACCCCTGCTACTCCAGACCGAGAGGATATCATCCTGGCCGGACAGCAGCGTTACTGCCAACAACAGCGGCAAAATGATAAAACCCGGCGGGTACTCGAAAAAGCCTTCGGTGAAGACTGGGCAGAACGCTATATGACCACGGTGCTCTTTGATTTGCCTGAGAGGTGATTTACAATCCGCACGATACCCATGACTCATCGTCCTTCCTCCATTGCCAATCCTACCCATGGGGACAATTCGCCCCCAGTTCTATCGACCTCTCCTGGACAGTTGATCGTGTTCACGGGCCCTAGTGGCGTAGGCAAGGGCACCCTGCTGAGGGCCTTACTAGAGAAGCATCCAGAGCTACATCTATCGGTATCGGCGACGACTCGAGCCCCACGACCAGGAGAGGTCCACGGTCAGCATTACTATTTTGTGGAACGGGCAGACTTCGAACAGATGATCCGCCAAGGCGATCTGCTAGAGTGGGCAGAATTTGCTGGCAACTACTACGGCACACCGGTCCAGTCTGTGACGGTACCAGTGCAAGCAGGCCATTGGGTCGTGTTGGAGATTGAATTAGACGGGGCCCGTCAGATCCGTCAGCGCTTCCCAGGGGCCTGGCAAATTTTCATCTTGCCTCCCTCCCTGGAGGAGCTAGAGCACCGAATTCGTCAGCGGGGACAAGACGATGAAGCTGCCATTACTCGACGACTACAGCGGGCTCAGGTAGAAATCGAGGCGGCAGCTGAATTCGATCTTCAGATTGTCAATGATGATCTAGAGGTTGCCCTAGAGCGGCTAGAATCCTGCTTGTTTGAGCGTTTACAGGCTACTCCACCCCATTGATGGCTTCTGGGTTGGAGGGTGCCACTCCGGTCATCACCAGCAGCGGTTCCATCACTGTCTTGACTAAGGGGGCCGCCACAGTAGAACCATAGGCGTTTTCCCCCCAGGGTTCATCAATGACGGCGAGGACTACGTAGCGAGGGGCCTCCGCTGGAGCAATAGCCACAAAACTAGTGATGCGGCCAGTGCCGTAGCGCCCCCCGGTAGTTACCTTCTGAGCTGTGCCAGTCTTGCCAGCAATTTGATAGCCATTGATTTGGGCAACTTGGCCGGTGCCCGAGTCCACAACAGTTTCCATCATGGCGATGACTTGCTGGGTGGTATCACTGGAGAAGAGGTGCTGGGGTACCAGGCGTTGGGGCTGCCACTGGAGCTCGCCGGAGGCATCGACTAATCCTCTGACCACATGGGGAGTAACCAACTTACCGCCATTGGCCAGGGCTCCATGTAGACGTAGGAGTTGGATGGGGGTGAGGGCTAATCCCTGACCAAAGGCAACGGTGGCCCGCTCTACCGAGCTTTGGAGAAATTGCTCCCGAGAGGGCAATTGAGCCGTGGCCTCGGCAGGCAGCTCAATACCAGTAGGATTGAGCAAATCGAGTCGCTGCAACCAGTGGTAATAGGTGGCAGGCTGCAGCCGTTGCATCAGGTGCACCATGCCAACATTGCTGGAATATTTCAGGATTTCTGTCAGGGTTAAGGTGCCGTGGCCGCCAAGGGCAGCATAGTCGAAGTTACGGATGGTCCATTCGCCTAAGATCAGTTGGCCTTCGTCGTAGAGGGTATCCCCGGGCTGGACCGCCCCAGCTTCCAGGGCTATGGCCATGGTGATGGGCTTAAAGGTGGACCCGGGCTCATAGAGATCGCTCACGGCCCAGTTGCGTAAGGTGTCTAGGTCGGCTTCGTAGTAGCGATTTGGGTCATAGGTGGGGGCTACTGCCATGGCTAGGAGGGTGCCGTCTTGAGCGTCCATGACCATGACTGTGCCGCGTCTCGCTCCATATTGTCGCAGGGTACGTTGTAGTTCCTGCTGGGCTATTCGTTGTAGTTGGCTATCTAGGGTGAGTTGCAACCGCAGTGACGATGATTGGGGAGAGGCCGGATTAGGGGGAATGGCTAGGCGCTCCTCTAGAGCTACTTCTAGACCAGTTTGGGCCTCTCCCTCGGCGTTGATGAAGCCTACTACTTGAGCGAAGAGCTCCTCTTGGGGATATACCCGTTGCACCTGAGGAATGAGTTCGAGGCCATCCACTTGCAACGCCTGGATGCGATCGCGTCTCTCCGGAGATAACTCATCAGCTAACTTGATCCCAGTTGACTGTTGCCCGAAAGTTTCCTGCAGCTGGGCCGGGCTGGTTTCTAGCAATGGTGCCAAAGCCGTCGCCACTTGATGATAAGACTGCTTAAACAGAGCCGGATGACTATAGAGGGTATACACGATCTGATCAACGGCCAGTAAATTCCCTCGCCGATCAACGATTGGATGCCTTAATGCTCGAGGAGTGGGGGAGCTTTTCTGCTGTTGCTGCGCCCGTTGCCGCAGTGAATCCCCCTGGTGAATCTGCACATAGATTAGACGAGCCCCAATACCCACCATGGCAACGACGAGACTGGCCCAAACCAGGGTGAGGCGCCAGCGAGGAGCGGCGGGAGACTGCCGTCTGTGGCGACGGCTTCTTAGCCTCGGGGTAGACGCCAAGGACCTTTGCCGGGGATGAAAGCCTCGCTGACGCTGGGTAGCCAGTGACGTCAGTCTAGCCAGCTGTCGATGGGCCATTGCCGATGAGTCGATAAGAGATCACTGTAGAATAGCAAGTCTAAGTCAAGGTCTGGAGCCTCCCGTTGGTTAACTGCCAGAGCTAGCAATGGCGTGGGTCAGTATCCCATGGGAAATAGTGGTCCTTCTTGGCTAGACCTCTGGAACTGAGGTGGCTCGGTAGGCCGTTGGGGGGCCGGCGTCAGAAACAATACATGCTCGGGATGAGGAGACATCAACCCGGCCTGGGGACGCTTGGCCTGGTCAGCTAAATGGTGCTTTAGCAACTCGTTTGCCGTTGTCAGTCGATGTTCGTGGCGTTCTAACTGGGTAAGCTGCGAGGTCGTCTCCGTCAGTTGACGGTTAAGGGAAACAGACAACCCGTATAGAGCTAGCGTGCTGACAACGGTACCTGCTGTTAGCCAGGTGGTACCGATGGTCACCCATCTCAGCCACCGTAACCAGGGAGCTTGATCAGGTCCCACCGGCAACGAGTGGACCGGCGCTAGTCTGGCCCGGCTTTGTGGCCTGGACCGCCTAGAGTAGCGAGGTGGCCGCTTGATGTCTGGGGCTAAGGTCTGACTGCGGTAAGTGACCCAGTCAGCCTGATCGGAGGTGTCCGATTTGAGGGCAACTGCCATCCTCTACTCCTCTAGCAATCCACTAACTGCCGTCAGGATACTCCATTGCAGCAATTCTGCGACAGATTGGCCGAAATCCTGAGGAAAAGCCCCCGATTCTAAAGTGAATCAGGGATCAAATATAAGAATCAAGCGCCATGCTAGCGTGCAACTCCCCATAGCACAAGAGCCAGCACACATAAGACATACAAAAGCGTCTTCAGCCTGTTCTCCTGAGGAAGCCCTAGTACACTCGTTCCTTGGGCGCTATAACATGTCGAACCCAGGAGCATAACCAGTGCTAGGGCCCAACCCGCCGGTAAAAGATATGAAGTTGCCTAGCCGATTAGCCATCGGGGAGAACTTACGCCGTTCTCTACCCAGAAATCTGGCCGGAAATCTGACGCGGTGCTCAGGACTAACTGCTTTTGGAGCGTGTGTGCTAAAGTTTAGCGCCACAGGCTGGACAAAAGCTATGGCTAGAGGGATTTTCAGTACCACAGGTGCTGCATTGCAGGGTCTCTATCGGACGCTGGGAAGTAACTTCAGGCAAGCCCAACATCTGGGCATTACTCTTGCCAGGAGCCACCATGGGATAGCAGTTTTCATCCTTGCGAACCCGCACATCCATGACCACAGGCCCTTGTGTGGCCAGCATTTCATCGATCGCTGCCGACAACTGGTCGCGGCTAGTGACCAGCATACCTTTAACCCCATAGGCCTGGGACAACAGCTCAAAGTCTGGCATGCCCACTTCCATATTGGAGGAAGAGTAACGCTCTTCAAAGAAGGTCTGCTGCCACTGGCGTACCATGCCTTGCCAGCCGTTATTGATAATCACGGTCTTGGCGGCAATGCCGTACTGAGCCAACGTACCCAACTCCTGGATATTCATCTGGAAGCTGGCATCACCGCTAATGCAGATAACCTCCTCGTGGGGTAAGGCCACCTTAACCCCCATCGCAGCTGGCATGCCATAGCCCATGGTGCCCAGGCCGGCACTGGAAATCCAGCGACGCGGTCCATTTTTAAGAAACTGGGCAGCCCACATCTGATGTTGTCCCACATCAGTGGTGTAAAACGCTTGGGGTGCCTGACGCCCCAACTCGACAATGACTTCCTGGGGAGACAGCATGCCCTCATAGCTGGGCACGAGCAAAGGGTAATCTTGGCGCCAGCGGTTGATGCGATCGCACCAAGTCCGCGTCTGCTGAGGAGAGGGGGGCTGACTTTGCTCCTGCAGTCGTCGCAATAGGTCCATCAACACCTGGCGCACATCCCCCACAATCGGTACATTGGGAACGCGGTTCTTACCCACCTCAGCCGGGTCGATATCGATATGAATCACCTTAGCCCGAGAGGCAAACTCATCTAGCTTACCTGTGACCCGATCATCGAAGCGAGCCCCAATGGCGATCAGCAGATCACACTCGCTGACGGCAAAGTTGGCATAGGCCGTACCATGCATGCCCAACATGCCCACGGCCAGGGGATGATGTTCATCGAAGGCTCCTTTCCCCATCAACGTGGTGGTAACCGGAATCTGAAAGTACTCCGCCAGTTGCCGAACCTCGTTGTGGGCTCCCGCCGTAATCGCCCCACCTCCCACATACATCAGGGGCCGTTCGGCCTGACGCATCAGATTAATGGCGTGGTTGATCTGACGTGGATTCCCCTTCACCGTAGGTTTATACCCCCGCAACTTCACCGAGTGCGGATTGACGGGCACATAATCAAAGGCTTCCAGGCCGACATCCTTAGGCACGTCGATCAACACTGGCCCCGGCCGCCCTGTCCGAGCGATATAGAACGCCTCCGCCACAATGTCGGCAATCTGGTTAGGATCCCGAGCCACGTAGGAATGCTTCACAATTGGTAGAGTAATGCCAAAAATATCCGTCTCCTGGAAGGCATCACTACCAATGGCAGCCCGGGCTACCTGTCCCGTAATCACTACCATGGGAATCGAATCCATTTGAGCAGTGGCGATGCCAGTGACCAAATTAGTCGCCCCCGGCCCCGAAGTGCCAAAACAAACCCCGACTTTTCCAGTCGCCCGAGCATAGCCATCAGCCGCATGAGCAGCTCCCTGTTCATGGCGTACCAGGATATGCTGAACATCACCCGCTGCTTCCGCCCGATAGAGCTCGTCATAAATGGGTAGGATGGCCCCGCCAGGATAGCCAAAGATATGCTTAACTTCATGCCGCTTCAGGCTATCAATCAGGGCAAAGGCTCCAGTTGCCCGTTGGATAACAGGATGACTCTCTGGCGTTGTCGGTTGGACTCGAACAGGGGTGGAAGTCATGGGAATGCTAGCTCGACACAATAAGGGAATAGTTACAAAAATTACAAAATACTGCTAACGATCATGCCTTGGAACAGGCAGACTGTGCGTAATCTCTAATCGTATTTTTATCAGAAGAACTAAGGCCCTGACCAGACAATTGATTGAGGCCACTTCAGGAGTGAGCCATGCTCAACATCAGACCTCGGGGCTTACTGAGAGAAAGACCAATCCCAGGCTGGAACTGGCCACGGCGCACCGCCGCCCAGATCTCAAGTCATGGTCATCTTGAAGCAAGGATACGGAACACAAAGCACGCAGGGCATCCAGGAGCAGCCGCCAGCCCATCCTCTGGACAATTACCTGTGATCCTACCCCGCCAACAGTAACCCTAGCCATCAATACCCAGGATGATCTACCTCAGGAGCATCAAACCCCTTAGGATAAACAGAGGCTATTGCCCCAGGGTTGTATGGTTGCCAAAGCCCTATCCGGTCAATCTTCTTTGCTTGCGACAGATCTCTTGGCTTACTACCGACAGGTAAGCCAATCACTCCTGACAGTCATCGATGTAGAAACCACGGGATCCTTGGCCTATCGGTCCCGGGTGATTGAAGTCTCTATCCTACAGGCTAGTCTGGCCGATGGCATCCACCAGCAGCAGACATTCTTGATTAATCCAGGAGTGCGTATTCCCCGTATCATTACCCGGGTCACCGGTATTACCCAAGAGATGGTTCTGCAAGGGGAGGCCCCAGAGGTAGTCTGGCCCCAGTGTCGTACTGCTTTAAGTCAGGGAATCCTGACAGCCCATAACCTGGAGTTTGACTACGGCTTTTTGCAAGCAGAATACCAACGCTTGCGACAGTCCTACAGTCGCCCTGCCAATAGGCGGTTCTGCACAGTGTTGCTATCGAGACTATTGTTGGCTGACCTACCATCCCGCAGTTTACCCAATCTAGTCCAACACTTTGGTTTTGATGTGGGACCATCCCATCGGGCTGGTGCCGATACTAAGGCCTGCTGGCTGCTAGCCGAAGGGTTGCTGCAACAAATTCAACAGGAATCCGATCAGGCATTGCTGGCTCGCTTTAGCCAACAATGGATTCGTCTCAAGGATGCAGCTACCCTGATTGGCCGCCCCCGGCAGCAGGTGCAGCGGCTGATGGAAGAGGCCGGCATGGAAGCCCGCATGTCTCGGCGAGGCAGTCGCATCTTTTATCGCCGTGGAGATGTGGAGCAGCTGTACTGGGCAATGCGAGACCAACCTCCCAATTTTTCCTAATGGGCTGGGATCATGTCTGTTGATCTACTGGGTGCAACGGTTGGGGAGAGTAGGGCTACAGCGGCGTGGCCTTTGCCTTAGCTCTCCATTCCTCCAGCACTCTCCTCGTCCAAGAGACCTGCCTGCACCACTAACTTGGGCCAAAGCAACAAGAAAAAGCCCATCCAGGCTGCCACCGGGATCGCCACCAAGGCAGTTAGCCACCAACGATGCAGTAACCACCAACTGCCGCCGATGAGGCTCAAACCAGTCAGCACAATCGACCAGGGTTGGCACCACCAGGGCTTATACCGCCAGGGACTCGGGGAAGATGTCATCATGTCTTAGGTATATAGCTTCGGATAGATGCGCCGAACCGCCAACCATACCATCAACACCGTACAGCCGAACAACCACAGCAGAGACAAAGGCCACCAGGGGGGCAGTGCCACTGGCCAGCGCAGTAGGTCGATCAAGGCAGCCAAGGGCAACACACTGGCGATGGCTTGCAACCCAGCAGGCAAGGTACTACGGGGAAAATAAGTGCCGCAGAGGGTAAACATAGGAATGATCACCAGGAAAATCGGCACATTGATCTGGTCAATTTTGCGGACCAGCCCTGCCGTAAACAGACCAAAGGCCCCAAATAGTAAGCTACCCAACCCAATGACCGGCAGAGATAATAGCAAATAGTCCCAGGTATAGAGGCGGGCGACAATGGCTACCAGCCCAGTCAGGACTCCGGCGATACAGCCTTTGGTAGCAGCCCAGAGCCAGTCTCCCAGAAACACTTCGGTGAAGCTAAGGGGGGCCGTGAGCAGAGCCTGCCAGGTCTTTTGAAAGTTGAGGCGGATAAAACTGCTGTAAGCCCCCTCAAAAAACGATTGAAACAAGACGCCAATGGCAACCATGCCAGGGGCGATGAACTCGGCATAGGTCAGTGGTTGCCCTAGGTAAGTCACATCTCCCACCAAGGGGGTGAGGCCATAGCCAAAGGCCACCAGGTAGACAATGGGCTCTGAGATGGGAGGCAAGCAGTTGACCAGCCAGGTACTACGGTAGACCTGAAAATGCCGCCACCAGACGGAATACACTCCCCAAGGGCTAATTTCCCAAGGCTTGATAGAGATTGGACTCATTCCAGTACCGTGCCTGTCAGACGCAGAAAGACATCTTCTAAGTTAGCGTGACGGCGGGTGAGACGCTCAGGATTGAGGGATTCGATCTGGTGCCAGAGGGGCTCGGGATCATGCTGGGGTAGGCTAATCAAATAGCCATTGCCAAAGGGACGACTCCACCGCTGAAATTGGTCGGCTAGGTATCGTAGCTTCTCGACTGGAATCCCTTCGATTTCAGCCACTTCCCGTCCAATCACCCGTTCAATCAGATCCCTAGGGCTACCCTCATCAATGATGCGGCCTCCCTGTAACAGGCACAAGCGATCGCAAAGTCGCTGGGCCTCATCCATGTAATGAGTGGTCAGAAGTACCCCGCAGCCGGCCTGTTTCAGCTGCAACACTAACCGCCAGAAATCCTGGCGGGCATCGGGATCCAAGCCGGTGGTGGGTTCATCTAGAAAGACCACCTGGGGATGGTTAATCAAAGCCCTGGCCAGCACTAGCCGTCGCTTCATGCCCCCAGATAACTCGTCGATTTGGCAAGGCCCTTTATCTTGTAGGTTGACTAACTCTAGTAGCTCACCGGCCCGCTGTCGGGCTGCCTGATGGGTGATGCGGTAGTGGTGGGCAAAGTGGGTAAGGTTCTTGAATACCGTAAAGTCGGGATCGAGGTTGTCCTCCTGGGTGACGATGCCCATGGCGGCGCGGGCATATTTGCCCTGGATCGGAATCTGCCAGGGGCCAAATTGGGTAAATCCCCGGGTAGGAATCACCGAGCCATAAAGCATCGCCACCGTAGTGGTTTTGCCGGCACCGTTGGGACCCAGTAGCCCTAGAATTGTCCCTGGTTGTAAGGTCAAATTAATTTCCTGGACCACGGTTTGATTGCCGTAGGTTTTCCAGAGGTCATGGGCCGTAAGAGTGAAGGGGGCTGAAGCGAGCATGGGGAAAGCGGCAGATGAAAAGGTAGGCGAGTCGGTGAGTGGTAGGGTGTATAGTCTAACGGCATTCAAGAAAGGCGTAGCCTACCCGCAGGGCTTAGGGGAGGCGGGGTGATTAAGTAACGAGTAACGAGAGTGGCAAGTAACGAGTAGCGAGTAGCGGGCGCGAAATGAATCACTTTTCACCCTTCGACTATGTTGCTCCTCCGGAGCCGCTGAGTGCAAAGCACTCGCTTCGCGTTTCATGTCGCTTGCGAAACGCGAACAGGGCAAGCTCTTCACTCTTCACTCTTCACTCTTCATTCTTCATTCTTCATTCTTCACCCTCCCACTCTCCAACTATTCTGGCACGGGAAATAAGGGTTATGCTGCCTTCCCCTAGAGGTTACATTTGCGTCGTTGTTTTTGCAGTCGTACTTGCAATTCTGGGGTGATGCCGACTTCCCCAAGGTTGTATAGTCGGTCGAATTCCCGTTGAAAATGAGCCGCCACGGTGGGGTTATGGATCACAACCAGATTCTCGTCGTTGAGTTGGTTGGCCGCTTGGCTCCAGTTTTGGGAACCGGAGATGACGATATTGCTATCAATTACTGCAAATTTATGGTGGAGTTTGTCTCCAGGCGGCAGTTCCGCAGTACCGACGGTCAAGATGGGGGAGGGCCAAGGACGGTTATTGGCCTCGTATTGACAGCGGTGGTCGGGCATGGCCAGCCCCAGCATGTCCAGGGCTTCGCTGTAACCTCGGTAGACAAAGCTGGGATCGATCAGGGCACTTACCTCGACTCCGGCTTCGCTTCTGGCAGCCAAGGTATCGCTCAGGGGCTGGTCCGAGAAGACGAATAGGGCCAGGCTCACCTGTTGGGTAGCAGTCCTCAGGATCTGGTCAATCAAGCCGTTACCGCTCTGGGTCCAAGGTCGAGAGGACGACGTGGGCGAAAACTGCACCGTCAGGATGCTGCCGGGGAGACTTACAGTTTGGGCCGGGCGATAGGGTTTGCCTAGCCCGAAAAGACTGTCAGGGGCCCCGCCGGGGCCGTCTCCCCAGAGATAGGTAAACTCTTGCTGAAAGATACGGGCCACGGGAACGCTGTCTAAGACAATGATGTGGTTGGTATTGCCACGGCTGTCGGGGTTGTCTAGATCGCCGTGGATGCCACTGAGGGTCCAGTTGGCAGACCCGGTGACGACGTAGCGTCCGTCTACCACCATGAATTTATGGTGCATCAGGCCACTACCTTTAGACCCATCGGCGGTGTCATCTAGGATGGGGATCTGGGCTTGCTGCAGAATATACAGGGCATCCCGTTGGCTGAGCTCGTCGGGACTCAGTTGGCCGTCCCCATCGCCATCGGTTAGTTGCAGAAAGTCTTCATATTTGGTGCGATCGCGGCCATCAAGGTCGGCTAAGTCGGTCGGCGTAAATTGGCTCCAAGAGCGGCTGTAGGTATCTTCTAGGATTACTCGCACCGCCACTCCAGCTTGACTGCGCTCTCGCAGGGCTTGGGCAATTCCTGGTAGATTCAGCTCATGGACGGCCACGTCGATGGAGACCCGGGCTTGTTCGATCACGGCAATAATCTGGTGTTCTAGGTCATCGCCGTAGCGCTCAATGTCGCGGTAGGCATCCCGATAGGTATCGGACTGGACCTGATTGAAATACACCTGAATCTGTGGATCTTGAGGCAGGGGGTCTAAGGCAGGGGGTAGGGAATCGCGGGCCTGCCAACGGCCAACGGTCAGGGTGAATAACAGGCTGACGGCTCCTAGAACCCCCCATTTGCAGCCAGAAGAGAATGATGACACCGCTGATATCCAAACGCATCTAGGCTTAGCTATCCCCCGTACTGCCATCGCTAACAGCCAGCCGCCATCACCTATCAAAGCTCAATGTCAGGGAGCCCCATGGCAATGGGCTAGGCAAACATTACATTTTGTATGCTTCCGGATACAGTCAGCTCACGCTTGGTAACAGTCATCATCGGTTGAGTCCGACCAGAATTTACGTGGCCTCTGGGCCTGACGCTGCAAAGGATCGCTGCGGGTAAACTGGGCCATGACCCGGTACATGCGCTGGCGCAGAACTATTGCGCCGTCTAAACAGTACAGCTGTGGTCATGGCCTCGGCTGAGCTCGCGATGGCATCGCCTAGTATGCCAAGGCAGAAGTAGGAAGGCAGAAGGCAGAAAGGGAGATCCTGATAAATGTAGCCTTGCCGCTCTAGTCAACAGAGGCATTATTTCTGCCGCAGAGGCCTAGGGGGCGGTCACGGTGAGATCTAGAGGAGAGCCTGGGTCTCCCTGGATGGTGACGCCGCGCTGGTTGGCGTGGAGATGACGAAGCAGGGTGTAAATGATCTCAATATCGTCGCTGTGTTGGGTCTGGGCTGCCAGTTCCTCAAGGGAAAGGGGGCGGTCGGCCTGTTGCAGGGTTCGCACTACTTGCCGCTGTAACTCCAATACGCTGGCTGCCGCTTTCTTTCCTGCCTCTACCCCGGGCTGGTGATACGCGTTGACATTAACCAGGGAGGCATAGAGGCCCACAGCCCGCTCATAGAAAGCAATCAAGGCCCCCACCATGTGAGCACTAACCTCGGGGATGGTGATGGTAATCGACTCACGGTCTTTTTCGAACAGGGCTCGACGAGTTCCCTGCAATAGACCAAACAGATAATCTCCGGCCGTGACGTCGGATTCTACATCAGGGGACTTGCCGTCCCGGTCTTTGAGTACTTCGATGAAGGTGACAAAGAAACTGGGCACCCCTTCCCGTAACTGCTGGACATAGGCATGCTGATCGGTGGAGCCCTTATTGCCATAGACGGCAATGCCCTGATACACGACGTTGCCGTCTAGGTCTTTTTCTTTGCCTAGGGACTCCATTACTAGCTGTTGCAGATAGCGGCTAAACAACAGCAGGCTATCTTTGTAGGGCAGAATCACCATGTCTTTCTCACCCTTGCCATTACCCGCGTGGTACCAGGCCAAGGCCAACAGGGCCGCCGGATTATCCCGTAGCCGTGGTACTCGAGTCAACGCATCCATGGCCTTGGCTCCGCCCAGGATGGAGCGAATATCGATGCCCTGTAGGGCCGCTGGCAGTAGGCCCACCGCCGATAGCTCTGAGGTGCGTCCCCCCACCCAGTCATGCATGGGGAAAGTGGCCAGCCAGCCCTCTTGCTTAGCGAGGACATCGAGTTTACTGTCGACACCAGTGATGGCGACGGCCTGACGAGGGAAGTGCAATCCTTTCTGCTCGAAGCGCGTCCGCACTTCGATCATGCCGTTGCGGGTTTCGGGGGTTCCCCCCGACTTGGAAATCACCAGGACGATAGTGGTACTGAGGCGATCGTCTAGACGAGCCAGGATACGGTCAATGCCTTCGGGGTCGGTGTTGTCGATGAAGTGAATAGCCAAGGGAGGGAAGTCGGGACCCAGGGCCTGGGCCACAAACTGAGGCCCCAGGGCAGAGCCGCCGATGCCAATGGAGAGAATGTCGGTGAAGCGTTCTTGGCCAGGGGGATAGATGACACTGGTGCGAATCTGGCTGGCGAACTGCTCAATGTCAACCAGGGTGTCGATGATGCTCTGTCGCAACTCTGGGGTCGGCGCCAAATCTGGATCCCGCAGCCAATAGTGACCCACCATGCGATCTTCGTCCGGATTTGCGATCGCACCTTGTTCCAAGGCCGCCATGTCCTTAAACGCCTTTTCAAAGCGCGGAGTCATTTGCTGCACAAACGCCGCGTCAAACTGCATGCGACTGATATCCAGATATATCCTCAGCCCGGCGTCATAGTAGAGCCAGTCTCGGTAGCGGTGCCAGAGAGCTGCTGCGTCCATCCCTATCTCCTTTCCTGCCATGAACCACTTGACCACTGATTCAGTGTACCGGCTGCAGTTTAAGACAGCGGCATCCAGCCTGGAGTCAGTGGCGATTCCCACTATCCCCGACTACCACCGTCTGATAGACTATGTCACTGAGGTTAGGCGTGGCAGAAGGACGCAAATACGGCAGTTTTGGAGGATTTGTCCCGTGGAAAGCACCCTCGGTTTAGAGATTATTGAAGTCGTTGAACAAGCTGCGATCGCATCCTCCCGCTGGATGGGAAGAGGCGATAAAAATACCGCCGATCATGTGGCCGTGGAAGCCATGCGGGAGCGCATGAACCAGATCCACATGCGGGGTCGCATCGTCATTGGTGAGGGAGAACGGGACGACGCCCCCATGCTCTATATCGGCGAAGAAGTCGGTATCTGCACCCACGAAAACGCCAATGCCTTCTGTAATCCCGATGAATTGCTCGAGATCGATATCGCTGTCGATCCCTGTGAAGGCACCAACTTAGTGGCTTATGGTCAACCGGGGTCCATGGCCGTACTTGCCATCTCCGAAAAAGGCGGACTCTTTGCCGCCCCTGACTTTTACATGAAGAAACTGGCAGCTCCGGCTCGGGCTAGGGGACATGTGGACATCAATAAGTCCGCCACCGAGAACCTGAAGATTTTGTCTGAGTGCCTCGATCGCAGCCTCGACGAGCTGGTTGTCGTGGTCATGAAGCGGGATCGGCACAAGGATTTAATTCGGGAAATCCGTGACGCCGGCGCTCGGGTGCGGCTAATTTCCGACGGCGATGTCTCTGCCGCCCTCTCCTGCGCCTTCATGGGCACTAACGTCCATGCCCTCATGGGCATCGGGGCAGCCCCAGAAGGGGTGATTTCTGCCGCCGCCATGCGCTGCCTGGGAGGCCATTTCCAGGGGCAATTAGTCTACGACCCCGCCGTGGTTAAAACCGGCCTCATTGGCGAGAGCAAAGAAGACAACATCGCTCGCCTCTCGGAAATGGGCATCACCGATCCCGACAAGGTCTATAACGCCGAAGACCTAGCCTCTGGAGAAACCGTCCTGTTCGCAGCCACTGGCATCACCAAGGGCGATCTCATGGACGGGGTGCGGTTCTTCCATGGGGGTGCCCGTACCCAGAGTCTAGTTATTTCCAGCCAGTCCAAGACCGCCCGCTTTGTCGACACTATCCACATGTTCGACCAGCCCAAGTCATTGCAATTACGCTAGGGGCCAATTGCCCTGTAACCATCATCCCTCAGCAACGATGGGGCATGCTTCCCCTGCTGCTGGCTTTGTATGTCAACAAATACCGGACATTTATCTTTACCATGGGATAGAGGTAGTCCCCTTGTAGGTCGACGCTTTATCCCTTTTTGTTGACTTTGTTATCGTCCTTTGGTCTCTGTAACGCCAATTTGATGGACTTTTGTTGAGTTTTCTTGAGTCGGGCTCGGTTTCTTTTTAAGTTCAAAATTGTTGGCGTTCCTTGAAATTGCCAAAGCCTGTTTAAATCAAGCGATCGCCCCGCTTGGGCCAATGCATTAAGAAACGTTGTTGGGAGGAAGAATGAATATCGCCGTAGTGGGCTTAAGCCATAAAACCGCACCCGTTGAAGTCCGCGAAAAGCTAAGCATTCCAACGCCCCAGACCGCCGATGCGATCGCACAACTCACCAGCTACCCTCATATCGAAGAAGTCACCATTCTGAGCACCTGTAACCGCTTAGAGATTCTCATTGTCACGGAAGAGACCGAACAGGGGGTGCGCGAAGTTACCCAGTTCCTAGCAGACTACGGGCAACTCTCCCTCCATGAGCTGCGACAGCATCTATTCATCCTGCTGCATCAAGACGCCATTACCCATCTGATGCGGGTGTCGGCAGGGCTCGACAGCCTAGTTCTCGGGGAAGGGCAGATACTGTCCCAGGTGAAACATGCCCATCAACTAGCCCAGCAACACAAAGGGGCTAGCCGCATCTTGAACCGTCTACTGAAGCAAGCCATCACTGCCGGTAAGCGAGTTCGCACCGAAACCAACATTGGCAGCGGTGCCGTTTCCATCAGCTCCGCGGCCGTTGAGTTAGCCAAACTGAAGCAACCTAATCTCGGCGACTGCCGCATCAGTATTCTAGGAGCCGGTAAGATGGCCCGGTTGTTGGTACAGCATCTCCTGTCCAAAGACGCCACCCAAATTACCATTCTCAACCGCACCCTACCTCGAGCCAATGAATTAGCCGCGCAGTTTCAGCAAGCCTCCATCCGCACTGGCACCATGGACGAGTTAGAGGCCACCTTAGTTGCCTCCGACGTAGTCTTTACCTGTACATCAGCTACCGAGCCTATTCTGGATCGTCAGGCCTTAGAAGCTATTCTGTCACCAGATCAATCGATGATGTTGTTTGATATTGCCGTGCCTCGTAATGTGCACCGCAACACCAATGACCTCGATAATGTTCACGCCTTTAACGTAGACGACTTAAAAGCCGTCGTTGCTCAGAATCAGGAGAGCCGTCGCCGTATGGCTATGGAGGCCGAAGCGATTCTAGAGAATGAAGTCGATAGTTTTCTAGACTGGTGGCGCTCCTTAGACACAGTTGTGACCATCAGCAGCCTGCGCAGCAAAATTGAGTCAATTCGAGAGCAGGAACTCGAGAAAGCCCTCTCTCGCCTAGGCGCCGAATTCGGGGAGAAGCATCAAGAGGTCATCGAAGCTCTGACCCGGGGTATCGTCAATAAAATTCTCCATGATCCCATGGTGCAGTTGCGGGCCCAGCGAGATATCGAAGCCCGCAAGCATGCCATGCAAACCCTCCACTTGTTGTTTAACCTGGAGCCTACCCCGAGCAAAAAGTAGATTCTTTGTCTACGGCTACAGAAAGCCTGAAAAAGCCTGGAGGCTTTACCTCCAGGCTTTTATAAGACGCCTAGCTACGAGCCGCTGGGCGCTTTTTAGTAGCGATAGGTGCTGGCACCCGGCTTGTGGACGATGAAGCTAAGAATTTGGCATTGCTTCACATTGTCAAAGCCCACCACTCGGATGAAACAGTTGGAGTACTCAGAACGACACGCCTGCACCTCACTCAGGACTTCCTGGGGCGTAGAGGCATTAAATAGAGGCAGCTTCCACATGGTCCAGTAGTAAACCTCAGGATCCGAGGTTTCATTGAACTCAATCGCAGGAATATAACCCATCTGCAAGATGTAATCAATCTGCCGCTCAATCTGGGCATCCGTTAAGGGGGGCAGATAAGATAGGGTCTCGTAACGACGCTCTTTGGGCAGAGTTTTCATGGTTCCTCGTTAGTAATCTTCAATGGTGGATGATGTCGATAGGGCATTTAAGACAGATTGGCAAAGACTACCACTGCCGTCCATAGTCCTGTCTTCAAGACCCATTCGGCGGCTCTGAGTCTGGTGTAATATCGATGCGGGCATCTGCATCAGCCACTAAGTCATCAGAGCTCATCTGGGTGATTTGCTCTAAATGGCGGCGTCGGTGTTCCATATTGGCCTGCTGAATGCCACTGTTCACCATCTCCGGCAAAAACTCGGCAATTTCTTCGAAAATGTGCTGGCGTACGGTCATAATCCGCATAGCCAAGTCAGGATGCTCCTGTAGTAAGGCTTCGATATAAGCCTCACCGTCTTGAAGCGCCTCCCTGGTTGAAAAGGCATTCAACCAGTAGGCACGGGGCACATCGGTCTCCCGAAGCTGGCTTAAGACAGTTTTGACTGCCTGAAACGTGAGATAGCTAATGAGTACCTTGGCGGTATCCTTGGCTGTGCGCTTGAGATCCATCGATGTACTGGGTCCCCTAAGGGGAAACTTCGGCAGAGATGGCTTAGCTTGACTACAGCCCACTGCCACATTTTTTTTAGGCAGCTATTCACAGTTTGGGAACAGCAGTCAAACACCACGACGCCATGGGCAGAGAATGCAATGGTCAAAGACCACACCCCAAAGGGCTATCGCATCCTTCTAGATAGCCTTAGAGCTTATCCATGGTCTCAAATTCGAACTTGATTTCCTTCCACAGTTCGCAGGCCGCTGCCAGCTCAGGAGACCACTTGGCAGCTTCCTTAATGATGTCAGAGCCTTCACGGGCCAGGTTACGACCTTCGTTACGGGCCTGCACACAGGCTTCCAGGGCAACTCGGTTGGCCGTTGCTCCAGGCGCATTGCCCCAGGGGTGTCCCAGGGTACCACCACCGAACTGCAGTACGGAATCATCGCCGAAGATTTCCACCAGAGCCGGCATGTGCCACACGTGAATACCGCCGGAGGCCACCGCAAAGACACCACCCATGGAGGCCCAATCTTGGGTGAAGTAGACCCCGCGGGACTTATCTTCTTCGACGTAGTTTTCCCGCAGCAGGTCGATGAATCCCAGGGTGCTCTCCCGATCACCTTCCAGCTTGCCGACCACGGTACCGGTGTGGATGTGGTCGCCACCGGACATGCGCAAACACTTAGCCAAGACCCGGAAATGCATGCCATGGTTACGCTGGCGATCGATGACGGCGTGCATGGCTCGGTGAATGTGCAACAGCAGGCCGTTGTCGCGGCACCATCTAGCCAGGGTAGTGTTAGCTGTAAAGCCAGCGGTCAGGTAGTCGTGCATGACAATGGGCATTTCCAGGTCTTTGGCGAACTGAGCCCGCTTCAACATTTCTTCGCAGGTAGGAGCGGTGCAGTTGAGATAGTGCCCTTTAATTTCACCGGTTTCAGCCTGGGCCTTGTGGATAGCATCCGCCACGAACAAAAAGCGATCGCGCCAGCGCATAAACGGCTGAGAATTAATGTTTTCGTCGTCTTTGGTGAAGTCTAGACCACCGCGCAGGCATTCATAGCAGGCTCGACCATAGTTCTTAGCCGACAGCCCCAGCTTGGGCTTAATGGTGCAACCCAGCAAGGGACGACCGTACTTATTTAGCTTGTCCCGCTCCACGGTGATGCCATGGGGGGGACCCTGGAAGGTCTTGAGGTAAGCAACGGGTATTCTCAGGTCTTCTAGACGCAGGGCTCGCAGAGCCTTGAACCCAAACACATTGCCTACGATCGAGGTGAGCATGTTGGTCACAGAGCCTTCCTCGAAGAGATCCAAAGGATAGGCGACGTAGGCGATGTATTGATTGTCTTCGCCAGGGACAGGCTCGATGTCATAGCACCGACCCTTATAGCGATCCAGGTCGGTTAGCAGGTCGGTCCACACCGTCGTCCAGGTCCCCGTGGAGGATTCTGCTGCAACGGCGGCTCCAGCTTCCTCTGGAGGCACCCCAGGCTGGGGAGACATTCTAAAGGCGGCCAGAATGTCGGTATCTTTCGGGGTGTAATCCGGGGTGTAGTAGGTCAGCTTGTAGTCCTGTACCCCGGCTTTATATCCAGCTTTTGACTGAGTCGATGTCTGAGAGTAAGACATATCTCCCTTCCTGTGAATCTACAATCTCCTCATGAACCCCTCGAGGGCAACAACCCCAGGCAACCCTCCTGAAGAGCCTCCAAGGACTGACTCAGCGCAGAGGTTGCATGTAATCGAGGTGGCTAGCAAAAAACAGAGCATTACCGCAATGGCTGCTCCATAAGCACTCAGGTGTCCTGCAGTACCCTATGCCCTAAGAATACTACCAGCGATCAAATAAGTTTGATTTCGAAAGATCTGTATATATTCATAACTTTTAGTTATGCATTTTCTTAGCATCCCATGATGTTTTTTCACATGATGTAACCTGGCCTCACCATGGGGGTTTGGCCGTGGTGCTTGGGTGATAACGGCATGGCGTTAACTGCTGGGTTAAGGAGCTGCCGTATCTGTTTAAGGGAATCTTGGCCAGATCGTTGAAGTCATCCAGATTAGCCAGAAGCCGAAGCTCTAGGAGCCATCTAATGGGCGACTGCTTCAAGCTGTATGGCGGTTGTTATACTTGTGGGCACTCACAGCGGTTATGGCTAGGTCGACCCCATGACACTGACTGACACTAGCCCCTTCGTCGTGGATTAGGGAGACGCACATATATGCCAGGAAAGGCATCCCGTAGATTGCTAGCTGCCCTAGCTGGCTTACCCTTGTTGGGGTGGGGAGGCTTCACTACTGCCTTGGAGCATGATCACGAGGGCGGTGCCCAGCTTGCCCAAACTCCGGCATCGGAGTCAGCCCTACCCCCCTCGACGGTGGATAGCTTGCCCTCGGAAACGGCAGCTCCGGCGGCTGACTATCGAGTGGGGGCATTGCAACCCGACTACACCGGTAGTCTCTGGGTAGGATCTTGGCAGGGATTGGCTCGCATTGATCCAAATAGTGGTCGCATCCAGGCGCGGATAAACTTGCCCAGTCGGACCATCGGGGCCCTGGCCCAAGATCGGGTGGGTCGGGTTTGGGTAGGCACTTACGATGGCCTAGTCCGGGTGGAGCCGCGGACGGACGAAATTACGGCTCAAAATTTTCGCTTGCCATCCAATCGCATCCTATCGCTGTTGATCGATAGCCGTGGATTTCTCTGGGTGGGCACCGATCGCGGCTTGGCTATGGTCAGTCCAGACCGCGGGTTACTGATGACGACGCTACAAACTTTACCAGGGGTTAGCGCCAATACACTGGCACTCGATCAAAATCAGCATCTCTGGGTCGGGACCTTGACAGGGTTGGTACAAGTCAATACTGCTGGGGCTTACACCATGGGGCGTGTATATGGCCTGTCTGGACAAGTGGTGCAGGCCCTGCGGCTGGGCCCCCATGGACAACTCTGGGTCGGCACCCCAACTGGGTTACAGGTGGTTGATCCGGTTAGCCGCCGGTTGGTGCGGTCGGTGACGGTGATGCGCGATCGCAACGTCTTGAGCCTTAACTTTGATGCCGATCGCAGCCTCTGGGTCGGTACTGACGCTGGGCTGTACAAACTCAATCCTTATAACGGTGCCGAACTGGGCCGGGTGCCCAATCTACCGTCTGGCCGCATTCTGGCGTTGACCTCAGAGGTGGGAAATAAACTATGGGCTGGCACCAGTGAAGGCTTGGCTTGGATTAGCCTCACCACTGGTCAGGGACGTACCCACCGGGGCTTTATGAACCCAGCGGTGGGACAAGCTTTGCCTTAGGTCAAGGGCAACAACGGTGCTCACTTCATTAAAGCTCTTTGATATTCTGACAACCGTATCCTTCGCGTGAGGTCGGCATGGTTGTCAACGTGCACCAGTTTAAGCAGTGGAAACGAGATGGACGCGCCATCGTCGTACTGACCGCTTGGGATTATATGTCGGGGCAAATTGTCGTCCAGGCAGGGGCTGATATCGTCTTGGTGGGAGACTCTCTGGCCATGGTGGCCTTGGGTTATGAGACCACTCTACCCCTGACCCTGGAGGAGATGCTGCACCATGCCAAGGCGGTGCGACGGGCCGTCGACCGGGTCCCCCTGGTGGTCGATATGCCATTCCTCAGCTACCAGGTGAGTGTGGCCGGGGCCATCCACTCGGCCGGGCGAGTCTTGCAAGAGACAGAAGCTACAGCCGTAAAGGTGGAAGGGGGGCACCCTGCGATCGCACCTACCATTGCCGCCCTGGTGCAGGTCGGCATCCCCGTCATGGGCCATGTGGGGCTCACCCCCCAGTCGGTGAATCAGTTCGGTGGCTTTCGTCGCCAGGGCACCTCTGCCGAGTCAGCCCAACGTATTCTGGAAGAAGCCAAAGCCGTAGAGGCTGCCGGAGCCTTTTGCATCGTTCTAGAGCATATCCCGGCCGAGCTGGCCCAGCAGATCAGCCAAACCCTGACTATTCCCACCATCGGCATCGGGGCCGGTGCCCATTGTGACGGCCAGGTGCTGGTCACCGCCGATGTCTTGGGCCTGTCGAGCTGGCAGCCGAAATTCGCCAAGGCCTACGGCAATTTGCGCCAGAGCGCCATAGATGCCGCCCATCAATTCTGTGAAGAGGTGCGGACCCGGCGCTTTCCCAACCCCTAAGCAGTTCGTTCAGGAGGGGACCACCGACGTTACCATCAGACCTACTGATCCACCGCTATCAGGGAGAAGCCATCCAGCCCAAGCGCTTGGCCCTAGATGGCCCCTATCTGGCCCTAGCCGCCGACCTGATCGAGTGCTTTCGGCAACACCAGGGCAAGTCCCAGGGAGAGCTAAATCGCCACCTCCAAGAACTGGAAGGAGAAAACACCGACTACCGCATCCAGCGAGGGTTGGCCCATATTCTCCGCAGTAGCTTCGCCCACTTCGACATCGTCAGCCCCTTAGAGCCTTCCCAGTTACGGCAACGGGTGTTTACTCTGGCGGCTACTACTGTCCCTAACCCTACTCAGGCTCAGCACCACCTGGCCATTCTGGCTCAGCAGCTCAGCCAAGAGCTAGAACGAGAGGTCACCCCTGCCGACATCCGCCAGGGACTCTACGCCGATCTACAGGAAAACCGGATTCTGGTGGAGTGCGAGGCTCCCACCGCCGCCGCCCTACTGCACCGCTACAACCTATCCCAAGTACAGGGCATCTTCTACAAGGCCAGTCAGGTGGTACTGAATCTCCACCGCAACGACCCGGGCGAATATAAGCTGATGTTCCGCTACCTGAAGCTATTTCGCCTGATGGCCTATATCGAGGGGGATGCCGACCATGGCTTCACCATCACCATCGACGGCCCCACCAGTCTGTTCAAGCCCAGTACCCGTTATGGCCTCGACATGGCCAAGGTGCTACCGGCTCTGCTCCATGTCAGCCGCTGGAGCCTGATGGCTACCCTGCAGTTGCGGGATCGCTATAGCGGCAACCTGCGGCAACATCACTATACCCTCAAGAGCGACTGTGGACTGGTCTCCCACTATCCCCCCGGCAAACCCTACGACAGCCTCCTAGAGCAGTCCTTCGCCAAGCGTTGGCCGGCGCAGAGTGAGTGGCGTCTGGAACGGGAAGTGGATCTGATTCCCATCCCCGGCAGTGTCATGATTCCTGACTTCCGTCTGGTCCACCAGGATGGTCGGGAGTTTTTACTAGAAATCGTGGGCTACTGGCGCCCCGATTATCTGCGCAAGAAATTTGCCCAAGTGCGGCAGGCAGGCCAGGTTCCTTTAATTCTGGCGGTGTCGGAGCGGCTAAACCTGGACAAGGCTGGGGTGCGGCTGCAGGATATTCCGGTCCCCATTGTTTGGTTTAAGGAAAAGCTGCAGCCTAAGGCCGTCTTGCAGGTGCTGCAGGGTATTTGCGATCGCACGAATTCGCCATAATCTAGAGATACGCGATGGCGCACCCGAGCGAATGGATTAGGAAGGCCTATGAGCACGATCTTGATCGTAGATGACAGTTCCACCCTGCGGGAGATGATCGCTGGCCTCCTAATCAAGCTAGGAATGACCGTGACCGAAGCCAAAGATGGCGTCGAAGCCCAACAAATACTGCAAACCAACCCTCCAGATCTGATGGTGCTCGACATCATCATGCCCAATATGAACGGCTATGAACTCTGCCGCTGGGCCAAGAATAATCCCAGCACCAAAGACATCCCCATTGTCATCTGTAGCTCCAAGGGCGAAGAATTTGATCGCCATTGGGGCATGAAACAAGGGGCCGACGCCTACATCGCTAAACCCTTTCGTCCCAGTGAAATGGTGGAAACCGTTAAGCAACTGCTGCGTCAGCGGCGATAGCCCAACTTTCCATGCACTCCAGGCACTGCTCTACCTGATTGGCAGGCAGAGGGCAGCCCATGAGAAATCCCTGGATGCTATCACACTCTTGGTTGCGCAGGAAGGCTAGTTGGCGCTCGGTCTCAACCCCCTCAGCAATGACTTTAATGTCGAGGATGTGGGCCATGGCGATAATCGCGCTGATAATGACTCCAGCATCCTGACTGACACCCACATCCTGCACAAACGACTTATCGATCTTCAGCACACTCACGGGAAAGCGCCGCAGGTAACCCAGAGAGGAATAGCTGGTGCCGAAATCGTCGATGGCAATCTGCATCCCCATGGCTCTGAGTTGCTGCAATAGCTGGCTAGTCAGATGGACATCTGCCATGGCAAAGCTCTCCGTCACCTCCAATTGCAACAGATGAGCCGGGAGTCCTGCCTGTCTCAGCACCCGGGCAATTCTATCGGGTAGCTGAGGATCCTGAAGTTGCCGGGCCGATAAATTCACCGACATGCTCAGCTCCTGCCCCGCATCGTACCAGACCTTGGCCTGGGCACAGGCCGTCTGCAAGACCCACTCGCCAATGGGCACAATCAGACCAGTTTCTTCTGCCAAGGGGATAAAGTCCGATGGTGAGACCAGCCCCCGTTCTGGGTGATGCCACCGTACCAAGGCCTCCATCCCCTGGCAACGGCCATTGGCCAAGCAATAAATCGGCTGGTAGTACAGACAAAATTCCTGGCGCTCAATCGCTCGCCGTAGGTCGGCTTCCAATTGCAGCACCGTCATCGACCGGCGGTGCATGGATTGATCAAAAATGACCTCACAGGAGCGGCCTCGGGCTTTAGCTTCATACATGGCTGTATCGGCATCCCGCAGCAAATCCTCGGGATGGCAGTAAGTGGCATTGACCGGGACGATACCAATGCTGGCACTGACAGAGATATCGTAACCGTCCAGGGTCAGCGGCTGCAGTAACTGGGTCTGAATGCGACGGGCAATTTGGCCCACCCCCGCCGCACTGCTGAGGTTATTGAGCAAAATCACAAACTCATCCCCACCAAAGCGGGCCACAAAGTCGTTGGGGCGAACACAGGTGGCTAGACGCTGGGCCAAACACTGCAACAATTGGTCGCCAGCGGCATGGCCTAAGCTATCGTTGACAATCTTGAAGCGATCTATAGCAATCCCAGTTGATTTATGAACAAGGTGAATATTCTTCTATTTTAGAAAAATCGAACTTTTGATGATCTATAAAGAACTCAAACAGATACTTTACAGCGGGGAAAGAACGACACAACCTCCAAAATCTTCTCAATGAATTTTTGGCTTGTAACCAAACATCTTCCACTGGATTTTGTTCTGGTGAATTGGGTGCAAATAGAATACATTTGAATTGCCATTCTGTCTCTTCCTTCCCATGATTGACTGTAGCTAAAAAATCTTTGATCTCTTGTGACTTATGATAACTAGCGCCATCCCAAATTAATGCGATTTGCTTCCCAGGATTTTGTTCCTGCAAGTACTTCATAAAAGCAACTGTATTCTCTCCATTCCCTTTCTCGTAAGGATGCAAAATAAATTCTTTTGTTTGATAGTTTAATGCGCCATAATATGTTTGCCTGATTCTCTCGTTTGTAATAGGGATTTCGATTCGCATATCTGTCTTGCCCCAGACATATCCACAAACATCACCCCAAAGGAGATGACACTCATCCAAAAAAAGTACAATCAATTCCCCAGACTCAATTTTGAACTGGTTTTGACGGATAAATCCTTGGATTTCTTCTCTTTTTTTTTGACTAGAGCTGGATCAGATTTCGGGTTGGTTTTTTGAGATTTCTTCCAACTAATACCTGCTTCCGAAAAAAGTGTATAGTAGCTTTGCTTAGACTTGTAAATCACATCATAATGTTCATCTAAATATGAAACTAATTCATCAAAGTTCCAGTAGTTTCTGGTTCTCAGCCACGAGATAATTTCTGTACGATCATCTGGGGTTAGGTAACTTTTTGATCCTTGGTAGCCGAGTTTAATACCTTCAATGCCTTGTGCTTCGAATCTGTTCTTCCAATATGTAATAAAAGACTTGTTTATTCCCAGAAATTTGGTAATCTTAAAATATGGCTCACCCTCCAATGCCATTTTTACAGCCAATGCTCGCTTAAGCTCTCTTGAATCAGGATTACTACTTATAAAGTCTGATAGAATAGCACGATTATCTACTTTTTGTTGGTGTTCTAATTGAAAACTATTCATGAGTACAACTGTATTGACAGCTTGATGATATTTATATACTACCCATTCTAAACTCATTTAGGGTTGCTATAGATCTAGCAACAACACCGCTGCTAGATACTGAGGATGGACTCGCACTGTGTCCAAGGTTTGCTGGAGTTGCTGGATCAAATGGGTGCGGTTGGGCAGATGGGTGAGACTGTCGTGCAGGGCCTCATAACGCAATTGTTCCTCTGTCTGCTTGCGAGCTGTGATGTCGGTCAATGACCCGGCAATGCGATTGGTTTGATGCTGCTGATCGCAAACGGCCAGACCACGCACTAGAACCCAACCATAGCGACCGTCTCCCCTGAGCAGGCGATGTTCACTCTCGAAGTGGGGGGTTTCTCCCTGCAGATGGGCAGCCAGACTCACCTTGACTGAGAGCAGATCTTCGGGGTGGATGCGGCTAAACCAATCCTCGGGGCTAGCGCCAATGGTTTCCTCGTCATAGCCCAGGAGGGTTTTCCAGCGACTGGAGTAGTGCATACGATTGCTGCGCAGATCCCAGTCCCAGATGCCATCATTGGCTCCTTGCAGCGCTAGGGCGTAGCGTTCTTCACTCTCCCGCAGATCGGTCTCGATGCGGTAGTGGGCATGGAGAATATCCACGAGCAGAGACGACCAACGATTGAGTTCATGCACCAGATCTCGGCTCCAAATCAATCCCCGCATGGGACGATCACAATCCCCGGCTTGCACCTGTAGCAGATACTCTGTGAGCTGGCGAATCAGTTGTATCATTTGCTGCGATAGTATCCAGGCCGATAGCCAAGTCATGCTCACGATGGTAATCCCGATCAGGGCAATGACGGTGCCCAAGGGAACAGACGCTGACAAGGGACCCTGCTCTCCATCCCAGGACTCTAAGTTCAGCAACAGCAGGGAAACACTACTGCCCAGAAGACACAGACCGAAAGATGTCGGGATCAAGCTCAGGTGTGGGCGCATCAGAATAGACAGGACTCTTACAAATTGCCATGGGGAGCTGCAGCAGTCGTATTCGAGGAATGAATCATAGGCTATCTTCAGAGTGCCCGTGCCCTAAACACCATTCCCGAGGCAGCTCGGACAATTCTCTAAAACTTTAAACTCCAGTGGGAACCTGTAGAAAACCTAGCTGATCATCGTTGCTCTGGGGTCACCCCTAGAATAGAAAGCAAGGGGATCCTGGCCAATGAATCGATGACCTGTCACAGTCCATCCACCACATCGACGACCACAACCACCACAACGCGGCGGGTCGCGCTGCTGGGGATGCCCAATACGGGAAAATCCACCCTGTTTAACCGACTGACCGGGGCCGCGGCGGCGGTGGGCAACTGGCCTGGGATCACGGTAGATCTACTGCAGGCTCCTTTGTCTCTGCCTGAACCAATGGCGGGGCAGCAGGTGGAGTTGGTCGATCTGCCTGGCACCTACGATCTGGGTGGCTTCTCGGATGACGAGCGGGTGGTGCGCCAATTCCTAGAGAATTTTCCCATTGATCTGGTGCTGGTGGTGATCAACGCGGCCCAGGTTGATCGGCAGTTGCGGTTGCTGCTGCAGGTTAAGGCCTTGGGATTGCCGGTGTTGGCGGTGTTCACCATGGCCGATGAAGCTCGCCACTATGGCGTCGAGATTGATGGCGAGGGGTTGGCTGAGCACTTGGGTCTGGCGGTCGAGATCATCGATGCTAAGCGCGGGCAGGGACATCGTCAGGTACTGGCGGCTATGGCATCGATCTTGGCTGGGGAGCCAGAATCCTATCGCATCGACACGTTATCGGAAACGCTGGCGGCCGGAGCCGAGCGGTTGCCTCAGCAGGTGGAGCAGGCCCTGGCAGGGCGGGTGCAGATGCCGGCGCAGCTGACTCGCACGGTGACCGAGACCCTAGACCGGGTGCTACTGCATCCGGTGCTGGGGTTGCCCTGCTTCTTTTTAGGCATGCTGGGGATATTCTGGCTGATCTGGACGCTGGGATTGCCGGCTCAGGATGCCATGGATTGGCTGGCGGGGCAGTTACAGCGGGGGCTACTGGAACCTGTGCTGCAACCGCTGCCTCCTATCGTGCAAGATTTGGCCCTCAACGGCATCTGGAATGGGGTGGCCACGGTGGCCTCTTTTGTGCCGCTGATCGTGCTGTTCTTCATGCTGATGGCGGTGTTGGAGGACAGCGGCTATTTAGCCCGCTCGGCCTATTTGATGGATGCGCTGATGGCCCGGTTGGGGCTGGATGGCCGTAGCTTTGTGCTGCAGATGATGGGGTTTGGCTGCAATGTCCCCGCTCTGATGGGAACCCGGATCATGCGATCGCACACCCTGCGGCTGCTGACCATGCTGGTGATTCCCTTTGCCCTGTGCTCGGCCCGATTGCAGGTGTTCGTGTTCATCATTGCCACCGTATTTCCGGGCGGCAACGGGGCGTTGGTCTTGTTTTCCCTCTATGTCCTCAGTTTTGGGGCCGCCATCGGCACCGCTGCCCTGTTTCAGGGGAGGTTTCCCAACGATGACCCCTTCGTGCTGGAGTTGCCCCCTTATCGGTTACCCACGCTGACCCAGGTGCTGCGCCGAGGCTGGCAGGAAGTAACCACCTTCCTGCGTCGGGCCTCTCGATTCATTATCTTGGGCTGCGTGGCCGTCTGGACCCTGACTGCCCTACCGCCTGGAGCCACTGGGCCAGAGACAATTGGGGGCCACATCGGCCAATGGTTGAGTCCGGTGATGCATCCCATTGGCATCGATCCCTATCTCACCCTGGCGCTGATATTTGGCTTCGTGGCCAAAGAGGTCGTGTTGGGCTCTCTAGCCGTGATCTATGGCCTCAATGCCGCCGCTGTCAGCGGCTATATCGGCGATCATGTCAGCTTTGCCCAGGGCTATAGCTTTTGCCTCTTCTGCCTCCTGTATACCCCTTGCCTCACCACCCTAGTCACCCTACTGAATGAGTCGAAGTCGTGGCGGTTTACCCTACTGTCCGTGGGGTTTTCCCTGGCCCTGGCTTGGCTGACCAGTTGGAGCTTCTATCAGAGTGCTCGGCTGCTCAACTTAGCCTGACTCCCATCGCTATCCAATTGTAGAATTGCTATTCATGCCTATGTCGCGCCCGATTTACCTGGATGCCCATGCCACGACGCCAGTCGACCCCCAGGTAGTGCAAGCCATGCTGCCGTTTTTCACCGAGCATTTCGGCAATCCGGCCAGCATTACCCATGCCTATGGCTGGGAAGCGGAGGCCGCCGTCAAATCGGCTCGCCAGCGGATTGCTGCCGCCATTAACGCCACCCCGGAGGAGATGGTCTTTACCAGTGGCGCTACGGAGGCCAATAACCTGGCCATTAAGGGGGTGGCGGAGGCCTATTTTGCCCAGGGTCGTCACCTGATTACGGTGCAAACGGAACACAGTGCGGTGCTAGATCCCTGTCGCTATCTGGAGGCTCTGGGATTTGAGGTGACCTATCTGCCGGTGCGGCCAGATGGTCTGATTGATCTGGCCGAGTTGGAAGCGGCTATCCGCCCGGACACGATTCTGGTGTCGGTGATGGCGGCCAATAATGAGATTGGCGTCTTGCAACCCTTAGCGGAGATTGGGCAACTGTGCTGTCGGCTTCGTCAGGGCAGTGGCATTCCCTTATTGCACAGCGACGCCGCCCAAGCCCTGGGGAAACTGCCGCTGGATGTGCAGGCCATGGGCATTGATCTGATGTCTCTGACGGCCCATAAGCTCTATGGCCCCAAGGGCATTGGCGCCCTCTACGGGCGGCGGCGGCAGCCGCGGGTAAGGCTGGCGCCGCAACTCCACGGCGGTGGCCATGAGCGGGGAATGCGCTCGGGGACGCTGTATACGCCGCAAATTGTGGGCTTTGCCAAGGCGGTGGAGTTGGCCCTGGAGACGATGACTGCTGAGGCGGAGCGATTGCAGGGGCTGCGACAGCACCTATGGTCGCAGTTGCAACCCCTGCCCGCTGTGCGGCTCAATGGCCACCCGACTCGACGGTTGCCGGGCAATCTCAATGTCAGTGTGGCTGGGGTAGACGGTCAGGCCCTGCTGCTGGGACTGCGTACCATCGCCGCCGTGTCATCGGGGGCAGCCTGTAGTTCCACCAGTACAGCCCCCTCCCATGTGCTCAAGGCCCTGGGCCACAGCGATGAGCTGGCCTATGCCTCGTTGCGGTTTGGCATCGGTCGCTTCAATACGACGGCGGAGATCGATCGGGTTGCCAAGGGTGCGATCGCAACCATCCAATCCCTGCGCCAGGCCACTGATTTGTCCGGATATGTTCGATAAATTGTCTCACTTGGGATTTACCAATACCCGTTCCCAGGCAGAATCTGACACCTCGATAGAGAGTGCAGTAAAGCTTTGACCAAAGACATTGTGTATTTTGCTTATGTTTGCCACTGTGATTTCGCAGTAGAGTGTGGAGATGTGATGACAGGGATAAGGTGATAAAAGCTGATGGAACTACAGTTCGTTGAATCCAGCATGATTCAAGCGTTTGGCTACGATGAGAAAACCGAGACTCTGCTGGTTATCTTCAACTCCGGGAAAACTTATCAATACTCGGAAGTTCCTAAAGAAACCTATGAGGGGCTCTTGGCATCAGATTCGAAAGGAAGCTACATGCGCAACTTTGTAATTGACTGCTACCCCTATGTGTTAATGAAGAAGCGTTAGTGCGATCGCAAGGTAAATTGCAGAGCATAAAGCACTGAATTCTTACAGCAATAGACCTCTTGCACGAATTGAGAAAGTAGTCTCCAATGAGTGCATTTAGGTAGATTCGATAAGGTATGGCCAAGCAGCATGACATGAGCATTACTCCACGTCGCAAGCCACCCCGAAACCCCTTACCCAAGGCTGATAAGCAGGCCAATCGGACCTTGGCACGACTGCGGATACGGGGCGAGCACAGTATTCGTCGACTCAAGCGATTCCGCATCTTTGCCGAACGCTATCGCAATCGACGGCGGCGATTTGGCCTCAGACTTCATTTGCTGGCTGGCATTCTTAACTACGAGATGGGACTGCCAATTTGATTTATGCAAGAGGTCTAGAGAGTCGGGAGGTAGAGGAGTGGAGAAGTGGGGGAGTAGGGAGTGGGCGTGTCGCTCAGTGGCGATGGCTCTCGATAAGACCACGCTTTATCTCCTCGACCAGGGACCTTACCCGGGGGAATTTCGCTTCCCCCGGACCCTTACGACCAGGGCAAACCGCTTGTAGTGTTCGCAAAGCGGCTCCGCAGGAGCAACGAAGTCGAACTACTGCCCTGGACCTGCGGAAGGACTTATCGGTTAGGCGCAAGATCGCGTCGCATCGGCAAGGCGCAGGATTTCATTTGCGGTTAGGCGCAATAGATCGCGTCGCATCGGCAAGGAAGCAAGGGCTTTTTCCTGTTCCCTGCCCCCTTAAACCTTGCCCCCTTTACTCGCTACTCGCCTCCCACCATTTCCCGTGGGTCCTTCCCTGACCAGTCATGACCGCCCTCGCTTCAGTAAAACGACCCACGCTACCCGTTTTCCTTGCCCCTTCACTCTTCACTCTTCACTCTTCACTTTTCCTCCCTCCCCATCTCCCCATCACCCCATCACCCCACCTCCCCATTTCCGCTCTCCGTCCTCCCCCCTCCCTTGATACACTCCCAATGGGGCGATTATTCCCGAGGAGGCCTCCATGACAACTGAGCAGACACAGTCGATTCAGGTGGAAGACGATCGCAGTGGCCTTGGCATTGAGACGCTACGCCGAGCCATCGCCGATAACTTGTTTTATTTGCAGGGTAAGTGGCCGGAAATCGCCACCCTCAACGACTTCTATATGGCCCTGGCCAATACGGTACGAGATCGGCTCATGCCTCGCTGGCTCAATACCATCCGCAACTATCGCCGCTCTGAGGTGCGGGTGGTAGCCTATCTATCGGCGGAGTTCTTACTGGGACCGCACCTGGGCATTAAGCTGATCAATCTAGGAATCGAGGAGTTGGTGCGCCAGGCCGTGGCTGATTCTGGCTTGGCCCTAGAGGATTTGCTGGCCCAAGAGGAAGAACCTGGCCTCGGCAACGGCGGTCTGGGTCGGCTGGCGGCTTGCTACATGGAATCCTTGGCCACCCTAGAGATTCCCGCCATCGGCTATGGCATCCGCTATGAGTTTGGCATCTTCGATCAGGAGCTTCGGGACGGCTGGCAAGTGGAAGTCACCGATAAGTGGTTACAGTACGGCAATCCTTGGGAGATCCCGCGGCCGGAGTCGGCAGTGATGGTGCGTTTTGGTGGTCGCACTGAGGCCTACACCGATGATGAGGGGGCCTATCGGGTGCGTTGGATCCCCGCTCGAGTGGTGAAGGGGGTGCCCTACGATACCCCCATTGTCGGCTACTACGTCAATACCACCAATACCCTGCGGCTGTGGCGGGCAGAGGCGGCGGAATCCTTTAATTTTCAGGCCTTTAACCAGGGAGACTATTACGGTGCCGTCGATCAAAAGATCTATTCTGAGAACCTGACCAAGGTGCTCTATCCCAACGATGAGCCTTTGCAGGGCAAACAACTACGCCTAGAGCAACAGTATTTCTTCGTTTCCTGTGCGCTGCAGGATATGATTCGCCTCCATCGGGGCGCCGGTGGGGATCTGCGGCAGTTTCACCAGAAGTTTGCGGTCCAACTCAATGACACCCATCCGGCGGTGGCGGTGGCGGAACTGATGCGGCTGTTGGTGGATGAACATCGATTGCCTTGGGACGCCGCCTGGGAAGTGAGCCAATCTACCTTTGGCTTTACGAATCATACGCTGTTGCCAGAGGCTTTAGAGAAATGGCCGTTGCCTCTGTTTGGCAGTTTGCTGCCGCGGCACCTGGAGATTATCTATGAAATCAATCAGCGATTTTTGGATCAGGCCCGGGTGCACTTTCTCGGTGACAGTCAGAAGCTGGCCCAGTTATCCCTGATTGATGAGTCGGGGGAGCGCTATGTGCGCATGGCCCATTTGGCTTGTGTCGGTAGCCATGCCATCAATGGGGTTGCTGAGCTCCATTCGGAGCTGCTGAAGCAGACGGTGCTGAAGGATTTTTATCAGCTCTGGCCCCAGAAATTTCAGAATAAGACCAATGGGGTGACGCCCCGGCGCTGGCTACTGTTGTGTAATCCTCGCCTGAGTCAATTGATCACGGAGCATATTGGCACTGATTGGGTCTGTCAGCTAGAGCAGCTGCGCCAGTTGGAAGCCTATGCTGAGGATCGGGAGTTTCAGCGTCAGTGGCGGCAAATCAAGCGGGCGGTGAAGCAGGATCTGGCAGATCATATCCAGCAAACGCTCAATATTGCTATCAATCCCGATTCCCTGTTCGACATTCAAGTGAAGCGCATCCATGAATATAAGCGGCAACACTTGAATGTGTTGCACATCATTACTCTCTATAATCGGATTCGCCGAAACCCCGATATCGATATCGTGCCCCGCACCTTCATCTTTGGTGGTAAGGCGGCCCCAGGCTACATCATGGCCAAGCTGATGATTAAGGTCATCACCTCGGTGGCTGAGGTGGTCAACAATGATCCGCAGGTGTGCGATCGCATCAAAGTTGTCTTCCTGCCCGACTACAACGTCACCAATAGCCAGCCAGTTTATCCAGCGGCAGATTTATCCGAACAGATCTCGACGGCGGGTAAAGAAGCCTCTGGCACCGGCAACATGAAATTCTCCCTCAATGGCGCCCTCACCATCGGCACCCTAGACGGGGCCAACGTGGAAATTCGCCAGGCCGTCGGGGCCGAGAACTTCTTCCTATTTGGCCTCACCATTGAGGAAGTGCAGCAGCTACAGGAAAGCGGGTACAATCCCTGGGACTACTACAATCGCACCCCAGACCTAAAAGAAGCCATCAACCTGATCAACAGCGGCTTCTTCTCCCATGGCAATCGGGAGCTGTTTAAACCCCTGGTAGACTCCCTCGTCTATGACGATCCCTACCTGTTACTGGCCGATTACTCTGCCTACATCGACTGTCAAGATACCGTCGGCCAGCGGTTTCGTGAGACCGACACCTGGACCCGTATGTCGATTCTGAATAGCGCCCGCATGGGCTATTTCTCGTCGGATCGAGCTATTCGGGAATACTGCCAGGACATCTGGCATGTAACCCCCATCTCAGTACAGCTGAAGCCCTACGTCCAGGCTGATGCTGGCCTCAAGGTGGAGAACTGGCACCCCGATGTCTTATAGCCGTGTCACCGGTCAGGAACTGCTGCCATTAGGAAGATTCAACGGTGTCAACAGGGCTGCCGGAGGCGTTACCGGTGTCACCACCTCAGTATAGAGCGCTTCCAAGTGGGAAATATTATCACTGAGGGTGTAGCGGTCTAGCACCCGTTGGCGGGCCTTGCGTCCCAGCAGATCGAGCATTTCCGGCTGATCTCGGCAGATCGGCAGAATCGTCTGCAGCTGACTCGAGACCCGCTGGGGATCCAAAATAATGCCCGCCCCGCCTTCCAATACTTCACCATCGGCCCCCACATCGGTGGCAATGCAGGCCACACCACAGGCCATGGCCTCCAACAGGGATAACGATAGGCCTTCCACCAAGGACGGCAAAATGAAACCATCGGCCCCCCGCAGAATCTCAATGCGACGCTGCTCATCAGCGACAAAGCCTAACCAGGTGACATTGTCCTCGGCTCCGTAAAACATCTTCAAAGAAGCCGTCAGGGGCCCACTGCCGACAATCACCAGCTTACAGCTGGACCCAAGCCGGGCTTGCCGCCATCCCTTCAGCAGCGCTTCCACATTCTTTTCCGGCGACACCCGCCCTTGATAAACAAACAACTGCTCGGCGTTGACCTCTGATTTAATCGTCGATGGTCCTGGTGAGTACTTTTGCGGATCGACCCCATTGGGAATCACCGCCACCGTATCTTCCGGGACGCCCAGTTTCACCAGCAAATCCCGCTGCAGGTTTGAAAACACAATCACCCGGTCGAAATTAGCCAGACAGGGAGTATAGAGTTGATAGGTCAGGTGTTGGGTGCCTGAGGTGAGGCTGCGCACCTTGCGGTCGAAGGGGGGATGAAACGTCGCCACCAACGGTAGCCCCAGCTGATCACAGATCTCAGGTAGACGAAAGTCCAAAGGGGACAGCGTTAGGGAGGCATGGACCAGATCTGGCTGTAGCTGCCGCAGGGCTTCGATTAAAAGCTTGCCTGATTTGGGCGACGGAATTGTCAGGATCTGAGACTTGAATAAAAAGGGTAGAGACACCTCTACACAGTCAGGGTGTTCGGTTTCGGCGTCGGCAGATTGGGCAAAGTGGAGAAACGTAACCCGATGCCCTCGTTCCAATAGGGCATTTGTAATCTCTCGACCATAGGTGACGTTTCCGCAGAACGGAGATTTTTTACCAAGCCATGCGATATGCATTCAAGAATCAAAGAGTCCACGCAGGAAAGACGCCTGCTGTCACCGTACCGTCTCTTGCACAGAAGAGAAATCGCGCCGCAGGCTTGTATTGGCACTATTGAGTTGTATACCCGGCCCAGCTTAGAATCTAGAGTTTCCCGTTAAGCAAACCTCCGGGGCTGAACTTGGACAAGGGGTGTCGTCTCCTTGCAACAACAAAGATCCTCTCCCAGGCAACAGGCCATCTGGTGCAGAGTCCGGATGTCAGAACCCAGCCCAAGGCAGGTCACTGCATTTTACTGCTCAGTAAACCTCTCAGTAAAGCAAGACCCCCCATCTTGAAGCGCAGAGTCGTCATGACGGGGATAGGAGAGAGGAGGCCCTAGGGGCCTCCCTGGCCGGTGCTTGAGATGAGCCAACCATGGTCATTCCCTGAGGCCATAGGCTAAATTGGGGCACGAAAGCTAGCATCATTATGACCATGGGGGAGTCTAGCCCTGATATCGAGAGCGGTTGCGTGACGATATAGCCAGGTCACTATGAGTCAGGATAGTCGTATCTGTTTCCTGGGAGATTCCTTCGTAAACGGCACCGGAGACCCTACCTGCCTCGGATGGACTGGGCGTGTCTGTGCGGCCCTAGCGGCTGCCGGTCGCTCCATCACTTACTACAACTTGGGGATTCGGGGAGAAACTAGCATGGCCTTGGCTCAGCGGTGGCAGGGAGAGGCTACTCGCCGTTTTGCCCCCGGGGCCGATAATCGATTGGTTTTCTGCTTTGGCACCAATGACACCACTTGGGAGCGGGGCCGGGTGCGTATCGATCTGGCTGATACCCTGGCCCATAGTCGCCAGATCCTCAGTATTGCTCGCACGCTGGCCCCGGTCTTGCTGGTCAGCCCGCCGGCGATTGCCGACCCGGCTCAAAACCAGCGTACCCAGCGTCTTTGTCAGGGTCTGCAAGACCTCTGTGCAGACCTGTCAGTTCCTTATATCGATGAGTTTATGCCCCTACAGCAATCCGTCATCTGGATGACGCAAGTGCAGGCTGGGGATGGGGCCCACCCCCAAGCGGCTGGCTATGAGGAGTGGGCCCAGCATATCCTGCAACATTCAGTTTGGCAGCAGTGGATGACCCCATGACGGATTAGGAGATCACTACCCATGCCCTTCGATCGTCAGCTTGTCTCGTCAGGCACCCCCTGGGAAACGTCTGTGGGCTATGCCCGGGCGGTGCGTATCGGTCCCCATGTCTGGGTGTCGGGAACTACTGCTACCGATGCTCAAGGTGGGATAGTAGCGCCAGGAGATGGCTATGGCCAGACGCTGCGAATCCTCAGCAATGTGGAGCAGGCTCTGATGCAGGTGGGGGCCGCCCTCACTGATGTGGTGCGCACCCGACTCTATGTGACAGATATTGCTCAGTGGCAGGCGATTGGGCAGGCCCATGGTGAGGTCTTTGGTCAAATCCGTCCGGCAGCCACCATGGTTGAAGTCTCTCGCCTGATTACCCCGGAAATGGTGGTGGAAATAGAGGTGGATGCCTTTATTCAGAGGGCCGTGGAAGCTCTGTGAGGCCGCCTAGGACTCTGCCGCAGAAATAGCTGTTTCTGTAGACTCGCCTGCTTAAACATCGTGGGTGTGGCCTGGGCCAATTGACCTATGCTACTGATAGGCTCTTGCTGCAGAGCTCTTTCCATCGCTGCGGCCTATTGCTGCGGCCATCAGATGCCCATGTCTATGCTTTTGGTTGAACCGGCTGCTATTCAGCACTTGCAGGCATTGCTGTTAGGTCCTGATGCCTTGACTCATCAGTTTGGCCTTGCGATCGCACCCGACATTAACCTATCGACTACGGCACTGGCATTTTCCCTGCGGCACCTGGTGGAAGGCAAGGTCTGGCCCCGCTGGTGGACTCATTTATTCATTCTCAACGACAGCCGTCTGGTCATCGGCTATGGCGGCTATAAGGGCAACCCTGACGCCGACGGCATTGTCGAAATTGGCTATGCCATTGCCCCCAGCTATCAACGGCAGGGGTTTGCCACTCAAGCGGCCCGTATTCTCATGGAACGGGCCTTTGCCGCCCAGGTGACCTGCGTACAGGCCCATACGCTGCCCCAAGAAAATCCGTCTACCCGGGTATTGCGAAAACTGGGCATGGCCAGGGTTGCCAGCTTAGAGCATCCCGAAGACGGTGCCATCTGGCGGTGGGAGCGGCGAGATCCCTTGCCCTTGATCCGCTCTGCCATACCAGCCGATGCCGAGGCCATTCATCAACTGGTCATGGCCGTGATTATTCGGGATTTGCACCCAGAACTCTCGAGCGAAGGACAGCAAACCCTAGCCCGAATCATTACCCCAGACTCTCTGCGCCAACGGTTGCAGCGAGGGGCCAAGATCTGGGTGGCGGAAGAGGCGGAGAACTTGGTCGGGGTGATCGAGGTGACGCCCCAACAGCACATTAAGCTATTCTTCGTGGCCAGCCACCGCCGCCATCGCGGCATCGGACGTCTGTTATTCGAAATGGTGAAGCACCATACTACTGGGCCGATTACGGTCAATTCCTCTGCCTATGCCTTGCCCGTCTATCGCCGCCTAGGGTTTCTGCAGCATGGCCCGATCACGAGCCACCACGGCATCACCTTCTATCCCCTGCGATATCCCCGTTGAGTCAGAGGGAGCGCTCACACGCTCTTGATAATGCAAGGTGGCAATGACCACCCACTCTAGCAAGAGGGCCTGCACCACCTTTCCAGGGTTTCCACCACAATAATAGTGAGCGGCTATGCAAATCCGCGCTGGACTTCATATTGCGCGTCCTTGAAGCGATCTTTGCGATCGGGCGACATCAGTTTGAGCTGGCCAAAGTTATAAAATCCGTACCCTTGAGCCATTTCCTGATCCAAACTAAAGTTGAGAATCGATTGAAAATCTCGCTCAACGCAGACACTGACCGTCTGTTGCGTGAGTGAATACAGGCATGAATAGACGGTTAACTCGGTAGAGACGGTTTCAACCAAGGCCATTACCTCCTTTACATGGATGACGCTCGGCAAGGCACGCTGGAGCGTCGCAAATCTGTCACAGACGACGTTATCCCTGAGGGATAGCGGGAAATTGGTAATAGCAGCGAACGGGATGGCATCTAGCCTTTTCAGGACTGTTTGCTCTTGACCTGCGATGACGCAAAACTCACCGTGTCGATCCACGATGAAATACTGTAGTCTGACATATGGTTCAACGCCGTGGGGGACAATCTCAGCCTGATCCAAGATCGCAACGGCTTGCGGTGTGGTGGCGGCTCGTTCCAGTACAAATCGCATGGCCCCAAACTCGTCCAACCGAATCGGATAGTCGTTGTGTTTTCTAGGTGAAAAGTTGTCGGCATGAATACCGGTCATACCCATGAACAGTCCTTGGGAATTCATCCCCTCAAGGGGGCGATCGCTGCCGAACTGTTCAATCAGAAACAGGCCGTAGGTTGTTAGACCATATAGCCGAGTCGGTGGCACAAAGTGAAGATTGTCGCCCAACTGTATCCAGTCGAAATTACGACCGACAATGACTTGTCCATCTAGAATTCGGGAGAAAATTGAGCACATCAATCAAGTCCAGAAATAAGTTCAGTGAGTGTCGTGCGCCTATTGCGTAGGGGTACGATCCCAAAAAAGAACGCTATCATCACTAACCATCTACGAGGCAAAGTCTTTCTAAGGCTTTGAAGGAAAAAGGAGAGGATAAAAAAGCGAAAGATAATCTCTTCAGAAATCCCGGCAATTAAAGATCGATTGGCAGCATGTAGCGGACTTTGCCAACTCATCACACTGGATAAACGACTCATTTGCCATAGCAGAATATTAATGATCGCAAAGGGAAGACTCAGGGCAACGCCAATGAGCGCCGAGCGGATTAACTTCTGGAGAGAAAATGCCACAAGGCTGGATCGAACACGCCGCCGATTTTGCGTCAGCAAACAGGTGGCCACAAAGCAGAGAAAAATAATTGTGGTTTGCGACCAAATGCCTAAAGGAAGAATACCCCACACTTGATAAGATGCCAGCAGATTGATCGCCGCATACAGTAATCCAACCCAAATATAGTGTTGTTTTACCTTGTTGATTTTCCAGAGGAAAACTAAAAAAGCCCAAAGGCCGATACCATATTGACTCCAGCTCCAGGCGCGATTCACAAACTGGTTATCACCTCGATTAAGAGTAACTTCTATCGAGGTGATATAAATTATCAGAAAAGCAGCGATAAAAAGTGCGGGGATCAGCAGGTTCTGTAAACGGGTTGCTGCTCTCATGGTCTATCTTTCATCAGAATTTTCTGCCTTGTAATCGTCAGCGACAGCATTAGCAGGATGACAAAAATCAGATTGTCAACGGCGTTGGCATAGAACTTGAATACAAAGGAAACCCAGTTTTCAATGCCAGGTGTTGTCGAGAGCTATGGATACCCCCTAAGTGACTAGTAAGACAGCTAATCAGGGTGGATAGGTATCTCTCAAGTGAAACACAGGATCAGACGGAAATGATGCCTAAAACTCCCAATATTGCAACAATAAATCCGACTACTCCAAGGAGTCCCAGATACTTTAGCTCTTCTCTCAGATAGCGAAAAGCACTAAAGAAAGAAAAGAACGTGAAATAGAAGAGTAATGGCGGTGCATCTTGGGCAAAGGCTAGAAACCCCAGAAATCCTAAAAAACCTAAAAAACCGATCCAGAATTTTTTTCGCTGTGGATTGCTCATAGTTTTAAACCCGAGTATTGTTGAGGTGTACATTGGGTGATTCAAAGTCGAAAGGTTTTCATCACAGCGGTGGGGTCTCGTTCTGAGACAGCGGCAGGCATTTTGTCAGCGGGACGAGGCGCGATCGCCTGATCAGGAATCTGCGGTGGCCCATAGGACGTATCTCTGAGGGTCAACTGAAGTGGCTGGGCGGACTGCACCGTCAGGATTAAGTCAATGCCATCGGGGGGAAGGTTGTAGTAACTAAAGGCGAGATGATCGCGCGCTTCCAGTGGAAACGGGGCCAGGTCCATTTCCTGACCATTCACCGTTGCTGCCGTAATCACGCCGCCAGCCGCTATCTCTCCATGCAAATTTACTGCTTGCCGAGGTGAGGTCAGACGCAGATGAAGCCTGCGATCGCGTCCACTCACTGTATCGCTGAGCAGCTCAACATCGGGGGCTGCCAAGGGGACAATGGGGGCTGGGGCTTGAAAGGCTTGGGTTCGCATCCCCAGAAATGTTTCGTATGCTGTCTTCGGCGTTTGAGCTGGAAAAAATTGTGCGGTCCAATCATCCAACTGAGCATCTTCACTGACCCAGGTGGCTTCACCCGAATCGACATTCAATTCGTAGGCAATGAGATTGGGTCTGGGATGATCGGCATCGAAGCCAGAGGTCGCCGTGGCAACGCTGAAGATCAGGCCGCTGGCAAGCAGCAAGAGTCCTGGCAGCAGCCAGCGACGGCTCCAATCACTTCGAGATGGCCGCAGGGCCTGACGCGGATTTGCTGTCAGCACCTCCACATGGGGAATCAGGAGACCCATCAGCAGCACCACGAAGATCAGCGAGAGGGCCAGAAAGGGGAGCGGACTCGCGTATTCAAATCGCAGCATCCAGGCCAGGTTGGGGGTCACCATGGCAGGCAGCAGCAAGAGCGTCCCCGGCAGGGCGGCCAAGGTCAGCGCCAGAATATGCACCCAGGAGCCCAGCCGAAATCTCGGGTCAAGCAGCTGCCAACCCAGCAGCAGCAGACTAAACAGCAAGGGGAAGGTAAACAGGTAGCTGATATCCGGTGTCTGGGCACTGGTGAGCAGCATCAAACCATCCCAGACGAGTAAGGCTCCTGCTATGCGATTACTCAGGCTCAGTTTTTTCTGCAGCCAGAGCTGAGCGATCGCCATCAGGGCTACGGTAAAGCACACCAACCCTACGAAATAATGCAAGGTGCGATAGTGACCCACCATCGTCACCTGCAGGTTGCTGTTGGCGGTTTTGATGCCCCACCAGAGCAAAGCTGCTAGCAGCACAGCGGCGATCGCGCTGATGCCAAATACGATCGCGCCCACCAGCAGTCCTTTGAGGGACAACTGCCGACGTCGTAACCCCAGCCCAACTACGCCCAAATACAGCAGGCTCACCGCCGCTGCCAGTGGCATCGCCCAGGCTGTCGAATAGTACACGACAACCTTCGGCAAAACGTTGAAATAAACCGCACTCTGGGATTTTGTGTTGGAGGTTTGCAGCGTTGTGAGATCTTGATTGCCAAAATACTGCACTAGGGCCAGCGCGTAGGACCCCTGGTGTTGCAGGCTACGGCGATCGAAGGTTTGAACATTGTCCAGCTTTGTATGATAACCAGTAGTGTTGCCTGCCAAAGCAAAGCCGAGTCCAGCACTCCCCCGATCCATGAATTCTTCTAGATCGCAGCCACCCCGCAGCATCGGCAACCAATGCAGAAATGCCGATGCGAAGGAATGGGCCACCGGATGAGGCGAGGCACTAACGAAGCCTGCAATTAGACGTTGGTTGTTGTGGTTAGTGCTGTATAAGACGCTAGGTCCCTGGTTACCTGTGGCCTCAAAATTAATGGCCAGCCGCACATCTTGGTTCCAGGGATGTTGGGTGACAAAGGCATGTGCCCCCAGATCGCCAGTCTCTTCGGCATCGGCGAAGACAAAAATCACGTCATTCTGGAGTGGCGGACCTGCCCGCAGCGCTCGCAAGGTCTCTAGCAGGGTTGCCACGCAACCGCCGCAATCCGCTGCGCCAGGCGCTGTCGGGCCGGAGTCGTAATGCCCATCCAGAGCGATCGCTCCCGTGCTGGCCGTTCCCGCTAGGCGCACCAACACATTCTGGACAGTACCGACCTCAAAACGGGTTGCCCCTGGCCATCGTTGCACCACCGTCGTGCTCTGGACTTCTGGCTCCAAGCCGAGGGCTGCGATGGCATCGATCAGATGTTCCCGCGCGGCAGTGTGTCCTGGTGACCCAGCATAGCGGGATTGGTGGGCGATCGCTTCTAAATGGGGCATAGCCCGCTGAGCAGAAAACTGGGTGGGGGTCGCGCTCGCAGACAATGGGGCTGGCGGCACTAATTGAGCCAGCGCCAGGATCACACTTAGCACCAGTAACGCGACCAGCACAAACCCTCTCCCAACCCTAGAACTGGGTCTGGATAGCCGAGGCCACCATTTTGGGAATCGCATAAACCTATCTCCCTGTCAATCAAGTATCAGTCAACTGGACTCAAGAGGAGAGGTGCCCGCCTCGTTTTTTCCGAGACACCAGCCATGGCATGGCGGCAAACACACCGAGCATCAGAATATAGATAGTGCCTGACACCGGGTCGCGATTTGCTAAATACTCAGCGATCGATAATCCCCACAGTTGAAGTACGGCCCCAAACTCAGCGATTAGCAAGAATCCCAGCGCTACCAGCCCCATGCATAACCTCGTCCATAATCCGGGTGGAACAGACAGCCGTCGAACCACCCAGAGTGCCGCCAGAATAATGGCGATTAGCATAAAGGGCATTTCCATCAGTTCACCAACTCTGGTGCCAAAGCGAGGAACCGCCCAAAGCACCCGAATAGGCCCCAATATGAAGCCGACTGCAAACACGATCGCAAAGTAGAGCAGTCCTGATTTTAAGATCAGCCATTGCGGTTGTGTCTCAGAGGAGCCTGGGACTGGCGGGGCGTGGGTAAGCTTGAATTTTTCTTGGGTGTTTTCTTCAAGATTCATATCCATAGCGGCATAGATCCCTAAGCTGGCTACCCCTCCACGCTACAAACGACTTGTGAGGAAGTTATTAAGGCAATCAATTGGATAGGACAGCACTAACAAGGCAGTGCCGTGGGAAACAGGTGCTTTTCACTCTGACGGCGGGGCATATTTTGCGGCCACTTCAGCACCACTGAACAAGGCTTCGGTGCAGCATACGGAGCAACGACAAGCCGACGCAATTTGTGCCAACCCATTCACCATAAACCTGGTATCAGTCGGTAGCGCACTTTCCGCATGTAAGCTTCATAGCCTGGAAGTTCTTTTTGCAGGGTTCGATCCTCCAGGGCGGTGCGGAGGATCAGACACAGCGTAGAAAGCATAGCTGGAATAAACGCCCACCACGAGCCTAGGAGCAAGGGAGTCGCCAGCACTAACCCCAGCATCGTAGCAATATAGCCGGGATGGCGAACGATGCCATAGGGGCCAGACTGAATCACTTGATGGTTGCGATCGCGTTGTATTCTCACCGTTGATTTTCGTCCCTTTACCAAACTGCCCCCGTCTCCTCATCAGTTCGGGATTTTTGCGCCATAGATACGGTGCGCTAATCATTCGGCCAATAATCAGAAGCCCGATAAAGGCCCATCCTCTGACCCAATCCCATCGCCCAACCAGCCAAAAGACGCCGATGAAGACCAGCGCGGTCACCAACCCTCCTACAATCTTTACTCTCTTCATATGCTCTCCCAAAATAATGCGTCAAGGCATCAGTCTGTATTGCTTTCTACATAAAGCTTTCGTAACCCCCTGAACGGTTAAGCCACGCCGAGTCTTGCTTTTCTCTTCTCAAGCCACTCATTTAAAGTCGTCGTTGGCGCACCTAAAGAGTGGTTGGCTTCGGTTGGATCGCCTCCTTCGCCGACCTTTTCAAAATAGGACATCAATTGGCCTACAACATCAAGTTCTTGGTTGCGTGTGATAACCGCCAGCACCTTAACAAACCAGAAGGGCAGGGTGGACACCTTCTTGATATCAGGATGAAACACAGAACAGTAGCGCTTTAATGCCTCGTGCATAGTCATCGCCTCTAACCTTCAGCATTCTGCACAATATTGAAACCGCCACTGGCAACCCCCCAGCGGCTCGGGCATCATGGCAGTAGGCCCGCGATGCCTACCTGGCCTATCGGCAGCAGGGGGATTATGCGCAGTATTACGGTGGAAGCTGGTAGCCACGTTCTGGATCTGCTGGCTCAGCAGCAGGTCGATGAAGTCCAGTCACTGTTTGACGGGCTGACAAAGGCCCCAGAAATACCAGACTCCCGCAAGCAACTCATCCAGGCAGTGGTTGCCATCCTCAATGGCTCTCGCGACGCGGCCCTGGCCGATGACTCCGCCCTCGATTACGACGACGCGGCAGAGGTATTATTTTTGATCGAGCGGCTAGGTTCGACTCCGCTCACCCAGTGTGGGTCAATCCTAGGGCAACCCACGGGCTTACAGTAGTTCTCGGATGGATACACTACGCGCGTAAAATCCATAAGCCCCCTAGAGAGAGTCATTCCATGGCCTTTACCCTTAGTCAAGTCGTTCCCTGGGGACGCTCCTTTGACGAATACGTGGCGATGTTTAATTTGTCCCCCCAGGACTTGCAGGGGCGTCTCCTCGGCTGTGGCGATGGCCCTGCCGCCTTTAACGGTGAGCTGACTCGGCGGGGTGGACGGGTAATTTCGGTGGATCCCCTTTATCACTTCGATGTGGAGGCCATTTGCGATCGCATCCAGACCTGCTTCGACCAAGTGCTAGAGGGCGTGCGCCAAAACGCCCAGGAGTTTGTCTGGGATACCCTAGGTTCTCCAGAGGAGCTAGGGCGGGTGCGCCTAGCAGCCATGGACCAATTTCTAGCCGACTATACCGCTGGTAAAGCTGCTGGCCGCTACCTCACCGCCAGTCTCCCCCAGTTGCCCTTTGCCGATCAGAGCTTCGATCTGGCCCTGTGCTCCCACCTGCTGTTTCTCTACAGCCCCCAATTCGACCTCGACTTCCACCTAGCCTCTCTACGGGAACTGCGACGGGTAGCCCGGGAAGTCCGCATCTTTCCCCTGCTGGAGCTGGGCAGTTGTCCCTCCCGTTACCTAGCCCCGGTCCTGGCCACCCTCAAGGCAGAAGGCTACCAGCTGCAGCGCCACCCCGTCGCCTACGAATTTCAACGGGGCGGCAATGAAATGCTGCGAATGACCTAACCGGACAAGTTGTGCCCTGTGAGACCTATGAGCGCGGCTCGATAACTGGGCAGTGCAGTGGCCCATAGCCATCTGCTAGTCAGGGGTTGCATTGGTACCCGTGACCCCTAGGGTCTGGATCGTCAGTAGTTGGGGCGGGGTGGAATCGGGCGGATAGAGCAAATCTACCTGAACCAGACGCACCTCTGCCGAGGCCAGGGTCAGTGTGATCAGGGGCGGTCCCTGCTGCCCCCGACGTTGCACTAGATGCAGATAGCGAATCTGCTGCGTCCCCTGGTCATTGGTATAGATCAGCCGTACCGGCCCCCGAAAAAAGAGCTGCGGTCCCGGAGATTCCAGGAACCGAGGTCCCGCTTGCGAGAGAGTGTCTTCTTTCAAGGCCGTGTCCAGGGCCACGGTCACGGTTTGGGGCTGTTCCGTCGGATTGTGCAGCGGCAGAGCCAGATTGTAGTGCACTCCATAGTTGCCATGGGCCTCATAGGCGGTGTCAGGATAGCGCACCAGCATCTCGCCGCTCTGGCTCTGGCCAGTGCCCATGCGGCCGGCATAGAGGGTGCTGATGCCATAGGAGAACGTCTGTCCTGCCGCCGGAATGGCCAGCAAGTTGGTGCCCTCGTCGGTGAGGCGGGCCTGCCATTGGGAGCCCTGGGCCACCCCGGCGACCCGGCCATAGATCACCGGCCCAGCAGTAGCACTAAGGGGAGTGGGGATGCGATCGCGGGGACCCGCTAATCCCTGGGTCATTAGCAGCGTTTGCCACTCCAGCAGGGTCGGAGCCCGTTCCTGGCCATACCAGGTAATCGGGGCATAGCGAGCCAAACTAGCCACATGCAGCGCTCCACTACTGCGCAACTGCATCAGAGTAGAGCGGCCATTAATAGGAGGTTCCAGAGTCCGCACCGGAATCGGCTGATTAAACAGCAGCTCGCTTTGGCCCGGCGGAATGATCTGCTGAGGCGGCAACTCCGGCAATCGCTGTTGCCGCAGAACATCCAGCATCACCCGACTACCCGGTCCGGCAAACACTGGTGCCCAGGGAGCAAATTCCACTAACTCCGGCAGGGGCACAAAGGGCGCATCTGGCTGGCTCAAGTAGCTGGCAGCAGTCAGAATGTCCAAGATGACTGGGGCATTGCTGGGATTATGGGCCAAGATTCCCAGATAGAGACTGGTAACCTCTCCCGGGGCTGGAGCCCGGGCCACGTGGTGAGCAAAGATATCGAAGCGACCGCTCAATGGAAAATCTAAGTGAGCCTCGGGCACGGCCATATCCTGGGAGGGAAAAGTGGACAGTAAAATCCCCGGTTCCTCTACCAGCTCAGGACTATTGCTATTAAAAACGGGGACCGTATCTAACTGCCCGGGTAGGGGGCGTACCGCTTGCGGGCGAATGATTTCTGCGGCAGGAGTGGCTTGAGCCAACATCACCGCAGACAGCCAAGCTAGCATCCTAGGCCACCTTAGAGAGCGCCGTTGACCCGGCCATTGAAACCATAGACCTGACGTTGTCCCGCCAGAGGAACCAGCGTCACCTCGCGCTCATCTCCCGGCTCGAAGCGGACAGCTGTCCCTGCCGGAATATCGAGCCGCATGCCCTTGGCCTGGTCGCGGTCAAATCTCAAGGCGTCATTGACCTCATAGAAGTGAAAGTGAGATCCCACCTGAATCGGTCGATCCCCGGTATTGGCCACCGATAGTACTCGGGTGGGTCGGCCTGGGTTCAGTTCAATCTCCCCTTCAGCTGGTATCAATTCCCCTGGAATCATTTCAAGCCTCCCAATTGGCTAATCAAATCTCGACGCATTTGGTTGAGTTCCTGCTCCACCCGGTGCTGGGTCTGCTGGAGCTCCTGGTGTAGCCCAGTCGGTTGGGGTTGGTCTTGCAGATGGGTTACTGCCATCAGGTGAGCCGTCTTCAGGGCCAATTCGGCGGGGACTTTCACATCAGGTACTACACCGGTATCGTTCCAATTGTCGCCAGTAACCGGATTGATGGCCCGCCCCATGGGCAAAAATATCCAAAAGTGGTCGGTGAGTCGATAGCCTCGGCCGGGATTGGCTCCTCCCTGGGTCGTTTCCCCCACGATGGTGGCCCGTTGACGGGCCTGCAGATTGTAGGCACATTCCTCTGCTGCTGAGAAAGTGTCTGGGCTGGTCAGCACATACACTGGCGGTTGACCATAACGAGGTCCTGGCACATAGGGCAGAGTCCACCACTGCTGAATCGTGTCTCCATCCCGCCAGTAGAGATCATTGAGATGTAGGGGGGGATAGGCTGGAAATAGATAGCTGCACAGGAGGGTGACTAGTCCAGGGGAGCCGCCGCGATTGTGGCGCAAATCGATGATCAGGGCGTCTGTGTGGGCCAAAAAAGTCATGGCCGCTGCTAAGGTGTCTCCGGCAAACTCGGGCGGCTCAAATCCATATAGCTCTAAATAGCCCACATTGCCAGGCAGTCGCTCCACTCGATTAATATCAAAATTACGGCGTTGGCTCAGCTGCTGCTGCTGGGCCAGGTCTGCCGAATCGGGCTCGGCGTCAGGCTCAATTTCAGGTAAAGGAGCTGGGCTGTAGTGTAGTCGCAGTTGCTGATCTCGGCTCAGGGTCTGCAACTGTAGGGTGAGGGTATGAGCTAGTTGTTCGGCCCCAAGAATATCCCCATAGCCATCGGTCTCCAAGCGTTGGCGCAACTCCTGTTGCAACTGAGCAGCCGTCTCGGGGAATACGTAATGCTCCAATGCCCCGATCAGTTGGGTCAACAGCTGCTGCCGCATGGCAGGGGTGAGGGGATGATCGATGGGATCGGGACGATCAGTCATGGTCAACGGATCGGGTCATGGACGGTGACCAGCTTGGTGCCATCGGGAAAGGTAGCTTCCACCTGCACATCATGGATCATGTCGGCCACGCCGTCCATGACGTCATTACGACTTAGGAGAGTAGTGCCGTAGGCCATCAGGTCAGCGACGGTACGACCCTCTCTAGCCCCCTCCAGAATAGCGGCTGAAATATAGGCGACGGCTTCGGGGTGGTTCAGCTTCAGGCCTCGATCTTTGCGACGTTCCGCTAGAAGGGCGGCGGTGAAGACGAGGAGCTTATCTTTTTCCTGCGGGGTCAGTTGCATGAAGAGAAACGCCGGGTGCGTGATCAGAGAAGCATCTGCTGAGAGACTTATACCATAGCGGTCGGGATTAAAGGGGTACTTAGGCTCCCAAAATCTCCAGGGGCAGTCTTCTCGACCAGGATGCTTTCTCTCTCCCCTCAGTAAACTGAAGCATCAGGCATCATACCCGCCAGAGCTCTGTGACTATCTCGAACAGCACTATCATCGCTCTGACTAACATGACCAGCACTCCCGGCAGCAGCGCATGTCACACCATCAATGCCCTTTAGCGCCGTAACATGAGGCTTGCGAACAGTATCGTTAGCGATGTAGACAACGTTGCTAATCGAGGATCTGATCCGACCTAGACCTATTAGCCGACTGCCTTGACTGTTTATCGAGCATCACTACGACAAAAATCAGCACAGTCAATAGCCCCTTCAGACATGGCAATGTCAGGGTGAAGGGTGCATTTTAAGCGATAATCTCCCGTAAAGAACTTACATTTCGAGCAGGGAATAGCGTGATGATGAGCCGTGTATCTGATGACATCGCGCAGCGTTACCCAGAGTCTCCAACCAATTAATGCTAATACTGCCCAGGGGGCTAGCAACTGACCTAACCTAAAAGCTGGCTGAAATATCTCCAGGTCTGAGGCTACGGAAGACAAAAGAGGCATGATCTCAACAGTTTCTGCAATATCAACGCTCCCCCCAGTGATAGCTTTAGTGTGCAGAGAAACCACTAGCTACCAGGGGGAAGCTATGTCAAATTAGGAAATCTCCCAGGCGGGAGAATTAGGAGGGTTGAGTCGATAGCGCATAGCTCCCAAAGGGGCTAATGCGAGACTATCCATCAATGAGGATTGTTTAATAATAATCAGATAATCTGAAGAAGTCAGGAAGCTGAACTAGGGATTACAGGGGGGTTTTACGGGGAGCTATAGTGATCGGTGTGACAGGCATTGGCAGGCAACTTGCCGGTGGTATTTGCCAATTATCTCGGGTTAAATCTGGAGAAATTTGGTGGTTTATGGTTCCAGTTTCTATATTTTTTACTTCAATAAAAGAAGGGATAATTCTCTATGAATTCCCTATAAAAACTCAGAAATTCGATCCGATAAACTATAGGGATCATAGGGTTTTGTAATCACAGCGACGATATCAAGCTGATTGAATTGCCGCTGCTCACTGGAACGAGCCTTTGCAGTCAAGAGGATGATAGGGATTTGAGCGGTTTGAGAATTTTCTCGCAGCTTTTGGAGGGTAGCTAGGCCATCCATACCCGGCATCATTACATCTAGGAGAATGATGTCAGGTTTTTCTTCAGCGGCTTTGATCAATCCCTCATATCCAGAACTTGCCACACTGACTTCCCATTCCCCGATGATTTCTAGGCACATCTGGGTTGATTCTCGGATGTCAGCCTCATCGTCGATGATAAGAATGTGTTTTTTGTCCATGAATAAATGCCGAGATAAACAGCAAGAAAATCGTTGGAAGTTTATAGCTGGATATGAATTATCTACTGATTGTTATTTCGGCGTGACGTTGATGGAGTTGGAGATATAAATGACTTCTATATTAATGCCCTAGTGTTCTGTTAGAGCAGACTTTCAGAATATTGAGTTGTCTTATGGTTAGCGTTGGCTGTCTCCCATAAATTTAAGCCAGCTAAAGTGCCAACCATGGGATGATAAAAGCATTTCTAGTTCTGTGATGGAGGCTCTGGTTCACTTACAAACGGCAGCGTAAAGAAGAAAGTGCTGCCCTGGTTCAAGATGCTTTCTGCCCAAATAGAACCGCCATGTTGCTCGATGATGCTGCGACAGATGGCTAGGCCTAGTCCTGTCCCTCCTCGATACTCATCATCGACAACATTTAATTGCTCAAACTGAGCAAATATGGTTTCTAGTTTATCTTCGGGGATGCCAGCTCCTTCATCTTTAACAGCAATTAAAATGGTCTCTGAATCGGAAAAGCTAGCTGTGAGATTTACGGTTGATCCTTTAGGTGAAAACTTGATGGCGTTGCTCAGTAGATTTGCTAATGTCTGTACGATGCGGTCAGGATCCACCCAAATATCGATTGCTAAACACGACACAATCAGTTCAATACTGTGTTCGTCGGCCATTGCCTGCATCTCATCTACAGCCTGATTCATCAGATCAGCTAGGTTGCAGATTTGTTTTCTCAGGACAACTTTGCCGAGCTTGATGCGCTCGATATCTAAGATGTCATTAACCAAGCGAACCAGACGATTTGTATTGGAAAAGGCAATTTCAATCATCCGCCGTTGTTTGCTTGGAGCAACTTTAAAGTTATCCTGCACTAATAACCCTAAGGCAGTGCGGATGGAGGTAAGTGGAGTCCTGAGTTCATGGCTGACAACGGAGATGAACTCATCTTTGAGGCGCTCCACCATTTGCCGCTCAGTAATATCTTTGAAGATGACGACGGCGCCTAAAATATTTCCTTTTTCCTGAATCGGTGTGCTGATGTATTCTACGGGAAAGTGCTCTCCCTGGTGCCGTCGAAAAAGATCGCCTACTTTATATTCCGTGGTGCCTACGATTAGGGTTTTAAAGATCGGACTATCTTCCCAAGTATACGGCGTTCCATCAGCCTTCTGAAGCTCGACTAGCTGGTGTATGAATCGGTTTTGTATACTGTCCATGGTATATCCCAACGTTTTTGCAGCAGCTGGGTTGGCAAAGGTAATGCGACCCCGTGAATCTAATCCGCAAATGCCTTCACCGGCAGATTTTAATAATAGTTCGTGCTGATGGCTGAGGCGTTTAAGGGAATCTCTAGCTGACTGTAGTTGTAGTAGTGTCTTTTCTCGTTCTTCGATTTCTTGTTTGAGATTATCGTTGGCTTGTTTTAATTCGATAGTACGCTGTCCAACCCGGGCCTCTAATTCCGTGTTGAGAGACTGAATTTGGTGGTAGAGACGACTCTGATAAATAGCTTGCGAAAAATGGTGACTTAGGGTTAGAGCCAGCTCAATTTCCTGCTCAGTCCAGGGCTGAGATTGGCCGCGCTTTAATTCTCGCCAGGTTTCAAAGGATTGCCGGGGGCGTCGCTGCCGTGGATCCATACTGTCCAGCCGACCGGCCCACATGATTTCCTGATCGAGGGTGGCGCGAAAAATGCTTAAGTAGCCTAGGTGTTGATGGCGATGGGTGAGTTGTGCTATCAGAAGGCCGCCGATGTTTTGGGGGGTTAGGGCTAACGTTAGCAGCGGGGATACCTGCGACTGACTTAGGTTATCAACTGCCCATAGCAGTTCTCCTGGTTTGGCTGGTGGTTCGTTGCGCAACCAAGCCCGCCACGCCAGAAGTTCTTCTAGAACTGGGGGGGCCATTGATGCTTCCCCGGAGGACTGATTAGCATGGGGGGATGAGGGCTGGTGTTGAGCTGGCAGTTGGCGCGGAACCGGTTGCACACCAGTGGTGATCACTCTCTCTGGGGTGGTGATTGGCTGACCATTGAGATACAGTCTGCCGCCGATACCATTGAGGGTTTTGACGGTGTGGTCTAGGGCGGCTTGCAAAGAGTTGGCTGGAGCCTTATGTAACAGGGCAACTACTTTGTTGATGGCTGCTTCATGGTGAGCCCGCAAGCGACTCTGACTTAGCAGCATGGCGTGGTTGAGGGCAATAGAAACCTGGTCGGCCACTAGTTGTAGAACTTCTAATGCTCTGGGACTGACGCTTTTGGGTTTACTGTGATGAGCGACCAACAACCCCCACAGTGTTTGCTGATAGAGAATCGGAACCACGAGGGAGGACTGTACTCCCATGTTGGTCAGGTATTCCACATGGCAGGGGTCAACCTGACGGACCCAAATTTCGGGAGCTTGCTGCTGCTGAGTTTTGGGGCTGACCAAGGGACTAATGCCAATCTCCCCCTTGGCCACATTGACGATATTGCGTTGGCGGGTTAAGAGAAATAGTTCACGGGCTTCCTGGGGAATATCTTCAGCCGGAAATCGATGCCCTAGTAAGGAGGGTAGGCGATTAGCTCGGATGGATTCGGCTATGACCTCACCGCTACCATCTGGTTCAAACCGATAGACTTTTACCCGATCTGTCTTCAGGAAGGCTTGTACTTCGTTAACTGTCGTAGATAACATCTCTGACAGTTCCAAAGATTGCCGAATGCGGTCGATCATTCGGTGCAGTAGGGCGGCGAGGGCTGGGTTGGCAGGAGGCATGGAGGCAGACTGCGGCGCAAGGGGGGCTACGAGTGGGGGGTTAGGTGTTGGGGGTCGAGTATTGTGGCGATGGTTTGTTGCCAGTGGGGACGCTTAAGCTGATAAAACAACCGCGTGAGCAAATCGGAATTCGCCAGCGACTTATCGATGAAGTCATTGGCTCCGGCAAGCATGGCGGCGTGTTTGCGGGAGGTATCGGTATAGGCAGTGAGGAAGACGATGGGAAGATGCTGCCATTGTGGAGTTTGCCGCACCACTCGACACAGGTCAATACCATTGAACTCAGGCATTTCAATGTCGAGTATTAATAGGTCAGGAGAGGTTTCTTGGAGGATTTGCCAGAAGCTAGACGAATCTTCCAAAGTGTTGAGTTTAATGCCCCAAGGGTTGAGTAGGGCATGTAAGGCGCTGAGGGTGTGAGGGTCGTCATCTACCATGAGGATGTTGAAGCTGGTGGTGCTGGAGGGCGGTTGCGATCGCAACAGGGTCCCCCAGCTCAGAATTTGAGCCACGTCAGGCTGATGTAGAAACGTTGACTGACCCAGTCGAGCGGCTTTAATTCGGTTCACCAGGCTATCATCGGCACTGCAAACTAAGACAGGCAAGGGAGGAATTTGATTGATTAAAGCCGAGAGATCACTCAGTGCTGTCTCATCGGCGTTCTCCAAGGAATAGTTCACTATCCCCAAATCAGGTAATTTCCCCTGAGGTGCAGGGCTTTCCATCGCTGCCGTCTTCAGACGATCCCGATAGGTAGCAGTAACGTCCTCTCGAAAGCGTTGTAGATGCTCATGATGCTTGAACACCTGAACTGTCAAGCTTTGTGCCTTGGCCGCTTGGGTCAACTGACGAGAGAGTTCTGGGTCATCATCGATCAACACCAGCAGGGGCAGCGTTGATGGGGGAAGCAAGGCCTTGGAAGACTGAGGTCCTTGAACCAGAGCCTGCTCTAAGGCCTCAATCAACTCCCACAACTGGGACTGTTGCTGAGGAGATAACGGCGATTGTTCCATCAACAGATCCTCAATTGCCCGAGCTAACTCCGAGCCATGCGTTAAACCAAAGATACCCAACGCTCCTTTTAAGCTATGGATGGCCTGATAGGCTTGTTGGTACAGATCAGGGCTGAGTGTCTCGGAGGCGAGGGCCTCAACTGCCCGTTTAACGATGGCGAGGCGATCGTGATGCTGAGCGCTGACTCGATACCAAAGGGAGCGTAACGCCGTCTGAGTCTGTTGCTGCCGGGTCTGCCGGGGCTGATTAGTTGGCCTAGCGCTCCCCCCATTCATCTGATGATTGGATGCCCGCTTCCCGTTTTTGGATGACTGGGTAGTCCTAGACGCCTCATCAGAGGCACCATCGGTGTCTAAGGGTTTCAAGCGATAACCAACGCCATAGACAGTTTGAATCAGATCGGTAGGAGCCCCGGCTTCCGTCAGCTTCCGCCGCAACCCTTTGATATGGGCGGTTACGGTATCTTCCCCAGGCGCTTCTTCACAACTCCAGAGTCTATCCAGGATAACGCTGCGGGTAAACACCTGAGACTGCTGGCGCATAAATAGCTCCAGCAATCGGTATTCCTTCGGAGTCAAGTTCAGTATTTTCTCGCCGTAGGTCACATCCCGAGTGCTGGGATTGAGCTGTAAATCTCCCCAGGTCAGGTTTGCGATAATCGGAGCCTGCGCCCGCCGCAATAACACCCTTACCCGAGCCAAAATCTCGTCTAGCTCGAAGGGTTTTGTAATATAGTCGTCTGCCCCAGCTTCGAGACCGGCAATTTTACGATTGCTAGAATCTAGGGCCGTTACCATCAGCACAGGCATCTGATAGGAAGAATCCCGTAGACGCTGGCAAAACTGAATGCCATCTAGCTTGGGAAGAAGGACATCTAAGACGATTAAGTCATAGTCAAACGTATTGACTAACTGCCAACCGGCTTGACCATCCTTGGCAGTATCTACTGCATAGTGCTCATCGATGAAGCCTTTTTCAAGGACCTTTACAACCGTATCATCATCCTCAACGAGTAGTATCCTCATGATGGGCTTTTCCCGTTTGGACATCAACAAAAGGGAGTTAGCTGATCGGGAAAATGAGAAAACAGCCGTCCTTTGCAAAAGATCTTATCATCATGTTAATCTATACCTTACCAAAGTTTATTAAATTTATTGTTCCTGAAAATGTCCCCCTAGCTATTCCCCTACCTAATGGTCTGATTCTGCAGGACTAGACGAATTTATGAAATCTTAAAAATAGAACAATAGTGCATCGTAAGAAAAAACTACAATGCACTATTGTTCTGATATCTCGGTGTTATGGTTCAGAAAACCTTAGATCAACTCAGGCTGTTCTGCTCGGCAACAATTCAGGTCTAGACTCAGACGAGCGTTATGTATGCGCGTTGTTCAGTGACCAGGCTAGCCGAAGACAGTTGACATAGTTTCCTTACTCAGGGAGCTACATGAAAATAAGTGCCATACTGCAAGCCAGGGAAAATATGATTGAGTTCAATCATAACCACCGATAGGATGACTAGAGCCAAAGTGGCCATGACGGGAGCACTGGTCAGATATTTCACGAAGTAAGACATGGTTCGTAGTCCTTGAGATCATCGAGGGGACACTGAAAGTTCACTATCTTTGGCCGTTAATTCTTTTGCCGTCAGCTCTCTGAAGGCTGCTAGCGGCCATAACAACCCCTGAATAAATGACTGAATTGCCAGGGGAACATTAATGAAAATCTCCATTTCCTCCGGCTTCGAGGCCTTCTTGCTGTTGATTAAATAAGCACGCCCCGACCATCCTACAAATCCAGCAAAGTAGAAGAAGATAACAAATGGAATCGCTATATCTACTGCCCGATCTAGGCGTAGCTGTAGGTGAGGCAGCCCATCTTCTCCACAGAGGAGATTCTTAGAATACGCCTGATAGGGTTGATCGAAATAATAGCTCTTAGGAGCATTCTGCAGATTCTCCATAAAAGCAGTAGACTCTTGACAAGGAACGAGATGGGTATCTCCAGCTGCAATGGCAGGAGGTATGGCGTTGAACCATACAAAACTCATAATGACGATCGCAAATAGTGCTCTCATGCACAGTCCTCCTTGATCATATCAAGTACTCAACTGACCTGTTCAAGATACTTGATTGGGCTTTTGGCGATATAAAATTCAGATTCTTTGACAAGCTAAGAAAGCTAAGACGAAGATTATACGGGATAGTTGCCATCCGATTTCATCGGCTCCCCTCCCATGTCGTTTACGCCATTGCCCTCCCGCTCAATCCAGAGGAAAATAATTGCAAAAATGGGAAATGGCAAGATGTAAAAGATGAGAGGAATCATGATCCAAGGTAGCCAGGGAGCGGCATAGGCTCCAGTGAGTTGTGTCATATCGGCCATTGTTTTCCTCCTGTGTTTAGCAAGCACTGTTGAATGGATGCCCAATTACCCCATGACGCCGCCACCTAGCCACTGGCTGACATTGACAGCACCTCGCAAAATGGCATCGAGGTCGCCAAAGTTTTCCAGTAGAACGTAGGCAAAAATAGCGCCTCCCATAGAGCCGAGTAAAATACCACCACTGAGTTGGAACCAACCGTCTTTACTACGCAAAGGGCGCAGGCGATCTGGGGAGTTGGAATTATAGGCGCCTCTAGGGTCACCTTGAAAGGTGGCTAGGGCAAAGATGGAAATGCCTAAGCAGGCAGAAACAGTAATGTAAATTGCAGTGATTAGACCGCTCAAATTAGCCCCATGGGCTGTTTCTCGTAAAGGACCGACGACGACTTCTGGACCGACTAGAAAATAGCCATGGGCCATACCAATCTCTAGACCTCGCAAAAATGGAGTGAGGCCGGGACGGTAAGCAGGCAGATTGTTGATATAGGTTTTGACCAGGTTTGAGCTATTGACAGGGGTAGCGAGATTACCTAGCTCGGGATTGCCCCGATAGGGTTGAATGATGTCTTTTTGGTCGTAGGCATCGACCCAAGTAGAGGTTTCGGTGTTTGTCATGGTCTTGCCTCATAGCGTGTCATATTAGCGTGTCATAATGAAAGGGAAAAAAGTCCTGGCCGCTGAACCTCGGCCAGGACGAGTCTGGGACGAGGAGAGTCCGCAGCTTAGTTGCCGGGGGGCGATCGCAACCGCCCCGGCTAATTCTATGGAAATCGGCTAGATGTGGACGCGATTAAGAAGGCGCCATAGGTGGCGATGTAGCCGACAGTAAAGTGAGTAAGCCCCACTAGACGGGCCTGCACGATGGAGAGGGCCACGGGCTTGTCCTTGGGATAGCCAAAGGATAGGGGAGTATTCTCATGAGCCCACATCAGGGTTTCGATCAACTCCTGCCAGTAGCCTCGCCAGGTGATTAAGAACATGAAACTGACGGCCCAGGCCAAGTGCCCAAAGAGGAACATCCAGGCCCAAACGGCTAGGCTATTGGTGCCAGCTGGGCTATAGCCGTTGATCAGCTGGGCGGAGTTGGCCCACAGGTAATCCCGAAACCAGCCCATTAGATAGGTGGAGCTTTCATTGAACTGGGCAACGTTGCCCGACCACACTGACAGATGTTTCCAGTGCCAGTAGAAGGTCACCCAGCCCAAGGTGTTCAGCATCCAGAAGGTGGCCAGGTAGAAAGCGTCCCAAGCGGAGATATCACAGGTGCCGCCGCGACCAGGGCCATCACAGGGGAAGCTGTAACCGAAGTCTTTCTTGTCGGGCATCAGCTTGGAGCCGCGGGCATCAAGGGCCCCTTTCACCAAAATTAGGGTGGTGACGTGCAGACCTAATGCGATCGCATGGTGCACCAACAAATCTCCCGGTCCAATGGTTAAGAACAGAGAATTAGCGCCATTGTTGACCGCCTCTAACCAACCGGACAGCCACACATTGCCGTAGTTGGGCCAAGCCGTAGAGGCAACGCTATCGGGATTCGACAGCAAGCTGTTAATGCCGTATAGAGCTTTACCGTGGAACGCCTGGGTCCACTGAGCAAAGACAGGCTCAATCAAAATTTGCTTTTCGGGGCTACCCAGGGCGACTTCGCAGTCGTTATGCACATACAGTCCCAGGGTATGAAAGCCCAGAAATAGCGACACCCAACTCAGATGGGAAATAATTGCTTCCTTGTGAGCTAACATCCGAGCCAGCACATTGTCTCGATTTGCCTCCGGGTCATAATCTCGAATCAAAAAGATGGCCCCATGGGCAAAGGCCCCTATCATCAAGAACCCAGCGATGTACTGGTGGTGAGTATAGAGGGCCGACATGGTGGTATAGTCCCGGGCCATGAAGGCATAGGGAGGCATGGCATACATGTGCTGAGCCACCAGAGATGTGATGACTCCTAGGCAAGCTAGGTGCCACCCCAATTGGAAATGGAGGGAATTGTTGTAGGTATCGTAGATCCCCTTGTGGCCGCGGCCAGTGCGCGGGGCAATGAAGAATCCACTCCGGCCAGGACCTTGCAGGGCCTCTGTCATTTCCTTGATGTTGTGGCCAATGCCAAAGTTGGTGCGGTACATGTGTCCCGCAACAATGAATATGACCGCAATCGCCAGGTGGTGGTGGGCCATATCCGTCAGCCACAAGGACTCCGTCTGAGGATGGAAGCCACCTAAGAAGGTGAGAATGGCGCTTCCTGCCCCTTGGGCTGTGCCAAACGCATGTTCTGCAGTGTCTGGGTTTTGGGCATAGGCTCCCCAGTTGCCAGTAAACAAGGGGGCTAATCCTTCTGGATGGGGCCGTATCGACAAAAAGTTATCCCAACCGACGTGCTGCCCGCGAGATTCTGGCAGAGCCACATGCACTAAGTGGCCGGTCCAGGCCAGGGAACTGACCCCGAAAAGGCCAGCCAAATGGTGATTTAAGCGCGACTCGGCATTCTTAAACCAGGCCAGACCCGGGCGGAACCGAGGCTGCAGGTGTAGCCAACCGGCATAGAGCATCACGGAGGATAACAGCAGCAGAAAGATGGACCCCATGAATAGGTCGTTGTTGGTGCGCATGCCGATGGTGTACCACCAGTGATACACCCCGGAATAGCAGATATCCACCGGGTTCATCGCTCCAGCTTGGGTATACGCTGCGATCGCAGGTGGTCCAAACTGAGCATCCCAGATGGCATGGGCAATGGGAGAGTTATTCAACGGGTCTTGAATCCACTGCTCGAAGTTACCCTGCCAGGCCACATGAAACAAAATGCCAGAAATCCACAGGAAGATAATGGCTAAGTGGCCAAAATGGGAAGCAAAAATCCTCTGATACAGATTCTCCTCACTCATCCCATCATGGCTTTCGAAATCATGGGCCGTGGCGATTGCGTAGAATAACCGACGAGTGGTCGGATCCCGTTGCAGATCTTGACTAAATTTAGGGAATTTTGTCGCCATGGTTCGAAATCAATTAAAACGTTTGAACGTTCACATTTAACTTTGCCGTTTTCAAACTTTTCGGCAGAAACTTCATCCAATCGCAGCCATACGGGCCAGGAAAAAGGCCCAAGTGGTGACAATACCTCCGAGTAGATAGTGGGCAACACCAACGGCACGGCCTTGGGTGATGCTAAGGGCACGGGGCTGAATAGCCGTCGTAATTTTCAGCTTGTTATGAGCCCACACAATAGACTCGATCAGTTCCTGCCAATAGCCGCGACCGCTAAAGAGGAACATCAGACTGAAGCCAAAGATGAAGTGCCCTGCCAGGAAGAAGAGACCATAGGCCGAGAGGGCTGAACCATAGGAGCCAATGACCTGGGAAGCCTGGGCCCAGAGAAAATCTCTCAGCCAGCCATTATTGGTGATTGACGCCTGGGCAAAGTTCCCACCTGTAATGTGGGAGATTGTGCCATCGGCACCCACCGTACCCCACACATCTGATTGCATTTTCCAGAAGAAGTGGAAAATCACAATCGACAAGGAGTTGTACATCCAGAACAAGCCTAGGAAAACATGATCCCAAGCAGATACTTGACAGGTACCCCCCCGTCCTGGCCCATCGCAAGGGAAGCGAAAACCTAACTCACCCTTATCAGGAATCAACCGCGAATTGCGGGAGAACAGCACTCCCTTCAGGAGCACTAACACCGTCACATGAATGGTGAACGCGTGAATGTGGTGGATTAAGAAATCAGCCGTACCCAACTGAATAGGCATCATGGCAATTTTGTCGCCAATGGCCACCACACCACCGCCAAAGGCATGGCTCACGGGACCGCCGAGCCCGGGGGCGGTTACCCCGACCCCTGCTAAGTCAATATTGCGCAGCCCACCAAACACGTTGCCTAGGGGTTCGGCAGCCTGTAAATTGGCTCCCACTGCCATGGTTTGAATCTGCTGTACCCATTGGGCAAAGATGGGCTGCAGCTGAATGCCGGTGTCAGAAAACATATCCTGGGGGCGACCAAAGGCTCGCATGGTGTCGTTATGACAGTACATGGCGAAACTGTGGAAGCCCAAGAATTGGCAGACCCAGGCCAAATGGGAAACAACCGTATCTCGATGCCGCAGGGTTCGATCCAGCACATTGTTGACATGGTCGGCCGGATTGTAATCCCGGACCAAAAAGATGGCGGCATGGGCTGCCCCACCGACAATGCAGAACCCTGCAATCCAGACATGGTGAGTAAACAGCGAGGTGACCGTGGCATAGTCCGTGGCCAAATACGGATAGGGTGGCATCGCATACATATGATGGGCCACTAATAAACTCGCCGTCCCGAATTGAACCAAGTGAATTGCTAGATTGGCGTGCCAAGAGGTCTCGAAAATCTTATCGAGCCCTCGGTGACCTACTGGCCCAATAAAGTTGAAAATGGGCAGCATTTTAGGAGTTCTAGCATCATCTAGTAGCTCCCTAAAACTGTGGCCAATGCCCCAGTTAGTACGGTAAAAGTGACCTGCAATGATAAAGAGCACAGCAATGGCCACATGATGATGAGCAATATCAGTCATCCAGAGGCCACCGGTGACAGGGTTTAGCCCACCCTTAAAGGTCAAGAAATCAGCATAGGCTGACCAATTGAGAGTGAAAAAGGGTTTCACGCCCTCAGCAAAGCTGGGGTAAAGATCCACCATCAAGCTCTTATTCAAGATGAACTCGTGGGGTAAGGGAATATCTTCTAGGGGAACCCCAGCATCTAGCAGCTTATTAGTAGGCAGAGCCACATGAATCAAGTGACCAGCCCACCCCAAGCTGCCTAGCCCTAACAGACCAGCCAGATGGTGATTCATCATCGACTCCCAGTTGCGGAACCAATCCAGTTTGGGAGCACGCACATGGTAATGAAACCAGCCTGCAAACATCATGAGGGCTGCCATTACCAAGGCACCAATAGCTGTCCAGAAGAGCTGGAACTCATGGGTAAACCCTTCCCCTCGCCACATCTGGAACAGCCCTGAGGTAATTTGAATCCCTCGGAAGCCATCGCCCATATCGGCATTGAGAATCTCTTGACCAAAGATTGGCCAAACTACCTGAGCACTGGGCTTAATGTGGATGGGGTCAGTCATCCACGATGAGAAATTGGAAAATCGGGCGCCATGAAAATACATGCCGCTCAGCCACAGAAAGATCACGGCTAGGTGACCAAAATGAGCTGAGAAAATCTTACGAGAAATGTCTTCTAAATCGGTGGTATGTGAATCAAAGTCATGGGCATCAGCATGGAGATCCCAAATCCAGGTGGTTGTCTTAGGTCCCCGAGCCAGACTGCGTTCAAAGTGCCCTGGCTTTGCCCATTTTTCAAAGGAGGTTGGGTTAGGGTTTTGATCAACCTCAACCCTAACCCGTTGCCTCTGCTCTGGAGGGCTTGTGGTCATGAAAATACTCCTTCTGACGATCAACGAACAAGTTTGTAGGCAAATCTGAGCAGCTTAACAGGTGACATCTTCCTTAGGGGTTCAGTAAGGAATCATTTAGTAAGGCATTATCTTCCTCAGGCTCTTCCCCGAGAACTAGAGGAAATTGTTGAGCTGTAGGCTGATCCTCAATAGCCTGAATTCCCAAATTTACCTGGGTTACCAAGTCAATCCAGGTGGGCACGGTAGTCTGCTGAAGGTAGCTGTTCGCCCCAGATGACGGATCGAACCCAAAGGCAGCCATATCAACGCCCAAGGCTGCTGACCAAATCCCCGCTACTGGAAAGGCAGCTAGACAAAAATGCAGTGATCGTGAGCTTCTAAAACTCATGCCACGCCAGAATAACTTTTGTTGGTTTACCTGGATATGCTCAAAGCTATAGGTACCCTCACTTTCCCTGGCCCACGCTGGTTTAACCCAGCCTGAAGTACGACTAGGACCACGCCTGAATAATGCCGAGGTCACTAACGATCCATGGGCAGCACAGAATAATGCCCCGCCAAATACTCCAATCACCCCAAGCTGATGGAATGGGTTAGCCAGAATATTGTGATCAGCTTGAAACTGAAGCATAAACGTGAAGGTGCCTGAGATGCCTAAGGGCATACCAGCGGAAAAACTCCCCTGACCAACGGGATATATCAGCAATACTGATGTCGCTGCTGCTACAGGAGCTGTAAACGCTAGGGAAATCCAGGGCCGCATACCGAGGCGGTAGCTTAATTCCCATTCCCGATCTTGATAGCAGATAATGCCGATTAAAAAATGGAGCACTATCAGCTGATAGGGACCGCCGTTTGTCAGCCATTCCTGTAGTGAGGCTGCCTCCCAAATCGGATAGAAGTGCAGACCAATAGCGGCTGATGTAGGTACCACCGCCCCAGTAATGAGATTATTACCGTGGTTTAGGGCACCCGAAACTAATCGTCCTGTACCGTCGATGTCGACCGCTGGGGCAGCTAGGAACGCTAGCACAAAGACAATCGCTGCCGTAGCAAGAGTGGGAACCATGAGTACCCCAAACCAGCCAACATAAATACGATTCTCAGTGCTTGTGACCCATCGACAAAAGCGTTCCCATGGATGGATCTGCCCCCGTCTTGAAATAGTCTTGGATGAATTGGCAGTGCTTGTAGATTCTTCAAGGTGATCAGGATGATCTAGAACAACTGCTCTGCCAAGCTGTGGAATCATACAAACTCCTCTTAACCATAGGAATCCACCCGCTCGACTCTGCGACGAATCATCTTCAAGCGGGGCATAGATGTAATGAAAGCAAACGATCTACCCAACTATCCCCTTGCCGGAGCATAGCGATTACCCGGCAAATCGGCTTTGTTTACATTGATGGTAAAGATAAACGGGAAAAATGAAAAACTGAGGAAGATGAGAGTCTGCTTTAAGGAAGTTTACGTACTGAGCACCAGGAGCCTAGCCACTCCTGGCGCTTCGTCATGGCCCAGCAGAAGGGCCAAGGATGTTTATGAGGAGCCCATATTGCATTGCACGGTTGTGACGACGAGAACACTCGACTGGCCCTTGATTCTTACTGTGCAGATAGTTAGAACAGATAAACGGTAGCTCATACCCTGTCGCTATCCTGAACGCTGCTAGGCCTCTCACTCCTTGATGCCATACGTTTAAATAGGCTCATGTAAATAGGCTCATGGGGCTTATCTGGAAATAGTGACCCTTTTCATGGATTCGCTAAGTACATAAGAAAATGAATTTCTCATGAAAATAAAGGTTTGAGTAGACTAAATTTATTTATTTTAATTGATCTGATTTATTGTTTTAAGAAATATTTTTAGGTTCGATTTGCTGAAATCAGAGTCCAAGAGTCATGGTAGCTTCAATGTTATTAAAATGTATTGGGGGTAACCTAATGACTGACACTTTAAAGGACCGTATTCTACAACGATTTTTTGCTGCTGTCGGGCTGCTGTCGGTACTAGGACTCTTGTTTGTTGGGGGATCAGTGCTAGCTGTTGAAATTAGCGAATCTGCTCGCACAGTACCATTAGACGAAACCGGCAACATGATCACATTGACTGAGCAGCAATATGTCAATGGTCAGAATGAATTTAGAAAAACCTGTGCTTCCTGCCATGTCGATGGCATCACCAAAACCAATCCGGATATCAACTTGGGGTCTGAAGCGTTGGCCCTAGCCACTCCACCTCGAGATAATTTGCAGGGAATCGTTGATTACCTACGTCACCCTACGACCTATGATGGCATGGACTCCCTAGAGGAGCTTCATCCATCTGTCACCAGACCTGATCTGTTCCCGAACATGAAAAATCTCACCGAGGAGGATCTAGTTGACATATCTGGATATATCTTGTCACAGCCTAATATCCTGGGTTACCGTTGGGCTTCTGGCAAGCCAGGACGATAATACTTCACGTTCTTAACGATAAGCAGTTGCGACTTCTCAACCGCACTTGAGGTTATATAAACAGAAACTTCAGGAGTCAGAGAATGCTTAATTCTCATTCGACTCCTGAAGTTTTCTGTAGCCGTTGCCCAATTGATACGTTTAGAGACTGATTAGGTGGCTTCTGGTTCCAGGCGAGCGTAAAAGACTCCCTGGATTTTCACGTCTAATGGTTCTCTAGATCCAAAATCTGAGTCAGATGGCTGAATACTTTCAAATACGCCGGAAATTTCCCCGGTGCCTGCATCCACTTGCTTGACTTGTAAGCTCAGGTCTCCTTTTGCCACGTCAAAGACTTTCTGATTCTGTTTACGAAACTCATCAGCATCTGCCTGAGGGGGCAATCCCACAGCTGAATCATAGCCAAGGCTGACTCCCCGTCCTTTGGGATCTAAAAAACCTGCTGTACGATAAGCAGGCACATCAAAGGCCCCTGTAAAGTTGGTAGAGGGGTTAATTTCCTCACTTGGGGACTGCGCTACCAGTCCTTTAATAGAAAACAGTAGGGGGACCCGTTCGCCATCAGGAAGCTGCACAGTAACCGGCTGGAAGTCAAAACCGCTTTGCTCAACCATTTTAAGGCGGCCATCCTTATCAGCTGTCAAGGTACCGCTGACTTGGTCAATCGTGTAGCTAGCTCGGGTTAAGGGTTTGGTTTGCACAAATTTAGTCTCCTTTCCCTTTACTAGGGGTTCTGGCTTAACCAGGAAAGCGGTTGGTTGCAAACACATTGCTCTGATGGTGTAGGACTGATTGGGGGTAATTGCGATCGCATCGCGCCGACTATCGGCGACTTGTGGACAGAGGTTGGCTAAACCACTACCCTTAATTTGCTCATAGGAGAGGGAATCACTCGTTGCTGAAGCTCCCCCCGAGCAAGCTGTGAGTAGCCCTAAACATAGAGCTAGGGCCATGGCAATGAATGTTCGATATCTCATAACTCAACCTAAATATAAACAGTCTCAGGCCTGTCAAAAACCTCTAGGCTCAGAGGACGATCATTAATTCAATCATTAAAATCTGAAGTTTTCGAGAAGGGGCTTGGCTACCTAAACTAGCGCTATACAGGCTCCGAATTGTTTAGTTTCGTAAAGGCGATTTCATAAATTCATGAGTTCTTCATTTTTGTCGCCTATTCTCCTACCTAAATCTTGGTTGTAGATATTTAGCCTGTGCTAATGGTCAACCAAGTGAGTTGATTGGCTTGGCAGTCATTAGCGAATTAACGTTTCTCGTGTCAATCACTCGTGTCAATCAATGGTTGTATTGGCACTGTTTGATGCTGGCCGCCATCTCAGTCAAAGCATCTTAGGGTAAATTGGCGTTTTTTCAATATTCTTAAAACTGCCATTTCCTGCCATTTCCTGATCTTTCATAAACTCTGGAGGTTATTTATGAGCCTGATTACGGAACTCATCCTCAACGCAGATAGTGAAGCTCGCTATCCTGCTCCGAAGGAAATTCGCATCTTCCAAGACTTCTTAAAAACTGGAGAGAGACGTATTCGTATCGCCAAGACCTTGGCTGAGAATGAGCAGCGAATCGTTCAAAACGGTAGTGCTAGATTCTGGGAGCGATGCCCCAATACCCCTAGCAATAGTGGCAATGAACGTAAGACCGCTTCCTGCCAGCGGGACCAAGGATGGTACGTTCGCCTGATCGCCTATTCAATCTTGGCTGGTAGCGAGAGACCCTTGGAGGAGATTGGTACCTTTGGTATCAAGGAAATGTACAACAACTTAGAGATTCCCATCCGAAATATTGCTGAGTGCATGCGCTGCCTTAAGGAAGAAGCCATGTCTCTCATGAGTGAAGAGGACGGAGCCGAAGTAGCCCCCTACTTTGATCTCATCATTAATTCTCTATCTTAGGCAGTTTTTTTGCCCGCATCAGCAGAAGCATACTTCCATATCTTTGGACCACGAAACCGTTTTTAAACCCTCGAAGCAATAGGAGTTAACCATGCAAGACGCAATCACTACCTTGATCAATTCCTCTGATATGCAAGGTAAGTATCTAGACGATGCCTCTTTAGAAAACCTGCAAAATTACTTCCGTAGTGGAGAACTGCGAGCTAAGGCAGCGATGACTATCAGCGCTAATGCTGCCACTATTGTCACCCGGACTACTGCTAAAGCCTTGCTATATACGGACATTACTGCCCCTGGCGGCAATATGTATACCTGTCGTCGGTATGCCGCTTGTGTTCGTGACATGGACTATTTCTTGCGCTATGCCACCTACGCCATGCTGGCTGGTGATCCCTCCATCCTGGATGAGCGGGTACTGAATGGATTACGCGAAACCTACAACTCCCTGGGAGTACCAGTTGGTGCTACGGTGCGAGCCGTTCAGTCTATGAAAGAAGTCACCACCGAACTCATTGGATCTGAAGCGGGTAAGGAAATGGGTGTTTACTTCGATCATATTTGCACCGGCCTAAGCTAAGAGCGACACCATGAGTATCATTACGCAATCTATCGCTAACGCTGATCGGGAGGCTCGTTATCTTAGTCGGGGTGAACTCAATACCCTACACCGTTATTTTGAGCGGGGAGCGCAGCGGTTGAGAATTGCCGCGATTGTCACTGCCAATATTGACACCATTGTTGAGAAAGGGAGTGAGAAATTCTGGCAGCGCTGTCAGATTACTCCTAGCAACAGCGGTAATCTTACGTTTCGATCCTCCTGTATGCGCGATCAAGGCTGGTATCTGCGGCTGATTACGTATGCCGTAGTGGTAGGTGATATTGATCCCCTCCAAGCCAGTGGAATTAAAGGGGCTAAAGCCATGTACACCTCGTTAGAAATTCCGCTTAGGAATCTAGTCGTGTGCATGGACTGTCTGAAAGAGGTCACCCTCGACCTACTCAATCCTGAAGATCAAGAAGAAGTTAGCCCCTATTTCGATTACCTCATTCAAGGTCTAACTCCGTAACCTTCTAAATCGTCAATCATTGAATCCGGCATTAAGTCCTGAACTTAGCAACCAAAACCCACCATGATTGATCGGACCAACGGGGGCAGTCCTCCTGCCCATCCTCAAGTCTTTCATACGGTCCCTACGGCTGTGATTGCTGAGGCCGAACAGCGTGATCGTTATCCTCAGCAAAGTGAACTCCGAGAGCTATCGGCCTTTTTTAGCTCGGGGCAAAAGCGGTTAGAAATCGCTGCTGCATTGGCCCAAAATGCCGATAGAATCGTAGCCGCTGGGGCCAATCGTATCTTTACCGGTGGTTCTCCCATGGCCTATCTCGAGAGGGCAACCGATCCTATCGGTTTGCCTGGCTCAGGCTACTACATTGGGGAAGACTTTCTATCGGCAAAGGCGCGTAGCAAAGCCAATCTAGCTCAGGAACCTCGCTCTATTGATCCGACCAGCGGATTAATGGACTGGTTCAAATCGTTATTCGCCCAGGGACGCCCCAATGCTCCCAGCCGCTTTCGGACCATCGATATCTCAAAATATGGCGTCGTGCGCATGAAGCGGTCAATGCGAGATCTTGACTGGTTTTTGCGCTACACCACTTATGCCATTGTGGCCGGCGACACCAATATCCTCAGTGTTAATGTACGGGGGCTACGGGGTGTCATTCCTGAAGATGTCACCCTAGCTACCGTGGTTGCCCTGCAAGAAATGCAGTGGAAAGCCGCTCAATACGTTGATGCCGAGGCTAAGGCATTGGTCAAGCGCTACTTTGAGGTGCTGATCACTGAGTATTTGGTAGAAAAGCCCAATCCTCGCCTGCGATTTGGTGCCTCGAAGCTGCATCCGGGGCAACCCTTACCCCAGAGTTACTATGACAGTGCGTTGCCGACTCCCCGGCTGGTTATCAAGCCGGGACTTTCGGAAACCGAAAAACAAGAGGCCATTCGTGCTGCCTATCGCCAGGTTTTTGAGCGGGATGTTACCCAGATCTATGGGGTCGCCCTGTATGATCTGGAATCCCAGGTGAAAAATGGCCAACTGTCTATGAAGGAGTTCGTTCGGCAGTTGGGATGCTCTCGGCTGTACCGGCGTGAATTTTATGAGCCTTTTACCATTAGCCGGGTCATTGAACTGGCTTGTCGTCATTTCCTAGGACGTGGTCTGAGTTGTTTAGAGGAATTTCAGACCTACTTCGAAGTCATCTCCGAAGGTGGACTGCCGGCTCTGGTAAACGCTCTGGTAGATTCTCAGGAATACGCCGATTACTTTGGGGAAGAAACGGTTCCCTACTTAAGGAAGCTGGGGTTAGAAGCACAGGAATGCCGAAATTGGGGGCCACAACTAAGCCTGTTTAGATACAGTACTCCAGTCCGTAAGGTACCGCAGTTTGTGACGACCTTTGCGGGGCAGCAGCGGCCATTACCCAATCAGCATCCCTATGGTGTGGGCAATGACCCCTTAGAAATTCAATTTGGGGCAATTTTCCCTCAAGAGACTCGCCATCCAAAAACCCAGCCCGCTCATTTTAGTACCACGAGCCGTCGGATTCTAATTGACAGCGGATTACACAATGGCCGTAATGGCGACAGGAATGGAAATACCCATTGGGGCCGCGTTCCAGGCACCTTTGGGCATCCCCTGCTGAAACTGGAACCCACTCACCAGCCGCGGCGGGGCAATAATGCCCAAGGTCCTTACCTTGACGTTGCCCGCCATTCCATCGAAGCCGTCATTCTAGGTACCTATCGTCAGGTCTTCGGTCGGGATGTCTTCGATGGCCAGCGCCAGATGGTAGCTGAGACCAAACTCAAGGGAGGGGAAATTACCCTGCGGGAGTTTGTGCGTCAGCTGGCTAAATCTCGTCCGTTCCGTCGGCTGTATTGGGAAAACCTCTATATCACCAAGGCCATCGAATATATCCATCGTCGCTTGCTGGGACGTCCTACCTACAGCCGCGAAGAACTCAATCGCTATTACGATCTAGTGGCCAAACAGGGATTTTATGGCTTGGTGGATGCGTTGATCGATAGCCCTGAATACATCGAAGAGTTTGGTGAAGATACCGTTCCGTATGAGCGTTATCTGACACCGCGAGGGTATGCGATGCGATCGCCCCAAGGACCTTTGGCCTGGTGGAAACTCCGTGATAACCCCGATATTGCCGGTGACTGGATGGCTGCCCACACACCCCGTCAACCCGTCAAGATTCGGTCTACTGTCGATAGTGTGGTTGCTTCTGCCCCATCAGCACGATCGGCTCAAATAGCGATGGCCACAGCCACTAGCCAACAACCAAGGGAAATGGCTCAACCAGCATCTGATCAATCTACGAGGACCAATCAAGGGGCAGGGTCTGAGCAGTCACCAATTGTGGCTGGAAGCAGTGCTCCTATGAGCGGCTCTAATGCTGAGAGACCCTCTGCTTCAGCTAATGATCAGAAGCTACCCTCTTCGGGAACCAATCCATCATGACTGTATCTTCGATGAGTTACCTAACCAGGCTATTGACACGATTGAAGGGATTCTATCGAAATCAGGGTTGGTTTCGATATCGGCTCAATATCTGTTGGTTTGGTGGAGTGCGTATTTACCAAAAATAGCTGCCAGACCAGATATTTGGTAAGGTGAGACTAAGCTCAAGAACACCTTCAAAGTTGTTCTAAAGAGTGCGTTTTGAGTGCGTTTTGAGTAAGATCATGAGTTTGATTAAGCAGGTTATTGACAATTCTGATGAAGAGTTACGGTATCCTACACCTGGGGAGTTGCGGGTTATCCGAGACTTTTGTAAATCTGGTTCAGACCGGATCCAAATAGCTAGAAATCTGCAAGCAAAGGCAACTGATATTGTTGAGCGGGGAACTCGACAATTTTGGAAGATTTGCCCTAGGACTCCGAGTAACTCTGGTGATCGACGTAAGACTGCAACTGCCAAACGAGATATGAGTTGGTATATCCGTTTGATTAGCTACTGTCTATTGGCGGGTAATGATCAACCCCTGCGAGAGATTGGTCTAACTGGGATGAAGGAACTATATACCAATCTTGGCATTCCCTTAACCAATATTGTGCAATATTTGAACTGCTTGAAGGCAGAAGCCATGAAGCAGTTAGATCAAGCCGATGCTGATGAAGTCATTCCCTACTTTGATGAGCTCATTCAAGAAATCGCTCTTCCAGGACCTCCCTATTTTATGAACGATGGTCCTGGTGAAAGCATTCCAGTGTAGATGGAGATTTAAACTCATGATTTGCCAAACTTCGACCTACCTCAGCAATTCATAATCTCAACTTCTTTAAGTCGATTTCGTACGCAGAGGAAAGTACCATGACTACTACGATCGGAGGGTTAAAGACAACCCAAAACTGGGTTTCAGTCCTTGATGACTGGCTCAAACGCGATCGATTTGTATTTATTGGATGGTCAGGGCTTTTGTTGTTTCCCTGTGCCTATCTATCCATTGGAGCCTGGTTTACAGGCACCACTTTTGTGACGTCCTGGTATACCCATGGACTAGTGTCGTCTTATCTGGAAGGCTGCAACTTTCTAACTGTGGCCGTATCCAGTCCGGCTGAAAGTATGGGGCATTCCCTTCTACTCTTGTGGGGACCTGAGGCCAATTGGGATTTTGTTCGCTGGTGTCAAATTGGTGGACTTTGGAATTTCACTGCCTTCCATGGCGTACTCGGGTTGATGGGCTTCATGCTCCGACAAATTGAGATTGCTCGACTGGTTGGCGTACGGCCTTATAATGCGATCGCATTTTCGGCTCCGATTGCGGTCTACGTTTCAGTCTTTCTCATCTATCCTCTAGGGCAGTCGAACTGGTTCTTTGCGCCTAGTTTCGGCGTGGCTGGTATCTTCCGATTCCTCTTGTTTTTCCAAGGTTTTCACAACTATACTCTTAATCCCTTCCACATGATGGGAGTTACTGGGGTTTTGGGAGCCGCCTTGCTCTGTGCTATCCATGGAGCGACGGTGCAGAATACCCTATTTAGAGACACCGAGAGTAAGAATACCTTCAAGGGGTTCTCTACCACTCAAGCCGAAGAAACCTACTCTATGGTGACGGCTAATCGGTTCTGGTCTCAAATTTTTGGCATAGCCTTTTCGAATAAGCGGTGGTTGCACTTCTTCATGCTGTTTGTCCCTGTGACGGGCTTATGGATGAGTGCCATTGGCATGATTGGTTTGTCCTTCAATCTAAGGGCCTATGACTTCGTCAGTCAGGAGATCCGTGCTGCCGAAGATCCAGAGTTCGAAACCTTTTACACCAAGAACATCTTGCTGAATGAAGGGTTGCGTGCCTGGATGGCAGAACTTGATCAGCCGGCGAAGAAGTTTGTCTTCCCGGAAGAGGTGCTTCCTAGAGGTTTTGGAGAATAAGCTCCTTGCCCTTTCCATTGAATAGGTGGCCGTCACTTGATGAAGTACTATGCCTTAGGGCAGAGCTTTCTGCCAATTGTGAATGGCTGAGTTGAGGCGGCCACCTATTGGTGTCGAAGACTGAATCTTTGTTAAGGAGGTTGAATCCTGTGGAGACCCCCATAGAACCAACTGCTTCTGCATTAGACAATATTTCCCTCAATACATTAACTCCGGTAGTCGACGAAAAAGACCGGATGACGCCGCCTAAGGCAGGCTACGATGAGGAATCCAGTGGTTATGCCTGGTGGGCGGGTAATGCCCGACTAATTACCACAGAACTCTCAGGCCGCTTTTTAGGGGCCCACATTGCCCATGCCGCCCTGATTGCTTTTTGGGCCGGGGGGATGCTGCTGTTTGAGGTTGCCCACTACGAACCAACCCGGAGTATGTATGAACAGGGCTGTATTCTCATGGCCCATGTTGCCACCCAAGGGTTTGGCGTGGGCTATGGCGGGGAAGTTACGGATATTTTCCCCTTCTTTGCCATTGGGGTGGCTCACCTGATTGGCTCAGCAGTGTTAGGCTTTGGCGGCGTTTACCATGCCTTGCGAGGTCCTGAAAAACTCTCTGGCTTCTTTGATTTTGACTGGGGTGATCGGGCTAAAGTGGCCCAAATTCTGGGATTTCACATTTTAGTGTTAGGCCTATTTGCCCTACTATTTGTCGGCAAGGCAATGTTCTGGGGTGGGCTATATGATCCCTGGGCTCCGGGAGGCGGCGATGTTCGCTTGATTACCAATCCCACCCTGGATCCGCGAGTCATTTTCGGATATCTCTTCAAGAATCCCCTCGGCGGTGGCGGTTGGCTTGTCAGTGTTGACAACCTGGAAGATGTCGTCGGGGGACATATTTGGATAGGTTCCCTATTGGTCATCGGTGGTCTCTGGCATATCTTGGTGCCCCCGCTACGTTGGACCTATAACCTCTATCCCTGGAGTGGAGAAACCTATCTAGCCCAAAGCCTAGGTAATATTTCTGGGCAAGCCTTTATCGCAACGGCATTTATCTGGTTTAACAACACAGTCTATCCCAGTGTGTTTTATGGGCCTACCATTCCTGAAGCCTCCCAAGCCCAATCGTTTGTCTTCTTGGTGCGCGACCAAAGTCTAGGGGCAGATGTGGCCTCAGCCCAGGGTCCCACTGGCCTAGGTAAATATCTGCAGCGTTCGCCGACGGGGGAAATTATCTTTGGCGGTGAAACCATGCGCTTTTGGGATGCTAAAGCCCCCTGGTTAGAGCCGTTGCGGGGGACAAACGGGCTAGACTTGGAAAAAATCAGGAATGATATTCAGCCTTGGCAAGTGCGTCGCTCTGCTGAATATATGACCCATGCGCCCCTGGGCTCGATTAACTCAGTGGCAGGGCTGGCCACAGAAGTCAACTCGTTTAATTATGTATCACCGCGTACTTGGTTGGCGTCAGCCCACTTTATTCTGGCCTTTTTCTTTCTGGTCGGGCACTTGTGGCATGCCGGGTTGGCCCGGGCAACCGCTGCAGGGTTTGTAACCGGTCTTGATCGCGAAAACGAGCCAGTGCTCTCAATGCCGCCTATCGATCCTAGTGAACGGTCGACATAGGCTGCGATCGCAGGTAGGTCGACCCTCCTTCTAAGTCACCTCTCCTGCACTTGTTCAGAAGTCAACTGTTTAAATCAGCATTCAAGCAACAAGGAGAACAACTCAATGGGACTCCCTTGGTATCGCGTCCACACTGTGGTTCTCAACGACCCAGGGCGACTCTTATCAGTACATCTCATGCATAATGCCCTCTGTGCAGGGTTTGCAGGATCAATGCTGCTATATGAGCTAGCTCTGTACGATCCGACCGATCCGGTGCTCAACCCCATGTGGCGACAGGGCTGCTTCCTGATGCCCTTTGTGGCTCGTCTGGGAGTGACCAACTCTTGGCAGGGGTGGAGCATCACTGGGGAAAGCTTTAGCGACCCTGGGTTTTGGACCTTTGAAACCGTAGCCATTGCCCATATCATCTTCTCTGGGCTAGAGTTCTTAGCCGCCTGTTGGCACTGGGTTTATTGGGACGTTGCCACCTTCTTCGATCCCAAAACCGACGAACCCGTGCTCGATCTGCCCAAAGTCTTTGGCATCCACTTGTTACTGGCCGGTCTAATTTGCTTTGGTTTTGGGGCTTTCCATCAGACCGGTATCTTTGGACCCGGTATGTGGGTCTCTGACCCCTTTGGCTTGACCGGCCATGTTCAGGGGGTTGCCCCCGACTGGGGGCCAGCTGGCTTTAACCCTCAAAATCCAGGGGGGGTTGTGGCCCATCACATTGCTTTGGGCATCGTCGCCATCATCGGAGGACTGTTCCACATTTCCGTGCGCCCGCCCGAATACCTCTATCGCGGGCTGCGCATGGGCAACATCGAGTCTGTGTTAGCTAGCAGCCTAGCCGTCTTCTTTGGCGCTGGGTTCATTGCCGCCGGCACCATGTGGTACGGCACTGCCACCACCCCCATCGAACTGTGGGGACCAACCCGCTATCAGTGGGATCAAGGCTATTTCCAGACAGAAATCAACCGCCGGGTGGAAACGGCGATTGATGAAGGCAAGAGTCGCTCACAAGCCTGGTCATCCATCCCTGCAAAGCTTGCTTTTTATGACTATGTCGGCAACAGCCCTGCTAAGGGTGGCCTGTTCCGAGTAGGGCGTATGGTAGACGGAGACGGCTTACCGACCCGTTGGCTTGGCCACCCTGTCTTCAAGGACAAAGAGGGGCGGGAATTGTCAGTGCGACGCATGCCAAACTTCTTCGAAAACTTCCCTGTTCTCCTGACAGATCGAGATGGCATTGTCAGAGCAGACATTCCCTTCCGCCGTACCGAGGCTAAGTACAGCCTGGCGCAAATGGGGGTAACTGTCAGTTTCTTTGGAGGAGACCTAGATGGCCAAACCTTTACTGATCTAGAAAAGGTTAGGCAATATGCCCGCAAAGCTCAATTGGGTGAGCCCTTTGACTTTGATCGCACGGTTTACGACTCGGATGGTACCTTTAGGACCAGTAATCGCGGCTTCTTTGCCTTCTTCCACGTTTGCTTCGCCCTAGTCTGGTTCTTTGGCCATATTTGGCATGGTCTGCGCGCCCTCTTCCAAGATGTCTTCTCTGGCATCGATCCTAGGCTAGATGTGGAACAGATCGAGTGGGGCTACTTCCAGAAGGTAGGTGATCCAACTAGTCGCGGCGAACCGACAACCTCTATCTGACAACATTCCCGGGAAAGAACTACCTTTCCCGGGATAGCTGCCAGAAGATAAACCTGAGTACCGCATAGGGGTAACTAACCGTTACCCCCCTTGTTCCCAGATCATGACTAGTAGCTGAACTGACGTCCCAATCTACTAGAATCAGACATGACGCTGGGTGATACATATACCCTTTTATCAATCGCTAGATTGAACGGGGGAAGACGCTGTAGATTGCTAACGATACTAAGCCCGAACCATGCAACAGAGATATGTTTCCAAGAAAGTCGCTCCGATTCAGTATATTCTGAGACGATTGAACTCTGAAGCCGGACGAGTAGCTCCAGGTTGGGGAACTACACCTTTCATGGGTTTCATGATGGTGATGTTGTTCCTCTTCCTGCTTATCATTTTGCAGCTGTACAACGGTAGCATTTTGCTGGATGGAGTCAACATGAACCTACCGGAATCAGGATTCTAAAACGCTAGAATCCACCGGAGTCAAGATGCTAAAGCTCCAGTCATTTTCAATGTCAGTTATGGATGAGGTAATGTTATGGCACCACAACTCTACCTTGCTTATGGAGAAGCTCAATTTGGGTCGACAGCGAGCGGTGTGTTTTTGGGGGTGACGATATTTGCCCTGGCATGTATCGCCTTCATTATCTACGGTTATAGAACCTATCCCGCTGATCGAGAGTAAATTCAGGGTTCTGCAGCGTCTTGTCAATGCCGATTGACGGCAAAATTCCCTGGATTCCTAAGATTTTCATATTCTTTTGCTCCAATAGGGACAGTACCAGGTAGAGTTTTTGATTCGACTATGACTACTACTCTCCAACGCCCAGGTACCATCGATTTATGGGAGAGGTTCTGTGCATGGGTAACCAGCACCGAGAACCGCCTGTATGTAGGTTGGTTTGGCGTGTTGATGATTCCCCTCTTGGGAGTCTCTACGGCTGTCTTTGTCACTGCCTTCATCGCAGCCCCGCCCGTAGATATTGATGGACTGCGCGAACCCCTATCGGGTTCTTTACTGTACGGCAACAATATCATTACTGGGGCCGTTGTGCCATCGTCCAATGCTATTGGACTGCACTTTTACCCTATGTGGGAAGCCGCTACTCTCGATGAGTGGCTCTATAATGGTGGTCCCTACCAGATGATCGCCTTCCACTATATTCCAGCTTTGCTGTGTTATATGGGACGCGAGTGGGAGCTAAGCTACCGCCTAGGCATGCGGCCTTGGATCTGCGTAGCCTATAGTGCTCCGGTTGCCGCTACCTCCTCTGTATTCCTGATCTATCCCATTGGTCAGGGTAGCTTTTCCGATGGTCTGCCCATGGGTATTAGTGGCACCTTTAACTTTATGTTCGTCTTCCAGGCCGAGCATAATATCCTGATGCATCCCTTCCACATGCTTGGAGTTGCCGGGGTTTTAGGTGGTTCTCTGTTCTGTGCTATGCACGGCTCATTGGTGACCTCGAGTCTAATTCGGGAAACCACTGACAGTGAATCCCAAAATGCAGGTTACAAGTTTGGGCAAGAATCAGAGACTTACAATATCCTTGCTGCCCATGGCTACTTTGGCCGCCTAATTTTCCAGTATGCCAGCTTCAATAATTCCCGTTGGCTCCATTTCTTCTTGGCGGCTTGGCCAGTTGTCTGCATCTGGTTTGTAGCCCTCGGTATCAGTACGATGGCCTTTAATCTGAATGGGTTTAACTTTAACCATTCGGTATTGGATTCCCAGGGACGAGTACTCCCAAGTTGGGCTGATGTCGTCAACCGGGCCAACATAGGCTTTGAAGTGATGCACGAGCGCAATGCCCATAACTTTCCCTTAGACCTGGCCAGTGGGCCTGCTACGCCTGTGGCGTATCAAGCACCCGCTATCCACGGTTAGGTTAAGGAGGACTCCCGGTCCTAAAACGGATATATCAGCTAGAGTGCCTGTGAATATGTGAAAGCTCTGGAGCTTCTAAGCTCCAGAGCTTTTCTTACGGAAAGGACCTCATCCTAGTCACCTGAGTCTATCGTGTGCGTCGTTCAATTTCCCGACGGATGGCCCTCATGGTGTGCACTAGACTATCGGCAAACAGAGTGTAAAACATGCCTCTAAAGGGCCCCAGATCAGCTTCAGCCGTTACCTGTTGGGTGACTAGCACTTGCTCTGGCAGGGAATCTAACCGCCAATACCCTTCCATGGTTTGTAGATCCCCCTGCAACAGGCGAAAGTCGATCTGGCCGTCTTGTTCTACGTTCTCAGTGCGGACAGTGGATTCCATCTTGCCCAGCAGTATGATCTTACGGCGATCGACCTGCTCGACTATATTGCGATTCCCATCTTGCTCCAACACTCGACTCGAAACCACTGTCGGTAAAAATCGATCAAAGTTGTCATAGTCAGTGAGCACAGACCAAGCAATATCATAGGCAGCCCGAGCCAGCACCAAGACCCGATACTGGCCACTGCTACCTTGTAGGACCACTTGACCACGTTGCAGCTTCTGCTGGGTTTTTGCAGGTAGACTTTCTAGGGTACGCTGATGCAAGGACTCTGACATGGCATTGGACTCGTTACACTTCTTTAAAATCAATGTAGCGAAGTCTGAGGCATCTGGTTGGGGGTGACGCTCTGGACAGGTCAACTAAGAGCCGCAGGAAGCGAGGTGCCTGACCCTGGAGTAAGTGTGGCTAAAGATGTGCTATGGCTCCATCCCAGCAAGTATTGACGGCATATCGACAATTTCCCACCACGGTCAGCAGTCTGCTGCTGAGTACGGTAGATGGTGAGGGGCAGCCCCATGGCAGCTATGCTCCCTTTGTCATGGGGCCTCAGCGGGAGTTTTATATTTTTGTCAGTGGGTTGGCTAGTCACACTCGTCACTTAGCAGAGACTCAACGGGCTGCCATTCTACTGATTGAAGACGAAGCCCAGTGCTCCCAAATTTTTGCTCGTAAGCAACTGACCTACAGATGCACAGCCACCTTTGTAGACCGTCATGGCGCCTGCTGGCAGCAGTTAATCGACCAGTTTCAACAGCGTTTTGGTGATATTATTGCCACTCTAAAGTCTCTAGCTGACTTTCAGCTTGTGCAGCTGACTCCCTATGAGGGCCGGTTTGTCACGGGGTTTGGTGCTGCCTACGATGTAGATCCTAACGATCTGAACGGTTTGAAGCCTAACCGCCGATAAGTCAGCAGGCAACCTCTTTGGCTAGGAGTACCCCGTTCAGAAAAATGTCGGCTAAGCCCTCGGCTAACTCCTGCATGGTTTTAGGGGTCATCTGTTCGTCTCCCAGGGTAGCCTGACTGAATCCAGCGACCATGAACATGCCTAGAAAGATACGGGCAACCACCCGTGGATTCATCGGGCGATAGATGCCGTGTTCCATCGCCGTTTGAAAGAAGGCTTCGGCGACATCGATCATCTTAGCCACCACATCTGTCTGAATTTGCTCTCGGAGTTCAGGGTGGAATTGGGCCTCCATGAAGCAGACTCGCATCATGTCAGTATTCTTAGACAAGTTCAGCATACGCCGTCGCATCACCTGCCCAATGGCCTTATAGCTGGCCATGGCACTGAGCTCCGTCAATAGTTCGGTCAGCAACTCCACCCAGCCCTGGCTAGCAACTTCTACCAAAATGGCCTTCTTACTTTCAAAGTGACGAAACAGGGTTCCCTCTGCCACCCCAGCCGCTTGGGCCAGATCTCGGGTTGTCGTCCCCCCATACCCATGCTTAGCAAATAGTCGTTGGGCCGCTTGCAAAATCTTGGTTTGAGTATCGATCTCGGTTGGGGCGAGCCCCATGGGATGAAGAACCATAGCCGGACTGGGTAAAGAACTGGATACTATCTCTGGATACTATCCGGGGAAGAAATTCCCTGTAGACCATTGTGAGGGGGGGATTTGAAGATAGGATGGACACCGTTACATAAGCTCACAAACGCAATCCCTGCTACCAGGTAGAGACAGGATCTCAAAGGCATAATTTAAAGCTTTTTTTAATAATTATTTGACCTAGCCAGTGCTCGGCGACAGAAAACCGCCTCTATTGACTGGAGCGGAAAGGCTGCATTTATCAGGATTACTCTTTCTATCTTTTTACGTTTGCCTTGGCACACTAGAGAGTCTTCTTTTTAAGGCAACCTTTCCAGGTTGGAGCCAAACAAGCTCTATTGACCTGTCTCACAATGGCCATTACTTAGCTGAGGTTTTTCGGATGGAGCGTCCTGGTTGCTCTCTAAGGAAGCCTTCATCCACATCACTATGATTCGCGTGATGTTATGCAGGTTGGCTTGAGCTTGGTTACCTTCTCTGTATTTTCAAATATCCTCTAAGGAGCATTGGATCGAGATTCCACTCTGCGAGAAGCAAGCTACCTTGCGATCGCTCTGACTCCTATGTTGTCGTAACACAGGCTTGAAACCCGAGATCTAAGCCTATGTTGTTAGATCTGAGCGGTCTGTGATTGGATCTGAAGAGTGTGTAGTTGGATCTCAAGCTTGAAACCTGAAGTTTACAAAGACCAAACTCTAGGCAGACAGGCAGGTTGCTCCAGATAGTGGGGTCGTAGCGCTTGCCAGAGGTGGCTAAACCAGCGGCGGGCCTGCTGGCTGGAGTGGCCCCGATAGCGGCACAAGAGCCCCGCTTGCAGCTGGGTCACTCCCGCATCGGCCTCGGTTACAGCAGTGAAGTCTTGCCAGTGGTTGCGGGCCATGGCAACCCAGTCTCTGGTCCCAGGCACCCCTAGCACCACAAAACTCCCCACCACCGAGCAACCGGCTAGCCCATGGGGGCTCTGGAACCGGTCAGGATCCCCGGTTAAGACCTGGCGATCGAGCCAGAGGGGACGTCCTTCTTGCCAGACTTCGGTGCAGCTGCGCCAGGAGCCGGCATCGAAGACCTCGCCCCGGGCGCTGCGACCGAACCGGGTGAGATCCCAGGCCACCCAGATCGCCCCTGGGGCCAAGTCTACCCGAGTGGATTGGGCGTAGTGGGCGCCGCGAAACAGGATGGTTTCCTGGGGAAACCACTCCAGGCAGGTATCTGAGGCCAGGGTGAGGTGGTGGGTTTGGGTGGCGGTAGCTCCTTGGCTGCGATAGACTTTGCTGGCGGCGGCGGTGGTGATCAAGGCGCAACTACCAGGTTGCAGATCTACCGTGGTTTGCAGGGCATCGCCCCCGACCATGCCGCCGGCGGTGTGAATCAAGACGCTCTGGCAATGGCCGCTGGCATCGGCATAGAGGGGCCGTTGCAGCCGCCAGGGAGCCTGGGCATAGCTTTCTAGGGGAACCGTCTGCTGATGCTGCCGCCCGTAGCGCAGCCGCAGGATACCCAGCCAAGCCTGAGGCTGATTTATAGCCGTCATCGCCGTTGAGGTCTGCAAGGGTACTTAGCCATCGTAGGCTTGTTCGGGCACCGGCACCGGGGATGCCCCGATCAAGGAGCGCAGGTGCTGACACCGCAGGAGTTCCGTAAAGGTTAGGCTGGGACGACCTTCCAACCGGGGCCCTGCTTCAATGGCCTGCAGCAGGGCTTGAGCCGCTTCGGTTTCGCTGTAGCCTCGGCGTTGGGCCACCTGGAGGGTGGTTTCGTCGGCAGTCACCTCGGCGCGGCTGCCGCGAACCTGGCGCCATACCTGGGTCCCTGCCACGGCCGTCAACCCTCCGGCTGCCACCACCCCTACTACATCCTGCTGCAGTAGTTGCAACAGGGTGCCGAGGGCGCCAAGGACAACCAGACCCCGATACCAATCTGGCTTCAGCAGATTCACCGAGGTCAGCCAGCAGACCTGGCGCAAAAACAGCATATCCCGCTGAGGTATGGTCAACTGGCCCCAGAGAGAAAGGTTGAGGCTAATGGTATGTCGCGTCTTCCAGGGCCTAGGGAAATCGGTGGCAATCAGCTGTGACTGACGCTCATCCAGTTTAATGCGGGTTTTCATCCGCCCCGAGGCCGGGAGTAGTTCGCGTAGGCGAGGAAGTTCTAAGTCTGGGCTGACCACGGTCGTCTTACCCTACAGTCACCTCCTTAGCCTATCAGGCTGGGACGCTGAGGCAGAAGCAAAAGGCAAAAGGCAGCTTGCCCTGTATGGCTTTCAGCCAGGCCTCAGCCTGAGCTCGGCCGAACGGCTATGCCAAGCGTGCAGTGGCTCCGCTCACGTAGCGACCCCGGAGGGGTTAAGGAGTAACGAACGTGGGCGTTGGTACTAGCGGAGCCATGCCCGATAGGGCTATAGCTTTTCCAGGGGAGTTAGCCGCCCGGAAGGTATGGGGAAGGCAGACAGGGCAATCCTGATCAATACAGTTTTTATGCTCGGGGCGATAGCGGCGCTGGTTCCGCAGTAGAGGGACCCTAGCCTTAGGTGGCGGCGACGGCGACATCAACTTGATGATTATTGGCTTGTGGCCATGGGACCGGAAACTAGGGACACCTGGTGGGTTGACGGCTGCCATGACGTCCTCTTGGATGGGGTCCCACTAGCGGCAGAAGGACTCTACACAGCGGGCAAACATCTCCACGCCGATGCAGAGGACCGACTCATCGAAGTCGAAGCGGGGATGGTGATGGGGATAAGTAAAGCCCCGGTCTTCATTGGCCGAGCCTAGGAAGAAGTAGCAGCCGGGTACGGCCTCTAGGAAGAAGGCCATGTCTTCTCCACCCATGGTTTGGCAATCGGGGACGACGCCGGCCTGAGTTTCAACGACAGACAGGGCAACGGAACGGACCAAATCAGCCATGGCCACATCGTTGACCACAGGGGGATAGAGGGCTTGGTAGTCGAAGCTATAGCTAGCCCCGTGGCTCTGACATACCCCGGCGATGATCTGTTCAATCCGCTCTGGGAAAAACTGGCTGTAGGCCCGATCGAAGTAGCGCACGGTGCCACTGAAGCGGGCTTCGTCGGCGATGACATTGAGGGCAGTGCCGGCATGGAACTCGCCGATGGTTACCACTGCTGATTTCAGCGGATCGATGTTGCGGGCCACGATGGTCTGCAGGGCATTAACCACTTGGGCCCCAACTACGATGGAATCAACGGTTTGATGGGGAATGGCCCCATGACCGCCCTGGCCGTGAATCGTGCCGTGGAACAACTCGGTGGCGGCCATCAACGGCCCGTTGCGAACGCCAATGGTGCCAAGGGGAAGGTTATTCCACAGATGCAGCCCGACGATGGCATCGACGCTGGGGTTTTCTAGGGCTCCGGCCTCGATCATGGGCTTGGCGCCGCCCGGGCCTTCTTCTGCCGGCTGAAATAGAATCTTGACGGTGCCGGCGAAGTCGGGGTGCTGGGATAGGTAGTAGGCCGTGCCTAGGGCGATGGCTACGTGGCCATCATGGCCGCAGGCGTGCATAACACCATCGCACTGGGAGCGGTAGGGAACCTGGTTTTGTTCCTGAATTGGCAGGGCATCCATGTCTGCGCGAATGGCCAGCACGGGGCCGGGGCGGCGCCCGGGGATGGTGGCCACGATGCCGGTTTGGGCCACCCCTGGTTGGTGAGCGATGCCCCACTGGGTAAGCTGTTGGCTAATCAGGTGGGCCGTATTAATTTCTTTGAACCCCAGTTCGGGGTGTTGGTGCAGGGCTCGCCGCCACCTAACCAACTGAGGCTGCAGACTGCGAATGGTGAGACGAACGTCTGCCAGTTCAGGGGGAGGGGCTTTGGGAAAAGTGGTGAGCATGTGTCTTAAAGAGGCGCGTCTTAAAAAGGGATGTCAAGGGATCGAAAGGCCTAGGTGGGGGGAGGTGATGGCCGTCGAGTCAGGCAAATAACACACAGCCTAGGAAATGTATCCTGACTACTATCGCCTTACAATCGTTTTGCCACCTCATCAGGACGACTCGGCGGACAAGCTAGTGAAGGTTGCCCGAATGTTGCCCAGCGAGCTGGCTAGGCAGTTTCCCGGAGTCGCTAACTTGTTGACAGATGGCTGAGCGGGGATGGGGGAGTTAGCAGGGTGTCTTCATCGGTGGGCAACCTGTTTGCTCAGCCGCCAAGGCTTGCCTAAATCAATGCGGCTGCAATCAGCACGTTATTTCATTATTAAAAATTACTGGTCACTTGGTTGTGATCCTGATCTTATGCCTACGGTAACTTCACGGAAGTCTGGGGGATGTTAACAAAACCTCAAGATCAAGGCTAGCTGCTACTTGGGCCAAGGTTGAGACGTGTTGAGGCTGATCTAGGTAGGGTAGCGTTCCCAACACCGGTACCTGGGTGAGGGATTCAATCAGGGGAATGGGCGCCCAGGCCCGTTGGTCGGCCTCTGAGCAGGGGTGTCGGCAGTTGAGCACGATACCCTGCAGCGATAGCTGACTCTGGCGGGCTAGGGCTACGTTGGCGACGGACTGTGCGATCGCACCCAGTTGCACCGGCACCACCAACACCACCGGCAAATGCCACGCCGCCGCCAGATCTGCCACCGTCAATTCCGCTGTCACCGGCGAGCCCAAGCCGCCCAGGGCCTCTACCAAGACCCAATCACGGCTATCCAGCAACTGCTGCAGCCCCTGCCACACCACCGTCAGATTCACCTGGCGACATTCCTGGGCCGCCGCCAAAGGCGGTGCCAAGGGGGCTGCGAACCATTGCGGGGCGATTTCTTCCGCCGACTGATCGAGATCAAATAATTGCTGATATAGTTCTCGATCGCCGACACCCGCCTGCACCAACTTCAAAATACCGAGACGCCTCTGGGGTCGATGCTGCTGCCAGTAGGCAGCCAGGGCTGTGGTCAATACCGTTTTACCAACTTCGGTATCGCTGCCGGCAATCAGCAAGGCCCTATCCAGGGTGTGCATCAATCAGTCACCGAAATCGATAGCGTAAACTCAGCTGCCTCTGGTGATACCACATCAATCAAATAGTCACCGCCGCGGGGCAGTTGCCCTTGCCAGGCCAATACCTTCGCCGCATCTTCCACCAACTGGCCCCCGGGCAGGCGAATATTCAAGGTCACCGGACCGCTCACCCCAGATAACTCCGCCGACAAAATCTGCCCTTCCCGGGCATTGACCACATAGCGGCGCACCCGCTGCGGCCCCACACTGTTGGCCACACGCATCCCACTCTGCCCCGAGGGAAATTGCACCCGTTGCTCTAGAACCTCTGGGGGAGCCTGGGTTGGCTCCGGGGTCGCGGTCGGGGTGGGAGTTGGTTCTGGTGTAGATTCAGGGGCTTCTAGACTCACCTGCAGACTGTAGTCACTGTCCTGCAAGCCCTGCACCAGACGCAGCTGGATGCCATACTGGCCAGAAAAGGCCAACTCTCCCTGCCATCCCAATACCCGACTCGCCTGATTATCCGCCGGCTCACCATTGGGGGCCAAGACCGTCATCAACACCCCCTCTCCCTGCAGTCGGGCCGTTAAGCGCTGACCTTGCTCTGCCGCCAGCTGATAGGTAATGGTCTCATTGTCCCGCAGCGAGCCCCGGATAGTGCGACTATCGCCACTAGAGAGCCCCAGACGCTGGCTATACTCCACCGGCTCTGTATCAGTCGGCGATGTTGTCGGGCTCGGTGTCGTGGTGGAAGCCCCGGCATCGAGGGTGGGACTGGGGGTATCGGTAGCCGCCGGCTGGGGATTGCGATTCAGGGTGCTGACTACGGCCCAGCCTCCCAACCCGGCAATGAGCGCCAAGCCAAGCCCGATGGCAGTGACTGCCCAAGGATTCTCCCAAATAGAGGTATCGGCTTCGGCGGCGGGTTGAGTCCTGGGACTATGCTGATGAGTTCTTGCAGAGGTCACGGCCGTCTGCTCATAGGGCCGTCCCACCGCCACTGTCTTCATGTGGGAGACATTAGGGGATGGGGCCGTTGCCGGCGGCTGCGCCGACCTAGCAGCCGGGGCGGTACCCGGCCGCCCCACCGCTCCTAGGGCCTGAGCCATCTCACTCACCGACTGGTAACGATCGCCAGGGCGGTAACTCATGGCTTTATTCAGCACTTGGGCTAATCCAGGACTGACTTGGGCATAGGACTGCCAGGTCCAGTTCAGGTTGACATCGTCGAACATGTCCTGAGGCTCGCGGCCAGTGAGCAGCACCACTGCCGTGACTGCCAACGAATAGAGATCGCTGCTGGGATAGGCCCGGCCCGATTGCATTTGCTCACTGGGGGCATAGCCCAATTTACCCACCGTGGTTGCCTGGGTGGGGCGCTCAGCGAATTGAATCCGAGTCACCACCTCTTTCACCACCCCGAAGTCGATCAGCAGCGGTAACTGATCGTGGCGACGCCGGATGATGTTATCGGGGCTAATGTCGCGATGGATAATGCCCTTGGCATGGATATGAGCCAGCACCGGCAGCATCTGCTTCAGGAACTGCCTCACCTCCGCCTCAGAAAACACCATCCCCTGTTGCCGCCGTTGATCGAGGAGGTCGCGGTAGGTGGTGCCATCGACATAGTCTTGCACCAGAAATAACCGTTGGTCCTGCTCGAAGGTAGCCCGAAATTGGGGAATCTGGGGATGCTGAATCTGATAGAGAATTGCCGCTTCCCGCTGAAATAGCTGGGTGGCCTTATCTGAGAAATGGTCGACGCCCGGCTGCGGCACAAACTCTTTCAGGGCACAGCGCTCATTGAAGCGACCCAGATCTTCGGCCAGGTAAGTGCGCCCAAAGCCGCCCTGACCCAGGACGTGTATCAGGCGATAGCGATTCTGCAAAATGGTGCCGATTTCAATTGGGGATTGCATAGCCAACTCTTGCAGCAACCAACGGGGTAGTGACCCATGCCCCGTCCTACAGCTTCATCAGTTTACTGCAGTTTTTCCCAGTGCGTCGGTAGAAAGGTGTTCCAGGCGGTGGCAAAGCTAGGCAGCAACGCCTCAAACGCTTGAACCCTCAGACCAGTCAAGCTGCTCCAGGTCCGAGGTTTCCTCCGCAACTCAGCATAGGTTATTTTCATCAGATGCCCCTGGTCTCCACACCTGCTATTGATTCTACAGGCTCAATTTCCGATAAGGTCTATTGACGACCACCCACCAAGCGGTGTAAGCATGCCTCATTTCCAGATTGTCTGTGCGGAGGCTGAAGGTCGCTCCTTGGTGGTGGGTGGTGAATAAAGTCGCCGCCGATTCAGTAATGGGCTGCACATCTCCCTGGGAGAGATGAGTTTCAACGTGCGTTGTGGTCATCTGGACTGGGAATGTTTCCTGCGATGCGGGATCTTGGGCGATCGCAACTGTCGCGATTGCGCCTATTAATCCTAAGGGAACGAGCAGGGTCAGTAGTTTCTGATGTCGTTTCATGATGTAAATCTCCAGAGGGTTTCCGTACTAGCCGATTAAGACAGTTTAGGTACTCGGCTGAATATTTTGATTGCGGCTAAAGAGATTAGTCGGATCGTATTGGGTTTTGATTTCGACCAGGCGGTCGTAGTTGTCTCGGTAGGTGGCTTTGATGCGATCGCCCCCTTCTTCCATTAAAAAGTTCACGTAGGCACCGCCCAGGGAATAGGGATGGGTCGCTTCCCAGTAATCTCGCGTCCACTGCCTGAGCTGGTCATTGTGGGCTGGTTCAGGACTGACACCAACAATCACCTCGGACCAGGTGGCATCACGATAGCTGAAGGCCGTGTCGTTTTTCCCAACGTTGTGGGCAGCCCCGTCGATGGGGTAGAGATGCATAGTAGAGCGGAGGGTCGGTACCTGGGAACCATGCTGAACGTGGCGAGCAATCGCGTCGTCGCTGAGGTCTTTTACAAAATCTCCCTTCCAATACCACTGGTGCCCCGGCGGATACAGTTCATCAAAGGCACTTTGCAGCGCCGGATAGGGCATGGGATGAATCGCGTGTAACGCCGGAGAACCGACTGCCTGGACTGGCTCAAACACTTTCTTTAGCTGGTTTTCAGCCCCGACATAGCACCAAAACACGCCACACATGGTTTGGAAATGCAGATGCTCTGGAAAGGGTGGAGCGGGTGGCACCTGCAAAAACATGAAAAAGCCGCTCAGATCCTCTGGGGCAGCAGGCAGAAAATCCCGATACCACTTCATTACCGCTTCTGCCTGATCTAACGGCCACAGGGTCGGCCCGGCATATACAGTGCTTACTGGATGGAGCTGGAACAAAAACGAAGTTATTACGCCAAAGTTACCGCCGCCACCCCGCACGGCCCAGAACAAGTCAGGATGCTGGCTGGCATTAGCGGTGACTAAATGACCGTCAGCCAGCACAATGTCGACTTCTAGTAAGTTATCGATGGTGAGGCCGTATTTGCGGGTGAGATGACCATGACCACCCCCCAAGGTGAGGCCGCCAACACCCGTGTTGGAGTTGATGCCGCTGACGGTAGCGAGGCCAAAGGCATGGGTGGCGTGATCGACATCGCCCCAACGACAGCCCCCCTCAACGCGTGCAGTGCGAGTTGCCGGGTCGATTCGAATGCCTCGCATGAAGGAGAGATCAATCACTAAACCGTCATCGCAGATACCCAAGCCGGGACCGCTATGACCGCCCCCTCGAATGGCGGTATCAAGCTGGTAGGCTTGGCCGAACTTAACCGCTGCGATCACATCGGCAACATTGGCGCACTGAGCGATGAATCGAGGCCGTTTGTCGATCATGGCGTTATAAATTGTACGGGCCTCATTGTAGCCAGCATCCTCCGGTTGAATCAGCTGACCCCGCAGAGTATCGGCAAATTGTTCGAGGGTTGAGGTGCTTAACATGACATTCTCCTTAACGGTCTCTACTCGTTAGCTTGAAAAAGAAGTTGATTGAACGCGAGAGGCAAAATGGCCACAAACGGTTCATTTCTGCCAGCAATCGCCCCCATGAGTAACCAGCCTCTGCACATCAGCCTGCTAACTCTGCCCGACGCGATGCTCTCGACCCTGAGCGGTATTTACGATGTGTTGAATTCGTTCTCGATGCTGAGCACCTACGATGACCAGCTACCGAAGGTTTCGCCCTTTCAAGTGGAAATTGCAGGGGCCGGTCATTTGTCCAGTGATACGGCCAGTGGCCAGCCAGTGCGAGCAGAACGGGCGATCGTAGACATCGATCACACCGACATCGTCATCGTGCCGTCAGTGATGGTGGCTCAAGGGCAGTGGCAAACCGGGCGCTATCCCGAAGTCGTGGACTGGTTGAAGGCCATGTATGCCCAAGGAGCCACTCTGTGTTCAGCCTGCTCAGGGGTTTTGCTATTGGCCGAAACCGGGCTGCTGGACGGCAAAGAAGCCACCATGCACTGGGCCTATGCCACGACCTTTCGGCAAAACTTCCCCAATATCCAACTCAAACTGGAAAAGGTGCTGGTGATTGCCGGAGAACGGGAGCAGTTTGTGATGTCGGGAGCTTCTTCCTCCTGGCATGACCTGGTGCTGTACCTGGTTGCCCATCATGCTGGCCCTCATCAGGCTCAGGCGATCGCCAAGTTTTTCGCCCTGCAGTGGCATATAGACGGACAAGCCCCCTATCTGATGTTTAGGCCAACTCTCGACCATGATGATGCCCTGATGCGAGAGGCGCAGCTCTGGCTGGATCAGCATTTTGCGATCGCCACTCCCGTGGCTGAAATGACGGCGCGATCGGGCCTTTCAGAACGCAGCTTTAAGCGGCGATTTGACCAGGCCACGGGATATTCTCCCATTGCTTACGTACAGCATTTGCGCGTGGAGGCCGCCAAGCAACAGCTCGAACAAACTTCGGATGCCATCGAACAGATTAGCTATAACGTCGGCTATGAAGATGCCGCCTCTTTTCGCCGTCTGTTCAAGCGCCTGACCGAGATGACGCCAGGAGCCTACCGGCGCAAATTCAGCCTGCCTGAATTTGCGCACAAATAGGGATCAGCCAATCAACCTAATTTTCGAGCCAGGTAGTAGCTGTTTTGAAAGTCGTGGCAGAGCTGTTTGACTTCGATCTGCTCGAACCCAGCAGCTTCCAGCATTTCCAAGGCTTTTTCTTGGCCCCACATGGCCCCCAGACCAGGGCCGCCCATCGCCAGGGACACTGAGGTGCAGTGCATGCAGGAGATGGTATAGAGCAGGGGACCGGCAGGATGCTCTAAGTTGCCGTGGACGTGGCTGGAGGCGCGAATATCTTGCATTAGGTAGATGCCATCCGGCTTCAAAGCTCGGGCGATGTTATTCAGTACTGTTTGGGGGTGAGCCTGGTCGTGGACGGCATCAAAGGTGGTAATCAAGTCGTAGGCGGCTGTGGCCTCCAGCGTGGCGGCATCTTTGACCTGGAACTGCACATTGCTGAGATTCTGGGCTTGGGCGTCTGCCTGGGCGGTGGCGATCGCCGTTTCAGAGATGTCATAGCCAATAAAGCGACTGTGGGGAAAGGCCTGCGCCATGGTGTTTAAGGCGCGGCCACTGCCGCAGCCCACATCCATCACGTTAATGCCCTGCTGCAGCTTTGCCGTCAGCCCCGGCACCAGCGGCAAAATGTGATCCACCAAGGCCGCCACCACGGTCTGTCCACTGTCCTCAGCCATGACCTGATGAAACCGGGTGTAGGCAGAATAGGGTACTCCACCGCCCTCACGAAAGCAGTCAACGATTTGATCTTCTACGGCTCCAAGAAGAGGAATGTACTGGGCGAAGGCGGCAACATTATCGGGACTTGCCTCGCGGGTAAGCGCCGCAGCATGCTCTGCAGGTAGATGGTAGGTATCGTTGTCCGGATCATGCTCAATGATACCGCCAGTCACCATTGCCCCCAGCCATTCCCGCACGTAGCGTTCCTGCAGTCCAGCCACATCGGCAATCTGCTGACTGTTGGCGGGGGGTAAATCGGCCATCGTGTCGAAGAGATGAGTGCGATGTCCTATTGAGGTCATGAGGGCGATTGCGCCTCGATTCAGGGTTTCCAACATGGTGTCGGCAAAGGCTTCGGCTTTCGCCTGATTGATTGGCGTGGTTGTAGTCATGAGTTAGCCTCCTCGTTATCGATCAAAATGCTTAAGACAGGAGATTTTTTGGGTGGATCATCCCTCGGCGCGGCGTGTCGAATTCGTGGCTAGGATTCCACCTCAATTTGAAAGCGCAGGTTGACGCCCTCGGCAGGGTTGAAGCCCAAAAAGGTTTGTGTGACCTGGCCACGGGCATGGCGATAGGGGCCAGTGCCGCCGACGATCGCCCGTTGAAAGGGCACATTCGGTTCGGGCAGTTCATACCCTTCGCTGGTTAGGGTTTTGCTGCCGGGGCGATCGCCAAGGCTATAGAGCTGATGGCTGATCACCCAGGGTCCGGTCTCCGTCGCGGCGCCTTCGCCAATAAACCAGCCCCGACAGGTCCACTGCCCCATCACCTGGTCAGGAAACTCAGGATCGCCGTTCGCTAAAACCCCGTTGCTATCGGTGAGTGTTCCTGGGGGATAGATATAGCCCTGGGTCACGAAGGGATTGCCATAACTCGGCATGCCATTCTCCAGCACTGGCGACTCGTCGAAGACAAATCGACTGGCATCTTCGGCAACATCGAACTGGAGGATTTGGGCAGCATTGCCCATGCCGTTTGGAGGCTGAGCAGAAGGCGAATCGAGGGCGATCGCCCCACCGGTGAATAGCAGGCTGCCCAGGATAACCGCCAGTAAGCCTGATTGGCTCCAGACTGTTTTAGGGGTCATTTTTCTCCCAGCCTGGTAGATCCATGTCCAGCAGATTTGGGCTATCCGGGTGACATCATGGAATCCCTGGACTAAAGCGGTTCGGCATGGATGTTGGTTCATGATTTTGCGGTTGTGACATCAGTGGTGTTCAGGTGGGTGAAGGGTTATTCTTTGCGCACATCAGCCATCCAAACGCGCTCAAAGGGAATTCTGGCGCTGCGGTAAGCAGTGCCAACCGATTCGGCGTCTGCGGCTTCAAATTCGTCGATGCTGCAATTGCGATCGCACGACACCAGCGATTGCAGCCAGCGAATTTGCCGCTGGCGGAAACAGCTGGATTTTTGGTAGACAGAGGGATTACCCACCTCCCGATTCAGGGAATCGTCTGTCATTTCGACAAGAATGCGGGCCATTGCCTGCCTCCCTCACCTGAAGCCAATACGCTGGTTCTGTATTGCTGAATTCAGGCTAAGCAAGGCGGCGATCTAAAATCGTTCGTAAAACGTTCGAGTAAACCTCAGGGTTCTTGTAGCTCGGTGGCCCAGATGCGATTCGAAAGGGACCCTGGCCTGCGGCAAGACTGTCGCACTGATTCGGCGCAGGGGCTTCGAGTTCACAAACGCTGCGGGTGCGATCGCTAATATCGCGCGATCGCAGCCAGCGAATTTGCCACTGGCGGAAACAGCTGGCTTTTCTGTAGACAGAGCGCGATCGCCCCTCGTATGCTTTAGGGCCGCTCAAAGTCTGCCAGGATGAATCCAGAACCTACACTGAAACGCTATCAGTCGGCTTCGGTGCCTCGTGACTTCATCTGAGCTCTTAGCTGCTCAAGTTCCTGCTCCGCTTGCTCAGCCCGTTGGCGCTCTTGCTCAGCCCGTTGGCGCTCTTGCTCAGCCCGTTGGCGCTCTTGCTCAGCCCGTTGGTGCTCTTGCTCAGCCCGTTGGTGCTCTTGCGCGGCCAATTCTTCTGGAGAGGGAATGAGCTCACCGTCTGAGGTAAAAAACCGCAGCTTGTTCTTATTGACCCCCAGGTAGAGCTCTAGTTGCTGACTCCAGAGCCAGCCTTGCTCCGTGGGCTGGATTGATTCATACTGGCCATCCAGCAGATGAAATCCCTGGAGCTCGACCGTGTCAGGGTCAAACCAGAAGTAGTCTGGGGTGCGAAAGATATTTTGATAAAGCTGTTTTTTGGGACCTTTATCGACCTGCCTGGTCGAATTTGACAAAATCTCTAGAATCAGGTTCGGATATTGGCCTTGTTCATCCCAAACCACCCAACTTCGGCGATCTTTTTTCTCTGTACCTAAAACCACGAAGAAGTCTGGGCCTCTAAAATCGCGAGACTTAAGCTGCTGCTGATTGTAATAAACCGTCAAGTTGCCTGAGACGTAGGCATCGTCGCGATCTCGCCACCACCACCGCAAAATCCCGATGAGCAGGTCAATTTGGTCTCGGTGAAAGTCACTTTCCAAGGGGGGTTCATCACTCCACAGGTTAGTCGGAGGACAGTGCACTCCATCCGCTTCAATTGTGTCAGAAGCTAGCATCACAGGCTGAGACATAAGCAGGAGACCATGAGGTAGCTCCATTGTAAGGAAATAGATGAAGTATGAAAGGGTGTTTCAGATTAGCGAGCTAAAAGCACTCGCAGAGTGTTTGCTCAAAAATCAGGGTTCTTGTAGCTCGGCGGCCCAGATGCGGCCAAACGGTACCTGTGCTTGCCGGTAGGACTGCCGCACCGATTCAGCGTCAGGGGCTTCGAATTCACAGATGCTGCGGGTGCGATCGCCCGACACCAGCGATCGAATCCAGCGGACATTGTGCAGTTCTAGGCAAGGAAACAGGCGCTGGTTAGCGCTGTCCCAATCGGTTTCGGTGAAAGGGGGATCGTAAGTCGTTTCTAGCACTAGACGAACCATCGGTGTTCTCCGTCAAACCTCAATTGCCAGCATTGGGTTCAGGCTATCAACTGCGCGACGAGCCCGAGCACTGAGGGGAGAGCCATCGAGAGCACGATGCAAGGCCTGCAATTGTTCTGCTGGACTCTTTGCAGAGTCAGGCTCAATTCCTACAGTAGCTCTAATCAAAACTGCCCAGGCCAGGGCAATGGAACTGGGATAATCGACAATCTGGGCCACTTGCAGGGCCTCTTCGGCTCTGGGAATAGCAGTTTCGGGGTGTTCTCTCTGCAGATCGCTCTCCGCTGCTGCCGTGAGCACAAAGGCCAGCATGCGCTTGGCGTCAATCTGGCGCAGGGTGGTCAGGGCCGATTCCAGCCTGGCCGCTGCATCGGTGTGTCCTAGCTGGTATTGGGCTAGCGCGCTCAATCCCTCGGCAAAGGCGGCTTCACTGCCTTCACCACCAATTTTGTCAGCCACGATTGCCATCTCCTGGCAGTAAGGCAAAGCGGCCCCTGGAGTACCAGCTTCGAATTCCACCAGAGCTAGATTCAGGAGACAAACTGATTCTCGCCAATGATCTTGCTCGCGACGGGCCTGCTGCCATCCCGTTGCTAAGAGCTGCCGGGCCTCAGCCCAATCTCCGGCGAAGCGGCGCACACAGCCTAAACCATGGGGAATATCGCTCAGCTCGATGCCCACCCTCGCTGCCAGGGATTGCGCCTCTAACAGCAGGGCTTCGGCCTGAGGCATGTCACGACCAATATCGGCCAGACAAGACCCGCTGTTGGCCAAGGTTCGAGCGGTCATGGCTGGGCTGGTAGAACGCCCCGTTTCTGCCGCCTGCAGAGAGTGCTGGTGGACGCCCGTCAGGTCGCCGTGGTCATAGCTGAGGGCAATCAGCGCCTCTAGTCCGATGGCAGCGGTATCTTTGAGCTTCAGGGTTTTAGCCTCGGCAATTAGGCCCTGCAGCTCCTGTTCTAAAGTAGGGACTTGCGCTCTCGACACCCCAGCCAGCACATAGACCCCCAGCAGTTCTAGATGCAACGCCACCCGCTGCTCATCCTTTAGCTTTTGGCAGTGCTGGATCCCGCGCTGAGCCAGTTTTGAGGCTTCAGCATAGGCAAACAAGCGCAGACACCGTTGGGCCGCTCGTAAGGCAGTGGCAGCAGCTAAGGTGCGATTGCCCCCCAAAGCTGCATGGTGAGCGATTTCACCGGCTAGCGTATCAGTTTTGCCAGACAAATGCTCCAGAGCCTGGGCAAGCTGTAAATGCACCCAGCGGCGGCGGGGTTGCGAAAGCCGCTGATAAGCCACCTGTCGCACCATGTCGTGGGCGAAGTCATACTCAATATCATCCTCAAAGTCGGGGTCTGAATCGGTTCCAGGTCGAATAATGCCGTATTGTTCTAACTGCTCTAGCGCGGCCAGCAAACCCATCGGTGAATTATCCGCCACCTGGGCTAGGGTTGTGAGTCGAAAACTGCGCCCCAGAGCCGCTGCCCAGGGTAAGAGTTCACGGGCAGCAGGTTCGAGCTGTTGCAATCGCGCCTGAATCAGCACCTCCAGATTGCCAGGACCAGCGGCAGAATCGGAATGTGCAGAGCGGGCAATTTCGAGTGCGAATAAAGGATTACCGCCGCTGTCGAGAAACAGCCGCTCCTCATCCACAGGGCTGTGGAACGTCCGCGCGAGTTCGCTTGTGTGGGCGCGATTCAGGGGCGCGAGGTCGATACTCTGGAGGCAGCGTTCCCGCTGCAGGGCCTGGATAAATCCAGCCGCCGGGGCATTTTGCGCCAGGGCTCTGGGACGAGTAGCACAGGCAAACCGCACCAGCGAGCCCCTCAATAATCGAGAGGCATAGTGCAATAGGGCGATGGAGGTCTCATCCAGCCACTGAAGGTCATCTAAAATCACCACCGTCAAACCACAATCGGCGGCAAGTCGCAACAGCCGCTCCACCACCGCATCAAACAGCTGAGCGCGATCGCTAAGGGCCTCTGGTTCATTCCCTGCTGTAGACAGCAGCCGATCCAAAGCCACCGATAATCCGTCCCCGGCTTCGGCTTGAGCGGCACGGTGGGTAGCCTGCGGGCCGCTCCGCAGAGCATCAATCCAGGCTCCATAGGGACGCACCATTTCGGCCTCAAATCCACGCCCCTGCAACACTTGTCCCCGAGCCGCCAACACCGAAGCCCTCAACTCATCCAGCAGCCGTGTCTTGCCAATCCCCGGCTCTCCCGTCAGCAACAGCAGTTGCTCGGTGTTCTCAGTCGTTAGCCAATGTCGGAGAGTTCGACATTCGGTTTCGCGACCAATGAGAGGGGGATGGAAGGATTTTGAATTTTGAATTTTGAATTTTGAATTATCAAGATTCTGATCTTTTGCCTTACTCTCCCACGTCTGCAACCGCTCAACCACCTCGCAGGTCGCCGGACTGGGCTCAACGCCTAACTTCGCTTCCAGCACCTCGACGCAGCGATGGTAAACCTGGAGAGCGCTGGCGCGATCGCCATTGAGCCCATGCAATTGCATCAGCCGACGATAGGCCGCCTCACAGAGGGGATCGTGGGTTAGTCGGCGGTGGGCATAGGCGATCGCGGCACCATACTCTCGCTGCTCTTGTAAGTATTCAATCATGGTATCCAGGGCATGGACGTAGGTTTGCCGCAGCTGATTTCGTTCTGGAATAATCCAATCGTCGTAGCAACTCGGCAGTAAGTCTCCCTGATAGAGGCTGATGGCTTTTTCGAGGGCGGTCTGCCTGATAACGACATCCTGAGTCTGCTGCGCTAGAGCTACAGCTGCTTCAAAATCGGCTGCGTCCAGGTGAAAGGGGCTATCAGCAGGGCGCCATTGCAGTGTATTGGGGCGGATGTCTAGAAATTTTTTGGCATCTGGCAGGGCCTGACGCAAATGGTAGAGTTCTCGGCGCAGGTTGGTGCGAGCCTGGGAATCGGTGGAATCGGGCCAGATACAAACCGCCAGATGCTGACGGGACTGGGGAGCGTGGCGATGCAGCACCAGATGGGCCAACAACGACTGCAAGCGTGGAGTCTGCACGCTGGTGACCAGTTCATTGGCGTACGCCAAGCGAAAATCGCCCAGCAATTTGAGGCTTAGGATAGAACCTGCCGTGGATTTTTGGCAGGTGTCTGGGGTATGGCTCACCTTGCTTTTGAGACCGTGGTTTCGAGACGCTCAGCGAAGTCCTCGCGCCACGATCACCGCTACCGTGCCTATACCTTTACGGTATCGTCGATCCGCAGAGCGCTGTAGGAGCATATTAACTTATCCTAAATGTGGAACTCGGATAAATTGTCTGTTCACAGCTTTCTCTATTTGACAGTTCCATCAAAAAATTGGGATCGCAGGAGGTCTTCCTTGGTGAGATTCTTGGGATCGCAGGAGGTCTTCCTTGGTGAGATTCAGAGAGGGCGAGTGCCAGCTTATCGAGTTCGTGTTATCTGAACAGTTAGGCACTGGTTTCTAAAAGTGGGATGGCCTACCCAAACGTTCACCCAGCCAAGGTTTGAGGCAATCGGTCGCTGAACTTTTAAAACCCTTACCCAATGAAGCTTAACGGCGTTCATCCTACATGACCAGACCAGTGCCCAAACGCGACGCCTCTATTAAAAAGCATATAAAAAGCATAGTTCGTTGGGCTGGATATACGAGGAATTTTAAGTTCACCTAATGGCAGCCCTATAAGACGGACCAGTCATCGGTACAATGGGAAAGATGTACAGTCCTGCTTAGGATAGCGGTGTCTGTTTATATATCTGTTGCCTATCCAGTCGGTTCGCCGTCTGTGTGTAATGACTTTAACCCGTCCTATTCTAATCGGTGGTCTGGGGCTGACGGCTGTCCTAGGGCTCTTAAACGGGCTGCATGACAGCCTGACAGATCACGCTACCCTACTGGTGCTGATGGGAGTCGGCTCTGGGGTGTGGTGGTGGCGGCGGCGACGTCAGCAGCCATCGAGCCCAGTCGTGCCCTCGTCTCCGGTGGATCGAGCCGCTGTCGATCGGCTCTTGGCTCTGACAACCGAGCAGTTGGACACATTAACCACAGAGATTCGCGAGCATCTAGACCCGGAGGACCGGGGACCATGGTTGAGCAGGGTCGAGGGCTTGCGGCAACAGGGAACTGCCCTGGCCGAAGACCTAGACCGCCAAACCCTAACCCTGGCCCTGTTGGGGGATCCTGGCGTGGGCAAGAGCACCCTACGTCACCACCTGTCGGAGACATGGTTGCCGTCTTTAGCGACAACTGTAATGTTGCAGGAAGGCACCACGACTCTGCCTGCCGAGCAAGACCCCGATATTCTCCTATGGGTCACTGCCACCGACTTAACCGACTCGGCCCTGGCCAGCCTGCGCCACTATCAGCAGCTGGGCCACAGGCTAGTCCTGGTCTTCAACAAACAGGATCAATATGGCCCCCTGGATCGGGCCACGATGCAGCAGCAACTGCACCAGCACAGCCAGTCCTTGCCAGAGACCATCCCCGTGGTTGCCGTGACCGCCCAGCCTGGCCCGTTGAAGGTCCGGCGGCACCAGCCCAATGGCTCGGTAGAGGAATGGCTAGAAACTCCTCAGCCTGAGACCACAGACCTCCTAGAGCACCTCAGGGAGTTGGTGCAGCAGCAGCAGCAGGAGTTGGTCTTGGCGACGGCGATGCGCCAGGGGCAACAGCTGCAACGACGAGTGCGAGACCATTTGAATCAGCTGCGGCGGCAACGGGCCATGCCCACGGTGGAGCGGTTGCAATGGATTGCGGCGGCTACGGCCTTTGCCAATCCCCTACCTAGCCTAGATGTCCTGGCGACTGCTGCCATTAACGGGCAGTTGGTGATGGACTTGGGACGAATCTATCAACAGGGCTTTTCTTGGCAGCAAGCCAAGGCCACGGCTACCACTCTGGCCAAGCTGACGGTGCAATTGGGCCTAGTAGAACTCTCCAGCCAAGCCCTGACCAGCTTCCTGAAAAGCCATGCCGCCACCTATGTGGCCGGTGGTGTGGTGCAGGGCCTCAGTGCCGCCTATTTGACCCGGTTGGCTGGCCTGAGTTTGATCGATCATTTCGAAGAGCAGAGTGGTCGAGGCTCAGAGGCTGCACCGCTCTCGGTTCAAAGTTTGAGCCAGAGACTGCGCCCCCTCATGAAGCAGAGCCAGCAGAGTGACTGGTTCAAGGATTTGGTGGCAGAAGGGCTGTCACGATTACATCGCCCAGCTGACGCCGCTCCGACTCCGGTGGCTCTGGCAACAGCATCGGCAGAGCCTATCAACCTACCAGAATCATTACTCTGCGACCAAGATAACGCCTCTACTGACTAGAGCGGCAAGGCTACATTTATCAGGATTTTCCCTTCTGCCTTCTGCCTTCTGCCTTCTGCCTTGGCCTAACAGAGGCTACACTCATGGCAGAGAAGCCATCAATGTCCACGTTTCAGTAACCGTTGTCTGTCTCTCCTCCTTCCTGGCCGTCCCATGGCTCTGAGTCCCTTGCCTCAGGGACCAAAACTCCCTGGTTGACTCGTGTGCAGCAGAGTCTGCGGCAGACGGCCCGGCGCTATCAGGAGCATATTCAACAACCGCAGGGTGAGGCGACGGCCCGGCAACGGCAGGCCACCATCAAGACCGGGATTGAGCAGCTGACGACCCTGGCCAATCGGCTGGAACAGCCCACCCTAACCGTCGCTGTGTTTGGCCTGGTCAGCCGTGGTAAATCGGCAGTCATCAATGCCCTGTTAGGGCAGCCAGTGCTGCAGACGGGGCCTCTCCATGGGGTGACGCGCTGGCCGCGGTCGGTCTATTGGTCACCGCCGGTTGAAACCGTGCATTCAACCAACCTGCCCATGCAAATCGAGCTGATCGATACCCCCGGGCTGGATGAGGTCGATGGGCAGGAGCGCGCCGACATGGCCCAGACCATTGCCAGCCAAGCCGATTTGATCCTGTTCGTGGTGTCTGGAGACATTACTCGCACCGAGTACCAGGCCCTGACGATGCTGCAGGCTTCCCATAAGCCAATCCTGCTGGTGTTCAACAAAACCGATCTGTATCCAGAGATGGATCGCCAAGCCGTCTACGATGCCCTGCGGCGCCTGTGGCAGCAGTCGCAGGCTGAGGCGCCGCTGGCCCTGGGGCTAGAGCAGGTGGTGATGGTGGCCGCAGAACCGGCTCCTCTGCAGGTACGGGTGGAATGGCCCGATGGCCACAGCAGCCACGAGTGGGAATCCCCGCCGCCTCAGATCGCGCCGTTGCGGCAGGCCATTCTCACCCTGGTGCAGCATCACGGCCCGGCTCTCCTGGCCCTCAATGCCTTAGGCCAGGCCCAGTCCCTGGAGACGAAGATGGTAAAGACGGCCATGGCCTTGCATCAGCCCGCTGCGGAGCAGCTGATTTGGCAGTTTGCCAAGTATAAGGCGCTGGCGGTGGCCCTCAACCCCATTGCTGTCCTGGATGTGCTGGGTGGAGTAATGTCGGATTTGATCTTGATTCGTTCCCTGGCTCGCCTCTATGGGTTGTCCATGACCAACTACGAAGCCGGGCGGCTGTGGCAGGCCATTGTGCGCAGCAGTGGGGTCGTGCTGTTGAGTGAATTGGGCAGTGGCTTGCTGCTGGGGGTAGGCAAGAGCGCCGGGGCGGTGACCAGTGTGTTTGACAGCTCTGCCGGGCTGACGGCCTGGGCCGGGGCCATGGTGGCTCAGGCCAGTGCCGCCGGCTATGGTACCTATGCCGTTGGCAAGGCTGCGCAGCAGTATTTAGAGCGCGGGGGCAGTTGGGGCCCCCAGGGGATTCGCCAGACCTTGCAGGAACTGCTGCATCAGCTGGACAGTGATGCCACCACAGAGCACCTACGGCAAGAATTGCAGTCGCTGTTGGATTGAAGGGCACTGGTTGGCCCCAGCCTAGCGGCGGTGACTCGCAGCTAAGGAAGTTGTGCTATTTCGTTAGGTTGGACTCACGACAGGCAATCCTAAGGAGAGTGCCTATACTGGTAGCGATCCATCTGGCTGAGAGGATATTTGGAAAGTACCCTGCAACCTTGCTCCAGACTGGATTCTGGCCAACAGAGCCATACACTCTAAAACGCCTGCCTTACAGGCCTTTCAGCCGAGTTTTCAAATGTCCTCTGAGGCCATCCCTTGCCCATGCATCTGTTGCCCCATCGCACTAAGATCGTTGCCACCATCGGTCCGGCCAGCAGCTCCCGGGACACCATTCAACACATGATTCGAGCCGGCATGAGTGTGGCTCGGCTCAACTTCTCCCATGGGTCCTATGACGATCATGCTCAGCGCATCCGTCTGCTGCGCCAGGTGGCCCAAGAGCACGATACTCCGATTACCCTCTTGCAAGATCTGCAGGGTCCCAAGATTCGCGTCGGTGCCCTGGCCGAGGATGGGATGCAGCTAGCTGCCGGCAAGCGCTTGACCCTGTTGCCGTCGGATCATGCCACGGGGCTCAACCAGGTCACCATCGACTATCCCCATTTGGCCGCCGATGCCCGTCCGGGTATGACGATTCTCTTGGATGATGGGTTGCTGGAGTTACAGATCGAGGCAGTTGAGCCGCCAGCAGTCCATTGTCGGGTGATCCAGGGCGGCCCGTTGCGCAGTCGCAAGGGGGTGAACTTGCCGGATTTGACTCTGCGGTTACCCTCGCTGACGGCTAAAGACCGGGAGGATCTGAAGTTTGGGCTGAGCCAGGGGGTGGATATGGTGTCGTTAAGCTTTGTGCGGCGAGCCGAGGATGTGCAGGCCCTCAAACAGCTGCTGGCAACCCATGGGGCTGCCGATGTGCCGGTGCTGGCTAAGATCGAAAAACCCCAGGCCATTGCCAATCTCGAGGCGATTCTAGCGGTCTGTGATGCGGTGATGGTGGCCCGGGGAGACCTGGGGGTGGAGATGCGGGCGGAAAAGGTGCCGATGCTGCAGAAGCGCATCATTCGCGCTTGTAACTTGCGGAAACTGCCGGTGATTACCGCCACCCAGATGCTGGACAGCATGATCCATAATCCACGGCCCACCCGGGCCGAAGCTAGCGATGTGGCCAATGCCATCATCGACGGCACCGATGCGGTAATGCTGTCGGGAGAGTCGGCGGTGGGGGCGTTCCCGGTGGAGTCGGTGCAGATGTTGGGGCGCATTGCCGCCGACATTGAGCCGGAGTTGGAGTTTGTCAATAACCCGCCGGCCAAAACCGATGAGACCCATGCCCTCAGTGAGGCTCTGAACGTGATCGATAAGGTGCTGGACCTGCGCTGTATCGTCAGCTTTACGGCCAGTGGCTACACGGCCATGATCGCGGCGGGAGAGCGGCCGCGGGCACCGGTGATTGCCCTGACTCCCAATGTCAAGGTCTACCATCGTCTGAATCTGGTCTGGGGGGTGAAACCCATCTTGGTGGATACCCCGGCCACCAGCTTCGAGGCCATGACCCAGCAGGCGGATCAGTATCTCTGCGATCGCACCTATGCCAGCCCCGGCGACAAAGTGTTAATCATGGGGGGCATTCCGGCTGGCATTTCTCAGGGCACCAATTTCATCAAGATTCACACCATCGGTAACTAGTGGTAACTAGGAAGATGGCTGGTTCCCGGGAGTAGTGGCGTCGCTGTAGGTCAGATGTGCGATCGCATCGGCCAGCTGCTGCATCTCCACCGGCTTCGACAAATAGATCTGGAAGCCCGCCGCCAGGACCTGACGTTTCTCCTCTGGGACGGCAGCCTGCATTAAGGCAATGGCCGGAATCAGATAGCGCTGCCGAATCTGCTGGATCAGCTCATACCCCTGCATCCCTGGCCGACAGACATCGCTCACCAGCACATCGGGACGAAAACTATCCTGCAAGGTCAAGGCTTCTGTGGCAGTGGCCACCGCCTTCACATTGGCCCGCAGCCCCTTAAAAAAGGTGGTGTAGAGTTCCCGGGCATCGGCCTGGTCGTCCACGATCAGAATCCGACAATTTTTCAGGGAGGCCATGGCCTGACTCGCCATATTGCCCTCGGCCCAGGTATCCGACGAGGTCTGGCTGAGCTGGGGTAACAACATGGTAAACGTGGCCCCTTGGCCGAGGCCAGGACTGTCGGCTCGCACCAAGCCCCCATGCAACTCTACTAAGTGGCGTACAATGGCCAACCCCAACCCCAGCCCCATGTGGCGACGCGTGGTAGAGCTATCGGCCTGACGAAAGCGCTCGAAGATATGGGGCAGAAACTCAGGTTCGATGCCTTTCCCCGAATCTTGCACCTGAATCTGCACATAGTGATTCAACACTTCCAGGCGGATATCCACCCGGCCCCCTTCTGGGGTGAACTTGATGGCATTAGAGAGCAGATTCCAAATGATCTGCTGCAGGCGATTGCGATCGCCCAGCACTAGGGTGGCCGTCGCTGCCAGTTGGGTCTGCAGGTCGATTTGCTTGGCTTCGGCCGCCGGCAAGATCGTTTCCGTTGCCGCCAACACTACCGGGGCCACATCCAGTGGAGTCACCGTCAGCTTCAACTTACCGCGAATGATGCGAGAGACATCTAATACATCCTCGATCAGCCGTCGCAGGGCCTCCACATTGCGTTGAATCGTTGCCAGGGCGCGGGTGGCTGTCCCCTCATCCAACCGTCGCCGCTGCAAGAGCTGCAGCCATCCCTGCATGGCATTGAGAGGGGTGCGCAATTCGTGGGACAGGGTGGCCAAAAACTCGTCTTTTACCCGACTGGCGGCTTCCGCCTCTTCCCGGGCCGCCTGTTCGCGAGCCAGCAGGCTCTCTCGTTCTTGCTCCGAGAGCTTGCGATCGGTGATGTTACGCCAGGTCACCACCACGCTGTCCCCCAGCTTAGCGGCCCGGACGTCCAGGGCGGTGGCCAGAACCTCGGCCTGGTCATCTTCATAGAGGAGCGATTCCTGCACCAGGGGCTGGCCCGTCTCTACCACCTGGGCATAGGCGTCGACTAGGCCCATGGCCTGGTACATGGGAAACTGCTCACTCAGGCGCTGGCCGATCACGGTCCAGGGATCTTGGCCCAATTGCTGACAGGCAGCCGTGTTGAGATACTCGATGCGAAAATCCTGAATCTGTCGGGAGGTATTGCGGATGGCAGAGTAAATGCCAAAGCAATCTAGCATGATTTCCACGGAGGCGCGAAAGCGATCCTCGCTCTCTTGCAGGGCTTGCTCGGCCCGGTAGCGGGCCCGGCGTTCTGCCGTTTCGTTCAGGGCCCGTTTAACCGCTGGCACCAGGCGACCTAGCCGTTGTTTCAAGACATAGTCGGTGGCACCCTGCTTCAGGGTTTCGATGGCCAATTCTTCCCCCATCAGTCCCGACACCAGGATGAAGGGAATGTGCGGATACTGGCCCCGGATAATATCTAAGGCTGCTAGACCGTCGAAGTTGGGTAGGGCGTAGTCGGCCAGCACCAGATCAATGCTGGTGGCTTGCAGGGCCGCTATGAAATCCTGCCGATTGTCGACGCAGATCATATTGCTCTCGATACCGCCGGAGTCTAACGCGGTCCGGATCGTCTCGATATCGAAGGCAATATCTTCTAGCAGCAGAATTTGAGACTGTGCCATAAAGCACTGGAGCAGGGCAAGGATCAGCTAGATTACACGATAGCTTGGACATCCGGCAGAGTCATGATGTCGCCATGGTAGAGGACAGGGGCACTCTGGGGCACCTCGACAAAAGTCTGCCCAGTGAATACGGCATCAAGCCGCAGGGGCAGGCTGGCCATAGTCATGGTGGCCATAGTCATGGCGGCGAGGATGCCTCGATACCAGAGGGAGTATCTGCCCCGTCTGGTTGCCAAGCGTTCGTGAACTGGGCCACGGGGGCGCGGAGTCAGAGGATATTGGTCGAATCCGGGGCAATGTCCAATCCTCTGCCCTCTTGACGATCGGGTGGGGTGATCAGATCTCCCAGGGATTCGATGTCAACGCCGATGTCTTCGCAGGTGCGCTTGAGCGAGCGGGCAAAGCCCTCGATGTCGCTGCCGTAGCCGCATTGATGAGCTGCGATCGCAACTCCCTGCTCGGCATTAGATTTAGCACAATCTAGCAGTTCTAGACCTTTCAATGGATGAGAAGCAGCCATAAATTGATAAGACACCTAGATGATGTACTGAACAAGGATGACCCTAAAAAAATGACCCGAAAGCGATGATTAGTCCAGCCTATTCAGCTCGATACCCCGAGCTTTCTCACAGGGACATTATGGTTGGCGCCTGCTGATCTAAACGGGGATTCAATGGAGTAATGAATTAAATTATGGCGGTCATTCTTAGGGCAAACTAACGTTTGATATCCCAGCCTATATTAAAGACAATTGAGGACTCATTTGGCATCTGTCGGAAGGGATATCCTGGCAGATGGCATGGATTTCAGGCAGTAATGGGGGAGTGGCATCGACCCTGCTGGCCTCTGCCCCTTGATAGATGATATTGATGGTCGACTTTGCTGTACTGAATACAGCAGTTATTCCAGAAATTATGCGACCTATCAATATTGGCCTTTCCGACGAACAGCGACAGGGTGTGATCGAGCTATTGAATCAACACCTGGCTGACGCTTACCTGCTGTTGATCAAGACTAAGAAGTACCACTGGGATGTGGTTGGTCCCCAGTTCCGCACCCTTCATGAACTGTGGGAAGAGCATTACCAAGCGCTGACTGAGAGCATCGATGACTATGCCGAACGCATCCGGGCCTTGGGTGGCTATCCCTTGGGCACCGTCGAGGGATTTTTGAAACATGCCTCCTTGAAGGAGCATCCAGGGGATTTACCCGATGCCAACGAAATGGTTGGGCGTCTAGTGGTCGATCACGAGCAGGTGATTCGCAACCTGCGCCAAGCCATCGATCAATGCAGTGATCAGTTCCACGATGAAGGCACTGCCGACTTCTTGACCGGGCAGCTAGAGGCCCATGAAGAGATGGCGTGGATGCTGCGGTCCTTCATTGAAGGCACTGGCATCGAACCCAGCGGCTATCGTCCCGAGGTGCGTCCCTCTGTCGCTCGATAGTAGAGTGCTCTGTAGAGGGCACTAGGGAATTCCATCCCCCTGACCCGCTGTCGAAGGGCAGCGGATTGCCTATTGTTCATGCCACGGTGAGTATACGGTATGGCCCGAGTCAACTGGTCAACCCTGAGTAAACGCTGGAATCAAGGCGTGACGCTGTTGATCACCCTGAATGTGGGGTTAGTGTTGTTTAACCTCAGCTATGTGCCGTTGCGGGGGCTGTACCTGCAGTACGTACCGACCCTGGTGCAGGCCTATGATCCGCTCAAGGGCATTGAACCCCATCCCCAGACCCAGACCTATCTGGAAACGGTGGCGACCCTACGGCAGACCCTGGCCACCCAGGGATTAGAGGCCCAAGAGAGTGAGGCTCTCTTAGCTGACCTGCGTCAGCAGAGTATGACCTTAATCGAGGAAAACCCGTTCCTGATCGAAAATCAAATGGCCTCCTTCGCTCAGCTAAAGCGACGCATGCGCGGCTATATGCAAACCGCGTCGGCCCAGAATGCCTTTCAGCGTTTTTGGAGTCAGGCCTACCTGAACGAGGTGGGCTGGCCCACGGCCCTGGCCTATTTCGATCGCCGCATCGAGCCGATCTTAGCCCGCAACTACTTTCGCCAGACCATCGCCACCGGCCAGTTTGTCGACTTCTTCTGGTGGGTAGATGGCTTTTTTATGGCCTTCTTCGCCGGAGAGTTATTGGTGCGATCCTTGGTGGTGAGCCGCCGTCAGCCCGGGGTGAGTTGGCTAGATGCGATCGCACGTCGTTGGTACGAGCTGCCCTTGGTCCTGCCCTTCTGGCGCTGGCTGCGCATTTTACCTATGCTGGTGCGGCTCCATCGCAGCGGCCTAGCCAACATCGAGTGGCTGCTGTCGCAGATCACCCATGAGCCCGCCGCCTACCTCTCCAATCGCATCTCCCAGTACCTACTGGTGCGCTTGATCAATCAAACCCAAGATTCCGTGCAGCAGGGGACGCTGTTTACCGCCGATGAGACGGCCCTCCAGGTTCCCGTCGGCGAACCCGATAAGGTCAACCGCATTCTCGATCGGCTGACAGAATTGGTCATCTATCGGGTGGTGCCCACCCTGCAGCCCGACCTAGAAGCCGTGTTGCGCCACAGCCTCAAACAGGCCCTGACCAATTCCAACCTCTACGACGGCCTGCGCCAGATTCCAGGCATCGAGACCATGCCAGCCAGTGCCCTAGATCTCTTGGCCAGCTATCTGGCCCAAGCCACCTGCGATATTCTGGTCGACTCCTACGACGATGAACAGGGGCGGGTCTTGCTCGATCAACTGAATCGCGACTTCCGCCAGGCCCTGGGGGAAGAGATTAAGGGGCAGGAGACCGCCACCGAATTGAAGCAGCTTCTGTTCGATCTGCTGGAAGAAGTCAAGATCAACTACGTCCAACGGGAAAAGATCCACGATCCAGAAGCCACCCTAGCCGAAGTGGATACCTTGCAACAAAGGCCATCGTCGTAGTGCAGACTGCCTCAGTTGCAGCTCCGCACGCAGATATGCCGGTCCAGCGGTGGCAAGACTCTGCCTTGTGACCGATGGGCTCACCGGCATTCCTGATTACCGTGTAACCAGTGGTTCACATATCTTTACCTATGGCTAACGTATCCGAGCAAATCGACGCGGTCAAATCAAACCTGACGGGGCCAGCGCCCACTCTCACTGAGCTTCCGCCCCAAGCCTCACCCCAGGATCTGCAAGCCCGTCTGAACTGGGGCGAACCGGCCCTGACGATCATCGACGTCCGCGATCGCACCGCCTACAACCAAGAGCGGATCCAGGGCGCCATATCCATGCCCAGGGCCGAGCTACTGCCGATGATCCAGGGCAGCCTGGAGTCGACCCGGGACATCTACATCTATGGCGACAACGACGACGATACCGCCGCTGCCGCCGAGCAACTGCGCCAGGCAGGCTTCACCCGGGTAGTCGAACTGAAAGATGGCCTCGCCGGTTGGCAGGCGATTTCGGCCCCCACCGAAGGCAACGCCTAGACCTGGGGAAATCCTGGAGAGACGCGAAGCGGGGGCAGCCTGGCCCTAACATGAGGCCATAGGCAATGCCCCAGGCCAAAACTATTTCACCGTGAGGTAGTGCAAGCGCGCTACCTCTTCGTAGATCCTTGGATGACTATCCGGAAGGCCACAGCCTCTACTTCATGAAGAAGCCGCTGCCCACGGGCATAGGGAACATCTAGCACTATCTCAACGAATTGGGATGGGCGGTTCGGTTAGGCCCCGGCGGGAATCATAAAGCGGCGATGAAGAGCCATAGACTTTTATTTGGGACGCAATCATTGTTTGCCGGTCCTTTTCTATTTCCGGGCGGGACCCATAGAGTTTTATTTGGGACGCAGTCATTTCCCGCCGGTCCTTCTCTATCGTGACGCGGGTCTCTATGACGTTTCTGTGGGTCCCAGCCAGTTTGAGGCGGGACACAGCCATTGTTTGCCGGTCCTTGTCTATTGCCGCCCGGTCCATAGGGGAATGGGGGCGAGCATTGAGCCGCCCAAATGCCCTCGGCTATAGTGAAGACGTTTTTCCACCCTAGGCAGCGCCATGGCTGGTGAGAGAGGCGGCAGCGGCTTCATCCAGTGGCTCCGGCAGCTGGCCGGCGGCGTGACCGGTGGTATCGGCCTAGTCACCAGTCTGGTCGGCCTGATCCAACTGTTCCGAGGGCACTCGGGCTTGGTCAGCCTGCTTTTGCTGGGCTTAGGAATCGTGCTGCTCTGGTTGGCCTGCCTGTACTATGCTCGCTTTTGGCAGCCTGAGCGTAGAGACGCTTCTAGTTCTGGATTTCAGCCGGCGCCAACGGATAGCCAGGTGCAACGCCAACGGCAAAAGAAGCGGCGCCGTAAGATCGTGCGCCGTATGGCCAAGGTGGGGCTGGTGCTGGTGCCGTTGCTGGTGATAGCGGGGGTCTCGACCTGGCAGTACGTAGAGAGACTGCCCAGCCAGCAGGTGGTGATTGTGGTAGCTGAGTTCGATGGACCAGACGTGCAGAACTACCGCGTCACCGACACCATTCTCAGGGAGCTGCGGGACGCCACCGAAGAGTACGACGACGTCAAGGTGGAGGCGTTGGATGAGGCCATCACCGAGCAGGCTGGTAGCGACGCTGCCCGAAAGCTAGGCGAACAGCAGAAGGCGTCGATCCTGATTTGGGGCTGGTATGGCAAGACGGAGACGGCGGTGCCGATCAGCGTCAACTTTGAAGTGCTGAAACCCCCGGAATATTTACCGGAGTTTGGGGAATCCGCCAGCGGTACCGTGCAAACCGCTGCGTTAGCAGAGCTGAACAGCTTTCAGCTGCAGACCCGGCTCTCGGCAGAGATGGCCTACCTGACGCTGTTCACCCTGGGCATGGCACGATATGCTGCTGAAGATTGGTCAGGCGCCATTGACCGCTTCGAGGCGGCTCTATTACAAACTCAAGAGCCTCTGGCAAGCCTAGAGAGACATATCGCGCTGTTTTACAAGGGGAACGCCCATTTCTTTGATGAAGACTTCAATGCCGCCATCGCCGCCTACGATGCCGCCCTGAAAATCGAGCCTGACGACCACGAAGCGCTCAACAACAAAGGGGTTGCCCTGGCTGACTTGGGCCGTTACGAGGCTGCCATCGCCGCCTACGATGCCGCCCTCAACATCAAACCTGACAAACACGAAGCGCTCTACAACAAAGGCAATGTCCTTTATCACTTAGACCGTTACGAGGCTGCCATCGCCGCCTATGATGCCGCCCTCAACATCAAACCTGACGACCACGCAGCGCTCTACAACAAAGGCAATGCCCTGGCTGACTTAGGCCGTTACCAGGCTGCCATCGCCGCCTATGATGCCGCCCTCAACATCAAACCTGACAAACACGAAGCGCTCTACAACAAAGGCAATGCCCTGGCTGACTTAGGCCGTTACGAGGCTGCCATCGCCGCCTATGATGCCGCCCTCAACATCAAACCTGACAAACACGAAGCGCTCTACAACAAAGGCAATGCCCTTTATCACCTAGGCCGTTATGAGGCTGCCATCGCCGCCTACGATGCCGCCCTAAACATCAAGCCTGACCTCCACGAAGCGCTCAACAACAAAGGCAATGCCCTGGCTGACTTAGGCCGTTACGAGGCTGCCATCGCCGCCTACGATGCCGCCCTAAACATCAAACCTGACAAACACGAAACGCTCTACAACAAAGGTGTTGCCCTGGCTGACTTAGGCCGTTACGGGGCTGCCATTGTTGCCTACGATGCCGCCCTGAAAATCAAACCTGACTATGACGCCGCGCTCCACAACAAAGGCGTTGCCCTGGCTGCGTTAGGCCGTTACGACGCTGCCATCGCTGCCTTTGATGCCGCCCTGAAAATCAAGCCTGACGACCACGTCGCGCTCAACAACAAAGGCAATGCCCTGACTGCGTTAGGCCGTTACGAGCAGGCGATTCATGCCCTCAACGCTGCCTTGGACATTGAGCCGAATGACCCTGGCAGCCACTTTCACTTGGCCCGGTGCCAGGCCCTGCTGGGCAACACAGACGAGGCCTTAGACAGCCTGGCAACTCTGTTCAGACTTGCTCCTGATGCAGGACGGGAAGCGGTTGCGGCTTCGAGAGATTTTGACAGCCTGGGCGATCATCCCCGGTTTCAGGCCTTAATGGCTTCCGACTCGCCGAAACAATAGAGGGGGACTCGCTGCCCAACTCTAGCCTCTACAGATGGACCGACAAGGGGCATCTATCGGCGCAATGGCCAGCAGGAAGGCGCAATCCTGGCGCTGTTCCTGGCAACCGTTACAGTCAAGGGGTGATGCCACAGCCCAACCCAATGAGATGACAGACCTATTACTAATCCTAGGTCGCTGGCTGTTGACTGGGGAGGCGATGCTGACTGATGGGGCCGTAGCCCTGCAAACAGACACCATTCTGCAGGTCCGGGCCTGGGAGTGGCTGCGGCAGCAGTATCCCCATTTGGAAGTTATCTGCCGCCACAGATTGTCGATTAAGACAGCCCCTTAAATTCTTGGGGAAACATTTGACATTCAAGTTTTGAGTCTTATTGCTTACAGCTATTGCCAAAGGTTCTCCCAAATCGCTAAAATGTAGATACACTGTATCTACTTCCCGCCAAAGAGTTTGACTGCAGTAGTTTAACCAGTCTAGGCATAAGAACAACTTATGGTTGCGACAGTTACCAAGTGGGGCAATAGTTTGGCCCTTCGGATTCCCCAACACATCGCCAAAGAGATTCAGCTAACTGAAGGCGCTGAAGTTGATCTAGCGGTGATTGACGGTAATTTGGTAATCAAACCGAGACCTCGTAGGCGCTATTCTTTAGAGGAGTTAATAGCGGCTATCACACCAGAGACTTTGCATTCTGAAGTGGAGACTGGAGTCGCTGTGGGGAATGAGGCTTGGTAAATCCGGCAGAGCGCTACATTCCTGATAGGGGCCACATCCTTTACCTAGACTTTAATCCAACTAAAGGTCATGAACAGCGAGGACACCGACCTGCGTTCGTACTGTCGCCTCGCAGTTACAACGCCAAAAGCACCCTGGCACTGTTTATGCCTATTACTAGGCAGCAAAAGGGGTATCCCTTTGAAGTTCTCTTACCGCCTGAACTACAGATTCAAGGGGTGATTCTTGTTGATCAGATCAAGTGTCTAGATTGGACAGCCCGTAACGTTCAGTTCGTTGAGATTGTTCCAGATAGCTTAGTTGAAGAGGTGCAGGCAAAAATCGAACCCCTGATTTTGTAGGGGGTTAGATAAATCCTGCTACCCATAGCTTCTCAACTCCTCTGCCTCTCAGCAGCTATAGATGGCTTGCTCGCTAAGACCTGAGTTCAGCTGATCCCGTGACTAATTCCTAGCCAATTGACAATAGACAGACCTGTCTACATAATTAGAGTGTAGCCCTTTCCCATCCCCACCATGATTGACCTCTTCACCTACACCACCCCCAATGGCCGCAAGCCGTCCATTCTGCTAGAGGAATTGCAGCTACCCTACACCGTTCACGCCATCAATATCGGTCAAGGAGAGCAGTTCTCCCCTGAATTTGTGGCCATTAACCCCAACAGCAAAATTCCCGCCATTGTCGATCGCGATCATCAGCTGGCCGTGTTTGAATCGGGGGCAATCCTGATTTACCTGGCCGAGAAAACCGGCAAATTATTACCGACAGAGGCAGTCGCCCGGGCCCAGGTGATGGAATGGCTGATGTTCCAGATGGCCAGCGTTGGTCCCATGTTTGGCCAGTTGGGCCATTTCCGCAACGCCGCCCCCGACCCCATTCCCTACGCCATCGAGCGTTATCGGAAAGAAACCCTACGGCTGCTGGGGGTGCTGGATCGGCAGCTGGCAGATCAGCCCTATATTGCCGGCGATTACTCCATCGCTGACATCGCCACCTTCCCCTGGGTGGCTGCCGTCAAGACGCCTTATCTAGATATCTCCTTGGCCGACTTTCCCTGGGTATCTGGCTGGATTGACGCCATGAAAGCCCGCCCGGCAGTGCAGGTGGGCATGAACATTCTGAAACCAGCGTTCAAGAGCGATTATGGCACGGTAGCGCCGCCCCAGGAGACGAGGCAGGCTCTGGAGATGGCCCAAAAGCAGGCAGCCTAATCTGCCAAGGTAGAGTACTGGCGACCTCTCTGGGGAAGATGCCTGACTTTATGCCCCTAGAAGAACTCACTGACGCTGGGCAGATCCACCCGAATTTCGCCCCCCAAGGCCAAATAGAGCCAGGCCGCCAGTAGGGCTCCAAACAGGGGAGCCAGCACCGGAACCCAGGCGTAGGGCCAATCACTGTCCCGTTTGCCGCCGGGGATGGGCAAGAGGGCATGCATGATCCTGGGGGCTAGATCGCGAGCTGGGTTGATGGCATAGCCGGTGGTGCCCCCCAAGGAGAGGCCGATGGCCAGTACCAATAATCCCACCGGCAGGGCGTCCAGAGCTCCTAGGCCGAAGGTGGGTTTGGCCAATTGCAATACCGAAAACACCAGCACCGAGGTGCCCATGGATTCGCAGAGGAAGTTGGACACTCGATCACGAATGGCCGGGGTGGTGCAGAAAACAGCTAGTTTGCGATCGCAATCGCGGGTTTTGGCCAGATGGGGACGATAAAACAGCCACACCAGCATGGCCCCGATGGCGGCTCCGATGAACTGCCCCAGCACGTAGACCGGTAATATCGACCAGCTAAACTTACCGGCCACGGCCAGGCCTAAACTGACGGCAGGGTTCAAATGGGCACCACTAATGGCCGCCACGGAAAAGACCGAGACAAACACAGCCATGCCCCAACCCAGGGTAATCGTATTCCAGTCAGAAGCCTCTGCTTTGGTGCCCTCCAGCACCACATTGGCTACCACTCCGTTCCCCAGCAAAATCAACAGGGCCGTGCCGATAATCTCGCCATAGAAAGGGTCCATCGCCTGAAGTTGGTTGCAACACCTGGCAGCGATATTCGCCGGCAGTTACCGTTCACTATAGGCAATCCGTCTGATATCAGTGGTCACGACTTAAGGTTGGCGACACAATTCTTCGGGCAAAGCCTGAATCACTCGCTGAAACGGGGACGGATCCTTTAACCCTTGGGATAGCATCAGGGCGCCCTGGATGGCGATGATGGCATCTTCTCCCCGCTGGTGGGCCAACCTGTCATCCATGCCTGCCTGGGCCAGCACCCTAGCAATGGCTCCGATCCAGCGCTTTAGCAAGGCGTTCACTTGGCCATGGAAGACATCGCGACCGGTGCCTGCCTGCAGAATGGCCAGCAAGCAGGGTTGGGTACCGCCGGCATAGAGATCGTCGATGCGATCGCACATCTTCTGTAACCGCTCCTGGGCCGTCCCCTCATTGGCTAACGGGGTCAAGACATTCTCTTGCAGCCAGTCATCAGAGTAGGACAACACCGCCTCAACCATCTCCTCTTTGCCGTCGGGAAAGTGGTGATAAAGGCTGGCTTTGCCTAATCCCGTCGCTGCCGAAATCTTCGCGAGGGTGGCGCCGTCATACCCATATTGCCGAAATAGGCCAAACAAGCTGGGAATGTAAGTCTCCTTGGGCATTACACGCAAATTTCAAGTCATCTATTGACAGCATACCAAACGTTCGGTACAGTCTGAATATACCGAACGCTCGGTTCAGTTCTTAGCTCTAACTATGCCTACTAAGTCATCGAAACCCAGCTCACTCAACTTATTGGAAGAAAACCCATGATCACGCTTTACGGCCACGAAATGTCCGGGAACAGCTATAAGGTTCGGCTGTTATTAGAACTGCTCCAGCTCGATTACGACTGGGCTGCCGTCGACCTCATGCAAGGGGAGCACAAGTCTCCTGAATATCTGGCCCTCAATCCCTTCGGCCAGGTTCCCTTACTGATTGATGGCGATATGAAACTAGCTGATGCCCAGGCCATCCTGGTGTATCTGGCCCGTCAATATGGCGGTGAACAATGGCTGCCTATGGATGCCGTCGCCCTGGCGCAGGTGGTGCGCTGGCTGTCTATCACGGCTGGAGAAGTCCGCCAGGGTCCCGAAAATGCCCGACTGTATCATCTGTTTGGGGCCACCTCTATCAATATCGATCGGGCTCAGCAAAAGGCGGACCAGATTCTGACTCAGTTGGATAAGCACCTACTTGGCCGTACCTGGCTGGAATTCCAGCGTCACACCATCGCCGATATTGCCGTCTTTCCCTATGTGGCCTTGGCCCCCGACGGCCAGGTCGATCTTGCTCCCTACTCTCAGGTGCTGACCTGGATCGATCGGGTCAAACATCTGCCTGGCTTCATTTCCATGGCCGGGCTTTAGGACACTGCCAGATTTATCCTGACGACCTCCAGAATCGCTATGACTACAGGTTGGACTCAACCGCACTCTCCTTTTCATGCCGGAGAGCAAGCGGTGCAAACCCGCATGGGCGTGCGCGACAAGCTCGAGAAGCTGGGACGGCGGGTGGTACGAGACTACTTAGCCGACCAGCATCGAGAGTTTTATCACCTACTGCCTTTTTTGATTGTGGGCACTCTCGATCACCAAGGACACCCTTGGGCCTCTATCCTCACCGGGCCACCGGGATTCATCACCGCTCCCGACCCCTATCACTTGAGGATGGCGACGCAACCGCTGTTTGGCTCGCCGCTGGCGGACCACCTGACCGCGGGGGCCGATATTGGCATCCTGGGGATTCTGCCGGAGAATCGGCGTCGCAACCGTTCCACCGGGCGAATCAGCGCCGTGGATGACGCGGGGATAACGGTTGCGATCGCACAGACCTTTGGCAACTGCCCCCAATACATCCAAACCCGGACCATGGAGGTCTTACCAGAGGTTGCCGATCCGGGGCAAGCCAAGCACATTGTCCAGGGTGAACGCCTCGATGATGCCGCCAAAGCCCTGATTTCCCGCTCCGATACCCTGTTTATCGCCACCGCTTACACCCCTAGCCAAGACAGCCCCGCCTTCGGGGCCGATGCTTCCCACCGGGGCGGTAACCCGGGGTTTGTGCGGGTGGAAGACGACCAGACCTTAATATTCCCCGACTTCACCGGCAACTTTCACTTCAACACCGTGGGCAACATCCTACTCAATCCCAGCGTCGGGTTATTATTCATCGACTTTGACACCCGGGACTTACTCTACCTGACCGGACAGGCCGACATCATCTGGGAGGGGGAGGAGGTGACGGCCTTCTTAGGGGCAGAACGGTTCATCCGCATTCACGTGGAAGCCTGGCAACGCGTCGCCGCGAGTCTGCCCCTGCAGTTTCAATTCGGCGAATATTCTCCCATGCTGCAGCACAGCGGCAGTTGGGAACAAATGGACGCGACCCTTGCGGCCAAACATCTACGATGTCAATGACCATGACGACTTGCGCCATGAGCAACTGTTTGGGGTCGTCCTGGGTCAGCTCGAGAGTGACCATCCCCGTTGCGCGCCGTTAGCGGGCAAGAGCACCCTCAATCGTCTAGAGCAAGCGATGCATGTGCCCGGCGACCTATTCGATTCGCGCTACGTGAAGATGAGCTTGGCCCCAGGTGACGATTGTCGTCAGAGGCGATAGTGCCTACAGCTGAGACAACATCATGAGTTGGTGCGAAGAACCAAAGCCGGGTAGAGTTTGTCACCGCCCACAGCAGCAATGCCCGCTTGCAAGAGATGACCTGGTCCCTCGAACAACGCGCTAAAGATGCTTACCAGGCTCAGCGCCAAGCCGTCGCTACGTCCCTGGAACCCTTACTGGGCCAGAGCAGCACCGAGTTGGTCGCCGACCTGGACCGCTTGGTTCCCCCTCAGGTGTGGTATCAGTCCCTGAGCTATCGCACCGTTGAGTCCTGGCGCCGCGAGCGTCGCCTCGTGTGCAAGCTCACCACCGCCGCCAGAATAGAATTATCCTGACCATGGCCTGACCCAATGGGCATGGTTTCAATCCTGATCCAACCGGCATCGTAGTAACACCGGGCGTTTTCGAACTGGGGCTGGTTTGCGATCGCCAAGAACTCTTCCCAGGTTGCAGTGACCCAGGTATCGGTGACTAAGTTGCGGGGAGCTGGCGATACGTTGACCATGGCAGTTCGCGGTTCTATGCACCAGTGTACTTATTGTAGGCAGGGGCAAATCTGAAGTGATGTATGGACCAATCGCTCCACATCCTCCGGCGAATTCACCTTTGCTGATTCAGTGCTACCGGGTGCACCTCACTATTTATGATCCAGAAGAGGAGGTGATTGTGAAATGGCAAACGTAGACAACTACCGTCAACTCGTCCAAGATCTTTTGGAAGATTACAGCAAGGTTGACTTCAATTTCAACACTCAATCTATAGGTGTTTCGACGACACCCTTTATAGTCTTTAACTGATCAACTGTAGAGAAATATCTTCGCTCGCATGCCCTATCTAGGAGTTTGAGTTTTTCACTTGGAAAGACTTAACTTAGCTGCTCAGAATCATAAGACAACCTATCTAAATCACCTACTATTGAGCGCATCCCTTCTAAGGTGGCGGGAATACTGCGAGGATCCATAAACATGACCTTGCTGCTATCACTGCTACCAATCTGTAAACCCATGTTCAAGTATTGATACGCTAACAGAAACTGCAGTGCCTCGCGAGTGTTTGGGCTGTCTTGAAGGGCTTTTGCAATAATCTGCATTGCTTCAGAGGTGGCTTGGGCCTGTAAGACTTGTTCTTGCCGCTGGGCTTGGGCCTTAAGTACGATGGCTTTTTGCTGAGCCTCAGCATCTAAAATAGCTGCTTTCTGGCGCGCTTGGGCTTCTAATACTTCAGATTCGGCCCGGCCGCGGGCAGTATTCACAGCGGACTCTCGCTCCCCTTCTGAGGTTAAGATAGCAGCTCGCTTGCGCCGTTCTGCTGCCATTTGTAGTTCCATAGAATCTTGAACGGCTTTAGAAGGAACAATATCTCGTAACTCGACCCGAGTCACTTTCACACCCCAAGGGTCAGTAGAGATATCGAGTTCTTGCAGCAGTTTTTCGTTGATTTCAGAACGAGCCGTGAAGGTCTCGTCGAGTTCCAATTGTCCCATTTCAGAGCGAATCTGGGTGAGGACTAAGTTGACCATAGCAGCCTGTAGGTTCTCTACCTTGTAGTAAGCTTTTTCCATGTCGACAATACGCCAGTAAACCACCGCATCGACGGTGATAGAGACGTTGTCTCGGGTGATGCATTGCTGGGGCGGAATATCTAGGACTCGTTCCCGGATAGTTTGTCTAAACACTACTTTGTCGACAAAGGGAACGATGAAATTGAGTCCTGGTGTGAGTTTCTTGCCGTTATAGCGACCCAGGCTTTCTACGAGAGCCTCATCACTTTGATTAATGATTTTCACCGAGCTAGCAGCAACAGAACCACCAAAGACAAGGGCAATCAAAAAAGCAACAAAATCCATTGTTTTATCTCCTTAAAATGCCATCAGCAGTCTTGGCTTAATATCTCAATCTCGCAAAGCAGTATCCGGAAGGACCAATAGGGTATTGCCCTGGCGGCCAACCACAAAGACCAGTTCATCTACTGCGATCGCACATTGGTTGTCTTCGCAGCGAGCTGGCCAGGAGTTACCGTCATAGAGCACCCGTCCAGTCTTCCCCGGCGGAATCAGGGTCAAGGTTCGCGCCTCAGTGGGTTGGGCCAATGTATAAGGGGTGCGCCTAGGCACAAACCGACGCAGCAGGGCAATGCATACCAGCGATAGCACCATCCACAGCAGTACCTGCAAACTAAAGGAGGTTACCCACAGAGCCACCAGAGCGACCACGAATGCACTGATGCCCAACGTAGACTCCACGAATGCCGTCGGTAGAAATAACTCCATCAAGCAGAGCACTAATCCCACAATCAACCAAAATAGAGGCAGACTCATGGCAGGTATGGATTTAAGTTGGCTGGTGGCACGGCATGGGGAGGCATGCTTAGAAAATTAGAAAGATCCACTAGGATTAGTCTAGTCTTCAGGATAAGGTCTCGACCCTCGTGATTAGCTTGTCTTAAACTGCACTGTGTCTATGAACCGTTTCGAGTCATCCCGATCTCGTGCTATGCCCTATCTTTGGGCAGTTGGCAAAGGGGTCGAGGCGATTCCGGTGGGCAACCGGATTGCTGATCGCTATGAGGTCATGGCCCCTCACATTTGGCGTGACACCAAACCTCAGCAGCTAGCAGTCGCTGACATCCCGGTACCCGAATTAGTTCAGCCCTATTTACGAGCCTATCCTCACTCGCTGCATCTGCCGCAAGTCTATGGCTGGATAGAGCAATCTGATGCGGCTCCAGTGTTACTGCTAAGCAATGCCCCCATCCATCCTCGCTCCGGCAAACTATATCCAGCCATCGGCGACGCGTTAAGTCAAGCAACGGCCCTACGCCAAGCTCACTGGTTGTGGCAGATGTTAACCCTGTGGACCCCCCTGCAGACCTTAGGGGTGAGTGAAAGCCTCTTACACCCAGATAACCTACGGATAGAGGGATGGCGACTGCGATTGCGAGAACTTGACAGGAATGCTACCTCACCGAGCCTAGCCCAGTTGGCCGCCCTGTGGCGCAGCTGGTTACCCGATCTGCAAGCAGAGCTGGCAGAATCTGTGGAGACAGTCTGCCAGGCCATGGTAGAGCCTGAGGCTGATATCACCCAACTCAGCCAGCAGCTGAATACTATCGTGCTGCATCAGGTCAGCACCGTTACTCTACATCTCCAGATAGCAGGGGGAACCAGTGTTGGTCAGCAGCCGCGCAATGAGGATGCTTGCTATCCCGAGGGACTGATGGATAGCAGCGATACTGAAGCCATGCCTAGACTGGGGATTGTCTGTGATGGCGTCGGTGGCCATGAGGGCGGTGAAATTGCCAGTCGATTGGCAGTGCAGTCCTTGCAGTTACAGCTGCGAGGTCTGTTCTCTCATGCAGAAGACGCCAATGAACCGCTACCCCCTGAGCTCGTTAGCCAGCAGCTGGAAGCGGCGATTCGCGTGGTGAATGATCTGCTGAACCAGCAAAACGATAGCCAAGGACGCTTAGAGCGACAACGCATGGGCACCACCTTAGCCTTGGCCCTGTTATTACCGCAGCGGCTACAGACGGCCTCCGGTTGGCAACCGGTCAGTGAGTTGTATATCGCCCACGTCGGCGATAGTCGTGTTTATTGGATCACCCCCCAATACTGTCACTGCTTAACGGTGGATGATGATGTGGCGGGGCGAGAAATTGAGGCAGGTCAGTGGCCTCAAATCGCTCGTCAGCACTCCCAAGCCGGAGCTCTAACCCAGGCCTTGGGAACCCGTTCAGCAGCTTTCCTACATCCTCATATCCAGCGGTTCATTCTAGATGAGGAGGGAGTACTGCTGCTCTGCACTGATGGCTTGAGCGACTACGGTCGGGTAGAGCAGTCTTGGGCTAACTATATTGGCCTGATTGTCAAAGACATTATTACTCTCGAGGATGCGGTCAAGGCTTGGTTGGAATTAGCCAATCAAAAGAATGGCCACGATAATGTCAGCGTCGTGCTCATGCACTGTAAACCGAGGCTTAAGGCCACGGCTGAGATGGCCTCCTTGGTAAACCAGCGCCAAGACCAAGCGGTTACTGACGACTTACCTGCAACCTCCAAGGCGTTACTCTATGGCGAAACGCCAGATAACGATGCTCAACCAACGCCAGCTCCCAAGCCTGATCCTAGACCTTCGTCCGTTTCCTGGAGGCGCCTAGGTTGGATTCTAGCCGTGATTGTGGTGGCAGTAGCCTTAAGCAGCTGGTGGTTCTTAGCTCGCAAACCCTCTACTCCTGAGTCACCTGGCCCATCTCAGCAGAGCCCTTAGGAGAAAGACCATCCTATGCAAAGATAATAGGGTTGCCAGGGCGATCCCGGCTGTCATCTCAGACAAATAGGGCTGGCCCGTTTGAACCAATTAATCTGTGTTCGTATGAAAGTTGGCGATCGCGTCCGCGTTAAAGACTCTGTTATCTTTTACCACCACCCCAAGCATCGCAATGACGCGTTTGATGCTAAGGGGATGGAAGGAACGGTGGTGAAGGTGTTATCGGACTACCAAGGTCGCGTAATCAGCGCGAATTATCCGGTCCGAGTTGAGTTTCCCCTTGAGGGTGCCAAGCGCCCCTTTCGAGCTCACCTACGAACCGATGAGCTGGAAATTGTGGAGGAGGCTAATTAACGGTCATGAGCCTTGATGATTAGGAATTATGCTCCTCGTCAGGGTGAGGAAACTGTCTGCTGCTAACGGGAAGTGCGTCGCCGCCAAAACCAACCGAAGAGATCGATATCGGTAGCCATGGCCGCCAACTCCCGCTGATGCTGTCGGGATACCTGGGTATACCAACGGCAATAGTGCTCAAATTGATCGCGATACTCGATTTCTTGGCGAAAATCGTGGGCAATTTGGTGTAGTTCCAGGCTTTCAATGGACTGCTCAGGGGTAATTTGCCGTGGGGAAAAGGCCTCAAACATTGGAGTCGGGGACTGGCTAGACTGGCCCTATCATAACCGCTAGGCTGGGCAAGGTCGGTCTCAGGGGAATAAGCTGCTAGGGACTGAGCGCTGAACGGGGCAACTTAATTGTTGAGCTCAAGTCATTGCTGCCCTCTAGACTCAGGGGCAGATTAACCACAGCAGTTTTCCAGAGGCGTAACCAAACCAGATAGGATGAGTACCAGGGTTAAGTCGGATTCTTCCGAACCGTCCCTGTACGTCGCGATTCATTGAGAGCACTGAGCATGTCTTTGTTCGACTGGTTTGCTAACCGACAAAAATCTGGTCCCATCAGTGAACAACGGCAGGAGCGAGAGATTGCTGATGGCCTGTGGACCAAGTGTGAAGCCTGTGGAGTGCTGACCTATACCAAGGATCTGCGGGCTAATCATTGGGTCTGCAACGACTGTGGTCATCACCATCGAATTCACAGTGATGAACGGATTCGCCAGTTAATTGATGGGGATAGTTGGCATCCCTGGGATACCTATATCCTGCCTCAGGATCCGCTCCGGTTTCGCGATCGCAAAGCTTATACCGATCGATTACGGGATATGCAGGCCAAGACAGGGCTGACGGATGGCGTACAGACAGGGTTTGGTAAGCTGCAGGGGTTATCCGTGGGTCTAGGGGTGATGGATTTTCGCTGCATGGGAGGCAGCATGGGCTCGGTGGTGGGGGAAAAGCTCACCCGGCTGATCGAGCGTAGCACTGAAGCACGATACCCGGTAATCATTGTTTGTGCCTCTGGCGGAGCCCGCATGCAGGAGGGCATGCTGAGCCTCATGCAGATGGCCAAGATTTCTGGTGCCTTAGAGTGCCATCGGCAAGCGGGATTGCTCTACACCCCGGTATTATCTCATCCCACTACCGGTGGCGTTACGGCCAGCTTCGCCATGCTGGGGGATATTATCATTGCTGAACCAAAGGCCACCATTGGGTTTGCCGGACGACGGGTAGTGGAGCAGACGCTGCGGGAGAAATTACCTGACGATTTCCAGACGGCAGAATATCTGTTGAATCATGGCTTCGTGGACATTATCGTCCCCCGGACTCAGCTCAAGAGCACGTTGGCCCAGCTGATCCGCCTGCATCAGCCTTTTGAGTCTCCCTTGCCCTCTGTGCTGCGGCAGGAAATCAGTCCCCTGGTAAGTTCCCCGAGTCAGATGACCCATTCTTGAGTACTACTGTCATTGTGGTGGTTACTGAGGCCGATCGCTTTGGGATCGTCCCTTTCGGTGGCATGATAGTGGTACTAAACCTGATTAATGTCCAGACTTGGAACATTTGCCTACAAGCACTCTGGATCGTTACTGGACCTGGTTTAGAGTGGCTCAAGGGCGGGAAACTCCTGCCACCCATCGATTGATTCAGTTGATAGCGGTGGTTTGTGGGTACCCTGCCAGTCGCAGAGGGTTGACACTGATGTTCGGTGGTTAAGCATTTGTGACTCGACCTGGGTAAGCCTACCCATGGTGCTTGAGCCAGGCTGTGTTGCATGTCTGATATACCAAGCCATACATTCGAGGAGAACCATGCTTAGGAGATGCATTTGGCTGGTTGCGATCGCAGTCTTCTTCGTCAGCCATCTGATCATGGCACCCGCGATTGCGGCAGAGCTAGATGAAGCCACCCGGACCGTCAAGCTCAATCCTGAGGGCGATACCTTAGTCTTGAGCCAAGAGCAGGTAATTCGGGGACGTAATCGCTTTAATAACGCCTGTGGCTCTTGCCACGTAGGTGGTATCACGAAAACGAATCCAACCGTGGGGCTAGAGCCCGAAGCATTAGCTGGAGCTTTGCCCCCTCGGGATAATATTGAGGCTCTGGTCGCCTTTCTCAAAGAACCGACCACCTACGATGGAATGGACGATATTTCCCAGATCCATCCCAGCATCGAGAGCCGTGATATCTTCCCTCAAATGCGTAATCTGACCGAAGAAGATCTCGTGGCCATTGCTGGCCATATCCTGCTACAGCCCAAAATCATTGGTGATATGTGGGGAGCTGGGAAAACCCGCTACTCCGCCCCTTAAGATACAGAATGGGCTGTTGTCCACGGGGAATCATCTTCCCAAGCGCTGCTTCCACCTGAGCGTACAGGCTTGGCTTCAGAAGCAGCGTTTTGTTGGGTTTCAGAGGGTGTTGGCCATGTATCGCAATCGCCATAAGCTTGAGGTGATTGCCCCCCAATATTCCCCGAGTCTCAAGTGATGCTTACAGCGGTTCTCAATTGAGTGCAGTACTGATTGGCTTAGAGTTAGATCTTCCCAGCCTTGCAGGTCAAGTGCCATCCTATGCTTTCCCTTGGCAAGGGGGCGGGGGAGATTTTCTCGCCCTGTGCTTGACCCGATTGAAATTTGCTGTGCGCCCTTTGAGTCAACCTTTTCCACAAGCTAGATCTGGAGGGTCGCTCGGGGACTATTCCAGACACCAGTCTGGACTGGGTATATCCTGCTCAAACACCCTCTCTGAGTCCGGTTGATCTGACTTAACGTCCTATGGAGCGGTCAGAAACCACTCAGATGCAGGATAAAATACGTTGGCAGAGAATGAACTAGAGAATCAGCCGATTAGAGGTGATTATGAAACTCGTAGCTCGTGTCGTTCGTCGTTTTGGTATTACTTTTCTGGCTATGGCCCTGGTGGTGGGTAGCCTACTCGCTGTGGCCGCCCCTGCCCATGCCAGCAACGTCGAAGTGAAGATGGGGTCTGATGCGGGACTGCTGGTCTTTGAACCGGCGACTGTTACCGTGCAGCCTGGTGACTCAGTGACCTGGGTCAATAACAAGATGGCTCCCCACAATGTCATTTTTGATGCGTCGGGAATCCCCGGCGACAAAGATTTGGCCACTAAGATTTCCCACGATGCGTTGACCTTTGCCCCCGGTGAATCCTACAGCACGACCTTCACCGAGGATATGCCTGCGGGCACCTATAACTACTACTGTGCCCCTCACCGCGGTGCCGGCATGGTGGGCAAGGTCATTCTAGAGAAGTGAGCCTACCTCTGTTGAGAGGCTAAAGAGAGCTCATAAACTGCAAGGGCTCATAAACTGTAAGCGAGCGAGGCTCAGCCCCGCTCGCTTGTCGTAGTGGACGCGGTGAATGATCGGTATGGAGCAAGAGGATCTGGGGCTTCGCAGCCCATAGTGCGCAATGACTGGGCTACAGAGTACCTCGTTGCCTTGGCCCTAAGCCAGTAGAATCACTAGCAGCAGGAAGCCCATGACTGAAGCTCCAGATTGCCAGAAAATAGCGAATGTAATTTTGTCAGCCATGATAATCTCCTCGTGAGTGGCGTTCTACTCGGGTTCCTTTTGATACCCTTTAAGGCTAAGCAATTCCTCGACTCTTTACCGTGACGGCAAGATGAAGAAATGGTGATCCTGGGGATAAGGCCGTGTGAGGATAGGCAGTAGTTCTGGTGATATTCATCACACTTAGCGGCTTGCTAAATCCAACCTAAACCTCGATGGTTGTTCCCTATTCATCTATATATCTGGGCTGAGCCCAGCGATGCAGCCTAGTATGCCAAGGCAGAGTCGGTCTCCCACTTCCCACACCCAACAACAAGGCAGAAAGGGAGATCCTGATAAACACAGCCTTGTCGCTCTAGTCAATGGAGGCATTATTTCTGCCGCAGAGTACTAGATATTGTTGGCTTCAATATTGGCTTCAACCTCGCCGCACTGTTTTCCGCATAGGGGAATAACCTCAGGTCGGTTAAACCACTGTAGGCAAATCGTCCTCTAAGCAGCGTTGACTGTCATCCTAATGGGGCACGGCTGGCGCCGAGTTCGAGCCTATGCTCGGAGAATTGTCAAGGTGAAGGGGCATTGGGGGTGGTATTTGGCAGTGCTTTTGGGGATTCCCGCTTTGAATGGGCTGGCGGCAGTTTGGATGGAGTTAATGGGGCAAGATGCGATCGCACCGCCCACCCTATCTTTAGACGCCTGGTTGACAGCTGCGCTGCTGCGGGGCACAGAAGGTCCAGTGGAAGAAATTGGCTGGCGCGGGTTTGCTCTTCCCATGCTGCAACAGCAATACAGTGGATTTCGGGCCTCGATCATTCTCGGCTTCCTGTGGGCGTTGTGGCATGTTCCGGTAATCGTACTGGGTCGTTCAGTAGGCGGAGGACTCGCAGGGGCTTTACCGGCCGTCTTACTCCTGTTCTTCGCATGCACGACGGCAGTATTCAGACTCTAGATGAGGCCACGCCGCCGGAGGACGCACCATTGCCACGGGCCCCTATGCGGGCGTGGGCAGGGCCAACCCCCTGAAAAGCACCTTTATCCAGGGCTTTGAGCTAACTGAGCAGGAACGGCAGGACTTACTGGCCTTCCTCAACGCCCTGACCGACAAAATCTTCATCCAAAATCCGGCCTTGAGTGATCCCCACCAGGAGTGACCCCGTGGACAGTTGACAACACCAGCTTGGATCTCAGCATTGGCCCTGGCCATGGGGTATCTGCCGTTCAAATTGGGCCCCCAGGCACCGGGCCCCAGTCCCGAGGAGGGGATGGGTATGCCTACAGCTCAAGGGGTGATCAGGGGAGTGGCGGTGTGGCGCCAGAGTTGCTCTAGGCGACTGGCGGGTAGGGTCATGTACAGAATATCGCCGCTCTGCAGCACAAACTCCAGGAGATCTAAGCCGTGGATGGTGTGCCCCTGGGATTCGATATAGAGGGGGACCAGGTCGGTGGTCGGGGCCAGGGCCTTAATCGTCTGCTGGCAGAAGGGATGGTTCGGGGTAATCAGGGTTGCGATCGCAACCCACAGGTGGTGACCGGCCATGCCATTGCCCAAAATTCGCCCTCCCAAGGCCGCCGCCGCGAAGGCTGGAGCCGCCAGTTCCGTGGGGCTCATGACCTGGTCAAACTCAAACACCTGCTGCACTTGCTGGGCAAACTCAGGATCCTGGTTGCGCACCACCACCGCCAGTCGCGGCGCCACACTGCGAGCCGTCAGGGCAATTTCTAGATTCACGGTGTCATCGCTGGTCACCGCCACCAGGGCCGCCGCCCGCTTCAGCTGCACCGTCTCCAGAGTTGAGGCCAGGCTGGCATCCCCAATAATCACGGGCAGATTTAGGGCCTTGGCCGCCCCCAAGAAACGACTCTGGGCATCCCGTTCGATCACAACCACCTCATGGCCGAGGGTTTGTAGCTGAGTGGCAATGCGATAGCCCACCCCCCCTAGGCCACACACCACATAGTGCTGCTGTTGCGGCAAGCGGGCCACATTCCAAAATTCATGGAAGCGGGTGCCTAGAATGAAATCATTGAGCAGGGCGTAGCACACCCCAATCACCCCGGCCCCCACCAACATCATCACCGCCGTAAATACCTTGATAGCAGCGGTAGCGGTTTCGGCCACCTGCTCCTGGCCCCCCGCCCCGGTAATCATGCCCACCGCAAAGTAGAGGGCATCGACCAGGGAGGTGTCCAGACTGGTCCCCACATAGGTACCGGTTGCGATCGCAATCGTCAGCATCAAGGCCAGCAACACCGTCAAGGCGGCGCGACTGCGTCGACGCACCTGATGTAAGGTATTCATCAGCCTCCGCCAGGCCTGGGCCGCTGAGCGCTGATGGGGACGCGAGCGGGCCGGACGCGTGGCCACGATCAACCGATCACCTGGCTGCAGGCGATGCCCCGCCATCACTGCCGACACTAAATCGATACGGTGCTGCGCTGACCAGTAGTAAATCAGCATCCGCTGACGGCTTTCCCATAGCCCCCGCAGCGGTTGTCCCCGCCAGGGATGATCCTCGCGGATGATTTCCTCGTGCATGGGCCAGGTGGTGTCAAACAGGCGAATTTGTCCGATGGCCCGGTTCCCCAAAGCCGCAAACGCAAACAGGGGACCGGCTAACGCCGCCACGCTCATGCTGACGTGGCGAGGCAGGGTTTGGTCTAGGCGTTCCCCCAAGCTGGCATTAAACAGCCGATTGATAATGCGAATCTGGGGATTGAGCAGGCGGGCTTGGGTGAGAATGGCCAGATTCAAGGCATCATCCGAGTTAGCCAGCAATAATGTATGGGCCACCTCAATGCCAGCCCGTTGCAGGGTTGCTGCCGCCTGCAGATCGCCGACAACGATGTCATGGCTAGGATAGCAGCCCTGGGGCAGAGGCGTCGGATTGACCCCAATCACATCGGCCCCTTGTTGCCGCAGTAACGAGAAAATCCGGAAGCCGGTACGCCCTAACCCGCAGACAATGATTTGCGGTTGCCGTGGCAAGGTTGCGTCCGGGGTGGGGTGAGTTATCCCATTGCCGAAGGTCATGGCGAAAGACTGGCCATTGGTTAATTCTCTATCATCGGCAATTGCAGCAGGCCATACTGTAACTTAAAGTACGCCTAACCGGGACCAATCCCGCTACAGCCAGCCCTGCCCCTACTGCCCCCAGGGATGCGCAGGTCATATTTATCGGGACCATTTCCAATTAGTTGAGACCGTCTTTGTCCTGAGCGCTCAGGGCCTCTGCCGTGGGGATACGCCATTGCTTTGTCCGACACGGAAATTCTGCCTTCTTAGAGTTTAGAGTCTGGAGAGTTTAGAGCCTGGAGAGTTTAGAGCCTGGAAAGCGTCAATATTGACTATCCATGACATGATCTCGAGATAAAACCCCAAGCCTATTGCGAACAGTTCCGATCTGTGATGCAATAAGTCTTGCTGGCATTTGCTGAGAATATTTGTCATTACCACCGATGGGTGGAGGCTTTTCGTGAAGGACATGGATGTCTATGCAACCCTCAGCCTTTGATAATCAAGGCTCCGTCGCCGCAGATAGGCCGACAGGTCACGACAGCGGCATTTTCTGGACTCCCCTGTTGCGATCGCTGGGCTGGTCCTTACCAGCTACGGCAACGGAGGGTCTTTGTTCTTGCCTTAACTGGCTCTATCGAACCGGACAACGGCACACATTCAGCCAGGGTGTTCTCGATCGGAGTGCGGCAACTTATCGCGAAGTGCTGCTACTGGTTTCCATGAACGCGGTTGCCAGGTTCGCGGCCACTCTCATCCTGGCGGCTGCACTCCAGTAACGCCCCAGCTAAATAACGCCCCAAGTTAACAGCCTATCAACCCACAACTGTCCCTCACCATTATCACGGAGACTTCCCATGAAACACCTCTCTAAAGATCGCCTAACTGCAACCACGGTATCCCCTGAGGAGATATCCCCTGAGGACGTCCCTCAATCATTAAGTCCCTCGAAACGGGCCGAACTCTGGAGTGGTCGTCTGGCCATGGTGGGGTTTATGACCACTGTGGTTGCGATCGCAGCTCGAGCTACCCTTTAATGCCTTACGATTTACGATCGCCCTATGAATACTGTGTCTGATGCGATGGCGCTCTCTGGCGTACCGCGTACCCTGTTGCTAACCACTCGGGCCCGGGTAGAGGAACATCAACGGCCGGATGGCATTTTCCGCGACCCTGATATCGCCCAGTGGTGGCCGGCATTGTCCTGGGATCCGGCCCTAGACCCCGTCTATAGTCCCTGGGTTCAATTGAGCTGGGCCGTGCGGGCCCAGGTGTTAGATCAGATGGTGCAGCGGCATCTGGCCACCTATGCCAATGTCGTGGTGGTAGAACTGGGCGCCGGCCTCTCTACCCGCTATTACCGGGTGGGCCAGGGCTGCCGCTGCTGGCTAGAGCTAGATGTGCCAGAGGTGATTGCCCTGCGGCGCCAGGTTGACACCGAGACCAGTCAGCATCGGTTTTTGGCGGCCTCAGCCCTGGATAGTCGCTGGCTAGATGCCGTCCCGGCAGGGCCGCCGGAAACCCTATTGATCCTTGCAGAAGGGCTGCTGATGTATTTTGAGGCGGCCCAGGTGCAGCAGTTGATTACCCGGCTCAAACAGCGCTTTTTGGGGGCGACCTTTCTGTTTGATGCCGTCGGCGGTATTACCCAGGGGCGGTGGGCCCAGCAATTAGCCCGGCTAGAGGCGCCCCTGCGATGGTTTATTCGGAATGAGCACGATATTCCGGCGCTGGGGTTGTCGGTGCTGGAGGTGCGATCGCTGCCGCAGGACATTTGCCGCTATCCCCATCGCCTTGGCTGGTTTCGCTGGGTGCCTTGGCTGAGTAAGCTGCCGCCTTTCCGCAATGCCAGCTTAATCCTAGAAACCAAGCTGAAAACCTAAATCCCCCGATTAGCCATGGCAACGCTGACGCGATTCCCAGACTACCTCCCCCGCTACCTAGGGCAACGGCAACGCATTGTCCTAGCCACAGGCTTGCTGGTGCTGGGCTTGGGCATCGTTCTCGTTTTGTCGCTGACCATGGGCTCCGTGGCCCTAACGGGATCCGAGCTGATGGCAGCGGCCCTGCGGCAGGGAGATGCCATCCACCAGACCATCCTCTGGGAGTTGCGACTGCCGCGGGTCTTGGCAGCCCTGGTGGTAGGGGCGGCCCTGGGCCTGGCCGGGGCCCTGCTACAGGGCATGTTGCGCAATGGCCTGGCCAGTCCGTTTTTGTTGGGTATCTCGGCTGGAGCCGGGTTGATGGTGGTGTTGGCGGTCGGCGTAGGGCTGGTGCAGATCTGGGTGCCCCTGGGGGCGTGGTTGGGGGCTGTAATGACCACGCTTTTGGTGTATCTCTTGGCCCGCACAGGCACCACGATATCGGTGGAACGCTTGATTTTAGGGGGGGTGGCCTTTAGCTCCTTTTTCGGCGCCATCCAGTCGCTGCTGTTGCTACTATCTCCCGATGGCCAAATTCAAGCGGCATTGAACTGGCTAATCGGTAGCCTCAATGGTCGCGGCTGGAGCGAGGTGACCCTGGTGGGGCCTGGCATTGTGGTGGCCCTAGGGGTTGGCTGTTTGCTGGCCCGGCAAGTCAACCTATTGAGCCTAGGGGATGATCTGGCCACGGGCCTAGGCACTTCCCTGATGCGATCGCGCTGCCTGATTGGTGCTGTGGCCACCCTGCTCGCGGCTGGAGCCGTCAGCATTGCTGGACTAGTGGGATTTGTGGGGTTAATTGTGCCCCATGGCGTGCGATTACTCGTCGGCACTGACTATCGGCTAGTGTTGCCATTTTCAGCCCTGGGAGGTGCCTTGGTGTTATCGGCGGCAGACCTGATGGCCCGAGCCGGCCCGGTAGAACTGCCGGTCGGGGTGGTGACCGCCGTGTTGGGGGCCCCTGTCTTCATCTGGTTGCTGCACCGTCGTCGCGCGCAGAGGAGGGCTATAGTCATGCCCTTAGAGGCCCGTCAGCTTTCTTGGTGTTCTATGGCGATCGCACCATCGTTGCCGCGGTCAATCTATCCCTGGCGCCCGGGGAATGGCTCAGCTTGATCGGAGCCAATGGCTCTGGGAAATCCACCCTGCTGCGGCTGCTGAGCCGTATCCTCCAGCCTGAAGCAGGGAATGTCTCCTGCTGCGATGGCCATGATATTCACACCCCTACCGTCCCCCGCGTGGCCGCGCTTTTGGCCCTGCTGCCCCAGCAACATCCCTGCCGACTAACCTCACGGTGTATCAACTCGTCAGCTTGGGCCGCTCCCCCCATCAACCCTGGTGGCAGTGGGATCTAGATGCCGCCGGCCGGCAAGACAGGTGGGACACGGCATTGCAGTGGACAGAGCTAGAGCATTACCGCGACCGTGCCGTCGCCGATCTCTCTGGGGGGGAACGACAGCTAGAGCTTTCTTGGCCCTGGCCTTGGCCCAAAACCCTAAGGTGCTGCTGCTAGACGAACCGACGACCTTTCTAGACCTGCACTATCAGCTGCAGCTACTGGAGTTGCTCAAGCGGCTGAATCGTCAACGGGGGCTCTCTATCATCACAGTGCTCCACGACATCAACATGGCAGCTCGCTATAGCGATCGCATCGCCCTGCTGCGCCAAGGCCAACTCTGGGCTGTGGGATCGCCGGCAGAGGTCCTGACACCAACCCTAATGCGCCAGGTCTTCGATGTAGAGGTCGCCCTGCTGCATACCCCCGTGGGGCTGCAAATGTGTCCCCTAACTGCGAGCCCCCTCACTTCTGAGGTGTGAATTTTCCTAGGCCACCCCCTCTAAATTCACCCCTGCCAACCCAGCTCGATCCTCACCCACACCCTGTTTTGACATTGGATGACACCAAGGATGACACCGATGACTCTGGCACCTATTCTATTGAGAAAAAATCCTCTTTGTAGATCCCTGCTGTTGACGTTGCTCCTCCTGGCTGTCCCCCCAACCCCTGGGATGGCAACCGAGATGGCTGTCAACGACGATCCTGAAATCTCCCTGGAAGCAGGAGATCTGGGCGAAATCATTGATCTAACTGAAGCCTTGGAAGCCAACCTAGGCCCTGAATCGGGGTCTTCAGCGCTTGCCTCCAATGGTAATGAATCCGATTTAGCATCCGATGCCCCTGCCCCCGCCTTCCTGGCCCAAGACATCCCCGAGGGAGGCACGCTGCGCATCACCGTCACCGGCACCCGTACCCCCCGCGATGTGGAGGATTTGCCCGCCACCGTCACCGTCTTTGAATTAGAGGATTTCAACTTCTATCAAATGCAAGACCTGCAGGATCTGGTTCGATACGAACCGGGGGTCTCTGTGCGCAACAATCGTCGGTTTGGGCTGCAGGATGTCAATATTCGGGGTCTGGAGGGCAATCGGGTGCTGTTTCAACTCGATGGCATTCGTCTGCCGGAACGGTTTGAATTTGGCCCCTTCAATATCGGCAGAGGTGATTACGTAGACTTTGCTACCCTGCAAGCGGTGGAGATATTGCGGGGACCGGCCTCTACTCTGTACGGTAGCGACGCCCTGGGGGGCGTGGTCACCTATCGCTCTCTGGAACCCAGGGATTTACTGGGCGACGAGGATGACTTCGCCGCCGATGTGTCATCAGTGAGGTCGAGGATATTTTGATTGATCGCACCCGGGTCAGCCTCGCCTACAGCTATGACGCCCCCGAGAGCCCATCCTTCTTAACCGGTGCTGAGGCTCAGCTGTTTTATCAAGAGGCCACCACGACGGAGCTATTGGAAGAAACCCGGGCTTCCGGGTCGGCTTTCCCGGGACAACCTGTGTTTAGGGATACCGAGAACCGGTTTGTTGCCGACAGCTATGGGGGTAATCTGCAGCTGCGCAGTGACTTTACCACCGGCAGCGTCAGCCACCGTCTCACCTATGGACTGGATGTGTCGAATACCTTCAACTCTCGCCCCCGCGATCGCATCGAAACCAACCTCAACACCGGGGAATCCACCAACGTCATTCCCCCAGATACCTTCCCCGTGAAGGATTTTCCCGATGGCAATACCTTGCGGCTAGGGGTCTATGCTCAAGATGAGCTCGAGGTTGGCCCCCTTGATATCATCGCTGGCTTGCGCTTCGATCACTATGATCTCAGCACTGATCCAGATGAAGCCTTCACCCGCAATGGCGCAGAAGCGGCTGATTTAACCGCATCAGCCTTTTCGCCGCGCATTGCCCTGCTCTATGAAGCCACCCCAGAACTCTCTCTCTATGGCCAATATGCCCGTGGCTTCCGGGCGCCTCTATATAGCGAGATCAACAGCGGCTTCACCAATTTAACCAGTCCTTTCTTCAAGTACGAAACCCTGTCTAATCCTGAGTTGGAACCGGAAACCAGCGATAGTTTCGAGCTGGGGATTCGGGGGAACTTTCCCCAGGTCGATTTTCGCCTCACCGGCTTTTACAATACCTACGACAATTTCATCGAGACCTTTGTCGGGGCAGGCACTCGTTGTTTGGTGGATGTGGATCCCTGCCCGACCTTTGCCCCTCCCTTTAGTTTCGATACCCAGGTGGTGAATCAATTCCAGACCCAAAATGTGGCCCGGGCGCGCATTTATGGCATCGAGGCCGGCGGCGAATACCGCTTCGACCCCAGGGGCTATGGCTTTAGTCTCCTGGGTAGTCTGGCTTGGGTGCGCGGCGATGACCTCACGGCCGATCAGCCTTTGCCGTCGGTCAATCCTCTCACTGCGGTGGTCGGGCTGCGATACCGGGCCCCGGAGGATCGGTGGCGGGCTGAATTCCTCAGCACGATTGTGGGTAAGGCCCGCACGCCGGAGGACACCACCTTCTTTGTGCCCGACGCCTATGCGGTGTTTGATCTGATTGGCAGCTATGACCCCACGCCCAATCTGGGGCTGAGTCTGGGGGTCTATAACCTGCTCAATACGGAATACTACGCCTATTCCGAGGTCCGCACAGTTGATGCGAATGCCCCGAATATCCAGCGTTTTACTCAGCCCGGCATCAATGTCCGCGTCGGTCTGAGCTATCGTTTCTAAGTTTGGTTTTGCGATCGCATAGGGTTACCCAAGTAGGAGACGTCGTTATGGATACACACTGGTTGAGACGATTACTGCTGGTCGCGATGCTCGGTGCGATCGCAGCTTGTGCCACCCCCCCCACTCCTGTCTCAGAAATCCCAGACAATGGAGCCGAGACAACAGCAGCGGGAGAGACGGAGCCGACGACAGCCACGGCTGCAACGGCTACCCAGATCGTCGCCCTCACCGCCCTCACCGCCGATATCATCCATACCCTGGATGACGACACACTAGTGGGAATCCCAGGCAGCCGTATCCTGCGAGAAGATGACCGTTTCGCAGACCTAGCCACCGTCAGTGAAGGCCGGACTGAGCCAGATTTAGAGAAGATCGTGGCCCTGCAACCAGACTTGGTCATCGGTGCCAAGGGCTTTCACGACAAGACCCTAGAGCGCCTACAGGCAATGGACATCGAGACACTGACAGCAGAGGTCAACAGTTGGGCCAGCCTCAAGAGACTAACGCAAGACCTGGCCCAGCGTATCGGCCGCGACCCGCAGCCTCTCCTAGCCCGCTACGATGCTTGCCTAGCCCAAGCACCCGCCACAGCCCCCACGGCCCTAGTGCTAGTGAGTCGCCAGCCCCTGTTATCTCCCAATCAAGACAGCTGGGCCGGGGATTTCTTGGCCCAATTTAACATTGCCAATGTAACCGCCGACTACCAAGGAGAAAGCCCCTTCGAGGGATACATTACCCTCTCGGCAGAAACAGTGTTAGCGGCAAATCCTGAGGCGCTACTGATCGTAGAAACCGGCGATAACTTACTGGAGCAACTGCAAGGCGATGCCTTCTGGAGCCAATTGAAAGCCACCCAAACCGATGCCGTCTATCGCTTCGACTACTTTGGCTTAGTGAACCCAGGGAGCATCGCTAGCATCGAAGCGACCTGTCGTAAACTGTCGCAGTTGTAACCGAGTCTCTCAACATCAACCCTCGCCAAGGCTTTTAAGGTGTGGACTATGAGTTTAGATCGTCAAATATCAAGCCGGTACCCTTGGGGGCATCCAGACCTATCAATTTCAACCGGTCTCCTAACTTAAGCCCAACAGGCTGGCCAGTAATGCTTTTTGGGCATGTAGGCGATTTTCGGCCTGATCCCAGATCCGTGATTGGGGGCCTTCCATCACCTCATCGGTAATCTCCTCACCCCGGTGGGCCGGCAGGCAATGGAGGATGATGGCGTCAGGATTAGCCTGGGCCACCAGGATCTGGTTGACTTGGTAGGGTTGAAAGGTGGGAATGCGGCTATCGGCCTGGGCTTCCTGGCCCATGCTGGCCCAGACATCGGTGTAGAGGACATGGGCTCCTGTCACCGCCGCTTGAGGATCATCAGTGATCACGACCTGGGTGCGATCGCTCCCCAAGGTTTGGGCCTGCTGCACAATCACCGCATCTGGGGCATAGCCAGCAGGAGTCGCCACTCGAATAGTCATCCCAGCCAGGGCACAGCCCAATAGCAACGAGTGAGCCACATTGTTACCATCGCCGAGATAAGCCAACGTGAGCCCTGATAGCTGACCGAAGGTTTCCCTGACCGTCAACAGGTCAGCCAAAATCTGGCAAGGATGCTCCCAATCGGTGAGGGCATTGATGACTGGAATCTCAGCGTAACGGGCAAACTCTTCCAATTCCGCCTGAGCATAGGTGCGAATAGCAATGATATCTAGGTAGCGAGACAGCACCCGGGCGGTATCGCGGGTCGGCTCGCCGCGGCTAACCTGGGTGACACTGGTATTGAGATCGAGTACCTGACCCCTCAATTGTCCAATAGCTGCGGAAAAACTGACTCGGGTGCGGGTAGAGGCCTTATGGAACAGCAGTCCTAGAGTCTTAAAGGACGTCGCGGCTGGGGATTGCCCCTGCTTCATGGCCGTGGCCAAATCTAGCATGCCGATCAACTCAGCACTACTCAGATCAGCCAGACTCAGAAAATCCCGTCCTTGCAGCGATTGCATGGCCATCCTGATAATGTCTTGCAAGACTAAAACCCTACCAGATTTTTCCGGCACCTGCCTGCTTCAGCTGGCTGGTGTCTTCCGCCCTCCGCTCAGGGCAAGCCCATCTACCCATCTACTCGTCTACCCTGTTTCACACGCCATCCTGCCATAATTTTTCTCTGGCTAACTGTGGCTGCCTCTGGCTTACAGCGTTTCTGAATCTAGCGAGGTACAAGGATGGTCATGAATCCCTTGATGTCAAGGGATAGGCTATACCTCACCCCGAAAGGAAATGCTGTACATCGAGGCCAATGAAGGCATGTTTTTTGTTAAAAACCTATTGACAAGCAAATCATCTTTGTTAAAGTCATGAATGCTTTTACTGCCCAATAATCTCACCGGTTCTCTAAGCGGACAGTTGAACGGTCGGATTGAGGTCTTAACCTTGCCGCAGCCACAGCTGGGATTGGCCAACCCTCGTTTTTCTCTAGTCAAGGGGTGATGCCACCAGCGGGTTCCCTAGGCGACTATCCGCGCTATGCCTTCCTCGGCAATAGGTGTATCGGGGGGTTGAGGACAGGGTAGGTGTCTTTACTAAGGTTGGCTTTAGCCAGCGGTCAATGGATGCCAGGAGAGGGGTTAGCTTGATTCAGGTAGGGTGATCGCCACTAAGCATTGCACAACTTCAGTCGGCCAGTAGGAAACGCTCATGGTCTACGCGACACAGGATATTGCTGCCTACGATAGCGAAGGCGCTGATAACGCTCAGGTTGATGACTCTCAGGAGAATGGCCATGCATCGACTGCCTCAGATGTTACGGCTTCAGATGTTAAAGAGGCGGCGGCGTCAGGGAGTTTTCGAGCCTTAGCCCTGTGGCTTAACCTAGGCTTGGTGGACCAGGACCTCTATGCCCAGGTGCAGGCCGATCGACCGGGGCGTTTGCGCATTTTGGTGGAATATCGACGGCCGCCCCTATTTGAGCCCCTGACTCGCTACATTTGCCACCGGATTTGGCAACTCAACTCCGATCGCATTGAGGGGATTTATCTGCTGGTGCGGCCCTTGGGGCAGGCCCAGGTCGTGTGGGCTAGATCGGTGCGGATTGTGACTCCGGCGTTGAAGCAGCAGCGGCATCAGGCCTCGATGGCCTTTGCTAATCCTCAGGCGTTGCCGCCCCAGCTGGCTCAAGCGCAGCGATCCCGGCGGCGCTCTCGACAACGATCTCGCCCCTTTGTTTGGGGTGATCAACAGCTGAAAGCCTTTCGCACGGTGCTGTTGTCGGGCTCAGCAGTGGCGGCCTTTGTGTTGGGGTGCCTGACGGAGGTCATTTTGGCCAACACTGGTCCCAGTTTGCCGCGGGTGCCCCAGTCCCGGCAGGCGGCGGAGCCGACTCCAGAGCAGATGGACTGGCCGGAGGCGGTGCCCGTGACCTATGAGACGACTCCGGAGGAAGCTGAGGCTACCCACCCTAACACAGTACAAGCCGCCTTAGAACCGGTGGCAGTGATCCCCCATCGCCAGAGTGGTAATCCAGGAGACCCCACGATTACGCTGCTGTTTGGTGGCGATGTGTCTTTCGAGCAGGTGCCCTACGCCCAAATCACGCCGGAGCAGCCCTGGTTGGCCCAGCTCAGTGATTACCAGCGGGCAGATGTGGCGATGGTCAACTTGGGCGATTCTCTGGCCAATGCGGACACCTCATTGCAAGAAGAGTTGCATCAACGGCAACGGTCTGACGCGGCCCATTTATTGGAGCAAGCGGGGATCGATATTGTCAATCTTACCCATGAGGACATCATGGGGTTTGGAGAACAGGGGCTGGCAGAGACCCTAACGACGTTGGATCGGCAGGGCCTCTATCGAGTGGGGGCAGGACGCACGGAACGGGAAGCCCGGCGCCCAGAGATTTTAGAGGTGAAGGGGCAACGCATTGCCTACTTGAGCTATACCCAAACGGCGACGCAGGCAGCAGCTCAGTCTGTAGCCGGAGTCAACCATTTGGAGTTGCCTGACATTGCCGAGGATATTCGGGCCCTGCGAGACAGCGTTGATTGGATCGTGGTTAACTATCGCTGGCAGGCAGAGCTGGCGGACAATCCGGCCCATTGGCAGACAAATCTGGCCCGGCTGGCCATTGATCAGGGGGCAGATGTGGTGGTGGGTCATCACCCGAGTCAGTTACAGGGGGCAGAAGTCTATAAAGGCCGCCCGATTGTCTATTCCTTGGGGGATTTTATTTTCGAGGATGGCGCCCAGCCTGATCATGATACGGCGGCCTTAAAGGTGTCTCTGCGGCCACGGCAAATGAAGGTGGAGGTGGTGCCGATTACAGTCCACGCGGGGCAACCACGGCAGGCTACTGGAAAAGCAGCTAGGGATATCTGGAATGCCATCGAGCAGGCCTCTCAGGAGTTTGAACAGCCGCTGCGATCGCACATGGTCTTGCCGGTGCAGACGCCATCTCCTGCTGCTCCTGCTGGAGCGCCCTTGACGCCGGAAGATTCAGACCCAGCCGGGGACTCCTTCACGGCCCCACCACCCTCGTCACAGCCCGGGGCAGCGCCCACCAAGCTGGAGCGCCCCGAGCCTGAGCTGCCGCCGCTGGATTGGCCAGAGACGATGGATGACACCCTCAAAGACTGGGGACCAAAGGCTGCCCCAGAACAGCTAGAGTTTGCGCCGGTGCCAGGAGACGCTGGTCTGGCGCCGGAGCCGAGGGTGCCGGTGCCTCCGGCAGGGGACGCCGGTGCTCAGCCGGAAGCAGTTGTGCCGGAGGCGATTGAGCCCTATGGTGAGCCCTTGGTAGGCCCCCTGGGCCAGGCCTCACCGCCAGGGATGGCTGGCACGCTCCCGGCCCAGCTGGAGGCAACCGCTGACTCCCCCGCCCAGCCGGAAGCGGCATCAGTGGCGTCAGCGACGCCATTGGCAGATACCGCTGACACCGCCGACACCATGGCCGAGACGGTCAATCCAGAGGTGGCCCTAGGCGACGATGAGCCATCCATGGAGGCGGCCATGGAGGCGGCCATTTCCCCAGAGCCATCTTCCCCATCTTCCCACCCCCAGGACAGTCCCTGACAGCATTGCCGACTACCCTGGTATAGCCAGGGGCTGTGGTACGGTCTAGACAGCCTGATCGGGAGAGACCTGTGTTTGCGATCGCAGTTAAGGCCGAGCAATATCCCACCTACCTCCTGTCTGACACCGACGCCGATGCCAAGGTGACGGTGGTACCGCAACGGGGGGGCCTGATTACCCACTGGCAGATCAACGACCAAGATATCCTCTACTTCGACGCCGAGCGCTTCGCCAACCCAGAGCTGTCGGTACGGGGGGGCATTCCCATTCTGTTTCCCATTTGCGGCAACCTGCCAGACCATACCTACACCCTGGAGGGACAAGCCTATTCCTTGAAGCAACACGGCTTTGCTCGAGACTTACCCTGGCAGGTTTTAGAGCAATCTGTGCGCGATAGCGCTGCCCTCACCCTAGCGCTGACCAGTAACGACCACACCCGGGCGCTCTATCCCTTCGACTTTCGCTTGGAATTGACCTACCGGCTGCAGGGGCACACCCTCACCCTAGACCAGCGGGTGATCAATGCCTCGGATCGCCCCATGCCCTTTTCCCTGGGGTTGCATCCCTACTTCCACGCAGCAGACAAAACTCAACTCCGCTTCGACCTACCGGCCCAGCAGCTGCACGATCAGCTCACCCAAGCGGTAGAGCCTTTTGCGGGTCACTTCGATCTGAGTCAGCCAGAAATCGACGTGGCCCTGACCCCTCTGTCGGCCCAGACGGCCACCGTCGTCGACCACCACAGCCATCGCGCCCTGACTCTGACCTGGAGCGATACCTACTCCGCCCTGGTGTTCTGGACGGTGCAGGGGAAGCCGTATTACTGCCTGGAGCCCTGGACTGCCCTGCGCAATGCCCTCAATACCGGTGATCGAATTATCACCTTAGCGCCTGGGGCTACCCACGAGGCCACCGTGGCCCTGGCAGTGGCAGCATCACCGTAATCTAACGGGGGCTATCCCTGACAATGGCCAATCAGGGACGTTACTGTCAATTTCAGCAAATTTCTTGACTAAAGATGTGTCGATTGCTCTAATTTGAACTACCCTTGGCCTGTAGTTCCGACTTCGGTAGTCGTCAATTTGAAACGACCTGTATGACTTCGCCTCTTTATTCGGATTCGTTTTCCTCCCTGGCCGCTGATGCAGACGCGCCGACGGCGGCAGGGTATGCTCCCTCGGTGCCGATTTCGGTCTATCGCCAGCTGGCCACCGAGCTGCAGGCAACCAAAGCCAAGGTAGAGGCTTTGACCGCCCAAAATCAGCAGGTAATGCGCCAAAATCATCAACTCCGCCAAGAGATTCATCGATTCCTGCAGGCGACCGACCAGCTACGCTACTTAGCCGGTCCCAGCCAGTCTCCCCAGCCCCCCCCGCAGACACCGCCAGTCCCTGCTCCCCAGGCTACGGCCCCAGAGGGGAGCCAGCTGAGGGCGACTAGATCTCCAGAGTCCAAGTCGGCGGACGCGGATGCCGATACGACTCATGAGTCAGGCACTGCTGAGTTAGTGGCGGCGTGGTTGAAACCGGTGAAGTCATGGCCTGCTGCTGGCAATTTGTTCAGCCATCAATCGGACTCTCCTCACCAGACTCAGCCTACCCCCACTCAAAACTCTCGGGATCTCAGTGGGTTGTGGCTAGCGACCACCATCCTCCTGATCGTGGTCAGCGCCTTTGGGGCCGGCTTTTTGATTATGAAGCCGCTGCTCAACACCACGGGCCCGACCGAATAATCCTGACCCATGGTATAGAGTGGGGCATCCGCCCCTTCCCATGGCAGGATCAAGAAGCGTAGCGGTTAACACAGCATTCCCCCTGGGGGCCTCGGTAAACCTGATGCTGCGGCACGACTAAGCAACGGAGACATATACGGAGTCATGAAAAAAATCGAAGCGATCATCCGCCCCTTCAAGCTAGATGAGGTCAAAATTGCGCTAGTGAATGCGGGCATCGTTGGCATGACGGTGTCTGAGGTGCGTGGGTTCGGGCGTCAAAAAGGCCAAACCGAGCGGTATCGGGGCTCTGAATACACGGTAGAGTTCCTGCAGAAACTCAAGATCGAAATCGTGGTCGAGGACAGCCAGGTGGATATGGTGGTCGATAAGATCATTGCCGCGGCTCGCACCGGGGAAATCGGCGATGGCAAGATTTTTGTGGCTCCTGTGGATCAGATTATTCGTATCCGCACCGGCGAGAAGAACATGGAAGCCATCTAACGCTGGTGGTAGACCCAGGCTGCCGTGCCTCAGGGATTCCTCCGGTAGAGGCTGGGGAGGAGGCGGAAATCGCCCGGCGACTAGCCCAGTTTGAGCGGTTCGGCGTCAATCTAGGGTTAGCCCGAATCGAGCAGCTATTAGCCCGGCTGGGGCATCCCGAAAAGCAGGTGCCGCTCGTACATGTGGCCGGCAGCAATGGTAAGGGGTCCGTCTGCGCCTATCTCTCCTCGGTGCTCACCCAGGCTGGCTATCGGGTTGGCCGCTATACGTCGCCCCACTTAGTCAGTTGGCGCGAACGCCTGTGTATTAATGAACGTCCCATTGCCGCGGCGGATCTGAGTGCGGTTTTGGCCCAAGTCGAGGCCGTTATTCCCCCTAGTCAGGAAATGCCGACTCAGTTTGAGGTACTAACGGCGGCAGCCTGGCTATACTTTGCCCAGCAGGCGGTGGATGTCGCCGTAGTGGAGGTGGGGCTAGGGGGACGCCTGGATGCCACCAATGTCTGCGAGCATCCCCTGGTGACGGTGATTACGTCTTTGAGTCGGGAGCACTGGCAGCGGCTAGGGCCGACTCTGGCCGACATCGCCCGGGAAAAGGCTGGCATTCTCAAGCCGGGTTGCCCAGCGGTGATTGGTCCCCTGCCAGCGGACGCCAAGGCGGTGGTAGCGGCTCGGTTAGCAGAGTTGGACTGTCCAGCCATATGGCCAGCCCCGGCTCGGGATTTAGGCCAGGGGTGGGCAGCGGTTGCGGGTCACCATGACGGGGCTGTTGGCCAAGGGGAGGAGGAGTTTATCCCGTCTCCCTGGCGCTATCGTCTTCCCTTTCCAGGGCCGCATCAACTGATCAATTCTGCTCTTGCGATCGCAACCCTGCGCTGCCTACAGGCCCAAGGATGGGCCATTGCCGAGGCAGCCATGACCACTGGCCTGGCCCAAGCCCGTTGGCCTGGACGGCTGCAGTGGCTCACCTGGCAGGACGATCGCGGCCAAGGGTGGCCCCTGTTGGTGGATGGGGCCCATAATCCGGCGGCAGCGATGGCGCTGCGGGCCTATGTGGATAGCCTGGAGTTGGCCCCGGTCGGTTGGCTGATGGGCATGTTGGTTACCAAAGATCATCGCGATATCTTCCAGGCCTTGCTGCGGCCAGGGGATCATCTCCACCTGGTGCCCGTGGCCCGGCCATACCTACGCGGCTCCGGCAGGGCTAGGTGCGATCGCACAGACCACTTGCCCCCAGCTAGACACCTGTGAAATTCACCCAGATCTAGACCAGGGACTGAGAGCCATCACCGCCAACCCCACCCCTCTGAGGGTGCTCTGCGGCTCCCTCTATCTAATTGGTGATTTCTTTAGCCGCCACCATCAGCGCCTCACTTCCCAATGACTGCTGCCAGCCATAGGCCTAACGAGCATTCCACTGACTGGCGGCATCACTCACCGCCTCAGCCACTGGTTTCTGGCCCAACATGGCCGCCTGCAGGTTGTCGTAGATGATCTGCTGTAACTCCTTCACATCTTCCATAGCCGGGATCAACACCTCCGCATCCGCCATCTGGGCGGCACTGACAGAGCGAGCCACATCCACCGACGAGGCATCCGGTGGCACCTGCGTAAAATAGGCATCCTGCAAGGCATCCACCGTCGATGGCAACACATTGGCCGCCTTGGCAAAGGCCAGTTGATTGGCATCATTGGTGACAAACAGGGCAAACTCCAGGGCCGCCTCGGGCACCTCCGTAGCGCGGGGAATGATCAGATTCATCACCGCCACATTCTTCTTACCCGTCTCCCCGGTAATCTGAGGAGCACTGGCCGTGGCCTCGGCAATAGACGGCGCATTTTTCTCAATGGTGCTAAGAAACTCAGCCCCAGCCGCCAGAATCGCCGTTTCTCCGGCTTGGTAGAGTTCTACAGCACGGCGATGGCCCTGGGTCAATACCTCCCGCGGCAGCAGTTCTTGCCGATAGAGATCTGTCCAATACTGAAACACCGCTTCCCCAGCCGGCGTGTCAAAGGCCGCGCGCCCCGACTCATCGACAAGGGGAACTCCCATCTGCACAAAAGACTGGAGCACATCGGCGGCATCGTCGGGCACAAAGGAAATAAAGAAGGCATATTTACCTGTATTTTCCTTCATCTGCTTGGCAACCGTCGCCAGCTCCCCATAGGTCTCAGGGGCTTTCTCTATCCCTGCCTGGCGAAACAGCTCTTGATTGTAAAGCGTCACCCGTGCCGTCAGGTACCAGGGAATGCCAAAGCTATCGCCCTGCAGCGTGCTGGCTTGCCAGATCTGCGGCAAATATCGCTGCTTCGCTGCCTCGGGAATCCGCTCATCCAGAGGCAACCAGGCGTTTTTACTCGCCAACTGCGAGGCAAAATCTGGATTTAGATTCACCACATCTGGGGCGGTACCAGCGGACACCGCCGTCAGAATCTTGCTCTGCATATCGGCCCAGGGCACATCCACCCATCGCACCGTGATGTCAGGATGGTCTGCTTCAAACTGAGCAATCAGATCATTAAAGTATTCAGTGAACTGAGGTTGCAACTGCATGGTCCAGAACTCGACCTCCTGGCCCCTTGGCCGCGGTCTGATCCACAGAGCCACCGCTACAGCTGCCGAGCCAACTGAGCCATAGACCACACAGAAGGAACAGGAAAAATCGTTTCCAAAATCGCAGCATCATCGCAATCAGGGGCCAAGCATCTATGCTTTATAAGCCTATAGCAAAAGTTGAACCAGCCAGAGGTGCACCGGGATCTCTGGCTCAATCAGCATGCAGGAGTCAGAAGCCAAGAGGTAGGCGACAACAGAATTCTGGCTCCTGACGACTGGCTCCTGGCCCCAACTCAGACAGGACATGCGTACACATTAGACTTCTCCAACCTCCCCTGAGTCCTTCGGCCAGGCGCCGCTAAAGGCAAGAGGAGGTGCCGCAGGGTGACAGCGGGATCGGTAACGACAGTGTCGGGAATTGGTATTAATCGTGGCCCCATGGTCGGTTAGTCACCTGTTGCGATCGCATACTAGCCCCAAGTCTTTCTGATTTACGTTGATCTCCTCCGATCGGGGTAGGCATTTCAGGCAAACCTGGCAAAGGATCTGCATCAAACTGTCAAGCCCTGTGATGACAGGGGTTTGAGCCACTATTCAGGCCAATTTTCCAGGCCCTGCACCGAGAGGATGAGAACCAGGCCGTTAGGAGATTCCTAAAAAAGTTAGCTTTTTTTTCAAAAAACTGTGATCAATTCTCCCAATTATGTGTACCATCGCTGGTGAATCCGATAACTCGGAGCCAAAATAGTTTGACGCGAGCCAGGTAGTAGAACAATTCCAAAATGGACTCACTAGATAGATGCGTATGACAGACTAACCTAAGCCGCGATCTGTAAGCTGCGATTTGAATGATCCCACTCCCATGGGATAGGCGAAAAGGGTGCTCGCAACGAATTGCCAATACTAGGCCGTGAGCTGCTGACAAGGGGCTAAATCTGCGGCTGTGAACAACCTCAGACAGATCTCAAAGGAGATATCTGAGATGGTTTTAGTGGCGATTCAGATCCCGTTAGCGGTGCTGAGAGATGCCCGAGCTCATGCCCGTTGGCTTTAAGGTTTGTTGCTAGCGCTAAAAAGTGGTAATTCTCTCCTAAATTGTGTACCATGCGTTAGCACATTTTGTGTGGTGCCTCATCTCTCTAGTCGGTGCTCTCTAGTGAGACATACGCTGGTTCTACATGGATGGTTCTATCGGTAAATACCTACGACCGTGAATAGCTTAAAAGCTCTCTTCTCTGGAAAACAACCTGGCGTTGGCGTAGAGTTAACGCCAGAGCGAGTCAATGTGGCCCGCATTCGCAAGCAGGGATCCAGATTGAAATTGGACAATTTCAGCTCCATTGCGATATCGGAAGGCGTCTTCGAAGAAGGGCAAATTCTCGATATTCCTGCCATGGCAGAAGCGATTCAAGCAGTGATAGCAGACAGTAAGTTGCGGATTCGGCGAGCCACGAGTGCCATCCCTGGACGGGCTATTACCCGCGTGATTCCGGTGCCATCTGAATTGAATGAGCAGGAATTACGGGAGATGGTGCTTAACCAAGAAGCCAGCCTATATCTGCCATTCCCTCGGGAAGAAGCCGATGTGGACTATCAGAAGCTCGGGTTCTTCGTGGATGAAGACGGCATCGAGAAGGTGCAAGTCCTACTGGTGGCCGTCCGCAAAGAGGTCACCGATGCCTATATGTCTGCCTTTCAGCAGGCAGGGTTAGGGCTAAATGTATTGGAAACCAGTAGTTTTGCCCTGATTCGAACCATCCGGGAGCAGTTACGCCAATTCACCCCTCAAGAGGCAGCGGCCATCGTCGATATCGAGTTCGAGAGCACCGAAATTTCCATCGTGGTGGATGGCATCCCCCACTTTTCCCGCACCGTGCCCATTGGTACTTATCAGATTCAGAGCGCCTTGAGTCGGGCCATGAATTTACCACCGTCCCGCAACACGGATTTGCTGCAGGGCATGACGGTGCCGACCACGCCTATGGATACGATGGGGACGCCCCAAATGGGGGGAACCAATCCTGGGACAGCCGCGATGTTAAGGATTTTAGGAGAGCTGGCCGATGAGTTGCGCCGCTCCATTGACTTTTATCTGAATCAGGGAGAAGACATGGAGGTGGCTCAGTTGTTGCTGGCGGGGCCGGGGGGCTCGATTGGTCAGTTAGATGAGTTCTTTGCCCAGCGCCTGAGTTTGCCAGCTAGTCAAATTGACCCGATTGCAGCCCTCTCATTAGATGTGGACGAGGAGATTCCCATGGCTCAGCGTCCGGGATTGGCAACGGTGATCGGACTGGGGATCAGGGAGGTGTAAGTCATGTATAGCCTAGACATTAATTTTCTCAACGATCGGGAAGAGCGTCCCTTTGATCTTCCTCCCCAGGCCCAGGCGGGTGCCCCGGGAGAGCGTCGCCCCTTCTATATCGGCTTGGTGGTGGGGTTAGCGGCCATTGCTCTGATGGGAGGATACTGGGCAGTATTGCAGCATCAAATTCGCCAGTTAGAAGCTCGCGATGCTGAGCTTGATCAGGAAATCGCTGCCTTGCAAAACCAGTTGCAGCAAATCAATAGTATTCGGGCCCAAGTTGATCTGGTACAGGCCGAAAATCAGGCCATTGTCTCCCAGGTGAATAAGATTCGGCCCTGGTCGGCCCTATTACAAGATATTCGCGATCGCATCCCCGCCCGGGTGCAAATCACAGAAATGAGCCAAACCGCTGGCCAAACCCCAGAGGGAGAAGAGAGTCCTCCGGCAGCAGGGGGGATTGAACTCATGGGACAGGCCTGTTCCTTCGACGACATTAATGACTTTGTCTTGGTGTTGCAACAATCGCGGTTGTTAGACAGCAATACGGTTCAGCTGGTGAGTTCCCAGCGTCAAGATCAACCCTTACCGAGGGAAGATGGCACCTGCCCTAATGCCCCCGCTGGCAGCTTTACCTTCCTAGTGGATTACACCATCCAAGCCAACATGACCGGATTACCGGCCTCACAACTGGTGGAAGAACTGGCCAACCAGGGAACCGTCGGCCTGGTTAGTCGGATTCGAGCCCTGCGAGAAACTGGAGTGCTACAACCATGACTGCCGCTGGAGATTTCATTCCCGCTGAGGATAACCAAGTCTTTGAGGAGGCCCCGGCCTATCCTGTGGCCTTCGGGGTCGAGCTTACCCCTAGGGTGCAGGGAATTGCGATCGCAGTGGTGGGCGTCGTCGGTGCCTTAGCACTCTTCAATTACCTAGTCAGCCCCCTCCAGAGTCAGCGGTCAGAGTTAGAGGCAACCGTCGAGCAAAAAGAGCAACAGCTAGCCCAGCAACAGGCCAACGCCCAGCAACTCGAGCAAGTGCAGGCTAACCTGCAACAAGCCCTACAGCAACGGGCTGAAATCTATAGCCTACTCGGCGATCCTCAGAGCCTAGACACCCTGCTGATCGATATCAACCAACAGATCAAGAACAGCAACGCCAATATCTCTAACGTCGTCGCTAACCAGGCTGGGCTCGAGCAATTTCTCCGAAACCAGGGCCTACCCGAACCCCTAGTGCCGATCATTCGGGGGCGTATCCTCAATGATCCAGAACGACGGCGAGCCTTTGAAACCGCCTATGAGTCGAAGCTTTTGAGCTTCGATCCCTCATCTTCAGGGATTGTCAACGATGGCAGCTTAGGGCCAGAACTCGACGGCAAGTTTGAGCGCCAGCAAGTCTCCGTGGAGATGCAGGCCCTGTTTCAGCAAACCCAGGCCGTGATTCGCAATATCGAACGCCTAGAACCCTTAGTCATTCTCCGCGACTTTCGGCAGGATATTGCCCCGCCAGGAGGGGGGTTGACAGAAGAAGATGTCAAAGGGTTGGCTCGGCCTTTGAATACTAGCTTCACCCTAGAAGTGTTGGTGCCCACAGTCGATCCCACAGAACCCCCACCGCCGCCGCCAGCCGAGCCAGCTGAAGGAGAGCAACCGGCCGCAGGAGACTCTCCGCCAGAAGGCGGCTAAAGAAAGCTTTCCCCGCTATGGTCCTTGTTTCTAATCCCTGACTTATTCTGCACGTGATGAAGGAGTGAACTGTGAAACGCCTGATTGGATTTGAGAGTTGGCTGATGGGAGGTGCCCTCATCGCCCTAGCAGCCCATCCCGCCCATGCCGCCACCACCATCATCACAGGGGTGCAGCTCACCGAAACCGAAAACGGAGTGCGCATTGCCCTACAGACCAACGGTGGAGACGACGCCGAAGTCTTCACCGTCAGTCAGGGCAATACCTTGCGGGCTGACATCATTCGCTCCCAGCTCCAACTGCCCGATGGCAATGCCTTCAATCAGGTCAACCCTGCTCCTGGCATTGAGTCGATCAGCCTCACCGCCCTAGACGCCAACAGCGTTCGCCTCACCATTGAGGGCACTACGCGGGTGCCAGTCGCCGAAATCGACACCGCTACTTCTGAGGCAATGGTCTTCTCTGTCGATACCAATGCAGTTGCTCAAACGCCAACGCAGGTGCCGTCGGAACTCCAGACAGTCCCCAGCGATACCCCCCCGGAAACCAGTCAACAAGTTGCCCAGGCTGAACCTGACACGCCCGAGGCTCCGAGTGAAACACCTCCAGAGTCTGCCGACCCCGGCCCCCAGCCCACAGAAGCCACCCCCGACATCCTAGTCCCCGACCCCGAAATCACCATCGACGGTGCCCCAGCCCAGCAACCCCAACTGCAACAAGCTCCTCCCTTTCAGCCTCGAGCCGTAGCTCCTCCGGTAGGGGACATTGCCGTTGCCGAGGCAACGCCTAGGTTTGACGCCATCGATCTCGGCAGTAACGAGCGCATTCCCCGATTGGTACTACGGAATGCGCCCTCCCGGGAAGTGCTTTCCTTATTGGCTCGCTCTGTTGGCGTCAACGTCGTCTTTATCGACCTAGAAAGCGAATCAGGCGAAGGGCCAGGCATCACTCTAGACATTGAAAATGAGTCTGTGCAAGACGTGTTTAACCACGTTTTGCGGGTCAGTGGCCTCAAGGCGAATCGAGTCGGCAGAACGGTTTATGCCGGCCCCGAACTGCCACCCTCAGCCCAGAATCTGATGGTGCGTACCGTCCGCCTCAATCAAGTGGACGCCGATGTGGCTGCTAACTTCCTAGTAGCATTAGGGGCAGAAAGCCAAGTCAGCCGAGAGCGCCAGGTAACCAGTGTCAGTGCCGTCGAAGTCGGTGAAGGAATTGAGCCCATTACCAGCACCGAGACTACGGTGGTCGAACAGTTAGAAAACCAACGCATTGACTATGAAGATAGCCAGCCTATTCTGCGAGGGCTTCAGGTTATTGCCGATTTGAGAACCAACTCCCTCACCTTAGTCGGTTCCCCACAACTTTTAAATATCGCTACCGAACAACTGACTCGCATCGATCTGCGCCGCCGCCAAGTGGCCGTCAATGTCCGTGTCATTGATATAGACCTGAATGCCATTGATGCCTTTGGCACCAGCTTCTCCTTTTCAGTAGACGATACCAGTGTGACCAATACCGGCGGCATCGGGGTGATCAACTTTGGTGCCAACAGTCCCTCCACCGGTAGGACAACCGTACCCGGCACCGTACCGTTCCTACCTGTAGGTCCTGGTGGTGGGGGGTTGTTTAGCATTGCCAGTACATTTTTGGCCCAATTGACAGCTACCGTTCAAAATGGCAACGCCAAAATCCTGACAGATCCGACATTAATCGTTCAAGAAGGTCAAACCGCAACAGTTGCGCTTACCGAGACTGTGGTCGAACGGGTGACCCAGAGTGTTGTCGCCATTGGTGATGACAGCGTCGTCGTCCTTGAGCCGGAAACCACCGAGGCGGGGCTAGTGCTGTCCATTGAGATCGATAAAATTGATGACAATGGCTTCGTTTCCTTGTCCGTTGCCCCCAGCATTTCTTCACCGATTGAAATCTTCAATACCGGTGGCAACACCTTTGTCACGTTGCTGTCGGAGCGTCAATTAGAATCTGGGGTAGTGCGAGTTCGCGACGGGCAGACTCTGCTCTTGTCTGGGATTATCCGGGAATCTGATCGCTCCACTGTGACTAAAGTTCCTATCCTGGGAGATTTACCCCTATTGGGAGCCCTGTTCCGTAGTACTCGCCGCGAGAGTGAACGTAGTGAATTGATTGTACTGTTGACGCCTCAGATCTTAGATGACTCTGATCAATCGGCCTTTGGCTACAACTACACACCCAGTGAAGATGTTCAAGAGTTGTTAGATCGCTATCAGCAGCGTTAGAGAATCCCTGCAGGCAACCTTTGAACTAGTACACTTTCCGTTTGACGACCGCTTTGGCTGCATGCCGAAACACACGGGCCAGTTGTCCTCATTCATCAAATCGATTGGCGACAGGGTCTAACTCTTCAGACTTAAAGTATCATTGTCGAGCTTGATCTAAAGCCATTGCCACCCATTCCCACCCGTTCCTAAAGAAGGCAGCGGACCCACAGGCGATACACTAACCTTTGGGCATCTATGCCGAGTTCAGCTCAAGATCGGCCACTTTTTCTAGGTACCCCCCTAGGTCTGGGCTGGGATAGGGTTGATGCCCGAATACGCGATCCGGATACAGGCTCATCATGCCTCAGCGAATTCTGTTCATCAGCAATGGCCACGGTGAAGATAATCACTCCTCTCATATCATTCGTACGCTGCGACGGCTGAATCCCTCCCTGGAGATTGGGGCGATGCCGATTGTGGGCGAGGGAGCAGCTTATAGTCGTTTGGGGGTGCCGATTATTGGGCCTACGAAAATCCTGCCCTCGGGGGGATTTACCTATGTGAATCGGCTGCTGCTGTTGCGAGATATTCAAGCGGGGCTGGTCGGTCTGCTACTACAGCAGTTGCGGGCAGTGCTGCGCTATGCCCCCGATTGCGACTTAGTCCATGCCACTGGCGATGGCATTGGCCAGGCCTTTGCCTATTTGTCAGGGCGCCCCTACATTTCATTTATCTCCTGCCTGTCCAGTCTTTATGAGGGCAAGCTGCGGTTAGATCCGTTTCTATGGCGCATGTTGAGTTCACCCCGCTGTTTGGCGGTCTTTACCCGCGATCCCTACACAGCTGAAGATTTAACCCGCCAGGGGTTGCCTCGGGTTCACTTTGGCGGCATTCCCTCCCTAGATTACCTGACGGCAACAGGGAAGGATCTACAGTTACGGCAGGTGCCGATGATTGCTCTACTACCAGGATCGCGATTGCCAGAAGCGGCTCACAACCTACGCTTACAACTGCGGCTAGTGCAGCAGATTGGCCGAGTCATGGCAGGGGCAGTCGACTTCCGAGCCGCCTTGGTGCCGAGGCTGATGCGGGAACTGCCGGCTATTGCGGCGGCAGAAGGGTGGCAACAGCACCAGGATGTGCTCAGCTACTATGAACCCGCCCCGGGGGAGCGGCCCCTGGCCCAAGTTCGTTGCTACGACGATGCCTTTAACGACATCATCACTCAGACTACCCTGGTAATCGGCATGGCTGGACTGGCGGTGGATCAAGCCGTTGCTATTGGTAAGCCAGTGATTCAGATTCCCGGCCCAGGTCCTCAGTTTACCTATGCCTTTGCCGAAGCTCAGACTCGCCTGTTGGGGATATCGGCTCAGACCATTGGCACTGAACCAGCCACCGAGACCACTCTACGGCTAGCTGCCCAGCGGGTGGCAGATACCCTGCGAGATCAGGCCTATCTGGCCGCTTGTGTCGACAATGGCCGCGCCCGACTAGGACCGGCTGGTGGTTCCCTACGCATTGCTAAACACATCCTGTTCCATCTAGGAGTCCCCATCCCCGACAACGATATCCAGGTCCATACCGAAGATAACCCCATCACAACAGCATGACGCGACGCTCTGGTTACTGGCAGTTACTGCCGTTCATTCGACCCCATTGGCGGCCCTTTGCCATTGGCTTCGTCTGCATGCTTGGCTATGTGTTGACCACCTTGCTGTTACCCTATTTAGCTGGCCAAGTGTCTCTATTTGTGGGGCAGGGAAATGTGGAGAGCGTCGCCTATTGGTTGGGCTTAGCAACGCTAGTGTTTCTGGTGCGGGGAGGCTTTCAATATGGCGAGAATATCTACATGATTGGGGCCTCTCTGCAGGTAGTGCTGGATCTACGGCAGGCTGTCTATGGCCACCTGCATCGCCTCGGCCTCGATTACTTCGAGCAATCCCAAACCGGAGATTTAACCTATCGTCTCACCGAGGATATGGATCGTATTGGTGAAGTGGTGCACAAGATGTCGCAGCAGTTCATCTCGTCTCTGCTGCAACTCATCGCCATTCCCCTCTACATGCTCTATCTCAACTGGCCCTTAACCCTAGCCAGTTTTGTGCTGGCGCCGTTGATGGCCTGGTTGATCGGTCGCTTCGGTCAGCATATTCTGCTGTTATCGCGGCGCAGTCAGCAGCAGATCTCGAACCTGTCTTCCCTGCTGACGGAGGTTCTCAGCAACATGCGGGTGGTACAGGCCTTTGCCGCCCAGCCTTATGAAGTCAGACGGTTTAACCAAGTGGCCGAACAAAATCGGGCGGCCCGCTACCGAGCTGAGCGACTGAAGGCGGTCCAATACCCGGTGGTGGGATTCCTCGAGGCCATCAGCATCATTCTGCTGATCTTGCTGGCGGGATGGCAAATTTCCCTGGGCAACCTTACCTCCCAAGCCTTCGTCAGCTACCTGACTGCGATCGCATTGTTACTCCATCCCATCGATCTGGTTACCCAGCATTACAACGAATTCAAGCAGACCGAAGCCTCCCTGGAGCGTATTTTCGATCTGATGCGACTCACCCCCTCCCTGCCGGAAGACCCCGATGCCAAGCCCTTAGCTGCGATCACCGGCAAAATTGAATTCGACCAGGTTGGGTTTGCCTACGAACCAGGGCAGCCGGTATTGCATCAGATGAGCCTGCGCATCTATCCCGGCGATGTGATTGCCCTGGTGGGGCCATCGGGGGCTGGCAAGAGCACCCTGGTGAACCTGGTGCTGCGCTTCTATGATCCCCAGCAGGGGCGAGTCCTAGTGGATGGCATCGATATTCGCACCGTCACCCTCGATAGCCTGCGCCATCAGATTGGCATCGTGCCCCAGGATGTGGCCCTATTCTCCGGCACCATCGCCCAAAACATTGCCTATGGCCAGGCAGACATCGACTTTGCTGCTGTCGAGGCCGCCGCCCGGGTGGCCAACGCCCACGACTTCATCAATCGCTTTTCCCAGGGATATCACACCTGGACCGGGGAGCGGGGCATGACCCTCTCGGGAGGTCAGCGGCAACGGGTGGCCATTGCCCGGGCCCTTTACTACAATCCCCGCATTTTGATCCTGGATGAAGCCACCAGTGCCCTCGATTCTGAGTCAGAAGCACTGGTGCAAGAGGCCCTGGAACGGGCCATGGAAAATCGCACCGTGTTGATCATTGCCCATCGCCTCAGCACCGTGCGCCAGGCCGATCGGATTTTGTTTTTAGAGCAGGGCACCATCGTAGAAGCCGGTAGCCATGACGAGCTGCTGGCCCGGGGCGGGCGCTATGCCAGCTTCTATGCCCAACAGTTTGCGGCCTAGGCTTCTCCGGCAATGAAGTCGGGGCGGCTACTCTGGGGTATCGGCCAGTCTGGATTTTCACCGCCGATGTAGACCTGCTCAATAGCCACATATTCCCGGCTGAACTGTCGTAGGGCATTAAGCAACACATCCAGTGCGATCGCATCACTGGTCCCCAGATCAAACCAACAGCGGGCCCAGACCCCGTTATATTCCACCTCGGCCATATTGTGCATCACCGAGAGAAAGCTATCCTCAGCGCTACTGTCGTCGTAGGTCATGTAGCTGATCTCCAGCCCCGTTTCCTGCACCTGCAGGTTCTCGGCATTGAATCCCCCCAGCTTTCCCAAGAAATACCAAGAGTCAAAAATCTCATCAATATATTGCTGCTCCAGCAACGATGGAGCCGTCTCAAACCGCAACCAAATCCAGAGACTAAAAAAGTCACACTCGCGAAACTCAACCTGCATAGGATCCCTGAGCCATGCTAGCCATGGTATACAAACAATAAGTTGGATCAGGCAGCTTTAAGCAAGAAGATGGGCCGGTCAGCGCCCTCACCCTAACTAGCTACCCCATAGCCACCATCAAACCTAAGGCAGTGGCCATCACGGAACCAGCCACCGATTCCGCATTAAATCATGTCCCAGTTTGAACCTGGAGGTTTCCCAAGAGAAAACAACCAACTTCGTAGCTGGACTGGGTATATCCTACCGGGAGATGCTGCCGTTATAGGCTAGACAAAATGTCACGAACCTGAGCAGTGCAATTCACTCCAGCTTCCCGCTCCGTGCGACAGCGCTCCCAAGCGATACGGCGCACAATAGGTTGGGGCAGCTGTTCGGCGTAGTCCAGGGCCTGCGTAAAGAACGACACACTGTCTTGATCCTGGCCCAATCGCCGTAAGATTTGCGCCTTGAGATAAAACAACTCGGGATTCTGGGGCGCCCCCTGCAGGGCTTGATTAACTGCCTCCAGGGCCTGCTGGTTGCGATCTAAGTCACGATAGCCCAAGGCAATACCCCGTTCTGCCAGATAGTCCGGAGCCCCATGGTTGCGCAGTCGCTCAATCGCTACTTCCGGATCAGAGAATGGCAAATTCACTGCCAGCATCAGATCCATATATCCCTTGATCAGGCTTAGCTCCGGATCATTGGCATCAATAGCCTCGGCCTGATCCAGATGGCGAAACACCCGATCCAACATCGTTAACGCCCGTAGCATACCGCTGACTTCCCCTTCGGTTTTGAGCAGATGGGCTCCCTCCAGAAAAATCCCTACCGCAGCATAGAGATGGCCCCGCAGCGGATCGGTTTGCAACAATGCATCCGCCGTCCGCTGGGTCGATTGGGCCCGCTGCAACAGGATTTCCCAGTCTTCATCTAGGTAGGCCATGGCCGCCAACATGGCGTGGACCATCGGTTCCTGGGCCTCATCCCGCAGGGGCCACAGACAGCTTCTGCCGCGCTTCCACATAATCCCCATCCTGAAACATGGCCTGGAAGGCAGCCTCGGTGTGCGATCGCCAATGGCATGGGAATCATTGGACCTAAACGGATCTCCGGCCAGGGCCACAGGGATAGCTAAGCCCCAACTTAGACCAGCAGCTGCCACGGCAGCCAGACTCCAACGGTGGCTGTGGCGGGCAACTGTAGCCACCCATCTGCGACGACGTCTCATAAGCCCAACTCTCCGTTTCAAAAGGTACCCGTGTCTGTGGTTCAGCCCGATTTGCAGCAGAGATGGCTCCCGGAGAGCCTCCCATTGCCATTCTCAGGATAGCGTCTAGATCTTGCCTAGGGACGCAACAGATCCAACCGTCAGTAGCTTAGACTACCTGCTAGGACGAGACTGCTACCATCAGGTTCCTGACCGGAGATCTCAACATAGATCACAGGGTGCCCCTGCAACGAGGCCACGGGCCGATAGAAAGGCTGAGCAGTACCGGTTGATGATCGCTGGTGATGCTTGGGCATCCTAGGGCTAGAGCAAGGGGAAAGGCACTATGCTAGCCCGAATCTGGAGTGCAGCAGTCATTGGCATCAATGCCGTCAAGGTAGGCGTCGAGGTAGATCTCTCTGGTGGCTTGCCGGGAGTAGTGGTAGTTGGGTTGCCAGACGCAGCTGTGCAAGAGTCACGGGAACGCGTCAAGGCAGCCATTAAAAATGCTGGCTTTCCCTTTCCCATGCGCAAGGTGGTCATTAACCTCACCCCTGCCGACCTGCGCAAGGAAGGGCCGATCTATGATCTGCCCATCAGTGTAGGAATCTTGGCGGCAGCAGAGCAGGTGAGCTCAGACTTGTTAGGCGACGTCTTGTTCTTGGGGGAGTTATCCCTGGATGGATCCCTACGGCCCGTAGCCGGTGTCTTACCCATCGCTGCTGCCGCGCCTAGCTTAGGTATTCGAGCATTAGTCGTCCCCCTAGATAATGCCCAGGAAGCCGCGGTAGTGCCGGGATTAACGGTTTATGGTCTCAAGGATCTAGCTGAGGTGGCAGAGTTTCTGCAAGCGCCGCAACGATTGACACCAGTTAGGTTAGATAGCCAGAGAGAATTGACGCGTGTGCAAGGAGCCACCCTCGATCTTAAGGATGTTAAGGGTCAAGCCCATGCTCGTCGAGCCTTGGAGATCGCTGCCGCTGGAGGCCATAACCTGGTGTTTGTGGGACCACCAGGCAGCGGTAAGACGATGCTAGCTCGGCGGTTGCCCAGTATTCTGCCCCCGCTTCAGTTCGAGGAAGCCCTTGAAGTTACCCAAATTTACTCTGTGGCAGGCTTACTGAAAAACAAGGGGTCTCTGATCAGTCACCGCCCCTTTCGTAGCCCTCACCATTCTGCCTCCGGACCGTCTCTGGTAGGCGGGGGTAGTATTCCTCGACCAGGAGAAATTTCGCTAGCCCACCGGGGGGTCTTATTTCTAGATGAACTAACTGAATTTAAGCGCGATGTGCTGGAGTTCTTGCGGCAGCCCATGGAAGACGGCAATGTCACGATCTCTCGCACTCGCCAATCGGTGGTGTTTCCGGCTCAGTTTACGCTGGTGGCCAGTACGAATCCCTGCCCCTGTGGCTACTACGGCGATATGGTGCAAGCTTGTACTTGTACTCCCCGTAGCCGCGAGCAGTATTGGGCTAAACTCTCAGGGCCGTTGATGGATCGCATCGACTTGCAAGTGGTAGTCAGCCGACTCAAGCCCGAGGAGATTACCCGCCATGTCCCGGGGGAAGAGTCAGCAACTATTCGCCAGCGGGTTCAAGTCGCCCGGGCAATTGCCCATCAGCGATTCGTCAAAGATCCGGTGCTGCAGTGTAATGCCGACATGCAGAGTCGGCATCTGAAACACTGGTGTCCCCTGGATGAGGCCAGTCGTACCCTGCTAGAGGGAGCAGTGCGTAAACTGGGCCTATCCGCCCGGGCTACCGATCGGATTCTCAAAGTGGCCCGCACCATTGCTGACTTAGAAAAGGCTGAGCAACTGCAACCCCATCACATTGCTGAAGCCATTCAGTACCGTACCCTGGATCGCCTGGCGTAGGATCACTCCTCATAGACACGATGATGATGTTATCCTGAGAGTGACTCGGAACTACGCGGTCACAACGCCCAAACCTTGTCAGGACCGGAAGGTAGCAGCAATACGGGATGCTTGTGACAGGCGTGGTCTCCGGGTCTCTTTACATCAGTGCCGATGGCGACGACTATGGCATCGGAACGGTTTTCCCCCATAGGCGGGGTTAGCGCTATTTCCCTATCCTGAAAAGTGATGAATCAGGAGCCGACGATTATGGCTGGTTTTGGGGATGTCGTACAAAAAGCGTTTTATCTAGGGGTTGGGTTAGCATCCTATGCTAGCGAAAAGGCCGGCAGTACTCTGCAGGAATTGAGGACTGAGGCTCAAAAGTTGGCTGACGATCTAGTAGCCCGAGGTGAAATGACGGCTGAAGAAGCCCAACGCCTGATTAATGATATGGTGCAGCGGGCTGAGCAGGAGGCCAAGGCCACCACTGAATCGCCGTCGAGGGAACCTCGTCGTATCGAAATTCTAGATGATGAGGCCAATGACGCGGCTACAACAGGAAGCACCGAAGAGGCTGAGGCCGAGGCCTTACGGCAGCAGGTAGCTCAGCTGCGACAAGAGTTGGAGCAATTGAAGCGAAAATCCCCATGAATGATGAGTGGGCTAAACAGATCTGGCAAGTCGTTGATGCCGTTGCTCATGATGCCAATCATTGGTACCAGCAACTGGATCAGCAGTTACAGCAAGTATCTGAGCAGTTAGCAGACACATCGGATGAGTGGGCGGCTCAGCTGCGGCGATCCCTCGAGCCTGAGATCGATCGCTGGGCTGACGATGTCTATCGAGCCACCGAGCCCGTGGAGCAGGCGCTTGACGCTACCCTAGGGGCAATGGTTGAGCAGGTCGATGCGGTGGTGGAGCCTATCGTCGGCGAGTGGATAGCTGGCTTAGATAACTGGTTTGAGCAGCTATTGTTGCCGGTTAACAATACGCTAGATCCTTGGAGTCACAACCAACCCACATGTATTGGCTGTCGTCACTATTATGGGCAGATTCACGGAGGCAGCCAATTAATCTGTGCCATGCATCCCTACGGTCCAGAGGACGATAGTTGCCCTGACTGGGAGTCGGTTTGGACGCTGTGATCTCTCCTAATGCCGTGATTGGCTGGTGCGATCTTTAGGGAATTAACTCAATAGCGGATAAAAGTGTCCCACTGGCCCTTGGCCCTGTCCGATTCGTAGGGCATGGTGTAGAGCGGCAGTTACGTAGGTTTTGGCCCGTTGAGTGGCAGCAAGTGGTGGGTATCCTAGGGCCAGATTGGCAGCGATCGCAGCCGATAGGGTGCATCCGGTGCCATGGGTGTCGAGCGTATCGACGGTCTCGCTGCGGAGGACGTCTAGGGTGCGGCCGTCGTACCAGACGTCGATGCCCCGTAGCTCACCGGCCATGCTCCCCCCCTTGACTAACACCGCCTTGGGCCCCAAGGGATAAATCTTCTCAGCCGCTTGCTCCATATCTGCCAGGCTAGCGATCTCTACCCCACTTAGAATCTGGGCTTCGTAACGGTTAGGTGTGAGGACGGTGGCTAGGGGAACTAACTGCTGGCGCAGAGTTGCGATCGCATCGTCGTCAATCAACTGCGCCCCTGTGCGGGAGACCATCACCGGATCAATGACAACATTGGTCAGCTTCAGGGCTGTCACCGTCTGAGCCACAGTCATGATGATGGCCTGATTCAGCAACATTCCAGTTTTGAGTGCTTGTTCCCCTAGATCCTTAACGACAGCCTCAATTTGGGCCCGAACTGCCTCTGCTGGCAAGGCATCTACCCGCTCCACCCCTTGGGTATTTTGAGCCGTCACACAGGTCAAAGCACTGGTACCATGGACCCGATGGAAGGCAAAGGTCTTCAAATCAGCTTGAATGCCAGCTCCCCCACCGCTATCTGAGCCGGCAATTGTCAGCGCCACCGGGGGAATCTGCTTAGGCATAAAAGTGGTCTACCGATTCGGACGTCGTCGCTGCAGAAACTCAGGAATATCTAAATTGCCACTGCCGGTAGAACTGCCATCGCTACTGCCGCCAAAACTCGGAATATTGGGGGATGGCATCGAGCGCTTAAAGGGAGTCACCCGAGCCGCTGAGGTATCCAGGCGAGCCGGCGTATCGGTGCTAAAACCCGTGGCAATGACCGTAATGCGGACTTCCCCCTGCAATCGCTCATCAATGACCGCCCCAAAGATGATATTGGCATTGGGGTCCACGGCTTCATAGATAATCTCAGCCGCGGCGTTGACCTCATGCAAGGTCAGATCACTGCCCCCCGTGACATTAAATACCGCCCCAGAGGCTCCATCGATGGACGCTTCCAGCAGGGGAGATGAGATCGCCGCCACGGCAGCCTCCCGGGCCCGCGACTTGCCAGAACCAATACCAATCCCCATCAGGGCCGAGCCAGCATCTGCCATCACAGCCCGGACATCGGCAAAGTCCACATTCACCAATCCCGGGATTGTAATGATGTCAGAAATGCCCTGGACCCCTTGGCGGAGAATATCATCTGCCACTCGGAAGGCCTCTTGCACCGGCGTCTGCTCTGAGATCACCGATAGCAACTTATCGTTGGGGATCACGATCAACGTGTCCACTCGACTCTGGAGGGCAGCAATGCCCTCCTCAGACTGATGCATGCGGCGACGCCCCTCAAACGTAAAGGGGCGAGTAACGACCCCGACCGTGAGGGCCCCAGCCTCTTTAGCAACTTCAGCCACCACCGGAGCTGCACCGGTTCCGGTTCCCCCGCCCATGCCAGCCGTAATAAACACCAAATCCGCTTCTTCTAAGGCGGCGGCCAGCTCGTCTCGCGATTCCTCAGCTGCCTTTTGGCCAATGGCTGGATTACCGCCTGCGCCCAAACCACGGGTCAACTTTTGGCCAATTTGTAGGGTGTTGTTGATCGAGGCATTGCCCAGGGCCTGGGCATCGGTGTTGACCGACCAAAACTCAATGCCAGAAACACCGCTACTGATCATACGGTTGACGGCATTACAACCGCCGCCACCGACACCAATGACTTTGATTCTGGCAACATTGCCGGACAATGCATCGCCATACGTGGCCGTATCTCCTGTCATGACGCTGACATCACTGGGTTGACTGTTGTGGTTCTGGTCAAAGTCGGTGAAAACATGGTTGGGGGAAACTGAGTTAGTCATTAGCTCTGTCGACAGGAAAAGTTACTGACGAGGGAACAGCCATTACGGGCTCAGGAGGAGGGTAATGACTCGGCAGATAGCCTCAGTGCTGCAGTGCAGTAATGATAAGACTATTCAGCTCCAAATGCAGGCTCAACTTTGGCAGATTTTAGACAAAATATAGATTACTTCAGTGGAAATGGCCAAATGGCTATGGAATTCTAAAAAAAGTAGGCGAATGAAGGCTAAGGAGCCGCAGTAGTGGAAATTGGCCAAATTCCCCAAATATTCCGCAAATATTCAGAGATAGTAGACTGGGGAGTTCTCCCCAAATTTGAGGCAGCGTTTCGCCTTGAGTCACTGAATCCTAGCAAAATCTGGACCTCCTTAGACAGGACCGCCTAAAGAGTAGAGCCCTCGGCCTAAGGCACCAGCTTAACAGAAGGGTGATTCGGGTCGCTGACGTCGATATAGTCAACCGTTTGATCGTCTACCTGACTCTTTAGATGCCTCAATTGATCTAATGCGGCCAGTTGCTCTGGGAACCGAGCGCCATAGGCTCCCAAATGAGCTATCCCCACCTCTGTTTTCAGCACCAGATTATCAGGATTTTGCCAGTCAATCTCGGATACGTCTAGGGGGCTGCGGCGCAGAACTTGATACATGGAAGGCCAATGTTCTCGATCTGCCGATCGTAAGCCTCGTATGGTCAATTGGGGGGAGGGAATCGGGTTGCCCAGGGCAATCAGGCTAGACGGCTTCATCCAGACACCTTGGGCATCCAGAAACCCTGGCTTCAAGGATGTCGGGGAGTCGCCGGGTACGACGGCAGCGACTGGAATCCGCTCTTCCACCTGGATCTCTAGATGAGGAGGCACTAGGCGGCGAGTGACGGTAGCTTGGGCGATGGGGGATGCCGCTGTCAGGTGAGTTGCGATCGCAGCCGGCTGCAGCTTCAGGAGGGATTGGGGATAGTCAATGGGGATCAAGGCTTGAATCGCCTGGTCTGAGAGCAGTCGATTCCCCTCAATCTGAATCTGAGAGCTATCCCGCACCAGCCAGATGGGTTGGCTGGCTCCCCACAGGACGCCGATGGCGAGGCCGGAGACGGCTAGGCTTTGCCATAATCCCTGAAGGATCTTGAGGCGGCGTTGACGCCGTAGGGCCCGACGGCGATGGTGGAGGTCATCGGGTGATACAAAGGAGAGATCGCTCATGGCGGGCCAAATACAGGCTGCTCAATCAATCGATGCTGATTGTAGCGTCTGAATCTGTCCCTGCAAATAGGTGTACCAGTGCTGAGCTAGCTCGAAATCAGTAAATGGCACATCATAGTGATGGCCATTGGTGAGGATGAACCGTACCCCCCAGTGACGTACGCGGTCAGGCACTGCTTCCAGCCTCACCGCTTCTTGATCAGCTATCAGCTGCAATTGACTGACTTGAGATAGGTCAAGACTCACGAGATCGATGGGCTCGCCTCGGGTCGGTTTTCCCCAGGTTACGTGGCGACCCTGCTGCCCCAATACTGCCAAAATATCGTATTTAGCTCGCTCAAAGTTGGTCGCCCAGCGTTTATAAGCTTCTACCTTGCGATACTCGTTCCATCCGGCCCAAGCTAGAGCTATGAATATCGCCAACAGTGGCAACCAGAGGAGTCCCCGTTCCATTAGTATCTTTCTGTGTATCCCTATATGTATCCCTATTTGTTAAATCTTGCAACGAGGTAGGTCTAGGACTTCCCCCCCACATGAAAGGATTAAGGCTTAGGGATGTCCCCTGAGTCGTGATCTGGGCTATAGTCGAGGCCATGATTCAGACGATGTCCCCCTCGTCGATATTGTTTATGTGAGGAGACAGGACGTTGGTTTATTTACCTTTGCTCGCAGCAGTTCCCCCTACCCTGGAGTGGAGCCCGAAAGTGGCTGTCGTCATGATCCTGTGCAATATCCTTGCGATCGCAATTGGCAGGTTCACTATCAAATATCCTAGCGCTGGTCCGGCACTTCCCTCACCCGAATTATTTGGTGGCATGGGCTTGGGGGCTCTGTTGGGAATCACAAGCCTTGGCCATGTGTTAGGTGCTGGAGCAATCTTGGGACTCGCCTACCTGGGAGCACTATAGTCTTCTGTCATCGGGATATCTCCCCCGGGAATGACGTTGTCAGCGGCGTTGGCTCAGCGCCGCTTTTTCGTGGCTCACCCCAGTTACGATAGGCCCTAATCCATGACTAATCCCAGCCAACAGCCGATCGAGTCAATGTTGCTCGGCCTGAGCGGCTGGCTCGGCAGCAAGGAGCTGTTGGGCCGTGATCCCTTCATTCACCGGTCCAAAGCGCCAGAGCACTGCCAATGCCTCGGCCCGAGTGACAGGCTTATCCGGTTGAAATAGGGTGGTAAACCCGAAGGCTCGTCGAATATTCGACACCTCGCCACTGTGGTAGTCTGCCAGCACGGCCCGCAACGCCAGGGGAGGAATCTTCGCGGCATCTTGAAACCCCCAGGTCTCTTCGACGGCCTCGACACTAGCTGTGGGCAGGGCCTGATGGGTGTCCAGGGGCACCTTCCAGAGCAATAAATCCTTGCGGGTCAGGGGAGCTTCTGGGCGAAAGCTGACCGTCGTGGCGTTCCCACTGAGGGGGCTGGGGATGATGCCTGCTTCGGCTAGCCCCTGAACGCTGGCAAAGGCGGGATCATCCTGGGAGACATCCTGAAATGCTGGTGCCGCGCTACTGACCGCAGGCCGAATTTTTCTCGAGGGGTGATCTTGATAAAAGGCATTGTTAGCCGTAAGCAGCCAGCGGGCGTATTCCCGTCGTTGGATGGGTTGATTCAGCACAGCCACCGGTGCTGCTGACTCGCCGGAGGCAGCCTCATCCCCAGGGAGTGGCAAGATATCTAGGGCCAGCATATCCTCCACGTAGGGCCGTAAATCAGCTGGCACCTGATCCAGAGTAGGGGCCGTTGTAGGGGTCTGGCGACGGGATCGAGACACCCTATCGGTGTCCTGGGAGGATGGCCACACGGGACCAATGAAGCCGGGGTGCCCTGGTTCAGGGATTGAGACCTGAGAACTGGCAGCGGGACCGAAAGGGGCCGGGGTACGACTTGTGGCCTCGGGGGTAGACGATGGGGTATCTGGGGTCGATGATGTCACCGTTGGGCTGCTGGAATCGGTCTCTGAGGCCATGCCAAAGGGAGGGTTCTCCTGGAGTTGAGGGTCAGATTCTAGGGAGCGTTGTAGAGACTCTCCGATGGGACTGCCGGCACAGCTGCTCAGAGTTAACCAGCAAACCCCTAAAGCCAGGGAATATATTGCCACGCGCACACTTACCACGTCCATAACCTGAAACCAGCTCCATTACCCGCCTGCTGCAGTCAGAAGGTGCGATCGCAACCCCCGAGTGGCCTCTTGTCTGCCGTTTATGGGCTTTTCGCATCTAGACACGGTAGCCATCATGTTGCTACCACAGCGGACATTCATCCTTACGCTAACCTATACGAGCCTATACGAGCTTCATTGCCATTTGAATGGCTTGGTAGAATAAATCGTATTCAGGTTACGACTATGGGATGACCTGTCTCCCTGACAACCTATCTCCGCTGGCTGGATGAGTTACACCACGGAACAACTCCTCGATATCCTTGATCGAGAAATTCGGGCTACCTGGAAAGGAGAGCGCCTGTTACTATCGTCGCCTCATCGCCTCGATCATCCAGTGGTAGCTAAGGCCCTGGGCACCCAAAAGCTGAGTAAGGTCTACGCCATTCAGGACTTTCGAGCCCAGATTCATGAGTATCAACAAGAACATCAGGTCTCAGGGCTGGTGTGGTACACCTGTCGATTCCAAGGGCGCTCCATCCAATTGCCTGAACTTCATCCGCAGTTGGCAGCCATTGCCTCAGACAAAGTCGTCTTAATAGAAGCCAAACAGAACGTGCTGAACTTTTGGCGCGACTCGATTGCGGGGCTAAAATTGTGGCGAGCCGGTCGGCCACCAACCGCGATCAGCCGTGACGACGTGGAGCACCTGATTAGCCAAACCGAATGGGCAGAGATCGATGCCACTCGCACCGAACTCTATCTCAGCCTGTGCTGGGGTAATCCCCAAGAATGTCACTGTGATTGGGCCCGCCCAGCCTCTGGGTGTGAACGGATCATTGCCGCACCGGCTGAGCCCAGCGGCATCAAAGTATAATTTTGCCATCAGTCGATTGGCATTCGCGGTCTTCCAGCATGGCAAATGCGCGATCGCATTTCACTCACCCGTCCCAGGAGTTCTCCCATGACAATTGCCGTTGGGGTCATTGAAACCCAAACATTTCCAGCCGTGTTAGCAGCGGCCGATGCCATGTTAAAGGCAGGCAATGTCACCTTAGTCAAGTATGACCGTTCTGAAAGTGGTCGGCAGTTTGTGGCGGTTCGTGGCTTGGTAGCCGAAGTCACTCGGGCGATGACAGCTGGTGAGCGGGCTGCCAATGCTTGCCCTGGCACAGCCGAGGTGACGACCTACATTACCATTCCCAATCCCCAGGAAAACGTGGAAGCCGTCCTTCCCATCGAATTTACGCCTGAGTCTGAGCCCTATCGGGTCCTGTGATCAGGAGAGGGTCATCGTACAATTAAGAATGAATTCACAGGAGTTTGAGGAGAATCGTAGATGCCAGAGGCCGTTGGGTCCCTTGAGACAAAAGGCTTTCCGCCTGTACTCGCCGCTGCTGATGCCATGGTAAAAGCAGGCCGAGTCACCTTAGTTGGCTATATTCGTGCAGGTAGTGCCCGCTTTGTGGTAAATATTCGGGGCGATATATCCGAGGTCAAAGCGGCCATGGAGGCAGGGGTGCTTGCGGCCGAAAACACTCCCGGTGGCGTATTAGAGACCTGGGTCATCATTCCCCGTCCCCACGAAAACGTAGTCGCTGTCATGCCCGTCGATTACAGTGAGGACGTCGAAATCTATCGTCAGGCTGTGGAGAATCCCATGCTGCCCGGCAACAGTAGTCGACGCCCCTTCTAACCCCCTATTCAAGCGGGCGTATCCCCTGTGCAATCCCTTGGAGAATCGGATTACCTAGTACACTACGGCAGAAATATGCTCACCATTCAGAATGCTTGAAAAGCCTATCTGCTCGGATTTTGAATTTTGAATTTTGAATTCCGCGTAGCGGTACTAGATCATCCACTAGAAGATGCTGGAAACGTTGGAATTATCATGGTCGTAGCTGCCCCCGAACTGCCTATTGTTTTTCCTTTAGCAGCCGTCATTGAGCAAGAGGCCATTAAGATGGCGCTGCTATTGGCGGCCGTTGATCCGGGCTTGGGCGGGGTCGTTATCGCCGGTCGCCGGGGCACGGCTAAATCTGTGATGGCCCGGGCATTACATCAACTGCTGCCGCCCATTGAGGTCATTGAAGGATCCTGCTGTAATGCCGATCCGTCCGATCCCCGTTGTTGGGATGATGACACCCGACAGCGGCTGGGAGATACCCCTCGGGATCCCTCAGAGTTGCCTACCAAGGTGATCCCGGCCCCGTTTATTCAGATTCCCCTCGGCGTCACAGAGGACCGATTACTGGGATCTGTAGATGTGGCCCGCTCAATTCAAGTAGGGGACACGATTTTTCAGCCGGGCTTGTTGGCGGCGGCCAATCGGGGAGTGCTCTATGTCGATGACATCAATCTGCTAGACGATCAGATTGCCAATCTGCTGTTGGCCACCTTAACAGAGGAGCGCAATCAGATTGAGCGGGAAGGCATTAGCTTTCAGCATCCCTGCCAACCTCTGTTGGTCGCGACCTACAACCCGGAGGAGGGCCCCCTGCGAGATCATCTTCTCGATCGGATCGCCATTGCCTTGTCTGCCGATGCGGCCCTGTCCCTAGAGGAGCGAGTGGCGGCAGTTGACCAGGTCAATCGATTTGCCACAGATCCCCAGGCCTTTCTGGCAGACTATGCAGATGACATTGAGAACCTAAAAACTCAGATTATTCTGGCGCGAGAATGGCTGAAGGAGGTCCGTATCAGCCACGACCAGATTGCCTATCTGGTCACCGAGGCCTTGCGGGGACGAGTGCAAGGCCATCGGGCTGAATTGTTTGCGGTCCGAGTGGCCAAGGCCCATGCTGCGCTGGAAGGGCGCTCTGAAGTCATAGCCGAAGATTTGCGCGTAGCAGTCGAGCTGGTCATTGTGCCCCGCTCCATCCCTATGGATTCTCCACCAGAGGAACCACCGCCACCACCGCCGCCAGACAACCAGGACCAGTCAGAGAATGATGACCAGGAGGAGCCGGAGGAGCCCCAAGAAGACCAAGAAGACTCCGACGATCCGGAGGAAAGTCCCCCATCTATCCCAGAGGAATTTGTCTTCGACGCCGAGGGGGTCGTATTGGATCCTACCGTGCTGTTGTTTGCCCAGGCGATGGAACGTCAGGGCAAATCGGGGAGTCAGAATCTGGTGATTTCTCAGGAGCGGGGTCGTTACATCAAGCCGGTTATCCCCCAGGGGGAGGCACGGCGAATTGCCGTAGATGCCACCCTGCGAGCAGCAGCCCCGTACCAAAAGTCACGGCGAGAGCGACAGCCCCATCGTCGAGTCATCATTGAATCCAGTGATATTCGTGCTAAACGGCTGGCCCGCAAGGCAGGATCTCTGGTGATCTTTGTGGTGGATGCCTCGGGTTCGATGGCACTGAATCGCATGCAGTCGGCTAAGGGAGCAGTGCTGCAACTGTTGACGGAAGCCTATCAAAATCGCGATCAGGTGGCTCTGATTCCCTTTCGAGGGGAACAGGCAGAGGTGTTGTTGCCCCCGACTCGCTCCATCGCCATGGCCCGGCGACGGTTGGAGCGATTACCCTGTGGCGGCGGCTCTCCCCTAGCCCATGGTCTCAGCCAAGCAGTGCGGGTGGGCTCTAACGCTCAACAGTCGGGGGATATTGGCAAGGTCATTATCGTGGCGATTACCGATGGTCGCGGTAATATTCCCCTGGCTCGTTCCTTGGGTGAGGCTCTAGATCCCGAGGAGAAGCCAGATATTAAACAAGAACTGTTAGATATCGCTGTCCGGATTCGGGCCATTGGGTATCAATTGCTGGTGATTGATACCGAACGTAAGTTTGTCTCCACAGGATTTGGCAAGGAACTAGCCAACACGGCTGGAGGACGGTATTACCAGTTACCTAAGGCAACTGACCAAGCGATTGCGGCGATGGCTCGAGGTGCGATCGCAGACATGAAGGACTGATAAAGAAACGGTAGTGGGCTGCAGGAAATAGCGATCGTGGGCGGTGATATGGGCACCTTGAGATCGACCAGCGGATCGTATCACCTGACGACTACCTCGGGGTTGCCCATGGATATCGGTATGCCTTCTTCAGACCATAGTCAACGCACCCTAGCTGCCATTGTCGTCACCGATGTGGTGGGATTTAGTGCCCGCATGTCGGCCAATGAAGCAGCTACCCTGACCTTGGTCAATCGGGATCTGCAGCGGATCGCCGATCTCTGTGACACCCATGAAGGTCAGGTCTTGAAGACGACGGGAGATGGCCTACTGCTCTACTTTGCTAGTGCAGTGCAGGCAGTCGCCTGCGCCGTTACCATCCAAGCGGCATTTGCAGATCTAGCCGAGGGACTAGCCCCAGAACACTATCTAGAACATCGTATCGGCATCCATCTTGGCGACATTTTCTTCAACCATGCTGACGTCATGGGCAATGGTGTTAATATTGCCGCCCGTCTCCAGACCTATGCCGATCCAGGCGGCATTTGCCTATCCCAGACAGTCTACGACGTGGTCAAGGCTAGCCTGCAGCTAGAAGCAACCTATGTCGGGCCCTTGACCCTAAAGAATATTCAAGATCCAGTCCCCACCTATAAGATTAGGGCCCCTCGTCAAGAGTCCTCTGCCGCCGAGGTTGCTGGAGTCGGCCGCGATGACATGACCCAATTGGGCCCGCCACAGCCAGGTCTCTTGTTGGAGAGTATCGTCCAGACACTGAGTCAGCATCCGCAGCAGTTGCGCATCAAGAAATTAATCTTCGGGACCTGTCAACACGCCTGGGAAAATGATTCAACTGTCTTAGAGCAATTTGAGCTGAAGGAGCTATTGCGAACCCTACTACAGCGCTATCCGACTGCTCAGCAATTTAAGCATAGCCTCGACTACATCGTGGCGGGGCTCAACCGAGTGAGTCTCTACACCTCCGTGGCAGACATTATTTTGGAGCAGGTGCAACCGTGGTATGCCCATCGCACCGAACATACCCTCTTAGAAGGACATTTTTCCCGATCATCGACCTATGACCGATATCAAGCTGTCGCTAGCAGCTGCGAGCAGTCGTCTGATCCGCTGCGGATTAAGAAGCTCATCTATTGCATCTGCCACAATACTTGGGTCAACGACCCCGAATTTCTGCAGCCTCTGGCCATGCGCGATCTCATCATTGACTTGCATGGGATTGCATCGACACCCAAGGATCTGAAATATCACTTAAAGCGAGTCATTCAGCGCCTCAATCGCAAAACCGAATACACTCAACTTGGCAATCAGGTACTGCAGGCTTGTCGTCAGCTATACCAGGAATCTACAGACACTACCCAATTGCCGACGCCCAGAGTGGTTGCGACTGAACAAACTCAACTGGCTCCTGAAGCAGCAGTCTCCCCAGAGAATACGCAGATGGTAGCTGACCCAGGAACCGATACCGATGCTGCTTGGACAACTGTCTCTACCTGTCTGTCCGCTGAGAATCCTGAGCTAACAACGGCCCATTCCTCCCTGTCTGTGCAGACGGCAGCCGAGCCGACAGGCCAACCCAAATACAACCTCGCCAGTCTAGTCGATTTGCGGGCTGAGATCATGAAATATACCAACCCTTTGCGGGCCAAGATTTTGCTACTGTCTAGCCTACGCGGTCCCTTTGGATTTACCCAGCAAGACTGGCTCGTCCTAAAGTCTAAGACCCTTGATGATCTTCTCCAGGGCATGTTCAATTACTGCCCTAGTTTGGCGGATTTAGAGAGCAAACTTACTATCATTTCTCGGTGCTTAGACAACGAAGACGAAAATGCTCAGGTAGCCAGTGCCCTCCTCCAGGCCATGAAACCTTATTATACTTCTGAGGAATCTCCTACCCTTACCTCCACTCAGATGGCTACGCCTCCGGCATCTACTGCTGCGCCCATGACCCAGCTATCACCTGTTTAAGCCCCTTATTCTTGCCCATGGATGCGCCTGAACTATTACAGCGGTATGCTGCTGGGGAAATAACCTTCAAAGGAGTCAGCTTAATTGGTATCAACTTGAGGGGAGCCGATTTAATTGGCATTAACCTGATGGGGGCTGACCTAGAAAGTGCCAATTTCATGCTCGCTTATCTGACTCGTGTGAATTTTCGTCAAGCCAATCTGAGTCAGAGCCAGTTAACTGGTGCGAATTTAAATCAGGCTGACCTATCCGGTTCCACCTTAGTCGATGCTGATCTCCATGGAGCCAGTCTGCAGGGAGCTGACCTACGCAGTGCTGACCTTACCTTAGCCAATCTGCTCGACACCAATCTGATGGACGCCGATCTGCGCAATGCCATTCTCAGTGGCGCTAACTTGACCGGCGCCTGTCTACGGGGAGCAAATTTCCGCCAAGAAGATCGCCAATATGTCGCGACCTTGCGGGGGGCGATGCTGCGATTAGCGGATCTGAGGGGGACTAATTTGTCCGGGGCAGACCTGACTAATGTTGATTTAACTCAAGCCATCTTGAGTGAAGCCAACCTGAAGCAGGCTAACCTACGCGGAGCTCGCCTCAGCGGTAGCCAACTGGTACATACTTACATGGCCGATGTGGATTTGAGCGGGGCCGATTTGAGCCAGGCTACCCTAACCCACGCCAACCTAGCCCGAGCTCGCCTGAACCACGTCAATTTGCAGCAGGCGTCCATGTATGGGGTTAATCTGGCTGATGCCAAGCTTAATCGGGTGAATCTGCAGCAGGCTAACTTATACCAGGCTCGCATGGGTCGAGTGGAGCTGACCCGAGTTAATTTAAGTGGGGCTGATCTGCGAGAAGCGAACCTGACCGATGCCTATTTAGGGCGAACTAACCTGACAGGGGCGGATCTCACCGATGCCATTCTTACCCGAGCCGAACTGAGTAGTGCCAATCTCACCGATGCTATCCTCAAGGGGACGACCATGCCAGATGGTCGTCTTCATGACTGAGCGTCTTGAGTGAGCCCCCTCATGCCCCTGGAATTGCAACAGCAAAAGGCTCGTTTTTTTGATTTATGGGCTCCCCGTTATGACTGGATGATCCCATCGGTTTTCTACCAGGCGGTGCATCAGCGACTGCTGAGCTATGTGACCTTGCCGGCGACTCCCCATGTGCTTGATATTGGCTGCGGTACGGGGCGATTGCTGCGACGCCTGGGGACTCATTATCCAGCCCTAACGGGAGTGGGGTTGGATGTTTCTGCCGAGATGCTGAGGCAGGCTCGCTCAGCTCTCCCTGACACCACTCGATTCGACTTTGTGCAGGGCAGGAGTGATGCCATGCCGCTATCCCCGGCTGAGTTTGATGCCGCCTTTTGCACCATTAGTTTCTTGCACTATCCTGACCCAGCCCGGGTGCTAGACAACATCCGGCAGATTCTCAAACCCCAGGGTCGATTTTATCTGGCCGACTATGCACCATCACGATGGTCGGGGCAGAACCGTCAGTATCTACCCCTGTCGCCAGGAGGACTGCGGTTTTACAATGCCACGGCTAGAGAGCAACTCGGCAGCCAGGTAAATTTGCCGGTCATTTCTCACCATTATTTACTGGGACCAGTGATGCTTACCATCTTCCGGCGTTCTTGAGCTTTTCTGCGGGTCACCATGGCCCGACGTTTAGATGCGAGGAGATACGTAGACGCGAGGAGATAACCGTGAAGAGACGACGCTGCCAGGTTACCTAGTCCTCATGTTCACTTTACATGACTGCTCCTCTGCTTCTAGGCGCCCCATGCTGCGACCACTAGCCAGCGACACAAGCAGATTGACATTGATGCTACCCAGGCAGCGTCGGGGGTCAGGGATTCAGTGAATCTACTGCTGTTAAGAATTGTAAACTTTTGATACTATTTGCATAGTCACCATCATTTAGAACTATGCAGCGTTTCTTCGGCTCAGACACTCCTATCTTGCAAACGAAGCAGGCTCACCTAGATGTCCAGGACCTTTGTGGCTTACTACGGGTGCGCTGGGGCGTAGGGCAGAGAACGTTGCTGTCTTGGATGTACACCCGCATCGATCAAGTGTTTTTGGTGTGGGGGTGGATGGCGGGAATTATTTTCCTAACGCCCTATTGTTTTCCTGGATTGAGTTGGAGTCAACAGGCAATTGCTTGGTCAAGTCTGACTGTGGTGGGAACTGGCCTAATGGCAGGATTGGCCTGGTACTGGGTGCGGGTGGAACGGCTGCGATGGGTGGTGTATTGTTGGGCTGCCCTGATGATGCTGGGCATCGGCTTGACTGACTACGGGATTTTCGCCAGTGTGCCGGTGATCTTAATGAACCTTTGCCAGCTGTGGTTGGGCCTTAGTGGGGCTGGCTATGTTGTGACTGGGATTGGCATGCGATCGCGCAGTTTTTTGTTAGTTGCCGGGCTCCATCTTTTGGCCCTGCCACTGCTCCACTGGTGGCCGGCTGAGCAGTTTTTGATCACGGGAATAGTGATTGCAGGGAGTCTATTTGGTCTAGCTGAGCTGCAGTGGGACATGCGTCCGCCTCAGGACTCTGACTGGCTATCGGAACGGGAATTAGCCTTTAACCAGGCACAGCAGCGTCAACGGCGCCTGAGTTATAAGTAATATGTAGGTTTTTGTAGCATCCAATACATTTTTAAAGTGCTTGTTTTACACTGAAAGTACTGATGGATAGCTAGATTGTCCACTCCACCTACTCATGTTGTCATCGCATGTTGTCATCGCAGGTGTTCTGCTGCTTGACCTGTTAATTGTTGCCTGAAGGAGAACGGTGTCAGGGCAACGAGTGACTCTCTCGGTAGGTGAGTGGAAGCGTGTTAGCCGATTTGGGTAAGTCGTGATGCAGGGTTTTTACCGTTTCCCCTGCTTAGCAGTGTCCGAGGGGATGCGAAACCATCCACCAGAGCAGCCTGAGGGCCTGGCGCATTTAAGGCTTACCCAAATTGTCGGCTGACCATAGCAATATTGCTTGCAGTACCATAGTCCCCAATCTCGAGGATTGGGGATTTCTTAATGGGCGTTTGCCACCTTTAATTTTTGATTAGGGCTGCAACTCGTCGGGGGGCTCAGTAGATGGAGGAGCGGTTTCGACGGCGGGGTCTGACGGAGCTGCCTCAGGAGAGTTAGCCTGACTGGTCTCAGCGAAGCAACCGTAGTAGAGGTTCATGACTGCCTCGAAGGCCCAATGGTCGGTCGGTAAGTCAGGGAATGGAACCGGCAAAGTCTCGACCTGATCGCTGACGCACGCCGCTGTAACTGGTTTGGAATCTATTTCTGGGGTGGATTGGGCGCGACTGGATCTATGGCCCAGCCCTAGGAGTAGCACGACGAGAATACTGAGGGCTATGGGGTACTTCATTGGGAGTCTCCCTATGAATCCACATCAAGATGCACTCTTATGTATGACTGGTTCTTATGCATAACTGGTTATGCATGAATAGAGACGGTGGGAACCCAGCCTAGGTTCCTACGTCTTTACGTAGTGTCTTCATACTGTCTTCATTGCCAACTTCATGCTGAATTGGTGCCAATGGGGGCGAGCTTGCGCTTAAATTGGGTGAGACTCTGTCATGAGTACCATGGCAATGCCCCTCAAGGGTTAGGTGGTTATGACCACGATAGTTCGGTTAGTTCCCCCATCCATGCTGTCTGAGGCCAGCTGGCCCATGTCTGCACAGTTTGATCATTCCTTGCCATGAAGGCTCCTCGCTGGACACTACGATTACCACGCCCCCGGCCATCATTGCCACGGCTGCCGGGAGCTAGGTCGGTGGCGGCACCAGAGTTGGGATGGTGGTCGCGGGCCAGTTTGCGTCCTCTGCCTCTAACCTTTGCTAGTGGTCTGCTCTTCACCGGCGTATTGGCAGTGCAACTGGGCCCCCTACCGGAGCGATTTTCATCCGGTCAGTCAGAGCTCTTTGTCAGCCCTCTATGGCAGATGACGGGAGACATTCGCCAGTCTGTGACTACCTTGTATCGAGTGCAACGGCAGCTCCAGGCCGATGAGACGGCAGCTAGTCAGGCGGCTGCGGCCACGACAGCGTCTTCCGCATCGGCGCCACCGTCATCGTCATCACCGTCTGAGGGTTCAGCCTCCCCGGCTCCGGTGCCTCGGCCGACCCAGGCCACTGGGGAGACGGTGGACATGTCTCTAGAGATGCGAGTGGCAATTGCGCGCGATGTCACGGCGTTAACGGTTGGGGCCTCGACGACCAGCGCCCTGGTGGATGTATCGGGGCAGCACCACTGTGAGGTGCCGGCCCAGACGAGTTATGTGGCTCGGCCCAATGGCCAGGGGATTGATTTCGGCGGCTGTCAGCTATCGACGGCGGTTTGGCTGGAGCCTGGCAATCAGGGCTATGTTTATATTGGCGATAGCTGGTATCGGGGGCGATTACTACTGCTCAATCGGGGGGGTAAGCTGCTGGCAGTTAATTTTGTGCAGCTGCAGGACTACTTGGTCAGTGTAGTTGGCAGTGAAATGTACCCCGATTGGCCTCTGGAAGCGCTGAGGGCCCAGGCAGTGGCGGCCCGGTCCTATGCGTTGACTCACCATGTGCGACCGGCCAGTCGGGATTACGATCTGGACAATACCCAGCGGTTTCAAGCTTATAAGGGTATTGCCCGGGAAACGAATACGACCCACCATGCCGTGACCACGACTTCTGGAGAATTCATTAGCTACCAGGGGGGGATCGTGCGATCGCTTTATGCGGCCTCTGACCAAATCGTGGCTCGGGCCCATCGAGGCCAGGGCATGAGTCAGACGGGGGCGATGGAACTGGCCGCCCAGGGGTACACCTATCTGCAGATTCTGGGCAATTACTACCCCAATACCAGTCTGGCTCGCTTGGTGGTGAATTGAGCCCCTAGCGATAGTTGGTGAACTGTAGGGCGATGGGCCAGTCGGTTTGCTTCACCAATGCGATCGCATCTTGCAGGTCATCCTTCGACTTACTGGAGACCCGTACGGTATCGCCTTGAATAGAGGCCTGCACCTTCTTCAGGTTATCCTTCAGCAGTTTAGAAATACGCTTGGCATTATCCTTATCAATCCCCTGCTTCAGGGACACCTGCTGCCGCACCCGATTACCACTGGCCGACTCGACCGTACCGAAATCGAAAATCTTTAAGGGCAGATTTCGCTTCGCCGCCTTAGTCTGCAGGATGGTCTGGACAGCCTGCAATGCCATCTCATTGGCAGTTTCGATGGTGATAGTGTCATCCCCCAGGTCTAAAGCGGTTTTAGAATCCTTGAGGTCATAGCGAGTCGCCACCTCCCGCCGAGTCTGATCGAGGGCGTTTACCAGTTCCTGGCGATCGAATTCACTAACAATGTCAAACGAATAGCCTGAGGCCATACCCACCACTCCTGGTAACGGCTTCACCTTACCTTAAGACAGGATAGCGGCTGATCACAAACAACATAGGAGAGCATAACCGCCCCTGAGATCCCTGGAGGTTAACCAGCGCCCCTTGAGGTGCCCCATGGCAGCCCTTAGCAGATCTGACTGCCATGGTTGGGGTCTTGAGCCATACTAAACTTTTCGAGATCTTGCTACACTCTCTACCCTGAGGAGACAGGAGCACCATGCCCATCAGCCCGTCACCGTGGAGTAATCTGCCGAGTCTGGGATATATTCCTCACGGACACTGCTTTCTCTGGCAAACCGATCTGGTCTATTTGCACGTACTGTCCGACGCTGGGATCGCTCTGGCCTATTTTTCCATCCCGGTGATCTTGTTCTACTTCATCCGCAAGCGGCCAGATCTCCCCTTTTCCTGGATATTTACCCTGTTCGGATTATTTATTCTTTCTGGCGGTACCACGCATTTAATGGCGATTTGGACCCTCTGGCACCCTGATTATTGGCAGTCTGGAGGAATTAAGGCAGTAACCGCTGTGGTATCCCTATTTACCGCCATGGAGATGGTGCCGTTAGTGCCTCAGGTGCTGCAATTCTCGAGTCCAGAGCAATTGAGGGCGGCTAATGATGCCCTGCAACAGATTAATGCTGCCCTGCAGGCAGAAATCATCGATCGGCAGGGAAAAGAGCGGCTAGTCAACCAAATCGCTGAAACTACGCCCGATTTGATTTATATCTATGATGTGCAGGAGCATCTAAATCGCTACAGCAATTCCAAACTGCCAGAGCTGTTGGGCTATAGCCACACAGAACTGCAAGACATGGGCAGTGGCTTCTTATTTCAGTTGGTGCATCCTGACGATAGGGAGCCGCTGCAGCAGTACTTCGAGCGTTTAGCTGGAGCAGGTGATGGGGATCTACTCGAGATCGAATATCGGGTTCGCCACTGCGATGGAGAGTACCGCTGGCTCTATAGCCGTGACAAGGTATTTTCCAGGACCAAGACGGGCCAGGTTAAAGAAATTCTGGGTAATGCAATTGATATCACCAGTCGTAGACACTACGAAGAGCAGCTCCAACGCTACGAACGCATCGTGGAGGCCACCACCAATGCCATCATCCTATTGGATGACACCTACCGATATCAGATCGTCAATGCCACCTATCTGCGTTGGCATGATCGACCGCGGCAGGATGTGATTGGACAGAGGCTACCCCAGGTGATGGCAGAGGCGCAGTTTGAATCCCTATTGCAGCCTCGGCTCGATCGCTGCATGGCTGGTGAAATGGTGCAGCAGAAAACCTGGCTTACCTTTGCAGGGATTGGGCAAAAATTCGTCAATATCACCTATTCTCCCTATCGTGAGGCCGATGGCAACGTGTCTGGAGCCGTCATCAGCCTCCACGATATTACGGCCCTGAAGCAGGCGGAAGACGCCTTGCGTCGAGAGGAAGCCCGATTGCAGTATCTGGTTTCGCATAGTCCGGTCGTTATTTTTAGCTGCAAGCCCTACGGCGACTATGGGGCCACCTTCATCAGTGAGAATGTGGAAGCACTATTGGGCTGGGATGCCCAGGCGTTTCTGGCGGACTCGCAATTTTGGGTCGATCACCTGCATCCCGACGAGGCTGAGCAGGTTCTGGCCGGGCTGGCCAATTTATTTAGGGATGACTTTTACTTTCATGAATACCGGCTGCGTAGGGATGATGGCACCTATTGTTGGTGCCTAGCCCAGTTACGGTTGATCCGCGATGAAGCCGGGAACCCAATGGAGATGCTGGGCTATTTGATCGACATTAGCAATCGCAAACAGACAGAGGAACAGCTGCGTCAGAGCGAAGAGCGCTTCCGGGTGGCCTTCCGCGATGCCGCGGTAGGGGTGGCAACGGTATCCCCAGACGGGAAATTCCTCAGTATCAATCGGTCCTTTTGTGAGGTGGTGGGCTACTCGGAAGATGAACTGTGCCAGCTGACCTTCCAGGAGATTACCCACCCCGATGATCTCGATGCGGATCTAGCCTATGTGCGGCAAGTCCTGGAGGGCGAGATTCGTAGTTATCAGATGGAAAAACGCTATTTCCACAAGCAGGGGCATGTCGTTTGGATTCTGCTGAGTGTCTCTTTAGTGCGAGACGTTATGGATAGCCCCCTGTATTTCATTGCCCAAATTAGTGACATTAGCGATCGCAAATGGGCTGAGGCGCAACTTCAGGCCTCCCTACAGGAAAAAATGGTGTTGCTTAAAGAAATTCATCACCGGGTTAAAAATAATCTGCAGGTGATTTCTAGCTTGTTTCGATTACAGGCCCGTTCTTTAAATAACCCGGAACTGCGGAAACATCTGGGTGAAGGGCAAAACCGTTTGCGGGCCATGGCCCTGATCCATGAAAAGTTATATCAGTCTGACAATCTTTCTCGCATTGATTTGGCGGGGTACATTCAAGATCTCACTGGCTACTTATTCCGGAGTTATACAGTCAATCATCAGCGCGTTATCCTAAGGATTGAGGTGGATAAGACTATTTTCCTGGATGTCGATGCCGCCGTTCCCTGTGGGCTGATTATCAACGAAATTGTCTCCAATGCCTTGAAATATGCCTTCGATCCTGGCCAAACCGGTACCATATGGATTCAAGCTAAGGCCAGCGAGCAAGGCCACTTGGTTCTGATGATTGGGGATAACGGCAAGGGGCTCCCTGACGGCTTTGATCTGAAAAAAACGCGATCCCTGGGCATGAACCTGATTCAGGATTTAACGGGCCAGTTACGGGGCACCTTAGCGATTGACCGTAGCCAGGGCACCCAGTTCACCCTGACCCTACGGCGCATTCAGGTGGCGTGATCGGGTTGGCAGGACCATCCTCGACGCCGGAGGCAACTGGCCAGTTAGCCTGCCTCAATCTCCCTGGCAATCGTCTGTCTTTCCGAGTTCCCCGCTAGAGTGTGATCCCCGCGTAACTCTTTTGACAGAATAGGCTCGGTACACTGCCATGATTTTGATGACTGGTGACCCTACCCGCTCCATGGCAACCATTCTGGTGGTGGAAGACGAGAGACTGATAGCCCGGGATATCCAAGCTATCCTGGAAGACCTGGGCTACGTTGTTCCTGAGATTGTTGACGCCGGTGAGCAGGCAATTCTGAAGGCAGCTGAACTCCAGCCGGATTTGATTTTGATGGATATTCATCTGATTGGCGAGATGGATGGGATCATGGCGGCCCACGAAATCTCGGCTCAATTTGAGATTCCGATCATCTATCTCACCGCCCATGCCGATGAACACACCCTGGCCCGAGCCAAGCTCACAGGTCCCTTTGGCTATATCCTGAAGCCCTTTGAAGAACGGGAATTACGCACCACCATCGAAATTGCGCTGTATAAGCATCAGATAGAGCAGCAACTGCAACAGAAACAGGAATGGCTGGCTACCATCCTAGGCAGCATGGGGGATGGGGTAGTAGCGACGGATCAGCAGGGACGTGTCACCTTTATGAACCAGGTAGCCCAAGGGCTGACGGGATGGGACATTGAGGTCGCCTGTGGTAGGCCGGTTGAGCTGATACTGCCCTTTATCAGCCAAGACACCGAAGCCAGCATTCCCCATCCGATTACCCAGGCCTTAGCCGATGAACGCACCGTTTACCTGCCTAATAATGCGCTGCTATTGAGTACCAGCGGTCATAAAATTCCGGTGGGCGATAGTGCCTCGCCTATTCGCAGCGCCCGCGGCAATATCACCGGGGCAGTCATGGTCTTTCAAGATGTGACGGAAAGGCGCCAGGCAACGGAGTTACTGCGGCATCAGGCCCTGCACGATGCCCTCACAAATCTGCCGAACCGGGCCTGGTTGCTGACGCGCCTGGACGAGGAGATTAAGCGGGCCCGGCGGGACCCCAGCTATCAGTTTGGCCTGCTGTTTTTGGATTTGGATCGCTTCAAGGCAGTCAATGACAGCCTTGGCCATGCCGCCGGGGATCAGCTCTTGATGGGCGTGGCTCAGCAGCTATTAAGCTGCGTGCGAGATGTGGATTTTGTCGCCCGCATGGGGGGTGATGAGTTTGCCATTGTGCTGGCGGATCTGCAGGATCTACGGCAAGCCTGTCGAGTGGCGGAACGAATTCTTGAGGTATTCGCCCAACCCTTGATGGTCGCTGGCCATGAACTCTTTGCCAATGCCAGTATTGGCATCGTCCTTAGCTCCCAATCCCATCTCGGGGATGAGGAGATATTGCAGGCGGCCGATATTGCCATGTATCGGGCTAAGCACTGGGGCATCGGTAGTTATGAGATTTTTGACAGCGCCATGGGGGCTCAGATCCAGGCGGCCTTGCGGATGGAGGGAGAACTCCGACAGGCCATTGAGCGGTCGGAATTGCAGGTGTTTTATCAACCGATCGTGTCTCTGGCAGATGGGGCGATGACGGGGATGGAAGCCTTGGTGCGATGGCAACATCCCCAACGGGGCTTGATTACGCCGGATGAATTTATGCCAATGGCCGAGGAAACGGGACTATCGGTATTACTGGATTGGTGGGTGCTGCGGGAAACCTGTCGTCAGATACAGAGCTGGGATGCTGAGTCTGATCTGCGATCGCATCTACTCTTCAGTATCAATTTCTCCAGCCGCCAATTTGCCCAACCCAACTTTGTGCAGCAGGTGGAAACCATTCTCGCCGAAACCGGCATCGCTGCTCACCGCTTAAAATTCGAAATTACAGAAAGCGCTATTATTCATAATCCCAAATCTGCGGCAACGGTCCTAGAGCACCTCAAGTCCCTGGGCATCCAATTAGCCCTGGATGACTTTGGCACCGGCTATTCCTCCCTGAGTTATCTCCACGGCTTTCCCGTAGACACCCTAAAAATTGACCGCAGCTTCATTCAGAACCTCGAGACCGACCCAAAAAGCCTAGAAATTGTCCGCACCATTCTGCTGTTAGCCCGTGCCCTCGACAAAAAAGTCATCGCCGAGGGAGTCGAGACCCCAGATCAATGTAGACTGTTGCAGTCTCTGCAGTGTGACTTAGTGCAGGGCTACTTCTTCTCTAGGCCCGTCACCAGTGCCATGGCAGATGCCTTTCCCATGACCTGGCCTGGGTATTCCTCGCCGTAGACAAGGGTGCCCAACCTCTCCTATGCGGTTTCCAGCTCCCCTGCAACCAGGCAATTTGATCGCGGTTACGGCTCCCTACAATACTAGAGGCATTGTCATCCCCGATTATGTTGATGTCGATGGTGTTGCTAGATAATCGGGGCAGTCGATTTGGAGCTGATTGCCACCAATGGGGGCATCGATAAAGGTGCAATGGTGGGGATGGCGGGCATCGGTATGGGCATTGGGCCGAAAGTGTTGACAGGTAATGCACATGCGGGCCACAGAAATTTTTCCCTGCTGCTGCAGATTCCCAATAATCTTAATTAATCCCTGCAGAAAGATGGCTTGTTCCTCTGCTGAGAGTTGGTTGACCGCGGTGAGCAAAAAGTCTGACCAGTCAGCAATAACGGCGGCCTGTTGCTGGCCAGCAGAGGTAAGCCCAATGGCAATCGCTCGCCGATCATCGGCGGCCCGTTTCTTTTGCACCAGCCCCTTATCCACTAAGACGCGGACAGCATCACTGGCGGTGGCTGGCGTGATCGCTAAAGCCTGGGCAATATCTCCCAACCGCATAGTGCCGCTGCCGTGGGGATGCTGCAACAAGGCCAAAATATGCCCTTGGGTGGGCGATAGCCCCAAGGCATCAGCTGCTTGCCAATTCTGGCTTTTAATGGCGAGGCCAATTTTGGTTAGCCCCACCATCACTTTTTGCGCTAGGGCGTTGTTGGCTGAGTCGACGGAAGCTGGGCTCAAGGAATTCGCTGGATAAATATGCAGTCAGTTGTGGCTTGATCCTAAACCAAGTTCACCTCGAGATCTGGACCTAACCCATCGCTTCTTGACTCAGGCGATCTCTCACTTGTCTACCGCAAAGGGCAGACTCAAATCTCCTGAAGCAATGCTATACACAGCATAAACCCCCAGCAGCGGACGACTGTCATCGCTAGTATTGACTTCCATGTAGGCAGTGACCCCATCGAAGGTGAAATCCGTGTTGTGACTGACGCGCTGGGCAGGGATCATGACTCGTAGCCAGTCCTCCTGGGTGACGACTGAAAACCCGGGGGAATCTAGAAACATGGGCATGCCAGGGTTGGTGGGAGGCAGCACCACACTGTCGGTTTCTGGGACATATTCTTTCACCTTGAGGCCGCCAGGAACCCGCTCGTCGGGCACCAGCACGACCCAGTGAGTATGCCAAGTCCTGCCGTCGTTGTCATAGTTGCGATCGCTATTTTCATCCCACAAAGGGGTGTCATCAAAATCTGGATGGGAGGTCACCGCTAAGGCCACGGTACCGTCAGTGGCACTAAAGCCAACATCTTCAGGGGATAAGGTGGTGGGAAACACATAGGCGAGCACCGGCGCTCCATCTAGCTGCCCCACGGGTTGCGGCAAGGTCGCTCCGATCGAGCCATCGACCTGCTGCTCAAACACCAATAAATCTAAGCGTTCCAGATAGCGAACCTGGGTAGAGCGGAGTTGCAGATCCTCGGTGCTAGGGATCGCCTCGACTGCCTGGGCATGAGCCACCTCCGGAGCAGCCACTGCACTGATTAGCGTACACATACAGAGCACACTCAGAATAAAACGCATGGAAAACACCTCTCATTTATTTAGGAGTCCTAAAATTAGGACTCCTAAATACTAGGGGTAAGCTATTGCGCTGTCAATGCAAATCGTCTGGTGGGATCACAACCGGTGGATAGCCCATCGAGCTCATCGATCAGAGGAGGTAGGCAATGCCTAGGCACTTGCCCTGTCAGGAAATAGACGACTATCCTGCCATCAAATCGGCTTCGACGATATTGATGGCGAAGGGCTGATAGGCCTCCCCGATTTGCTTGGCCATGGTGTCGGGAAAGAGATGCAATTTACCGTCGTTGAGGGCGGCAACAATCCCTTCGCTGACCAGAGAGGGGGATTCAGCGATCTCAGCCAATCCAGCATCCTGGGCCATTTCAGTGGCAATAGGGCCAGGGTGGACGCTGAGGACGGCAGTGCCCTGGGATGCCAGCACGTCTCGCAGAGCTTGGGTAATAGAGTAGGCTGCCGCTTTTGAAGCCGAATAGGTGGCAAAGTCCGCAAAGCTCTTCATGGAGGCCACCGAGTTGAGTTGGACAAAGGCTCCACCACCATTGGCCTTTAACACGGGAGCAAAGGCCTGGGCCATGCGCATTAACCCAAAAACATTGATCTCGATCTCGGATTGCAGGGCTGCGATGGCGTCGTCTGCTAAGGGATTAGCGTTGCGCAGGATGCCAGCATTGTTCACAACTAACTGCACGTCTGGTGCCGTCTGAGCGGCTTGGATGATGGTATCAGGCTGATTCAGATCAAGTTTCAAAGCCACCAGTCTGTCGCCGTAGGCTTCTACCAGGGAAGTGGCCGAGTCGAGATTGCGAACAGCGGCATACACCTTGGTCACGCCATGCTGGATGAGCGACTCTACGGTGGCCTTGCCGATGCCTCGGTTGGCACCGGTCACGAGGGCGACTTTGCCGTGAATATCAAACGACATGGGAAATCTCCTGCGGTGAGTAGGTAGAACAGTCTGTCTAAATTGATTATGTAGACAGGTCTGTATAATGTCAACCCCTCTCCTCAAAAGGCATTCCCGATGCGGTTGTGTTGGCAGCAAATCCGTCTGCTCCTGGCCATGAAGGAAGGCGTGCGCGGACAGTTTGGCTCCGACAGTGACGAAGCCCAAGCCATCGGCTTCAAGAAAAAGTCTGAGCGCAAGCGCCCCCGCCGCCCCGCTGCGTAAGGTACTCCTAGTTTGTGTGATCTCTCTTGACTCAATCGCCCGTGGCCTCCTACTGCGGGCGGTTTTTGATTGATGTAGAGGTGTTGCTGACATCGGCCTACGAAGACCTCGTATCCGTCATTCCCGCATGGTCCAGGGGCTGTCCTGACTCCACAGTGGTGAAGCCCCTGCAATGCCTCAAGGTCACTTTCCTCAACCTTAGGCTGAATAAGTTAAGAGCAAGCCGCCCCTCGACTCCGCTCGGGGCTCGACTCGGTAACTGGAAGCTCCCTGAGTAGCTTCGCCAACGACTCTGCTCCGGAGGAGCTAGAGAGCCGGGGCGAGCGGTCGTCGAGCGGAGTCGAGACGAACCGCCGCTCCACCGATCTCAGCCAACTTCAGGTCGAACCGTTACCCGGCACTGCCGCCGAAGCCAAAGCCATCCAATCCCTGCTCCCCAACGCCACCGTCCTGATGGAAGACACCGCCACCGAAAATGCCTTGAAACAGGTGCAGGCGCCGCGCATTCTCCACATCGCCACCCACGGCTTCTTCTTGGAAGATCACCCTATTTCGGTGGCCGAGGAGAGACGTGGCCTGAGCCTGGCCGCGGCTGATGGGTTGCGGGCGCTGCCCCGCTTAACGGCCCCGGTGGAAAATCCCCTGCTGCGCTCGGGCCTGGCCCTGGCCGGATTCAACACCCGCCGCAGCGGTGACGAAGACGGGGTCTTCACCGCCTTGGAAGCCGCCAACCTCAACCTGTTTGGCACTCAGCTGGTGGTGCTCTCCGCCTGCGATACCGGCTTGGGAGACATCGCCAATGGCGAAGGGGTCTATGGTCTGCGGCGGGCCTTTGCCATCGCCGGGGCCGAGTCTCAGCTCATGAGTCTCTGGCAGGTAAGTGATTTTGGTACCCAGAGCTTGATGGCGCGGTACTACGAAAAGCTGATGGCGGGTATGGGCCGTAGCGAAGCCCTGCGAGCAGTGCAGTTAGAGATGATTCGTGAAGGTGGGCGGTATAGTCGGCCCTACTACTGGGCCGCCTTCATCCTGGCAGGAGACTGGCGGCCGCTTTAGGCCCGGTTGATGGATAGGACAAAGGCTATCAATCCATCATGGGTGGCTCGCCGAACCCGAAACCGTATGACGCTGTCTTTGCCCGGAATGACCCATCGCTGCAGGCCAGTTCAGGCTATACCACCGCCACAATGCTCTGTGCGGTGGCGAGCCAGTCAGCCCCCCTAGACTGGGCTATTGGACGATCAACCATGTCCTAAGCTGACTGGCCAGCGCTATAACCTTGGCAAATCGTCAGGGTTTCAGCAACAGCCCTATGGCTTTGCAGATAGGTAGCCAGCAGGCTACAGCCCTGGGCAGTCAGCGCCTCTAAGTTCAGGTTAAACAGCGTGATCGTACCGTCGGCATTGGCTGCAGCCAGGGTGTGGCCATCGGGGCTAAACGTCATATCGTGAACCCGTTGGGTGTCATAGAATCGCTGGACTTGCTCTCCGGTGAGGGTCCAGAGACGCACGAAACCTCCACTAGAGGCGGCCAGCAGGGTGCCATCCGGGGAAAAACTAAGCGTCCTGACGGGGCCATCGTCGCCGGCGAAGAAAGAGATCTGCTCTCCGGTCTGAACGTCCCAGAGATGGACGATCCCTTCCCAGTTGGTGGTTCCCAATGTCTTGCCGTCGGGGCTGAAGGCCATGTCGGTAATTCTGAAACTGCCGCCGCCAAAGCCCCCCACCTGGAACGACTGGGTGTCATTCGTGTGCCACTGCCACAGCAACACATGGCTGGCTGCCTCGGTGTTGTAGGTGAAGGCGACCCTCTCGCCGTCGGGGCTAAACCGGACTCGATAAATATCTGCCTGGGGTTGCTCATAGGTAGCCATCGCCTCCCCGTCCAGATTAGTCACCTTAACGGTGCCGTCGGCGCTGGAGGAGGCCAACAGATTATGACCGGGGCTGACGTCCAGGCTACGCACAGCGTCCTGATGTAGCGCCAGCTCGCGAGTCATGTCCGTGGTCAGATCATTCAGCGTCACGGTGCCATCGTCGTAACCCAGGACCAGCCAGCGGCTGTCTGAGCCGAAGCTCACCTCACTGACTGGGCCGTGCTCCGAGGCGGCAAACCGCTGCCATTCCTCGCCATCAGGGGTCCACACCCGGGCGGTGCCATCCTCGCCGGTGGAGGCTAAGTAGTGGCCATCCGGGGAGTAGACGATGCTATTGACGCCGCCCTCATGGCCGATCAAGCGATGCGGGGTATCTGGCGTCAGATCCCACAGCCTGACGGTGCCGTCGAAGGCAGCCGAGGCCAACAGGCTGCCATCCGGACTAAAGCTCACGTCGTTGATGCGGGAGACATGGCCCCGCAGTTCCCCTAAGGGATTCCCGGCTGGATCCTGCAGCACAATGCTGGAGCCGCCGGTGAGGCTGTTGGCTTCACCTGCGATCGCAACTACCTGGCCATCCGGGCTGACAGCAAAGCTGGACACCAGATAGCCTTTTCCTGCAAAGTCCTGCGATTGCCGGGTTAGGGCCAAATCCCATAGCGACACCTTGGCATTCGCACCTCCCGTGGCCAAGATACGCTGGCCATCCCGGCTGAATCCTACCCGGGGCAGAAAGGTGTTACTGTCCACCGGCGTCGAGGCCACAGCCATCTCCCTGCCGTCTTTGCCCCAAAGCCTGATATACCCCGAGTAATCAATCGAGACCAGCTGGTTACCGTCCGGGCTCCAGTCAATGGCATGAACGCCTCTGCCATGGCCCTCAAGGCTCTGGACTTGTCGACTGTCTAGATCGATCAGCTGAATGGTGCGATCGTCGCTGGTTGTGGCTAACCGGTTACCATCAGGACTAAATCGCACACTGGTGACCCGTTGCTGATGCCCGTCCCAGGTGTGCAGCAGCTGACCATCCAGACGCCAGAGCTTCACGGTGCCGTCATAGCTGGCGGAGGCCAAGGACTGGCCGTCAGGGCTGATACTCAAGTCATAGACACCGGCTTGGTGGCCGGAAAACGTCTGCAACCGCTCTCCCTCGAGACTCCACAGTTGCACCGTGCCATCCATTCCACTGGAGACAAGCCGCTCCCCATCCGGATGGAAACTCACCGCCGTCGCCCAGTAGTTGCGGTGACCCACCAGACGGTTGCGTTCTCGCAGGCTAAAAATAGCCCGATGCAGCACCGCCTTGAGTTTGGCAGCCAGGAGCGGGTCAAGCTGCTGCAGCAATTGGAGATTACCAGCGGCGCTCAGAGTTTCCAGCAGGGCATCCAGAGGCTGCTGAGTATCCAGCAAGGCATCGGCCGACGTCACCTGGGCCTGAATTTCACCGAGGATCGCCTCCTGCCGCTGAGCTTCGGCCCGTCGATATTGCTGGAACGCCGTCAGACCGAGGCCTACTGCAACCACTAAGCCCCCGACGGCGGCCACGAGCGCCCGCGTAATCCGCCGACGCACCATAGCCTCATGGGCAAGTTTTGCCTGCTGTTGGGCCGCTGCCTGCAACCGACTGGCATTGATATAGTCCCGTTGCAGTTGAGTAGAGCGAGGCTCTTTCTCGGCATTTTGCGTCAGCCACTGGATCACCTCTTCTAGTTCCTGCCCACGCAGCAGCAGATCTTCCCGCCGTCGCTTTTTCTCCCATTCCAGGGCTTTCACCAAGATACGGGTGTGTTCTTTCACATGGGTCAGATCCGTATCCAGAGCGCTCACCAGGGACTGAAAGGCAACGTTAAAATCGTCCTCTTCCTTGAAAAATAGCCAGTTGGCCTTGCCCAGGGCTGGATGCACCAGGGCCATATCAAAGCCTTCCCGCCGCACGATGGGCATCAGCCGCTTGTTGTTGGCCACGGCATGGTCGATCTCCTGCCTGCAGACCTTGGAGGCGATGGAGTCGGGGCTGATGACAAAAATAAAGGTGTCGGCTGCCTCAATGCCGGCTTTGATCTCTTCCCACCAGTCCGCCGTCAGGGGAATATCTTCCCAATCTATCCAGGCATCGTATTTGCTCTCGACCAGGGCCTGATTCAGCACCTGCACAAAGGCTTTGTCCCGACGGGAATAAGAAATGAAAACGTCAGTCATGATCGATGATGAATGCGGAGCGGCTACGGGAGCTCTTCATAACAATAATTGATGATTCCGGGAGATGCGGTCTGCCTATGCCACGCGGCCAATACTCGCTAATCCGTCTCAGCTAAAGTGTAATCATTGCTCAGTTGTGAAGCCGATGGTCACTCAACCTCTCCGCTGGACCGTTGACGACATTCAGTTTATGCCCGATGACGGCGGCTGGAAGCGCTATGAAATCATTGATGGAGACCTGTTTATGACCCGCGCTCCCCACATTCGCCATCAGAGCGCTGCGGGTAAAATTCATGTTCGCCTAGAGCTTTGGTCAGAAGAAACGGGCTTGGGCAGCGCATTTCAAACACCAGGGGTGGTCTTCTCTCCTACCGATGCGGTGATTCCCGATGTCGTGTGGATTAGCCAAGACCGTCTTGCAAACGGGATTGACGAAGCGGGTCACCTCACGGTTGCACCAGAATTAATCGTGGAAATCTTGTCACCCGGAGAGCAAAACGAGCAGCGAGACAAAGCATTTAAGCTTAAGCTCTATTCCATCCATGGCGTTCGAGAATACTGGGTTGTGAATTGGCAACTCCAAACCCTGGAAGTGTATCGCCGTGAGGCTGCTCAACTACAGAGGGTGAGCACGCTGATGGTGGATGACAGCCTGACCTCTCCCCTGCTGCCTAACTTCCGATTACCTATCGCTAGCGTTTTTGCGTGATGAGGTTGATTCATGAAGCTGGATCAATGATCCTTGGATTAAAGGTCTTCAGAGATAAAAGTGACCTTGCTGTAGAGCTCCTGAAAGGAAATTGTCCAAGGAATCGTTACGAGTTCAAGCTGCTCGTTAGCCTCATCATATTCCTGAAAAATCCACCGTTTCTCGTCGCGTTTGGCGTAATGCTCTACGTGATGAGTATGCTGTTTCAAACTCTAGGTAGTCATCCAGGGAATAGGTTTTTGAGGTCTCTGGCTGAGCAATCATACTTTTGCTCCTGAGTTTCGCTGGTCATCCGGTGCTCTACATACTCAAACGATAACGTGCGATCGCCCCATCCTTGCCCAAGCCCTTAGTGACAATATGGCTGTGATGAGTGTTGATGAGGCTTTTGATGCCTACGAAGGCAATCACATTGGGTAGCCATCTGGCTCAGATGCCGTCACAAATCTCGCGTTGCGAGTCGGGTGGGGTGTCTTGATACTCGGTGTACTCGCGCCACCACTCGCAGCCTCGCTGCATCAGGGCATCAAACTCCAGCGCTTCCAAGTCCCACAAAATAGCGGTTTCGTCGGCACTGCTGGAGGCTAGGGTTTTGCCGTCGGGACTGAATTCTAGATCTATTACCCAGTTTTGGTGACCGACTAAGGTCTGTAAAAGCTCACCCTTCATTGACCAAAGCTTAACGGTATAGTCTTCTCCAGCGGTCGCCAACGTCTCACCGTCAGGGCTCAAAGCTAGATCCCAAATTCCTTCATAAATTCCTTCTTCCTCGCCCTTCGCCGAATTTACCAACTCACCTTCTAGATTCCAAAACTTGACGGTGCCATCTTCGCTGGCAGAGATGATCGTTTGGCCATCGGAACTAAAGAGAACGTCTACTATCGCATCGGTATGACCTGCGAGCGTGTGTAGCAACTCACCGTTGGCAGTCCAAAGTTGCACTGTGTTGTCCTCATTGCCCGCCACCAGATACTGTCCATCGGGGCTAAAAGTTACTGCATAATAAGGTTCTTCTCGATCACCCAAACTGTTCAACAATTCACCCTCGACACTCCACATTTTGAGGGGGCCGTCACTGTTAGCCGATACCAGAGTTTGACTATCAGGACCAAAGGCAATATCTCGAACGGACTCTGTCTCGCTAGTCAGCGTGTGCAAGAGTTCTCCGTCCAAATTCCAAAGGCGGATAACACCACCACGGGCAGTAAGCAGGATTTTTCCATCAGGACTAAACCTCACATGAGGTCTAGATCCGTCTTCGACTTCGAGGGTGTGTAATATTTCTCCTTGAGCATTCCAGAGGATGGCAACTGGCCCGCTATCGCTAATGGAGGCAATGAATTGACCATCTGGGCTGACGGTGAAGTCACCGAGCCCATCATCATACCCATGGCCGTCAACGGTGCGAATCAGCTCGCCGTCAGCAGTCCAAAATTTCAGTGGGCCATACCCTTCTCCAGTGATCAGCATCTGACCATCAGGAGTATATTGAGCGGCGCTGACCCATGAATTGTGGCCATTGAGTGTAGTTGAGGTGTTGCCTGCCAATTGCCAAAGCTTGACGGTTCGGTCGCCGCTGCCAGATATTAGCGTTTGGCCATCTGGACTCCAAACAACATCCCCGACCCAACTCGTATGTCCCGTCAATGTTTGCAATAAAGTTCCATCTCGCCCCCACTGTTTGAGAGTGCCGTCGCTACTCGATGAGACGAGGGTTTGGCCATCCTGACTAAACTGCATCCAGTTCACAGTTTGAGTATGGCCTGTGAGGGTTTTAATGATCCGCCCTTCTCGGCTCCAGAGTTTAATCGTGTTATCGAAACTCGCTGAGGCGAGCAACTGCCCATCTGGACTGAAAAGTACTTGGCGTACAGTGTCTTCATGGCCGGTCAGGGTGTGTAAGAGCTCACCATTGAGGTTCCAGAGTCGAACGGTTTGATCGGCTCCACCAGTCGCGATGAGTTCTCCATCGGGGCTAAAGGCTTTGCTCCAGGGATCAGCAGTGTGTCCAGAGAGGGTTTGGAGGAGTTCTCCTTGCCAGTTCCAAAGCTTCACGGTCTGGTCATCGCTGTGGGATCCAATGATCTGGCCATCTGTACTGAAGGTCAGATTCCAAACTGAGTCTTCATGATCGGTCAAGGTCCGCAACAGCTCACCGTTGCGGTTCCAGAGTTTGAGCGTGGCATCACTACTAGAGGTCACCAGAGTTTGACCGTCGGGGCTGAAACCCACATCCCAAACCTGAGCCTCATGGTCTGCGAGGGTATGCAGCAGTTCACCCTGGCGGTTCCAGAGCTTTGCCGTCTGGTCTAGGCTGGCTGAGGCTAAAATCTCGCCATCGGGGCTAAAGACCAACCCTCGAATACCATCTTCATGAGCAGAGATGGCATGTAGAAGTTTCCCGTCCTGGCTCCAGAGTTTGATTTCTCCGGCGTTGCTGCCAGAGGCCATGACATTACCATCGGAGCTAACCGCAACCTTCGGAATATCACCATAATTGTCGCCTAGGGTCTTGATCTCGCGAATGCCGCTGACAGCTTGTGCAAGTACTTGGTGGACGAAGATGCGATCGCTCTCCGGATACTTCTCCCATCGATGCCCCGCTTCCAGCGCCGTAATCAGCGCATCGGTATTTTGTCCCGCTAAAAATTCAGCATTGGACTGTTTCGCCAGCGACTCGATTTGTTCAATTTGTCCATTTCGCCAAAGCTGATAGGCATAGATGCCCGCCCCCGAAGCCGCGACAAACGCCAGACTCATCACCGCGAGGAGTGACCTGAGCAGCAAAATCCGGCGCTTCTCTCGCTTGACCTCTCGTTCCTGAGCTTCCCGTCCGGCCTGAATGTAGTCCTTATGCAGCGGCGTGGGCAGCGGTTCCTTTTGCTGCTGAAACGCTTCCACCAGCCAGTTTTCGGCAATCACAAACTCATCGCCCCGCAGCAGCAAGTCATCGCGGCGCTGTTTTTTGTCCCACTCTTGAGCTTTCACCAGCAGCCGCGTGTGGGTCTTCACATGGGCCAGGTCGGTGTTGAGGGTCGCAACCAACGACTGAAAGGCCGTGTCAAAGTCATCCGCTTCCCTGAAGAACAGCCAGTTATGTTTTCCTAACGCCGGATGCACTAGGGACATATCAAACCCTTCTCGCCGCACCACTGGGACCAGTCGCTTGTTGTTCTCAACGGCATGGTCAACTTCTTGGCGACAGACTGTTGAGGCGATGGAGTCCGGCGTCATCACGAAGATGAAGGTGTCGGCAGCTTCAATGCCGGCTTTAATCTCCTCCCACCAGTCCGCCGTTAGGGGAATGCTCTCCCAATCCACCCAGGCATCGTATTTGCTCTCGACCAGGGCCTGGTTCAGCACCTGCACAAAGGCTTTGTCTCGACGGGAGTAGGAGATGAAAACGTCGGTCATGGTGGGGGCTGTGATGGCGACTTATCAAGTTCCTTCAAATTAAGCTGTATGGCTTCCGGATTTCCTAGTGCCCAGAATTTAGTGGGCGTTGGTGCAGCCTGTCTTCTCTTTATTCATCCTCAAACCGATTAAGTGACAACACGAACCCTGGCAGCACAGATTCACCTGAAAGTTCAGTAGGCAGCGACTCTGCCACTTTCTCCTGACCCTGTCGATAAATCTCAACCTGCTGGTCTTGAGGGTTGATGAGCCAACCGAGACGTACACCACTGTCCATGTACTCCTGCATCTTCTCCTGAAGCATGGAGAGAGAATCGGTGGGAGAACGCAACTCAATCACAAAGTCTGGGGCAATGGGCGGAAACTTCCGGCGTTGTTCTGGCGTCAATGCCTGCCAGCGAGACAGTTCTACCCAAGCGGCATCAGGAGAGCGGTCTCCTCCTCCAGGTAACTTAAACAGTGTTGACGAGCTGAAGACTTTGCCCAGTTTGGTGCGGCGATTCCAAATAGTAAGGTCGGTGCCGAGTTCAAGCTCTTGGTTTCCACCATCCCCCCCTACTGGTGACATGAGAATTAAGGCTCCTTGGGCATCGCGCTCAACGGTCAAGTCTGGATTATTGATACAGAGTTGGTAAAACTGTTCATCGCTGAGATGAACGTGCCGCAAATCGATTTTGAGGGGCAAGGTTAGCGAGGTCACGGTCTTAGTTCACCAGAGAGCAGGGATGCTTAGGCAGCTGTCATGATTATCGCATTGGGGTATTGCGGGGGGCGATGCGTGCTTCGTCCCGATTCCTCTACTTTTTCAGATCGCTTAATCATCCGTGAGAAAAGGATTGTCCCCTGTTTTGAGAGCATTGATCCAGGCTTGACCTTGGATGACGCGGTCTTGACTACGCCCTGGAACGTCAATGTAGGCTTGGAAGCTTTCAATGGACCCTTCAAGATCGCCATCTAGAGCCAGCACGATGCCGCGACTATCTAATGTGGAAACCCCGCCAAAATAGGCTTTGTTCTCACAGGCAAAACGAACTGTAGTCGCTTGACCCTGTACGCTCCCAAACCAACAGAGTGTGTCCCAAACTCTCCGATCAACTTCAAGGTCAGGATCTAAGTCCTGAGCCGTTTGATAGGCTTGGGCGGCTGCCTCTACATCACCATTTTTTACCTGTTGCTGTCCTGCTGCCAGATGTCCAGGAGCTGAAAACCGATTAGCTACTGCTTTGGCATCTTGGTCGATTTCTTCTGTGTCTGGATTGAGGTCAATCGTGGGATCGAGGTCTAGTGCCTCTTCCAAGGTCTGAACGGCGGCTTTGAGCTTGAGCTGTTGAGCCTGCAGTTGCCCTCGCTGCTGTAGACTGAGCGCTACGTATCGACGGGCGATCAGATCCGCATCTTGCTCAACCGCATCCGTTTGTGGATCAAGGTCAACCTCAGCGTCAAGCTCTAAAGCTCTTTCATAGGCTTGAGTGGCATCTTCAAGTTTGAGCTGATGTGCGAGTCGCTGTCCTTCTGTGAGACTATAAGCTGCTGAAAATTTTCGGGCCATCTGAGTTGCATTTTGCTCATGCTCAGGTGTCTCTGGATCAAGATCGACATCGGGATTCCACGTGAGTGCTGTTGCCAATTGTTGCTGGGCAAGTTGCACATTACCTGTCCGTGCAGTCTGCATCGCTGTTTTCACCAAGTAGGAAGCAGCCTTTGGCAATAGGTCTGGGCGTTGGCAGTTTTCTAGCTCCATTAACGCATCGGGATGAAGCGTCAAATAATCGGCTAACCAGTCACACCCTTGAGCTAGCAAATCATCAAGCGTGCGGGCGATTCGCCAAACCTTTGCGGTGCTGTCACCAGATGCTGAAATCAAATATTGACCATCAGGACTGAAAGCAACGCCAGTGACCACTTCCTCATGCCCTTTAAATTCGCCAATTAGGTTACCGTCCAAATCCCACAGGCGAGCATAGCCCTCTGAAGTTCCTGTGGCAATGGAGTCACCATCCGGGCTAAACGCCACTGTCCAAACCCGACCATGGTGTTTTTGAAAGGAATGAATTAGATTTCCCTGTACATCCCAGAGTTTCACTGTGCTGTCATCAGAAGCGGTGACTAGCATAGTGCCATCCGGGCTGAAGCTAATGCCATTTACCCCATCGGCGTGACCTTCAAACTCAGCAAGTAAGTTACCGTCTAAATCCCAAAGGCGAGCGAGTGTGTCTTCTGAAGTTGTGGCAAAGGTTTGGCCGTCGGGACTGAACGCTACATCTCGAATCCATTCATCATGGTTAACAACCGCCTGAACATTGCCCTCTAAGTCCCAGAGTTTAGCAGTGGTGTCATCAGAACCGCTGAGACCATATTTCCCGTCCGGGCTTAGGTCAAGCCCAAGAACTCTTTGTCCATGCATTGCAAAGCGGTTGACCAGATTGCCTTCTGCATCCCAAAGCTGAATGTCGCCATCTATCGTTGATGTCGCAATAGTGTTGCCGCCAGGACTATAGACAACATCATTGAAGACTTGGTTAGTAGGCAATTCTAGACGCCGAATTTCTGCGCCTGACCGATCCCAGATGCGGGTTGTACCATCCACAGAAGCCGTCGCAATCTGAGTACCGTCAGAACTAACATCCACGTTCCAAAGAGCGTCTGTGTGGGTGTCTAACTGAGCTATTGCTTTGTTCATTAATGACCACACTCGAACCTGACCATCACCTGCGACGGCAGCTAGAGTATGTCCATCCGGACTAAAGCGAGCCCTATTGACGGTTCCGACATGACCTGGCAAAGTTTGTACAACATTTCCGTCTAAATCCCAAATTTTGGCAATGCCTCCAGAAGACCCAGCGGCAAATTGTTGACCATCCGGGCGAAAGTCAACCGATTCAATCCATCCGTTTAAGTCATCGTCATCAATCGTTGTCGATGTTTGGTTTTCTAAATTCCAGAGGCGAATTGAATAGTCAGCAGAACCGGAGACAAGATAGTTCCCTGTTGGGCTAAATCGAACGCTTCTAACATATAGCAACCCCTGAGGCATCGTTACATTCAGGGGATGCAAACGGCACAATTCGGCTCTGTTGTCCTGACCTCGAGAACGCTTGGCAGGCTTTGAGCTTCTATCACTCAACTGGGTTCGCCACCCAAGCGGAAAATCCCGTACCCGATTTAACCGTGCCACAATGGGACTAATTATCCACGCTGTCACAGTGCTATGGTGACCCATCCCACTCAATCTGAGTTAGCCACTCTCTACGAACGTGATATCGCCCTTTGGTCAAATTTAATGGCTGATCTGCTGCGTCGGGGCCAATTTGACCAGCTGGATTTGGAGCATTTAATTGAAGAGGTGATTGATTTGGGGCGTCGAGAGCGCGATCGCCTGGTGAGTGCTGTGCGGTTAATCTTGCATCACCTGCTGAAATGGCACTATCAACCCGAGCGGCGATCGCGGAGTTGGGTGAAAACGATACAACGAGAGCGCATCAACAGTCAGAGCTATTTGGAAGACACTCCGAGTTTGAAGCGGATCCAAACTCAGGACTGGTTGCAGAAGATATATAAAATCGCTCGCAAAGAGGCCGCTCTGGAAACTGAACTGTCCCTCGATACTTTTCCTGAGGACTGTCCCTACTCTTGGGAGCAGGTTTTCGATGAGGGGTTTCCTGAGGATCTGGGGTATCGTTTCAAGTAGTTGGCTAAATAAACGTATCCGCCCCCTCAATACCCGCTTCAATTTCCGCCCACCAATCCGCCGTCAGGGGAATATTCTCCCAATCGACCCAGGCGTCATACTTGCCTCTCGACTAGGGCGTCGTTGAGCACCTGCACAAAGGCTTTATCTCGACGGGAGTATGAGATAAAAACGTCGGTCATGGTGGGGCTGCTAGAAGGGCATAGACGTTGCTTCAAAGTATGGGGGATCCATTCCAGACTGGCCTGATTTCTCAAGCTTTCTTAGAGGATATTTTGGGAGAGATATCGGCGACATACTCCCGCTACCCATAACTGCCAGCCAAGTCTCTGGTGCATTCTTGCGATAATGGAGCTAGGTCCAGCTCGATTCACTGTGTCGTTCTACATCCTGAGGCTCCATCATGCCCAGACCTCCCATCATTCAAGCGGATCAGTCCTACACCTTTGCCGACTACTTCCGACTAAATTTTGCCCCGGGCGACATTCTGGGCTACTTCGATGCCACGCTACAGAAGCAGTTTCTATCTTTGCCTCAGCACCAAGCTTCATTAGACCGATTGCCGGATCTACGGCGACGCATCGAAGAAAGCCTGCCCCGCCTGAGCCTGACCAGCGAGATGGCCCGTCGGGAGTTTTTAATTGCGCCGGTGTTGATGGAGGTGCTGCACTACACTGAGGCGACTCTGAATGTGGAGTATCCCGTGGCCGTCAGTAACTTATTGAAGGGCTCGCTAGATTATTTTTTGCGATCGCACCAGAACCTGTTGGTCATCGAGGCCAAGAACGAAGACCTAGAGCGGGGCTTTGTACAGCTGGCCGTTGAGTTCATCGCCCTTGACCAGTGGTTAGAGACCGAGGAATCGATGCTGCTGGGGGCAGTGTCGACGGGAACCATCTGGCAATTTGGCCAATTCCATCGCGCTAGCCGACAGGTCACCCAAGACTTAACCCTGTATCGAGTGCCCACCGATCTGGAAGACTTGATGCGGATCTTGGTGGGGATTTTGCGGGGGGAAGGCTAAGCATTCTTCCGATCAGAGTGACTGCCAGAAGCGAGCCTGCATGCGATCGCAATAGTCCTTCAGGTTTTCAAACTGGCGGGTATAGTCTGAAATCACCGAGGGCAACTCCACTCGCACTAGATTCACCAGGAAGGCATAGCCAATGGCATCTAAGCTAGTGGGGCTATCACCCAGCAGGAAGGGCTTGTCCCGCAAGAAATCGCTGAGGGCCTTGACATCGCGGCGGCCAATCTCATAGATCTCGTTGCGGTTGTGATGCCCCATGCCATGGCCATAGAGGTTGCGCAGCGCATCTCGGCGCACCAACCCTGGCACAATTGACCGCAAAACCGGCGGCAGACTCGAGAAGTAAAGCTCACGGATCACGGCCCAATTTTCATCCTCGGCCCAGCGGCTGTAGAGCATGACCCAGTAGAGGTTTTCCTCCATCAATCGCCGGAAGGCCAAAGAAATTCCCTGGTCTGGCAGCGATAGATGCCGATCCAACGGATCGCCGTAGGTGTCCTTGAGGTAATCGATGATGAAGCCCGAGTCGGCAACGATGCGATCGCCATCGACGATATACGGCAGCTTTTTCTTTGGCGCCTTGCGCACATCGGCGTTGAGATCCACCTCATAGGGCAGCCCTACCATGCGTAGGTAGGTTTCTAGCTTCAGGCAGAAGGGGCTGGGATTACGCACCCCTAAGCAGGGTTGGAACTGATACAGGGTAATCATGGGGCAACTCTTAGAGGACATTTGAAAACTCGGCTGAAAGCCCTGCAGGGTAAGCGTTTTAGAGCGTATGGCTCTGTTGACCAGAATCCAGTCTGGAGCAAGGTTGCAGGGTACTTTCCAAATATCCTCTTACATAGATATCTGGGGAGCCAATCAATACTGTAGGCCCTCTGCCAAGATTCTGATGTTGTGCTGTGATCATGACACCTGGCCCAACTTGCGATAGAGCTAATGGATGGCAGAGCGATCGCCCATCACTCCAAAGCTTACTCTCCTCGTGGATGCAAGCAGGAAGCCAGTACAAGTGATCTCATGCCACAGCGTTGATCTTGAGCAACATACTCAACCTGGCAAAACCCAGCCTCGATCAAGATGCTCTTGTATTCTGTGGGGTCCAAGCTCGAGTGATACACCCGTTGTCCTTCAACCTGCCCGAGCACTTCGCCAGCTGTGTGGCCAACGGTCAACAGTAGCGCACCACCAGATTTTAGGTGCGTCACAAATCGCATCAAGGTGAGCCGTTGCTCGGCTGGATTTAGATGAAAGAAACTGTCCCAACCGATGATGCCATCAAAGGTTTGGTTGAGGCTTAGTTCTCGCATGTCCATCTGAATCCAGGTCATTGCCGGGAATCGAGTCCGCGCAATCTCTATCATGGCTTTCGCCGCATCGACTCCAGTGAGGGCGAAGTTGCGTTCAATAAAATACCGAGCAATGGGGTCACCACCACCACACCCGACATCGAGAACTGTGCCGTAAGGCGGAATGGCAGCGGTAAATTTGTCTAGCCATACTCGTTCGTTCAGTGTTCGAGGACGATGTCGATCCCAAGACCCTGCTTGGGTTTCGTAGACTTCTATCGTACGTCGGTGAATTTCACTCAATTTCATAACAGGGCTTACTCGTCACGTTTGAGTGCAACGTAGCACCCCCGACTCAATCCGTGGCTTGAGCGCTGGATGCTCATCGCTTTAAAATTAAGGAGCTATCCAGTATCCAGATCCCAGCCGCGATGCCAGCTGATTCACCCTGCCGGAGGTTCACTATGCGGCGCCAATGTCATGGCCTCAGACTGCGAGGGCTGTTCTTGGCCGTGGTGGCGATGATCGTCCTCGTCAGCACTATCGTAGGGCCCGTACAGCCAGCCTATGCCGATATTCACCAGGTGCAGGAAGGCCCCAGCCAAGTGGTCTATCAATCGCGGCAGAAGTTATTTGATCGCAATAATGTTCCTTGGCAAGCCATCGCCTTCAAGCGCATCCCTGCCGAGGGAGATGCCATCGTCAGGCTGAGGCTGGTGGGCTTTCCTGGCTCGGTGGAGTTATTTCATTCCCATCCCCTCACTATCACCTTGCCCAGTGGCAGCACCTTTACCGCTGAGGATGTCTCCAGCGAACTGTTTACCAGCGGCGAGCCGGCGGGCAATGTGGGCCAATACGATATTGGCTCTGTGATTACCCAGTTGCCGGAAACACTGACAGTAGAATTTTCCGTGCCCACCGTTGATGAGACGGAAGTGCAACTGACGGTGTCGCCCTTGGCGATTCAGGAGTGGAAACAGTTGGCAGCACAGATGCCCTCTGACTCCTCTAATTCCTCTGACTCCTCTAATTCCTCTGACTCCTCTAATTCCTCTGACTCCTCTAATTCCTCTGACTCCTCTAATTCCTCTGACTCGTCTGATTCCTCTGACGTATCGACAGACTAACAGCAGCTGCGAGAGTCGCTTTATAGCCACCGCCACAACAATTTTGCGGTAGACGAGCCAGTCAGCTTCCTAGACTGGGCCATTGAGCCAACCATCAGTCCACACGGGACACCACGGCCCCCGCCACCGTAGCTTCGCTTTACAATCTTGATGGGTAGCAACCGCCCTCGAGTGTAAGTAAGGATAGTGACACTATGGCTAAGACCACTGCCACCGCTGACAGCAAAGCGATGCCCATCAACATTGGCATCGAGGAGACCAAGCGACAGGAGATTGCCGAGGGGTTGTCTAGACTCTTGGCCGATACCTACACCCTGTACCTGAAGACCCATAATTTCCATTGGAATGTGACCGGCCCCATGTTCCAAACCCTGCACCTGATGTTCGAAGAGCAGTACAACGAGCTGGCCCTGGCCGTCGATCAGGTGGCGGAGCGAATTCGGGCCCTAGGATTTCCAGCCCCAGGCACCTATAAAGAATTCGCCCAGCTCTCCTCCATCGATGAGGAAGAGGGGGTGCCCAGTGCCGAGGAGATGATTCGCCAGCTGGTGGCAGGGCAGGAAGCCGTGGTCCGCACAGCTCGGTCGGTGTTCCCAGTGGTGGATGAGGTTCAGGATGAACCCACTGCCGACCTGTTGACCCAGCGCATGCAGGTGCATGAGAAAACTGCTTGGATGCTGAGAAGTCTCTTGGCTCAGTAAGACCAGGGGGCGACGTTACCGCCCCCACTCACGATTCCAGCCGTAGCCCAGTTTGATCTGGGCTTCTCTACTATTTACTTAATCTATAAAAGGAAATGTAGTTATTAACCATGGTGGGGGGCTTTGTCGCTGCCACCGATGCGATCGCATCCACTGGGCCAGCGACCAGATCGAAGTCCATGTCTGCAAAGATAGCAGCCGCTCTGCGCGGGGCCGATCTCACCGGCACCAGCCTCAGTCAGGCCGACCTGCGAGGAGCCACCATGCCTGATGGGCAACCCTACGACGGCTAAGGGAGTTGCGCCTAAAAAACATCCCATCTCCCCTACCCTCCGGGAAGCCGCTACCGCGTCTACACCCCATCACCCCATCACCCCATCACCCCATCACCCCATCACCTGCTATCCCCTCGATGGGTACTTTATCTTGACGCGAATCCCTTATTGAATATCGTCCGGGTCAACTCCCAACTCTCGTAGCTTAGCGGCGAGTCTCTCATTGCGCTGCTGTTCCGCTTCGGCACGTTGTCGTTCTGTCTCGACCCGCTGCCGTTCCAATGCAGCAGTCTCTTCAGGGCTAGCAACCAGATCTCCCTCCGGTGTGAAAAACCGCAGCTGCCCTTGATGGATGCCCAGATAGAGCCCTAATTGCTGACTCCAGCGCCAGCCCTGTTCCGTGGGGGCAATGGGCTGATAGGTGCCATCCACCAGATGAAAGCCTTCAAACTCCAAGCTGTAGGGATCGAACCAGAAATAATCGAGGGTACGAAAAATATCTTGGTAGATCTGCTTTTTCAGGCCGCGGTCAGTATTGGCCGTCGACTCCGACAGCAACTCCACAATCACATGGGGATACTTGCCATCTTCTTCCCACACCACCCAACTCTTGCGGGGTTTGCGCTCGGTGTCTAAGACGACAAAAAAGTCTGGGCCTCTAAAATCGCTGGATTTGCTCTGATTGGGACTGTAGTAAATGGTCAGATTACCGGACGCATAGAAGTCTTGTCGATCTCGCCACAACCACTTCAGCAGCCGAATCAGCAAATCAATTTGGTCACGGTGGAGGTCAGTTTCCAAGGGCGGCTCGTCGCTGTAGAGATCTCCGGGCGGGAAAGGAATAGCGTCGGATGATACCTGAGCTGATTGGGGGTGTTGAGTTTCAGAGGTCGAGACAGCCATGGGCATCAACCGTTCTCACAAGTATCCCCAGTGTAGCAAGGGCAGACCTGGGCACAGCCCGCTACCCATCAGGATGAAGGAGCCCAGTCGTAGGGGGGGTCATAATCTACGCGGTCCCCATAGACATTTGTCTGGGACGCCACCATTTTTGGCCGGGACCCATAGAGTTTTATGCGGTCCCCAACGATTTTTTCGTGGTTCTTCTCTATGGCTGAGCAGGACCCGCCAACTCTACTGACATCCTGATCGGGTCAACGCTATCCTTACAAGCCATTGCCGATGAGGATAAACGGGGCCCAGTAGTAAGGATGGGCCAGGCTATCGCCAATGGGCTGGCCGGTGACGGTGCTGACGACCTCGATGGTGCCGCGCTCACCACCGACAATACTCATGTCATCGGCGATTAATGCCTGCTGGGCTCGCTGTAGCGCCTCCGCCTTGGAGTAGCCATTCTGCAAGGCCAAATAAAAGGCATCCATCAGCGCCTGGGTACCGCCATCACTCACCTGCCACAGCGAGGCGATGGCCGCTTCAGCTCCAGCCTCCTGCATCAGATAGCCGAAGCCGAGAATCTCTTCCCCATTGCCCAGGGTGGGGCCGCCTAGCCCTGTCTCACAGGCGCTGAGCACGATCAGATCCACCTGGTTAAATCGTCCCTGCCAGTCGGCCTTGATCTCCTGCAAGCTGAGGGTATCGCCATTGCCAAACAGAATAAACGAGTCCCGCGATGAGCCGGAGACAAAGGTGGCGTGGGTGGCCAGATGAACAATGGTATGGCTATCCATAGCTGGCTCGAGGGCGCTGCGGCTAAAGGCCTGGTTGATAAATTGGGTGGTGCCGGGAAACCGCTCGGCCAGGGTGGCCACCTCGCGACCGGCGAAGGGCAGACCGTCGAAGGGAAAGATGCGATCGCGGGCCTGCACCTCATAGAACCCCTCACTGAAAGCCGCCGCCAGAATCCGGGGCTGCGGGTCGGGCCGCAGGGTGAAGTCTTGCAGGCTGGCGGCAGTGATGTGGTTAATGGCAAAGCGCTCTGCCAGCCATTGCTCACCATCATGGAGGGCGGCCAGGGGAATGTAGCGCAATACCCCATCCGGGGCATAGAGCATCGTCTCGGCGCCGATGGCCTCTAAGTCCTCGGCCATGGGGGCAATCAGCCATTCATAGAGTTGCTGGGCCAACGGTCGCGGATCGCTGCTGGGGTCATCCAGCGCTCGCCGAAAAGCCAGCACTGTCTCGTTCAACTCGGCTTTACTCACAGGCACTGGGAAGCGAGCCGGTTCACTGAAGGGGGTGACCAGCACCAGCTCCAGCCGCTCCTCTAAAATCAGCGGGTAGATCAGCACGGCAGTCTGGTCAATGGCCCGCAGGTTGTTCTGCAAGTTGATGAACTCATCCAGCTCCGCCAGCACATCCTGCTCCTGCACATCGCTCTGCAGCTGCGCCACCAGGGCCTGGATCTCGGGACTGTCGATGAAGGCACGAAAGTCCTGAATGACATCTTGTTGGGCCGCATCCAGCTCCGCCAGCCGCTGCTTTTGGGCCTCTGACAATTCTGCATAGGGCATATCTCGCAACTGGGCCAGTTCATAGCCGATGGCGATGGTGCGGTTACGAATCTGGCGTTCCGGATCGAGTAAATCCACCCCGCTTTCAGTTTGGGCGGTGCTGCGCACCCCCTGCAAATATTCATCCAGCTCCTGCACCTTCAGCAAATCCAGCACCCGCTGCGCCTCCAGGATGCGGTCTTGCTGCAGCAGCATATCCGCCAGTTTGCGATAGCTGCTGGCAATGCTGTCGGTAAAGGCTTGTTGGTCCTCAACGGATAACCCACCAATGTCCCCCCGCATCGCTTCCCACTGGTTTACCGATTGCTTCAAGAAAACGATGGCCAGCTCCGGCTGCTCTAGGTCTTCCAGCACATAGCCGAGGTTATTGAGTCTGATGGCTCTGCCGTTGCGATCGCCAATCTCCTGGGCAATCGCCAGGGCCTCCTGGTAGGTGCCCAGGGCCTGCTGATACTGGCCCAGATTGTCATACACCAAGCCAATGTTGTTGCGGGTGACCCCCTCCCCCGGCGTCGCCGATCTCCTGGCGGATGGCCAGGGCCTCCTGGTAATAGTCCAGGGCCGACTCATATTGGCCCAGATTGTCATACACCGCCCCAATGTTGTTGCGGGTGGTGCCCTCGCCGCTGCGGTCGCCGATCTCCTGGCGGATGGCCAGGGCCTCCTGGTAATAGTCCAGGGCCTGCTCATACTGGCCCAGATTGCGATATATCGCCCCAATGTTTGTTGAGGGTGACCCCTTTCCCCAGCGCGATCGCCAATCTCCTGACGGATGGCCAGGGCCTCCTGGTAGTAGTCCAGGGCCTGCTCATATTGCCCCAGGTTGCGATACACCGCCCCAATGTTGTTGAGGGTGACCCCTTCCCCCTTGCGATCGCCAATCTCCTGAAGGATGGCCAGGGCGTCCTGGTAGTAGCCCAGGGCCTGCTCATATTGGCCCAGGTTGTCATACACCAAGCCAATGTTGTTGAGGGTTTGGCCAACCCCTTGACGATCGCCAATCTCCTGGCGAATGGCGAGGGCGTCCTGGTAATAGCCCAGGGCCTGCTCATATTGGCCCAGATTGTGGTACACCGCCCCAATGTTGTTGAGGGTGACGCCCTCTCCCCAGCGATCCTGAATCGTCTGCTGAATCGCTAGCGCAGCCTCGTAATAGTCCAGGGCTTGAGGATATCGGCCAAAGCTGCGCGAGATTTCCCCCAGTCCGGTCAACGTATTCGCTTCGCCGCGCTGACTGGCCTGCGGAAAGGCCGTCCGCACGTCAGGGGCCTGGTAGAGGGCCAGGGCTTGTTGTAGCCGCTCCCAGGCTGCCTGATAATCACTGACTCGCCATAGCTGAAACGCTTCATCGAACAGGGCATCGGCTTCAGCTTTGCGGTCTTCAGCGCTTTCACCTTGGGCCAAGCGGTCGGCGATGTGAACCGGAAGCCGTTCTCGATGCTCTTTGGCTGTTCCGGGGTTCTCGAGGGTAGCCACCATCACGGCGGCGAGGGCAAGCAAGCCGAGTAGCTGGGCTGGGTAACGCATGGGGCTGGGCTCCGATCCTGGGGTTGACACCAGCATATATGTCTCAGCCGCAAGGACTTATTCAGGTTTGTAGAATCTTGTTGGCCTGAGTCTCGCTGGCTTCGACTCCGCTCAGCCAGCGAGCAATGGGTAGGGTGGGCAAGTTCATTGCCGCTGCTCCCAGCAATGGTCAAGGCTCTTGGCTGGCCCACCAATCTTTCGCAAAGGTGGGCATTGAGTAGATGAATGACGAGTATCATGAGGCCTTAGAAAAGGCAATGCCCACACTACGAATACTCCTACTTGTCGGTGAGGGGTGGTCACGCTCGCTAAGGCCACGCTGAATTAGGTAGCTCGGGGTGCTCACCCGAGGGATTTCGTTCCCCTCGGACTCCGACATCCAGAGCGAACCGCCTGTGATGTATGGCTTTCAGCCAGGCTTCGCCAAGCGCGACTGGGGTTGACACCAGCATATATGTCTGGGCAGCTAGGACTTATTCAGGTTGATAGAATCTTTCATTGGCAGACTCCGAGACAACCATCATGCCGCAACGCCCTCTGCCTGGATTCCGGGTCGCGCTGCCCTTGCCCGGAATGACGGTAATCTTTATCGTGATGATGTTGAGGCCTGAAGACAACGTACTCCTGTCATTCCCGCGGAGGCGGGAATCCAGAGCGTCAAGCTTGGCTGGATTCAGAGCGAGCAATGGGTAGGGTGGGCAAGTTCATTGCCGCTGCTCCCAGCAATGGTCAAGGCTCTTGGCTGGCCCACCAATCTTTCGCAAAGGTGGGCATTGAGTAGATGAATGACGAGTATCATTAGGCCCTAGAAAAGGCAATGCCCACACTACGAATACTCCTACTTGTCGGTTTGGTCAGATGCCATGGCGCTTCAGGGCCTGCCTAGCTGCTCTGGGGCGGCGCAGCCAATGACCATCGCATTTTAGTAGCGAATCTGCAGCGTTACTCTGGCCTCAACGGTCTGTTCACCACCGACTACCGGAGTAGACACATCGGCTTCGGCGGCAGACAGGCGGGCCTGACGGGGCAGGGGAATGGGCATGGGGGTCTCGGCGCCGTTGATCTGAATGCTGACGATTTCCTGGGGGCCGAGATTCAGCACCTGCAACACCGTATTGGCCTGCTGCTGAGCGTCTTCGGTGGCTTCTCGTAGGGCGCTTTGGCGGGCCGTGGCCAGGGCCTCGTCGGTGGCGACGAATTGAATCCCTTGAATCTGGTTGGCTCCGGCGGCAATGGCCTGATCGATTAAGGGGCCAGCCGCATCGGTGGCAATGCGAAACCGGACGGTGTTGCTACCGCGGTAGCCGATGATGTCGGCCTGGCCATTGTCATAGTCGTACTGGGGATAGAGTTGAATGCCGGTGGTTTCTAATTTGTCCACGTTGCGATCGCGCAATAGCTCTACCACCGCAGCCGTCCGCTGGGCCACTTGTTGCTGCACCTGCTCTGCCTCACGACCGTTGACCTCAACCCCTAAATCCACTTGAGTCAGGGTGGTTTGCACGGACTCACGACCCTGACCAGTGACTGTCAGGGTACGCAGAATCGGTTCCTGGGCCGTGGCGGTTAAGAGGCCTTGGCTGCCTAGGCTCAGGGTAGTGGCTAGGGTGCAGCCCAGCAGAATGCTAGACAGGGGCCAGGACCAGGGGGATCTCGATCTCATATCAGGGGTCTCCAGAAAATTCATGTCCTCACTGTGTCATAGCCAGGGGACAGGCTGAGATGGGTTGCAGAAATAGAAACCTGAAGATTAGGAATGGCGGCATCCGCTGTAGAGCTGGGGACGAGGGGGATCATCCAGGAGGGGGAGTGTCAGCAAATAGGGCTTAGATTAAACAACTGTCACGAAATATAGCGACTTGTAACCTATCGGCGAGACTTTAATGCGGCATTTAAAGATTCCACAATGTCTGCCTCAATCCCTGCCAAGATTTGGTCCGTGCAGTGTAGAGTAAGGCTTTCATCACCCATATCTAGTTACCTATCTAGCCATGGGTTGAGGCTCCAACTACGAGATTTTTATGCAACCCGCTGCCAATCTGAATCATGCGGCTGTTCAAGTCGAGGACGACCGCACGGGTCTCACCCCTGAGACCCTGAAACGTGCATTTTTAGACAATTTGTTCTATATCCAAGGCAAGTTTCCCCGCTTGGCGACCCAGCATGACTACTACATGGCATTGGCCTATACGGTACGCGATCGCCTATTGCAGCGCTGGATCAGTACCGCAGCCGCCTATACAGAGCAAGGGTCTCGGACGGTGGCCTACCTGTCGGCTGAGTTCCTGATGGGGCCACAACTGGGCCACAACCTGGTTAACTTGGGGATTTACGACATCGTTCAGCAAGCCGTGGCTGACCTCGGGCTCAACCTAGATGAGCTGATGGAACAGGAGGCAGAGCCGGGGCTAGGTAACGGGGGCTTGGGCCGATTAGCCGCCTGTTACCTCGACTCCATGGCCACCTTGGAGGTCCCGAGTCTTGGCTATGGCATTCGCTATGAATTCGGCATCTTCCGGCAAGATATCCGCAACGGTCAGCAGGTAGAAGTGACCGATAAGTGGCTGCGCCTGGGCAATCCCTGGGAGCTGCCGCGGCCGGAGTGGGCTGTGGATGTGAAACTAGGGGGCCATACGGAAGCCTATACCGACCGTAGCGGCCGCTATCGAGTCCGCTGGATCCCCTACCAGGTGATCAAAGGGGTGCCCTACGATATGCCCATTGCCGGATATCGTACCAATACCTGTAACACCTTGCGACTATGGTCGGCCCAGGCCCCAGAAGCCTTCGACTTTGAGATATTTAACTCGGGCGATTATCTGGGGGCAGTGCAAGACAAGCTCTCCTCGGAGAACCTCTCCAAGGTGCTGTACCCCAATGACAATATTTCCCAGGGCAAGCGCCTGCGGTTGGCGCAACAGATCTTCTTCGTGTCCTGTTCCTTGCAGGATATGCTGCGGATTTTGGCCCGCCAGGGGTTGGCGTTGAGTCAGTTTTCGCAGAAATTCGTGATTCAGCTCAATGACACCCATCCGGCGGTTACAGTAGCTGAGTTGATGCGATTACTCATGGATGAGCATGGCCTCAGCTGGGATGCGGCTTGGGACATTACCCAGCGCAGCATTGCCTATACCAACCACACGCTGATGCCAGAGGCCCTGGAGAAGTGGCCCGTAGACATGTTTGGCCAGCTATTGCCGCGGCATCTGGAGATCATCTATGAGATCAACCATCGCTTCCTGGAGCAGGTGCGAGCCAGGTTCCCAGACGATAGCGATCGCCTACGCCGGTTGTCGCTGATTGATGAATCGGGCGAACGATATGTGCGCATGGCCCATTTGGCCTGTGTCGGCAGTTTCTCCATCAATGGGGTGGCGGCTCTGCATACCGAGCTGCTGAAGCAGGATGTGCTGAAGGACTTCTATGAGCTGTATCCAGAGAAGTTCAACAGCAAGACCAATGGGGTGACGCCCCGCCGGTTTATGGTGCTAAGTAACCCCCGCCAAACCGAAATGCTGAATCGCACCATCGGCGACACCTGGGTCAGTCGCTTGGATGAGTTAAAACGCCTGGAGGCCAAGGCGGAGGATCCCAGCTTTCAGCATGATTGGCACATGATTAAGCAGGCCAATAAGGGGGATCTGGCCAACTACATGGCTAAGCAGAATGGCTTGGTGATCAATCCTGAGTCGCTGTTTGATGTGCAGGTGAAGCGCATCCACGAGTATAAGCGGCAGCATCTGAATGTGCTGCACATTATCACCCTGTATCACCGTCTGAAAGCCAGCCCCAACCTGGAGGTGCCACCGCGGACATTTATCTTCGGCGGCAAGGCAGCTCCTGGCTACCACGTGGCCAAGCTGATGATTCGGCTGGTGAATGGGGTAGCGGAAGTGATCAACCACGATCCGGCCATGCGGGATCGGCTGAAGGTGGTCTTCCTGAGGAACTTCAATGTCAGATTGGCCCAGCGGATTTATCCGGCGGCGGATCTCTCGGAGCAGATTTCCATGGCCGGTAAGGAAGCCTCGGGCACTGGCAATATGAAGTTTGCCCTGAATGGGGCGGTGACCATTGGCACCTTGGACGGGGCCAATGTGGAGATTCGCGATGAGGTGGGGGCAGAGAATTTCTTCCTGTTTGGCCTCACTGCCCCTGAGGTCTATGCCCTCAAGGCCCAGGGCTATAACCCTTGGGACTATTATCAAGGCGATCCAGAACTGAAGCAGGCCCTGGATAGCATTCTGGTGGGAACCTTCAGCCGTGGTGATGGGGAGGTGTTTAAGCCCTTGATAGATTCTCTATTGAACTGGGATCCCTACCTATTGTTGGCCGATTACCAGGACTATGTGGCTTGCCAAGAACGGGTGGGACAGGCCTTTTGCGATCGCACCCACTGGACCCGCATGTCCATCCTGAATGTGGCTCGCATGGGACTGTTCTCCTCCGATCGCTCTATCCAGGACTACTGCCGAGACGTGTGGCGTACGCCGGCGGTCCCGATTGAGCTGACCGACCATGCCCAACTGGGAGAAACCCTAGCGGTTTAAGGCAGAACACTGAGCTGGGTTGGGTAGAGTCCGTCCTAACCTAAGGGGGTTGCTGGGGGTGAGAGTCAGGAGTCAAACGCTCCTGGCTCTTCGTTTATAATCATTGCCCGCAATGGACGCAGCGCCCTGTTAGTGAGTTCTAGTCGTGTTAACGGACATCAGCGTTGAGAGCTAATTTGCAAAGGAAACCTTAAAGAGCCGTCAAGGCAAGTGTTCTCAAGGCTTCTAGCGATCTTGCAGGAGTGTTCGCGGTGTTTCTGAAAACCTTGCTCTGACGACTGTTTAGGCGGTTTGCAAATCACCTCTAAGCCAGATTTCCCGGTTGGGGAATATGGCGGTGGCTATACACGTCAGTTGCGATGGTTATTGGTGTAGTTGATGCGGGCACCGGCCCAGGCCAGCTTGCCCCGGAGGGTGCGGTAGTAGGAGTAATTCTCCCGCAAGACGATGAACTGAGCCATGCAGTCGGCCTGGCGTACATCCACCCGCTGGCCCGGCCAAATGGCCGTCGATAGGACCCCGTCCATCCAAAGCTTGGTGTTGAGATCGGCATCGGCTAAGGGCCAGACGCTAACCACACTACCAGGAGGCAGCACAATGGGGCGGCTGGAGAGGCTCAAAGGGCAAATCGGAGTCACAATCAGCGCATCCATGCCCGGGTGAACGATGGGACCACCTGACGCCACCGTATAGCCAGTGGAACCGGTGGGGGTGCTAATCAACAGCCCATCTCCCTGATACTGATCCACTACCTCGCCATCGATTTCCATCTCCAGAATGGAGGTGATCATGCGGTCAGGCGAGGCCGGCTTGACACACATCTCATTTAGGGCCAAAAAACAGTCGCTCATGGGCTCTAGATTGGTGCGGTGCCCCCGATGCACCTGAGCCTGGAGCATCATCCGTTGCTGTACGGCAAAACGGTCGTGGAGCAGTCGCTGCCACACCTGCTGGGAATCACTCAATTCTTCGGAGGATTCCGTCAAAAACCCTAGGTGACCGCCTACATTCACGGCCAGAATCGGAATATTGGCCGTAGCCAAGTGACGGGCCGCAGCCAGGGCGGTGCCATCGCCGCCAAACACAATGGCTAAGTCGATGGGCCGATGGGCTGAGGCCAGAAACACTGGATAAGGATTGTCCTTGGGACCACTGGGACCAAGTAAAACCTCACACCCCAGGGCCTCAAGCTCAGCAGCGCATTGCTCGGCCCACTGTTGACTGAGGCGGTTGGTTGCCTTGTGAACGATGATGACTTGCTTCAGCTGCAAAATCTGGCCAAGGTCTCGGCATATTCCCTTGAATTGTAGTGAATTTCGACTGCATCTACGGCCCACATCCGACAAATCCGGAGGGCCGCATAGATGGCGGCACGAATTGGGCCATGATTAATCAGCTCGGGAGCTGCCAAATTCAGATTGGTTGACAACTAGGGGAGGGCCCAACAATCAGGAGCCCGACATCATTTTCAGGACCATTCCTAACTTCTGACGCCTACAGTCTGACTGAGAGGATATTTGGAAAGTACCCTGCAACCTTGCTCCAGACTGGATTCTGGTCAACAGAGCCATACGCTCTAAAACGCTTACCCTGCAGGGCTTTCAGCCGAGTTTTCAAATGTCCTCTGAGGCATCGTTCCCCACTTGGAGTCGGTCTCCCGAGGCCAAGACCTCACCACTTGAGCAAATTAAACTGTTCCATGTCTACGGTGTCGCGGTTGCGATAAATCGCCAAGACAATGGCCAAGCCCACAGCCGCCTCTGCTGCAGCAATGGTGATGACAAACACAGCAAACACCTGACCCTTGGCACTGGCTGGGTCCAAGTAATTGGAGAAGGCCATTAAGTTCAAGTTGACGGCATTGAGCATCAACTCAATGGACATCAACACTCGAATCACATTACGGCTAGTGACAAGGCCATAGACCCCGATGCAGAATAGGGCCGCCGCTAGGATGAGGAAATATTCTAGTTGCATATCACACTGGTAGGGCAGACGTAAGACGTACTCAAACAGTTAGTAGATGGCAGCGCAGGAGGCTATGACCATAGGTCGGGGAATCAGCGGTAGTGTTGCGGCTGCCGTAGTGCGCTAGTCTTCGTCGGAGGGATTGGGGGACGAAGACTGACCAGCCGATACGAGTTCCCGAGGCCGCTCGGCTAGCTTCAATGCTTCTGGTAACATAGGCTCCCCTGGCACCTCATCAGGCAGGTATTCCCGGCGAGCCAGAATAATCGCCCCCACCAGGGCCATCAACAGCAGGACCGACGCCAGCTCAAAGGGCAGCAGATAATCGCTGAAAAAGTGCTCTCCGATCAAAATTGTGGCACTGTCTCCGGCTGGAGCATCCGAAGAAATGGCCCAACCCGTGCTGAGTACCGTTGTAGTTAGTAAGGCAAATAACCCGGCACATACTGCTGCTGTAGCGGCTCGTCCTATCCAAGCCAACTTGACCTGGGGAAATGCCTGTCGCTTATTGACCAGCATGATTCCAAATAGGATCAGTACATTCACCGCTCCCACATAGATCAGAACCTGGGCTGCCGCCACGAAGGCCGCATTTAGGAGAATATATAGCCCGGCCATGCTGATGAACACGCCGCCCAACAGAAAGGCTGAGTAGACGATATTTTCGAGTAGGACCACCCCCAGGGCCGATCCCAACATCATGGCTACTAGCAGGCCAAACGAAACCAGTTGTACCCCTTCGGCAAGCGTCACGGTAGCGGACTCTCCTTCAAATCAGCACTCAATCACTATAACGTTGGCCAGAATGTACCCACTGGTCTCTGACCAGCAATCCAGTGAACTGGCCAGTATCACCTTAGTCATTAGGCCTTGGCATCTTCTTTAGCCTCGGCATCGTCGGCTTCCATCTCATCCAAGATTTCCTGGGGGAGCTTACCCGCGCGCCGGGAGCCTTCGGGTAAATCGTGGGGATCAGTAACGCCCTTGGGCAGATAGCCTAGCTCTCGCAACGGAGTCACCATCGGATCTTGGGTGACCTTGTAAGGCAGGCGCCCCAAGGCGACATTGTCGTAGTTCAACTCGTGACGGTCGTAAGTAGACATATCATACTCTTCCGTCATAGAGAGACAGTTAGTGGGGCAATACTCCACACAGTTGCCACAGAAAATGCAAACGCCAAAATCGATGCTGTAGTGCTTCAGGTTCTTTTTCTTGGTCTCTCTATTGAATTCCCAATCCACTACTGGCAGGTTAATGGGACAAACCCGGACGCACACTTCGCAGGAAATACACTTGTCGAATTCGAAGTGAATCCGTCCCCGAAAGCGCTCAGAGGGAATCAACCTTTCGTAGGGGTATTGCACGGTAACAGGCCGCCGTCGCATGTGGTCAAAGGTGACAGAGAGTCCTTGACCAATGTATTTGGCCGCTTGGGCACTTTCCTTGGCGTAGTCTCCGACTTGTTTGAGAAAGTTCAACATGGGGAAATAGAGTGAGTGCGATCTACATGTAGATCTGGTGCTGGCAAGGGCTGAGGTCGGCTACCCGCCGAAGGCCATGGGAAAAGTCAGCTTCAGAGCAGCTGTTAGCAACAGATTCACCAGGGAGACGGGCAACAGGAATTTCCAGCCTAAGTCTAACAATTGGTCAATGCGGACCCGAGGCACAGTCCAGCGTAGCAGAATAGCCAGAAAGACCAGAAGATAAGCCTTTAACAAGGTCATCAGGATCCCTAGGGAAGCGGCAACCACCTGCAGCCAGGGAGCCGTTTCGCTGACCCCTAACCATCCGGCCATCCACTCGATGGGGATGGGAAAACTCCAGCCTCCTAAATACAAGATGGAGACGATTAGGGCCGATAGCACCAAGTTGACGTAGGAACCGACGAAGAACAGGCCGAATTTCATGCCGGTATACTCGGTTTGATAGCCGGCCACCAGTTCTTCTTCTGCCTCGGGTAAGTCGAAGGGCAATCGCTCACATTCGGCTAGGGCAGCCACCCAGAAGATAACGAAGCCAACCGGTTGACGCCAGACATTCCAGCCCAGGATGCCATAGCCGGACTGCTGTTGCACGATGTCGATGGTGCTGAGGCTATTGGACATCATCACCACCGCTAGTACCGCTAGGGCCAGGGGAATCTCATAGCTGATGGATTGGGCCGCCGCCCGCAGCCCCCCTAGCAAGGAATATTTATTGTTGGAGGAGTACCCCGCCATCAGCAGCCCGATGGGGGCAATGCTGGAGAGGGCAATCCACAGAAAAATGCCGACGCCGATGTCGGTGATGACCAGGTTTTGGCCAAAGGGCACGATCAGAAAGGAGAGAAATACGGGAACGACCACGATGGCTGGCCCTAGGGTAAATAACCAGGGATCGGCCTTGGCCGGAATGATGTCTTCTTTGAAGATGAGCTTGAGCCCATCGGCGACGGCCTGCAGGCTTCCCAGGGGGCCGGCGTATTCCGGCCCAATTCGCTGTTGGGCCGCTGCAGAAATCTTGCGCTCTAGCCAAACGGTGACAAAGATGCTGACCGTTGCCGACACCAAGATTAGGGTCATGGGCATGGGAAGCCACATGGCTTTGGCAGCCCCGGCTGGTAGGCCCATATCGCCTAGGGCCTTAATGAAACTGCCTTGTAGGTCAATGCCTTGGTTCATGGGTAAGCCCTACAGGATCGTCCAATTTGTGAAGTTTCTTATCTGCATTCTACCGTGTTCGTTCCCATTCATCTGGGAGTAGTGTCCCTGGAACCTATTAGAAGTTCTGGTCGCTGCCATTGAGGTAGCCTAATTCAGGCTGACCTCAGACCTGGTGTTGCAGGGTCTTATCCCAAAGGTGAGGTCGTTCCGCCAGGGGAGTGTAGGCCTGATTCCGTCGCCCGGTATAGATTTGGGTGGGCCGGAAGATGCGGTTGGCCTCCAGTTGCTCTTTCCAGTGAGCTAGCCAGCCCGCCACTCGTGCGATCGCAAATACCGGCGTGAACAAATCCGTCGGTATCCCTAACTTTCGGTAGACCAGGCCAGAGTAGAAGTCCACATTGGGATACACCCCCTTGTGGGCCAGCTTCTCGGAAATTACCTGCTCCAGCTCTAGGGCAATATCGTAATATTCATCCCGACCAAATTTTGCAAACAGTTGCTCCGCCAGCTTCTGCAGAATCGTAGCTCGGGGGTCCTTCACCTTATAGACCCGGTGGCCGAAGCCCATGATGCGGGACTTACGGGTGATGCACTCATCCACAAACGGCCGGACATTTTCCACGGAGCCAATCTGTTGCAACATGTCGATCACCTCTTCATTGGCGCCACCGTGCAGCGGCCCAGCCAGGGTGCCTACAGCCGAGGCCACCACTGCATAGGGATCGGTCAGGGTAGAGGCCGTCACCATGGCCGAGAAGGTAGAGGCATTGATGGTGTGTTCGGCATGGAGGGTGAGACAGATGTCAAAGATACGAGCAGCCAGAGGATCCGGCTCCCGCTCATTCAGCATATAGAGAAAATTAGCGGCGTAGTCGAGATCATCGCAGGGCTGCACCGGATCATTGCCCTTCCGCATCAGCTGGAAGGCTGCCACCATGGTCGGAATCTTAGCCAGCAAGCGGACTACGGCGTTTTGAATATAGGTGGGATCATCTAGGGCCCGTTTCGAGTAGAACAGCCCCAAAGCTGCCGCACAGGCCTGCAGCGCATCCATGGGATGGCCCCGTTCCGGGAAACATTTCATCATGTCCCGAATTCGATACTTGAGGCGGCGATGATGACGAATTTCGTATTCGAATTCTTCTAGCTCTGGTTTGGTGGGCAGCCCTCCCCAAATCAATAGGTAAGACGTTTCCAGGAAGGTGCTCTTGAGGGCTAGCTCCTCAATGCTAATGCCGCGATATTCCAGAATGCCTTGCTGGCCATCCACATAACTAATGCCGGACTGGGTAGCAGGAACCCCCTCCAGACCTGGCTTGTATTCACATACGGTCATATTGCACTGCTCCCATGCATTGACTTACGCTCGGCGACCCCCCACGGCTGCCATTACCAGCGATGTCTCCCAGCGAGTTGAGCCGGGGTACCACCATCGGCAGCATGAGCAGGGCCTAGCCGCCAGTTGCGTAGCCCAATTATCGCGTGAATTGCCCGTTGCGCTATAGCATGGCGAACAATCCTAGTTGCCTAATGACTATTAGTGGGATTAATCGGTATTAATCACGCCGTCTTCAGGATTCACCAGTCGCAGTAGCTTCTGCTTCACCTGAATATCGAAGACCTCCCACTTGAGGCGATTAAACTCGCTGTTTTCATAGAATCCTGAGAGAAACCCGACCGGGATTTCAAAGCCACCGGCCATGGAGCGGCCACCGCCAAAGAAGCGGCCTTGATTATCTTGACCGAAGGCTTCCTTGATGAATTCATCGGGATCCAGGGTGATTTTGCTGGTGCGCAGGGAACCAATCACCACTTCCCGTTCTTCGTCCTCATCGTGGACGATGCCATAGACTACGGCGGTGTGGACATTTTCCTCGGTGATCAAGAAGTCGGCGGCTTGGGGAATGGCGTCTCGGTCGTCGTAGCGCAGATAGCCAACGCCGGCAATGGACACATTGTTTTGCAGTTTGCGATTGCGCAGAGAGCGCTCAATGATGTCCATGACCCGCTTAGAGCGAGAGGCCTGGAGCACGGCACTGAGTAACTGGGAGTCGTAGACTTGGCTGAGATAGGCCGCCGCTAGGAAATCGGCCTCGGCGGCGTTCATCAGCTGGTTGGTGTCGGCCCGCAAGCCGTGCATCAGAGCGGTGGCGCATTTGATGTGTTTGTTGTTGTTGTGGTCGAGGGTCAGCAGCCCTTCCTGCAGGTATTGGGTGAGGATGGTGGCTGTGGCCCGAATGTGGGGCCGCAGGTCGACGACTTCGGCCTCTAGTTTGCCTTGGGGAGCATGGTGATCGATGACGAGCAGTAGGGGCAATCCTGCTTTTTGGGCCCGGGCGGAGAGTTGACTGGTGGTACCTTGGGTGTCAATCAGGACGTAGCCCTGGTACTGAGAGAGATCGGGATGATCGGCTTTTTGTAGGGGCCAGCGGCGAGCCGGCAAACCGGTCAGCTTCACTAGGGCAATATTTTCCTGGTGGCTGAGCGTGCCGGAATAGTAGATATCGCAGTCGATATTGTGGGTGCGAGCAATGAGTTGATAGGTCCAGGCCGATGAGAGGGCATCAGGATCGGGAAAGTCCTGGATCAGAACAAGTTGGCGCTCCCTGGCATGGTTGGTCAACATTTGCCTGACCGCCTCCACTGGCGATAGCGAATTCTGTTTATTGGCGGTTGGGGGTTGGTCAGAGGGAGCCGCTGGGGTTACCTCAATTGCCGAGTCTTGCATGGCCATGATGTTTCGTAACGGGCAGCGTGTGGTTAGGGATAGTGGGATGCAGCCATCCTGACAGGATGACTGCGGTCGGGAGCCGGTAACGGCATAGTTCAGGAGAGATATGGGGCGTCCCCTCTGTGGGCTTGAGGGTCTAGAGAGCCTGGGGAGACCTGACTCAGGACTCGATCAACCTCGCCAAGCAGTCTCGGGTGAGCAGTCTCTGGGGGTCGTTGATAAGCGCTGCTGTCTGCATGTCTATCAAGTCCAGCGTAGACCTCTGGGATGGTTCCTGCGTCATTCCTATGGGGGAGCCTTAGGCGACGGATAATCTGCCCCTGGCAAGGGAGACTGCCAGGGACAATCTCAACCAACTTGCTTGCGATCGCAAGTCTTGCTGGGATGACCTGTCTATCTATACCTGTATCTATTACAACTGTCTATTACTATTTAGACACCGATGACGTATTTCTTCCATTCCTGGTGAGTGCCACTGCGAATCTGTCGAGCCACTTCGAAGTAGAGACTGCTGTGGGGCTTGCGGGGAGGATTGCGCAGGGGCATGCTGGCTTCCCGGGGGGTGCGGTTGCCTTTGCGCACATTGCAGCGGACACAGGCAGTCACCATATTGTCCCAAGTATCACCACCGCCGCGAGAGCGAGGCACGACGTGGTCTAGGGTGAGGCCGTCACCGGCATAGCCACAGTATTGACAGGTATGGTTATCCCGCTGGAGTAGGTTGCGTCGGGTCAGAGGAATCTCTTTGTAGGGCACTCGCACATATTGTCTAAGCCGTATCACCGTCGGCAGTGACAATTCAGCGTAGATTAATTTGCCGTTGTGCTCAACCTGTTCAGCCTTGCCCTTAATGACTAAGACAATCGCTCGACGCCAGCTTGTTATGTTGAGCGGTTCATAGGAGGCATTGAGCACCAGAACCTTACTCATTGGGGATCGTTAAAAGGATATTGCACCGATAGTAGCATAGCTGCTGATTCTGACGTCTTAACGGCTGATACACTGCCTGTTAATTCTCGTGGCCAGGACACTGGCCGACGCAGGTCCCGGATGCTGACATCTGGGTCAGTAGTAGCGTAAAGGTATAGCGATCAAGGGGGCTTGGTGCGGTCCCGTGTGTGGTGAAGGAGTAGAGCAGTATGTTGAGTTGGGATAAAACCCCGAGTCTGGCCCCGATGCGGTGTTGTCGGGCTTGGGTTGAGATCAATTTGACCGCCTTGGCGCACAATGTGCGGCAACTGCGGCAGTGGCTGATGCCAACGACGGAGTTGATGGCGGTGGTGAAGGCCGATGCCTACGGCCATGGCGCCGTGACCATTGCCCGCCATGCCCTGAAGGCCGGAGCCCACTGGTGTGGGGTGGCCACGGTGCCAGAGGGGATTGAACTGCGGCAAGCCGGAATTCAGGCCCCCATTTTGCTCATGGGGGCGGTGCATAGTCTGGAAGAGGTGCGTGCGATCGCACAGTGGCAGCTCCAGCCCACCCTGGTCGCCCCCAAACAAGCCCTGGTCTTCTCAGAGACCCTGGGGCGCCTGGACCATCCCCTACCAGTGCACCTAAAGCTCGACACCGGCATGTCTCGCCTGGGCCACCCCTGGCAGCAGGCAGTGGAATTCGTGCAATTCGTCCAGCAGTTGCCGGGCCTGGCCATCGCCAGCGTCTATTCCCATTTGGCTACCGCCGACGATCCTGATACCACCGTGCTACAGCAACAGCACCATCGCTTTCAGACCGCCATTGAGGCGTTAACTCAGCATCAGTTGCGCCCTCCCCAGCTGCATCTGGCCAACTCCGCCGCCACCTTGGGCGATACCGCCCTGCACTACGACATGGTGCGGGTCGGCCTGGCCCTCTATGGCCTCTACCCCGCCCCCCACTTACGCTCGACAATCTCTCTCCATCCCGTCATGCAGGTGAAAGCTCGCATCACCCACATCAAGGAGATCGCCGCCGGTACTGGCGTCAGCTACGGCCATCAGTTCGTAGCTCCGCAGCCAATGCGCATTGCCGTGGTCGGTATCGGCTATGCCGACGGGGTGCCCCGGGCCTTGTCTAACCACATGGCGGTGCTGGTCCAGGGGCAGCAAGTGCGCCAGGTCGGCGCCATCACCATGGACCAGTTGATGCTGGATGTCACCCATCTACCTGGTTTGCAGGAAGGGGATATTGTCACCCTGTTGGGCCACCAGGGCCGTCACTGTATCACCGCCGATGATTGGGCTAACCTCAGCGGCACCATTTCCTGGGAAATTCTCTGCGGCTTCAAACACCGACTGCCGCGGGTAGCCCTGGAGCAACCCCTCACCGCGTTGGCCACCAGCCGAGGCAGCTAGTCTATAGTTCTATGGGCAAATTAGGGAGTCATCTCAGTGGTGGTAGACCTCGGTAAGACCACACTTAATTGTGTAGCTCGGAGTGCTCGCCCGGGGGAATTTCGCTTCCCCCGGACCCCCACGACCAGGGCAAACCGCTGCCCTGGACCTGCGAAGGACTTATCGGTTAGGCGCAATAGATCGCGTCGCATCGGCAGGGATGCGAGGGACCTTCCCCCAACCCCTACTTCCACAAGGGCAGCTGGGGAGCTGGAATCTCCACTCATTCAAAAATTCAAAATTCAAAACTCAAAACTCATCAACCCGTGGGGCCTTCCTTCTCGTCACTCCCCCATCACCCCATCACCCCATCACCCCATCACCCCATCACCCCACATCCCTCTCTCCGCCCTCCACTCGTCACCCTTCGACTGCGCTCAGGGCAAGCTCGTCACTCCCCCTGTAGCCTAGTCTCCCAGGTCTCCGATGACTTCCAGCAAGGTGTCCACGCTGGCATTGTGATTGAGAAAGGAAAACAGATGGCGATAGCGCAACCGGCCTTGGGCATCGAGTACAAACTGGGCTGGCAGTGGTGCCCCCAGGGCCTGTCCGGTCTGATAGGCCTGAAAGCTCTGACAGCTGGGATCGCTGAGTAGGGGAAGGGGTAAGCCCAGGTCTTGCACTATGGTTTTGCTTTGGGCGGCATCGGTGCTGGTGATCATCAGCACCTCAACTCCCTGCTGCCGAAACCGGTCGTAGGCATCCCCTAAAGCGACAATATGGGGATAGCAAAAGGGACAGTATTGTTTCTCGGTGAAGATGCGGGTGAAGGCCAAGACCACCGGCTGCTTGCCCCAGAACTCTGACAGGGTGATAGTGTCCCCCTGGGTGATATTGGGCAGACAAATGTCGGGAGGCCGTTGGCCTATAGCCAGGGCATCGGTGGCCGGAATCGGCAGAAAATTTCGGAAGAAGCGCGGGGTAAACAACCCACTCAGGTCAGACGAGGTCAGCATGGGTGATGTTGCATCTCTATATGCATAGTGTAAGGAGACTGCCAGGATGTTGCCGTTCAGCCCCCGAGAACTTCCGGACGAATCTCTTGGGGACCGCGGAAAAATGGCTGCGTCCCACGCAGAAAGCAACCCATGCTGCTCCCTAGGGTCCGGCAACGATGGGTGTCTGTAGCTGCGAGCACTGATATGGGAGGGCGGTGTGGGCGACCCCCTGCTCCCATGAGCCCTACAGTCGCAGCACCGCCATAAACGCCTCTTGGGGCACATCCACGGTGCCGATGGCCTTCAGTCGCTTCTTGCCTTTGGCCTGCTTCTGCAGTAGCTTCTTCTTGCGGGAAATGTCGCCGCCGTAGCACTTAGACAGCACGTCCTTACGCAGGGCCGGGATGCTCTCGCTGGAAATCACTCGACTACCGATGGCGGCCTGGAGGGGAATCTTGAACTGGTGCCGGGGAATCAGCTCTTTTAGCTTCTCCACCAGGGCCTTACCGACATAGTAGGCCTTATCCCGATGGACGATGGTAGCCAGGGGATCGACAGGCTCTCCATTAATCAAGATATCTAGCCGTACCAGCGGGTTTTCCCGGTACCCCACTAGGTGATATTCCATGCTGGCATAGCCCCGGGAGCGAGATTTCATCTGATCGAAGAAGTCTGTGACGACTTCCGCCAAAGGAATTTCGTACACCAAAGAGGTGCGGCCTTGGGCCAGATATTTCATGTCTTTGAAGTCGCCGCGGCGGCTCTGGCTCAATTCCATCAGCGGTCCCACGAATTCTTCCGGGGTTAGCATCTCGATTCGCACATAGGGTTCTTCAATTTTTTCTCGCTCTTGGGGCGAGGGTAGGTTGCAGGGATTATCGATCTCAATCACGTCTCCATCGATGGTGGTCACCCAGTAGATCACCGAAGGAGCCGTTGTGATTAGATCCAGGTTATATTCCCGCTCCAGGCGTTCCTGCACAATTTCCATATGCAGCAAGCCTAAGAAGCCACAGCGAAACCCAAATCCCATGGCGCTGGAAGTCTCGGGGTCATATTGCAGGGCTGCATCACTGAGCCGTAGCTTTTCTAGGGCATCCCGCAGATCTTCGAACTGGTCGGCATCGGTGGGGAAGAGACCACAAAATACCATGGGCTTGGCTTCCACATAGCCAGGCAAGGGCTCTGGGGCCGCTGGCTTCACTAGGGTAATGGTGTCGCCCACCCGGGCATCTTCGACTGCCTTAATGGAGGCGGCTAGATACCCGACTTCACCGGCATGAAGGTCTTCGACCTGGATTTGCATCGGCGACAGTACCCCCAGCTCATCGATGTCGTATTCCTTACCGGAGGCCATCAATTGGACGCGATCGCCCCGGCGCAGGGTGCCATCCATGACTCGGAAGTACACGATGACGCCACGATAACTGTCGTAATAGCTGTCAAAGATCAGGGCTCGCAGGGGTCGTTCGACCGTCTCTTGGGGCGGCGGTACCAGATAGACGATCGCTTCTAGAATCTCATCGATGCCAATGCCCTGTTTAGCCGAGGCCAGAATGGCATTGCCGCAGTCGAGGCCGATGATGTCTTCGATTTCCTGCTTGATCCGATCGGGTTCCGCCCCGGGCAAATCGATCTTATTGAGCACCGGGATGATTTCTAAATCGTGCTCGAGGGCCAGATAGACGTTGGCCAGGGTCTGAGCCTCGACACCCTGGGAGGCATCGACCACCAGCAGGGCCCCTTCACAAGCTGCCAAGGACCGGGATACTTCGTAGGAGAAGTCCACGTGGCCGGGGGTATCGATTAAGTTGAGCACATACTGGTTGCCATCGGAGGCGTCATAGGCCATGCGAGCGGCCTGCAGCTTGATGGTGATGCCTCGTTCCCGCTCTAGATCCATGGTGTCGAGGAACTGAGCTTTCATATCTCGATCACTGACCGTCTTAGTTTGCAGCAACAGACGGTCCGCCAGGGTAGACTTACCGTGGTCGATGTGGGCAATGATGGAGAAATTGCGGATATGGGAAACGGGAACGTCTGTCATAGACCGGAGTCAGAAGGGGGCAGATGGACATTGATACTGAACATTAGGTTTATTGTAATGGGGTGGCTGAACAGACGCCCTGAGACCGCTCCCGTCTCCACCTGCTCCAACGAGGCACTGAGTCACTCAAATGACGGTAGAGTCGGCTGCTGAATCACGTTGCAGTTGCATCACTTTTGCAGTGAGCGGGGTGTACAGGGGTAGCCATGACCCCCTTGAGGTGAGGCGATAGGTTGGGCCTCACCCAGCTAGGAAATGCTGTCGTACATGGCTCGGTTATAGTTACCCCAGAAAATTTAAAGAGCCCTGTTTTCCTGCTGTCGTTTCCTGATTTTGCCATGACCTTGGTTTAGGATATGGGCAATGCAATCTGGTTTTCTCGAGATTAGTGCTCTACTGCCTGACACCATAGGGGTGAACACCGTGTCACTCGAGCTAGTGACCTGTGATAACGTTGCCTCAAGCAATGGGGCCTCAAGCGATGGGTCAATGTCCCTACAGCGCCGTCGAACACTAGGCTTATGACTGGCTCCGCTAACTCCCATATCTCTTCTAAACACTCTGCGAACAGTCAGCAACGGCAGGGGCGTGAGTATTCAAATGGCAAATTTCTGGGGGTGCCGGCGCAGCTTTGGTTTGTCCTGGACACAGTTGGCCATTTCATTACCCTCCATTGGCCAGACGCCGAGCAGTGGGGCATCGATCCTGGGATATTAGTGGGGCAGCCGTCGGTGCAGTTTCTGGCCCATGGCTGTCAGACGGGCTATCGTGCCTGTCTGGAACGGGTATTGACTCATGGTCAGGCGGAGTGGTTTGATGGTATGATAGCGGTCGGCAACCAAGGGTTGCCTTGTCAGCTGCTACTCAGTCCCCTGTTGCATCCAGAGGCTCCCCCCACCCAGGTGGTGGGCAGAGCGTCCCTGACGGGAACGGTGATTTCCGCGAATGACTCGACGGCTGACTCTATCCCTGGTCAACTTCCCGGGGAGGAGTGGTTTCGCTGGTCCCAGGAGGCGATTGATTGTGCCCAAGCTCAGAGTTATGCCGCCCTATTGAATCGCATTACTCGCAATATTCGCCGTACCCTCGATCTGGATACCATCTGGCGCCATACCGTTGATGGCCTGGGGGCGATGTTTTGCAGCCAGCGCAATCTGGTCTGTACCTACCAGACGGGGGACAAGACGGTGACCGTCACGGCTGAGTCTTGTCAGCAAGGGTTAACCCCCTGGTTGCATCAAGAGTTTTCCCTGGCGCAGCTAAATTACTTGCAACGTGCGATCGCATCGGCTGAACCCGTACTGGCACTCACCGACGAGACTCACCCCGACGGCGCCATCTCCTGCCATCCAGCCTCGGTACTGGCCATCGCCACTCGCTACCAAGATCAGCCCAATGGCATTATTGTGCTGTATTCTCAATCCGATCGGGTCTGGAGCCCCCTAGAGTTAGAATTAGTCAGCGATCTCGCCGATCAAGTCGGCACCGCCATTGCCCATGCTCAACTCTTCGGTGAAAGCCACGCCCTAGCCGTGAAGCTGCAAGAAGCCAACACCAACCTACTCAAGAAACACCAAGAACTCGAAGAAGCGCGACACCAAGCCGAAGAAGCCTCCCGCCTCAAGAGCGAGTTTCTGGCCAATACTTCCCACGAACTACGAACTCCTCTGAACGGGATGATTGGCTTTCTCAAGTTGGTGTTGGACGGCATGGCCGATGATCCCGAAGAACAAGAAGACTTTATCCAGGAAGCTCACAAATCAGCCATTCACCTGCTCAGCTTAATCAACGATGTGCTCGACATCGCCAAGATCGAAGCGGGCAAACTACAAATCGATATGAGTCCCTTGAACCTGAAGGAACTCTTTCAAGACGTCGAAAACTTCACCCGACCCCAAGCCGAGCAAAAAGGGCTGGAGTTTAAGCTACTGGTGCCAGCGACCCGAGACGAGATCATTCTCTTGGGCAACTATCAACGGCTGCTGCAAGTGATGCTCAATCTGGTGGGAAACGCGATCAAATTTACCCACGAGGGGGGCGTCACCATCAGCGCCGAAGTCAAGCTACAGAAAACCACCTTCCAGGGGCAATCGCGGCCAGGCTTTGTCAAGGTGAGCGTGGCCGATACCGGCATCGGCGTTTCCCTGGAAAAACAAGACCGGCTGTTTCAAACCTTCAGCCAAGTAGATGGGGATCGCACCCGCCAGTACGGTGGCACCGGCCTGGGATTGGCCATCTCCCAAAAACTGGTCGAAGCCATGGGGGGCGTGGTGCAATTTATCAGCATGGGGGAAGGCCTGGGGGCGACCGTCACCTTCACTACCCTGCTGTATCGAGAGCCCGTCTTAATTTCTTCGGAACCGATTCAACCCATTAGTTAGGGCCATTAGCTAGGGTCACTCTGCGGTTTTTCCTCCACGAAGGCAGGCCGAGCCCGTTGGGTTTGGTGTAGATGCTGTTCCAGAGCCGGCCAATTTTCCGTCTCGATCCAGTCCATCACGGCATCCAGTTGCTGGCGATAGCCCTGCAGCGATCGCAACAGCTCCTGACGGTTGAAGCGAGCCATCATCAGGCCCAATTCTGGCACACCTCCCCCCACCCGGCTGGTATCGCGAAACCCAGAACTGGCAAATCGCTGGGCCAAGGTCAGCACCGTTGGATCGGGTTCCTGACAGCAGGCCCGAATCAGGCTACTGCTAACCATCACCGGCAGATGAGAAATCCAGGCCACCGCTTGATCATGCACCGTCGGCGCACACCGGTACACGACGGCACCCACCTGTTCCGCCAGGGCTGCCACCGTATCCACGGCATCCAACGGCGTTATCTCCAAAGGTGTCAACACATAGGCCCGTTGCACAAACAGCTGCGGCTGGGCTGCCATCAGCCCCGATTGGGTCTTACCAGCCATCGGGTGTCCCCCTACAAATCGAGGCCAGTGCCGGGTAGCCGCTACCACCACCGAGCCCTTTACCGAGCCCACATCAGTAATAATGGTCGATGACCGCAGATGGGCAACCAACTCGACCACCGTTGGCTCAATCGCCGCAATCGGCGTGCAGACAAAGACGACATCGACGTCCGCTAAACTGGATAAATTGCAGCTGGCTTGATCAGCGACCTGGTGCGCCACCGCTGCCTCGCACAGCTGTGGCCGACGAGCTACTCCAGCCACCCAGTGGCCCTGTCGTCGTAAATCTAACCCTAGGGATCCGCCAATCAACCCTAGACCGACGATCCCAATTTTCATGAATAGTCTCCCTTTCCTAGACAGAGATGCTAAGGTCGAAGCCTCAACCCCTAATCTTGAGGCATCAGGGCAGCATTGGCCAAGGATACATCATGGACGCAAGTGAACTGTTGCGCCAGTACGCCAAGGGAAACCGTGACTTTCCAGAGGTGTCCCTAAATGAGCAATCCCTCGTAGAGGCTGAGTTACCGCAGATTGTCTTACGACGAGCCAGCCTCAAGGTCACCAATCTCAGTAATGCCAACCTCACGCAGGCAGACTTACAAGACGCCATTTTCAATGTCAGTCGCCTCAGCGGCGCCAACCTCAGCGGTGCCAACCTCAGGCACTGTCAGCTCAATGTCACCAACTTGATTCGGGCTCTGCTAACGGAGGCGGATCTCAGTGGGGCTTCCCTGGTGCGAGCCGAGATGCTGCGAGCCGATTTGAGTAATGCCCAGCTAGTGGCCGCCAATCTGCGCGAGGTAGATCTACGGGAAGCCAAGCTCCGCTGGGCTAATCTGCAGGGCGCCAATCTACAGCAAGCAGATATCCGCAACAGTATTCTGACGGGGGCCCTACTAGAAGAGGCCAATCTCAATGCGGTTAACGGTGATCGGGCCGACCTCAGTGGTGCCCTGTTGAAGCAGGCCGATCTGCGCCACGCGAATCTACAGCAGGTCAAGCTCAACGGAGCTAATCTGCAGGGGGCCAATCTACGCTGGGCCGACCTGCGGGGGGCCGACCTGCGTAACGCCGACTTAACCGCCACTAAGCTCAGTGGCACTAATCTGACCGGAGCCCTCCTGGAGGGGGCAATTCTGGTCGATACGGTATTAGTCCATGCCGATCTGAGCCAGGCTAATCTGATGCATGCCACGGTCACTGGGGCCGATCTGTCTGGAGCCACCATTACCGGTGCCAAGTTATTCGGGGCCGCTCGCTATAATCTGGCCACTAAAGAGGTGGCCTGCACCTGGGTAGACATGAGCCCTAATGGCGACAGAACCCAGATCCGAGAGTTTTCCGATGCCGTCGATCTGCATGGCTTCTTCAATACTGCATCGCCTCAGGTGCATCTGCATGTGGATGCTCTATTGACACCAGTAGCCCATGCTCAGCTGGCCCAGGTTTACTATCATCTGTCTCAGTGTGCTCCCGACCGAGACTGGGTACCTGATTTAACCGTTGCCAACCGGCAAACCCGCCTGACCCTAACCCTGTCCCAAGACAGCCAACTGTGGTCTATGGCCTACGGCTTATCCTTACCATTTCAGGCCACTCAAGGGGTCCAACAGGCCCTAGCCCGGTTGTTGCAGATGGTGCAGGCCTCAACCGTCAATACTCCCGTCGCGGCAGAACTGCAGCCGTCTCTGAGAGCCTTGGGTCAGGAGTTGACCACTACCATGAAGGTTTTGCCTGCGAAGGTTCTACCTGCAAAGGTCTTACCTGCGATCGCAGCTGATGCGGCCCAGCCAGCCGCGTCAGCCGACCCCCTCCGCCTCTCAGATCCCTTCTTCCAGCAGCCGATTCAGCTTTACGTCACCAATTCCAGCAACCAGCGGTTGGCAATTTATACCCATCCTCGATTTGGGGCCCGACAGACCACCGAGTCAGACCCCCTGCCGCCATCGCCAAAGCCAGGTCCTCTGCCCCAGCCCGCCACCGTTCTCACCTTCGTGCAGGGCTTTCGGGCAGAACGCGATCTCTCCGTCGGTCCCTCCTCAGATTCCCCCAGCGGCCGCGACCAAGCTTAGCGGTAATTTGGAATCCGCCTAGACATATAGCCAGAGCCAGGCTATCAGAACCCCAAAAGGCGCTTAGTCCCACCAGGGACTTTACCAGCCCGCTACTCGCGATAGGCCCCAAGCCCACCAGAGCCATGTGTCACAATGAAGGTCACTATCCGCTTAAGGATATCCATCATCAGTGCCATCATCAGTGATTGAAGCCGAAGTTCACCAGCAACTCCGCACCTACCTACGGCAGCAGGGAATCCCCCACTGGCCGCATCATCTCACCCTGGCCCGCTTAGTGGCGAGGGCCCTGAGACTGGGGCGTAGTGCCCTGATTCAAACCGGCAGTGCTTCAATGTGCCATGGACGCTATCGGCTTAGCTATTTGATGTCTGTATTACTGTGGCCGGGGCCAGTCATCCTGGTGTTGCCCGACATCATTCAACAGCATCTGATGTGGGTGGATTTGCCCCGGCTGCGGCAATGGATTCCCACTTATAAACCCATTCAAGTGGGCGATACCTGGCCTGGAGACTCCTTCACTGGGCTGCTCATTACTACTCCCGAGGCTTGGCTAGCCGATCGCCTTGGCCCTCAAACTCGCTTTCCCACCCAAATTCCAACCCTGATTGACGGCATTGATGATCTCGAGGGTTGGGTCCAGCAACAACTCACCACCAGCCTGAAGACTCCTGCCTGGGATGCCCTAATGCTGGCCTATCCCGATCAGCATCAGCTGATTTGGGACATCCGTGTCCAACTGACCCATAGCGTGTTTCAATATCCGACCAATCCTTATCAGTGCCATCTCCTCGAAGATAGGGAACGGACGCTGCTGGCTACCCTTTATAGCGAACTGGTCGTCGAGTCTCCCCAGCCAGCAAGTAGTCAAGCCGCCATGCCTCCCGCCTGGCAGCAGTTCTGGCAACAGTTTTGGACTGCCCACCCCCTGCTCTGGGTTAGCTTCAATCGCTCCCAAGGTCAATTCTGCTTACACTGCGGCCCCACCACCGTCGCACCGATACTCGCACCCATCTGGTCACAACAACCCCTCGTGCTGATCGGAGCCGCCTTTGACCTTGAAATCCAGGCCCCCAATTATCGACAGCGCTTGGGACTACCAACGGAGCTCACCTGTCTAAAATTCTCCCTCGATCGGCATTCGGAAGCCATTCGCCTCTACGTACCTGATCACTTACCGATGCCAAATACCCGGCAATTCCAAACAGCCCTGCTGCAGGAAATTCGACAGCTGCTCACCCACGACACCCGCCAAGGAGTCACCATTATTCTAGTCAGCGACATTCCTCTAAAAGGGCAGCTGGGATCGATTCTGGCCAGTGAATTTGGTTCCCGAGTTCAGGTAGACCGCACCTGCCTGGATGATAACGGCATTCTCGTAACCGACTGGCAGTTCTGGCAACACTATCAGACAGTCTTACCCACTCCCCACCTGTTGATCATCCCCACCTTGCCCATTCCCTCACTGGAGGCTCCCCTAGTGGCCGGACGAGTCGCCTATTACAAGAGTCAGCGACAAGACTGGTTCCGGTGTTATCTGTTGCCCATGGCCCTCAGTACCTTGCAACGGGCCGTGGCTCCCATACGCGATACCCAGGGCATTGTGGCGCTGTTGGATAACCGGGTTAACTATCGCAGCTATGGCCGTCAAGTGCTGGAAGCGCTTAGTCCAGCCGCTCGCACCACCTATTTAGAGACTGAATGGTTGCGGGATTCCAATTGTTCGCTACCGGGCTAATGGACCGACTCTAGGCACGCTAGGATTGGACTAGACTGATACTGCAGGCTAGCAACGCCGAGGCTAGTGCCAATAGGACACACCATGGGTGTCAATTATGCCGTCATCATAGGCATAGATCGAGATAGGTTCGGCGTGCAATCTCTGCATGACGACATGAGGAATCTGCTATGGGAGAAGCCAAACGCCGCCGAGCGGCCCTCGGAGACCAGTACGGCAAAGAGCAGCCAATTGCACCGTGGCTGCCCATTACCAAGTCTCAGGCTCAGACGTTCATGCGCTGGACCACCCGCGGCACTTGGATTGGTATCGGCCTGATGATCGTCCTTTGGATCACCATCCGGTTCATAGGTCCTGGCTTCGGTTGGTGGACGTTGGTAGATTAGTCCTTTACGACTGGGGATAATAGGGCCAAGTGTTATCTCTGATACGGTAACTTAATCGACCAGCTCGCTACCCTATCAGGGACGTGTCGGTGGCAGCTCCTCGGGGTAAGGGTATCTTATTGCCCTATGCAGCATGAATGACAGTCTAGGGCTAGGGGGTCCTCAGGTCTAAATCCCGGGTGTTGCCACCTTTGTACGACATCAATTGTGCTGATTCTTACTGACGGACTGGTTGAGTCGTCGAAATTAATCCTAGTTTATAGGGAGATCAATCTTCGTTTATAGGGGCATCACTTTAGTTTTTTCCCATAGAGAATTTTGTCGACACATTAATCAAGTCTTCGCTGGTTTAGCGGAATCGTTAAAAAAATACTGATTTTTGTGTCTACAATGAGCAATAGCGATTAAGGGGATGGGTATGTTTATCCGACTCGCAGAGCAACATCGGCAGTTTGTCCAAGACCTCGTCATGAATCTCCAGGCCCTGGCCATCGTCTTGGAGAATCGAGGCTATTTGGCATCCTGCTACACTTGTGGCGGCCAGATGAACAGCGCCTCATTCATGGTCAGCTTAGGCGATAACCACCTGATTCGGTTTCTAGTGTCTGACTACGGCATCACTTGGACTGAGATGCGGGATGACCGAGAACTGATGAAGTTAGAAGGGGCTGAAGCCATCAGTCAACTGCAAGAACTCGCGAATCTGGTTAAGTTTCAGATTCAGCCTGCCGATTCCCGGCAAGCCATTCTGCACAATGCCTAGGGAATATCGGCACACCTTTAGCCCTGAATCAACTTCCCCATCCCCTCCTTTGTCCCTGGTTGCTAATCGCTTAAGGATTGTTCCTTCTCCCTACTCCTTGACAAAGACGATGGCTGGCCTCTCTGGGACTTGGCTAAGAGGATATTTGGAAAGTACCCTGCAACCTTGCTCCAGACTGGATTCTGGTCAACAGAGCCATACGCTCTAAAACGCTTACCCTGCAGGGCTTTCAGCCGAGTTTTCAAATGTCCTCTAAGAGGTGATTTGCAAAATGCCTAAACAGCCGTCAGAGCAAGGTTTCCTGGATCACTACCAACGCTCAGGCAAGATCGCTAAAGCCTTGACAGCACCTGCCTTACAGGCTTTTAAGATTTCCTTTGCAAACTATAGCGCTGCCCCCAGCGCAATCTGGGAATTCGTCGAGAGCAGGTAGGCGATGGGCAAAAGTGGGCAACTTAGTTATATGGTGATTCTGGTTTCTCAGGAGTAGCAACTTTGACCGCGTTAGTACCCCACTGGCAACATCAGTTCATTGAGACCAATCGAGTGCGATTGCACTGCGTGACCCAGGGAGAGGGGGAGCTGGTAATTTTGCTCCATAGCTTCTTCGAGTTTTGGTACTCTTGGCGGTTTCAGCTGCCAACTCTCGCTCGCCATTACCGAGTTGTTGTTCCCGACTTAAGGGGCTGTAATGATTCTGACAAGCCTGATTCTGGCTATGACTTAGATACCCTGAGCCAGGATATCTGGGGACTGATTGAGGGATTAGGTTATCAGCGAGCCCATATTGTCGGTCATGCCTGGGGTGGCACTATTGGTTGGCATCTGGCCCAAACAATGCCTGATGCGATCCAGCAACTCGCCATCCTAAATGGGGCGCCGTCCCACCAGTTGCGCCAAGCCCTGCTGAGCAACGTCGAACAAATCCGTCGGAGTTGGCAGTGGATGGCTTTGCAACTGCCGGCATTGCCTGAGTGGCTAATTGAGCAGTCTCTGCCAACCTTTGTGAAAAACTTTTTTCAGATGCAAGCCGTTCGCAAGGGGGCGTTTTCTATTCAAGATACTCAGTTGCTGCAGGCAGCCCTGAGCAAGCCTGGGGCCATTGCTGCTGCCCTGAAGCACTATCGCCACTGTCTGAACTTGCCGACATGGCTAGGCAGCTGGTGGCAGTCAGAGCGGCCTATTGAAGCTCCTACCTTGGTGCTATGGGGAGAAGATGATACGGTCTTGAGCTCCAGCATGGCTGAGTCAATGGCTCAATGGGTTAGTGGCTCATTTCAGGTGAAACAGATTCCCCAGTGCGGACACTGGAGCCATCAAGAAGCACCACATCTGGTCAATCGCGAACTTCTACGATTTCTGTGTAATCGCTAGACTATTACGAATACTCGGTATTTCTCATGGATTCCCCAGAAGATCGAGAATTACAGCAGCGTTTAGTCCTATTTCAGCTCTTTTCTCAGCTTTATGAGCATCATCGTGGGTTGCTGGACGATATTCTCCGGCTAGAAACCCCTAGTCTACGGCTACCGGCTCGGACCGGGGGGCTGAATTATATGCAAGCGATTGTGCTCGATAATCAAGGGTTCTTGGTCACGAACTTGTTAACTGGTAGCTCTTGTGCCCTGACTCAGGCCCAACAAATTTGGATCATTGGGCGAGATCCTAATCGGGTTTCTCTATGTTTGCGGGATAAGCGCTTGTCTCGTTGCCATGCGGCTCTACAGTGTCTGCCGACTCAGGAATTTGTGCTGACCGATCTGGGCAGTACCAACGGTAGCTTTGTCAACGGTGAACGGATTCGCCATCAATCTCTGCTGCGGGATGGGGATTGCGTGCGGTTAGGCAGTGTTACGTTTAGCTTTTTTATCTGTCGCCAGTTTGAAGCAGCGCTGCCACCGCCGCCAGACCTGTTGGCTCAGCTGCAGCAGCTCACTCAGACGATGGCCACTGGCCACAGCATCGACGATATTACTGTTATGTCTGGGCTGGATGGCGAAGATACCTGTGCTGATGGGGCTCAGTTACCCTCTAGGGCGCTGGAACAGACGGTGCAATTGTTGCGATCGCACATCTCCAGAGCCACCACCGACGATTAATGTACCCACAATGCTGATCGTAGTTCTGGGCATCCGGCATTGCGAACATCGAACTCAGCTATCCACCTGAGCATGGCCTAAGTGTTATCCTTGGCTGCCTCCGCCGCTTCAATACCAGGCACCCCAGCCATCCCCAGCTGCTGACGCAGCTCCTGCTCGACCTTGGCAGCAAACTCCGTATGTTCCTTCAGGTAATTAATGGTATTGTCTCGACCCTGGCCAATATTATCGCCATCGTAACTGTACCAAGCCCCCTTGCGCAGAATAATGTCGTGCTGCTCAGCCAGATCCAAAACACAGCCCAAACTCGAGATGCCCTCGCCAAAGATGACATCAAACTCGGCGATGCGAAAGGGTGGGGCTACCTTATTCTTAGCCACTTTCACCTTAGCTCGAATGCCGTAGTCTTCACTGCCCTTCTTCAGGGTCTGAATCCGGCGAATATCCAACCGCACCGATGAATAAAACTTGAGGGCATTACCCCCCGTGGTGGTTTCTGGGTTGCCGTAGGCGATCCCGATTTTCTGACGCAACTGATTGAGAAAAACTACCGTACAGCCAGACTTGCCAATATTTCCTGTAATCTTCCGGAGGGCCTGACTCATCAACCGGGCCTGCAACCCCACATGGGCATCCCCCATTTCGCCCTCGATCTCGGCTCGAGGCACCAAAGCTGCCACCGAGTCAATCACCACAATATCAATTGCCGATGACCGCACCAGCTGATCGACAATCTCAAGGGCCGCCTCCCCGGTATCCGGTTGAGATACTAACAACTCTTCAATATCGACCCCTAAAGCCCCGGCATATTCCGGGTCAAGGGCGTGTTCAGCATCCACAAAGGCCGCTGTGCCACCACTTTTCTGCACCTCTGCCAAAGCATGCAACGCCAGCGTCGTCTTACCAGAGCTCTCAGGACCGTAGATTTCAATCACTCGGCCCTTGGGTAAGCCGCCGCCTAGGGCCAGATCTAAGGTCAATGCCCCAGTGGAAATGGTCGCCACCCGCATCCGAGCAGCATCTCCCAAGCGCATGATGGAGCCCTTACCGAAGTTGCGCTCAATCTGATTGAGCACCATACCCAGGGCTTTTTGCTTATCAGGGTTGTCTGTTGAGAATTTAGCCATGGGGTCTAAAAACAGCGTCTAGGTACTGATAACAGGTCTAGCTCTAGATCTGAAGGGGTACTTAAGCTCCCCTCCGGATCAGGACTTGGATAGGGTTTAGACAGATTTTCAATCTAGCGAGTAACCTTAACATACCCTGCCAAACCACAGCGTACATATGTACCCTATCAACTCCTGCTTCAGATTGCGATGGCTTTGGCAGCCAATCTCCCTGGCCCTAGTAAGACTGGATGGCTCCACAGGCTGTCTACCCAGCCTGATAGGACATTTTGCCATCTCGAATCCTTTACCAGTTGTGCACTCATCAAGGAGTGTCGACAATTTTCCTAGGGAGCGGCAACAGATAGTTGCATAATGAACTGTGGCCAAGGTCAGCCATAGAGATTGCTGAGGGAAATCCTCTAACTCTCGAGCTGAATTTGGCACGAGTAAAAACCTTGTGATGGTTGAAAAGGTAACGTTATGGGCCGGGCCGAGAAAGTTGTGTTGGCATATTCCGGCGGTGTCGATACCACCGTCTGCATTCCTTACCTGATGCACGAATGGGGCGTGAAGGAAGTCATCACCCTAGCGGCTGATCTGGGACAGGGAGAGGCCCTAGAGCCAATTCGCCAAAAAGCATTAACGGCAGGAGCTAGGGAGTCATTAGTGGTCAATGGCAGTGAGGATTTCATTGCCAACTATGCCTTTCCAGCGATCCAGGCCAACGCTCTTTACGAAACCCGCTATCCTCTATCTACGGCCTTAGCCCGCCCTCTGATTGCCAAACTCCTGGTGGAGGCCGCTGAGGCCCATGGAGCCGATGCCGTCGCCCATGGATGTACCGGCAAAGGCAATGACCAAGTGCGCTTTGATGTCTCTATTGCCGCCCTCAACCCCAATTTGAAGGTGCTAGCACCAGCGCGGGAATGGGGCATGAGTCGAGAGGCTACCATCACCTACGGCGAGCGTTTCGGGCTGGAGTTCCCCGTCAAGAAGTCTTCCCCCTACAGCATCGATCAGAACTTACTCGGTCGCAGCATTGAGGCTGGTCCCCTAGAGAACCCCTGGCATGAACCCACGGAAGAAGTGTTTGCCATGACCCAAGGGCTGGCCAGTACCCCAGACGACCCTGACTATGTGGAGATTGGCTTTACTCAAGGCATACCCACCCACCTTAATGGCACCGCCATGGCCCCGGTGCCGTTGATCGAGCAATTAAATCAACTGGCTGGTCGCCATGGCATTGGTCGCATCGATATGATCGAAAACCGGCTGGTGGGGATTAAATCCCGAGAGATTTACGAAGCCCCTGCTCTGATGGTCCTCATTGCTGCCCATCGCGACCTAGAGAGCCTCACCCTAACCGCCGATGTCACCCACTACAAGCGAGGCATCGAAGAGACCTATAGCCAACTGGTCTACAACGGCCTCTGGTATAGTCCCTTAAAGGCGGCCTTAGATGCCTTTGTACAGCAGACTCAACAGCAGGTGAGTGGGCGGGTGCGGGTAAAGCTATTTAAGGGCAATGCCATCATCGTCGGGCGTCAGTCTGAGCAAGCGCTGTACAGCGAGGAATTGGCGACCTACAGCGAGGATGATCAGTTTGACCATCGCGCCGCCGAGGGCTTTATCTATGTCTGGGGATTACCTACTCGGGTTTGGTCTGAACGGTTGCGGCGGGGCTAACTGGCAGCAGCATGTCTGCTCTGCCTCCTGGGGCTACATGATCGAGACTACTGGCGTTGCCAAAGCCTGCAGTCATGGCATGGAAAACGTTTTGGGCAACTCTAGAATCAACCGGGGTCGTCGCATGATAGTCGAGGTAGATCATTGGTTTAGCCACTGGTTCACTTGACTCAGCAAGTGCTGGGAGGCGCCAATCGCTGTCTGCGCCTCCCCTGACGTAAAGGCTTCTGCAGGGGTGAGTTCCGCTAGCGCATCGGGATAGCGGGTAGGAATATACAGCAGGTTTTCACGACTCATGAATGCCCCTGCTGGTAGAGTACTTGGCCTTCGGCTAAAAGCTGACGGATGAAGGGCCGCTCCTGACATTGAGTGAGTTCATCAGGGGTGTAGACAATCGCCTCAACCGGCAGAGGGGCATCGGCTAGCAGGGTTAGGACGGTGCCGATGCGCTCTAGAATCGGCAGGTTGCAGTCCCATACGATAAATAAGTCAATAGCGGCCTAGGATTTTCCCTCTCACCGCAAACTTCATCAAGTCCAGTTAAGCAATTGCCTGTGATGATGGCCAAAATACAGCTCTAGGCCCCAGGCCAAAACTGGGGATCCAGGATTTGAGGCATGGTGTAGGGACACACAGCAGGAAACGTATCGGTAGGCAGCTCGGTTTCCTTGGCGGCATCGCGACGGGCGCGACGATAGTATTTGGCAACCCACTCTGTGTCTTTCAAGAACCGTTGCAAGCTGGGGCTATCCTCCAAGCAGTCCTGAATACTATCCCGACAATTGGCGATCGTGACTTCCCAACTTTTAGATCGCCGTTCCGGTTGATACTGCAACTTGAGCAAATGCATGATCAGTACTTTTAGGTAACTGCCGAGTTCCTTCTGTTCACGTCTGCCCAAGTCCGCTAACTCCTCAATCAGATTATCCACATCCAACTCTGCCCACTGTTCCTTCTGCAAGCAGGCAATTTGGTGCTGTGTCCACAGGTGGAAGTCGCGATCGTAAAGTGGAGTATCCATGGCTGTTTTGCTTTCCCGTTGCCACTGTGCATCAGTCAAGCGAGCTTTCCATTTCCGGCTCATTGCTCTCCAGTTGGGAGGTATCTGGTAGCTCCGCCAACTGTTGCACCGTCAGTGACATGGCCAGGTTATCCTCCGCATCGGATGCTCCGATTGTAATCCGATTGTAAAAAGATCAAAGGGGCTTGGGCAGACCGCAGGTGTTCAGTCAGCGAGTCCTACAGGGTGGGATAGTCGGGGCACCTAGGTTATAGATCGAGGTAATTGAGAGCGTCGACGATAAATTCCCTTTAGGATGAATCTAAGGGGTTAGGTCATGGCAATGGATTTCATCCTTGAACAGGTAGAGTCACCTCCGGCGAAGTCATCCAGGCTGATCCAGCTGTATCAGTCCTCCTTGGGCAAGAAGCTGATCTCTGGCGTGACTGGCTTGGGACTGGTGCTCTTTGTGACCGTGCATCTGGCGGGCAACTTGACCCTACTGGCAGGGCATAGGGCTTTTAATCAGTATGCTCGCCACCTGGAGGAGTTAAGGCCATGGTTGGGGATCGTTGAACTATTATTGCTGGTGGCTGTTCTCGTCCACGGCACTGTCGGTGTACATATCTATTGGCAGAAGCGCCAGGCTCGTCCCCAAGGCTATGAGCGGTACACATCGGCAGGAGCACCTAGCCTACAGTCTCTCAGCTCCCGCAACATGATCGTCACCGGCCTGGTGCTAGCAGGGTTTTTAGGGCTACATCTGGCCCATTTTAAGTTTGGCCCTACTTACCCTGTCGAGATCGATGGTGTGGTCACACGGGATCTGGCTCGGTTAGTGGTAGACACGTTTCAGCGGCCTGGCTATACCTTTGGTTATGTGGGCGTCATGGTGGGATTGGGTTTGCACCTGCGCCATGGCGTTTGGAGTGCCTTTCAATCCTTAGGAGCCATGGGCATGGGAATACGTTCCACGGCGTATACTCTGGGGACAGGGCTGGCCCTACTCCTGGCGGTAGGCTTTCTGGGGCTGCCCCTGGCAATTTATTTCGGTCTGGTGACCTAACCCATGAAGCTGGATTCTCGGATTCCTGCCGGCCCCTTGCAAGATAAATGGGATATCTGCAAGCAGCAGTGCCGTTTAGTGAATCCCAACAATAAGCGCCATTATCGCATTCTGGTGGTCGGGACGGGGCTGGCCGGGGCCTCAGCCGCCGCTAGTCTGGCTGAATTGGGCTATCAGGTGCGGAGTTTCTGTATTCAAGATTCTCCCCGTCGGGCCCACAGCATTGCTGCCCAAGGAGGGATTAATGCCACTAAGAACTATCCCAACGATGGCGATAGTATCTGGCGGTTGTTCTACGACACGATCAAGGGGGGCGACTATCGCTCTCGTGAGGCTAACGTTTACCGCCTAGCCCAGATCAGTAGCCAGATTATTGACCACTGTGTGGCCCAGGGAATCCCCTTTGCCCGAGAGTATGGCGGGCTCTTAAGCAATCGCTCCTTCGGCGGAGCTCAGGTGTCGCGCACCTTTTACGCCCGGGGGCAGACGGGGCAGCAACTGCTGCTGGGAGCCTATGGGGCCATGATGCGGATGGTGCAGGCAGGTCGGATACAGGTCTTTCCTCGGCGAGAGATGCTGGAGTTGGTGGTGGTGGCGAGTCAGGCCCGAGGCATCATTGTGCGGAATTTAGTCACCGGCACCCTGGAGCGCTACAGCGGCGATGCGGTGTTGCTGTGCACGGGGGGCTATGGCAATGTTTATTATCTCTCTACTAATGCTAAGAACTCTAATGTGACGGCGGCGTGGCGCTGCCATAAACGAGGCGCCGCCTTCGCCAATCCCTGTTACACCCAAATTCACCCCACTTGTATTCCGGTATCGGGGGATTATCAGTCCAAACTGACCCTGATGAGTGAGGGTTTGCGCAATGATGGTCGAGTCTGGGTACCCAAACAGCCGGGGGATCGTCGCCCTCCAGAGCAGATTCCGGAGGCGGAGCGGGACTATTATCTGGAACGCAAGTATCCTACTTTTGGCAACCTAGTCCCCCGGGATGTGGCCTCTCGCAATGCCAAATCCATGACGGATCAGAACCACGGTGTGGGAGAGACGGGCTTGGCCGTGTACTTAGATTTTCGTGATGCCATCCAACGTTTGGGTAAATCTACCATCCAGGCGCGCTATGGCAATTTGTTTGAGATGTACCAGCGCATCACCGGCGACGATCCCTACGTCAGTCCTATGCGCATCTATCCAGCAGTGCATTACACTATGGGGGGGCTCTGGGTGGACTACCACCTGATGAGTACGATCCCAGGACTATTTGTGTTGGGGGAGGCTAATTTCTCCGATCATGGGGCCAATCGCTTGGGAGCGAGTGCCTTGATGCAAGGATTGGCAGATGGTTACTTCGTGATTCCCTATACCCTGGGCGACTACTTAGCCAGCCATGATCTACCGGCAGTGGATGCGGAGCAGGCGGAGTTTGCTGAAGCAGAAGCGACGGCCCGAGACCGAATTACGCGGCTGCTGTCCATTCAAGGCGATAAAACGGTGATGGAGTTCCATCGGGAATTAGGTCAAGTCGTCTGGAATCATGTCGGCATGGCTCGCCATCGAGAGGGACTGGAAGGGGCTATCGTACGAATTCAAGACTTACAGCAAGAGTTTTGGACCAATCTCAAGGTTCCGGGCCATCCGGACACTCTAAACAAAAATCTGGAGTTTTCTGGCCGGGTGGCTGATTTCATGGAACTGGCCGAATTGATGGCTCGGGATGCGCTGCATCGGGAAGAGTCCTGCGGCGGTCACTTCCGGGAGGAATATCAGACCCCGCAGGGAGAAGCCAAGCGGGATGATCAGCACTTTGCCTATGTAGCCGCTTGGGAACAGGGTGGAGAAAGTTCCTCGCCACGACTGCATCGAGAGCCTCTGGAGTTTGAGGCGGTATCCCCGACTCAACGGAGCTATCGATAGAAAATATAAATTCGGTGTGTATAGTTTTATGAGTGTGCGATCGCATCTAACCCGCTTAATCTCGTCAATAGAATAAGGGCCCATACCAGGCAGGGCAAGTCATTCAGCCATCACCAAGCATTATTTATCCCCCTCAATCGATGGCCGTTTCGACTCAGTTGCCATCGGGCGCTGAGGATACGGTTCTGTATCCTGATAAGAGACACCCAGACTTACGCTTTCCAGCCTCAGCCATTCATCCGGCAATTGCTGTGAAGGTAAAGTCACCATCAAGTCCTCTCTCACTCCGCGGCAACTCATTGCCGAGCGTCTTAGTCGAGAGATCCTAGGCTTGAATGAGAACCTACCCTGAGTCCAGTTGGAGTTCTGGAGTTTTCCTTGGATAAATTCTGGGATTGAGCTTGGCTCAGGTGCAATTATCCCTAGAAGCCAGCCTCATACTCACGGAGTACTTGGCAGCTTTCATCTTAGGAGTTAACGATGCCTAATCCAAAACCTAAGATTCAGATTGAAAATCTAGTCAAAATCTACGGGAAAGATCCCCAACACGCTTTGAAGCTATTTCGTGAGGGGGGCAATCGAGACGAAATTTTTACAGCTACAGGCCATGTCTTAGGCATTGCCGATGTCTCACTCTCCATTACCGAGGGAGAGCTATTCGTAGTGATGGGTTTATCTGGCTCTGGTAAATCGACCCTGGTCCGCTGCCTCAACCGTCTCATCCCCGTGACCAGCGGCCATGTGTATGTCGACGGCGAAGATATTGTCAACGTCGATAAAAAGCGGCTACGGGAAGTGCGACGCACCAAAATGTCCATGGTGTTCCAGCGCTTCGGCCTGTTTCCCCACAAAACCGTGGCCGAAAACGTTGAATACGGCCTTAAGGTTCAGGGCATGGGAGCCGATGAGCGCCACGACAAAGCTATACAAACCTTAGAAGTCGTGGGGTTAGCAAAGTGGGCCGACTATGCTCCTGACTCCCTCAGTGGCGGTATGCAACAACGGGTCGGCCTAGCTAGAGCCCTAGCCACCGACGCTCCGATTATGCTGATGGATGAGGCCTTCGGCGCCCTCGACCCCCTGATTCGTCGCGACATGCAGGATGAGCTGTTGCGACTACAACGGGAGCTGAAGAAAACCATTGTTTTCATCAGTCACGATATTCAGGAAGCCCTGAAGCTAGGCGATCGAGTCGCCGTCATGAAGGACGGTTACCTAGTGCAGGTGGGTACTCCTGAGGAACTAGTGACTCAACCCGCCGACGAGTATATCCGTGACTTCATCCAAGACGTCAATCGGGCTCAGGTTCTTAAGACAGGGTCAATCGTGCGACAGACCGTGCCGTTCATCCTGGGGCAAGATTCATTGCGCTCTGCCCTAGACGAGATGCACCAGCACCAACGCCACGATATGTTTGTAGTCGATCGCCACGGCAAGCCCGTGGGATATGTCACTGCCAGTCAGCTAGAAGAGGCCCAGCAACAGGGCTTAGAGGACATCACCACCGTGATGGTCAAAGATTTTCCTAAAGCTGAAGCCACCGCCACCCTAGAAGAGATCTTCCACCTCTGCCATTCGCCTCAACCCTTAGCGGTGGTTGGCCATGACGGCAAATTCAAAGGCATGGTGCAGCATTCTGATATCTTCTCCAGCATTGGTCGCCTGAGTGAGGTAAAGACTGAAGCGCCCATCTCTCAGGTCGTCGAACAGTCACCACAGATGGCAGTGTCCTAAACGCATTAGATATTCGATTAGACATTCGACAGACTATGAATCCTCTCGTAGAGCTCCTGAACTGGTTATTTCTCAACCGATCCACCGAAATGTTGCCCTTGGCCGACTGGATCGAAACCGGTGTGGGCTGGGTGGTCGATAATTTTCGTTGGATCTTCCAGCTCATCCGTTGGCCGGTAGGGCAGGTCCTCAACGGTATTGAGACATTTTTCCAATCGGTGCCTCCGGTTTTATTCATCGGGGTGCTGGTGCTTATAGCCTGGCAGTTTGCCGGTCGAGGCGTTGCCATCTTCACCCTGATTGCCATGCTGCTAACTGGGGCCATGGGCGCCTGGAACGAGTCTATGACGACCCTCTCCCTGGTCGTTACCGCCGTGGTACTCTGCACTGTCATTGGTATTCCCCTGGGCATCACCGCCGCTCGCAGCGAACGCTTCGAGCAAATCATTCGGCCGATTCTAGATGCCATGCAGACCCTGCCAGCATTCGTCTATTTGGTTCCCGTGGTGATGTTATTTGGCACTGGTAAGGTACCGGGGGTGATCGTTACCTTCATCTTTGCCGTGCCGCCGTTGATTCGCTTGACCAACATCGGCATTCGCCAAGTTTCTAAAGAAACCGTTGAAGCTGCCCTGGCCTTTGGTTCAACGCCACGGCAGGTGCTTTGGGAGGTGCAAGTTCCCCTGGCCATGCCGACTATCTTGGCCGGCGTGAACCAGTCCATCATGTTGGCCCTGTCTATGGTAGTGATTGCCTCGCTAATTGCCGTTGAGGGACTAGGACAGATGGTAAACCGCGGCATTGGCCGCTTGGATGTGGGTCTAGCGGCCGTCGGCGGGCTTGGTATTGTGTTGATGGCCATTGTCTTGGATCGAATTACCCAAGCCATCGGCCATCCACCCCAGGATGGATTGGATTGGGCAGACCGGGGGCTAGTTGGTTTCATTCGTCATCGATTTCTGGGCCAGCAGCCTTCACCTGCCCGCATCCGCTAACTTGGCGAGATACCCTACTCTAGTCACAGAGTCAGGATAGATGCTCTGGATTGACAGAGTGATTTCTAAAGCAGTTTACGATTTGAGACCATGAAATTTGCATTGAATTTACCCACGTTACCAGTTGGCCGCGGGTTGGCCATGGCCACGGCTGCCACCGTGCTGACGGCAGGCGTAACGGCGTGTAACCAAGCCACAGATACTGCTCCGACAGACGGGGAAGAACAGGCTGAATCCGTCCCCATGCCAGGCGAAGGCGTCAGCGTTACCCCCGCTTATTCTGTGTTGGAGGAATTATTTCAAACCGAAGTGGTCAATATTGGCCTAGAACAGCTTGGCTATGAGGTGGAGGATGGCAAGGAATTAGAATATGCCACCATGCACGTAGATATTGCCAATGGCGGCATTGACTACACGGCGGTCCACTGGGAGCAGTTGCACAGTGACTTCTTTGAAAATAGCGGGGGTGATGACCAGCTGGAGCGCATGGGCGTCATCATCGACAATGTCTTACAGGGATATTTGATCGATAAGGCCACGGCAGAGGAGTATGACATCACCTCTATAGAGCAGCTTCAGGATCCCGAGATTGCCGCCCTGTTTGACACCGATGGCGATGGTCAGGCCAACCTGACAGGCTGCAACCCTGGCTGGGGCTGTGAACTGGTGATTGAGCATCATCTCGATGCCTATGATCTCAGAGAGACCGTGCAGCATGACCAGGGTCAGTATCTTGCCCTGATGGCAGATACGATTACTCGGTTTGAGCAGGGTGAACCGATTCTCTATTACACTTGGACGCCCCTATGGGTCAGTGGTGTACTCACCCCTGGCGAAGATGTGGAATGGTTAGAGGTCCCTTATACCGATTTGCCAGAGGAGCAAGGCGACGTTACCGCAGAAGACACCACCGCTGAGGGGAAAAACCTGGGGTTTGCCGTCGATCAGATCCGGATTTTGTCGAATGACCAATTTGTAGAGGAGAATCTAGCAGCGGCTCGTCTGTTTGAGTTGGTGACGATTCCCATCGAGGATGTTAGCGCCCAGAACCAGCTAATGCGGGATGGGGAAGATTCTCCAGCCGACATCCGCGCTCACGCGGAAGAGTGGATCGCCGATAATCAAGAGACCTTTGACGGCTGGGTCGAGGAAGCTCGGGCGGCTGGAGCCCAAGCGATGCAGTAGTGATACTGGGACGCTAGCTCTTCGCTAACTGTGTGATCGGGTCCCCCTGATGTTGCCTTATCTGGAGGCTCAGGGGGATTTGGGTTTTTCAGGATTGTCGGGTGCGATCGCACATTTTAGTGAGATCCCCAGCAAAATGCCTAGAAAGAGCCTGCTAGATCAGTCAAAAATCACTCGTCAGGAATTATCTGCCAATCATCAAAGCCCACTGACTTCCATGAATCCCCTGATGTCATATCGATTCGCACCAAAGTTATGGCATCGTTCTCATCGTAATAATAAGTGAAGTTATATTCTGACGGCGAAACGGCAGAGCCCTCACCTATTGTTTGCCAGATACCATCTGTCAAATGCCAGGCTTCACCGGTTCTAAGGTTATACTTAACTAATTCATCCTGATCAAGTGTAAAGTTAGGAATCGACTCAGCGGCTACGATGGCCTCGTCAAGTTTTCGATCCCTTTCTACCAAGTTTTCTAAGTGCGATTCTATCGTTGCAAGATCAGAGGAACGAGAACAAGCGCCAAGGAACAATAGAGATACGACAAAAAGAAAGGAGGTTTTCATGGAATCTTATCCGATTTACAACTTCCGATTTACAACTTAATCGACATCATAATTACTATTGATGCTAGCAAATAGTCGCCAACTAATTGATGAAACACTCATTGAACTTGAGTCAATCTGGGAAAGTCATGGCTGTGGGGAGGTCATGGCTGTGAATCGTGAATCTCAGATAAGCTTCATCTTTTCTCAGAAGTGAACCCCTATATCCTCTTCGTTATAAAACTTAGCTCTTCTAAGCTTAGCAGAGGTTATCTCTTGTCTAGGGAAAATCATAGGATCAAGTCAGATTACCAGAGGCGGAATACCTTAGAGCGAATTTGCAAATTCGCTCTAAACACGTCTACCCCACTCCTTGGCTTCCCGGCCTATCGCTATCCTCAGCAAACTCATTACACTGTTGTCTGCATCTAGTACTCTGCGGCAGAAATAATGTCTCTATTGACTATTGACTAGAGCGAAAAGGCTAGATTGCTTCGAGATGCCCCCTTCTGCCTTGGTGTACTAGTAGCCTGAGCTGACCGCCTTGCTCTGTGCTCTGAGTTGGGGTTCTCTCTCACTAGAGTTTTGATTGCCTGAGACTATCGAACGCTACTGACTCTCCGGGGCGAATGCGGTACCCTTGAGCGTAAATATTCCCGTAGAGCCTGGAGAGCCCATCTCCCATGACCGTTGTCCCCATTGTTATGCCTGAGCAGAGCCCGATCGAGTCCGAGTTGATCATCGACCACACTGACGATGACAGTCCCCTAGACGTTGCCCCCGACAAACGGCGAGTCAAGACCGAAAAACAGGATTTACCAGTCGAAACGCTGGTGAGTTGGGTCAACCGGGGTAAGCTCAACCTGCAGCCCGATTTCCAACGAAATTTTGTTTGGGACAGCGGTAAAGCCAGCCGGCTGATTGAATCCCTGCTGCTGGAAATTCCGATTCCCGTCATTTATCTTTCTGAGGAAACGAATCGTACCTATTCCGTCGTTGATGGTCAACAGCGGCTGACCAGCATCTGCTCCTTCGTCAACGGCACCTTTCCCAGTGGTCAGGACTTCCGGCTATCGGGCTTGAAGGTGTTGACAGAACTGAACCGAAAATCTTTCAGTAACCTGTCCCTAGAGCTGCAGGAGGAAATTCTCAACTTCACCCTGCGGTTGATCATCATCGAGCAAGAGTCCGATCCGGATGTCAAGTTCGAAGTCTTTGAGCGACTCAACTTAGGCGCCGAAAAGCTGAATGATCAAGAGGTGCGCAACTGTGTTTATCGGGGGAACTATAACGAGTTATTGCAGGAACTCGCCCAGAATCCCCACATGCTCAAGATCATGCGCTCTGAACACCCCCATCCTCGCATGGCTGATCGGCAGCTGATTCTGCGCTTTTTCGCCATGTGGCGTAACACTCACCATAACTACAAGAGCCCCTTCAAACGGTTTCTCAATACCGAAATGGAGTGCCATCGCCAGCTAAAAGACCCAGAGCTTGAGAAAATGCGAGCCGTCTTCGAGAGCTCCATTGCCATGGCGGATGCCGTATTTGGGGAGCATGCCTGTCGTCGCTTCAATGTGGGTAATGCCTACAATCCCAATGGCGACTGGGAAAGTAAACGCCTCAATGTTGCCCTATGGGATACGCTGCTGTATACCTTCAGCTATTACACGCGGGAGCAGATGCTGCCCATTGCCGATCGGGTGCGGGAAGAGTTCCTAGACTTGATGACCTACGACAAGACCTTTGTCGAATACATCAGTAGCAGCACTGACAAACCAGAGCGGCTCCAGTATCGGGCTGAGACCTGGCGGCAACGCCTCGATTCCCTCATCGGGCTCCCCAGTGGTCAGGAATCCGGTCAGTTCTCCATAGCGCTAAAGGAGACCCTGCTGGAGCGTCATCCCACCTGCCATATCTGCTGGAAACCTATTGAGCAAGTTGATGATGCTGTCATCGCCCATATTCCCAACTATTGGCGCCAGCAAGACTATCTGCCAGAGAATGCCCGATTAGATCACCGATTTTGTCACAAATCGCGCTCCTAGCGGACTCTGAGTGGCATTGAGACCTAGCTATTACTCTGGCTTGTCACCTTATAGGCAACGGCTATACCAGAATATACCAATAGAAAAGCCCTCGGGGGGCCAAGGGCTGGAGGTGTGTCAGTAAGCGTGATCCAAACGGGATCTAAAGCTAGATCTACATTGATTTGCGGATAGTCGCAGGGGGCGATCGTGGTTTTCAGTACCCTCCGGGCCACCCAGGACTGCCTAGTCGGCAGAGCAATTAGTAAATAAAGCCCACTAGCCAATCCAGCCCTCTTTTTCTATCCTTACCTCTGCCTGAAGGCTAGATGAACTGCAGGCTATTGATGAGGCTGCTCCTCGATGCAGGTGATCAGCCCTAAGAACCAGCGCAAGGATCGCCAGCGCAGGGATCGGCGGCACAGGGGTCGCCAGCGCAGGGATCGGCGGCACAGGGGTCGCCAGCGCAAGGGTCGGCGGCACAGGGGTCAGCCTGCTCTTCTGTGGTAGCATCACCGCCCGCACAGGGATCGGCCGTCGAGTTGGGACCACAGGCTACCATGCCAAAGCTAAGCGCAGAAGCTACTGCGATCGCACCTAGATACTGTACCTTCATTGAAAAATCCTCTCGCCTAAAGTACGTCTCGGCAACTACACAGAATCACCTCATGCTATTAAGCCGGACTTTCCTGAGAATTTGCTGAGAAAATCCTGGATTCCCCATTAACCTCACTCTAAAACTAAGCGAAATCCGAATAGGATATGACGGGAGGATACCGGTCGGTCATGGCGATAGGCAGCCCGGCAAAACCCCGGTAAATCGTCCCAAGAACAGCCCTTCATCACGCTTTCCTGGCCTCCCTGCCGCAGGGTTGAGGTAAATTCAAATACATTGCCAGCCATGTCAGTGACGCCATAGGGACTCGTATCCGAAAAACTGCCTACCGCACTGGTACCTTGGGGCGGCACCCCAGCCCAGTTGGTAGCCTCAGCCTGCCACGTATTCCCCCAGGGAAAGTAGCGGCCATCGGTGCCACGGGCCGCCTTCTCCCACTCCAGCGCCGTCGGCAGGCGATAACTGACCCCATCCTGTTGCCCCTGCCAACGGGCGTAGGCCAGGGCATCATCATAGGACACCAGCACCACTGGATGGTTGGTCAAGTCAGCGGGGGGACTGCGATCCTGCCAACGGTAGTCCCGTACTGTCTCATAGGGATGCACCAAAAATCCCTGCGCTTCGTAATCAGCCTCTGAGATATCTGGGGCCCGATGGCCGGTATCTGCCACGAAAGCAGCATAGTCAGCTTGGGTCACCAGGTGCCGCTGCATGCAGAATCCAGCCAGAAACTGAGAGCGGCGTTGTGGCTCTCTGTCGAACCACCCCTGCTGCCGCAAAGAGACTTCTGCAGCTGCAACCGCCTTGGGGTCATCGCCCAGCGCCTGAGCTGACAGGCGATAAGCCATAGCCCGCTCAGCCTCATCGCTACCGGCGACAAAGTCGCCTGACGCAATAAACACAAATCCAGGCTGCGCCTCACAGCGAGATCGAGATATGGTAGTTGGGCTATCACCACAGGCGACTAAGGCCAATACCGTCGCCATTCCTCCTACCCCTATTGACTGCCCTATTGACTGTCTGATCATGCTGAGCCTATTCACAGCCTTCCCGCTCATCTGTCATCTCGATGCGATGGTTGCTACCTTAAGAATGGCGAGTTTAACGCCGTCGTGAACACCATGGAAAACCACAACTGGCTAGTGACCGGCGAGGCTGACTACTCTGCCTTTGGCACCACCGAGACTCCAGCATGCGATGGCCCTGGAGGGCCGGTCTTTGACCATCGCATCTATCGACTCTATCGGTTTCTGACGGATCTCGAAGACATTCTAGAGACCTACCCAGATGACATTAGTCGCCTCAAGGCCATCACTCCCCTGGTGCGGCGCCTGCTGATTAGCTCCTATTGGCTACAGCTAGAGTATAAAGAGCCCTCTCCAGAGACGGGTTGGGCCGTGAACTTCCTCTACCGGGAACACCAATATCCCCTAACCGTTCAGATGGTCACCTGGCGCCCCGGCAGTCAGTCCACCATCCATAACCACGCCACCTGGGGACTGGTGGCTCTGATTGGAGGCCAGGAGAAGAATCGGCTGTGGCGTCGTTGCCCAGAGCCAGAGCATCCCCACCGCATCGAACCCGTCACGGAGCTGACGCTCAATCCAGGTGACATCATCACCTTCACCCCAGACGCCATTCACAGCGTCGAACCCCTAGGCGATACCCCCACCGTATCCTTCAACCTCTATGGCGTCACCGACCGCAGCCAACGTTACCAGTTTGATCCCCAGCGCCAAGAGGCCAAGCTGTTTTAGGGGCATGGGGCAGAGTTGCCGGCAATTCCCCTGGAGTCAGAGTTGGCATGACCAGGGTAGACTTGCTAACGTTACTTAACAATTCATTGCTAATGCATCTGTTCAGTTCATATCTTGCTAACGTCTAGGCAACATATGGCAAGTGTTCTCCTGAAATTGGTTCCATGACCCAGCAGTCTGACAGTGTGGCGGCCCAGTCATTGCCAGAGGCAACCCCTACCACGGCAATCGATCTAGAAACTCCAGACATGGATTCGGCGACGTTGGTCGACTCCTATGCCGAGCGCCTGATGGACGAGCTTTTCGAGCCTATCGATCAAGCCTTGGAGGGAGATTCAACCGCATTGGCATCCTCGCTTCAGGCGCCGGCCCCAGCGCCGAGCAACCATGATAGCCCCTTGACCACGGCCTTAGCGATGCCGGTGGTAGGGCCCCTGGACCGGGCCCGGGAAGCGGCAGCGGCCGTCGCCGAGTCCGAATCCACCGCAGAGCCCCCCCAGTCCTGGTGGACCCGTCACCTCGATCACTTACTGTTAGCCGCCGCCGGGATTTCCCTAGGGGCTACCTTACTGCTGTGGCTAGTCAATCGCCAACAAACATCCCCTGTTGTCACGGCCACCGGAAGCCCAGAGCAAGCAGTTGCCCAGAGCGACACTCAATTTCTCGAATACCTGCGGCGGTCTCTAGAGGTCATTACCGAGCAGTCATCGCAGCCGACCGCCACTGCAGGCTCTCAGGTAGCCTCTTCCGCCGATGGAGGCATCCCCAATGTTTCCGTCGACGGAGTTGGCTCCTTGCCACCCATGGCAAATGCCCCTGGGGGAGCAGGGGGGAGCAGCCCCCTAGGACCGTCAGGCTCAGTAAATGTGATTGAGCGAGTCTATGTTCCCTATCAGCCAGTCCCCACCGCCAATACCAATTCCGGTACCCGTTCCGGCTCTCCGGCACCCCGCCCCCAGGCTAGTGCTTCTCCCTCTGAGCAGCGAGTTGCCACTGCTGCCCCGGCCCACGTGCTGGTCGGTGTTTTAGAATTGGGTCAACGGTCGGCCGCTCTGTTTGAGATCAACGGAGTGTCTCAACGGGTTTACCTGGGCGAGCAAATCGGCAATAGCGGCTGGACCCTGGTATCGGTCGCCAATCAGGAAGCCGTCATTCGTCGCAACGGTGAGGTCCGCTCCATCTATATCGGACAGCAGTTCTAAGGTCATGGGTAGGAAACACTATGGGGCTGTTTGATGATCTCAGTCGCTTTCTCGAGATGCGACTGGATGAATTTCTACGCGCTCATCCCCACCTAGAGCTGATGGCTTTAGAGGAGCAGCTGCGGGGCCAAGAAGAAGATGCCATTCATCTGTTGGGCGATTTAAAGCAACGGGAAAAGCAGCTGGAAGAGGGCATTCTGGCAACAGCCCAGGAGATACAACGGTGGCACGGGCGTATTGAGAAAGCCAAGGCTGCTAACCGGCAAGATCTAGTGAAACCAGCCCAAGAGCGGGAAGCCGCCCTACTGCGGCAAGGCAATCATCTCTGGGGTCAGATGAAAGGGGTGAAACAGCAGCTGGACCAGACCCGGCAATTGCAGCAGCGTATCCATCATAAGCGTGCTGAATTAAAAACCAAGATTGCCCAAGCAGAAGCCCAACGGGCCAGCCAACAAGCTCAAACAGCAGCGAATGTAGGGTGGAATCAGTCTCCCTATAAAACCTTCAGTCACCCCTCTAGCCCATCTATGGATCCCTTGGAAGAAACCTTCCGCCGCTGGGAAACGGAGGAAGAGTTAGACGAATTGAAACGACAAATGGGGAAATAGGGGCGCTGGGGCGTGCGCAACATTCGCCATGGCGCGCTAAGGAGAGCTTGCCTGATTGGATAATAGTGATTGCCACCTTACCTGGCAGCGATAGTCAGCTACCAGAGCGGCGATGTAGTTCTGATCCGGCTCCCAGCAATGCAGCCCCCACTCATTCAGGGGATAGCCTTCGCTATTTCTCAGTCCCAGGGGGGTCCATTCGATTTCAATGGCATCCATGGGATAAGCTAATCCCTCACCAATGGCTTTGAGATAGGCCTCTTTACCGGTCCAGTACCGTAAGAATTGGTACTCGGCAGCCATGGGATCGAGGGCAGACACCTGAGCCTGTTCTCGGGGGGTCAGGCAGCGCTTGATCAGCCCCGATAAATACTTGAGGGAACGGATCTGCTCGATATCGATGCCTAGGGGATAATCACCGATGCCATAGATCACCCAATTGCCGGCATGGGAGAGATTGAAATGCAGGGAGCTGGGCTGATTATCGAGGTGTAAATAGGGTTTACCTCGGTCTGTATAGGCAAAGGTCAGAGTGTTAGCCGCTGCTCCAAGATAGCGGCTCAGCAGATATCGCAATCCACCTCGGCTGAGGATAAAGCGGGTGCGAGGATCGACGCCAGATGTATCGAGGCCGGTGCACTGCTGAGAGAATCGGGCCGCCCGTTGCCATTCCTGCTGCGAGAGGGTGTGAGCCCACTCCTGAGCGGCGGCAGGCGGCTGGGATAGGGATAGGCCCCAAACGTGCACCCAAGGCTGATCATCAGGGACATCGTATGGAGGGGGAGCACCGAGGTCAGGCATGAGGCTGGCAATTGCGCGACTCTCTAGGAGAGGTGACCGTAGCTGAACATCGTTTGAAGAGCAGCTTACACCAGAGATCACCAAATCTCACCATAATCACCCTAGACGACTGTAACCGTCCCGCGAATCTCGCTGGCTAAGTGCAGAATGGGGCACCGAGGTCATTCGACGTTACCTTGCCCCGAGAGACCGCATTCATAACTATCGACTCCAAAGACAAGATTGTCGTCAAATTTTTGAATGGCTGGCGGTGGCACATTCTCCTGATAGTCGGTGTACGCTTTTTGATTGCTCTCTCCTAGAAAGCTAATCTGCACATAGCAACGTCCTCCGCCTACGCGCCAATGGTCATAGTCTAGGGAGGAATCATAGGGAACAGTCTGAGGCCAGTTGATGACTCCCTCTGGCTTTACATTGGCGGCAACCTCAGGAGGGTACTGGCCGTTCTCTAGACGATAAAGCTGCAGATCCTTAGAGACAGATCCCATCGCTTGTTTAGCCTTGCCGTAGTGAGCGCGACGACTCATGTCCATGAAGGTAGGGTAGATTAGCGCCGCTAAAACTCCCATAATCACCATGGAGATGAGCACCTCCAGGAGGGTAAAGCCCGACGTTGATGATGGACGACGAGCTACGGCTCGGATAAGTAGCGAATACACCATCAATCTCCATGCTGCTGTGTAGGGTCTCATTGCGCCTGATCAATACCGTAACTGGAGCCTGGGGACTAACCCTGGCCTAAGTCCACCCCTGAGGAGCTATCTGGCGACAGGCCGGCTCGAGAGATGGCTCGGTATGACCAAGGGGGCTCTGTTCTAGAAATACTCTGCTGCAGCTGCAGGTAAAAGGGGTAACCTGATAACTTCAGCATTTTTCCATAGGTCACCTCAGTAGTTTTACGGCTACTTTATGGTTCTTAAAGAACATGCTGATTGCGGGGATTGCTGAATCCGCGATTGCCGCTGTACTGGTTGGCAGTGCCCTCAGCGTTTGCGAATTAAGCCGGAGCCGTCACAATGGAAGACAGAAGAGTTTCTTATGTATTTTTAGGCTATTGCCATGGGCCTAATGGTTGAGGCGATCTTACAGAGTGCGATCGCAGGGGACGATATTTCTGCTGCGGCTGGGGAATGCCTATTGCGGCAGCGGGATCCGGCCATGGTCGCGGCCATTCGCAGCACGGCTGATGTCCTGCGGCGACGGCAGGCAGGCGATACCGTCACCTATGTGGTCAACCGTAATATCAACTACACCAACATCTGCGAGCAACACTGTAATTTCTGTGCCTTTCGCCGCGATGCCGGACAGGGCGGAGCCTACTGGTTAAGCTGGGAAACCATCTGGGCCAAGACCAGGGAAGCCGTGCAACAAGGAGCGACGGAAATTTGTATGCAGGGGGGCCTGAATCCTGAGGCCCAGATCGATGGATCTGCCTTGGCCTACTACCTGCAGCTGGCGCGGACAATCAAGGCGGAATTTCCCCAATTGCATCTGCATGGATTTTCCCCCCAGGAGGTGCAATTTATTGCCCGCCAGGACGACATCAGCTACAGCCAGGTGCTAGAGACGCTGCAGGAAGCCGGGGTCGGCTCCCTACCGGGCACAGCGGCAGAGGTGCTCGATGATTCGGTGCGGCGCATTCTCTGTCCAGAAAAAATCAATACGGCCACCTGGCTCGAGATCGTCGGCTTGGCCCATGAGATTGGCCTTCCTACGACGAGCACCCTGCTCTCGGGTCACATTGAGACGCCTACTCAGCAGATTCGGCACCTAGAGCAGTTACGGCAATTACAACGGGCCGCTCTGGACGCAGGGAAAGCGGCCTCGATCACAGAGTTTATTTTGCTACCCTTTGTGGGCCAGGAAGCGCCGAAGCCACTACGTAACCGGGTCGGTCGAGACCAGCCGGTGTTAGCCGATGCGCTATTGCTGACGGCAGTGGCTCGCATTTATTTGGGCAACTGGATCGCCAACCATCAGCCTAGTTGGGTGAAGCTAGGGCTGGCGGGGGCTACCCAGGCCCTGACCTGGGGCTGTAATGATATCGGCGGCACCCTGATGGAAGAGCACATCACCTCCATGGCCGGAGCCCAGGGGGGCACCTGTATGACAGTGGCTCAGTTGCAGGGTGCGATCGCATCGTTGGGTCGCCCCCATCGCCAGCGAGATACCCTTTATGGCGACGTCTCTGCCGTCACCGGGTCAACTTCCGACTCCACCGGATACACCGCCTCAGCCCGACAATCCCGCAGCCATAGCTTCACCGCCTGAGCGATGATGCCATCACTGCTGTCCTGGGGCGGGGTAGGAGGACGCCCTTGGGAATCATGGGCCTGGAGGCTGGAAAACATAAAGGCCAGATACCAGCCACTCTCCGCCCGGGTGAGAAAGAGCCAATGGTAGTGCTGCAGCTCCACGATGCGATCGCGCAGGTACTGACGCTCCAGGGTAGTAAAGAAGACCTGCTGTAGCTCAGCCGCCACTGGCGACAACGGCCCTTGGGTAAACTCGGCCAAATCTAGGGGCTCGACGTCGGGTTGACCTGCCAACAGCACCGAGCCAAAGTCATTCTGCCGCTCCAGGCTACGGCTGGCGACCCGATTGGCATAGCTGGGCAGGTCCCGCACCAGTCCCGTCACCAACTGAGAAAGCTGCTGGGGACACGGGGTCGATGGCCGTAGGTAGTCAGGCTCTGCCGGTGCCTGGGCCAGAGATAATCGCGATGGCAGCCATAACCCCCCGGTCAACAGCCCCAGACACAGCCAACGTCTTGCCATGGAAATTCCTTAGGATTGCTGCCACACTAACTTCCCCTCCCGCCATAGGGCAACCACAGCCCCAATGACATACTTGGTCAGGGTTTCTCCAAACAACAGCGAGACTATTTCGCCAGTGGAGAGCACTCCAGCAAAGGCAATCAGAGTAAATAGCAGAGTATCCAGGGGCACCGAGACCGCATTACTGCCAGCCACCCGCAGCAACCAGGGATAGCGCAGCAGCTTTTGGTAGACCTCCGTATCCGCCGTCTCTGCCAGCACGATGGCCAAGAAGCTAGCGGCAATGATCCGCATGGGCACATCTAGCAGGACGCTCATGGCTACATTGGCCAGGGCTGCCAAGGCAATAGTGCCATAGACCCAACCACGTCCGCCGGCATGTAATCGATCCCGCTGAGTAAAGGTGATGCCGAAGATAAAGGTACCCACAGCCACTTGGCCGAAGACCGGAAACGGAATGAACCACGCCGCCGTGTAGTTAGCCCCTAGGGTAGCCATGATATAGATGGCAGCATTGATGAGATGCTGTTTTCGCATAGGCAGCCTCACCCTACTGCACCGAACTGAGGACCTTGGCATCGGTCACTTCTGAATTGGCAACCGGGGTCTCTGCCTCCGACGGCGGCACCACTTGCCAGAACTGAGGCAAGGACGTCGACCAATCGGCTAGAATCCGGGCCGCCTTCTGGCTACCCGTTCGCTGGGCATGGGCTGCAATCAAGGCCTTAAGCTGGTCTTCCCCAGCTCGGGTCAAAACCCGTTGCACCTTAACAATCTCTGGGTTGACCTTAGTCGGAAAACTGCCATCTTCATCTAGGAAATAGGCAATGCCACCGGTCATGCCAGCCCCGACGTTGCGACCCACCCGGCCCAGCACCACCACGGTACCGCCGGTCATATATTCACAGCAGTGATCGCCGGCCCCCTCAATCACCGCTTGTCCCTTAGAGTTGCGAACTGCAAAGCGCTCGCCAGCAATGCCTAAGGCATAGAGGGTGCCGCCAGTGGCACCATAGAGGCAGGTGTTGCCGATGATGACATTCTCAGAGGGGTCATAGGTGATGGTGGCAGGCGGCTTGATAATCAGCTCTCCCCCATGCATGCCCTTACCCACATAGTCATTGGCCTCGCCCATCAAGGTCAGGCTCATCCCTGGTAAATTGAAGGCCCCAAAACTCTGGCCAGCACTGCCTGCAAAGGTGAGGTTAAGCTGTCCTTCAAAGCCAGCGTTGCCATATTGCTTGGCGATGACACCCGCTAAGCGCGCCCCCACGGTTCGGTCTGTATTTACCAGCGGTATGGTCTTGGTGACACTGCCTTGATGGTCAATGGCGCGACGAATTTCAGGGTCTCTCAGTAGCTGATCATCCAACACGGGACCATTGCTGTGGACCCGTTCGTGGCTCAGCCAGCTGCGATCTTGGCGCACATCGGGGAGATCCAGCAGAGTCGACAGATTCAGGCTGTCGGTCTTGGTCAGCTGCAGATCCTGGCGGGATTTCAACAGATCACTGCGCCCCGTAATCTCGCTGAGGGAGCGATACCCCAACCGGGCCAGTAGCGATCGCACCTCGGTGGCCACGAAGTAGAAGAAATTGACCACCTGCTGCGGCACCCCGGTAAAGCGCTGCCGCAGCTCCTCTTTTTGGGTTGCTACCCCAACCGGGCAGTTATTGGTGTGGCAAATGCGGGCCATGATGCAGCCTTCGGCGATCATGGCGATGGAGCCGAAGCCGAATTCCTCCGCCCCCATCAACGCCGCCATGATCACATCCCAGCCAGTCTTCAGACCGCCATCTACCCTGAGGATGACCCGATCCCGCAGCTGGTTGTCCATCAGGACCTTGTGGACTTCGGTTAAGCCCAATTCCCAGGACACCCCGGCATGCTTGATAGAACTCAGGGGAGAAGCCCCGGTACCGCCATCGTGGCCAGATACCTGGATCACATCGGCATTGGCCTTCGCCACCCCAGCGGCGACGGTGCCGATGCCAATTTCAGCCACCAGCTTCACCGACACCCCGGCGTCGGGATTGATCTGGTGCAGATCGAAAATCAGCTGGGCCAGATCTTCGATGGAATAGATATCGTGGTGGGGCGGCGGTGAAATCAACGGCACCCCTGGCTTCGAGCGCCGTAGCATGGCGATGTAGGGGCTGACTTTGCGTCCTGGCAACTGACCACCTTCCCCTGGTTTCGCCCCCTGGGCAATCTTGATCTCAATCTGCCGGGCGTGCATTAAGTACTCTGGGGTGACGCCGAAGCGCCCGGAGGCCACCTGCTTGATGGCAGAACTGGCGGTGTCACCATTCTGCAGCCCCCGCAGATGGGGAAAGGTGGGCGAGTTACCGTCGGCATCGACATCCGAGAGCACCTTAAACCGGACCGGATCTTCGCCCCCTTCCCCAGAGTTGGACTTGCCGCCGATGCGGTTCATGGCCACAGCCAGCACCTCATGGGCCTCCCGCGACAGGGCCCCCAAGGACATGCCCCCCGTGCAGAATCGCTGCATGATGGTTTCCACCGGCTCCACTTCCTCCAGGGGCACGGCGGGCCGATCGGCATCAAACTCCAACAAATCTCGCAGGGCCGTAGCCGGACGGCTGGTCAATTGAGCCCGATACAGCTCGTAGTGGTCGTACTGTCGATCTTGAATGGCCTTGTGCAGCAGCTTGGTCATGGCCGGGTTGTTCATGTGGTACTCGCCCTTGGGCCGCGCCTGGATAAACCCCATGTTTTCTAACCGTTTGCCGGTGAGTTCTGGGAAGGCCTTCTGATGAAAGCGAATGGTTTCCTGGGCCAGATCCACTAGGCTAATGCCCCCCAGGCGAGAGACGGTGCCGCAGAAGGCCAGCTCCAATAGATCGGGGCCGATGCCGATGGCCTCGAAAATCTGGGCTCCCTGGTAACTAGATAACAGGGAGATGCCCATCTTCGAGAGGATCTTCAACAACCCTGCTTCTACCGCTTTGCGATAGTTGTCCTGGGCACCGTTGCGGGTGAGCTGCGGTAACTTACCCGTTTCCATTAACTTCTGGGTCTTAGCATCGGCCCACCAATGGCGCACCGATTCCAGGGCCAGATAAGGACAGATGGCACTGGCTCCATAGCCGAGCAAGCAGGCAAAGTGGTGAGTACTCCAGCATTGGGCCGTATCGACCACCAGGGAGGCTTTCATGCGCAGCCCGGTGCGAATCAGATGGTGGTGCACCGCCCCCACTGCCAGGAGAGGGGGGATGTAGGTCTGTTGAGCCGTGAGGCTAGCAGCTTGGCCACTGGTATCAATGCGATCGCACAGCACCAGAATTGTCTTGCCGTTTCTGACGGTCGCTGCCGCCTGTTCACACAATGCTTCTACTGCCGTCTGTAGGCCGCCAGGCCCCCTGATCCAGGCGGTACAGGGTAGAGAGCGTCGCCACCTCAAAGCCAGACTCAGTAATCCCCCTGCAGGCTCATTCTCATTCAGCACCGGAGTGGCCAGCTTCAACAGCCGCGCATAGTCAGCCCGCTCATCTAGCAGATTGCCCCGTTCCCCAAACTGGGTGGTCAGGGACATCACCAGCCGTTCCCGCAGCGGATCGATAGCCGGATTCGTCACCTGGGCAAAGCGTTGCTTGAAATAGTTGTAGAGCAGATGAGGCTTCTCTGAGAGCACGGCCAGAGGAATATCATCACCCATGCAATAAGTGGGTTCCTTCCCCTGGGCTGCCATGTCCTGAATGATCATATCCAGGTCTTCAGCGGTGTAGCCAAAGGCCGTCTGCTGACGCAGCAACTGATCTGCCGGGAGCTCCTGGGCGTCCAAGAACAGTTGGGGCTGTATTGTCTGTCGATTTTGCTGCAGCCACTGACCATAGGGTTGACTGGCCGCAATCCGTCGCTTGATGGTCCAGTTTTTCAGGATTTCATGGCGGTCCAGATCGACGGCGATCATTTGGCCAGGTCCCAAGCGCCCTTTCTCGGTGATCTCCGCTGCGGGGACATCGACAACGCCAGCCTCAGACGACACAATCAGATGGCCATCGCGGGTGACCACATAGCGAGCCGGACGCAATCCGTTGCGATCGAGGGTGGCCCCCACCTGCTTGCCATCACTAAAAACCACCAGGGCTGGACCATCCCAAGGCTCTTGCAAACCACTGTAATATTCGTAGAAATCTACGATTTCAGGATATTGGGCCAGATCTGGCTGATTGTCGTAGGCTTCTGGCACCAAGATCATCAGGGCTTCCTGCGGCGTTCGACCCGAGCGCACCAGGAGCTCCATGACGTTGTCTAGATTGGCCGAGTCGCTATTGTCTAGATTGACGATAGGCTTAATCGCATCAATGCGATCACCCCAGACGGGATGGGCCAAATCTGCCTGGCGAGCCATCATCCAGTTGATATTACCAACCAGAGTATTAATTTCACCGTTGTGGCCTAGCAATCGCATGGGGTGAGCCAGAGGCCACTTGGGCATGGTATTGGTACTGAAGCGACGGTGATACACCGCAAAAGGACTGACGAAGTCAGGATTGCGTAGGTCATCATAGAAGGCCGCCAACACCGCCGACCGCACCATACCCTTGTAGACAAGGGTGCGGCAGGAAAAGGAACAGACATAAAAATCCCGCAGTCCTTGAGCAATCACCGGCTCTAAATCCACCGCCTGCGCTAACAATGCATCCACGGCATGAAAGACATGGCGTCGGGCCAAGTATAGCTCCCGTTCCAGGTCATCTCCGGTAACGCTGGGAGATTGCACCACCAGTTGCTCAATGCGAGGTTGATGCTGTCGAGCGAGCGGACCTAGGACATCCGGATTGACCGGCACCTGCCGCCAACCCAAGACATCCAAGCCGGCCTCAGCTACACCTCGCGTAAACTCCTGGCGAACTCGCTCTGCGCCCACCTCTGACCGAGGCAAAAAGGCCATGGCCACCCCCGTCCGCCTAGGATCTAGGGCAGCCAATCCCTGCGCCTCGGCCCACTGTTGCAGCAGAGCCCAGGGTATTGCCGTCATCACCCCGGCTCCATCACCAGAATCCTTGTCAGCACAACACCCCCCCCGATGTTCCATGCAGCTGAGAGCCGTCAAGGCTTTCTGTACCAGGGCATGGCTGGTGCGCCCATGCTGATCGGCAATAAAGCCGACACCACAGGCATCTCGCTCCTCTACGAGCCATTTCGGCCCCCAGGCAGATTGAGCGGTAACCGGGTAGATTGACTGACTGTGATTCACGCGCGTTTTCCCCATGGGACGGCCAATGTAACAACGGGTTAATCAATAATCGATATCACATAGCTGGCAGGGGGGCCCTTGCTCAGCGCAGACAGTGCCAGCATAGGCATGCTCCTCAATTCCAAATCCTCAGAGATCCGCTAGCTGGAGTCTCGAGGAAGCCTAAGGCAACTCTATCAACAATAGATAGATATGGACGAATAGAGCGTACATCAGAAGGCATCCTGACGCGTCACTCTAATCAGGCCCCATAAAGGCATGGGTTTCTGAGCCCCCTTAGACAGCTTATGCGCTTGCCTCAGCCTGGAGTGCCTAACTCAGGTTGTAGAGATGACTGAATGAGTGATCTGGGTGATTCTCACAGTTCCCTAACTACTCTCTAAGTCAAACCCCCAGTAACCTCAGGCCCTGACTGGATCGCTAATTATACCAGTGGAGTCGGAACCGATTACTGTAGCGTCAACTTCATCTCTGGCATGATCCCGGCAACTTAGTCAAGGGAGTCGGTATCTAGATATATATTATGGAGTGCCGATTCCGGGATTAGGGAGGGGGCTGCTATGACATTGCCCAGGAAAACTATGGTTAAGGGTCGCAAACACCGCCAGAGGTATGACCAGCGATATAGGTGGATAACGTGGATCGCCGTTGGCCTGGGTCTGTCTATCTGGCTGCCAATATCAGCCCCAGCCTATCAACCTCCCGCTTGGGGTAACGCTGCAGGAGCTACCGCCTTAGTGGGCCAGGTCCCCTCCCAAATCAAGCCAGAGGATCACGCCGCAGCAGGAAACCGCATCATCCTCAATGGCACTCCAATCAGGGGATCTTGGCAGCAACGATCCGGGCATCTGGGGGTGAGTGACACGGCTCTAATCGACATCGGCGTGGAATTCCTAAACACCACTAGGGCCGATCGACAACCGGTGCAGTGGTTTTCCAATCCTGAGGTCCAGCCCTTACCTCTGACGGCCTGGCATGATGCTGGAGACCGTTACTTGGACCTGTCGCCCCTGGCCAATCAGGCAGACTGGTCCTGGGATATTCGGGGAGGGGTGCTCTCCCTCCATACCCCCACCGCTGCGATACAGGCTCTACGTCGAGGCCGACAATCCTGGGGCGATCGCATCGTCCTCGATTTAGACCGTGCCACTACTTGGCAAGTGGCGGAAGACCTAGGCGCTGTCACTGTTACTGTGCAGGCTGCCGCCCCTCCCCAAGATCGTTCGAAACAGCCCTTGACTATCGAGGGAAACCTGATCTCATCAGTAACCCTACGGCCGGGGCCATCACAAACTCAGCTGCACGTTCGCATGGATGAATCAGCCCGTCCTCGAGTCTGGACCTTACCTGACCCGCCGCGCTTAATCATTGATGTGCGTCAAGATACCTTAGTCACCAAAGATATTGTCTGGGCCCCCGGCTTGCGATGGCAGCAGCGATATGTGGCGCTGGGGGATCGCTCATTTCCGGTTTACAGCCTGATCGTCGATCCCCGCCAGGCCAATATTGCCGTGCGCCCGATCTGGACAGATCCCACCACGGCTACAGGCATTGCTCCCTTAGTGACCACGGCTCGCCGCTGGCAAACAGCTGCGGCCATTAACGGCGGTTACTTCAATCGGAATAATCGTCTGCCCCTAGGGGCTATCCGTCGAGATGGACAGTGGATTTCTGGTCCCATTCTTGACCGGGGAGTCGCCGCTTGGGATGAAACGGGCAACCTACTCCTCGATCGCCTGGCTTTGCAGCAATCTATCACCCTGGCCGGGGGACAGCGCTTCCCCATCCAAGCGATCAACAGTGGCTATGTCCAGGCTGGCATCGGCCTATATACATCGGCTTGGGGGACAACCTACAGTCCCATTATCGATAATGAGGTGCTGGTGACAGTTAGCGATGGTAGGGTCTTAAACCAGGTTGCCGCCGGGACCGCTGGTAGTACGGCAGTAGCGATTCCGTCCCAAGGCTATTTACTCGCTGTACGGGCCTATCGAGATGCTGCGATCGCACTTTCCCCAGGTACCTCCGTACAACTGACCTCCCAGCCTCGACCAGCTGCCTTTGGCGATTATCCCCATGCCATAGGGGGCGGTCCCCTCTTACTCAAAGGGGGCCGCATTGTTTTAGATACCACCGCTGAAGGCTTTAGCCAAGCCTTTGCCACCCAAGCAGCTCCCCGCAGCGCCCTAGGGCAACGAGCCACTGGCGAATGGGTGTTTGTTGCCGCCCACAACAGCCCCGGCGGTCGCGGCCTCACCCTCAGCGAGCTTGCTCACTTAATGCAGCAATTGGGGTGTGTCCAGGCCCTTAACCTAGACGGTGGCAGCTCCTCCAGCCTCTACCTAGGGGGATCCTTACTCAACCGCAATCCCCGCACCGCCGCTCGAGTTCACAATGGCATTGGCATATTTATCAGGCCTTGACTGGACAATCAGAACCTAAAGCATTTCATTAATGAACTTGATTTGAAGGGGAGAAATCACTGATAAAGAATCGATATAGATCTTCCGGTCACTAGGGTTTGAGGCCATCGTCCCCAAAGTGAGGTTGTTATAGTTAGCCCAGATCTCTCTTCTTTTTTCACCCATCACCATCCTTGACTTGGCCCTCAACCAAGGAACCCTAAATCCTAGGGTTAGGGTCATGGCCTACAGCTATCGAGACCTACTGAGACGAATAGATTTGGAGGACGTCCATCGTGCCTAAGACCGAAGAAAGCCTACAAACTACGACCTTACCGGTACCCGCTGCCAATGGGGCCAAAGGTATCGCGGCAACTGAGTTGCGACCTTGGGGTTCCTTCACCATCCTAGAAGAGGCTCAAGGCTACAAGATTAAGCGTATTGAAGTGAAACCAGGCCACAGACTCAGCCTGCAGATGCATCATCACCGGAGTGAGCACTGGATCGTAGTATCCGGCACGGCCAAAGTCACCTGTGGTGAGCAAGAAATTTTACTGTGCACTAACCAATCCACCTATGTTCCGCCCTGCACAGCCCACCGCCTAGAAAATGCTGGTGTCATTCCCCTAGTGCTGATCGAAGTCCAAAACGGTGAATATCTCGGTGAAGACGATATCGTCCGCTTCCATGACGACTATGCCCGGGTAAAAAACTAGGTCCACCTCCAGTTCGAATTCGAATCACACTCTCCCATAGCATCCTGCATCAGGAGGTTTACTTGCACAGCCTCCTGATTTTTTATGTCATCTACATTCCATACATACCGGAAAACTCCTTAAACTGTATGAGTGGCCTATGTCTGCTATGTGATGTGTATGTCTGCTATGTGTAGGTGACTCAATTCTGCCACTATGATCCACTTAACTCCGGCAGCCCTGCGAGAGCTAAAGCGCTTGCAGATGAAGCAACCCAACATTCCCCCCATTATTCGCCTGAGCCTTCAAAGCGGGGGATGTGGCGAGTGGACTTACTGCCTAGGGCTAGATAATCCTCGACTTTCAGCGCCATCAACTGATGACATCTTTCAGGATCATGGGGAGTTTCGCATCGTCATCTCTGCCACTGATCGGCCTCGACTAGAGGAACTAACCATTGACTACACCGAAGACCTGATGGGAGGAGGCTTCCGATTTATCAACCCTCAGGCTGTCCAGACCTGTGGCTGCGGTAATGCCTTCTCCTTAACGCTCAGCTCGGAACCCGGAACCGAGTGTCTGACTTCCAATCGAGAGGAGTTGTCCCCAGAGCAAGAGTAGTCAACGGCAACGTTAACTTTACTACTAACAACTCGACCATTGATTGACGGCTCTCTAGCAAAGATGGTATGTTAGTAGCTTATGACAACTCGCATTCATTTCCTATCAAGTTCAGTCGTTAACTCCTTGAACAGTCTATGCCCACGATTCAGCAGCTGATTCGCAGCGAGCGGCAGAAAGCTAAACAAACAACCAAGTCACCGGCCCTAAAGAGCTGTCCTCAGCGCCGTGGGGTCTGTACTCGCGTATACACCACTACTCCTAAGAAGCCCAACTCAGCGCTACGTAAAGTCGCAAGGGTACGGTTAACATCTGGGTTCGAGGTGACTGCATACATTCCTGGCATTGGGCATAATCTACAAGAGCACTCAGTTGTCATGATTCGGGGTGGCCGTGTTAAGGATCTGCCCGGCGTGCGTTACCACATCATTCGCGGCACTCTTGATACTGCAGGTGTTAAAGATCGGCGTCAGGGACGCTCTAAATACGGAGCTAAGCGTCCCAAGTAAGCGCTAATCAATGGTATAGCTGCCCTGATTTAGCCATCAGGAATGTCTGGTAGCCACGAGATCACAGGCTGAACTCTGCTGTATCGGCCACATTGTGTTAGCCACCCATCGATTGCATCGTAAGAATTGTTCAGGTTAAGTTTCACAAGGATCATTCATGTCTCGCCGCACCTTTATCCAGAAGCGCCCTGTTCCCTCGGACTCTCTCTATAACAGTCGCCTCGTCACCATGATGGCTCGGCGCATGATGCAAGATGGGAAAAAATCAGTGGCCGATCGCATCGTCTATGGCGCCTTTAAAATCATCGAAGACCGCACTGGTGGTGATCCCCTAGAAATCTTTGAACAAGCGGTCCGCAATACCACCCCATTAGTGGAGGTCAAAGCCCGCCGAGTAGGAGGGGCGACCTATCAAGTTCCCATGGAAGTTCGCCCGGAGAGAGGAATAGCTCTGGCACTACGCTGGCTGACTCAGTTTTCTCGGCAGCGCTCTGGCAAGAGTATGGAAATGAAGTTAGCCAATGAACTCATGGACGCCGCCAATGAAACCGGTGGTGCTGTGCGTCGCCGGGAGGAAACCCATCGTATGGCTGAGGCGAATAAGGCATTTGCCCATTACCGATACTAATCGCCTTGCCGTTGGTTGGGCTTGACTGAAGCGTATAGAATCTTAACAGTAGGCAAGATTAGTCGCTGCCCTAGTTAGCAGCAGAAAGGAGGTAGCTGTGGAACGGAGCACCCCGCTGAAACGTGTCAGAAACATTGGTATTGCTGCCCACATTGATGCCGGCAAGACAACGACAACTGAACGCATCTTGTTCTATTCCGGTATCGTGCACAAACTCGGTGAAGTGCATGAAGGAACTGCCGTTACCGACTGGATGGCACAGGAACGGGAGCGGGGAATTACAATCACAGCTGCAGCCATTAGCACTCGTTGGCGAGATCACCAGATCAACATCATTGATACGCCTGGCCACGTGGATTTCACGATTGAAGTGGAACGGTCTATGCGTGTACTCGATGGGGTGATCGCCGTTTTTTGTTCTGTGGGTGGAGTTCAGCCTCAGTCAGAGACAGTTTGGCGCCAAGCCGAGCGGTATCGAGTGCCGCGGATTGCCTTCGTTAACAAGATGGACCGCACCGGGGCAAATTTCTTCAAGGTCTACAACCAGATAGTCGAACGCCTGAAGGCGAATGCGGTTCCGATTCAAATCCCTATTGGTGCCGAGGACGGTTTCCGGGGAGTCGTCGATCTAGTCGGTATGCGAGCCCGCATCTACAATGACGATCTCGGCATGGATATGGTCGACACAGATATCCCCGACGATGTCGCCGATCTTGCCCATGAGTATCGCACTAAGCTAATTGAATCAGTGGCTGAGGCCGACGATGCCCTCATGGAAAAGTATCTTGAGGGGGAATCACTCGGCGAGGAGGATATCGCCACTGCCCTGCGTCAAGGAACCATTGCTGGCACTATTGTTCCTATGTTGTGCGGCTCAGCTTTTAAGAATAAAGGAGTCCAGCTACTTCTGGATGCTGTGGTGGATTATCTGCCGGCTCCGACTGAAGTGCCTCCCATCCAAGGACTACTGCCGAGTGGTGAAACAGCTGAGCGCCATGCAGACGATGACGAGCCTTTGGCGGCTTTAGCCTTCAAAGTCATGTCTGATCCTTATGGTCGACTGACGTTTTTACGGGTTTACTCCGGCATCTTGAAAAAGGGTAGCTACATCTATAACGCCACCAAGGATCAAAAGGAGCGTGCCTCCCGTTTGATTGTGCTTAAAGCAGATGAGCGTATCGAGGTTGATGAACTACGGGCAGGTGATTTAGGGGCTGTCATTGGTCTGAAAAATACGTTCACTGGTGACACCATCTGTGACCCCGATAATGTGATTATTCTGGAATCGCTTTATATTCCTGAGCCAGTTATTTCGGTGGCGGTTGAACCCAAAACCAAGCAAGATATGGACAAATTGTCCAAGGCTTTACAGTCTCTCTCGGAAGAAGATCCAACGTTCCGCGTCAGTACAGACCCTGAAACCAACCAAACGGTGATTGCTGGGATGGGAGAACTCCACCTAGATATATTGGTTGATCGTATGTTGCGGGAGTTTAGGGTTGAAGCCAATATTGGCGCCCCCCAAGTGGCTTACCGGGAAACCATCCGTAAGCCTACTCAGGTAGAAGGTAAATTTGTTCGTCAAAGCGGTGGCAAGGGACAGTATGGCCACGTTGTGATTGATGTGGAGCCGAGCGAGCCTGGCAGTGGCTTTGAGTTCACGTCTAAAATTGTTGGAGGCTCGATTCCTAAAGAATACATTCCATCTGCCGAGCAGGGCATGAAAGAAGCCTGTGAATCTGGTATCCTAGCTGGGTACCCCGTGATCGATTTGAAAGTTACATTAGTGGATGGGTCTTATCATGATGTGGACTCTTCCGAGATGGCTTTCAAGATTGCTGGCTCCATGGCTATGAAAGATGCTGTGTTGAAGGCTTCGCCTGTCCTTCTAGAGCCCATGATGAAAGTCGAAGTTGAGGTGCCCGAGGATTTCCTCGGTGATGTGATCGGCGACCTCAACTCTCGCCGCGGTCATATTGAAGGTATGGGCACTGAGGAAAGCCTCGCCAAGGTGACTGCAAAGGTTCCTCTGGCTGAGATGTTTGGTTATGCCACCGATATCCGCTCCAAAACGCAGGGTCGAGGCATATTTTCGATGGAATTCAGTGAATATGACGAGGTTCCTCGTAATGTTGCTGAAACCATCATCGCTAAAAACAGTGGGAACGCATAGGTTATAAGGGACACGTACGTAATGGCACGCGCAAAATTTGAACGAAACAAACCTCACGTCAACATCGGCACCATCGGTCACGTGGACCATGGTAAAACCACGCTAACTGCGGCGATTACCATGGCGCTTGCTGTTGCCGGTGGCGGTAAAGCTCGCAAGTACGATGAGATTGATGCGGCTCCCGAGGAGAAAGCTCGAGGAATCACTATCAATACTGCTCACGTCGAGTATCAGACAGAGAATCGTCACTATGCCCATGTGGATTGCCCTGGCCATGCTGATTATGTGAAAAACATGATCACTGGAGCCGCTCAGATGGATGGGGCAATCTTGGTGGTATCTGCTGCTGATGGTCCTATGCCTCAGACCCGTGAGCACATCCTGCTAGCGAAGCAAGTCGGCGTGCCAAACATCGTGGTCTTTCTTAACAAGCAGGATCAAGTAGATGATGAGGAACTCTTAGAGCTGGTGGAGCTAGAAGTACGTGAGCTACTGAGTTCCTATGATTTTCCTGGCGATGACATTCCTATCGTGGCTGGGTCTGCCCTGAAGGCATTGGAATCATTGACCTCTAAGCCTGACATCGATCGCGGTGACGATGAATGGGTAGATAAGGTCCTCGAACTGATGGACCGAGTAGACGAAGCTATTCCGACCCCTGAGCGTGACGTGGATAAGCCATTCCTGATGGCGGTTGAGGACGTCTTCTCTATTACTGGACGCGGCACCGTAGCTACGGGACGGATTGAGCGGGGTAAGGTGAAAGTTGGCGACACGGTTGAGCTTGTCGGCATTCGTGATACTCGCAGCACCACAGTGACTGGTGTGGAGATGTTCCAAAAAGTGCTCGACGAAGGCATGGCTGGTGACAACGTGGGAGTTCTCCTACGGGGTATCCAGAAAACTGATGTCGAGCGGGGCATGGTACTTGCCAAGCCGGGTAGTATTACACCCCATACAAAGTTTGAGGCTGAGGTGTATGTCTTGAAGAAAGAGGAAGGGGGACGTCATACACCCTTTTTCCCTGGCTACAAGCCTCAGTTCTTCGTCCGAACCACAGATGTAACCGGCACTATTGAGAGCTTCACGGCTGATGATGGTAGTGCGGCTGAGATGGTAATGCCAGGAGATCGCATTAAAATGAATGTGAGTCTGATTAATCCCATTGCCATTGAGCAAGGCATGCGCTTTGCTATTCGGGAAGGCGGCCGTACTGTTGGTGCCGGTGTGGTTGCTAAGATCGTCCAATAGTTTTCCCTACATAGGGTTAATTTGAAGGAGTGGTTTGATGCTTCAAGCCGCTCCTTTGCCTCCGTTAGTGTTTAGAACCTTGACAACCCAAGTTTGGTAAAGCTTCCATGGCAACGATTCAGCAGCAAAAAATTCGTATCCGCCTCAAGGCCTTTGACCGCCGCCTACTCGATACGTCTTGTGAAAAGATTGTAGATACGGCTAATCGCACCAATGCCACTGCCATTGGCCCAATTCCCTTGCCGACAAAGCGTCGTATCTACTGTTTACTACGCTCACCCCACGTCAACAAAGATTCCAGAGAGCATTTCGAAACCCGTACTCATCGTCGTATTGTTGATATCTATCAGCCGTCTTCCAAGACTATCGATGCCCTCATGAAATTAGATCTACCAGCTGGAGTTGATATTGAGGTTAAGCTCTAGCACGGTTATAGAAAATATCGAACATTGGGCTGAGCTCCATGCTGAAGAGCCGCATTGCTGAGGAGAAGGTTAATCGCACTGTAGGGTACTGTTCGATTAATCTGTAGCCAATAATAAATTCGGCCCAACCAGAAGGATAACGCACTAGCTTAATCCCTCCAGCTGAGATGCTTGCGGTACAATGAATTCAGGTATTCAATTTTTCTTTACCTGGATTCCTGAGTTGTTTGTCGTTCCCAGCTGACTTTTTACTGCAGCCGAACAGTAATGACCTTTTCATCATCAATTGCCGTTCGCGAGCTTCCTCTGTTCCCGCTGCCCAATCTAGTGTTATTTCCTGGTCGGCATTTGCCGCTCCACATTTTTGAATTCCGTTATCGCATCATGATGAACACGATACTCCAGAGTGATAGACGCTTTGGGGTATTAATGCTGGATCCAGCCACGGGTCAACCATCACCTGTTGGGTGTTGTGCGGAAATCATCCACTACCAGCGGTTAGCCGACGACCGCATGAAAATTCTGACGATTGGCCAGCAACGATTTCGAGTCTTAAATTATGTGCGGCAAAAGCCTTATCGAGTAGGCTTGGTGGAGTGGATTGAAGATAACCCAACTGAAGAGGATCTGTATCCTCTGAGTACTGAGCTAGAGCGCTTATTACGAGATGTGGTGAGGCTTTCGGCTAAGCTCACGAGCCAGGAGATTGAATTCCCGGAGAATATTCCAGAGTTGCCTTTAGAGTTATCTTATTGGGTTGCTAGTAATCTGTACGGTGTCGCCGATGAGCAACAGTCTCTGCTAGAAATCCAGGATACGACGGAGCGTCTGGAGCGGGAAGTCGATATTTTGACCACAACCCGTAATCATCTAGCGGCCCGGGCTGCCCTCAAAGATGTGCTGGAGTAAGTTGATGGTCTGTTGAGGGGACCTACTCCGCGCCGGCGGAGGTGTTGGTGGTTGGGTCTGAAGGACAAGGGTTGTCGATTGGGAGCAGGCTGTAGCTGCCAAATATCTTGAGTGTCTCAGTACAGTGCTTGAGAGATTGTAAGGCGGCTTTTACGTTGGGAAGGCTGGCATCTGCTTCGATGTCAATGAAGAATAGATAGTCTCCCAGGGATCGTTTGGTAGGGCGAGATTCAATGCGGCTCATGTTGATGTCATGGGCCGCTAAAATTTGTAGGGGTTTGAGCAATGCCCCCGGAGCATTGATTGGTAAACTGAACGCCAATGAGGTCTGGTTCCCTTGATGACTGGCTTTACGACCTAGGACCCAGAACTTGGTACAGTTGTCGGCGTGGTCATTGATGGCGTGGGCAAGTACAGGTAACTGATAGATTTGAGCAGCCCATTCGGATGCGATCGCACCAACTCTCACATCATCCTGTAAGTGGGTCAACGCCTCTGTAGTTGAGCTGGTTGGAATCAAACGAGCGTGAGGCAACTGGGTTTCTATCCATCCCTGACATTGACCTAGGGCCTGAGGGTGAGAATAGACAGTCTGAACTTGCTGCATCCTATCTGCCCGAGACAGAAAGGCATGGACAATCGGTAACACTAAAGCCTTTTGAATTTGAAGGGTTTCTAGGCGCCAGAGCATATCTAGAGTAATGGCAACACTGCCCTCCACGGAGTTTTCCACTGGCACCACCGTCACCTCTGTTTCTCCAGTTGCTGTGGCTTGTAGAGCCTGGGCAATACTGGGATATGCTCGCAGCATCAACTCATCGCCAGTGTCGAGCTTGGCCCAACGAATATAGGCAAGGGCAGCCATCTCAGAATAGGTTCCCCGGGGACCCAAGTGAGCAACAGAACGCACCATAGTTATTCGCTTCAGGAATCGGCTCGAGTGTTAACGATAACGGATCATGACAGCCCCAATCCCCTTCAACGCCAATTGGCAAGGAGCTCAGGACTTTGATTAGAGGCGATTTGCAAAACACCTAAACAGTCGTCAGAGCAAGGTTTTCGGGATCACTGTAAACGCTCAGGCAAGATCGCTGAAGCCTCGACAGCGCTTGCCTTGCAGGCTTTTTAAGATTTTCTTTGCAAATTAGCTCTTAAGCTTTCCAAACATCCTCGCACCCAAGTACTATTAAAAATTAGTTTGAGGCCCTGACGTTTTTCTGGCCATATCAGAAAGACGTGGCTACTACCTCCTAATTTCCAGAATCATCCAAGCAAAATTTATTCACTAGGCTGCAAGCTACTAGCCTATCTAATCAGCTCTTGTCCTTGTGGTCCAAACCTCAGTTGGATTGGCCAACCCAGAGAGTAGCGTTAAGCTCAACCAACTGCCCCAGCCAGTTTTTAGGAATATGGTTCTCCATACTCGCTGATGTTGCTTGGGTGCGGGATAGCTAAGGGGACCATCTTTACCCTGTGCCTTTGATAACCTAACCAAGAGTCTTAGCCAGAGAGTCTTAGCCAGATTGATAACCGGTCTGCCATCCGTCAGGGCTAAGGGAGAGCGGCCCTGCTAACTATCCTTACAAAGGTTAACATTTATTAATGGCAGTCGTATGCCACGCCGATCAAGTGCTGACCTACATAGTTGCCCAATGGTTCGTTTCACTGCGTCTCAGTCTATCCATCTGTCGGTTGATCCCCAACCTATTCCAGTAGGCCACTACCTACGCCAACCTCGACGCTTGATCAATGCGCTCATGGACATGAAACGGGTTGACGTCCTGGGAGATGGACGTTTCCGCTTAACTATGCGGCCTCTTAAGTTCATGATGCTACACATTCAGCCTACGGTGGATCTGCAGATAGATACTGAGGCCAACGGTCGCATTCAACTGTATTCCACCGGTTGCCAAATCCGTGGCAATCAATATGTCAACCAGCGATTCGATCTGCACCTGAAAGGCCATCTCGCGCCGATCTGTCGTCAAGACTCCACCCATCTGGAGGGAACCGCCCATCTCGTGGTTGAGGTCGAATTACCCCCGGCGCTGCGATTCACTCCCCGCTCATTATTGGAAACCACGGGCAATGGACTGCTGAAGAGTATTCTCATGACCATTAAGCAGCGGTTATCTAGCCATCTGCTGTCCGACTACTATCAGTGGGTTCAAAGCCAATTGAATGACGGCCAGGATCCCTCGACCCTATCCTCCTCTCTACATCATCAGCAGTCTCAGGGATGAATCCCTTAACGCAGGGTTAATCAGTGGTCCGTCAGACCTTAAATCGATCCTAGTCAATGCTTAGCTTGCCTCCAGTAGGGTCTTGGATGGAGGGATGATACCGGACATTGGATCATCCCCAGGACCTCTGAGGGAGCGCCAATGCAGTTGGACGGACTGGGGCTGGGCAAACGTTGGCGGTTACGTCCTCGGTACTGGGGGACGCTTGGGGTAACGGCAGTGGCTGTCGCAGCAGCTATACCCGCTATCCTGGTAATTCAGCCTGAATTATCGCCTCCTGCTCGGCGGCAGTCATTCCCAGTAACCTTGCCCGCAGCCCCTGCGGTTGTTGGTATGGCAGCTTTTCCCACAGAAGTATCCTCCCGACGGGTCTGTCACACTCCGTTAGCAACAGATAGGGCTGAGGCTACGTCTGATTCCGGTGTCCTCACTGAGGAGCTGGCGTCCAGGCTATCCCTGCCTATCCCCTATCTGCCAACTCGGGCTTGGCCAGCAATCCATGCAGACGCTCGCCTGGCCAAGGTACCGGTGTTGATGTACCACGACGTTTTAACAACGCCACAGGTATTCTTTGATGTGACGCCGTCTCAGTTGGCAGAGCAGTTTCAGCAGATTCGTCGGCAGGGCCTGACTCCAATTAGTTTGGAGCAATTAGTCAATCATTTACATACCGGCAGGCCTCTGCCAGAGAAATCCATCGTGCTTAGCTTCGACGATGGCTACGCTGGCCACTATACCCATGTGTACCCCTTGCTGCAGCAGTACGGTTATCCAGCGGTTTTCTCAGTGTTTACCGGCAAGTTAGATGGCACTATCGCTGGCCGCTCGAGGCTCTCCTGGACGCAGCTACAGGACATGGCCCAGGATCCTCTTGTCACCATTGCTGCCCACAGTGTTACGCATCCGCCCGATTTGCGATCGCTTCCCGCTGCCGACCTGCGTCGAGAGGTGACAGCGGTTAAGGCTCGCCTAGAAGCCAAGCTTGACAAGCCCATCCACTACTTTACCTACCCAGCTGGCCACTATGATGAGCGAGTGATGGCAGCAGTAGAGGCGGCGGGGTATCGGGCCGCCCTGACCATGAGCAATACTGACGAAGCGTATGCAGGTGAGTCTGACAATCTCCTGGCCATTGCTCGCTTTGGGCAATCGACACTGTCCCAGCTACTGGATCAGGCCTGGGCAGGCCCTCCTGCCCCTAGCCCTGACACTTTCCAGTTCAGTGCCCCTGTGCAACTGCACACCTTAACCCTGGAAGGAATTCCCCTAGCCTTGGCCACCGGGGGATGGCCTGTGACCATCCATGCCGATAGCCGCTATCAGGTTCCCGAGATCATCGCCCACACCAATGCCGTCGCGGCGGTAGATGGTGGGTTCTTTTCCCTCAAGTATCTGGACTCCAATGTCATGATTGGACCAGTGCTGAGTCAGAATAGCCACACGTTTGTGCCGGGGAATGCCAGTGAAAATCGCAAACTAGCCGGCCGCCCTCTGGTCTTAATGTCTCCCGAGGTGGTCAAGTATATTCCTTTTCAACCAGCTCAGCACAATACGCTGCAGGGCTTGCGAGCAGAGCTACCGCGGGTAACCGATGCCTTTGTAGCAGCTGCCTGGCTGGTCAAGGACGGTGAGGCTCAGCCGGCTAGTGCTTTTGGCAATCTGTTTGATTTCGAGGCCCAACGTCACCGCGCCTTTTGGGGCATTAACCAGGCTGGTCAACCGGTGGTGGGGGTGAGTCAGGACCGGGTCGACTCGGTCACCCTAGGCCAGCTGCTCCAACAGTTGGGCTTACGGGATGCCGTCATGGTGGACTCGGGCGCCAGCACCTCCTTGGCTTACCAAGGCGACTCGTTGATGGGGTATGAACCTCGCCCTGTCCCCCATGTGGTGGCGCTAATTCCCCCCCATCAGGCCACTGGTCCTTGTCCGTTGCTGATGCGATGGCCCTCAAGGACCGGTCTAGCCCCTCTGGGGCGGCTTAGCCAATGACTTATCGCACTCTCCCTAGCCTTGAAGCCCATGGCGTCTTGGACCTCACTACGCCCCTACCTCATAGCCCTTGGTCAGACCTTGTCTCGTGGTCTGAAGCGCCGAGCATTACGATTAATGGCTGGGCTGCTAGGGCAGTCATTGCCCTATTGAGCCTGGCTGGGGGAGGGGGGCCTGGGCCAGAGGCAGCCCAATTGCCAGTGACCTCGGCCCTACACAGCGTTACCACCGAGGCCCTCTATCAGGTACCCGCGCTGCTGCAGCGCTATGGCCATCGAGCCTATGGGGACGCCAATCCCCAGGACCTAGCCGTGATCGCCAGTTACTCAACCCCTCGGGCACAACGATTCGAACGGTTAAAGCCCCCGGCAGCTCTGGCGCTGTTTAAGCTAATCGATGCGGCCCGCCGAGACGGGGTGTGGATCGTGCCGGTATCTGGATTTCGAGACCAGGAACGGCAAGCCATGCTGTTTCAGCGCCGGCTAGAGCAGACGGGAACCGCCACTGCTGCTGCCAAGACTGTGGCGCCCCCTGGCTATAGTGAGCATCACACAGGCTACGCCGTTGATTTGGCGGACGGTCTAGCCCGGGCCCAGGATATTAGCCCTCGATTTGAAACCACCCAAGCATTTCGATGGCTGCAACGCCATGGCCGAGAGTATGGCTTCGAGCTATCGTTTCCCCCTAATAATCCCCAGGGGATTGCCTATGAGCCCTGGCACTGGCGCTTTATCGGCTCCGCCGAAGCCGCCTACCTGTTTCGGCAGCAGAGAGCCAAGCCATCTCAGTAACGAAATGACTGGCGATGTTGTCGAGACCGTCCTAACTGACTCAAGGCTTGTCGATGTTTGGCACTGCCATAGCCTTTATTCGCCGTGAGATCATAGCCAGGATAGTGCTGGTCAAGCCGCATAATCAGGGTATCTCGCCAGACTTTGGCGATGATACTGGCCGATGCGATCGCACAATGATGCTGATCGCCCTTAATCACAGCCTGTTGGGGAATATCTAGCTGGGGTACTAAATATTTGCCATCGATCAGGCATAGAGTTGGACGGGGAGACAATCGTCGAATTGCTCGTTCCATTGCCAATAGCGATGCCTGCAGGATGTTGAGGCGATCAATCTCATGCACCGATGCCATACCCACCTGACAATCCCAGGCCAGATGGCGAATGTGCTGAGCCAGTTTAACCCGATGGGCTGGACGCAATTGCTTGCTATCGCGCACCCCCGCTGCCGTCAGCTGCTGTACCGCCTCATCTCCGAGTACTACCGCTGCTGCCACTACCGGACCGAAGAGGGCTCCTCGACCTACCTCGTCGACACCAGCAATTCGTTCCAATGCCGCCTCCAAAACCCTAGCAGAGGATCCCGTCATTCAGTCCCTAACTACTAGCCCTAACTACTAGCCGACGTCGCCTCTTCCTGGGTCGACGATGAGCGGCGGCGGCGGCGGCGGCGCACCGTATTCTTACTGTCCCCCTCAGTGGAGGCAGTCTCCCCCTTATCGGCTTTGTCCTGAGCCACTTCAGTGGCAGAGCTACTCCCCCCTACCGCTACAGCATTCTCCTGACCCACGGTAGCAGTAGCCTCAGCCTCCTCAGGTGTCGCCGCTGGAGAGGACGCTTCAGCAGTGGTTGGCCCCGCCTGGGTTCCTGTCGTGCTTTCCCCTGGCATCACCACTGAAACTACGGTGTTGCGCGGGTCTTTAACTGGCTCATTGGCGAGGACGACGGGCGAAATTCCCATCATGGCATAGATACGCTGCTCATCTGGGGTCATTTCCACGGAAATCACCTGAGGTGCCTCACCCCGCTTATCGGAGCGGCCATTGCCCCGGGAGCGGCTGCGATTCGGAGTCGCCTTTTCCTTCTCTTTCTCCTTGTCATCGTCGGTGGCATCCGGGGAACTACTTTGCCCCGATGCATCCGGATCACGGCCACTGTCTACTTTACCGTTACTGCGACTAGGCATGGGATCCCGTCGCCGTCGCCGTCGATTTGGCTTACTACTACTGCGCTCTTGGTAATTTGGATGATTAACTAGGTCGAGTTCCTGCAGATCCTGAAGAGGGTCTGACTCCTCACTGCGAGCCTCTTTCAACGTTGGCTGAGCTTTCACCGCCGTTGTCGCCGTCGGTATAGGCGTGTCAACCAAACTATCGACCCCATCTCCTGGCTGGTCAGGTAAATGAATCAGATGACCTAATCCACCACAGGTAGCACAGGGACGGCCGAAGAGTTCGTAGAGGTTTTGGCCCTGCCGTTTACGGGTCAACTCCACCAATCCCAATTCTGACAGTTGAGCGATCTGCGGTCGGGCCTTATCCGCCCGAAGCTCCTTATTAAACTGCTCCAACACTTGCAACTGATCACGGCGAGAATCCATGTCGATAAAATCGACGATGATCACCCCAGCAATGTTACGAAGACGCAGCTGCCGAGCGATCTCCGTAGCGGCTTCACAATTTGTCCATAGCACGGTTTCCCGAGACGTCGCAGAGCGGGTAAATGACCCAGAGTTCACATCAATGACCGTCAGCGCCTCGGTAGGCTCGATAATGATGTAGCCACCTGACGGCAGATCGACTCGCGGTTTCAGCGCTTCGCGGATAGCCGCATTTACCCTGAAATATTCCAACAAGGGCACGCGCTCACGGTGCTGATCAACCAAGACTCCAGGGGGCATACGCCCGCCATTCCAATTGGCTAGGTGATGTTTTACCCGCTTGGCGGCACCGCCTATATCAGTAACAATGCGATTGACATCGGCACTGTAAACGTCCCTTAACACCCGTTGCACAAAATCGTCGTCACGGTTCAGTAGGGACGGCGGACGAGTCGAGAGGGCCTCTTGCTGAATGGTTTCCCATTGCTTTTGCAGCGTCTCTAGATCCTCGATGATGGCTTCCTCGGCAACCCCTTCTGCCTCAGTGCGCACCAGCAAGCCCATACCGGCAGGTTTGACTAAAATGGCTAGGGCTCGCAATCGATTGCGCTCGCTATCATTGCGGATTCGCCGTGACAGATTTACCCCACGACCAAAGGGCATTAGCACCAGATATCGACCGGGTAGGGTAATGTTTCCCGTGAGCCGGGGTCCTTTGTTTCCGGTGGGCTCCTTCATGATCTGGACCAACACCTTCTGTTGAGGGGTCACCAACTCGGTGATGGATCCCGCCGCCCGCTTTAAGCGCAGCGGCCCCAGGTCTGAAACGTGCATAAACCCGTTGCGCTCGCTATCACCAATATTGATGAAAGCGGCGTCAATACCAGGTAACACGTTCTCGACGGTTCCCACATAGATATCGCCAACTTGGTGGGTGCCAGTTGCAACGATGAGCTCTTGAATCTGATCTTCTGAGAAAACAGCAGCGATCCGATGCTGCTCAGCAATCACTATTTGCTTCGGCATTCAATTTCCTCAAAGCTCTCACCAGTCCTGGCAATCGATTCCCTATGCCATGGTCGATCCGTTCTGGTGTCTAAATTACTCAGTAAGTAACAAATCATCGACATATTCGGGTCTGAGAATATCTAGGGGCAATGACAAACACAAGCCACGAGATAGCTACAGTGCATATCCCTGTGATGCTACTGGTCCCTTCAGGATTTGGAGTTTGCCCCTGAGCCGCTGGGCTAATCGTTCGATAGACTAGCAACAACGACTATCCACAGACTGCTGCCTTTGCCAAGACCTTGTATGGGTTGAACAAGAATTCTGACAGAAGCCCTCGAGTATATTCAGCACTCGCAGATGACTGAATGACTGGTAGCTTAACTCTAGCTACCCAACGTAACAACTCCTGCTGCCACGCATTATAGCGCTAAGTTTGCATCCAGACTACTCAAGTTGACTTCTTTCTATCATAAATCACTAGAATTTGCACGAATTGTGCTAAAGCGTGAGGAAAAGCGTAGGGGTCGATCGTGGCCGCCCCCATGCTGCTTGACGAGGGTCAGCCATTGATGCTGGCCTCAAGAGGCAGATGCAGCCGCTACTGGTGTAGAGTCTGAGACTTGGGAGCGTAGAGAGATTGGGTGCACCATGACCACCACCAGTGGATCCGTCTTAGCCAGTTGCTTGCGTAGCATGCGCCGTAGATCGGTTTCGAGGGCACCTTGCAGAGCCTGCCAATCGACCGGCCCACCGGCTTGGGTGCGATCGCACATCATCTCTGACCAACGGGTTTGTAATACAGCCTCGATTCGCGACTGCACGTCTCGCTGTAGGCGGGTTTGATCGATAGGCTTAGCAACACCCCGGAGATACACTGCCGGTGGAGTCATCAGTCTCCCGGACTCTGTGATCACAGCGGCGACGGTCACCAGTCCATCTTCCGCCAGCTGTTGCCGCTCCCGTAAAGTATCACGGCCAACCCCCTGACGAGCTGAGTCAACCAACTCAATGCCGGAGGGCACCTGACTGCCCACTTGGATACTGGACTGAGACACTTCTACCACATCGCCATTTTGAATAATGACCATGTTCTCAGCCGGAATGCCCATACTTCGAGCCGTTTCGGCATGGCGTACAAGCATCCGGTGTTCTCCATGAACCGGCAAGAAAAACCGAGGTCGAGTCAGCGCCAACATCAGTTTTTGATCTTCTTGGGCACCGTGGCCAGAGACGTGAATACCTTTATCTTTGCCATAGATGACCGTCGCCCCCTGCATCATCAGTTTGTCGATGGTGTTAACCACGGCGATGGTATTGCCTGGAATTGGATTGGCCGAGAAGACAACAGTATCTCCCTGGCGAATCTTGATCTGTCGGTGAGAGCCATTGGCAATGCGAGTCAACGCCGCCATGGGCTCTCCCTGGGATCCCGTTGTTAAAATCAAAGTCTTGTCGTCGGGGCACTGGTTCAGATTACGCAGGGGCTGGAACAGCTTATCCTCGCACTTGATGTACCCTAGATTGCGAGCGTGGGCAATGACATTCAACATCGAGCGCCCCACGACAAAGACTGAGCGCTCCTGTTGCTGAGCCAAATCCAGAATCATATTGACTCGGTGAACTGAGGAGGCAAAGGTCGTTACCAAGAGACGCCCTGACGCCTGGCTAAAGATACGAGCCAAGTTCGGATACACAGATCGTTCGGAAGGGGTATGACCTGGCACCTCGGCATTGGTGGAATCACTGATGAGGCAGAGTACCCCTCGTTCACCATATTCAGCCAATTTTTGGAAATCGAAATACTCACCATCCACAGGAGTGTGGTCTACTTTAAAGTCGCCACTGTGGACCACGATGCCCACAGGGGTATGAATGGCAACTGTGAAGCTATCGGCAATGGAGTGGGTATTGCGAATATACTCCACTAAAAAGGATTTACCCACCCGCACGATTTCACGGGGACGAACGGTACGCAGTTCGGTGCGATCCGACACGCCTGCCTCTTCTAGCTTGCCCTCCAGTAGGGCCATTGCCAGGCGAGGACCATAGATAACGGGAATATCGAACTGCTTCAAGTGAAAGGGAATGCCACCGATGTGATCCTCATGACCATGGGTGACAATCATACCTTTGATCTTGTGACGGTTTTCACGCAGATAGGTAACGTCGGGCAGCACAATGTTAACCCCATGCATGCCATCCGTCGGAAATGCCAATCCCGCATCCAAGAGCATGATTTCGTCATTGATCTCGAACACGCAGGTGTTCTTACCAATTTCGTGCAATCCCCCTAGGGGAATTACTTTCAACGCGGGATTCGATTGGGATTGATTCATACAAGTAATTCAGGTTCAGTACAGGTTTAGATGAACAAAGGGAAACTTAATACAGCCAGGATTAGAGGATACCTACATCCTCGTCAGCACCTAAGCGTCGGTAGATACCGCGATTGATCAAGACTTTGACATCGCTTTGCAGCGAGCGCCCGATCCAAATAGCCCATGCACCGGTGACGTCGCCTCGCGGCCACAATTTCAGGACTATCCGAGAGCAGTCGTGGCCATACAGCAAGCTCTACACCACCTACCTAAACCTAGTGAGTACCCAGCTTGCTAGATTCTCCTTGATGGGAGAAGGAGGCCAACACTCGACTCTGAGCCTAATCTCTCCCAGCAAAAAAATCAGCCATACACGACTAGGTAACTAACTTAGATAACTAACTGAGACTGTGAGACAGAGATCCCTCCAAACGTAAACAACACACACTATTCAATTGTCAGGAAACTTAAAATGCTGAGGTTGGCTATCCCTACGAGATCTCGGATTGATGCGCCAGCTCATCTAATACCGCCTTAATGGCCTGCTCTATCTCCTTGGTCGGAGGGCTCAAGGGTGAGCGGACCGTTCCAACCTGCCATCCCTGTATTGCCAAGGCTGCTTTCACAGGAATGGGATTCGTCGTAGCAAACAGAACTCTAAAGAGAGGCAGAAGCTGCAGATGAATCTGGGTAGCACCCTTGATCTGTCCTGCCGTGAATGCTTGAACCATTTGCTGTAGCTGATCACCTACCAGGTGACTAGCTACACTCACCACGCCGCTGCCACCGACAGCCAGTAACGGTAAGGTTAACGAATCATCCCCTGAATACAGGGCAAATGCTTCTGGAGTGGAGCGTCGAATCTGACTAACATGATCTAGACTACCACTGGCTTCCTTAATTGCGACAATATTGGGAATCTCTGCCAGTCGAGCTACTGTGTCCACTGCCAGGTTACAGCTAGTGCGGCCAGGAATGTTATACAGCATCAAGGGCAGGTCTGGGACGGCTTGTGCGATCGCACAAAAATGCCGATACAACCCCTCTTGAGGAGGCTTATTGTAATAGGGTACCACCTGCAGAGAGCCGTCTAGCCCCAATGCCGCTGCCTTGCGGGTTGCCTCAATAGCTTCATGGGTAGAATTAGAGCCAGTGCCCGCAATCACCATAGCCTTGCCAGCCACTGCCTGCTGCACTGCCCTAAACAACTGATATTCTTCATCCCATGTCAGCGTTGGCGACTCACCAGTGGTGCCACAAACTACCAATGCGTCGCTGCCATGGGCAACCAAATGGGAAGCCAACGCTTCAGCAGTCGAATAACTAACCGCACCTTCTGCCGTAAATGGCGTCACCATTGCCGTTAGTATCCGCCCAAAAACTGTCACGCTCGCTGAGCTCCTTTACTTAAACCAGGTCGTCTCTTGTGTTATCGCACATTAGGTCAGCCTCTGACGAGCCACCAACCACCGTAATTTCCCTAATTGTTGTCCGATCGCTCCGCCAGCAGCATACCAGATAGACTCAGGTAGGATAGAGGGTTATTCGACGTCAGGCTATGTGGCTGCATTTTGTCAATCAAAAATTTGCCAATCAAACCGGTGTTGGGACTCCAAGCCATTGCTTAGCCACCAACAACTCAGCAATCTGAACGGCGTTGAGGGCAGCACCCTTACGAATCTGATCACCACACAGCCAAAGTTCTAACCCATTGGCATGGGAGAGATCCTGACGGATGCGACCCACCAACACATCATCTTGGCCACTAGCCTCTATGGGCATAGGGAAATGGTTGGCTTGCCAATCTTCCACGAGCCTGACGCCTGGAAACTGTCCCAACAATTCTCGGGCACGCTTAGGGGCAAAGGGAGTCGAAAATTCTAAATTAATCGCCTCGGAGTGAGCTCTCAACACAGGTACTCGCACGCAGGTCGCCGAAATTCGTAGATCCGGGGCAGCAAAAATCTTGCGCGTCTCGTTGACCATTTTCATCTCCTCTTGGCAGTATCCCTGCTCATTCACAGGAGAGTTGTGAGGAAACAAATTGAAGGCTAGGGGATAGGGAAACGCCTCAGTCGGAGGAAGTTGGTCGGCCAATATGGCTGCAGCCTGCTGTTTTACCTCCTCCATGGCTCTGGCTCCTGCCCCACTGGCAGACTGATACGTTGCCACCACTAGCCGCTGCACCGGTTGCACTTGATGCAGTGGCCACACAGCCAAAGCCATTAGGATAGTAGTGCAATTGGGGTTGGCGATAACGCCAGCGTGGGTTGCCGCCGCATTCGGATTTACCTCAGGTACCACCAAGGGCACCTGGGGATCCATACGAAAGGCACTAGAATTATCAACTACCACGGCACCTGCCTCCACCGCCCTAGGTGCCCACTGCCGTGAGATAGTAGCCCCTGCTGATGCCAGGACTAGATCGACTCCGTCGAAGGAGTGCGGGCCTAACGCTTCAACGGTCAGTGATTTCCCCCCAAAGGTACGACTGACACCTGCAGAGCGCTCAGAGGCTAATAATCTCAAATCAGCTACAGGGAAATTGCGCTGCTCTAGTAAGCTAAGCAACTCTGTGCCAACGGCACCAGTGGCCCCCAAAATAGCGACACGATAAGCCTGAGCCAAACCAAAATCCTCCTGTGATTAGCCGCAAACAACTACCCCGGACAATCCACCGAAGTCATCACCATACAATACACATAGATATCTTGGCAGATACCTTACCAAATCCAGCCATTGACGAATTGGAATGTTGAAGAAGTCTAAAGGCACCAGGAAGTCGCTACGACAGTCCACAGTGGAGCTAGCCAAGGGCACCTCAGGGACCTCTGTCTGTATCCTGGGCTGAGCACCCTGCTCACCTGGCCCGAGGATCCGCTATGATAGCTAATCGCGTGATAATTGTGATGGTGTCATTCCTGGCCCCACGCATGGATGTTGTTTGAGAGCTTCAATGAAAGTTACCCAGGAAATACTGCCCGATAGCCAGGTTGGCCTAGAAATCGAGGTCACTCCAGAAATGTCAAAGCAGACCTACGATAAGGTGCTGCAGAAATACATGAGATCGGTCAATATTCCTGGCTTCCGCAAGGGTAAAGTGCCGCGGCAGGTTTTCTTGCAACGAGTAGGGGTTGGCCAGTTCAAAGCTGCTGTTCTAGAAGAACTGGTGCAAGAGGCTGTCGATGAAGCCATCAAGCAAGCAGATATTGAGGCCATCGGCAATTATCAACTCACGTCCTCCTTCGAGCAGCTGGTTCAACAATTCGAGCCTGGCCAAGCTTTGACCATCCAAGCTTCTGTAGATGTGCCTCCCCGCGTGTCCTTAGACCAATATAAGGGCTTAACGGTTCAGGCAGAGGAAGTACAGTATGATGCCCAGCGAGTTGAAGATACATTAGAACAATATCGACTCAACCAAGCCACCCTAGTTCCCGTTGAAGATCGTCCCGCTCAAATGGGGGACGTCGCTGTCATTGACTTTGTCGGTAAGGTGCAGGGAAAAGATGGTGAACTCACTGAATTCCCTGGAGGTAGTGCTGAAGACTTTGAAATCGAAATTCAAGAAGGGCGCTTTATTGAAGGCTTTGTTCAAGGCATTGTCGGCATGGCGATCGATGACACCCGAGATGTCGAGGTAACCTTCCCCGACGAGTATCCCCAAGAAGACTTGGCTGGCAAGGCAGCAATCTTCACCATTACCCTGAAAGATGTGAAGGAGAAGGAACTGCCCGACCTTGATGATGACTTTGCCCAGGAAATCAGCGAATTCGAAACCCTGGAAGAGTTACGGAATTCCCTGGAGGAGCGATATCGGCAAGAAGCCGAGGAAAAGACTCAGGCCAACAAGGAGAAGGCACTACTCGATGAAATAGTTACCCATCTCCAGGCTGAGATTCCCAATACCATGATTCAACGGGAAGTCGATTACTTACTGACCCAGAGCTTAATGCAGCTGAGCCGCCAGGGAATTGACGTAAATAAGCTCCTGACTAAGGATATGGTGGCTGGGATGCGGGAACGCACCCGACCCGACGCTATCGAGCAGCTGCGAACTACCCTGGCCCTGGGAGAAGTTGCCAAACAGGAATCCATCACCATCGATGAGAATGATATTCAGGCCCGCATCGATGAAATGATGGAGGAAGTCAGTGATCCTGAGGCTATTGATCACGATCGGCTACGGCAAGTGGTAGAAGAGGAACTGCTGCAGGAGAAGATCTTGGCCTGGCTGGAAGAGCACTCCACGGTTGAACTCGTGCCGGAGGGAACCCTAGCTGACAATGACAATGGCGCTGATGACATAGATCCCACTGAGGAGCTAGCAGCGCCTGAGTCAGAAGAAACTACTGAAGCTACCGTGGCGGCAGCTAATGCCACGATCGAGGCCACCGCCGAGGTAGTTACAGAAAATTCGGAGGCATCAGATGGCCAAGCTTAAAGATTGGTAGCATTAGGCTAATCTCAGTTAGATTTCCGCTAGCGTGGAGGCGAGGGATTAAAATCCTACGGAGTCATCGGTTGGTTCAACGCATTAGCCCTGATGAAATGTTGAGGCATAATAATCTCGGGAGGGTCGCTGCCTGCTTGTATAGAACTATGCGTACTGCTGCATGAGTCTCCTCGTCTTCTTGTGAATGCATACCTAGAGCCTATGATTTCGTCAACGGATTTTCATACAGTGACGAGCTTGAGTCGAGTTACCTCAGGTCGTCATTCACCCCATGGGGTGATACCCATGGTAGTAGAGCAATCGGGGCGAGGAGAACGCGCCTTCGACATCTATTCTCGCCTGTTAAGGGAACGCATTGTCTTTCTAGGCATGCCTGTCACCGATGAAGTCGCGGATTCGATCGTGGCTCAATTGCTGTTCCTAGATGCCGAGGATCCGGAAAAAGATATTCAATTCTACATCAATTCTCCTGGAGGGTCCGTGACAGCGGGCATGGCTATCTACGACACCATGCAGCAGGTACGCCCTGATATTGTCACCATCTGCTTTGGCTTTGCTGCTAGCATGGGTGCCTTTCTCCTCTGTGGCGGAGCTGCAGGCAAGCGGCTATCATTGCCTAGCTCCCGTATCATGATCCATCAACCCCTGGGTGGCATTCAGGGGCAGGCTGTGGACATTGATATTCAGGCCAAAGAGATCTTGTACTATAAGCGGCGGTTGAATGAGCTGATTGCCTATCACACCGGACAACCGCTTGAGCGCATTGAAACCGATACCGAGCGCGACTTCTACATGTCGGCCGCAGAAGCGAAGGCCTATCAGTTAATTGATGACGTCATTCAGCGACAGGATATACCTAACGGTTCGGCCGTAACTGCACTCAAGTAAGGGGCCATTATGTCTAAATATGACTCCCATCTGAAATGTTCGTTTTGCGGGAAGTCTCAGGAGCAAGTCCGCAAGCTAATTGCGGGGCCGGGAGTCTACATCTGTGACGAGTGTGTGGACCTGTGCAACGAAATTCTCGACGAGGAACTGTTTGACTCTAGTGCTGCAGTTTCTCAGCCAGTGCCTCAACGAGAACCAGCTCCAGAGCGACGGCGCTCGTCTGCCAATATTTCCCTGAGTCAAATCCCTAAGCCGCGGGAAATTAAGAAGTACCTTGATGAGCATGTCATTGGTCAAAGTGAGGCCAAGAAGGTGCTCTCGGTGGCCGTCTACAACCACTACAAGCGGCTGAGTTATCTGCAAAATCGTGGCAGTGATCCTTTAGATGACAACATTGAGTTGCAGAAGTCGAACATCTTGCTGATTGGCCCGACCGGTTGTGGCAAAACACTCCTGGCGCAGACACTGGCCCGAATTCTGGATGTGCCGTTTGCTGTGGCGGATGCCACCACTCTGACGGAAGCCGGATATGTCGGGGAAGACGTCGAGAATATTCTGCTGCGATTGTTACAGGTGGCTGAGCTCGATGTAGAAGAGGCTCAGCGCGGCATCATCTACATTGATGAGATTGATAAAATTGCCCGCAAGAGTGAGAATCCTTCAATTACCCGTGATGTCTCCGGAGAAGGGGTACAGCAAGCCCTACTTAAAATGCTGGAAGGGACTGTAGCCAATGTTCCTCCCCAGGGAGGACGCAAGCATCCTTATCAGGACTGCATTCAGATTGACACCAGTAATATTCTGTTCATCTGCGGCGGTGCTTTCGTCGGGCTGGACAAGATGGTGGAACAGCGGCTGGGCAAAAAGTCTATCGGCTTTGTTCAGCCTGGAGAGAATCAGGTGTCCCGAGAACAACGGGCTGCTGATATCCTCAAATATTTGGAACCTGAGGATCTCGTCAAGTTTGGATTGATTCCGGAATTTATTGGTCGTATTCCAGCGATTTCAGTGGTTGATCCGTTGGATGAGGATACCCTGGTCGCCATTCTCACAGAGCCCAAGAATGCTCTAGTGAAACAATTCCAGAAACTGATGCGAATGGACAATGTCCAGCTAGAGTTTAAGCAGGACGCAGTTCGTGCCATCGCTCGAGAAGCTTACCGGCGGAAAACCGGAGCTAGAGCTCTGCGTGGCATCATTGAGGAGTTAATGCTCGATGTGATGTATGAGTTACCATCCCGCAAGGATGTGAAACGTTGTGCGATCACCCGGGAAATGGTTGAACAGCGTTCGACAGCAGAACTACTGATGCACCCATCCTCATTACCCAAGCCTGAGTCGGCCTAGGTTATGCCTTACTTGACGGTCAATGGGATTGACCACTTTTATGAGTGGGTAGGAGGGTCTGCATCAGGAAATAGTGTCTCTGAGAAACCTGTCCTAGTCTTCATTCATGGTTGGGCGGGGTCGGCTCGGTATTGGCAGCAGATAGCTCAGGCCTTGGCATCTGATTTTCGGTGTTTGCTCTACGATATGCGTGGCTTTGGCCGTTCTCAGCCGACTTCAGAGCCAGGTCCGATTACAGCTGCCCAAGGCTACGAATTAGACACCTTTGCTGATGATTTAGCTACCCTATTGAATCAGTTGCAACTAGGGCGGGTTTATCTCATGGCCCACTCTATGGGGGCTTCGGTGGCGGTATTTTTTTTGAATCGCTACAGCAATCGGGTTGAACGGGGCGTACTCACCTGTAACGGAGTATTTGAGTATGACGAAAAGGCTTTTGCAGCGTTTTACCGGTTTGGTGGCTATGTAGTGGCATTTCGCCCTACCTGGTTAGCCCGGATTCCCTTGATGCCGCGGTTGTTTATGGCTCGCTTCTTACACCGCCCAATTCCATCGGTAGAACGCTTGGCCTTTCTACAAGACTTTTTGCGGGCCGATTATGATACGGCCCTAGGCACTATTTTTACCTCGGTGAGCAAGAAGGCCACTGAGGTGATGCCACTACAGTTTCAGCAGATTACAGTGCCAACCTTGCTGATATCAGGGGAGTTTGATCAGATTACGCCGGCTGAAATGGGTCGGCAGGCAGCTGCTTTAAATCCTGGCTACATTGACTATGTAATGATGCCTAAAACAGCTCATTTTCCGATGTTAGAGGATCCTGAGACCTATCTGACCATCACTAGATCGTTTCTTTTGAGTCAGTCGTAAGGCTATTTACGAGCTTGGATCTGTAAATTTGCCAGGATGTGATGGTCAAAGATGCCGCAGGATTTTGCTTCCTGTCATTGTCGAGCTCACAGCACTGGTTACTGTTGGCGCCAATGGTCACTGAGGCATAGGAATATTGAGCCTTGGTCAACTTGGCAGCGACATCTAGTAGTCAAGCAAAATTAACACAACTTTATATAATGGTTATATTTAGTTTACATTAATATACGTAAAGCCCAGTTAGGCCAAGCTCACCGAATCTTGAACTCCAGTCACTTGATACTCTTTGCAAGCAGAAGGCTGTTCGAACAGCACCTGCAACCGCTCAATGCGTCAGCCACCTAACAGGAAAGGACGCCGTCCATGGGAGGGATAGCGCCCTTCAATACTCAAGTCCTCTATGGAGGGGACACCCCCAGACAGGCATTGAGTCAACCAATGCCTTCGGTCTTAGCAATCTCCAGCATCGTCTTCAACACAGTATCCGGGTTGAGGCTGATGGAATCAATCCCCAGTTCCACCAAGAAGGCAGCAAACTCAGGATAATCACTAGGTGCCTGACCACAGATGCCGATCTTGCGATCATTGCCCTTGGCCTTAGTGATCACTTGGCGTACCATTTCTTTCACCCCATCATTGCGCTCATCGAAGATATGAGCCACCAGAGCCGAATCTCGGTCCAATCCCAGGGTGAGTTGGGTCAAGTCATTAGAGCCAATTGAGAAGCCATCGAAGACCTGACTAAACTGATCCGCCAGAATCACATTGCTGGGAATCTCGCACATGACATAGACCTGTAGGCCATTTTCCCCCTTCCTCAATCCATACGTCGCCATGGTGTCCAGCACCTTACGGCCCTCATCGGGGGTACGGCAGAAGGGAATCATGGGGATGACATTGGTCATCCCCATGTCATCACGTACTCGCTTAATGGCGGTGCATTCCAATCCAAAGGCAGCGGTGTAGTTGGGATCATAGTAGCGAGAGGCACCGCGCCAGCCGATCATCGGGTTTTCTTCCTTCGGTTCAAACTCCCGTCCCCCCAGCAAGTTAGCGTACTCATTACTCTTGAAATCCGACATCCGCACGACGACTGGGTTAGGATAAAAAGCCGCCGCGATCATACCGACTCCTGTAGCCAGTTTGTCCACGAAGAACTCGGGCTTATTGTCGTAATTGGCCGTGAGTTGGGAAATTTCCCACTTGGCCGCCTTGTCCTCCAACTCATCGAAATGCATCAACGCTAGCGGGTGAGCTTTGATGTGATTGGCAATGATGAACTCTAAGCGAGCCAGACCGACGCCGTCGCAAGGGATTGTGGCCAGGCTAAAGGCCTCCTCAGGATTGCCGACATTCATCAGGATGCGGGTGCGAGTGCGAGGCAGATTATCCAGCTGAGTTTCCTGGATATCGAAGGGAACTCGCCCGCCATAGACCCGACCTTCTTCTCCTTCCGCGCAAGACACCGTTACCTCCTGGCCGGTCTGCAGCACCTCGGTGGCATCGCCACAGCCGACAATAGCGGGGATCCCCATTTCTCGAGCAATAATGGCGGCATGACAAGTCCGCCCCCCTTGGTTGGTGACGATGGCGCTAGATTTTTTCATGATCGGCTCCCAGTCGGGGTCCGTCTTATTGGTGACCAGCACTTCTCCATCCTGAAATTCGGCAATGCGATGGACATCCATGATCACCCGAGCTCTGCCAGCCCCGATCATCTCACCAACGGCCCGGCCCGTAGTCAGCACATCGCCAGTGCCATTGAGCTGATAGTGTTTGATGACATTGCCGGCTTTCTGAGACTGTACCGTTTCCGGTCGAGCTTGGACGATGAATAGGTCACCGGTGATGCCGTCTTTGGCCCACTCAATGTCCATGGGGGTATCCTTGCCCCGTTTGGCGCTGTAGTGGTCTTCGATGATGCAGGCCCATTTTGCTAGGGTAAGCACCTGATCATCGCTGATACAGAACTTCTTACGATCAGGGACGGCAACCGGTACATTCTTGGTTTGCTTACCACCGCCTACGTCGTAGACCATCTTGATCTCTTTGCTGCCCAGCCGCTTGTTGAGAATCGGTCGTTTGCCGTCTTTCAGAGTAGGTTTGAAGACGAAGTATTCATCTGGATTGACGGCCCCTTGTACGACGTTTTCGCCCAAACCGTAGGCTGCGGTAATCAGAGCGGCATTCTTAAAGCCGGTTTCGGTGTCGATGGAAAACATGACTCCAGAGGCGGCTAAATCAGAGCGCACCATCTTTTGCACCCCGACAGAGAGGGCCACAGAAAACTCGTCAAAGTCATCGATGCGTTCGGCATACTGGTGCCGATAGGAAATCGCCCGGTCGGTAAACAGGGAGGCAAAGCATTTATGGCAGGCTTCTAGGACAGCCTTGACGCCGTGGACATTGAGATAAGTCTCTTGCTGGCCAGCGAAGCTGGCGTCGGGCAGGTCTTCGGCAGTAGCTGAGGAGCGCACGGCCACATCCAGCTCTTTGCCGAACTTCTGACATTCATCGGCAAATTCACCCGAGAAGCGATCGCAAAACTCTGCATCCGCTCCATAGCGCTCACAGAGCCGCAGATAGGCGCTACTGATAGCAGCCTGCAACTCCGGCGGAAATGGCGTATTCATTACCAAGGCCCGAGCTTGCTTGCCCCGTTCCCGTAGGTTAGTAACATCATCCAGATCTAGATCGGCAAATAGATTCCGGAGTTGATCCTCTAAGCCGGCGTTCTCAACAAAGTAACGATAGGCATAGGCTGTGGTGGCAAAGCCTGTAGGCACATTCACTCCCTTAGCGCTGAGCTGCTGAATCATTTCCCCTAAAGAGGCATTCTTACCGCCCACCAGGGGAATGTCTCCAATGCCAACCTCCTCAAACCAGAGCACAAACGAGGTGTCCTTGGAGCGAGCCGGAGAAGAACTGCCTTGAGGTCGATTAGAGAGCACCATCATCGGATCTCCTTATTAGCTTGTCGTGTGGTAGACCAAGGCGCCCTCTGTTCGTCAGACGACACCTTGGCAGCTTCGGTACAGTTAAGTCAACACCGGAGTCGTAGGAGAGTCCTGGCCTAACATCGTCGTTGTCTCCGGATGGAACAGGGCGGCATCTAAGCGACAACCGCGATAGGCCAGGGTATATAGCTCTTTCAGGTCCCGAATCAATGGGTAGCGGGGATTCGCCCCGGTACACTGGTCATCAAAGGCCTGATCAGCCATTTCTTCTACGTGGTCGTAGAATGCCTTTTCGTCATCATTGAGCACTTCCCGAATGGTCAAGGGAATATCGAGCTGACTCTTCAGGGTCTCAATTGCCTCCACCAGCTTCTCAACCTTCTCCTCCTCAGAATCACCGCCAAGATTCAAATAATCGGAGATCCGGGCATAGCGCCACTTAGCATTGGGATACTTGTACTGCGGGAAGATTGCCTGCTTAAAAGGCATATCCGTGGCGTTATAGCGGATGACATGGGAAATCATCAAGGCATTGGCCAGTCCGTGGGGAACATGGAAGGTGGCCCCCAACTTATGGGCCATCGAGTGACACACGCCTAGAAAGGCATTGGCAAAGGCCATCCCAGCCATGGTGGCGGCATAATGTACCTTCTCCCGAGCCTTCGGATCATTCGCTCCCTGTTGATACGCACTGGGCAGATACTTCAGCAGTAGCCGAATGGCCTCCAAGGCCAAACCATTGGTATACTCCGAGGCATATACCGATACATAGGCTTCCAGCGCATGGGTAAGGGCGTCGATCCCCCCATAGGCTGTCAGCTGCTTCGGCATGTGCAGCACTAGCTCTGGATCAACAATGGCCATATTGGGCGTCAGGGCGTAGTCCGCCAGGGGATATTTGATGCCGGTGCTTTCATCGGTCACGACTGCAAAAGGCGTTACTTCTGAACCGGTGCCCGAGGTGGTAGGAATTGCCACCATCAAGGCCTTTTGGCCAAGGGTAGGCAGTTCATAGACCCGCTTACGAATATCCATGAAACGAGTGGCCAATCCCTCAAACTCAATCTCTGGATGCTCGTACATCAACCACATCACCTTAGCGGCATCCATGGGAGATCCGCCGCCAAAGGCGATGATGACATCAGGATTAAAGCTATTCATCAGCGCCAATCCCCGGTTCACCGTAGCCAGGCACGGATCCGGCTCCACATCGTAGAACACGTCAAACCTGACGCCAATCTCGTCTAAGACCTCTTCAACCCCCTTAGTGAGGCCCATTTCATACAAAGGTTTATCGGTGACGATAAAGGCCCGCTGCTTACCAACCAATTCCTTCAGGGCCGAGGGTAAACAGCCGTATTTAAAGTACACCTTAGGAGGAATGCGGAACCATAGCATATTTTCCCGCCGCTCCGTGACCGTCTTAATGTTTAACAGGTGCTGAACCCCCACATTTTCGCTGACGGAGTTACCTCCCCAGGTACCACAGCCTAAGGTGAGAGACGGATCTAGGCGGAAGTTATAGAGATCACCAATGGCCCCTTGGGAAGAGGGAGTATTGATCAGAACTCGGGCGGTCTCGACGGTGTTTTCAAATTGCTGAATGTGGTCTCGATTACTAGGAGCGGTGTAGAGGACTGCCGTGTGCCCCCGTCCGCCGAAGGCAATCAGGGCTTGGGCTTGGCGCAGGGCATCGGCGAAGTCATTGCCCCGGTACATGGCTAGGATGGGAGATAGCTTTTCGTAGGCAAAAGGCTCATCGTGACTAATGGTGTTGACTTCACCAATTAGGACCCGGGTAGACTCAGGAATCCTGATCCCGGCCAACTGAGCTAGTTTGAGCACAGGCTGACCAACAATCTCGGCGTTGAGACGCCCCTGCTTGAGAATCACCTGCCGCATTTGCTCCGTTTCCTCCGAGCTGAGGAAGTGGGCTCCCCGGTCGGTAAATTCCTGCTTCACCTGTTCATACACGGCATCAACGACAACCACTGATTGCTCACTGGCGCAGATCATGCCGTTATCAAAGGTCTTGCTCAGTAGGATGGAGGAAACAGCCATCTTCAGATGGGCAGTCTCATCAATCAAAGCTGGCGTATTCCCGGCCCCTACTCCTAAGGATGGGTTTCCAGACGAATAGGCAGCCCGCACCATACTTGGACCACCAGTGGCCAAAATCAGGTTGATATCTTGATGCTGCATCAAAGCCTGGGACAGGGGGACCGAGGGGGCGTCAATCCAGCCGATAATGTCGGTTGGGGCACCGGCCTCTACAGCTGCCTCTAGAACGATCTTGGCAGCGGCGATGGTGCAGTCTTTGGCCCGGGGATGGGGAGAGAAAATAATGCCATTGCGAGTCTTGAGGGTTAAGAGCGCCTTGAAGATAGCTGTAGAGGTAGGGTTGGTAGTCGGGACGATTCCAGCTAACAGCCCTACAGGTTCTGCTAACTTCTGAAACCCAAAGGAAATATCGTCTTCGATAATGCCACAGGTTTTCTCATGCTTGTACTTGTTATAGATGTACTCCGAGGCGAAGTGATTCTTGATCACTTTGTCTTCAATGACACCCATACCGGTCTCTGAGACAGCTAGCTTAGCCAAGGGAATTCGAGCGGCATTGGCAGCCAATGCCGCTTTCTTGAAAATATGATCGACTGATTTTTGAGTGAAGGTGGCATACTGTTTTTGAGCAGCTTTGACCCGTCGGATCAAACCCTCTAACTCTTCGAAATTGGTGACAGATGTGATGTTGCTGGTAGCTGTCATTGGAGAAACCCTTAGGTGCGACGGATAACATGCGTGAGTGATGACTCAACCATCAGTGAACTAATTCTCTCTCTGAACCTAGGAGGGGTATGAGAAAAAGCAACCAGCTTCAACCGAACTTCGGCTAAGCTCAATATCTGAAGCATTAACCTCGAGCCGTTGAGGTGTCTTTTTCGTCTCATCCCCTCCCAAACTTCCTCTACTAAGGCTAGTCTTAGTTAGGAGAATTTATGGACTCAGGGAACTTAATGGCTTCGCTGAACGTTTGACGAGATCATCTACGGGGAAATTATCATGGAGCTGACGATAGCGGAGTGCTTTTGGGAGGCATTCTTGATGGTGACAATTCTCTGAATGATGTGGCCGACTCACATGCTATTAATCGTGTTATTCAATGGTTCTACCCACGGATATAGAAGCCCACAACTAACTTTAGGGCGGGTGAGAACCAATCAAGACTTGACATCAAATAACCGTCATAGTAGTCGTACACAATGCGTTTACGAAAACGTGCAAGAATGATGTACAAAGGATTTTGGCAATCAACGCTGTAAAAATTAGAGCTCAGGTGGAAAATTGCTCATGGTTGAGTCCTTTCTAACCAGCTTTCTCCAACAGCCAGGGTAGAGGGCGCACATCCGATGAATGAAATTGAAGTGCTCGTCACGCTCCTCTAAAGTTTGTAGATCCCAAATTCGATCCCTTCTATATCCTAAAGGACTGGCCTATGGGACAGGGCATACTATCGTTTTTCTTAACTTTCTAGGGACAGGGAGGAGGAGGATGGGAATGGTTGACCACAATGATGTCATCAAATGTTGGCAATTCTCGAACCTTCCTTACTCTCTTGGCATCGGGTAGCCTATCAATTGCCTGTCTATCACTAGATTTAATCAAAGTTGATTTACCAACCATCATGTTCTAAAAGTTTATTTGAAAAGGAATCTTGAAAACCCTTCAAGACGAGTTCTGTCAAGGCTTTTAGCGATCTTGCATGGCTGTTCGCAGTGTGTCCGAAAACCTCGCTCTGACAACTACCTAGGCAATTTACAAGTTGCTTATCAATACAATTATTGATATCTCTCAGGTCTATGAATTTAATAACCTCTCCTCTTAGGAGAGCCAGTTTGCCATTGCCTAAATCGCGACCAAAATCCATAGCGGTAAGCAATGACACAATCGCCCTAGAGTTAGCTTGAGTATGGCGAAGCTGTCAGGAGATAGACACGATTAGGCGTAACCATTGCTGGTCAGGGGCTAACTCACAATGAATGATGACAATCGTCCCCCTGCTCATGTAAGCAGGCGCTCAGAGTATCAGTCAGTTCTCTGGGGTTGCCAGCACCTCTTAGGGTATTAAGGCAATTGCTTTCTCGATGCTCTGTTTAACCGCCGCTGCGGAGCGATGCAGGGCAGTCAGTTGTTCATCCCTCAAGGGCAACGATACGATTTCCTCAACTCCTTGCCCACCGAGACGACAGGGAACTCCTAAATACACGTCCTGCAGTTGATACTCGCCATCTAGATAGGCCGCTACTGGTAGAATGCGTGATTGATTATACAAAATAGCTTCGATCATGACACCAATGGCCGAGGCTGGCGCATAGTAGGCTCCACCCCGTTTCAATAACTGGACAATCTCAGCACCACCATTGCGGGTCCGCTCAATTAACCGATTTAGAATAGCTGCCTCTAGCAGCTCAGTCACTGGAATGCCGCCTACGGTAGAGTACTGGGGCAGTGGCACCATCAGATCGCCATGTCCCCCCAAAACCAAGGCAGAGACATCACTGGGAGGAACTCCCAACTCCATCGCAATGAATGTTTGAAACCGAGCAGAGTCCAGGACCCCAGCCATGCCCATAATGTGGTTGGCTGGCAGCCCACTGACTTTCAATGCCAAGTAAGTCATGGCATCTAGGGGATTGGTGACGATGATGTAGCAGGCATAGGGGGAATATTTCATCGCCTGCTGCATGATATCGATGACAATCTTGCCGTTGACCTGGAGCAGGTCATCACGACTCATACCGGGTTTCCGGGGTAGTCCTGCTGTAACCACCACAATGTCTGACTGAGCGGTGTCTTCGTAGCAGTTGCTGCCGACAATCGTGCGGTTATGCCCTTCAGCCCCTCTAGCTTCCATCAAATCGAGGGCAATGCCTTGGGGACGCCCTTCTACGATGTCAAGCAGTATTACATCGGCTAAATTCCGCTCCAGCACCCGTTGCGCTAAGGTACTGCCTACGTTGCCTGCACCGATAATCGTCACCTGGCTGAGTTGGCAGAAGGGGGGATGGACAAAGGCTGCCATGGGAAGTGCTCACTCAAACTTCTCTAATTGGTCTAGTCGCAACCAGATACTAGGGGTGGGTACACGACCAAACTTCACCAGGGCATAGTCATCTCGAGTTTCGAGAATTTCTCCTCGAGTCTCAAACAGATAGGGAGGAAATCGGGAGTCGCTAGCTTGAGCCTCGAGACTATTCTCTAATTTTTCGCGGACAGCCCGCACGAGATCACCACGCTTTAATTTTGCGGCCATAGGTCTTTTTGCGATCGCAACACAGTCATTACTTTACTGATTGTAAAAGGGAAAGGTCTTATCCCCCATTGCTGTACCATCAGCAATCTGAGAGATACGCATAAGGGGTCCTAACCCTTACCTACCGTTGGCAACGAGGACAATAGTGGGCTGAGCGGCCTGCTAACCGTAGACGGCGGATAGGCGTTTCACAGACTCGACAGGGGTTCCCTTCCCGGTCATATACCCAGGCAACACCACTGTAGTTGCCATTGACGCCATGAATATCATGAAAGTCACTGAAGGTTGTCCCCCCCGCCTCAATCCCCACCGTCAATACCTGACGGATCGACTGATGTAACCGCTCAATCCGGTGGCGTCTTAGCTGGGCACAGGGAACCTGGGGATGAATTCCACTGATAAATAAAGCTTCATCGGCATAGATATTGCCGATGCCTGCCACCAGGGTCTGATCCAGTAGAGCATTTTTAATCGGTCGCTGGCGATGCCTTAAGGCTTGGCTCAGATAAGGCACTGAAAAAGTACTCGCTAGGGGTTCTGGTCCTAGGGTTGCCAATCCAGCAATAACCTGCTGGGGCTCATATTCAGGAGGGACCCACCACATGCGACCGAAGGTCCGCTGATCCACAAACTGCAATTCTTGCCCCGACTCGAAATACAAACGAACCCGACAATGACGTGGAGGGGACGCTGACTGTAATAACCACAGCATTTGTCCAGTCATCCGTAAATGGATGCCTAGCCATCCCCCAGGGTTACCCCTGGCTTGCACCAATTGAGCTAGCAGATATTTACCGCGTCGCCGCCAATGGTACAGGCAGCAGCCTTGTAGCCCCATCAAAAAGGCATCTACAGAAAGGGGGTGGGCAATGGTGCGCTTTAAGAGCACCTCCCCACCCCGAATCGGATAGTTGAGTGTTACACGATTTAAGCCTAGACGAACTGTCTCGACTTCAGGCAACTCGGGCACGTTAGCAGGGTCACTCCGTCATCACGTAGCGTTCTTACTATAGCTGCTGACACCGATCTAATAGCCGGGCCCAGAGCTATCCTAGCCCCAGGCGAAGACCCAACCATTTCCCATCAGCGACCCACCTAGTGGCCCGGAAATCAGGAGACTTACTTTTTCTTCTTGGGAGGCTCAACCTCTTCTAGTTCAGACAAGGCAAAGTTATTAGAGCTGATTCCATAGTAGTTGACCTTGTCAAAGCGTACGATCGCTGGGTAGCGGATACCGCTTTGATCGACCGTCGCCACCGTCCCAATATCTCGATACCAGTAAGATTCTGGGCGTAGGATTCGCACTTTAGAACCGCGTTGAACCATGGATAATACCCTCTCGAAAGACCAGTTTGAATTCCACCAAGTTTGACTAGCTCTTTTCGCTAAATAGAGGCCATACCAGAGCTAGACTCAGAGGATGGTTGAAACACAATCTCAAAATCTCAGATACTCTTCGAGATCTTTTCCAGAGAAGCTGGGCCTCAGCATATTCCCTAGAATTGGTACTGGATACTACCAATGAGCTGTGTCTCAACCAATTGCCTCAATTGATTTGGTATGAACAGGCAACTTGTTCATCAGATTACTACGTCAGCCCCGGATTACGCTCGGGCAGGGATTTAAGTTTTGTTGCTAATCCAGGCGGCCAACCCCAGCAGCCGAGGGTATTTTGTCTATACAGCATTGCCGTGCTGGGTGAGGTATGGCCGACCTCCTGATATCAAGGAGCTTAAGGAACTTATGGCCATCCCTGTACCTCACTAGCTTCAGACGCTACTGGTCCCTGCGTCAACTTTGCCGACTGGCTGCTGTTGTGGTTGGCTGGGGGGGCACAGCCACAGAGGGTAGGGATGCAGGATCATTAGTAGCGTTGGCAGTGGAGGGTTCGGATTCCTCTACAGGGGCCCCAACAGGACGAGCGACTTCGATGCCATTTTCCTCCAAAATGACAATGGGCTCTGCTCCTCGCATTTGAATTCGCTTCAGCAAGACCCGGCCATTGGCTACCCGTTGCCCCACTTTGACGTATCGACTCACTCCTTCCCCGGGGGCCTTGAGAATGGCATAGTCATCGTTGCCAATGCGCACAGCCCCTGTCACCTCGACAGCAGATGCTAACTGGGGCTTAGGTAAGGTCGGCAAGGGCTGAATGCGAGAGCCACCATTACTGCCATTCCTGCCATTACTACCATTGCTAGCCGTGGTTGTACCCCCTGTCTGACCGTTGCCATTGGCGGTGGCAGTTCCTCCACCCCCAGCAGGTTGTCCTCCCCCTGTGGTGCCACCGCCGCCAGTCGTGGCAGGGCCACTGGCGGGAGGAGCGACGGGAGTAGGCTTAGGAGGAATCGGCAGGGTAGCATATGGATCAGGACGACTGCGAGTCACCTGCCGTACCCGCTCATTGGGATCGGTGGATTGAATCAGTTCAGCACTGGCGATGGCCGCAATGCTAGGAGCAGCCGGCACGAGGGGTTCAGTAAACTCTTCTGCTTGGCCATCTTGAGCAGCGTCCTCTTGTGAGGGCAGTGGCACCCCATCTAGATCATCAGTAGTGTCTAGATCAGATGGGGAATCTTCGGCCATTTGCCATTGGTTTCCTATGCCCCCTAGGACCCCAACTACACCGGCAATAATCATCACTGCAGCACCACCAAGGCCGATTAAAAAAGAATTTCGAACCCGTTTACGACGCCAAAATTTGACTACAAATACCAGAGCAGCGAAGGGAATAAACAAGTAAAGAACTCCCCACAGGGTGCTGGTTCGAAATGCCTCTACTAGGCCCATAATGCCCCCAACGAAGGCCAAGACTAACCCAAGTAGAAATAGCACTATGAATAGAATAGGGCCCATCAGATTACCTCACTTCATGCCCGCAAGATTAATGGGTTAACGCTGATCCGTCAAACTTCCCCTAGACTTAGGAGATGCGATCAAGGCCGTGACGGTTCGTGAGTCGACAATCAACCTGTGGCTCTACTACAGCATTTCTTTGCTGGGTGAGGTATAGCCTACCTCCTGACAGCAAGGGGCTCATGGTTATCCATGTGCCTTACTAGCTTTAAATATGCTGTACCTTGATTTCGCTCTCAACCATAGCGCATCTTGGCACAGATGGTGCAGGTGCGATCGCATCTGAGCAGAATCTATCTGCGAGGTGATTTACAAACCGTCTAAATAGTCGTCAGAGCAAGATTTTTGGAATCCTCTAAACGATCGGGCGAGAAAGCTGGCTCTACCGCTTGCCCAGGTGGTTTACCAACCACGTCTACGTCTCATCTGTAGACCCCAACAGGGATCGTAATCGCGTCAGGCCCTGCTTCACTCGCCGGGACACGGTTACGGAACTGATGCCAAGACGGTCTGCTGTTTCCTTTTGGGTCAGATCATGAAGAAAGACAAACTCTAAGACATCCCGGGTCCGTTGTTCCAATTGATGGAGAGCTTGTTGCAACCGAATTCGATCCTCTTGAGCTAGCTGAAAACTCTTATATTTGGGATCCGGAAGCACATCGCCTAAAGACGCTGACCCCTCTTCATCATCGTAAATTGGTGCATCCAAACTGACCAACCATCGATTACGAACCGCCAGTTTAACCTGTTGCCATTCCTCTAGAGAGATATCCAACTTTGCAGCAATTTCTCTATCTTGAGGGGGCCGATTCAACTCTAAACGGAGTTGACGGCTAATGGCACTGCCCTGGGTGTAGAGGGTCTGCCAGCGCCGGGGAATTCGCACAGAGCAGCCTTTGTCTCGTAGATAGTGCTGAATCTCACCTCGGATGTAAGGAATCGCAAAGGAACTAAAGGCATAGCCCTTAGCGAGATCGAAGCGCTCAATTGCTCGGATGAGTCCTAGGCTACCCACCTGCATCAAATCATCAAAGGTTTCGTCAGAACATGCCAGCCAGCGATGAGCTTCCCGCCTTACCAAGCCCAAGTTCAGCTTCACCAAGCGATTACGGGTATCTGGGGAAGCAGTCTGCTGATACTCCTTCAGCAGGATCAAGGTTTTATCCTTAAGCGCAGCGGTGACTTGAGTTTGCATGGCAACTGGAAATGAGTATCGGACCACTCCATCTGCAGATGGCCCGGGTAGTGCAGGCCCGACGGAATGACACCGGTGTCATCCGCATCGTGTGCCTCGAGAGAATGACAATGGCAAGAGCATAGTAGGATCAATGGCACCTATACAGCCTAACTGCCGAATTAGAAGCCTACAAGCGCGTTTCTACGGATCTCCGGCATGGGGATCGTCTCTCTTGCCATGCTGCTGCTGCTCTTGAGGCCAATCTACAGGGTATTTCAGCCTCACCTAAAGACCAAGCCCTAGTCCCTATGAACGTGTGAAAAATTGATTGGAGGCGCGACTTATCTTCATGTAATCTTCACAAAAGATCAAATTACGGCAGAGCCAATGGGATGGGTAGGGGGGCTTCTGTTTTGGAGGTAGCCTATTCCATAGGGCAGGCCAGTCTAAATACTAGAAGAGGTAACCTAGTGAAACCCAAATATTTGCTTGGCTTCTTTATCGCAATCGGTGCCATTGTTGGGGTAGGAGCGTATTACTGGAACCGAGCCACCTACCTGCCCACGGAATATACGACCTCTGGGCAAGCTCCCTTAACGGCCACGACTACTGCTCAAGCATTACTCAGTCGTAAATTAGCGGAGGGACGAGCCAGTGATGGCTCCGTCAAAATCCAGCTCAGCGAAGCAGAGTTAACTCAAGTGTTGGCCAGTGCCATGGCTCAGACTCCCCAGGCCGAACCCTTGGTAAATGCGGCCAAGGGCATGAGCACGACCATTGAAGGGGAGCGCATTTCGAGTGGTCTGGTGATTAACTTGGCGGAGGTGCCCCAGGATCAATTACCGGTGGCTGCCCAAGGAGCGCTCAACCAACTGACCCAAGTGGCACCCATGCTCTCTAACCGCGACATCTATATCGGTATCGAAGGGCGGCCTCGTATTGACCAAGGACAGTTGGTATTTGATCAGCAGAGTAGTCTTCGCATCGGTCGTGTGAGTGTTCCGTTAACTGAAGTAGCTCAGGGCCTAGGGCTATCTCCTCAACAGCTGCAGCAAGCCCTGACGCAACTGCTAAAGCAGTCCGGTATCGTACTCGAGCAGGTACAAGTGGTAGATGGACAATTGGTCATTACTGGGTCTACACCTTAGAGGCAAAAGTCGCCGCCACGATGTGTTGTGCGGCGGCCAAATCTTTGGCCTATCGCAACCACCTCAGCTATCGTCCTCCCACGCTATTTCTTCGGAGAGTTCTGCGTCTGCCAAGAGGTCATGGTAGAGGTCTTGTAGAGCCTGATTGCGGCGGCGGCGAGAGGGACGGCGATATTTTTTGACATTGAGCTTGGGTTCGTGGTGGACTTGCCCAGCTGCTGTGGTTTTGCCCTTTAAGGTCGATTCGCTCTGGGTTTGTTGAGAGATAGTCTCCTGATGGGCCAAGGCTTCAGTCAGTAGCCTCTGATAGTGCCCATAACGTTCCCAGTCCCCGCGCACGGCACAGCCAGGCTCGTCTCGATGCAGGCAATCATTGAACTGGCAAGTCGCTGCCTGCAAGCGGCGACGAATTTCGGGGAAGCACAGGGCCAATGTTGCCGGCGAGCACTCGATATCAGGATGGTTAAAGCCGGGAGTATCGGCCAGTAACCCGCCCGTGGGTAAGGTGAATAGCTCCACATGGCGAGTGGTATGGCGACCGTGCCCTAACTTACCAGATACTTGACTAGTGCGCAGGTCGGCTTCTGGAATCAGGCAGTTGATTAAACTCGATTTGCCCACCCCAGAGGGACCAGAGATGATGGTGATATGGTGTCGTAACTGTGCTTTTAGGGTAGGCCATGGGGTTCTAGCCCGAACACTGATGCAGAGTGGCTGATAGCCCCATTGTTGCAAGCGCTCTATCCAGTGGTGCTCGGTGGCTGGAGTCACTAAATCTCGCTTGTTGAGGCATAAACTCACCCGTAAGCCCGTAGACTCTGCCTTAACCAGAAACCGACTAAGTTGGTATGGATCTAGGGCGGGGTCTGCTAGGGCAAAGACCAGCAGGATGTGATCGGCGTTGGCTACGGGGGGGCGATCTAGGACTGTTTGACGAGGAGCAACCTGTGCGATCGCACCACGTCCTCCCGCCCAGTCCGGTTCCTCGACCCAGACCTGGTCTCCAACCATGACCTGCTGACCGATCTTCTTCAATCGTGTCCGCCGGGTACAGAGCAACTGCCGCCTATCCCAAGGCCCCCCTTGGGCTTCAAGATCATCCAGCTGCACCCAGTAGTAATTTGCTTGGGCCGCCAAGACAATGCCTCTGTAGCCCTTGCCCTGCGTAGGTGATCCCAAGGTAGCCGGAAAGTCTTCGAACATATCAGCGTAGTCGCTGAAAGTACTGACTGATCATGATTGTCGACATCTCTGTCACCAGCAAAGCACCGATCTCAGCATAGCAATGATGCTCTCAGCTAACAGTGCAGGCTTTCCTATGCGGGCATTGAGGTGGGATGACTAACCCGCAGCACAAAATACCCGGCACACTCCTCAAGGGACTGCAGTAAATATCCCTCCATGGATAAACTATCCGGCACTTGCTCGATAGGTTCTCCAGGATCAAGCCAAACCTCAAGCACGGTACCTGTTGGCATTTGGTCTAGGGTGAGCTTGGTCCGCACAAAATTGATAGGGCACGGAGTCCCACGCAAATCAAGGGTTTTCGCTGGAGTAGTAGCGACATCAACCTGATCAGACTGATTCGAGGGAGTCGCCCTCGTGTTGCCATGACTCATCCGCGAAATAGTCCTCCTAGAAATCCTTCAATTCCACCTCGATTGACAGTTTCCCCACGAATCTCAGCCAACTTAGCAATCAATTCTCGCTCTTCTGGCTTCAATCGGGTCGGAATTTCAACATTAACCGTAATCAGATGATCACCTCGACTGACCGGATTGCCCAACCGAGGGACGCCATGATTCTCTAAGGTCAGCACTGTGCCAGGTTGGGTTCCGGCAGGAATTTCCAATTCCACCTGCCCATCCACGGTGGTGACGTTTAACTTACAGCCCAAGATAGCTTGCAGATAGCTAACCTTGAGGTTCGAGAGAATATTGATACCATCTCGGCGAAATGTCGCATGCTCGTTAACGAATAAATAGACATAGAGGTCTCCAGGTGGCCCCCCTCGCTGGCCAGCATCCCCTTCTCCTGATACCCGCAGTCGAGTGCCGTTATCCACACCAGCGGGGATATTAATTTTGAGTTTTTTCGTCTCTTGTTTCTGACCGCTACCACCGCAGACTTCACAACGGTCTTCGATCATCTCCCCTGTACCACTACAGGTAGGACAGGTAGACACTTGGGTAAAACTGCCAAATGGAGTCCGAGTGGCCCGCCGCACCTGGCCTGAACCGCTACAGGTGGAGCAAGTACGAGGTCGTGTTCCTGGTTTGGCCCCGGAACCATTACAGGTTGAGCAGGTTTCTAGATGGCCAATCTTGATTTCTTTCTCACCACCAAAGATGGCCTCGGTAAAATCTAGCTTCAGATCGAGGCGTAGGTCATCACCTCGGGTGGGGCCCCGACGTCGGGCAGCCGTACCCATGCCACCTCCGAAGCCCCCAAAAAAACTCTCAAAGATATCGGCGAACCCGCCCATATCGGCAAAATCTTGAAAGCCTGCCGCCCCGGCAGTAGCAGCACCGCCGACACCAGCCTCACCAAAGCGATCGTAGCGAGCCCGTATTTCTGGTTCCGAGAGCACCTCGTAGGCTCGATTTATCTCCTTAAACGTCTCTTCGGCTCCAGGTTCCTTATTGACATCAGGATGATATTTACGAGCTAGGCGACGGTAGGCTCGCTTAACATCTTCTTGATTAGCATTACGAGTAATACCTAGGATTTCGTAGTAATCGCGGGCCATAGAGGGCTAATTTGAGCAACTGCAGCGACAATCAATTACCTAACATGGTGCTTTTGAAGCTTTATCTTTAAAGCATTAACATATTGTAAAAACTGATCCTGTATTCTGGCTAGCGACCTAAATATGGAGTCGTCGGGGGCTACATGATTTTGCCGGGCCCTAGTCAATGGCCTCATAATCAGCGGTGACTGTGGCATCCAGGTCATCTAGGCCAAATTCGTCCTCACTATCTCCACCATCACCGCTGTCTATGGCGTCGCCGTCATGACCATCGCCGCCATAGGTGCCCTCCTCAGCATCGGCATCGGCACCATCATAAGCAGGGTCCATATACTCCGCATCACTTTCATCACCACCTTGCTCAGCTTGCTGGTAGAGAGTAGCACCTACCGCAAAGAGAGCCTGCTGAAGACCGTCGATTTTACTCTGTAACTCTTCTGGAGTAATCGCTCGGTCATTTAGCGCCGCCCTAAGTTCTGTCGCTTTTTCGGTAACGTCTTCTTTCAGAATATCGTCCATCAAATCGGCGTTGTCGCGCATGGTGGACTCATAGCTGTAGAACAGGCTATCGGCGCGATTACGCAGATCGGCGAGGCTCTTACGCCGCGCATCTTCATCGGCATAGACCTCTGCCTCCTGCCGCATGCGCTCGACTTCGTCGGTACTCAGACCACCGGTATTGGTGATCCGGATTCCCTGTTCACGGCCAGTTCCTTTATCTCGAGCAGAGACTTGCAAGATGCCATCAGCATCAATCTCAAAGCACACCTCAATTTGAGGCACTCCTCTAGGCGCTGGTGGGATCCCGGTCAACTGAAACTTCCCTAAACTCTTATTATCTTTGGCCATGGCCCGTTCTCCCTGGAGTACGTGGACCTCTACAGAGGTTTGACCATCGGTGGCCGTTGAGAAAATTTGAGTCTTGCTAGTGGGAATGGTGGTGTTCCGTTCGATGATCTTGGTGAAGACTTCTCCTAACGTTTCAATGCCGAGGGAGAGAGGCGTCACATCTAGCAGGAGCAGATCCTGCATTTCTCCCCCCAACACACCAGCTTGGATGGATGCACCCAGGGCCACTGCTTCATCCGGATTCACGGAACGATCAGGAGTTTTGCCCTTGAAATAGCTAGTAATGGCTTCCTGGACCGCGGGGATGCGAGTGGAACCTCCTACTAACAAAATTCGATCAATTTCCTCAGGAGCGAGATCGGCGTCCTTAAGGGCCTGAGCCACGGGTTCGAGGGTGCCTCGAATCAGCGCTTTGGCTAACTGCTCAAATTGGGCTCGGCTCAGGCTCATCTCCAGGTGCTTAGGCCCAGTATCATCGGCGGTGATGAAGGGTAGATTGATGGATGTGGTTGGCATGCTCGACAGCTCAATCTTGGCTTTTTCAGCGGCTTCTCGAATCCGCTGTAGGGCCATCCGATCCGTTGATAGGTCGATGCCTTCCTGCTCGCGAAAGCTATCTACAATCCACCTGAGGATGCAGGTATCAAAGTCATCCCCACCCAAGTGGTTATTGCCTGAGGTGGCTTTAACTTCGAAGACGCCATCTCCTAACTGTAGGATTGATACGTCGAAGGTCCCACCGCCTAGGTCGAAGACCAATACCGTTTGGTCTTGATCTTGTTTATCTAACCCATAGGATAGGGAGGCAGCCGTCGGCTCATTGATAATACGAAGGACTTCTAGGCCAGCGATGGTGCCAGCATCCTTAGTGGCTTGCCGCTGAGCATCGGTGAAATAGGCTGGCACGGTAATGACGGCCTGAGTGACCTCTTCGCCCAGATAGGCTTCAGCATCCTGCTTTAGTTTTTGCAGGATCATGGCTGAAATTTCTTGAGGTGTATATGTCGTGCCACGAATTTGAACATCTACGGTATTGTCACGCCCTTTCACACATAGGTAGGGCATGCGAGTCCGCTCCTCTGACGTATCATCCCAGCGCCGACCAATGAACCGCTTGATGCTGTAAACCGTATTTTCTGCATTGGTGACGGCCTGACGCTTGGCGAGTTGACCAACCAAGCGTTCACCATTTTTACCGAAGCCGACCATACTGGGGACGGTGCGTCCGCCTTCGGTGCTGGCGATTACTGCGGGTTGCCCTCCCTCGAGAACAGCAACACAGCTATTGGTGGTGCCCAAATCAATACCAATGACTTTTCCCATAGCTCACGGCTCTAGACAAATCGCAACAAGAGATTTGGATGCGAAATTGCAACTCAACGTTAACGCATGTTGTCTCAGATGGCCCACTCTTGGGCACACACTCGAAAAACAGCCGGAGAAGTTGCAGTCTCGGCTCCTACCTTAGCCGATAGGATGCATATCCCCTAGGTTACCTGTGATCAGGTTAATCTTCAGGGGCTGACTCTACCTCCTCAGTCGACGGGGTGTTGGGTTCGGGAGCAGTGGCAACCTTGACCATGGCATGGCGCAGAACCCGCTCTCCCAGTAGATATCCCCGCACCAGCTCTTCCATGATGGTGCCTTCTGGATATTGATCGGTTGGCTCACGCATGACGGCTTCATGAAGGGTGGGATCGAATTCTTGCCCTTCTGCCCGCATGGCTGATACGCCGAGCCGTTTGAGGCATTCAACTAGCTGTTTATAGACGCTCTGATAACTTTTGTGGATGGTCATTTCTTGGTCTGTCTGGGGCTTGATTTGCGATCGCGCCCGCTCGAAGTTATCGACCACTGGCAACAACTCACTGATGGTGTTGCACTTAATCTGAACTTCGAGATCCTCTTTCTCTTTGCTAGTGCGTTTCCGGTAGTTGTCGAAATCGGCCGCGATCCTAGCGTACTGGCCATTGCGATCCTCAAACTGGGCTTTCAAAGTAGCCAGCTGGCGCTCTAAATCGGCCACGATGGCTGGGTAATCAATACCCTCTGTGGATTCCGACTGATCAACTGCTTCAGCAATTGCCTCAGCGCCATCAGGAGCAGCCGTTGATTGAGCCTCCACTGAGGGTGCCTGGTTGCCCTCGAAGTCAATGTTGACCGCTGCATCCTCCTCCCGTAGTTCTTCGACATCATTGTTCTCACGGGTATGGTCGGCAGGGTTGGTGGCCATTTCAGGTGCGTTGTCTTGAGGGTGGTCAGTGCGATTCACGTTGTCAATCATGGTGCTCGGATCTGAATGCCAACAAACAATTAGTAGGAAGAATGGAGACCCTGACATAACTTGTTACGACAAGGTCCATTCATTTACGGCGGGGCAGACTTCCCTTGAAGATTAACTTATATTATTACGCGGCTTTGCCCAGCGCGTCTTACCCTACCTCGGAATACCTTGTGAGGCCCACCGTCCTACAATCGGCCCCGTACAGGCTAGCCCTGATCCGAGGCCAGAGCTGAGAGGACTAAGAAGACCACCATTTTCGGGATGGGCTGAGTATCGCTTTAGGAAAAACATTGGTAGAGTCCGGAGGTATGCAGCTATCATCGGGGGACAAGGGGTAAGCTGTAGATGGCTGAGCCCCCGTGCTTAAAGTCGCTATGACATGAATTTTGGCAGGCTCGGTTAAGGATTCTTTGCATCAGCTATGACTAACTCCTCTTCATCGCGGCGAGCGCTCGTTCTGCAAAGGAGCTTCTCACCCTTCGGCAATAAGCTGATCCAGGCTGGTTATGTGGACTCGGATCAGATGCAGCAGGCACTGGTTGAGAGCCGCAAATCGGGTCGTAGCCTCACGGATGTGCTGGAATCGATGACGGGGCAGCAGCTTTCGCCAGAGCTCCTGCGTCAGTATAAGAAGCAGCAACTCTTTGAGTTGAAGATTCTCTACGGGGTAGAGTCGCTTGATCCAGAAATTGACAGTATTTCCAATCAGCAAATTACCCAGCTGATTGATTCGCTGATTCCGGTTGACGTCTGTCGCCGCCATCGTCTAGTGCCCTTGTCTCGCGATGATGATAATGAGGTGCCTTCAGTATTGGTGGCGATGGTCGATCCTGAGAATTTAGAAGCTCAGGATGATCTAAACCGCATCTTACGTCAGCAAAACTTAAAGTTGCGACGCATGGTGATCACCGTTGAGGACTATCAACGGCTGATTTCTGGCTACCTGGATGAAAAGGTGGCGCGGGAAAGCAAAAAGGAGCTGGATGAGGCGGTTGATGTTACCACCAGCTTAGAGGAACTGGATCTCAATGAAGTCGATGCGTTAGGGACCATTGCCGAGGAAGAGGCTGATCTCGGGGAAGCCCTCAAGGATGCTGGGGCGGCTCCGGTCATTGCCCTAGTCAACAAAATCTTGGTTAAGGCATTGCAAGAGAATGCCTCCGACATCCATGTGGAGCCTCAAGAAGATCACCTGCGGGTACGGTTCCGCAAGGATGGCGTCTTGCGGGAAGCCCTGCCCAAAATGCCTAAGAAGATTATTCCAGCAGTGACGGCCCGCTTTAAGATCATTGCTGAGCTGGATATCGCGGAGCGTCGGGTACCTCAAGACGGCAGAATCCGACGGGCCTTTCAGAATCGCAAGGTAGACTTTCGGGTTAGCACGTTGCCGAGCCGTTTTGGCGAAAAGGTGGTGTTGCGAATCCTGGACAATACCTCCACTCAACTGGGGTTGGATAACCTGATTACCGATGCAGAGACCTTGAAGGTTGTGCAGGAGATGGTGTCTCGTCCCTATGGTTTGATTTTGGTGACGGGACCCACCGGCTCTGGTAAAACCACGACGCTCTATTCGGCCCTGGCCGAGCGCAATAGCCCTACGATTAATATCAGTACGGCGGAAGATCCGATTGAATATACGCTGGCGGGCATCACGCAGGTACAGGTGCTGCGGGAGAAGGGGATGGATTTTGCCTCTATCCTGCGGGCCTTTTTGCGACAAGACCCCGATGTGATCTTGGTGGGTGAGACCCGTGACCCCGAAACGGCTAAAACGGCCATTGAAGCTGCCCTGACGGGGCACTTGGTGCTGACAACGCTCCATACCAATGATGCTGCCGGTGCGATCGCACGTCTTGATGAGATGGGCGTAGAATCGTTTATGGTCTCCAGTGCTCTGATTGGGGTACTGGCTCAGCGACTAATGCGCCGTGTTTGCACCAATTGTCGCATTGCCTACAGCCCTAGTGTCGAGGATCTGGCGCGATTCGGCCTCACTGCTTCCCGTGAGAGCGAGATTACCTTCTACAAGGCCAATACCCTTTCTCCCGAACAAATCACGGCTGCCAATCAAAATGGCACCCTCTGCCGCCAGTGCCAGGGCGGAGGTTACTCTGGCCGGGTAGGGGTTTACGAAGTCATGCGTATTACCGAAAACCTGCAAAAACTCATCTCCGAGGGAGCCCCAACCGAGCAAATCAAGGAACTTGCTGTTGACGAGGGCATGCAAACGCTGTTGGCCTATAGCCTTAACTTGGTTCGGCAAGGCTACACCACTCTAGAAGAAGTCGAACGAGTGACCTTCAGCGATACGGGGCTTGAATCTGAGTTGAAGGCCCGGCGCCGGGCTTCTCTTACCTGCTCCAATTGCGGTGCTGGCCTCAAGCCCGAATGGCTAGATTGCCCCTATTGTCTCACCTCCCGTTTCCAAAATTAGGGCTCAGCTGATCGCGACACAGCCCAATTTGGGCACCCTGTCCTCTAAGCTTTGGTACAGATTGCCCACCGACTTGGACCCCATCACAACCACGAGGTAGCCCTATGGATTTAATGATTGAAGACTTAATGGAAGAGGTCGTTGAGAGAGGCGGATCAGACCTACACCTGTCAGCAGGATTGCCCCCCTACATTCGAATCAACGGCAAGCTGACCCCCACCGACCATGAACCCCTTTCCCCAGAAGGGTGTCAGCGCCTTATCTTCAGCATGCTCAACAATACCCAGCGCAAGAACCTAGAGCAAAATTGGGAGCTGGACTGTTCCTATGGGGTACGGGGTTTAGCGCGTTTTCGGGTCAATGTCTACAAGGATCGAGGCACCTATGCAGCTTGTTTACGGGCCCTCAGCTCCAAAATTCCCAGCATGGAAGTTTTAGGCCTGCCCAATATCGTCCGAGAACTCTCAGAAAAGCCCAGGGGCTTAATCTTGGTGACTGGCCCCACCGGATCGGGGAAATCCACCACTCTGGCATCCATGATTAACAACATCAACATGTCTCGGCCAGAGCACATTCTCACCATTGAAGATCCCATCGAATTTGTCTACGAGCCCATTAAGAGCTTGGTACACCAACGGCAGATCGGTGAAGACACCAAGAGCTTCGCCAACGCTCTGCGGGCAGCCCTGCGGGAAGACCCCGATGTCATCCTGGTGGGTGAAATGCGGGATTTAGAGACTATCTCCCTGGCGATCACCGCTGCTGAAACGGGCCACTTAGTCTTTGGCACTCTTCATACCAGCTCAGCCGCCCAAACCGTTGACCGCATGGTGGATGTATTTCCTCCAGAGCAACAACAGCAAATTCGGGTGCAGTTGTCCAACTCCTTGGTGGCCGTCTTGAGTCAGACACTAATGCCCAAGCTGAACCCGAAACCCGGTGAGTTTGGCCGGGTGATGGCCCAGGAAATCATGCTGGTTACCCCAGCCATTGCCAACCTGATTCGAGAAGGTAAGACAGCCCAGATTTATGGAGCGATTCAGACGGGTGGTAAGTTGGGCATGCATACTCTAGAAATGGTGCTAGCCAAGCTCTACAAGGAGGGAAGCATCTCCTTTGAGGCCGCTATGTCTAAGACCTCTCGCCCAGACGAACTCCAGCGTCTCATTGGCACTGGCCCTGCTGCGGCCCAGCCCCCTGGGAGTCGACCTGGAGGCTATGCCGGCACCCGCCGTTAATCAGGGACAGTCATCGAGGACAGCGATCGGGATTGGTCTGTAGTCAGACGTCGGAAAAAGGGAAAAGATAACAGGCCAACCAGTCTGCTGGCAGGCTTTTATGCTAAGTTTGCAGCATATATTGCCTTCGTCAGGGAGCTCAGGACATTGGACAATTCTACTATGTCCAACCTAGAGAGCTATCTGACAGCTTGCAGCCAGAAAATTGGTCCTGGCCTGCTTTGCTTATCAGGCTAGGGATATCCCAGCAGGAGTCGTGAGCAGTTGCTGAGCACCGTCTATGTCGGCGTCAAGGACTAGGATGCCCCCTCTTTGCCGAGAGCCTTACAGGGCTAGAGTTTATGAGTTAACGGCTTGAACAGCTATGCCTACCTATGTTGCCACTGGCCGAGATACCACCGGACAATCCAGACGAGAACGCGTCAATGCGGCCTCTCCTAACGATGCGCGTACTCTCCTAAGAGAGCGAGGGCTGTTCATTCAAGACCTTCGCGAAGAGCGAGGGTTCAATTTAGATTTAAAGGATCTGCAGACAGCGCTAACGACGGTTAGCGTTAAGGACAAAGCGGTCTTTTCACGACAATTTGCCGCCCTAGTGAATGCTGGGGTGGGGTTAGTGCGAGGCTTGGGAGTCCTGGCGGAAGAGTGCCCCAATCCCAAGCTGAAGCAAGCGGTTCAGGATGTCAACGCAGAAGTTCAGCAAGGCACCAGTCTGTCAGACTCGATGCGCAAGCATCCCCATTGTTTCGATAATCTCTACGTGAGCCTGATCCAAGCGGGAGAAGTCGGCGGGGTGCTGGACGAGGTGCTGAACCGTCTGGCTAAGCTGCTAGAAGACCTGAACCGATTACAGAACCAGATTCGCTCAGCACTAACCTATCCAGTCACGGTGGGAATTTTGGCGGTGGTGATTTTCATCGCCATGACCGTCTTCTTGCTGCCAACATTTGCCGAGATTTTTGAACAGTTCGATGCTGATCTGCCCGTATTCACCCAGATCATGCTGGGAATCAGTGATTTTCTGCGGCAGCCTCTCAATTGGGTGTTGGCAGCTGCTGTGATCATCGCGGCAGGCTTTCTGTATCGGCGTTACTATGCCACGCCAGTGGGGCGTCGCACCATGGACCGTTTCTTCTTGAAGATGCCCCTGTTTGGAGATCTGATTCAGAAGACAGCCACAGCCCGATTTTGCCGTACCTTTGGGGCCCTATCTCGCTCCGGGGTGCCGATTCTTACCGCCTTGGAAATTGTGCGAGACACGGCTGGTAACCAGGTGATTTCAGATGCGGTGGAAGAGTCTCGCAAGGAAATTCAGACGGGCGGCATGATCAGTTTGGCGCTGCAGAAGCACCAAGTCTTTCCGATCATGGCAATTCAGATGATTAGCATTGGTGAGGAAACCGGAGAGCTCGATCAAATGCTGATGAAGGTGGCTGACTTCTACGAGGATGAAGTAGAACAGGCGGTCAAGGCGCTGACCAGCGTGATTGAGCCTTTGATGATTATTTTCTTGGGCGGTATGGTGGGGTCGATTCTGATCTCGATGTACTTGCCCATGTTTAGAATCATGGAAGTGGTTCAATAAAGCACTTCTTCCAATTTGTGTTGTTCCCAAAGGGACCGATAGAGGCCAGGCTGATCGAGGAGCTGTTCGTGGTTGCCTGACTGCACTACTTGACCGGCGTCCATGACCAAAATCCGATCGGCTAGGGCAGCAGCTCCCATCTGGTGGGAGATAAACAGCACTGTCTTTTGCTGAGCTCCCTGGGATAGATTTTTCAGGATCATGGTTGCGGTTTGATTGTCCACACTGGATAGGGCATCATCCAGGATCAAAATGGGGGCGTCTATCAGTAGGGCTCGGGCTAGCGCAGTGCGCTGACGTTGGCCTCCTGAGAGGGTAATGCCCCGTTCACCGACAATGGTGTGGTATTGCTGCGGAAAGTTGCGAATTTCTGGATGAATTTGAGCTTGTTTGGCCGCGTACTCTACATTGACGAGCTCATCTAAGGGTTCACCATAGCGGATATTATCCCCAATGGTTGCGCTGAATAGAAAACTATCTTGGGGAACATAGGCAATCGTGCGACGCAGATCCCGGAGAGCGAGTTTGGTGACATCGTAACTATCTAGAAAAATGTGACCGGAGGCAATGTCTAATAGGCGGGGTAAGGCATTGGCCAGGGTTGATTTGCCCGATCCAACTGGTCCCACAATGGCAACCGTCTCGCCAGGAAACACCTCGAAGTGCACGTGGTTGAGGGCCGGTGTTGGGGCGTTGGGATAGTGGTAGGTCAGATCTCGTACTAACAGATGGCCTGTGATCTGCTCGGGGTCGATGGCGATGGGATGGGATGAATTTTGAATTTGAGGCTGGGCATTGAGGATGGCCTCTACCCGGTCAATGCTGACTTCGCCCCGTTGGTAGGCGGTGATGGTAAAGCCTAGGAGAGCGGTGGGAAAGACCAGACGTTCGACATAAAGGATCAAGGCGACAAAATCACCTACTGATAGGGCGCCATTGGCGATGGCACTGGCACCGGTGGCCAAAATGACAAGGAGGCTGATACTGGCCAGTCCCCCTAACAGCGGAAAAAGAGTATTGCGGGTCCTGGCCAAGTTGAGATTGGCCCTCAGTAAATTCTGGTTTAGGCCCTGAAAGGCTTGCCGTTCGTTGGCTTCCTGGGCATAAATTTTAATCAGGGCGATGCCGCTGAGGTCTTCTTGAATCAGATCACTGAGGCGGGAAAGCCTTTCCTGGACCTGGAGTTGTTGGTTGCGGAGACGATGACTAAACATCTGGACCAGCACCAGCATCAGGGGATATACCGCCAGGGCAATCAGGGTTAATTGTACGCTGATGGAGAGCATCACCGGGACGGTGAAGGCGTAAGCAAACAGGATATTGACTAAGCTGAGGACGGCAAAGCCCAACAGACGCCGAATATTGTCAACGTCACTGGTGGCTCGGCTGATCAGTTCTCCGGCTGTATTCTGACTGAAATAGGCTGGTTCTAGGGTGAGTAGGTGTTCAAACAGTTGCTGCTTGAGGTTGAATTCGACTTGCCGCCCGACGCCGAAGATGGTGATGCGAGACGCCATGCGGATCAGCCACATCAGGGAAGCCAGGACTAGCACTAGCACAACATAGTAGGTAACTTTGCTAAAGCTAAAGGTCACCTGCAGCTGGTCGATACCATCCCGAATCAGCAAGGGTATCCAGACGCCTAGGAGGTTGACAACCATTAGGGCTACCATACCCAGGCTGGCGCGACGCCAGTGCGGGCGCAGATAGGTGCCGAGTTTTTGAAGATGCGATCGCGCCATAGGATCTGCCGTGTCTGTTTCCTCATCCTAGACGAAATTGACAGACGGCTGGGCAGCCTTAGGGTTGATAGGTTTCGACTACGGTCTCCCAACGAACGTTGAAGGGCGGTAGCCAGCCTCGCAAGAAGTAATAGATGGACGTGAGTAGTTCTTCCCAGTAGCGGGTAGTGAGTCGCAGGGCTTCCACGCTAGGAATCAGGTCAGCCAGCTGGGCTAGGGTATCATCGCCGGTGGGCTCGGTGTAGCCGTAGAGGTTGGTGGGCCAGGCTACCACCTCTAAGCCAGTTTCTTCATAGGTCAGGGCAGCCCGGCGCATGCTCAGGGCCGGGGCCACCAAGACAACCCGGGTCCGCTCCCGCTCTGGGGTGTCGTCATCGGTGAGGAGTCCCCGTTCGTCTAATAAATCTCTCACCGTTTCAGCGCCGCGATGCATATCCATGCCGGTGTCTTCCACCACGATGCGATCGGCGGGAACACCGCCATTGGCTAACTGTTGGCGCAGGGCCTGGGATTTCTGTTGCTGCTCTTCTTCGGAGCCAGCCACCGGACCAGCGGTGACGATTACCAAGGGATTGATGCCTTGGTTACGGAGACTGCGGTGTAGAGAGGCAGCACTATTGAGGCGAGAGGTCAATTCTGGAGCGAAGCTGTTGCCCTCATCGATCTGACTAGGAAAGTCATCGGGGATATTGGGGGCATCCATGGGCTCGCTGACAGCGACGATGGCCGCTACTTGGGACACGGGCACATCGCCCACTGCTGGACAAATGTCGGTGCAGAGTTCCCGCTGGGCATTATAGGCTTCTTCCACTGCCTGTTCCGCCTGGGCTACCAAGGTACGGGCCAACAGTGGGATGCTACTCAGCAATAGGATAGACAATGCGATCGCAACTTGGCGGCCTTTGACTTTTTTTAGGCCTTCGCTGAGGGAAAACACCAGTAACAGTACCGCCGCTCCCAAAGGCGTCAGGGGCAGGGAAATCACCTGCCAGATAGCACCGATGGTTTGATCGTTAGGGTCGATAAACGACAGTACGATCAAGGCCAGGATAATGGCCCCACCAAACCAAGTCAGAAAGTTCCGGGGAATGAACTTGAGCAGCACGTACCAGATCAAGAGGCCGACGGCTGCCCAAACCAGGATCCGGGTCAATAAAACGAGTAGCATCTCAGCAGTCTTATCCCCGCGCGAAGGTGCGGTTACCGTGATTGCCTTAATGATGATACACAGGCATAGCAGATTTGACGCAGATTTACGCCATTTTTGCGGTTTTCTTATTGACCTGGGCCTAATCTCAGAAGCAACAGCCTCAGCATCCCAGATGATTATCTTCAATCCACTTGATGACGTCGGTTTCCGATTCGGCGTAGAGGGTCTTGCCGGTTCTGGGATCGAAGGCATACCACCAGAGTTGCCCGGCTTTATCCTGCAGAGACTTAACCTGGAGCTCTGGGGGAGACCATAGGGCGCGTTCGAGCCATTGCCAAAATCGAACCAGCCGATTGCCATCGTTGGATTGACCCCAGCCCATCTGGAGCTGTTGCCGCTCCTGCTCTAGTAGGGCCAGTAGCTGCTCATCGTGGCGGATTTGAGCCGCTGCTATCCGCTGCTCTAGGCGTGCTAATAGGTTAGTGCGATGAATATTGAGCAGCTGGTTAGGGGAAGAATCTGGGGGCCATACTGGAACGCCGTTGGTCATCGATACCTCCCGTAGTTAAGACAGTTCATGTCCCTTTTAATCTATCCAGTTTCTGTATTAAAGACTACTTTTTATAGATCAAATGTCGCGAATCGATAACATTTTGGGGTTGTAGTTGTTGCCGCTGACGAGACCTGAGATAGATCTAAACAGCCCTAGTCGACTCCCTCAGGAACTGACAACGGTCCTCTTGCAACAATGGCGCAACATTACCTGAACCGAACAAAACCCGGGGCATTGTGCTGCCCCGGGTAGCTGGGTCAGGGAAACTGACGTCAAGGCCAGGCATGTTGCGGCCGATGGCAATCTAGACCAGGGTGAGATTGGGATATGCGGCTAAGACTTCATCGCCCGTCAAGGTTTCCCCCGTTTGTTGAGGGGTCCACAGCACTTCCACGGCCAGCAGCCGGTCGCTGGAAATGGCCCCGATCTGGCTCAGGGCTTGGCGCAAATCCTCGGCATTGCGCACCGTCGGCAGACTCAGGCGCCCCTGGGCTGCTACCAGCAGGGTAGCCACGATATATTCTCCGGGGGCGTAGTTGGCGCCGTCAGCGGTGGCTGTAGGGGCTGTAGCCTGCTTGAATTGGCTATTGACGTTAGAGAGGGTTTCTTCGGAGACTTTGCTACGCTCGGCCAGGGTGAGCCGGTTAAACTCGGCTTCGGCCTTTAGCAGCGGGGTTTGAGTCGACTCGACCGCTGCATAGGCCCAGTAATCTGGGTGGCGTAACAGCGCTAGGGACGCTTCTTGCAGCACTTGGGTGAGACCGACGGCGCTGCCGGTGTTGGCCGTTGCTGCCATGCGGTTGAGATCGTCCTGCAGGCTGCGAGCCTTGGCCAGTAAGCCTACCTGGAGCTTGGCAACGGCTACAGGTGGATTATCGCTGCCACCGAAGCTGTCCTCATTACGGAAGCTACGAAAGCTGCGGACCAGGAAATTTGCGATCGCAATGAAAATCAGCAGCGAAAAGAGGCCACCAAAGCCGCCACCAATACCGAAGAAGGGAAAAATGAAGGGAAAGCCAAAGCCACCGCCATACCCTCCCCCAGACGGTCCCCGGTAGGAGCGAGATGGCGGGGCATAGGGACGGCTAGGCATGCGAAACCCACCGCCACCGATGCGGCCCCCGCCCCGGGCCGCTAGAGCACTGTCAGCCTGAGTCAACACCAAGGTCAGAATCAGACCGATCACCATCAAGGACTTGAACAGGGGCTGGAAGCACCGCAACAATTGTCGAACCATGGTTGATTAAGAACTCGATAGAGAGTCACATCGTCAATAAACTGTGTACCAAGTCCAGGTAAGGAGCACTGGTTTTCCTGGCCAGACAATCACCAAGGCTGAACTAGAACACGGTTTATTTCTACTCTACCGTTTCCCCTTCAGGGAAGCACCGAACCAGGGGGGGCTAACCAGGGGCGGATTTCCGCAAGAGCGTTCATTAGCCGCCGCCGACGATGGTGACCACCTCCAGGCGATCTCCCCCTTGAATATGGGTCTGAGGCCAGAATTGTCGATGCAAGATTTCACCGTTGTATTCCACGGCCACCAGACGTGGGTTGAACCCCAGCTGCTCTAACAATTGCGGCAGCGTGATCGGAGCCGAGCAAGTATGGGGCTCTCCATTGACTTGGATTTGCACGGTGGATGCAGATGACGTCATGGCATTAAGCAGAAACAGACAGGAGGGACTGGCGAGTCAGAGTCGTCTCAAAAAATTGGCTGCTGAGGGCCGGAGCTTCAGCCTGCATGATGGCCCGCACCACGGCTACCCGCCGGGCTCCAGCCTGAATCACCTGGTCGAGATTGTCTGCATCGATACCGCCGATGGCAAACCAGGGGACTGTAGCGTGCTCTGCAGCGTAGCGCACATAGTCTAGTCCGGCCGCCGCCTTATCGGGCTTGGTGGGAGTGGCAAAGACTGGCCCGACGCCGATGTAGTCGGCCCCCGCTTGGATGGCCCGTTGCATTTCCTCAGGATTAGTGGTGGAGCAGCCAATAATCCGATGGCTGCCCAGCAACTGACGGGCTGTGGCCAGGGGCAGGTCTTGCTGCCCTAGATGAACCCCGTCAGCATCTACCGCCAGGGCCAGATCAACGCGATCATTGACCAGAAATAAGGCTCCGTAACGGTGACATAGATCCTTTAAGACCTGAGCCCGTTGCAGCCGCAAACCATCATCGGTGTGTTTGTCCCGATACTGCACCAAGGGGAGTCCTCCCTGGAGAGCGGCTTCCACCACGGTCAGTAGATTGTCTTGGGGGGCAGTCACTAAATAGGTATGGGCTTGACGCAGTTGATGTTGGCGCTGGTGCCCTAGCAGATCACTCTCTAGGCTGTAAATCTGGTAGCGCAGGTGTTTGCACGCGGTTGCCATGGCTGGCTGATAGAGCTTGCCGTATTCCTCTAGGACCCGCAGGGCTTCTTGCACGCGGCAGAAATTGACCTGCAGCACATCGCTGAGGCTGTGGCGCTGCTCTTCATCGGGATGGCTGAGTTGAGTGCCCCTGTCTCCCGGCGTATCCCGGGCGGCTCTGAGGTCAGGGGTATGCCAGTGAGCCAGGGATTGCCGCAGGTGCTTGAGGTTTTCCGTCAGGTCTTCCTGATTTAAGCCAAAGCGGCACCAGTCTTCTAACACGCGTAGACCTTCCCGGGCCCGATCCAAATTGGCGTCGAGGATACGATAGACTGCGACATCGGCAGTCGTAGTCGCTAGGTGGGGAAATGTCCCAGGCATATCGGCCATAGCTCCCTAGGCAAAGAATAGGTTTCCTGGCCTCGTTTGTCTCAGCCAGGGCACTTAACATGCTAGCAGCTGTGACAGACCTGGCCAGGGCCCCAGGGGCATGACGCCCATGCCGGGGAGGAGAGCATTTGCAAACTTCTGTAAAGCAGATTCAGCGACTCTGCGCATCTGAGCTAATAGTTTGGCGATATCGATGCTGTATGAGTGTGTCCTATGGTGATACTCCGTTTTCCCTTCCTGGCCCTGGCTGCCGTCAGTGGCACCCTACTATATGGCCTAGCTGATGCGGCTATCGCGATGGCAGCAGAGACGTCTCCAGCAGGAGCCTCCCGTCCGTCCCGCCAGGATGGGCAGCTGGCCCGTGGCTATCAGTTAATTCATGTCAATGCGGAAGCGGGTAGCGATCGCATCGGGGATGGTAGTCAGATGTGGCCCCTGCAGACAATTACCCAGGCCCTCAGCCAGGCCCAGCCCAATACAGTGATTTTGTTGGCGCCCGGGGAGTATAGCGCTGCCACTGGGGAGACATTTCCCCTACGGCTGCGACCTGGGGTGACGGTGCAAGGCAGCCCAGGGGGACGGGTGGTGATTCGTGGCGGCGATCGATATCTGAGCCCGGCAGAGGGGCTCCAGACGGTGGCGATTTTGGCGGTGGATCGGGCTGGCCTTGGCAATGTGATCGTCTCTAACCCCCATGGTGGCCATGGGGTGTGGATTGAGTCGGGCAGCCCGGTACTGCAGGACAATGCCTTTATCGGCAACGGACGGTCTGGGGTTTACATCGTCGGCAATGGGGCCCCTCAGATTCGGCGCAATTACTTTACCCAGAATGAGGTAGCGGGGTTGATCATTGGCGGCCCTTCTCAGGCAGAAGTGGTAGGGAACGTGTTCGAAGCCACCGGTACTGGGATTGTCGTGTTGCCAGGGGCAACGCCACGGCTGGCCAATAACCAGATCAGCCATAACCAAGATGGCTTAGTGATTCAGGCCAATGCCCAACCCCTGCTGCAGCAGAACCAAATTAGCCAAAACCGGCGCAATGGTGTGGTGGAGTTTGCCCCCAGCCAGCCAGCCTTCCCTGAGACGGCGGTTGGGCATGCTGCCGAGACAGCTGCCGCAGCCACCAGAGGCACGGATCAGAGCGCGTCTGGCAGCGATGAGGCTGAGACTACGGCAGCCCTGGGCCATCTGCCCGGCAACGACACCGTGACACTGCCTAACCCAGCCGCAGCGGCTGCCTCGAGCTCTTCCGATTTATCTGCCCTCAGGGCCCGCCTGCGGGAGTTGGCTCAAGGCCAGTCAACGGCCCCAGCCGCAGAACAGTCCAGCAGCGATGATGATGTCCCAGAAGATCCGGCTGCTGCCCCTACGGTGGGCGATGCCGAGTCGCTGGCAGACAGTGGAGATAGTTCTGGGAATACGGTGGCTGAGGCAAGGACTGAGAACCTGAGTGGGGCTGAGGCTGGAGATGGAGATGGAGATGGAGATGGAGATGGAGATGCGATCGCATCTGGTAACCAGCCTCCAGCCATTGCCGCTGCCTCTGCTGCTAGATGGGAGCAGCAACAGCAACCGGCTTTAACCCTGGACCGCCTACGAGAACACCTAGCCGCCGGTCAGACTACCACTCCTCATAGCCCCGAGGGCATCAATAGTTCCGAGAGCGTTGCGTTGACCGTCATTCCTCCCCCGGTGACGCCAACAGTGTCTGAGACAACGGTTGCCAGGGACAGCCCGGCTGAGCCGGCCCAGCAATCTCTACCCAGCTCCCAGTCTTCCCAGCAAGAGCCGTCTCTGCCCGAGTTACCCCCTCAAGCCAGGGAATCGGCCCCACTCGAGGTTCCCGGTGCCCGCATTCCCATGGGCCAAGACGGTACTCTACCTACCCTGACACTAAGCCAGACCCCCGCCAACAGCCCTGAAAGCCCGCCGCCACCGCCCTCGCGCGCGTCTGCTCTGGGGTTGCACTACCGGGTGCTTGTTCCCCTAGGGCAGGAAATTACCCCAGCCCAAGTACAAGCTCAGGTGCCTGACGCCTTTCGGGTGCAATTCGATGGCCACCTGATGATGCAGGTTGGGGCTTACCCCGATCGAGCCTCAGCCGAGGAACAAGCCACCCGGCTGAGGGAAGCTGGCTTCGAGGCTGAGATTGAATACACCCCCTAGTACAGGACGGCGTGAATTTGTGCACCGTCTGGCTGAGTAGGGGAGTGGGGGAGTCCTGATCAATTCAGTCTTGCCGCGCAGGCTCCAGTGGTCTGTAGTGCGCTCTCCCAACACCGGTATAGAACGCCTGCCTTTCAGGGCTCTCAGCTGAGTTGTTCAATGTCTTTAAGAAGGCCCGGCTGCCTGCCGTCGTTGCTGCCAAAAGCGTTTTTCCAACTCATCAATGGAGCGCCGCGAGGCCCGATACCATTCCAGACGAATGGCCTCTTGCTGCGCTGGTGTTAGCTGCCACGCTAAGGAAGTAGCCCGCAACCGCCGGGTGATGGGATATAGACACAGGGCCGCACTGACAGAAATATTAAAGCTTTCACTGAAGCCCACCATCGGGATTTGCAAGGTTAGGTCGGCCTCGGTCAGGGCATCGTCAGACAGTCCCTTCACTTCACTGCCCAGTACTACGGCAAGCTTTTGATCTAGGGGAATGTCTTCGGGAACATAGGCTTGGTGATGGGGCGTGGTGGCGGCGATGCGATAACCCTGTTGCCGCAGGTGCTGAAAGCAGATCTGGGTATTGTTGGCGGCGTCTCGATTGTACCGATGCAACGTTAACCACTTATTGCTGCCCATGGTGACCCCCTGATTAACCTTGAAGCGGTTGTGGGTCTCGATGATATGAATGTCTTGTACCCCCATGGCATCACAGGTACGCAGGACGGCGCTGGCATTGTGGGGACTGTTGATATCTTCTAAGACCACGGCTACATGGCGAGTGCGTTGAGCCAACACGGCATCGATCTTGGCCCGACGAGCTGGGGTCAGAAACTGTTCTAAATAATCGAGTAGGGCTGTTTGGTCACTGGCCTCCATGAGGATTAGAGAATAAATCACTGTGGCTTGATTATGCCACCCGCTAATCCTCGTTGCCCTCCTGGGGCTCACGGGTCACCTTACCGTTGATGAGGTACGGCATGGCTTAGAATAATAGCGGTTTTGGAGTAGATGCCCGGCACCGTCGGCAATAGCGCCAAGCAAGCGTCCCCTTGAACTCTGCTCAGGGGATGCTTTTAGGTTTGGAGGGGCTGCTCTCGAAGAGGCTAACTACGCCGCCGTGGGGGCTGAGGTATCGTGTCGCCTGTACATCACTGCCATACAGACATCCCGTTTGGGAAATATCATCAGTGGACAAAACTGTTTTGATTACAGGGGCCCCTTCGGGCATTGGTCAGGCAACGGCTGGAATCTTTCAGCAACGGGGTTGGCGAGTGGCCGCAGCCATGCAGATGGAGAGTGAGGGGTCGTCTCCAGAGATAACGGCTGAGGCCATTTATCGGGCTGCCACCGACGGTTCTTGGTGGTTACGCTACACCGCTGGGGGCAATGCCGGATTGTTGCTGGGGTTGCGAAAGGTGTTGCCGGATCCCATCTTTTTCACCATGATCCGCCGATTAATGGCATAGCCTATGGGATTGGTCATCGCGGGGGAACGCAGTGGAGTGGGCAAGACCACCGTGACGCTGGCATTGCTGGCGGCTCTGAGGGAACAGGGGCGGCGGGTGCAGTCGTTTAAGGTGGGGCCGGACTATATCGATCCTATGTTTCACCGCCAGGTGACGAATCGCCCCTGCTATAACTTGGATCCGGTCTTGACTTCAGAAGCCTATGTACGGTGGGTATATGGGGAACACACTAGGGATAGGCCCTATGCCCTGATCGAGGGAGTCATGGGGCTCTTTGATGGCGCTACTGGCGTCACCGATTGGGCCAGTACGGCCCACATTGCTCGCCTGTTGGAATTGCCGGTGCTGCTGGTGCTGGATGCTAGTCGTCTGGCTGGGTCGGTGGCGGCCTTGGCCCATGGTTACCGCAGTTTAGACCCTGGTCTCAAGATGGCTGGGGTGGTGCTGAATCGGGTGGGGAGTGAGCGGCATCTGGCCCTGCTGAGGGCGGCTCTAGATCGAATCTCAATGCCCATCTTGGGAGTGTTGCGGCGTCAGGACGATATCACCATTCCCGATCGCCATCTGGGGTTGGTGCCGACCGATGAACTCCCCCAGCTGCGGCAGATCTTGCAACGCTTGGCGGTTCTGGGTCAGCAATGTTTTGCTTGGCAGCAGTTGGAACCGTGGTGGCGTCAGCCGCCGAGGGAGATTCCTGAAGCTCCCTTAGATAACCTGCCCCAGCCGTTAGCATCGGCGCGGATCGCGGTGGCCTGGGATCGGGCCTTTAGCTTTTACTATCCTGATAATCTGGCTTTACTGCAGCAAGCCGGGGCCGAGGTGGTGTATTGGAGCCCACTGCAGGATCAGACCCTGCCGGATGATATCCAGGGACTGTACTTCGGCGGCGGCTTTCCGGAGGTATTTGCTGAAGAGCTATCCCATAATTGCAGGCTGCGGCAGCAGGTACAGGAGGCCGTAGCCAGAGGGCTGCCGACCTATGGGGAGTGTGGTGGGCTGATGTATCTGTGCGATCGCATCATTGACTTTGACGGTCGCCGTTGGCCCATGGTGGGGGTCTTGCCCACCACCGTACAGATGGGCACACGATTGACCCTGGGCTATCGCCAGGCGACGGCCTTGCAAGATAGCCTGCTGTTACCCCAGGGAGTCCAGGTGTGGGGCCATGAATTCCATCGCTCCCAGCTGTTGCAATCCCCGGAGGCGCCCTTGTATCGTTTGCGCCGCTACGATGCCACGACCAGCCTGGGGAATGAGGGCTGGCATCGGGGCCATTTGCAAGCTTCCTATGTGCATCTGCACTGGGGCGGCTGTCCTGAGATGGTGACTCGGTTTGTTCACACCTGTGGGGCGCGGTCCCTGTAAGCCGCGATACCCATAACGTAAAACTCTAGCAATAGAGATGGTCAATTCAGTGATTTAGTGGTTGTAATATAGCAATCCGGAATGATTTGTGAAGACATCTCAGTATAATTACGGAAGCTACCTAAACTAGGCTACTGAGGTCTTTCCCGATGCCTGTTGCTCTGTCCGAATCGGCCAAAAAAAACGACTGCGATAGAAGAGCTCAAAACCTTCATCCGCACTGAGCGGGATGGTCGTCAAGTGAAAAAAGTGCTCGCCGTCAAACTGATTTATCAGGATTACACTTACGAAGCCATCATCGCGATTTTGGATGTCTCGTTGGGGCCCTAAGCAAATGGAAACAGGTCTATGAACGGGAAGGTCTCGCTGGCTTTCGGCCCCAACATAAAGGACGTCAGAGTTATCTAACCCCAGAGGCCAAGGAAGCCGTCCTGCAATGGTTACGAACGAAGAAGATCTGGGAGTTAAGCGAATTAGAGTCGCATCTGGCTGAACATTACGATGTCGTGTATGAGTCCAAGCAAAGCTACTACGACTTGTTTAAGGCGGCTGGCATCAGTTGAAAAAAGACCAGTAAAGTCAATCCCAAAGCCGATGCCAAGGCGGTGGCCGCAAAAAAGTCGAAATCCGACGGTTGTTGGCGCGCTACCGGGAGGAGATTGAAGCCGGACGCCTGAGAGTTCTGTTGGTCGATGAGTCTCATTGGCTCAGTGGCGACTTGCAAGGATATGTCTGGGGCCGCACCGATGAGCGGATTGAGATGCCCATCGTGAATGAACGGGACCGTCAAACCTACTACGGGTCACTGGATCTGCTCAGAAAACGCCTGGTGATTCAGGCCCATGCCAAAGGGGACACCACCGAAACCATTGCCTATCTCCAGTGTTTGCAACCCCAATTTCCTGGTCAGCGCTTGCTGATTCTTTGGGATGGAGCGAGTTACCATCGTTCCCACGACTTACGAGCCTTTCTGGCGGAGGTAAATGCGGGATTGGCCCCGGAGGACTGGAAGCTCCACTGTGTCCAGTTTGCGCCCAATGATCCCAGTCAAAACCCAATTGAAGATGCCTGGTTGCAGGCGAAGATCTGGTTACGACGGATGTCGGGCTTAAAGCCCTGTTTTTCAGCCCTCAAAGCGCTATTTGAGCAGTTCTTTAGACTAGATATCTTTGGATTTCCCCAAACTCCACATGTACGGAAGCTTTTCATGAATTAAATGGGATTGCTATAGGGGTGATCTTGCTGATCAATGGCAACGTTCAACTTTCGCCCGATAAAGCCCGCGACCTGCTCATGGATTCCAGTCAGTTCCAAGCCAATGCACTCCCCATCAATTAGTTCGTACTGAGAGGCATCGCCATAGCGATAAATAAAGTAGCGATAAATAAAGTCACGGGCAGTCAGGAGATAGGGCTGAAAGTGGACCATGGGACGGCTCTGTTCCAGCAGGCAACAGGCAACCTATTGAGGTGTGGTTCTATTGTATGTTGGTCCCACCGACTCAACAATTACAGGCTAACTAGCACAGCTACCCATCCAGCGGACTACGTACCCCACACCCACCTCGATTCAGCACGTGGGTATAAATCATAGTCGTCTTTACATCCTTGTGCCCTAGCAGTTCCTGCACAGTGCGAATGTCGTAGCCATCTTCAAGCAGGTGGGTGGCAAAACTGTGTCGAAACGTATGACAACTGACTCGTTTTGGGATACCGGCCTCCCGAACTGCCTGTTTGAGCGTTCGCTGCACGCTACTTTCATGTAGATGGTGTCGTCTAACCAGCCCACTGCGCGGATCTTTGGATCTTGATAGAGACGGAAATACAAATTGCCAAATCCAGGCGCGATCGGCATAGGGATATTTGCGTTCTAATGCAAAGGGAAGATAAACCGAACCATACCCCCGGTCTAAATCATGCTGATGAAGCCGCCTCACATGCTGTAGATGCTGCCGTAGAGGGTCAATCAAACTGCTTGGGAGCATTGTGACTCGACTTTCGTGGCCTTTGGCATCACGGACGATAATTTGACGCTGGGCAAAATCCAAATCTTTGACGCGTAGCCGCAATCCTTCATTGAGCCGTAAGCCACTACCGTAGAGTATCTGAATCACGAGGCCGGGACTCTTAGTCACCCGGCTGAGTATTGATCTCACCTCAGCCTTGGTGAGCACCGTTGGCAAATACCGGGATGGCCTAGCCCGGACAGCATTGATAGAGCTACCTAAGTCTTGGTTCAAGACCTGACGGTATAAAAACAGCAGAGCACTGAATGCCTGATTTTGAGTCGAGGCTGACACCTGCTGTTCAACAGCGAGATGAGTCAAGAATGCCTCAATCTCAGCACTACCCATTTCCTTGGGATGCTGCTTGTTGTGGAAAAGGATATAGCGACGAATCCAACCTACGTAGGTCTGCTCAGTTTTATAGGAATAATGTTTCAGCCGAATAGCATCTCGAACCTGGTCGAGCAGCTTCCTAGGTCGGGGTTCCATGGGTGAGTAGCAGACACATGAGTAGGACTAGTGTACTAAATATCACACTGGAATATATCCATACTCTAAATAAAGTTTTGCTGAAGTTAGCCGGATAACTCACCGTTTCAAGGCTATTATCTGCGTCAAGTGCTGGATAACACCCCTGATTGGGATCTTATCGAGCTTTCTAGCCGCCTAATCCCTGGATTTAGGGTGATTAGATTGCATAGATGATGGATACCCCCCTCAATCGGGTGATTAGACCGGTTTTCTGCTGGCTATATCTTCCCTGAGGAGTATTATCTAGCACGAATGGTAGATAATACCTCCGCAGAGGTGGATTAGACCGCTTCGAGGGAGGTAATGCTGATCAATTACAAGTTAGACCGACGATTCAGATTCTCAGCGATTGTTTTTTGTTCTTTGGGAAATTGATGATGAGAAAAGAACTCGAACCACAGTTTGTGCTTCTTGCGGGGGCAATAATTTTTCATGGAGGCTTAACATCTCAGTCAAATTTATGGTTTGGCGTAATTTGTGGAGGTATCTTCATAATTGTCGCTTTTCTTTCGTCAATGATAGAGACCTATTTTAGGGTGACGGAACGTAATAGAAATCGGCGTTGAAAACATAGAGTTAGACCGTGAAAGCCAAAACCTGTGTAAGGAGGAGGAACTAGATATTTCTCTGTAGTATTGAAAAATCGCTGAAGGTTGCTCGGTGTCCGACCGAGCCAGCACAAAATTGGCTAGACTTGAAGAGCTAACAGTTTTTTATCCTAGACATTGAAAAATGACTCTTATTGATGTTCTTCCCGCCATTCGACAACTCTCTATCACAGAAAAACTTAAGCTGATTCGGATTTTGGCAGAGGATCTAGAAGCAGCAGAGGATGTCTCGCCCTTGGAACCCTTCAAAACCTATGATTTGCCGACCCCCTACAACAGCTTTGGGGCGGGCGCTACGTTAATGCAAGCTTTAAAGTCAGCGGATCAGGCTTAATTGTCATGCGTTTCCGCTATTCCACCACCGATACCTCCCAGAACGAGTTCGATAGTCTTCCACGGGTGCCGCTCATTCTTCGTCGCGAGGGGCGTACAGTTGAAGCCCTCGGCCTGGTTGACAGTGGCGCAACCGTCAACGTTATGCCTTATGAACTGGGTCTACAGCTTGGGGCCACCTGGGACGACAGCAGAGCAATCATTCAACTGGCAGGAAATTTGGGCAACCAACCAGCTACACCATTCTCCGCGATGGTTCAAGTTGGAGATATCGCTCCAGTTCAATTAGCCTTTGCTTGGACTAAAGGCCCCAATGCACCATTGATTCTAGGTCAGACGAACTTTTTTGTGGAGTTCGACATATGTTTTTATCGCTCTAAGATGGAATTCGAGGTTAAGCCCAAGTCGCCGTAAACGGTCTAAATCGGGATAGGGAGAATCCTCACGAATCCCCCCTCCCACACCACCCTGCAAGCGGGTCCGCACAGGGCGGTTCAGCATCAAGGAGCAAACACTAACCTGGGTTGTTAAATGTAACCCTGGGCTTTCATCCAAAGGTCACGTATCGACAACAATCCTTGCTTTGCTAACCACTCATTGGTCATCCCCGTTTGCGTTGCCAGCGTTCGCGACAGGTGCCAATAGCCCTTACGGCTAATGCCTGTCCGAATCGCATGACGCTTATCCGTCCCCAATTCCAGGAGCTTCTGAATGCGCGTGCGCGGTCGACGCCACTGTTTCCAGTAACACATCCGAAGGCGACGCCTCAGCCATCCATCGAGATCCGGTATCGAGTGATAATACTGCGAGATGCCAAAGTAACCCATCCAGCCTCTCAAGTACTGGTTCAATCGCTCCAGGCGATGGGCCATTGAGACGCGCCAACTGCGGGCCGTTAGCCCTTTCAGTCGGTGTTTAAAGTCTGCAAAGGCTTGGTCCGACCAATAGACTCGGATCCCTCGAAATTGAAATCCGAGGTATTCCAAGTCATGGACATTCACTACCTGGGACTTTTGCCGATTCACCTTCAGCTTCAGCTTTTGGGTCAGATATCGACTCACAGAAGCCATGACCCGCTTGCCTGCCCGCTCACTTCTGACCAGAATGACCAAGTCATCCATGTAGCGCACAAAGCGGTGGCCTCGCTGCTCCAGTTCCTGATCTAGTTCAGCCAACAAAATGTTGGCGAGCAGCGGCGACAAGGGCGACCCTTGCGGGGTTCCCCATGCCGTTGCCTGGATGATGCCGTCCACCATGACGCCAGCTCGTAGATAGCGGCCTATCAGTTTCAGAAGCACTTTGTCGTGCACCTTGCGTGAAACGCGGGACATCAGCACATCATGATGAACGGTATCGAAGAATTTCTCTAAGTCCAAATCCACCGCGACGCGATAGCCCTCCTTCAGATAGCCCTTTATCTGGGCAATGGCTCCATGAGCCGAGCGTTGGGGGCGACTGCCAAAACTTGACTCGGAAAAGCCGGGGTCAAAGATTGGCGTGAGCACTTGCAGAATGGCTTGTTGAATCACGCGGTCGACCACACAGGGCACACCGAGCAATCTTTCCCCTCGACCCCCTGGTTTGGGTATTACCACCCGCCGCACGGGTTGAGGGTGGTAAGTTCCATTCCACAAGGACTGACGAATGGTGGGCCAATGCTCGCGGGCATAGCCTGGAAAGGCTTCCAGAGACATCCCGTCACTGCCGGGTGCTCCCTGGTTTGACTTCACTCGTTGCCATGCCTTCTGCAGATTGGCTTTCGCTACCACCTTCGCCATCAGGTTGATGTCTAAGGCTGGCTGCATGACCGTGCGCCAGACCGTGTCTCCCCTATCCAGGTTCATTGATACGTCTGAGTCCGTCATGGCTCCTCCTTATTTGACACTGTTCGGTCCTTCGCTGCCAACGCAGCTACTATGACCTCGGCTGACTTCTGCCCAGTTCGCCTCACGTTGCCGTTAGCCGCGCTGCCTGAGTTGCCGTAGGATTCGGTGGGTTGTCCAGCCCTTTCGGGATGGCCCTCAGTCCGACTTCCCTAGCGCCCCTGGCTGCACCTGGGCAGACCTCCCCGGATAAGACCGTGAACTGTCCCTGCACAACCGCGCCATTTACCGTGTTCCCTGAACCAGAGGGCTTTGTCTTGTGTGGCAGACTCGCCCCAGGAATCTCGGCCTTCTATGATGTTTCTGTCCGTCGGCTCGCAGCTTTGCCGCTGGCTTCCTCCAGACCCTCCCTCGCGGAAACGCCCTTGCCTTAAGCTAGTCGTTGGTGTCTCTCGGCTCCAATTAGCTTTCGAGCATTTGGACACTGGTTCTCCGACAGGGGACTTTCACCCCATTAGTTCACGCCCGTGCCGGGCGTACCACCTCAGCGCAGCGGACGGTCTAAAAGCTCTGGCCAAGCCGCATAGGTCACCTACCGCCGCTGGCTTTCACCGTTAGCCCTCTGAGTGATTTGTGCAGGCGTAGTGAAAGATTGTTGGTCGAGTCTTTGAAACCGTAATCGACCAGTGGGTATTAAGCCGCAAGTGAGTCCCGCTCTTGTGTATTAGGAGTTTGCGGCAATAATGAAGGAGCCGGTTTCCCCTCACGGGCTGCCCGACAGGCCTCAGTCATGTACTCGAGGATACTGCGATTTTGAGAACGTAGTGTTGCTATCACCGTCAGCATTCGAGCCACAAAGGTACTGCCGGCCTTCGTCTGGGAGCCAAAACTAATGCCTCTCCAGATGACCGCTGGTCGCAACGCTCGCTCAGAATCATTATTAGTCGGTTCCACCCCCTCCACTGTGATAAAGAGCCAGAGGGCCGGTTCCACCGTTAATAAGCGTTGACAGGTGCGCACCGTTTTCGCCAACGGCGTCTTCTCTTTAGGGCCGATGGCATAGCTAGCGCCTTCGGTGAGCAGGGCCTTCACCTGCTCGCGAATCGGCTTCACCGCCTCGATAAACTGTGGACGCGCTAAGGTGCCATCTCGAACCTGATACCAGAGCTTAAATAACGCCTGTTCTTGCTCGAGCAGCGCCTCACCTAAACCTTGAGACACCCCTGTGCGCTCGGCAATTTTGGTGAAGTCTCGTTTCAAGTGCGCCCAACAGAGCTGCCGACGCTCCAAGGCCACCCAGGTGTAGGCGCTGTGGCGATCTGAAATCAAAATGCCATCGAACGTTGCGCCTAAGAGGGCCTGGGCGGACTGTTGGGAGTGATGGAGAAACACCTCAAAGACGCTCACCCAGGGCGTCACCACCACCCAGAGCCAACCTTGACGTCCCTCAGGATTGTGACCATCCACATTGCCTTGGGAAAAACTGGTTTCATCTGAGCCCACAATCGGTTGTTGGCGAGCATAGGTCTTGGCGACCTCGACCGGTTCAGCCACCGCCTCGCTGGCTTGTTGGCGCAGATTATTGACACTGCCCAGGGCTATTGGGAGGCCGAATAAATCGGCCATGGCCTGTTGCACCAGGCGCTGTGAGGGCGATACAGACTACTGAGCACACCGACCGTAGCGACGACTCGAGGCCCATAAACGTGACTAGAAACACCGGTTGGCAATTTGGCACGAGTCCGATGACCACACTGGGGACAGACCCGTTGGTGCAAGCGATATTCCTTCACTTGAGGGACGACCGGTGGCATCTCCACGGTTTGATGCCGATAGGGATTCGGGTCTTCTCCGCTCAAGGCCGCACCACAGTTGGCGCAGGTCTCGGGATAATGATCGCTGATAGTCTCACACGCCTCAGGCGCAAACAACCGGCGATGGTGGCCGGGATGGCCGGGGTGACCGCCTCGGCCTCGACCTCGGTTGCGGCGACGACGACGGGGCTCGACCTGCGGCGGGTCGGATGACGGGGGTTGCGATGAGTTGGTTGAGTTCCGGTTGAGTTGCTCTTGCAGCAACTGCATCTGCGCTTGCATGTCCTGGTATTGATGCTCTAACTGCACCAGGCGCTGACTCAACTGGCCAACCAGTTGCTTGACGCTGACTGGAGTGCGCTCCCAGTCTTCTAAAGGAATTCCCTCTGGCTGATTGAGATATTGCTCATCCATAGTTCCTTAAATTACCAGAGGATGACCATGGCCGGATTTCACATTCCTTTACGCCTCACGTGAACGTTTACCCAAATTGAAACTTGCCCTGATTGACTCGAAGAGTTACCCCAACTCAAAATTTTGGATCTGCGCCGTAATCCCTTACCCTTTCCACCTGCAAATTCTCGGTGATTTAGTCATTGGAGAGAGCGTTTATTACTTTGAACTCGGTAAATTGACCCCTAAAGGCAAACTCGAAGAACCTGAGCAAATTCCTGCTGATGAATGGCTTTTGAACCTGGCAAAAGCGGTTCCTAAAAGGTAATTAGTCACCGCAACAAGACCCACCTATTGCGAAACAGGCAAAAGTCGGTAGAGTAGAGGACATGAAAAAGCCACCGCAGCCAGAGCCAACCCTCTCCGAGATCGACCCTGAAGAGCAAGGGGCGAGGTACGGGTACGAGCGCTATTGCGAGCAACGAGCGGAGACAGAGCGCCTGACGCAACGGGTGAAAGAGCTCGAGGAGCAGTTCGAGACCCTGAGCGAGAAGCTCAGGAAGCTAACCCGGCGGACCAGTGAAACCAGCTCACAGCCGCCATCCTCTGATGGCCCCAAGAAACCGAAGCGGGATCAGCAAAAGTCCCAGCGAAAACGAGGCCCCAAATACAACCACCCTGGCACGACCCGCCATGGCTTTGGTTGGATTGACCACAGCGTGTTACTCGACATGCAGAGTTGCCCGATCTGCGGCGGTGCAGTGGAGCGCCAACCCCAAGGGACAAAGCGACAGCAAGTGGCCGAATTAGTGCCAGAGCTCGTCGAGATTTGGGAGTACGAGCGACCGTTGTATCGGTGTCCCGCCTGCGAGTGGCAAGGCTATCAGGACTTGCCGCTGGGATGCCGGGAGGGGTTTAGCTATGGCGGCCGCTTGAGTAGTGTGGTGGGTTGGCTGGGGTATGGCGGCAACTTATCGTGGTCAAAACAGCGCTATGTGGTCGAGAGTATCTTCGGGATTCCGATGTCTCAGGGGAGTTTGGCGAAGCTGCATCAGTGGTTTTGCGAGGCCTTACAACCGGCCTATGAGCACTGGTGGAGCTGGATTCAACAGCCGGGGGTGCGCTGTGTCGATGAGACCAGTTATCGCTTGAACGGGGTGAATCATTGGCTGTGGATTGCCACCGCCCCCGAGTGCTGTGTGCTGTTCTTTGCCCCTACCCGCAGTTCGGCAGAAGTCAACGCGCTTTTGGGAGGCGAGTTTGCGGGCGTCCTCAGCAGCGACTGCTGGTCCGCCTACGGGCCGCAATCGGCCGCCGCCAAGCAGAAATGCTGGGCCCACATTGAGCGGGACTTAAAGGCATTGACAATCTCTCGCTTCCCGGAAAATCGAGAGTTCGCCCAGCGCATCTTGCCGATTATTCAGACCGCTCGGCAGGCCCACCGGGACTATCATTGGGGTCAATTCAGTCTCGGCGAACTCCAAGCGCTGCGGCCGATTGTCGAGGCAGAATTAGCCCATGTGCTTGAGCACCCCCCCAACGGGCGTTGGACCGCTGATTCTCAAGCCTTGAGCAACCGGTTTCGTCGCTATTGCTCAGACTGGTTTACCTTTCTCTCTCAGCCTGAGGTTAACCCGGACAACAATGATGCGGAGCGAGGCCTACGGCCGGTGGTGATTCATCGCAACGTCAGTGGCGGTGCCCGCAGTGAGTGGGGGGCTCAGCTCGTGGCGATGATGGTCAGCTTCCTCGAATCGATGCGCCGTCAGGGTGAAAACGCGGTAGACCAGCTCTTTGAGCTCCTCGCCTCATCAGGGTGCTCGCCTCCTGTTCTGTTACCAGGATAAGTCTGGGTCGTCAGAGGCTTTCTCATTAAGCCTCTACTATTGCGGTGACCAGTTACCCTAAAAGAAAGTTTCCCATTCTTGCTGAGCGACCTAATGATACTGGAACTTACCCTGGAGTCGAGATTGGTGTTATTGCTTCCGGAGACAACGTCATTGCCGATCCCGACGTGCGAGATAGGATTGCTGCCTATAGCCGAAGAATTCGGGCAATTGAAATGGAAGGATATGGTGTCAGCAAAGCGGCATGGGATCAACGGATACGATGTCTTATTGTCCGTGCCTTGTGTGACTATGCGGACGATACTAAAGACGGCACTAAAGACAAGCCCTGGCAACTTTACGCAGCAGCAGCGGCAGCAGGGTTCATCAAGCATCTATTGATGTTTGATGTATCGGAGGAGGAAGCAGGTAACTCCTGAGATTCAAGAATTCTGATTAGTCCACCTCTACTCCCGCTAGTTATCATGACTCTCACTACTACAGACTACAAATATATTCAAATTAATGAAAATGGAATTCCGGTTATCGCCGATACTACGATGAAGGTGATCGAGTTGATTACCTCTGTCAAAGCCTATGGCTGGAATCCCGACGAACTTCACGCCAACTATCCCCATCTTTCTATGAGCCAGATTCATTCTGCCCTGGCGTATTACTGGGATCACAAAGCAGATATGGATGCTGAAATTGAGCAGATCGACCAGTGGGCAGCCCATGCCCGTCAACAGGTAGGAGAATCAGCAGTCGCTCGGAAACTACGGGAGCAAGGATTGCTGTGACGATCGCGCTCTATATGGATGAGCATGTGCCGCTGGCAATCACGGAAGGATTACGTCGTCGAGGAGTTGATATCCTTACGGTTCAAGAAGATGATCGCAGGGGTTATCCTGATCCGGCTTTACTTGATCGGGCACTGGAGTTAGGGCGAGTCCTATTTTCGCAAGATGAGGATTTCCCCATTGAAGCATCACGTCGTCAAGCAGAAGGAATTGACTTTGCCGGAGTGATCTATGCTCGCCAAACAGCAGTATCGGTAGGTGATTGTGTTCGAGACTTGGACCTGATTGCAAAAGTCGCCGAACCAGAAGATTATTTCAACCAGATTCAATATCTTCCGTTGTAAGGTAAACGCAATGGCTGACAATAAATCTCCACTGCTAGAAGTTTATTTGCAAGAATATCAGCGGCTCAAAGACGAGCAAAAAGCCCGCATCGGTTTTCGAGATAACTTGCTGTATGTCACCCTTGGTCTATTCGGCGGTATTCTTTCCTTTTCTCTGGCAAACAACAATTACTATGCCTTTTTGATTATTCCCTGGATTTGTCTTATTTTAGGATGGACATATCTGGTTAACGATGAAAAAATTACGGCACTAGGTCGCTACATTCGCTACACGCTGGTTGAAAAGGTTAAAGAAGAAGCGGGACAGGGTGAGATTGATTCAATTTTTGGCTGGGAAATTGCTCACCGCAGCGATAACCGTCGCCATCGCCGCAAACTGCAACAACTGGTTGTGGATGAGTTGACGTTTGTTGTTTCGGGTATCGCTGCGATCGTTGCCTTTTGGCTGCTAGTGTCCCAAGTTCATTGGGGAATTCAAGTGTTGTGCTGGGCAGAACTGGTGTTTCTGATATTTCTGGGGATTGAGATTGTGATCTACGCGGACCTGGCGAAGGGCAGGTAAGAAAGGAAAAATCAAGAATCAGGGAGTGAGCGATCGTTAGAGGGTAGTTGCGAGGGCTAACAAATCGATGGAGCCGACCGCCGAAAGGTTATGTGTCGGGTGCTTTGGGTTATCTGCGGCGGCTCATCTCAATCGTTAGCTAGCTACGCATAGAGCTTTTGCACTAATTCCTGAGAGTGTTCTGACCTATATTCCGCAGGTTGCTTTTAGTTTTCAGTTGTGCATCTGATTTCAGACTGCCGGAGCCATTGAAACCTCGTTAGATGAGTCTCAATAATTGAGCTCTCTCAAGGTTGCGAAGTGTTAAGGCGGGAGCATGACAGCAAATTCGGCTCTAGTCTGAGACGATTGCTAGGCAAGGGCTTCAAGCATTGACCTTTTCTATGCACATCCAAAAAAGACTGTCAACCTGCGGAATGTCGGTTCTGATTTTTGTGTAACCCTCGGCTCTGGGCACGGAAAATCAAGGGTTCCAGGCTGGTCGAACCCAGTTTGCTGAACACTCCCAATTCCTTAAAATACTGATATAGCGGTTCCCGGACGGATGAAGTACGCAGGAGCCTTGCTACACAAGCATTACGGGAGATATGTTGTACCTCACTCGAGTGAAAACCGCTATATAAGCTCAATTACAGGTATTCTATCCATGCTCAGCACAACAGTTACTGACACTGGACAAATCACCATACCGGAAGAAATTCGGCAGCATCTTAAGCTGACCAGCGGCAGCAGAGTTGAGTTTGTGATTGATGAAGATGGCGAGGTGAAAATCTTTCCCCTCAATGTTGCTGTAGAAACCCTGTCCGGCATTCTGCATCGGCCCGGTACCCAGCCAGCTACCCTCGAAGATATGGATGCCGCCATTTCCCAGGGAGCCAATGATTGGGCTTGATACCAACATCCTGGTACGCTACCTCACCCGCGATGACGAACAGCAATGGCAACAAGCTGCCGATCTGATTCAGCAAAACCAACCCTGCTTCATAGCAAATATCGTTCTCTGTGAATTGGTTTGGGTGCTCAGAGGGGCCAACTACCGTTTTCAGAAGAAATTATCAGCGTTCTGGAGACCATGCTCCATAGTGCTGCGTTTGAATTTGAAAACCGTTCAACTGTGGATCAAGCCCTCCAGCGATACAAACAGGGCAAAGCAGACTTCTCTGACTATCTGATTGGAGCAGCATCGCGTCAGGCAGGTTGCAGAGAAACCGCCAGCTTTGATGGCAAGCTGAAAGGTGAGAAAGGATTTCGTTGGCTTGGGACGTACTGAAAGGCTATCTGCTGATATCTAAGGATGCTCATTCTTGCAGCCCTGGTATAACTGAGGTATAACCGAAGAATAGAACTTTAAGCTAAGGTCGCTATGAAAACTGCAATTTCACTTCCAGATGCAGTCTTTGAACAGGCGGAAGTACTTGCTCAGCAGTTAGGGGTGTCACGCAGTGAGCTTTACACAAAAGCGCTACAGGCATACCTGAAAAGGCACAACCGTGATCAAATCTTGCTCAAATTGAACCAAGTTTACGCTAAAGAGTCCTCTGAACTTGATCCAGTTATGGCAAGGATGCAGTTTATGTCTTTGCCCCACGAGGATTGGTAATGTATCGGGGAGAAATTTGGTGGGCGAACCTACCCGATCCAATGGGCTCAGAACCTCGATATCGTCGTCCCGTCTTGGTGATTCAGGATGATACTTTTACCCAGAGCCAGATTAGCACTGTTATCGTCGTTATTATCACTTCAAATATTCGGTTAGCGGAAGCACCAGGCAATGTACTGTTACCGCATGGGGTATCGGGTTTGTCGAGAGATTCCGTTGTAAATGTCTCTCAAATTTTCACGATCGATAAGACGTTTTTGGTTGAGTGTATTGGTTCGCTACCTAACTACTTGCAGAAGGAGATAGATGAGGGTTTACGAACAGTTTTGTATCTCTAGCAAAGTCAGCTAACAAGTCGAAGGAGCGGCGAATATCAGTTTCTTGCTTCGTTTCGATATGTCTCATCGCCCTGACTGCCTGACACATCTTTTACTCTAGTCGGCAGGATAGAGAGCGGATGCGAGAGAACCAGATTTGGTCGTAATAGTCGTGCTCCGCTTTTTTGGAGGCAAAACAAGGCTCTGGGTCACGGACTAACAGCGCTATCGGCTCTAGAAGCTGTCGTCCTTTGTGAACGACTCCCTTAAGCCAGCGCAATCCAATCTTGAGGTAGCTGAGTCCGCGCCGCCAATGAGGGTCTACCTGCTGCCTAAGGCCTTCAATCTGAACCGCCATGCCAGTGGTTGTTCCATAAAGCAGTGCAATAGCGGCCACTAGATAAAGTCGCTCAAGGGCTACCGCTGAGCGGATTCGGGAGTCTTCAATCTCGAAAGCTCCTGATTTGCTATCCAAAAACAGCTCCTCTACTCTGAAACGCAACGCGTAGCGCCAGAGCGTCTGCAAGGTAGGCGGTTCATCGGTGATGACGGCCCAAGGCTCTTTGACGCCTTTAAGCGTCGCCAGCACGATGTTGCACTGGTGGGAGCCATCCTGCCACAGCCTGACATTTCGATAGAAAATCGCCTCGCCTTTTGGCGGCCACAGATATCTCACTTCAGTCGGATAACGCCTTGGCCCGTGCAGCAGGACATCGCAGGGCACTCGCAAGCAGTAGTGCCAACTGCTCGCTTGCAACCAACTCATCAAGTCGTGGTTGGCAAAGCCTCGGTCGGCCAGCAGCATTAGGTTCGGGTACTGCCTCAAAAGCCACCGGGCACGGCGCAGCAAAGGGCGGTATTCTTCAAAAGCCACCGTTGCACTGCCATGCTCAAGCACTCGCCACAGTAGCGGGACTGCTCGTCCGCAGCACACCACTGACAGGTGAATCATGCAGTATTGGTTCCACAGCACCGTTGTATCGAGTGCCAGATACAGCCGCTTGCCCTCCCACTGCCTCAGCGTCAGCAGCACCAGCGGTAGGTAGAGCTGATTTATCTCAACGAGCCGGTTGCCGAAAAATCGATGCCACCGCCGCTCGAAGCTTTGCGCTTTGTTGGCACGGCTTATCACGTAGGACTCCCAAGCAGGTGGGCTCAGCTCACCACTACAAATCAGGGCGGTGACCATCCAAGATAGGGCTTTGATATGGCGCAAGTCCCGGTAGTGGCTGTATTGACGCAGATAGTGCAGCAGTTGATCATAGAGCTGGGTAGAGCTTGGCATGTCGCTTTGGCCGTCAGTGTGGTAACTACAGCCTCGCACACGAGCTCTGCCTATTTCCTCTTTGTCCTGATATGACTACCTTTCAGCTACTTCTGTCAGGCACTCAGCTCATCTCTGACACCATTTCTTGCGTCGTTTGCTAGGAACATTTTCATGTCAGCGTCGGTTGTAAGTCCATGAAGCACTCAATGACGTCGAATTGTCGCCCTACTACCACCTGATCTACCAAGACTGGGAATCGAGCATCGAAAGGCAGGGCTCCCAACTCGCGAAGCTGATCCGTGAAAGATGGGGCGAAAACCCCAATTCTTTCTGGCGATCCGGCATTAGGAGAAGCCAGTTTTCGTCCATATTTGCCTTTCACCCTTGGTGTTCAAGAGAAAACTGTCGCCACAACAGGTCTACTGAATACTGGGGCAAGTGTAAATGTATTGCCCTATCCTGCAAGGGTGTGTTAGTTGCAAGCTCAAATAGCCTCATGCAAGTAGCGAGTCCCACTGCTCTGGTTCCAGGAGCCCAAACGATGAAAGCGATCGCACAGACCGAGTATGGTTCCCCTGAAGTGTTGCGGTTGGAGGAGGTCGATAAACCGGTGCCCCAGGATGATCAGGTGCTGATCCGTGTCCGGGCTGCTTCTGTGGATGCTGGTGTCTGGCATCTGATGCGGGGCACCCCATTCCTGATTCGCCTCATATACGGCGGGTTGCGCCGACCAAAGCAGCAAATTTTGGGGAGTGCGATCGCAGGTGACGTCGAGGCGATCGGCAAGCATGTGACCCAGTTTCAACCAGGCGATGCGGTGTTTGGGGACTTGTCGGAATCCGGATTCGGCGGCTTTGCGGAGTATGTCTGTGCTGCTGAGTCAGCCCTGGCGCTCAAGCCTAGGAATCTAACCGTTGAGGAAGCGGCCACGGTGCCGGTGTCTGGCCTGGCGGCGCTGCAAGGGCTGCGGGATGTGGGGCAGTTGCAGGCGGGCCAGCAGGTGCTGATTGTGGGAGCTTCTGGTGGCGTCGGGTCGTTTGCGGTGCAAATTGCCAAAGCCTTTGGCGCAGAAGTGACGGGTGTTTGCCACAGCTCAAAAGTAGACATGGTGCGATCGCATGGTGCCGACCAGGTCATTGACTACACCCAAACGGATGTCGCCCAAGCGGGGCAGCAGTACGACCTGATTCTGGATGCGGCAGCTTTTCGTGCCTTTGCTGACTATTTACCGGTATTGAAGCCGGGCGGCACCTACGTCATGGTGGGCGGCTCTACTCCCGATTTCTTTCGGGCGATGCTGCTCGGTCCGGTAGTGGGCAAGTGGCGCGATCGCTCGGTGAAGTGTCTAGCTTCGCAGCCCCAGCAAGCGGATCTGCTGACCTTGAAGGATCTCCTGGACACTGGCAAGGTGGTGCCGTTCATCGATCGCATCTATCCCCTCAGCGATGTGCCTGACGCGATCCGTTACCTGGAGCAACGACGGGTGCGGGGAAAAGTGGCCATCAGCATCTGTTGACGAGTGAACCCTTGGGCTGGCAGAGACCTAACCTGGAGTATCGCCACTCGCTCACTGACCGCACGATGCCAGAACTAGTTTTGCCCTGGCACTCTAGCCACGGCCCTGGCGACCTCCTAGAAGGGGAACCGATGCCAGCTTGTGCCCTACACCCTGCTGCGATCGCACTTCATCTCCAAGCCCGACGATGCCTCAATCCTGAATGGGCTGTTGGGCACAGAAGTCCTACTCTTGGGAATTTTTGCACTCCTGCTAGGGCTCAAAAAATAGCGGTAAAACGGGCTGGATCAATGCCGCAAATCGCAGGGGCTTGGCGGTGTGAGCTGCCCAATCACGCTGCGGCAATCGCTGGGATCACGCAATCGGATCATGGGCCGAAGCTATTTCTAACCAGTGCCACCGGCTATATTGGCAGCGCTGTGGCGACGGCCTTGCAAGCCCGTGGTTATCAGGTCGTTGGGCTAGCCCGTTCTGAAGTGTCGGCTCAGAAGCTGGCGAGTCGTGGCGTGGAGCCTGTCCGTGGCGATTTGACGAATCCGGCTAGCTGGCAGCAGGCGGTGGAGGCATCCGAGGGTGTGATCCACACGGCTGCCAAGCAGGGGGATATGGCCGCGGTGGATGGCTCGGTAGTGGAAGCGATCGTGGCGACGTTAGCAGGCACTCAGACGCCGTTCGTCTACACTAGCGGGATCTGGGTAATGGGCAATACCGGCGCCCACCCCGCCGATGAGATCGCCCCGTTGGCTCCCCCTGAGATTGTGGCCTGGCGCCCTGCCGTGGAAGAGCGCGCCCTGGCGGCGGTGTCCCGGGGGGTAGTTCGGTGGTGATTCGCCCGGCCATTGTATACGGCCACGGCGGTGGCCTCATTGCCATGCTGATCCAAGCCGCTCGCGAGGCTGATGCAGTGCCGATCATCGGCCAGGGCGAGACGGTGTGGCCGTTGGTCCATGTTGAGGATCTGGCCCGCTTATATGAGCGAGCTGTCGTAGAGGCCCCTGCTGGCACGGTGCTGATTGGTGCCGGGGAGCATTTATCAGTGCACGCAATTGCCGCGGCGATGGCCTTAGTGGTGGGGGTCGACGATCGCCGCCAGGTCCTGACTTTGGCTGAGGCCCGACAAACTTGGGGAGCCTTGGCTGATGCCTTGGCCCTGGATCAGCGGGTGTCTAGCGATCGGGCGAAAACGCTACTCAACTGGACGCCCTCGGCTCCATCGCTGTTGGCTGAACTGGCCCACGGGTCCTATCGGCATGCGATCGCAGCTTGAGGTTGCCATCTACCAAGGGCCTCCTGGTGGATAGTCTGATCCCCAATTGCGAGTACGTACTATGCACCGTCAACCTGTGAATGTAACCACCGCCTGGCTCCAGCGCTATCAACCCTGCCTCTATGGCTCTCTGGCGCTGTTGGCGGGTACCGCCCTACCGATCCAGGCCAGCATGAACGCCTATTTAGCCACCACCACTGGGTCTGTCCCATTGGCGGCTGGTATCTCCTACGCCGTCGGCACAGCGGCCTTATTGCTATTGCTGGCGACCGGCCTGTTTGCACCCCCCAGCTGGAAAGCCCTGACTCACCTGCCTCCCTGGAATTTCGTCGGTGGTCTTGTCGGGGTGAGCTACATCATGTCTAGTACCTAAATCACCGGCTCCTCCCAGAAGTCAGATCCCTGCCTTCGCACCGCAGATACTCACCTCAGACAATGAAAGATGTCACAGATCGCCTCCCGATTTCGTCTTCTGGAGTGAAGGCAATGAAGGAGAGCGAAGATGAGAGTATTTGTGGCTGGGGCCACCGGGGCGATTGGGCGACCGCTGGTGGCGCAACTCATGCAGGCCGGTTACGACGTGTTTGGCATGACGCGCTCCCAGGAGCGAGCCCAGGCAGTCGGCGACCAAGGGGCGACGCCGATCGTGTTGAATATTTTCGAGGCCGAGGCGGTGGACCAGATCCTGAAGCGCCTTCGCCCCGACGTCGTGATTGAGGAACTTACCTCCCTGCCCCAGACCTATACCCGCCAAGCCATGCAAGCTGCTGCAGCAACCGATGCCCGCACTCGTCAACAGGGGGGCAGGTATCTCCAAAACGCAGCGGCAGCCGCCGGGGTGCGTCGCTATATTATTCAGTCCTGCGGCTTTTGGTACGCCCCTGGAGACGGGTTAGCGAGTGAGGAAACTCCCTTGGCGTTTGTGGGGCCCCCTGCGATCGCAACGGGCACTCGCCTGTATGCCAATCTGGAACAGCGAGTGCTTGCGGCTGACACTTTAGAGGGGATTGCCCTGCGCTATGGCTTCTTCTACGGCCCCGGCACCTGGTATGCCCCCGATGGCAACATGGCCCAACAGGTGCGGCAGCAGCAGTTCCCGATCGTCGGCGATGGCGCAGGGGTGTGGTCTTGGATTCACGTGGACGATGCGGCGGCGGCCACGGTTGCCGCCGTGGAGCGGGGTGCTCCTGGCATTTACACCATTGTGGATGACACGCCGATGGCCCTGCGAGACTGGTTGCCTGCCTATGCCCACTGGTTGGGGGCGCCCCCGCCTCTGTCGGTGTCAGCAGAGGCTGTCCAAGATGCGGACACGGTGTACTACGCCACGCGCCTCCGGGGAGCCGCCAATGTGAAGGCCAAGCAGGCACTGGCATGGCAGCCCCGCTCCTTGGCCTGGCTGACTCCCCGATCCATGGCAACGACAAAGAAATAGCTCTGAAACTAGCTGATTCTGGAGGATACTATGAATCGCCGAGAACTGCTGCACGCCAGTTTGGCTGGACTGCTTACCCAGTTGCTGCTGCCGGCCGCTGATGCCGCTGAGACCTATCGCGAGACCCTCATCTTTCAACAGGAGCTGCCTGCGGTTAGTTTGGAGGATTGGACGGTTCGTGTCGTGGCCCTGGAGTTTCCAGCCGGGGGAGCACCGACGCCGGCCCATCGCCATCCTGGGTTCGTGTTGGGATATGTGTTGGATGGCGCCGTCTGGTTTCAGATGCAAGATCGGCCCAAACGCCGGCTCTCGGCGGGGCAGGTCTTCTACGAGCCGCCGGGTGAGATTCATGTGACCACCTACAGCGCCAGCGACACTCAACCCGCCAAGGCCATTGCCTTGGTCTTTGGCGCCGCCGATCAGGCGCTGACGCTGCCTGTGTAGCAGCTGCCATCGCTTCAGGTGGTGACGGGCCAGAGGCTCAATCCATAGCAGCTATCCGGCCGATGTGACAGGGAGCATCACCCTATCACGGCGATTGAAACTATGGGGACAGGGAGGCCCACCCTCTGATGGATCAACCGGATCGACTGGATGCATTCAGGCAATATCGGCCCTTGCTGTTTGCGATCGCATACCGCATGTTGAGCAGCGTCGCCGATGCCGAAGACATGGTGCAGGAAACCTTTATCCGCTGGCAGCAGGCCTCAGATGGGGCCATCCACTCCGCCAAGGCCTATCTCTCCAGCATCATTACCCGTCTCTGCATCGACTACCTGCGCTCCGCCCGCGTTCGCCGAGAACAGTATGTCGGCACTTGGCTGCCAGAGCCAATTTCCACGCCAGCCACGACCGACCCGGCCCAATCTGCCGAGTTGGCCGACACCCTTTCCACGGCGTTTCTACTCTTGTTAGAAACCCTCTCTCCGGTGGAGCGAGCCGTCTTTTTGCTACGGGAGGCGTTTGACTACGACTATGACACCATCGGCACCATCGTCGACAAACGGCCGGAAAACTGCCGTCAGATCGTCCGCCGCGCCAAGCGACACCTGTCAACTCAGCGGCCCCGGTTTGAGCCCTCGCAGCAACGTCAGGAACAACTCGTCCACCAGTTCCTACGGGCCTGTCATGCCGGTGACTTCCATGGATTGATGGCCTTACTGTCGGAAGATATCACCATCGCCACCGACGGCGGCGGTAAAGCCCGCGCCATTCCTAGACCTCTACAGGGCGCAGCTAAGGTGGCCAGGTTCTTGCTCACCATCCGCAAGCAAAAGCCGGCAGACACGATCTATCAGATTCAGGGGGTGAATGGACAGCCAGGTATTCTCACCTACGTTGATCGTCGTCTGTTTAGCGTGGCCACCTTCGGCTTCGACGCCGAGCACATTCGCGCCATTTTTATCGTCAATAACCCGGACAAATTGGCCTGTGTGGAGGAGTCTCTCGACGGGGCTCCTCGCTGCCGACGGGATGCAATTTCGATTCCTGGGAGCCAAGATGCTCCAGAGGCTGTCAAAACACCTGGGATGACTCACTAGCGTACCACTGGACTGCCGTGGTGGTGTACTAAATACCAGCGGCCGGCCATGCGCTCGAAGATATTGGTGGCCATGGATTTGGCTTCTAGGCGATCCTGGCCGATCTGGAGCACCTTTTCTACCAGCACCACATAGGCCAGATCCCCAGAGACTTCTACGGAAATCACGTCGATGTCGATTTCCAGGTAGCGGGTGTTTTTGAAGATCTGCTGCCAGGATTGGCGAATCGCCTCCCACCCCTGTAACGCCGTCCGCCCCGGATGGACGCAGAGGCTACCGATCCCCTGGGACCAGATGGTCGCCATGGCCTCTAGATCCTTCTTTTCGAAGGCCCGATAAAAGGCTGTATTTGCCTGCAAGACACTGTCGTGATCGCCAGCCATAACCAATCTCCCTGCTAAGATACGAGCAGCCTATGTCCACCGTCCCCTTGGTTTGGCTCATCCGATGGTGTCCTACCGAGGTGGTCGGTAGGGATCATGGCTGAGGTTATGCCAAGTTCAACTCCACCTCTGGAGCTTTCCCTCTGGGGAAAATTTTAAGTCTGGACTTGACCGCGGTTAATCCCAAGTCCGACTCGAGTTCTTCAAGTGTCCTACTAGTACTCTGTGGCAGAAATTATGCTTCTATTGACTAGTGTGGAAAGGCTGCATTTATCAGGATTTCCCTTTCTGCCTTCTGCCTTCCTACTTCTGCCTTGGTGTACTAGTGACTCTCTAGGTCTGGACTTGAGCACGGTTGATTCACCCCTGGGCTTACATCTTCCATGCTAAGGCTCGAAAATCTCTGTAAGGCCTATGGTGGTCGTCTAGTTTTACAAAACTCTCAGCTTGGCACCGAGCTAGGGCTTCGGCTGCCCCAGGCCCTACCGGTGGTTAAACTACTGGCCTGCTTCGAGGGCCTGCCCATCGACTTCATCGCCCGCCAGCCGATGCGGTTGGAGCAGGTCTATCGGGAGATTACCCATCCTGACGACGCCAATGTTTGATATCCCAAGTGCTGGTATCCCAAGGGGTAGGGCTGACCCCCACCAGGCTGGCGTGGATGGCATTGGCTGAGGCTCGATGCACTAGAGGAATAACGGCGACCTCTTCCACTAAGAGAGCGTCCATTTGGTTGAACAGGTCCGTCCGCGCCGCCCGATCCAGCTCCTGCACGGCGGCCTGCCAGAGCTGGTCATAGTCGGCGTTGCAGTAGCGGGCATTGTTGGGCAACTGCCAGTTGTTAGCCTGGGAGGCGATGTTGTCGCAGGTCCACCAGCCCATGTAGGTGCTGGGGTCGGGGCTGTCGTTGCCGGTGGTGTAGAGCTGCAGGTCGCTGTAGAAGTGGTTGAGGCTATCGGTTTCCTCTGGATCGCTGGAGAAGAAGGCGTCAACCCGCACCCGCTTGATTTCCACCTGGAAGCCAACGGCCTCTAGCTGCGCTTTGATCAGAGCCTGGGTCTGTTGCCGTACCGGATTCACCGGCGCCTGAAACACCACCTGCAGATTATTTCCGTCCCGGTCGCGAATGCCATCGCCATCGCTGTCTTGCCAGCCCGCTGCCGTCAACAGGGCCTTGGCTTGCTCTGGGTCATGGCGGTGGGGAATCGCCTGATTGTATCGAGCCGGAGCCACCAGGAGTTGATTGACGGGGCGACCGAGGGAGCCGTAGAGCTGGGTTGCGATCGCATCGCGGTCGATGGCATAGGCAACGGCCTGGCGCACCCGGGAATCGCTGAAGAAAGGATGGGGAATCTCAGGATTGGCCCGTTCGCCCTCCTCGGTGGCCACAAAGGGATGGGCAAAGTTGAGCATCAGCCGTTCCACAGAACTGCCGAAGAGGGTGACCACTCGCCCCTGGCCGTCTTGTTCCAGGGCCTGCAGCTCCTGGCCATCCACCTGCAGATTGTAGGCAAAGTCAGCCTCCCCGGTCTTCAGCACCGAGCGGGCGGCGGCATAGGGAGCCAGACCCGCCTGCAGTGCCACCTGTTGAAAGGCGGGCTCCCCATCCCAATAGCTGGGGTTGGGCTCAAACAGCACCGTGCCCCCGCCGAAGCTAACCACCTGATAGGGGCCGGTGCCCACCGGTTGCAGATTGGCCTCCGCCTGACGCACCTGGGAATCCTCGAGCTCTGCGAAGATGTGGCGCGGCAGGATCAGGCCGGTCTCGCCGGTAAAGGGCACGGCCCAGGCGGGGTTGGGCTGGGTGAAGGTGACCTTGACCGTGTGGTCGTCGATGGCTTCTACCTTGTCTACCCGATCGTAATACTGGGCCGTGGCCGCCGCCACCTGGGGATTGCGAATGAACTCGAAAGTGAACACCACATCGGCAGCGGTAAAGGGCTCGCCATCAGACCACTGCACATCCTGCCGCAATTGCCAAGTAACTGAGCGGCCATCGGCAGCCACCCCCCCGTTCTCGGCGGTGGGGATCTCCGCCGCCAGGAACGGCACCAGCTGCCCTTGAGCGTTGTAACTGGCCAGGGGTTCGTAGACGATGCGGGCCGCCTCGAAGTCTTGCACGCCGGTGGCCAGGTGGGGATTGAGGGTCTCAGGGATGCGACCGTAGAGCAGCCGTAGTTGGCTCAGATCTCGCGCTACAGTGGTCGGCGTCGAGGCCGACCCGGCCTCTGGCGGCTGCGGGCGACAGCCCCCCAGGGCCATCAGCCCTGCCACCAAAATGGCAGCAGCGACCCCGCTTATCTGTTGCCTGCCCGTCGCCATGGAATACCCCTGCTTACAATGGTGGTTGAGTCATTGGGATCGCGATTATCGTCACCATCACAACGTGTTGTGCGATGGCGAGCCAGTCAGCTTAGGACATTGCTGATCGCCTAATTGCCTAGTCTAGGGAAGCTGACTGGCTACTACTATATATATCGCTGCAATCACCGTAACGCTCCCAGGTGGTTTTGGGCATCACCCGGGGATGGCATAATCGACACACCATCAGCCATGGGGCTGCGAAACGTTCCCTTAGGGCTCGATAGAGGAGGCTTGCCGCAATAGCTTAGAAGCCGAGTGGTTTCCTGAGTCAGTTGACAACGCTCAGGCACAGCGTTCAGACAGGTGTTTCAGGAAAGTGCTTGACCTTGAAGTCAAGTATAAGGTTTAGGCTGAACTCAGAGTTCAGGAGACAAGCAAAATGTCTAACCGTATCGTTGAAGTTTTTACCGCAGGATGCCCTCTGTGTGATGAGACCGTCAAGCTCGTTCGAGCGCTAGCCTGCTCGAATTGCGACGTGCAGATTTGGGATTTATGCACAGCATCTGCACCGGATGAAGGTATTGAAAAAGCAGCTCAATACGGCATTCATCGTGTTCCCTCTGTCGTAGTCAGATGAAGCAACATCTTGCAGAACTCGATCAACACATTCAAGATATGCTGACCCTTCGCCGGGAGTTAACGCATCGATATGAGCATATTGAGGCCGTAATTTCTGATTCCATTGAAGCCCTTGATGAAACCGTTTGTAACGGGAAAGTCTGTGGCTTGATTGAGCAGGATAATGAGCAGAATGAACCCCAAAAATAGGTTGATTGCCAGCCTGATTGGAACAACCGTGGTTGCTCTTTGTTGCTTTACGCCGATTCTGCTGGTGATGTTAGGTGCTTTGGGGCTAAGTGCCTGGGCCGGATATCTGGATTATGTCTTGCTCCCTGCACTAGGAGCCTTCGTAGGACTCACCCTATGGTCATACTGGCGATATCGCCGCCATTGCCATAACCAACCCGACTAGCTGTCCGACTAACCGTCCGACTAACCGTCCGACTAATTGGAGGAACGTTGCCATGGGTCCGTGCTGTGATTCATCGTCGTCCCAAGACGCTGTGTATACTTGTCCTCAGAACCAGCAGCGAGGCAAGCCAGTGCACCTTATCACGCTGAAAAGTTTGCTCACACCCTCTGCTCTGGCACGCTTGGAACCCCAAAGGCAATATCGCTTCTGTGATGCTCCAGATTGTCCGATTGTTTACTTTTCCAATCAAGGGGATACCTTCACTACTCAGGATTTGGAAGTATCTATCTTTCAAAAAGATCGTGGGGATGAAGTCTTGGTCTGTTATTGCTTTGGCTGGAGCCGGCAGCGCCTCCGCAACGAGCGTATATCGACGGGTTACAGCACTGCAATCGAAAGCATTACAGCCCATGTCAAAGCAAACCGTTGTGGCTGCGAAGTAAACAATCCTCAAGGATCCTGTTGTTTGGGAAATGTCCGACGAGTAATTCAGGCAAGCCAGCAACCATGACAATTTGGTGAAATTCAGTATTTGCTGGTTAGCTTACAGCGTTTCTGAATCTAGTCAGGTGTGAGGATAGCCATGAAACCCTTGACCTCAGGGGATAAGCTGTACCTCACCCAGAAAGGAAATGCTGTAGGACATAGCTGATCGCTCAACTGCCGATTCTTCCGAAGTCTTTTCTAGGCAAGGTATCCATCAACTGTTTAGGTATCACAACCAATTGCCTACCAGCACAAAGGCCGCCCAGTAATAGGGATGACTGTAGTCACCGCTATGCAGCAGGCTCAATTGGGCCTGGCGAATGGCTTCGGCCTTGGTGGTCTGGGTCTGGCTCAAGGTTTGGTAGAACTGGCCCATTAGCTGAGCCGTAGCCGGATCGCTCACCTGCCAGAGGGTGGCCAGGGTGCTGCGGGCACCGGAACGAATGGCAATCCCGGCCAAGCCCAGCACCGCCCGATCGTCCCCGGCAGCAGTTTCGCAGGCACTCAACACCAGCAGCTCTACGGGACGCTGGCGACTCAATTCGCTGGCCAGGAGCAGATTGCTGAATTCATCGGCGGTGAGTTTGTCATCCCAGGTGAGCACGTAGGTGTCTTGCAAGCTGGAGCTGAATTTGCCGTGGGTGGCCAGATGCACGATGGGAGCGGGCAGGGTGCCCACCTGGGTCTCGAAGTTATTGACGTTAAAGTCTTGGTTCAGCAACACGTTGCTGGGCAGATACTGCTGAATCGTCTCGACTTCTTGCTCCACGAAGGGCAACCCGCCCAGATTCTCTCGAGCCGAGGCCTCCCCCACTTGGGAGAGACCGGCGGCGATGACGCTGAGGTCGCCGTGGGGTAGGGGCCGGGGGTCCAGTAACTGGAGTCCTGGGGTCAATGCGATCGCATAGTTCTCCAGCAAATACTGCTCCCCGTCGTGGAGCACGGCCATGGGCACATCGCGCAGGCGACCATCCAGCACAAATACTAGGGTCTCGGTATTGGCGGCTTCCAGAGCCGCTTCTGCCGGGCGGATCAGCCAATCGTAGAGTTGCTGGGCCGGGGGCAGCAGGGGCGGCACCGCCCCAGGGTCTGGTCGCACCTCGACGGATCGGGTATCAGATCGGGAGTCAGAGACGGCCTGCTGCAATTGCTCCAGAGTCTGCTGGAACGCCTGGGGATCAATCGACACCGGAAAATGGGTGAACTGCCGATCGGGCAGGCTGATCACCACATCCAGGCGATTCGGCAAGATGATCGGATACAGCACCGCTGCCTGAGTGTCCAGCTGGTCGATCTCCACCGTTTCGGCGCTGAGGCAGGCCTCCCGGAAAAAGTTATCCAGCTCGGCCAATTGCAACGACTCGATCACTTCCCGGGCCTGCTTCAGCTCGGCCTGGCTGGGCTCCTCGCTGTCCAGCAGTAGGGTCACCAGCTCCCGATAGATGGGCTCAACGCTCTGTTGGAAAGAATACTGGGCCTCAGAACTCACCGCCACCACGTCCTGGCGCACGGCCTGCAGGGTGTCGACCGAGGCGCTATAGGCCTTGATGGCGGCCCGGCGGTCTCCCTGGGCCAGCTGAATTCGCCCCAGCTGCGACTGCAGCCGATAGACCACGGCGGCGGCGTTGTGGCTCTGGGCCAAAACCAGGGCCGCTTGGGCCAGGTCGGCGGCAATGTCCCACTGCTGGGTCTGTTCGTAGAGGGCGGCCAGTTCCCCCAGGGCATAGGCCTCTGCCTGGGCATGCCCCAAAGTTTGGGCCTGCTGCCGCGTCGTCAGCAGTAGGGTGGCGATCTCCGTGGTCGGGGGCAATTTCTTGTTGAGTACGTACCAGAAGGGGGCTGGGGTCTGCTGTTGGGTCAGGGCCTGGGTCGTGGCCTGGCGCAGGGCCACTAGGTGGCGGCCGAAGTCGATGCGGGCGTAGAGGCTGGATCGTCCCGGAGGCAGGGCCTCGATTAGATCCCACAGCGGTGCCCCCAGGCGATGGGCCTCTAGCCATTGGCCCGAGGTGATCAGCAAATCCAGCTGCTGCAGCCGGGCCTGCAGCTGGGGCAACGGCGATTGGGCGGTGGCAAAGGCCTGCTCATAGGCAGCCAGGGCTGCCTCGGGACGACTCCGGCCATCCCGTAACTTGGCGATATCCCCCAACCCCCGCTGGGCCAGGCTAACCGCATCGGGCAGCTGTAACCGTTGGGCCATGGCCAGGCTGGCCTGCAACTGTTGCTCGGCCTGGGTGAGGTCGCCGGTCACCCGCAGGGCGTCTCCTAGGGTACGCCGGGTAATCACGGCGGTAAGACTGTCGGGTTGGGAGGCCAGTTCGTCCCTGAGCCGCGAGAGCACCTCCAGACTACGGCGGTAGAAGCCTGCCGCCTGTAGGGCCTGGCCTTGGCTGAGGCGACTGGTATGGGCCTTTTTCACGGCTCCGGCCTGCTGGTAAGCCCTGGCGGCATCAGCCCAGCCCAGGGCCGCCTGCTCCCCTTCCCCTTGGGTAAACCAGAGCCGCGATCGCACATCCAGGGCACTGCCCAAAGCCAGCCAATCCGCTGCTGTACGCCCCTCCGCAGCCACCGACTCCACTAAGACCAGGGCCTGGGTACTGGTGCGCTGGGCCAGGGACCAATCCCCCCCCTGTTGGGCGGCTAAGGCGGCATTGGTGAAGAGGGTGGCCGCCCCGAGGATATCCCCCCGGGCTTCATAGGCGGTGGCTGCCTGCTGAAAGTGAGCCGCTGCCGCCAGAAACTGGCCCGAGTCGTACAGATCCCGAGCCTGCTGCTCCAGGGTCGTGGGCGATGTCCCCTGCACCAGGGCCGGCTCCACCGGTGTGACAGGAGCCGTGGCCATGCCCGGTTGCACCAGCAGCAGCAGTGCCATCAGGGCTAGCAGCAGACGGCGTCCCCATCGCCATTGTCGTGACCGAAACCAATGTGCCATCGGTGTCTACCTCCCCATGCCCCTACCACGTCGGCCGATACACCAGCGAGAAATACAAACCATTCTCCTGCAGGGAATCACCAAAGCTATCCACCGACACCAGGGGAATGCCCCAATCGACTCGCGCCGTGAGATTGGGTTGCTGCCACAGGAGACCGACCCCGATCGCCGCTAAAAAATTGTCCTCTGGAGTCTGACGGTTGTTCCAGCCGGCGCCGACATCGAAGAAGGGGGTCACCTGCAGCAGTTGGTCTCCCAGGGGAGTGCGATAGAGGGGCAGGCGCACCTCCGCCGAGGCCGAGATGCCACGGTCCACCAGTAGAAAATCCTGGCGGTAGCCGCGCACACTGGTTTGGCCCCCCAGGCGGAACTGCTCGGCTGGCAGGAGACTGCCCGTCCCCCATTGGGCATTGGCCTGCAGCAACAGTAAGGTATCGGGGGCCAGCAATCGCACCCACTGGGCTTGGCCACTCCAGGAGAGGAACTGGTTGTCGGGGCGTGGTTCCTCCAGGGTGGGGTCCAGACTCGGCCGGGCTTCATCCTGCACGGTGCCACCCAAGACGTTGCCTAGCCCCAGACTCAGCTGGGAGCGAAAGGCCAGCACCTGCCGTTCCCCTTGCCGCACCCAGTCGGTAAACAGCCGCAGCGCCGAGACGGTGGACACGCCATTGTCATCGGCCCCAATGGCGGGGAAGGGCACGGATTGGCCGAACAGGTTGCCCAGGAAGTAGGCTTCGCTCTGCTGCCGGGTGAAGGTGGCGCCGATGGCCCACTCGCGCTCGGGGGTGCGCACCAGGGGCTGGCGCCAGGTGGCTTCCACGAAGAAGGAGCGGGAGTCGATGTCGAGCAGCTCCAGATCGCCTTCCAACACCTCGCCCAGGGAGCCGCCCAGGGTGAGCTCGACGGTGGCATTTTGGGGGTTGACGAAGGTGCGGTATCCCAGCTTGGGCGGTGTTACTGCCGTCACTGTTGCCCACACTGAGCTGCAGCCGATCGCCCCGGCCACTGAAGTTGTCTTCGGTGAGTTGCAGCACCTGCTGAAAGCTGCCGACGCTGGGGGTACGGTTGTTGTTGAGATCCACCGACAGGCTGCCAGTCTTGGCCTCGTCGACGGTGATGCTGAGCAGGCTGGTGCCGGGTTGCGGCCCGGCTGAGAGTTCTGAGGAGATGCGCGCCGGATCAGGGGGTCGAGCTGCAGCAGTTGTAATCCTTCCAGCAGGCGCTCGATTTGCAGGGGAGCGGTGGCATAGGGAGCGATGCGGCTGCTGACATAGTCAGCCCGTAGGCGCTGGTTGCCAGTGACTTGGACGGCCTCTAGCCGACCTTCGATCACCTCAATCCGCACCACGCCCTCACTCAGGGTCTGGGGCGGAATGATCGCCGCCGAAGTGATATAGCCTGCGCTGGCGTAGAGATCGGTGATCTGCGATCGCACCTGAAACAGTTCATTGAAGCTGAGGGGCCGGTTAGTAAACGGCGCCGTCACCGCCGTTAACTCTTCCTCGGTAAAGACGGTGCTGCCCACCACCTCAAACCGCTCCACCACCACGGTTTCCGGCACCTCCCCCGGCACCGGCGGCGGTGTCTCCGGAATCGGCTGCTGGGGTTTAATTAAGTCCTCTGGTGGCGGTAGGGGCGGCGGCAGCTCGAACTCCGGCAACGGCTCTTGAGACGGGGGTCGCTGCTCGAAAGGTAAGGAGTCTAAGGGATCGCTTTGGGCCAGCCACAGTCCTTCCTGGGGAGCGACCCATATCCTTACAGAGGGATGTTCCGATGCCGGCAGCCGCCTGGATTTACGATCTGCCTCTGGCGGCCCAGACTCCAGCAGGTCGTGACTATCCGTCGACCAGCCCTGATGATCCGACAGGGATACCTCAAAGCCATAGCTTGCCGGAGCCACCGCCAGGGCAACGACGGTACTCAACAATCCCGCCCCTAGCCATGACCCCTTACCAATCATCACACCCCAAGGAAGCAAAGGCCGGAGCCGTGGGCACTGCCCCAGTGGCCTGGGCCGTCAACACGATGTCGCCGTCCTCGCGGTAGTGCCAGCCCTGGGCTTCCACCACGGGGGTGACCGCAGGAGCCGCCGCCACCGCTGTCGTTGCCGAATCCTGGGAGCGCCCTTCCACCCTAGGACGCTCCGCCAACTCGGTGAGAATGTCGGCCTCGCTCACCTGTTCAGAGGGGCTCGGCGGCAACCCGCCCCGCCCGGTCACCACCAGTTCTCCAATCTCCTGGGCCGCCCGCAAATTGCCGGCGGCACAACCCTGGGCAATCAGACTAGAGGCATCGACTAAATCATTAGGCAACGTCACCGACTCCCGCACCGGATTCACATCCTGGGTGCCTGATTGAAAGGAAATGGTGCCATCACTAAACTGACCGCTGGCGGTGATGTCATTAGAGTCGGGGAAGTCATCTGAGCGAGGAGCGATGTTGCGCAACAACAGTGTTGCTGGGAAGACGATATTGCCACCGGTACCGGTGGCATTGGCGGTGATATTACTGTCTCGCGAGGGCGAGGCATAGACGGTATTGGTGATGTTCAGCTGAATGTCACCGCCATCCCCTAATCCGCTGGCATCGGTGCGAATATTGCTGTTCAGCGACAGGGATAAAAATTCTCCATTCAAGAAAATGGACCCCTCTAATCCAGAGACCGTCGCCACTTGGGCATTGGTCTCGGCACTAATTGCACTGTTCCTGGCCAAGCCAATTACCCGAGCCCTGGCTAAAATCGCCCCGGCTAAGTTAGCCGACTGATTTTCGACACTAATCTTAGAGCCATTAGAGAGCCCTAATCGTTCTGAGAACAGTAAAATAGCACCACTGATGGCATTATTTCCAGGTCCCACTTCACTGGTGATAGCCCCCTGATTTCTCAAAAGAATATCACCATCAGCCAGCATGAAAATGCCGCCACTATTGCCAGTGCCCGTGGCACTGGCTGTCACCGATGAACCATTTTCGATGGTCACCGAATCAGAGAATACCAAGACGGACGCCACCACATCCTCGAAATTACCTGAGATGATGGCATCCACCAGATTGCCCGCGAAGAAATTGGTACCCGTGCTGGTGCCCTCCAGGCTGGTAGATACTTCCGCTCCATTAGTTAGCCTTAAAGTATCCGATTGGATCAGAATATTACCGGCTTCACCGGTGCCACCTGGACCGATTGTGGAAATCACATCGGCGCTATCTATCAAAATATTAGGAACAAGCAATTGAACCTCACCGGCATTTCCCTGACCAGAACTACGACTGGTTATCAAGGCATTGTCTAGAAACTTCAAAGAACTAGCACGAACAATGATTCCACCAGCGTTACCCTCAGTACCTGGTGCTATCTGACTATAGAGACCTCCAGGTATGTCAAAAAGTGGATCCGTAATCGTACCGCCGGAAATCGAAACGTCTGTTTCAACATTGATGATAACTAGCCCAGCATTTCCCTCTGTCCCCCGCGAAGTGGCACTAATCAGTGAATTTATCCCATCAATTTCAAGGGATCCCGCATTAACGAGAATCGAGCCAAAGGGATCTGTAGCATCAAAAATGTTACTGATATTATTGCCAGAAGCGGCGAATTCTATTCGATTGACAACTGCACTTTCTTCCAGCAGCCGCATGCGTCCTGTTGCATCCAGCAGGATATTGCCTGCCTCCCCACCATTAACTGGATTGCTTGGAAATTTATCTCCATTACAATCAGAAGCGGCCCCTATGCCAGCACAAATAGCACTATTATTCAGCAAGTCGATGTTGTCACCCTTGATGCCGATACTGCCTCCTGCAAAGGTGACGAAGGCATTGTCAATGGAAACGTCTAAGGTACCATTACTTAAAGTGATATCGGAGCGGGTGGCACTATCTGCAACATCAATTTCCACGCCCAACGGAGAATTGGGAATAATCTCAACGGTGCCAGGGACCGCAAGCCCGGTAATCTCAATCAGCCCCCCCCTCGCCCTGACCAATCCATTCACCATCACGTCTCCACCGGCCAACAAAATGGATCGTCCGGGATTGCCGATCAATCCATCTACCCGAATTGGCGCCGGGGCAGTTTGGCTGTAGGAAAAGCCACTGGGGTCTCCCGTGATCGTCAGTAAACTATTATCAAATTGATCAGGCTGGCTAGCGCTGAATTGCCCTGCTGCATCGAAAAAAATGCTGTCGGCGGTAGAGGCGACAAAGGCACCAGCGATATTGACCGTTGCACCATCACCAAATGTAATCCCGTTGGGATTAATAAAGTAAAAATTGGCCCCGGCATTGATGGTGCCGGCAATAGAGGACTGCAGATTTCCGGTGACGCGAGAGATGATGTTTTGGGCTCCGCCATCGGCAAAATTTGCCGTTTCACCATTCAGCAGGGAAAAGCGGTCAAAGCTATAGAAGAGGCTCTGGCCATCGGCTGAAAAGCGACCATGGCCAGCCAGAATGTTATATATCGGACCATTGCCCAGGGGCTGATTAGAGAAGCGGCCGTCGAAGACGACACTTTGCGCTGTGGCAGCAGGTGAAACCAGGAAGGCAACGGGCAAGGCTGCCATCAGACTTAGCCACTCCTGCCGGCGGGGATAAACTCTTAGGGCCACGGGGCACCCCCGATTCTTAAGATATAGCTTCGTAACAGTCGAAAGGCTACAGGGAAACGGGCAGTGGTGATGGCAGACTAAACCGAACTCAGGGTCAGCAGATGATGCTAACTTCTCAGTTCATAGGTAAAGCGGTCTGTTTTTACCAAGAATTAAGGCTTAGCCTGTATACAGTCATTTTTGGCGCGCATTGACAGAAGTATTCTACGGTATCCGTTGCCATAAGCAAACCTAACTCTGCCATTTAGGCAGAATGCCTCAGCCACAGGCCGGTCCATGCGAAATCGTCATCTCATTATCCGTCAGGACAACCTCCCCCCCAGGGCCGAAGACCCAACCCTGGGCTTCTACTACAGGTGGCGTTGATAGGTAGGTAGCCGGCTGACCGTATCCTATACACAGCTTTATAGACGAGGAATTTCCTGAATAGTCATTGTCTTAAGGCCAAATCTGGCGCTCGATGACTCCCCCCATGCTGCAGGATGCTATTTATCCGCTGCAGAGTTTTCTGGAGAATGGCCTGACGAGGTTGAGTCCTCTGTCGGCCTTGTACCGCCCGATTATAGGCTTGCACGCAGCGGCACAGACGCACCTGAAACTCGTCGTCTGTCATGGTGTCCAGGTAGTCAAACAGGGCCGCGGGGGTCTCGAAGGTGCTGTAATCCAAGAAGCTGTGGGCAGGAAAGTCCTCATAGATCTGAGTGCCCTGACCGTCGTAAATAGGTAAGCATCCAGCTGCGATCGCATCCCAGATCTTTTCGGTGCAATAGTAGGACCAGCGGGTATTTTCAAAACAGAGATTAAACCGATACTGACGCAAAATCGCCATCTTATTCTGCTGTCGTCCTTTGCTAGTAGAGGGGCCTACCGTAACGACCTCAGGCCAGCCTTTGCCATAGATATCGAGACAGCCTCGGCGGTAGCCATGCAGGGCGATGTCAGTCCTTAGATTGCAGAGATCCAAGTCTCGTCCTCGATGAATGAGTCGCCACTGCCGCCCTTTCCGGTAGGTCATCAGGGCGGCGGTTGACATCTTCCTACCGGCTAGGGCCTGAGTCATATCAGGCGCTATGACCTGCTGGGGGGCAAAGAAATAATTGTTGTCGAAGATGCCGGTATACACGTTCATGACATGGACAGGCGGCAACAGCGGATAGGCTATCTGGGCTTGAAAATGTTGGCTGAATCGGGGCTCGATAGTCCACAACAGATAGTGCTTTTTGCGGCCAAATCTGACCATGAAGGTCAGCAGCTTCTTAACGGTGCCGCTGACGATCAAATCCGCATCATCCGGAGACGAGAATGCTATGCCGTTGGCCTGAAAGAATGCATAGCCATTGGCATTTGTAAATGGCGTATATCGAAGGGGCACCTCGAAAAATAGCCAGAGCGATCTCAGTATGAGATCATAAGGTCGGTTTTGTTGAAGCACGCAGGCCATGGGACAGCAGGGATTCTGGGATATCGAAGAGCGCCAGCAAAAACTGGAGCAAAAGAAGGCGGTACTGAATCGGTTGAATCAACTGGTGCCGTGGGAGACCTTTCGTCCGATTCTGATGCAGATTCGAGAGAAACCGCGCAAAAGCCAGGCCGGTCGTAACCCCACCGATGTCCTGTTACTCTTCAAGATGCTGGTGCTGCAAAAGCTATACAACATCAGCGATGACGAACTGGAATATCAGGTCAACGACCGACTGTCCTTCATGCAATTTCTCGGTTTGGGGCTTGAGGATAGAGTCCCGGATGCAACGACGGTGTGGCTCTTCCGAGAACAGTTGCAGCAGCACGGCTTGGTGGAGGCGTTGTTCGAGCAGTTTGGAGCCTATCTGCAAGGGGCAGGCTATGCCGCCAAGGATGGGCAAATTGTGGATGCGACCTTGATTCCAGTTCCCAAACAACGCAACACCCGTGAGGAGAACCAAACCCTCAAGCAGGGTGAGGTTCCCGTTGAGTGGCAAGAGACCCCTCATCAGCTCGCGCAAAAAGATGTTGACGCCCGATGGACGAAGAAAAATGGAACGTCCCACTACGGCTACAAAAACCACATCAATAGTGATGCCGGCTTTAAGCTCATTCGCCGTTACAGCGTCACCGATGCGTCGGTCCATGACTCGCAGGTCTTGGGCGAGTTGCTCGATGCGGATAATAGCGGCGATGGACTTTGGGCCGATAGTGCGTATCTCTCCGTGCTGATTGTCGAGGTGCTGAAATTGATAGGGTTTGAGCCGCATATAAATGAACGGGCCTATCGCAATCGCCCCTTAAGCGAGGCCCAGAAAACCGCGAATCGAGAGCGCTCCAAAACCCGTGCCAGAGTGGAGCACATCTTCGGAGATGTCGTCACCAGCATGGGTGGCAAGGTGGTGCGCAGCATCGGGTTAGCCCGTGCCCAGACCCAGCTAGGTCTGAAAAATCTGGTGTATAACCTGAAGCGGTTTGTGTGTCTCGAAACCCAACGTGCTGCATCGGCTGAACTGGCAAGATAATCGGACCTAAAGCCGGGAAATCGACTTAAACGTGGTCTTCCAACCCTATTTTTTTGTCAAAATGGGAAGCTTTTTTCGGTGGAATGTCTCGGACTCTCTTTGAGTCACCTTGACGGTCTCAAATGAGACGCCATTAGCTAAAGAAAACTGATTAATCGAGGTCCCCGAAGGGATGCACCTACCGGACATAGTTTGACCATGGACGTCCTAAATGACAGCAAACCTCATCCATGCTGCAACGCATTTTAAATGCCGACGTCTGCAGTTCGAGGTCGACGCTCGCTTCCTAGCTCTCTGATGACTGTCGCTATGCCATGGTGGGGCTCCCACTGCCCGATTGCGATCGCAAGACCAGCGAATCATCAGGGATAAGTATAAGCCAAACCTATTATTTCAATCAAAAAACATCACCTAGCTAATGGTTGACTCAGGGTAGGTTGTGATTAGACTCTGTTAAATAACAGAGCAATTTATGATTTACTTGAATCTATATTGCCTGGTCTCAACTCCCATGCTCCTACAGAGGTAGGTGTTGGTGCCTGCAGCTCTGATTGATCAACTAATGGATGTTCTCGGTGGGGTCTGCACTAGCAATCTCAAGGGGAGTTGACTACTTCATTAGTCACATATCAGCGACTTCATCCAGTTAGGCAGGGAATCTAGCCATGCAACTGACCAATAGAATTCATTTTCGCAACCTCCGGGGGGACATCTTCGGGGGGGTTACGGCAGCCATCATTGCCTTACCCATGGCCCTGGCCTTCGGGGTAGCCTCTGGGGCGGGAGCGGCGTCAGGGCTATGGGGAGCCGTTTTGGTCGGCTTCTTTGCCGCCCTATTTGGGGGCACGCCGACTCTAATTTCGGAACCGACCGGTCCCATGACGGTGGTGATGACAGCGGTAATTGCCAACCTCACCGCCAGTAATCCTGAAAATGGCATGGCCATGGCCTTCACCGTCGTGATGATGGCCGGGATCTTTCAGATCATTTTTGGCTCGCTGCGGCTGGGTAAATACGTCACCATGATGCCCTATACGGTAATTTCCGGCTTTATGTCGGGGATTGGCATCATTCTAATTATTTTGCAGCTGGCTCCATTTCTGGGACAGGCCAGCCCCTCCGGAGGAGTGGTAGGAACCCTGCAAGCCATCCCGGACTTGCTGGCAAACATTCAACCGGCGGAAACCCTATTGGCCGCCGTCACAGTCGCCATCATCTGGTTCATGCCGGCCAAATTTAAGCGGCTGGTGCCCCCCCAGTTAGTGGCGTTGATTGCCGGGACGGTGTTGTCGTTGCTGCTGTTTCCAGAGCTCGACATTCGTCGCATTGGTGAAATTCCGGCGGGTTTCCCGGCCATGCAGATTCCCACCTTCAGCGTCGATCAGCTGCAGTTGATGTTCGTGGATGCGGCAGTGCTAGGCATGCTGGGCTGTATCGATGCCCTGCTGACCTCCTTGGTCGCCGATAGCTTGACCCGCACCGAGCACAACTCCAACAAAGAGTTAATTGGGCAAGGGTTGGGCAACTTGATGTCCGGTCTGTTCGGCGGCATCGCCGGGGCTGGGGCCACCATGGGCACAGTAGTGAACATTCAAACCGGGGGTAGGACAGCCCTTTCTGGCCTAACCCGGGCGGGTGTCTTGCTGGTGGTGATTTTAGGAGCAGCCAACTTGGCGGCTACGATTCCTCTGGCAGTGCTGGCCGGGATTGCTCTGAAGGTGGGGATTGACATCATTGACTGGGGCTTCTTGAAGCGAGCTCATCAGGTCTCGATCAAGGGCGCCCTGATTATGTATGGCGTGATTCTGCTGACGGTGCTGGTAGACCTGATTGCCGCCGTGGGCATCGGTGTGTTTGTGGCCAATATCTTGACCATCGAGCGTATGAGTGCCCTGCAGGCAGAGTCTGTGCAGACGATTACCGATGCCGATGATGCCATTCGCCTGAATCCGGAGGAAAAGCGTTGGCTGGATGAGGCCAATGGTCGGGTGCTGCTATTTCAATTGAGTGGTCCCATGATCTTCGGGGTAGCTAAGGCCATTTCTCGAGAGCACAATGCCATTGGTGACTGTGATGCCATCGTGTTTGACCTGAGCGATGTGCCACACCTGGGGGTCACGGCTTCTCTGGCCTTGGAAAATGCCATTCAAGAGGCTGCTGATAAAGGACGACAGGTCTTTATTGTGGGGGCGGCGGGACAGACTCGGCGACGGTTAAAAAGCCTGGATGTGTTCAATTTGGTGCCGCCTCACCATCAGTATATGGATCGCGGCGAAGCGCTGAGGCAAGCGGTTACAACGGTGTTCCCTAGCTCCCGGCCAGCTCCAGACCTGGGTACCTCGACCACAGTTTAAGCATCGATGTGGGCGGATATGATGATCTGGTTTATCTGGCTAATTATTGCCTTAGTCTTGACCACCTTTGGTAGGTATCTGCACACCGTTGATGAGATATACGGTTTGGCTCTGTTTAGTACAGCTTTCCTGAGTGCGCTCTGGGGGTTAGTGATGGCTCCCACCGCCGTTCCTCTCTCCCTAGCTCTCTTAGTCATGGGGTGGTTGCAGTTCAGGTCCTCATTCATTCAAGGGAGGTGAAGCTGCTGCTCGGCTCAGGAGTGGTGCGGTTAAGAAGGACTTTTCATCACTATTTCATCTTTGAACCTCAATCTGTTGATGCTTAGAGACAGTCGATCATGCTATCTAATGTGTTTTCTCATCTTCCTCCAGGAACCTGGATCGATATTTGGCCTTCGCAGTCGGCTCTGTTAGCCACGACGCCCGAGGCAGAGTATGGCCCCTTTATCCTGACTGGGGTACTACTGACGCTGATTGTCATCTACACCATGAGTAAGCTCGGGGGCGAGCTCTCGAAACGCCTAGAGTTGCCGCCGGTATTAGGGGAATTGGTTGGTGGTGTTGTCGTCGGTATCTCGGCCCTTCACCTACTGGTGTTTCCTGAAACGGGAGCGACGGCAGCTGACTCCGTGCTGATGAGTGGGTTGCAATGGTTGGGGCATCTGGATGCGACAGCTGCAACCCATATCTTTCAGAGCCAGAGTGAGGTGATCTCGGTGCTGGCTGAGTTAGGGGTAATGGTGTTGCTGTTTGAAATTGGCCTGGAGTCTGATTTACGAGAACTCGGTAAGGTGGGGTATCAGGCGGCGGTGGTGGCGATTGTTGGGGTTGTTGTTCCGTTAGCATTAGGGACTATCGGCCTGATTGCGCTGTTTCATGTGCCGACGATTCCGGCAGTATTTGCCGGAGCTGCCCTGACGGCTACTAGCATTGGCATCACCTCGAAGGTGCTCTCAGAGTTAGGGCATTTGAAGTCGACGGAAGGCCAAATCATTGTCGGGGCCGCTGTCATTGATGATGTGTTGGGCATCATTGTCCTGGCTGTGGTGGCTAGTCTGGCGAAAACGGGTGAGGTGGATCTGCTCAATGTGGTCTATCTGATCGTCAGTGCCAGCGCCTTTTTACTAGGGGCAATTCTGCTGGGTAAGGTGATTAACCAAAGCTTTGTTGCGATCGCAACCCAGTTACAAACCCGAGGAGCCCTGCTAATTCCGGCCATCAGTTTTGCCCTCGTCATGGCCGTGTTAGCCAACACCATCCATCTGGAAGCCATTCTCGGTGCCTTCGCCGCTGGATTGGTCCTCGATGAAACCGATCAGCGTAAAGAACTCGATCAGCAAGTCATGCCGGTCGCCGACATCCTAGTGCCAATCTTCTTCGTCACCGTCGGTGCCAAGGCCGATCTGAGCGTGCTGAACCCAGCCGTGGCCGAGAATCGAGCCGGGTTGATCATCGCCACCTTCCTCATCGCCGTTGCTATCCTGGGCAAAGTGGTCACCGGCTGGGCTGTCTTTGGCCAGCCGGGCATTAATCGCCTAGCCATCGGGGTGGGCATGGTGCCCCGGGGTGAAGTGGGCTTAGTCTTTGCCGGCATTGGCTCCGCCAGTGGTGTTCTAGATAGACCTTTAGAAGCCGGCATTATCGTCATGGTAATTCTGACCACATTCCTGGCGCCGCCCCTATTGCAACGGGCCCTGAAAACCCAGTCAGGCTCTGCCCCGGCCACCATGCCTGCCGCTGACTAAAATTATCTAGAAAGGCCAATAGTGGGGGCATGGTAAAGCCATGTTATTGGCTGCCTAGCCGTCAAGCTACGAGTAATCACGATGTCTAGTTTAGAAGCGTGTATCTTTGCCACAGTCTTCTGTGGCTTTTTTGGCATTATTCTGAAAAAGAATCTAATGATGAAAATCATCTCCATGGACGTCATGAGTACTGGCGTAATTGCCTATTACGTACTCGTCGCAGCCCATGGAGGTTCCTTCACACCAATCATGTCAGAGGCTCCATCCCGGACCTATGCCGATCCGGTCCCTCAAGCCGTCATTTTGACTGCGATCGTCATTGGGTTTTCAATTCAGGCGCTGATGCTAGTGGGGGTGATGAAATTATCCCGGGATAACCCCACCCTAGAGAGCCATGAGATCGAGAAAAATAACACACCATGAGCACCTTCACCGTCGCCTGGATTTGCCTACCATTATTCTTGGGATTCGGCGGATATCTCCTACCTAAGCTCATTCGCCATCTTGCCCTCGCAGTTACCCTAGTATCCCTAGGGTATGGCTTACGGCACTTATTGGCTCCAGCCTCACTCACTCTGGAGTTACTCGATCAGGCTGGGGTAACGCTAACTGTCGATTCCCTGAGTGGCTTTTTTATCGTCACCAATGCCCTGGTCACGATAGCCGTCGTTCTCTACTGCTGGTCCAGTGACAAATCAGCTTTCTTTTATACCCAGATAATCATCCTGCACGGCAGCGTCAATGCGGCCTTTATCTGTGCTGATTTTATTAGTTTATACGTGGCCCTGGAGGTCATTAGTATTGCCGCATTCCTCTTAATTGCCTATCCCCGTAGCGACCGCTCAATTTGGGTGGGTCTACGCTATCTCTTTGTCAGCAATACAGCCATGCTATTTTACCTGATTGGGGCGGTGCTGGTCTATCAGGGCAACCAATCCTTTGGCTTCGCTGGATTGCAATCCGCGCCCACCGAAGCCACTGCCCTCATCATGCTGGGGCTGCTGACTAAAGGCGGGATTTTTATCTCAGGGCTGTGGTTGCCGTTGACCCACTCCGAATCAGCAACGCCAGTGTCAGCATTACTATCGGGCGTCGTGATTAAGGCCGGTGTCTTCCCCCTAGTCCGGTGTGCTCTGATGGTTGACAGCATCGCCCCCATCGTGCGTCTATTTGGTGTAGCCACGGCACTATTAGGAATCGGCTATGCCATCTTTGAGAGCGATACCAAGCGCATGCTGGCCCTTAGTACCATCTCTCAAATGGGGTTTGTTTTAGCGGCACCAGCGGCGGCAGGATTTTATGCCCTGACCCATGGCCTAGTTAAGGCGGCCTTGTTTCTGACTGTCGGCAATTTACCCAATCGCAACCTGAAGCAACTACAGCAACAGAGGATCCCGACCTCAATCTGGATAGCGCTTGTCATCGCTAGTCTCTCGATCTCAGGGTTTCCCCTATTATCCGGCTTCGGCGCCAAGGTGCTGACCATGAAGAGTTTAGTATCTTGGCAGGTCATTGCCATGAATTTGGCCGCCTTAGGCACGGCGATTTTATTTGCAAAATTTATCTTTCTACCCCATGGTGACGAGACTAAAGCCCCAGTGAAATCTGGTTTCTGGATGGCAATAATTGTGTTGCTAGGGGGCTTGATAATTGCTAATTCTGTGCATTCCGAAGTCTACACCCTGACCAATCTTGTCAAGCCTCTGCTCACGATTCTTATCGGTTGGTTGGCCTATGGTGCTGTCTTGCAAAGAACGACGCTGAAGTTGCCGCGTGTGCTAGAAGAGTTTGAGCATTTGATCGGAGCCATGAGCTTAGTGATAATAGCCCTATTCTGGATGGTGCTGGCATGATTAGATGTCTAGATCTGATATTACGGTTGACCATTTGGCTGCTGTTAACATCCGATATCAGCTTAGCCAATATTGGCATTGGCACTGGTGTCGCCTTATTATTGCCTAGGCACCCCGTGCCAACCCCTGTGCTTAGGGATTGGCTCCACATTATTGGCCGCATCTTAGTGGCCATTCCTAAGGCCTATATAGAAGCCATTGAGATGGTGATTTTCCCTCATACTCGCGAAGAGTTTACTCAAGAGCGAGTACGGCCAAATCGCAGTCCTGGTCTCGTTTTTCTGGATATTTTATTGATTACCTTTACTCCGAAAACCATCGCCGTGAATTATCACCAGGAAGGGTGGTATGAGGTGCATCGACTACGCCGACGGTAATCCCAAAATGGAGATAATAGACTTGATGAACTGGCTCCTCTCGGTAATGGTGATTGCCTTAATGATTCCGATTTATGAGGCCTGGCAAGATAATAACGCCTGGCAAAAAATATTGGCCTTCGCCAGTATTGCCACCAAAACGTCCATCATGATTTTGGTGGTCTCTGTGCTGCGCGACGATTGGATGATTGGGGTGGTCGGTGTCTTGATTTTAAGCGTTGGTAACGCGGCCTTAATGCTACTGGCTCATATTATTAGGCGGATGAATGAAGTATGATAAATGCCTGCAGCTATGCGTTGATTGGAATTGGCATCGCCTTTTGGTTTTGGGGAACTGTGCCACTATTAGGCAATCGTTCCGTATTATTTAAACTCCATACGCTCTCGGTGTCAGATACGTTAGGGTCTATGGCAATTATGGTGGGGCTACTGCTTAAAATTCCGCGGGAATGGCCGCTGTTATTGTTAGCGCTGATTTCCCTGGCCATCTGGAATACGGTCCTGGGGTATGTGTTGGCCTATTGCTCTAGCGCTGGAGGTGATCATGGCTGAAGACATGTACATGGTGGCCATTGTCCTACTGCTGCCCCTAACCGCTGGCATGTTAGTCACCCAGACCAATCCTTACCACGGGTTAGTCATCCGCGGCATTTTAGGGGCGGTGGCGGCCCTAGTGTATGCCCTCTTCGGTGCCGCCGATGTGGCCTTAACCGAAGCCCTCGTCGGCACTATGCTCTCCATTACGCTCTATGCCGTGGCGGTGCGCTCGTCTTTGAGCATGCGGTTGGGAGTGCTAGCCCCTGATGCCTCTTCCCACTCAGGGCCAACGGTGGAGAGTGAGGCTTGGGAGCCATTGCTGGCTACCCTGCGCACCTGTCTAGGTAGACACCATATGCGACTGGAACTCGTCCCTTATCCCAATCTCCAAGCCTTGCAATCGGCTCTGAAGACAAAAGAGGTCCACACCATTTGCCGGGTGCCAGTTCTAGAGAGCCCCTGGGACAGCACTGCTGCCCCCTATGATCTAGAAACCCGAGTCCATCGGCTGTACGAACTGCTGCAGGCAGAGCTATCCCCCAGCTTGGCTCGTCTGAGCCATGTCGCTCCTGCCAGTGTTGGCCACAGCCATAGCCGCACCACTGGTGTCGGAGAGGTCAACTCCCCAGAGGTACAGCCATGATATGGGTTTACATGGCTGCAGGAATCGCGCTGTACATCAAAATGTTGGCCTTCCCCAGTCCGGCTATGGATGCTACGGAACTCTCCATCGTCGAGTCGATCGTGCAAGAGAGTGGGGTGCCCAATACCGTTTCAGGCATCATCTTCAGGAATCGACTCTACGACACCATCTTTGAGGTGGTGGTGTTCACGCTGGCGATCATGGGCGTTCGGTTTTTGCTAGCCGATGAGACCCCGTCCTGTGCCATTTATCAATTCACCGACACGCCCTCCATCGTACTGGCCCGATTGGGCGCTACCATCGCCGCCCTCATCGGTATTGAACTGGCCATTCGTGGGCATCTCAGCCCTGGGGGTGGTTTTGCTGCCGGAGTCGCGGGCGGAACGGCCATTGGCTTGATTGCCATTACCTCGTCGACCAAGTGGATGGAAGCGATTTACCAGCGGTGGCGAGCCGCTACCTGGGAAAAGGTGTCGGTGCTGATTTTCATTGTGGTGGCAGCCTTGACGCTGGTGGGGATAGAGCTGCCCCAAGGGGATCTGGGTGCCCTGGTTAGCGGTGGCTGGATTCCCGTGCTCAATATCCTAGTGGCCATTAAGGTGGCGTTGGGGGCATGGGCGGCCGTTCTCATGTTCATCCGATATCGAGGATTGTTGTGAGGTGGCCACTGGGCAGCTCTGTACCGGTGACGACAGTAAGGGACTTGTAGGGTGGGTAAGGCCGTCATCGGTAGCCTTAGCTAGGTAGGTCAATCTTTGGCTTGCCCACCTGGTATGCGAAGGGGCGAATTCGGAATAGATGACGATGTAGGGGCGCACGGTCGTGCGCCCCTACCATGCACATTTCCAGTCGTTACGCATTAACCCAACCCTCGGAAGAGGGAAGACGGAAGAGGGAGGAATCTTGTCCTGTTCGCGTAGCGGCCCCGCAGGGGCAACGCAGTCGAAGGGTTGGTTGAGAAGTGAGCTCGTAGGGTGGGCATTATCTTGTCCGAAATCTTTGCTAACCCACACTCAAACTACAATGCCCACCGCTGAAAAAATTGGTGGGCAAACAAAGCTTACAGGCACCAGCGAGGGTTATCTATCCTGATTTTGCCCACCCTACCTACTCTCTCAAACTTCGAAGGACGGAAGAGGGAAGAGCCTGAGTGCCTGACAGAAGTAGCTGAAAGGTAGTCATATCAGGACAAAGAGGAAATAGGCAGAGCTCGTGTGCGAGGCTGTAGTTACCACACTGACGGCCAAAGCGACATGCCAAGCTCTACCCAGCTCTATGATCAACTGCTGCACTATCTGCGTCAATACAGCCACTACCGGGACTTGCGCCATATCAAAGCCCTATCTTGGATGGTCACCGCCCTGATTTGTAGTGGTGAGCTGAGCCCACCTGCTTGGGAGTCCTACGTGATAAGCCGTGCCAACAAAGCGCAAAGCTTCGAGCGGCGGTGGCATCGATTTTTCGGCAACCGGCTCGTTGAGATAAATCAGCTCTACCTACCGCTGGTGCTGCTGACGCTGAGGCAGTGGGAGGGCAAGCGGCTGTATCTGGCACTCGATACAACGGTGCTGTGGAACCAATACTGCATGATTCACCTGTCAGTGGTGTGCTGCGGACGAGCAGTCCCGCTACTGTGGCGAGTGCTTGAGCATGGCAGTGCAACGGTGGCTTTTGAAGAATACCGCCCTTTGCTGCGCCGTGCCCGGTGGCTTTTGAGGCAGTACCCGAACCTAATGCTGCTGGCCGACCGAGGCTTTGCCAACCACGACTTGATGAGTTGGTTGCAAGCGAGCAGTTGGCACTACTGCTTGCGAGTGCCCTGCGATGTCCTGCTGCACGGGCCAAGGCGTTATCCGACTGAAGTGAGATATCTGTGGCCGCCAAAAGGCGAGGCGATTTTCTATCGAAATGTCAGGCTGTGGCAGGATGGCTCCCACCAGTGCAACATCGTGCTGGCGACGCTTAAAGGCGTCAAAGAGCCTTGGGCCGTCATCACCGATGAACCGCCTACCTTGCAGACGCTCTGGCGCTACGCGTTGCGTTTCAGAGTAGAGGAGCTGTTTTTGGATAGCAAATCAGGAGCTTTCGAGATTGAAGACTCCCGAATCCGCTCAGCGGTAGCCCTTGAGCGACTTTATCTAGTGGCCGCTATTGCACTGCTTTATGGAACAACCACTGGCATGGCGGTTCAGATTGAAGGCCTTAGGCAGCAGGTAGACCCTCATTGGCGGCGCGGACTCAGCTACCTCAAGATTGGATTGCGCTGGCTTAAGGGAGTCGTTCACAAAGGACGACAGCTTCTAGAGCCGATAGCGCTGTTAGTCCGTGACCCAGAGCCTTGTTTTGCCTCCAAAAAAGCGGAGCACGACTATTACGACCAAATCTGGTTCTCTCGCATCCGCTCTCTATCCTGCCGACTAGAGTAAAAGATGTGTCAGGCAGTCAGGGGAAGAGCTCGTAGGGTGGGCATTATCTTGTCCGAAATCTTTGCTAACCCACACTCAAACTACAATGCCCACCGCTGAAAAAATTGGTGGGCAAACAAAGCTTACAGGCACCAGCGAGGGTTATCTATCCTGATTTTGCCCACCCTACCTACTTTGAGCCGTCATCTATGCCGAATTAATTCCTTCAGCTAGTTAACACTAAAACGGCAGAAATTGAACTCTATTTTCAAATTCCTGCGGTTCTCCTAACGTTGCGATTAACTCTAAATCTCGGATACATTCTCCGATCTGAACCATAAGTTGATGACCATAGACAACTCCAGAGAAACGGATGCCATCTTCTTGACACCGTTTTGCTTCGACTAAAAAATCTCGGTCCTGAGAGAAGACAATACGCTCTAGCTCAGTTGCTCGCTGTATAACGAGATCATCCGCCATGCCAGAACGTCCGTCTTCCCAGGGCCATTTCATTCTCAAGGGGACCTAAAGATGCTAGAGTTTCAGGCTAATCCCAATGGTCCTAGCGTCTATGCGTCTGCCCCCTACCCCTACTACCCTCGACTCGAGGCATGAGCCTGCTGTAGAGCGCATCGAGATCCTCGAAGCCTTCGTTGCCCTGCCAGATGTCCGTCAGGCCTCTGGCAAACGACATCAGATGGCCTTATGCCTGGCGCTCTTCACCCTGGCGGTGACGGCCGGTAATCGTGGATTTCTGGCCATTGGCGACTGGCTCAAAAGCTACCGCAGCGAGTTGATTGACCTCTTCAACCCGCCCAAGGGCCGTCTTCCCTCCTACAGCACGATTCGCCGGGTGCTGCTAAAGCTAGACTATGGACAGTATTCGGCGGCCTTGGCTCGGTTCTTTGGCATTGAACCGTTAGCCGGTGAAACCTTAGCGGTGGATGGCAAAGTCTTACGCGGGTCGTATCAACTGGAGACTGACAATCCTGACTCTCCCCCTCATCCCGCCATTCTATTGGTCAGTGCTTATCTGGTGGAGCGGGGGTTGATTCTGGAGCCCTATCAGGTAGAGCACAAGACCAACGAAATCAAAGCCCTGCCCGAGTTCATTAAGCAACTGGCGCTGAAGGGGGTGGTGATAGCCTTTGATGCGATTAGCACCCAAAAAAACTGTCAGCTCATCCTTGACACCGACAATCATTACTTGGGTGCCCTCAAAGGCAATCAGGGTAACTTGCACAAAAGCGTTCAGGCCAACTTTATCGCTGAGGACAGCTACACCGAGGTCAGTAAAGGGCATGGGCGACTGGAGAAGCGGGTCGTTAGCCTATGCACCACCCTCGATAACATCAAGCCCTGGCCAGGGCTGAAGACGCTCATTCGAGTGGAGAGTGAGCGACACTTCAAGAAGGGCGGGCAGCCTCACTTAGAAACTGAGACCCGCTACTATGTCGCCTCGTTTTTAGAATCAGCGGAATCCTTGGCTCGGCGCATTCGGGGCTATTGGGGCGTTGAAAATAAGGTACATCATATCCGGGATGTGACCCAGGGAGAAGATGCTTCGCGCATTCGTATGCACCAGTTGCCGCAAATCTTCGCCGTCGCTCGAAACTTCGCGCTCAACCTCTATCGCTCCAACGAGTTCGCCAATATGGCTCAGGCTGAACGACTCTGCAAGTTTGGTCTAGATACCCTCAAGGCCATTTTTAGAATGAAATAGCCCTGCCGTCTTCCTGCACGGTTAGAACATCAACTTCTCTTATCCGTAATCCTGTGGTGATGGCACCATGAACATTCTCGTCCATATACAAGCTGAGGCTCATTGCAACAAGCCCTGAGCTTTCAGTCGTGCAACGAAGGGGGACTCGCCAGCTTCTAAGCGCATTGCTTCCGCCTCCTGAAGGTCGGCTTCAATGGCAGCATCTAGGTCTGCTTTGTGATCCCAGTAGTAGGAGAGTGCTCCATAAATCTGACTCATGGTTAGATTGCGGTGGTTAACGTAAATCTCTTCAGGGCACCTCGAAAAATAGCCAGAGCGATCTCAGTATGAGATCATAAGGTCGGTTTTGTTGAAGCACGCAGGCCATGGGACAGCAGGGATTCTGGGATATCGAAGAGCGCCAGCAAAAACTGGAGCAAAAGAAGGCGGTACTGAATCGGTTGAATCAACTGGTGCCGTGGGAGACCTTTCGTCCGATTCTGATGCAGATTCGAGAGAAACCGCGCAAAAGCCAGGCCGGTCGTAACCCCACCGATGTCCTGTTACTCTTCAAGATGCTGGTGCTGCAAAAGCTATACAACATCAGCGATGACGAACTGGAATATCAGGTCAACGACCGACTGTCCTTCATGCAATTTCTCGGTTTGGGGCTTGAGGATAGAGTCCCGGATGCAACGACGGTGTGGCTCTTCCGAGAACAGTTGCAGCAGCACGGCTTGGTGGAGGCGTTGTTCGAGCAGTTTGGAGCCTATCTGCAAGGGGCAGGCTATGCCGCCAAGGATGGGCAAATTGTGGATGCGACCTTGATTCCAGTTCCCAAACAACGCAACACCCGTGAGGAGAACCAAACCCTCAAGCAGGGTGAGGTTCCCGTTGAGTGGCAAGAGACCCCTCATCAGCTCGCGCAAAAAGATGTTGACGCCCGATGGACGAAGAAAAATGGAACGTCCCACTACGGCTACAAAAACCACATCAATAGTGATGCCGGCTTTAAGCTCATTCGCCGTTACAGCGTCACCGATGCGTCGGTCCATGACTCGCAGGTCTTGGGCGAGTTGCTCGATGCGGATAATAGCGGCGATGGACTTTGGGCCGATAGTGCGTATCTCTCCGTGCTGATTGTCGAGGTGCTGAAATTGATAGGGTTTGAGCCGCATATAAATGAACGGGCCTATCGCAATCGCCCCTTAAGCGAGGCCCAGAAAACCGCGAATCGAGAGCGCTCCAAAACCCGTGCCAGAGTGGAGCACATCTTCGGAGATGTCGTCACCAGCATGGGTGGCAAGGTGGTGCGCAGCATCGGGTTAGCCCGTGCCCAGACCCAGCTAGGTCTGAAAAATCTGGTGTATAACCTGAAGCGGTTTGTGTGTCTCGAAACCCAACGTGCTGCATCGGCTGAACTGGCAAGATAATCGGACCTAAAGCCGGGAAATCGACTTAAACGTGGTCTTCCAACCCTATTTTTTTGTCAAAATGGGAAGCTTTTTTCGGTGGAATGTCTCGGACTCTCTTTGAGTCACCTTGACGGTCTCAAATGAGACGCCATTAGCTAAAGAAAACTGATTAATCGAGGTCCCCTTCAGGAGTCCAGCCATAAGCTCTTTGGGCCATGACAATTTCAATCACTTTTAGTGTGCTGCCTTCGATTAAGGGCACTTGGTTTTCATCGAGGACAATATGTTTGTAGTCGGTTGCAGTTTGAGGCATGGCTCAAGGGTCTGAAGGGTTGTATTGATCCTAATACGGGACCAGTCAGGAATCGTAGGGTGGCTAAGCCCAGCATCGATAGCTTTAGCCAGGTAGGGTCAATCTTTGGCTTGCCCACCTGGTATGTGAAGGGGCGAATTCGGTGGAGGAAGGCTCTTTGATAGCTGAGTTTTCCCTCTCCCTAAATCCCTCTCCCAGAGCGGGAGAGGGCTCATTGACTGACAAAACCTGCTAGAACCCAGACTATCCAAAGGGTCAGGGAACCTGCCCCCTACAGCAATCTGGTAAGGGCGCGGTTTCCGCGCCCAATGCAGAATCTTTTGTCAGTCAACCAGGGGAGAGGGGCTTTGAAGGTTACTAAATATTTGTCTGAGTTGTCAGGATTTGAACGTAAGTATCGATCTGCTCTAAGACTTCTGATAAGGTTTGCTCTACTGCGGTTGTAGAGAAGCGGAGAACGGTTAATCCGAGTTCTTCTAAAAGGTCTTGCCGTTGTTTGTCTTTTTCAATGTGTTGAGTGTGAACGGCACCATCAACTTCGATCACGAGTCGAGCTTGGGATATGTAGAAGTCTACGATAAAGGGACCGATAGGCTGTTGTCGCCGCACTCTATAACCGCGTTGCTTGCGTCGTAACTGTTGCCAAAGTTTTTCTTCTGATGGGGTCTGCTGTTGTCGTAGGTCGCGGGCTACTTCGACCATGCGACGACGTAGGGATTCGGGGATGTCCCATTTTTCTGTGGGATGGGAGGTCATTGGGCGGGTTTTCGAGTGGTGTTCTTTGGGTAAGAATGCCCTTTCTATAAGGGGTTATCTCATGTTGGGAGTAGTCTTTGATGGGTCTGGTTCCCCTTTCGCCCATTTTGGCAGAAAGCGATGCCCTGAGCGCAGTCGTAGGGGGGTTAGGGGATAGAGGGCGAACTTAGCGTGAGAAAGCGCATTGATGGCTGGGTTTTCCCTCTCCCTAAATCCCTCTCCCAGGAATTGTAGGGTGGGTAAGCCCAGCATCGGTAGCTTAGCTAGGTAGGGTCAATCTTTGGCTTGCCCACCTGGTATGCGAAGGGGCGAATTCCGTGGAGGAAGGCTCTTTGATAGCTGAGTTTTCCCTCTCCCTAAATCCCTCTCCCAGAGCGGGAGAGGGACTTTGAGCCGTCATCTATTCCGAATTAACCCAATCGGAGTTGAAAGGACGGAAGAGAGAAGACGGAAGAGGGAGGAATTTGGTTAAAAAGTGAGCTCGTAGGGTGGGCATTATCTTGTCCGAAATCTTGGCTAACCCACACTCAAACTACAATGCCCACCGCTGAAAAAATTGGTGGGCAAACAAAGCTTACAGGCACCAGCGAGGGTTATCTATAGCAATCACAGTTGAATTTCGAACAGCATTCCATAGACTATAGGCTTTGTAAGCGATTCTCATTCTAAATTCAGTTAGGCTTGCTATATCCTGATTTTGCCCACCCTACCTACTCTCTCAAACTTCGAAGGACGAAAGAGGGAAGAGAGAGGACGGAAGAGTCCGATGGTGAGAGGCTCATCATTTGTGAGCATCTTTCTTCTAATCTCCTCGTTCTTCCGCCCATGGTCCGAAGGACGGAAGAGGGAAGAGAGAGGACGGAAGAGTCCAATGGTGAGAGGCTCATCATTTGTGAGCACCTTCACTCTAATCTCCTCGTTCTTCCGCCCTCCGCCCTCGTTCTTTTCTTCGGTTTCCAACTATTCCGAATTAACCCAATCGGTGGGGTTGCAAACCGCAGAAAGTGGACTCTCTACTCCAATTAACAATCGTTTCCAACTATTCCGAATTAACCCAATCGGTGGGGCTAACAAGGGGGATTCAATCAAAGCTTCAGTTACTGACGTTTCCAACTATTCCGAATTAACCCAATCGGTGGGGATATTTAGGTTTTCGACCGGCTCCTGGCCTAGCTCCCCCATGTTTCCAACTATTCCGAATTAACCCAATCGGTGGGGTGCCAAGATATATCATGCGCCAACCCCAACGGGAGAGGGCGTTTCCAACTATTCCGAATTAACCCAATCGGTGGGGAGAAGTTCACATCCAAGAAGAAGAATACCGGGGATTTTGGTTTCCAACTATTCCGAATTAACCCAATCGGTGGGGGCTTGAGTCAAATCCATATAGTACTTTTGAGGAACTTCCCGTTTCCAACTATTCCGAATTAACCCAATCGGTGGGGGGAACCGGCATGAAAATGCTCGGCCCATTGGGAAACGCCAGTCGTTTCCAACTATTCCGAATTAACCCAATCGGGTGGGGACAAGTTGCTTAGTGTCCTCATGATTCTGGATTTTCAGTTTCCAACTATTCCGAATTAACCCAATCGGTGGGGGAGGTGAAACGCTGGCGATGACGGAAGGGTCAGTTTTTAGAGTTTCCAACTATTCCGAATTAAACCCAATCGGTGGGGCCAGTTGTTGTAGTGACAGGCCAGGTGTCGATGCCAGGTGTTTCCAACTATTCCGAATTAACCCAATCGGTGGGGGGGACTGAATCAGGCACAATCTCTGGGTACTATTCAGGTGAGTTTCCAACTATTCCGATTAAACCCAATCGGGTGGGGAACGAAACTATGGTACCGCCTTCCATGGCGGCATCAACCGGTTTCCAACTATTCCGAATTAACCCAATCGGTGGGGTACTGCGCATAGTGCTCCTCGCTCGCTCGTCGCGGGCTGAGTTTCCAACTATTTCCGAATTAACCCCAATCGGTGGGGTCGACGTCCTCTTTGGGTTGATCTCTCCTTTGCCTATGTTTCCAACTATTCCGAATTAACCCAATCGGTGGGGTAGGGTAAAGAGCACCCTCAGCCGCGTAGCGACCAATCACGACCGTTTCCAACTATTCCGGAATTAACCCAATCGGTGGGGGAGCGCTTTCAACGCTGAAATATCAGCAACTTCGATCGTTTGGTTTCCAAATATTCCGATTAACCCAATCGGTGGGGCCTGTCGGAACTACCAAATCTTGACTTAGCAGGAATTCATGTTTCCAACTATTCCGAATTAACCCAATCGGTGGGTGCCTAACCTAATGGGCAGTTGACCAGATCGACTATGGAATGATGCGTTTCCAACTATCCGAATTAACCCAATCGGTGGGGTGAAGTCAGTAAACTTGCAAATGAAGCCGCTGCTTGTACGTTCCAACTATTCCGAATTAACCCAATCGGTGGGGGGGATATAGATAACAGGAAGGAAAAACCCTACAAACCCGGAGACGTTTCAACTATTCCGAATTAAACCCAATCGGTGGGGGTGCCGCGCCATTTGCTGCGACTTTTCCTACCACGTTTCCAACTATTCCGAATTAACCCAATCGGTGGGGAACTTTCTCTTATGGTGTGAGAACTTTTTTATAAAAAGAACTGGTTTCCAACTATTTCCGAATTAACCCAATCGGTGGGCCTAGTGCTCCTGTTATGGTATCCTGGTGGACTCAAAGTTGTTTCCAACTATTCCGAATTACCCAATCGGTGGGGCTGCGGGTAAAATCGAGCGCATTTTAATCGATAGCCTTGAGTTCCAACTATTCCGAATTAACCCAATCGGTGGGGCTACAACATTGACTTTGGTGACCTGACAGTTATTGTTCGGGTTTCCAACTATTCCGAATTAACCCAATCGGTGGGGCTCGTTTGCGGGATTCGGGTGAGTCCCGGGCGTCAGTCATGTTTCCAACTATTCCGAATTAACCCAATCGGTGGGGGGAAAACCTGCTCCGTCCTCAACCCCTAGGGACTGTGGGTTTCCAACTATTCCGAATTAACCCAATCGGTGGGGCTAGTTTGGTATTTGTTGAAGATCTCTCGACTTGAGATCTTGTTCAACTATTCCGAATTAACCCAATCGGTGGGGTATAGACATAGAACCTGCTGGCCGGCCATACGTGTTTCCAACTATTCCGAATTAACCCAATCGGTGGGGTTCCTCTTCCTGCTGCTGCAATCGCTGGTCCTGCCTCTCGGTTTCCAACTATTCCGAATTAACCCAATCGGTGGGGGCATGTGGATGCGCTGGGCCACCCGACAGGCTTCAGTGTTTCCAACTATTCCGAATTAACCCAATCGGTGGGGGTGCATGAAACTGAGGCGTGTAAGAACTAAAACAAATTTTTATGTTGTTTCCAACTATTCGAATTAACCCAATCGGTGGGGGCAATCGAGGTAAATTTGCTAAAGCCTACTGTGGATGCGCGAGGGTTTCCAACTATTCCGAATTAACCCAATCGGTGGGGGTTGGTTACATCGGGATATGTTGAACTAGAGGAAGTAGTTTCCAACTATTCCGAATTAACCCAATCGGTGGGGGGGTCAGGAACATGGCGTCGCCATAACTGAAGAAGGCATAGGTTTCCAACTATTCCGAATTAACCCAATCGTGGGGGCACAGCTCAAGAGGCTGTGGCGTCCCGCTGGGGGAAGTCGTTTCCAACCTATTCCGAATTAACCCAATCGGTGGGGGCCAGGGCTGGCACGGTTAGCGTCAAAAAGCACAACTGTCTGGGTTTCCAACTATTTCCGAATTAACCCAATCGGTGGGGGGCGAATGGATCTGTGGACACGATCTTATGGGTTGACGTGAGTTTCCAACTATTCCGAATTACCCAATCGGTGGGGGCTTGACCAATGACCACCCTTCTAATCCTGGCTACACCGTTTCCAACTATTCCGAATTAACCCAATCGGTGGGGGACGGAGAAGAGCTGCCCGCTGCGATTGCATATCGGCAACGAGTTTCCAACTATTCCGAATTAACCCAATCGGTGGGGGGGATGAAGCATTTTCCGTACTCCTCGATCCCCAAGAGTTGTTTTCCAACTATTCCGAATTAACCCAATCGGTGGGGCTATGAAAGAATTTTCTCATTACCTAGATAATAACAAAATTGCCATTACGGGTTTCCAACTATTCCGAATTAACCCAATCGGTGGGGGTATTCACAACAATAACGAGACCCGGCAGCATTAAATCCACAGTTTCCAACTATTCCGAATTAAACCCAATCGGTGGGGGCCATCGTTTATAACAATAACAGCTCTAACTTTTTCAGTGGGTTTCCAACTATTCCGAATTAACCCCAATCGGTGGGGGAAACAGGAAGAGGGACCCCCGTTACCTCTACCAAGTCGCCGGCCCAGTTTCCAACTATTCCGAATTAACCCAATCGGTGGGGGCTGCGATGAGATCTCAGTAAATTACTGATCCGACAAGTGTTTCCAACTATTCCGAATTAACCCAATCGGTGGGGGTCTTGTATGCTGCGGCCTCAGGGTTTGTTGTGACATCTGTTTCCAACTATTCCGAATTAACCCAATCGGTGGGGCAACGACACGCCGCTGATTTGCCAAATCTTGGAAAAGTTTCCAACTATTCCGAATTAACCCAATCGGTGGGGGGCGATCCAATAGGTCCATCTAAACAACCCTGTACCTAAGTCCGTTTCCAACTATTCCGAATTAACCCAATCGGTGGGGGGGCGGGGAGCTGACTGCTTGCTACGAGCTAGTCACCACCCCGTTTCCAACTATTTCCGAATTAACCCAATCGGTGGGGGTTTGCTCCGTTAGCTTCACCAGGCGACGATGCAGCCAGTTTCCAACTATTCCGAATTAACCAATCGGTGGGGGCTGCCTTACAATCGCCTCTATGACTGGATGTATTTGGTTTCCAACTATTCCGAATTAACCCAATCGGTGGGGGTTAAGGTAAGAACTCTTTCAATAAAATTTTTACTTAACGTTTCCAACTATTCCGAATTAACCCCAATCGGTGGGGGCTAACTAAAACAACTACCATTGAACACCCTGAACAGTTTCCAACTATTCCGAATTAACCCAATCGGGTGGGGGGAAGTTGATGCCAGTGCTTTAGAGCTGGCCCAAGCTTTGTTTCCCAACTATTCCGAATTAACCCAATCGGTGGGGGCCCGGGGGCGGTCGCCGCTGGGTTTGTAGATACTTTGTTTCCAAACTATTCCGAATTAACCCAATTCGGTGGGGGGAGATTCAGATATAGAAACCGAAAAGGTCTTTTCTTTCGAAGGTTTCCAACTATTCCGAATTAACCCAATCGGTGTGGGGGTTGGTTGCGCCAGTAAGATCAATAATGCGTCCTTCGTTTCCAACTATTCCGAATTAACCCAATCGGTGGGGCAACCGGCCTTACCCTTACAAAAACAAACAGGGGATTACTAGGTTTCCAAACTATTCCGAATTAACCCCAATCGGTGGGGTGTTTGTATTACGAATGGGCAGTTTTATACTGATTATTGTTTCCAACTATTCCGAATTAACCCAATCGGTGGGGGGGTCGCCACACTCTGAGAAACATCTTTTGGAGGAACTGTTTCCAACTATTCCGAATTAAACCCAATCGGTGGGGGAACTCCTACACAGCAAGGGTTTTAGAGCTTAGACCACCTCTGTTACGGTTTCCAACTATTCCGAATTAACCCAATCGGTGGGGGCAACATACATGAGAAACTCACCAACCTGTTGACTGCTCCCCGCGTTTCCAACTATTCCGAATTAACCCCAATCGGTGGGGGGTCAATTGTTCGTTGACTTTATCCAAGTGGTTCGAATAAGTTTCCAACTATTCCGAATTAACCCAATCGGTGGGGGGTCAACAGAATCAAAATCTTTGAAGGTCCACCCGTATTTAGTTTCCAACTATTCCGAATTAACCCAATCGGTGGGGGCTTTCGGAGTCATCTAAATTTATATAAACTACTTTCCAAAGTTTCCAACTATTCCGAATTAACCCAATCGGTGGGGGTTGAGTTGGGGTTAAGGCACTAGGAGCAGCACTGATACCCGAGTTTCCAACTATTCCGAATTAACCCAATCGGTGGGGGGAAGAGTATAGCAAAGGGAGAGGAATGGCTGAAACCCTTGCTGTTTCCAACTATTCCGAATTAACCCAATCGGTGGGGGGCACGGAATCCTGTATTCGCGCAGTTGCAAATGGGGCCTACGGGTTTCCAACTATTCCGAATTAACCCAATCGGTGGGGCCAAGCTTCCTGGCTGAAGAATGGTTTGCGCTACGTCAGCGTTTCCAACTATTCCGAATTAACCCAATCGGTGGGGGTTTATCGTGTTTGACGATGGATCCTTTCTTAGCAGAAGGTTTCCAACTATTCCGAATTAACCCAATCGGTGGGGGCGGATACTAAAGAGCCTATAAAACTTCAAGGACATCGAGGGTTTCCAACTATTCCGAATTAACCCAATCGGTGGGGCATAACACTGCAGATGGTTGTGTTCCCGAACTTAATCAGTTTCCAACTATTCCGAATTAACCCAATCGGTGGGGGATGCTGAATCCAGAGCTCTACAGACCAGAGCATAAAGAGTTTCCAACTATTCCGAATTAACCCAATCGGTGGGTAATCTATGCCGCAATTTGGGTGAACGGCAAAATCAATTTGTTCCCTGAGTTTCCAACTATTCCGAATTAACCCAATCGGTGGGTTGGTGAGTGGCTCAAAATGAAGCGAATTCAGCGAGGACTGTGAGTTTCCAACTATTCCGAATTAACCCAATCGGTGGGCGATCGCTGCGGATACTGATCCGGGTGTTCAAGCGGTTTCCAACTATTCCGAATTAACCCAATCGGTGGGAGTTCGTCTGGGGGGCCTTGCCCGGAGCGGGTTTCAGCCGTTGAATCGACGCACCTGCTAAACAGGATACTCCATCATGCTCAAAATCGAGCATTTCAGCCTCCAACCAATGCTCAAACCCCTGATGGTGCAAGGCATCGACGCACCTCCACGAGAGAATGGGAGCTACAGCCATTGGTAGGGGTGCGTCGATGGGAGGCATTTAAATGATGTAAACATTGGGAGGTGGGGTAGGCGGGTCGCTGCCAATGGCCAGACTCTTGGCAACGGACTGAGGGGTAAGCCAATAAAAGCGCACATTATCTTCATCAGGATTAACACGGCGTTGAATGCGTCGATGTAACTCCTGCATTTCTGCTTGGGTTAGAAAACATTCAAACACACTTTTTTGTACCCGTCGTCCGTAGCCTTCTAGAAAGGTTGCCAACTTGGTGCGGCGTTTATTATCGGGAATATCGTAAGTGATCAGCACCAGCATTAGGCCGCCCTCACGAAAGGTTGGTAAGGTATAACCTCCAGCAGGGCTCGTTTATAGCGCTTCACCTGGTAGTGAATAGCGCGGCGATAGGTCACCGGTTCTTGCACATCTGGATGTTTAACGCTTTGGTTCATATTGGCTTCGAAGGCATGAATAAACCGTCGCCGGGCGGCATCGGCGATATAGACGCCACCGGTTTCGGTGGGCCAGGTAAAGTCATCGGGGTGCAGGGTGCGGCGATTAATCAGCGTCACCACCAGGGTGTCCACGACTGGGGAGCGAAACTCTTCCATGAGGTCGAGCACCAGCTCCGGTAGTTTTTTATCGGAGCGGTGGAGATTGCCCAGGTAGGGATTTAAGCCCTCTGCCAGGATGAGACTCATGACATTGTTCGAAAGCAGCGTGTAGCCAAAGCTCAGTAGGGAGTTGACAGGATCCCTAGGTGGGCGGCGGTTGCGCTCTTCAAAGGTAAAGTCAGGGGTGATCAATAACTGACCCAGGGCTGGAAAATAGCGAGCAGCCGTAATGCCTTCGTAGCCTCGCAGTTGGTCAACGGAGCCCGCTGTCTCTGAAGCATTAATGTCTCGCTGAATTCCACTAATAGCATTGGCGACGGTCTCCAGGTGACGCTTGCGGTTGAGGCGCAGTAAGAGTTGCCTGGAGTTCACGAGCTTGCCGCGAATGATGGCTCGGGCAGTTTCTAAGTGAAAGGTCCTATCGGTATAGTTCAGGAACTGGTTACGTTCAGCCTCTAAATCTCTAAGCTCAGCACTCCAGAGATGTCCTTTATAGATGCCGGTTCGGCTGAGGAAGACCACCGGAATCTGTTGCTGCAGACAGGTGCCGATCACGGCAGTGCTGAGCTGGATATTACCAAAGAGCAGGATGCGCTCGATCTCTCGAATAGGAATCTCTAAGCCGTCATCTTCAGGCGGATTGAGAATAAAGCGTCCATGCTCTTTACGCAGGCAGGTGCCTTGCTTTACTACATAAAGGTCACACATAATAAATAACTCCCAAACCAAAACATTTGTATTGATCCAGACTTAGGTCTGGTCGAAAATAGTAGGAAGTGAATTGGGGCGGGCGACGATTGCCGCTGACGATGATCTCAGCATTGCTTCGATATGGCGTCATGATTAAAACCCCAGGGTTCATTCAGAACTCTGGGGTTTAATGGGTAAGTAAGGTGTGATCTAGTGACAGCTTCAACAAACCATCACGCCAAGGCCCTAAACCAAAACCGGCTCGGCGCTGGCCCCATTCTGGGACGGCTCAACCACCGGTATGGTAACGGGGTCAGGGACCGGATCTGCCACCTGCGGATGGCGATAACCTCGACGGCGGCTCCCGCCTGCCATTCCATATTCTTGGCTGGTTTTGCCATAGTGGCTGCCGATGCCCAACAGCATATTCTCGGCCATGGTTTTGGCGGCTTGTTCGGCGACGCGAACATCGTCGGCCATTTTGTCGATGTTGGAGAGGGCGGTGTTGTAGGCTGCCAGTTTGGCCGCCAGATCGCCGACGATGATGGCGAAGTTCTGGACGCTGAGGCCGCCGCCCAGGTCTAGATCGGTGGCGATGGAGCGGATGCTTTCCAGACGGCGTTCTACCTGTTCAAGGGTGGCTGAATTTCGTTTACGGCGTGCCATAATGCACTCCTTTTGCTAAAGAACATATGACAGCTCTGCTGGAATGATATACACCCTGATGTCGGTGTTGCCGATGCAGCCTGGCCCTTGATGTAGGTCATCCCGTTAGAACTATTCCTATACTCTAGGCATTTAAACCTAAAGAGCCTTGAGTAGTTCTCGGGAACTTTTAAGCGGGCTTCAGGGTGGACCTGGGGGAGTTTACTGAGGTCAGGCGCTGGCGTTTGGAGTAAGCCTCAGGGGGGATCAGCATCTGCTTGGGCGCTGATGGTGGCTAGTCGGGCCAGACGCCGGGCTGGGTAGGGAGTTTGGTGACTTGATGGGCTTAGACTCAGAAGTAGATTTGTTCGAGCGTGAGCTACTTTCGTTCGATGCAAAGCAGCTTTTGCTGTAACGAGAGCAGCTATTGGTGTAACGAAAGTAAGTCTCGTTGTAACGTGAGCAGCTATTGTTACAACGTGAGCAACTATTGTTACAACGTGAGTAGCTATTGTTATAACGTGAGCAACTATTGTTCGATGCAAAGCAGCTTTTGGTGTAACGAAAGCAACTATCGTTGTAACAAAAGCAAGTCGCGGTCGAACGTGAGCAGCTTTTGATGTAACGAAAGCAAGTCGCGTTGTAACAACATTAAGGGACGTTGCAATGCAGGGGGCTCTGAGTCGTTGCCGAGATTGGTGCTTTGGAGTCCCGCCGCCGCGGGAATGACGGGAGTGTGATACCTGTGACGGCTAAACCAATATTGGAAAGCATGACCGTCATTCCGGGCAAGCGTCAGCGCGACCCGGAATCCAGGTAGAGGTCTACGCTATTCCGCAGATTCTCGAGGCACGACACCTCGCAATTTCCCTCTTCCCCCAGCCCCTACTTCTACGAGGGGAGCAGGGGAGCCGAGCCTCATGGCCCAGCTCGAAAAATCGCTGTTGCCGTTAATGCTAGATCGGGAAATAGCCCGGATTGGATCGGCTCCTGACCTCGAAACTGACGGACCTGATACTCGTCATCCACCAGACGATAGACCGAGAGGGTCGGCTGCTTGGGATAGCCAATGTAGCGACGTCCGCCCAATCCTAAGTGGTCAACGATCCAATATTCGGCAATCCCCAGGCTCTCGTAATCCACCAGTTTCTTGCCATAGTCATCGCGCCAGTTAGTGCTGACCACCTCGATCACCAAGGGCACTGATATTCCTTGGGTGACGGTTGAGGCTCGCTTCCACAAGGGTTCTTGGGGCAAGGCCTCGCGGTTCAGCAGCAACACATCGGGCAGGTAGGCGGTGTCTTCATCTGGGAGTTTGACCAGAGCTTGCTTGGGCAGCATCAAGGGCTGCTGCAGCCGATGCACTTCCAGTACCAGCACTGAATTTAAGAAGGCGATGATTTCTTCGTGGTCGCCGGTGGGCTGCATCTCGATGGGGGTGCCATGGTGGAGTTCATAGGGTTGGTTGTCGGGTTTCCAGGCGATGAACTCGTCGAAGCTCATCAGCTGGGCATCGGGAAGCGGGATGGTCACCATGGGGCGTGTCGGGGGAGGGAGATCGCTATGGGGCCAGCATAGCCCAGGGGTTAGGATGCCGCTACTCTCACAAGGGGAGCAGGGGAGCCGATCCGTTCTGAGGATGCCATGGTTCTCTGGATGCCCTTTGCGGCAGGCATGCGGGCAGCTATTTCCTGGAGGAGCATGGGTCCTCGCGGGGCCAGAGAATAGCTGTTTGCGGCCTGGGAAATGACCCATGCTCCAGGCTCTCCTCAGGGCGAAAGCAAATTTCCCAAAATGAGAGGGGCTATGTAAGAAGGGCGGACCCGAGATTTATACTGAGGTGCATTAAACTCCACTGGCTTCTATGGTCTTGCTTCATGCTGTCATCGCCCAGGCAACGTCTGACCCCGCCACCCCCACTGACCTGATTAAGCTCTTTCGAGAGTCCCACGCTCAGCTCACCACCAGCTTTAACCTATTCGTTGGTGCCATCAGCACGATCTTTGTGGTCGTGGGCATTCTACTGGCCTTCGTTGGCGTCCGCACTCGCCAGGAAGTGCAGCAGACGATTCAAGAGGTGAAGCTGTCAGTGGCGGAACAGGTGCGTTCAGAAGTAGATCGCCAGATTGCCACTAAGGTAGATGAGGAGATCGGCTACATCAAAAAGATGGTGGGTCGAGAAGCCGCCATTGGCCGTACTCAGGTGGATTATGTATTTGTGGCGGGTGAGCCGGAACGATACCCCACGGAGTATGACCTGTTAGACGCACGCGGATTCCAGATGGCCCCGTTTCTCTATGACCCCGAACGAGCCTGGCCTGAGAGCCATGTCTTTGTGCTGGATCTGATGACGCCGTCGCTATCGCCCGAGCGCAAGGAAGCTTTAGTCAAGGAAGCGGCGGCGAAACTCACCCAACGGCGCCGACCAACGGTGCTGGTGATTTACGTCAAGGGCATAATCGAAGCGGTCAACACGTTTCCTGAAGATTTCAACTACATCATGTCCAATATGCGCGGCACTCTGATTAGCGCAGTGGTTGATGCGGCTCAGATTACCCAAGCTTTGAGAAGCCAGTAACAATAACCTGAATTCGGGTTAAGTCATTCAATCAGCATTCGCTCCTATAGAGCGACCGTAGTGTGGGTTGAGGCACGAAACCCACGGCACTTTGCATCAACCTTCGCACCATGATCGTGGGTCGGTGGGTCGCACTGCGACCCACGCTACGCCCTAGCTTTTCAGAGATTGCTAGGGCTGAAGCTTATTAGAGCAACTTCGTAGCGCCAGGCTTCCTGATTTCAAAAGAAACATTAAATCTGCCTAAATTGCCAGCATTCGCGGCTAGGTTGGTGGGCAATTATGTGTTAACTGCCTATTTCCCCTATTGGTATGTCTAAGCCCGTCTACACGGCTATTACCTTCGCTCCTATCCAAGGCTTTATTGAAAACTCCCGCAAATTGCGAGACCTCTATGGCAGCTCCTACCTGCTCTCGTTCTTATCCTGGGCGATTTGCAGTGCCCAACCAGAGTGCTCTGTGATCTCTCCAGCCCTGCCCAATGTGCGTCAGGGCATGCCGAATCTGATTCTCGTTCGTGGTAACGTGCCGCCGGAAGAGACTGAAACGGCTTTCTTCTCTGCCTGGCAGTGTGTGGTAGATACCTGCCGCCAGTGGATCGAATGCAAGATATCCGACGCCTACTACTGGGAACGGTCCTGGGGACTGTGGGCAAAGTATGCCTGGGAGTTCTTTATCGCAACTGGATGCTCCATCCCAGCCGCGAGAACGGCAGTGCTGGAGAAAAAACGCTCCCGCAACTGGACGGGCGTCAACTGGACGGGTGAAAGCTCAACTCTGTCAGGGGCCGATGGCATCGCCTGGCCCAAGCTAGGGTATCTCAGCCCCCGCGACATCAACTACCAGCAGCAAAAGACTGAAATTGAGGCCTTCTATGCCACCCTGAGCCGAACCCTGGGTCAGGCATTCATAGAAGCCGTCGGACTCACGCCTGCTGATCCTGAGACGAAAGCCATTGAGTACGGTGCTGCCTTCGTCGATCCAGACGAGGAACTGAGCATTCCAGAGCTGGTCAAGCGCTTAGTCACCCACAAAGCCCTTTCTGAAAGAATCCAGACGAACTACCAGAGCCAAGTCAGAGACTATGACCTCGATCGCGATCAGCTACAATCCATCACCGCCATTGCTCATGAACTAGATCCACAAAGGTTTACTGATTTAAATCGCCTCAAGCGCAAGTATAAAAAAGCGAATCAAGCCCTAGAGCCGGAATACTGGACGGGCTGGTTCATGGGCGACGGCGACAACGCCGGTAACTATCTGGCCCATCACTGCCACAGCGACGAGGATTACACCGACTTTAGTTGCCAAATGCGACAGTGGGGCCAACGACTGTACCAGAACGAATGGCCCCAAGCGGATGGAAATGGTCAAACCGAGCCTATTCTGCCTGGCAATGGCCGCATGATTTACGCGGGGGGCGATGACTTTCTCGGGGTGCTCTACCGGGAACGGGCAGAAATACAGCCCCATGAGTGTCTGCACTGGTTCAGTACTTTTAAGTCTCACGTTTGGGAGAATCCTGATCTGACTCGCCCCTCGGCAGCGGTGAGCAATGCTCCTCCGACTTCTGATAACGACTCAAAACCCATCACGGTGAGCGTTGGGTTTGTGTGGGCGGCTCCCAAGGTGCCCCAGCGAGATGTGTTGCAGCATTGCCGCGAAGCAGAGAAGTCGGCAAAGAGGCACGGCAAAGACCGCATCGCCTTTCGCATTTTGTTCAACGGCGGTAATCACTTGGAGTGGGTCTGTCCCTGGTGGCTGTTGGAAGGTGATTTTTCGGGATCGCAGGATCTAGATTCTCTGGATACCCATGACTTAAGCGGGTTAATGCCAACCTGCAACGATCCAGGCTGGACCCATATCTATAACGATATTGCTGTCCTCGAAGCTCGCCACGCCTTTCATGGCGCCCAGATTGATGTAGCGCTCGGGTTGATCGAGGTTTACTTTGGTCGTCCGTATCGTCAGCTATTAGGACATCCATCCAACTGGTGGAACCGGGATGATCCCAACACCGGCAAGCGCCTCTTTAGCGGCATCTTGGGTGACCCTCAGCGATACATGCCGGAGTTCGATAGCTCTAATGATGCCTGGCAGCGCCTTAACACCCATAGGTTTGTACTGCGAGATTTCAACACCTGGGTCATCAACCTGGCCAAAGTCGGCTTTCACCTGAATCGCTCAGACATGGCCCAACTCGCCGCCTAAGCAGCCACCCGTAAAATGCTATGACCACCGATAGCCCCTCCTTACCGCCCTTTCAATACCTGATCACCATCCAGCCGTTGGGTCTGCTCTATGGCAGTACCGGGCGATTTCTATCTCCGGAAAACTTGGTGGGGCGATCGGGCAGCCAATTCCCTCCTAGTACCGCCGTCTTATCTGGCTTAATCGCGGCCCACTACGCTCAGCACGCCGAGAGTAAGCAAGCCCTAGACGACATCCTCAAGCCCCTCTGTTTGGCGGGTCCTTTCTGGCAGTGGACCCACACCGCCGATAGAGAAAATATCTACGTTCCTACTCCCATGAACTGTCTGGCCAAGCTAGAGCCTCAGCACGATGCAACCGACGTGTCTGAAGGATCGTTAGTCAATCGCCTGGAGTGGGATGGCCAGAGCTGGCAACCTATCTCAGATAAAGCTCTCGGTAAACCTGAAGGAGGCACCTGGGTCGCCATCAACGATTGGAAAAAACTGAACGAATGGCAACCCGACTATCAGGAGCCGACTGTCTACGGTGATCCTTGGCGTTACACCCCCCATCTCCATCCCTACCTGATGGAAAACGAACGCCGGGTCGATGCCGATCGCGAACGTGGCAGTCTGTTCTTAGAAAATGGGGTGCAAATGCATCCTGAGACGTGTTTGGTCTATCTCTCCAACCTCTCGGTGGAAAACGGCTGGTACCGCTTCGGCGGTGAAGGACACATGGTAGAGCTCACCTGTCACCCGATCTCAGCAGGTTCTGAACTCCATAAGCTGCTATCCCATCCGTTGGGCAAAAGCTTTGCCTTGATTACCCCGGCTGTTTGGGGCTCAAACCGTCTGTCTTACCGTAGTCCCAGGCTGCTGAAGAAAGGCGACAAGAGCCGCCACCAGCTTGCAGAGATCAACAGAGACCTAGCCAAACTCTGGGATGTCGCCACGTTAATCACGGAACGTCCCACGACGTTTCGCTACCGCCTGGGCAACCGCAAGAACCAGCAGGGAGAAGATGTCCATCAACCTAACCAGCCTAAGGTCCTGTCGCGAGGTCGCTACGCCGTCCCGGCTGGCAGCGTTTATGTCTTGCAAGACACGTTCCCCGATCACCATGCCACCTGGCAAGACTGGCCCCTGGACTGGTTCCCCCGCGAGGGACCCTCTCTCAAACGCTGGGGCTGTGGCTTGGCGTTGCCCGTATCGGGGGCGCTACCGTAATTCTCCTGTGTTCCCGTGTGCGCCCCGTGGGTTACGGCTCTGATGTCGGCCCCCAGCGCCGGTTTCCCTCCCGATCGCGCCTAACCCACGCTACGTGTTTCTGCGTCGTTCTTTGTTTCTCGTTTTCCTATGTATCACAGAGCCTACGGCATCATCGAAACCCTGGCCCCGCTCCATGTGGGGGCCAGCGCCGGCGAAGAAACCGGTAACCTGAATCTGATCTTTCGCGACCAGTTCACCCAGACGGGAATTATCCCCGGCAGCTCCATTCGCGGTCGCTTTCGCGCCGATATGCGCCTGAGACGGCAACAGCACTTAGAAGCATCGTTGAAGGCAGCAGGCGTTGACCTTCCAGCAGCGACAGCCCGTAAAGTCAGCAGTCCGGAGGACCCAAAGAAACGGTTGCCCCGGCTGGAATGGCTAGAGCAGGAAGCCGAGAAGCAATCGATTTCAGTGCCTGAGCTGGTGAACGAAAATCACTGGTATGGTCATCATGCCGTCACCGGTCAGGAAGATGGCGGCACCACAGAGGCACTGGTTAAGTTTGAGTATGCGTCCCTGGTATGGATTCCAGTCTTTTGTCCAGGACAGCCGGTGGTCTGGGTGAGCTGTCCCCGACTATTGCGTCGCTACAAACAGATTACTGGCAAGCCTGAGCCAGTGCTTCGTCCCAAGGCAGCGGCTGATGGCCAACCAAAGCAATATCCGGTAAAGCTGCGGGAACACCGCGATCGCCTCTTCTTCAACTTAGGATTTCTGGATAATTTGGCGGAAACGCCTGACCTGTCTAACTGGGTTCCCAAAGACTCGCAGATCCAGCCTGACAACTTAGTGGTTGTGGATGATCAAGACATCAGCATCATTCATGACATGGCGCTCTATCGTCAAACCCGCACCAAGCTAGAAGACGATGTCAAAAAAGTAGAAAACTTCTTCGGGTTTGAAGCACTGCCCGAAGACAGTATCTTGATCTTTCCGATTGCTGTAAAAGACAGCGTTCCGCACTATGACAGAGCCTCGGACGCTTCCGCAGATGGCAGTGCCCGCTGGAAACCCTTTAAAAATCGCACCCTGCGAGAGCTGTACTTCGGGGGCTTGGAATCTATCGGTTGTGGTCACTGTGAAGTGACGCTGGCTGGCGACTATTTTGGCGATACGCCAGACGATGCAGACGCATAATGCGAGGAGGAAATATCTATGGGATGGCAAGCATACGGACTCGATAGAGAAGCCCAGTGGCTGGTGCTTCAGGCGCTAGATATTGATAACGATAAAGATATAAAAGGTGACGCCTGTCTGCGTGAATCTTATAAGATGCGGGAATCAGTCGCCTATGGGTTGGAACGGTTTTGGGGCGAACACATGCGTCATCAAGGGAAACAAGAGAAAAAGTCCCGGTATTGGAAAGCCACCTGGGACATACTGGCTAACATACTGGGTCCAGCAGATGTCACTCTTCCCAACGACTCTGACCCTAAAGCAATGGCACAAAAGCTTTGGGGAGAAATTCCAGTAGATTCCAGCGGCAAAATGTTAACTCTAGAAGACCAACGATTGGCCCTGGCAGTGCTGACCCAACTCTGCGATTGTCTGGTCTGGTGGACCCAGCGATATAAGTAGATGCGCAACTCCATGTCCTTTAGAGAAGTAGGATGGACAACCCCATCACAGGTCACCTCAGCAACATGCGACAGGCTTGGTTTGCCCATCATTTATTCGCAACGGCTGGCATTGCTTGGCTCAATCACCATCAGCCCAAACTCTAAACGAGACAATGCCCGCCCTACCACTTTCTTCATGCCGAGTTTGGCCTCTATCCCCAGTCCATCCCTTAACTCTCGCTATTGACCCATGTCTACTCTCACCGATGCCGCCAACAAAGTTCCCCTGATGTTTCGGGCTCAGGTGGAGGGGCGCTGCCAGGTACAGCGACTGATTCCCAAGGCCTTGGAACAAGATGCCGAGCGCTGGGCCGATGAATGGGTCGACAAAGCCTATCCCGATGCGCCTAATTTTGGCAAAGACGTGCAAACCCGCCCCTATGCTCTGAGCTGGCGCTTCATTACCAATAGCGGTCAAGACGACGGGGTGATTCGTCCGGTAATTGGGGCCAGGGGTTGGCCCTTTTACCCCGGCAGCAGCATGAAGGGCGTATTTCGCCAGGCGGCTCACCAATTGGAACGGGCCGGGGAATTAAAACTGGGGACATGCGATCGCTACTGCGGCGAAAAACTAGAAAATAATGACTTTCGCCCTGGTATTTTACGATTTCACGGCGGCTACCCCACCGACACCCGCTGGACTCAGAACCTGGTGGATATTGTCCATCCCCAGCAGCAGTGGCAGGTCAAATCGAACGATAAGGAAGGCGGGGCATTCATACAGATCTCCCTCTATAAACCCGAGCTGATAGTCGGCATCTCCAGCACTACTCCCCTGGATGACCTTGAATGGGAACAAATCTGGCACATCTGGGAAACGGCGCTGTCCCTGGGGCTGGGCTGCCGAGTCAGTGCTGGCTATGGCCAACCTCAACAACGCAGCGGCGATATTCTCTACCGCACGCGCCTCAAAGGTCAGGGTCAGGCGGCCAAGTTAGTAGATGGCACTGGAGAGTTTCGCCCCAATGTCTTTCGCGCCGCCATCCGGGGCCATGCCTTGCGTATCTTTGGCGGCTTAACCAATGCCGACCAGGCTGAAGGTCTGGTCCAGGATCTCTTTGGTGGCATTAGGGGTGGAGCCACTGTGGGCTTGCTGAGTATGGCCTTTCTCGACACCCAGTTGGAGCTGGATGATTTTGGCCAAGGTTCCTATAGTCAGCCCACTTACACCGTGGAGGGAGAATTGCTCTGGCGACTCACCCGAGACCTACCTCAGCCCCAGCGGCAAGCCCTGACTAAACTGATCGAGGCCCTGACCCGCTTCGCCATGGTCTTCGGTGGCTTTGGCAAATCCTGGCGCCGGGCTGACCATCGTCTGGTTTACCCTGACTATTATGATCAGGGCTACAAACCGCTAATCGGTTGCCACTGGGAATGGCTGGGCAAGCGGTCCCAAGTGCGAGATGTGCGGGTGCGCAAGCTAGAAAAAGTAGGCGACTTCATTGCCGAAGTGCGCCAGGCGGCCAAGGAATGGATGCAGCTGCAGACCAGGACGCCCCAACTCGACACCCATGCCAACTGGCGAGAGGCCTGGCATCCAGACAAGGTGCAGGTGTGGGGACGCGAAACCGACGGACTGGAAGATTGTGAAGCGGTGCGATGGCTGCATGGCCCCTATCGAGAGGCGATTCCGTCGGTCGGCATTCCGGAAGGATCGATTTACCGCTCGTCTATTACCGGGCAGATGGGCAATGTCGGGCGGCTGTGGCACCGCATGTATCCCAAAGTACGACTGGTGAAGGATCCTGAGAACCCTAAGAAGCCCATGCCCTTGGTCACCCGGCAATATTTTGAGCTAGTCACCGTGTTTCCCGATGACTCAGTGGAATCGGAGCAGCTGCTAGGGTTTCTCAATGGCCAGCAAACATTATTCAAAAAGCTATGGCCGATGCCAAGACACTGATTTTTAGCCTCATTATCCTTCCACGAAAATGGAACTTAGAGATTTACTTAATATAAGACGCCTAGAAGAGTTTCCAGGGCGAAATAGATATCGACAAAGGTTTCGTAATAATCTTCGAATGTCTACCAGAAAGCGCTTCTATGTCTTTAACATTTATGGAGATAGCAAGGTTGGGAAAACATTCTTATTAAAAGAGTTCAGGAATATTGCCCTTGAAAATAATTCATTTACATCCCTAATCCAAAAAGATCTGAATGATATTCCATCAATAATGCAAAAGATATATGAAGATCTGAAAGAGTCTGAGGTATCAAATCCAATTTTTGAAGAACATTATTCAACCTATATCAGATTAAAGTCAAAGTTAAAGAATACCACGGACATACCCGAAGCGTATATTGATCTAATCGGTAGCAACCTTACCAACATCAATGATTTTAGGATATCTCCTGAGAAGGAAAAGATAAAAAATCGTCTTGATATTAATAGAATTGGACAAGATAGAGAAATTCAAGAAGGCTTTCAGAAAGCGATTTTGGACCTAAAGAAGTTTATTAAGTCAGAAATTGTAAATTCAGACGATAGGAAATTACTTGAAAACCCTATAGATGTTCTAACATTTGAACTCCTAAGAGCACTTAGAAGTGCTGCTATTGATCAACCTATAGTACTTTTTTTTGATGACTATCATATCAACAAAAACATACTGGATCCATGGCTAATAGGATTAGTAGAAACAGTTGGCTCTAGTAGAGGGCTACCAGGAAATTCAATTGTGGTTATCTCAGGTCGTGAAAAGCTAGATAGGGAAACATGGCTCTTATTTGACTCATTTATATCTGACGTCAAGTTAAATCGGTTTAGGGCCAATGATATCTCTGTAATTCTTGATCACCAAGGAATTAAAGATGAGATTATCAAGAGATTTATATCAAAGTTAACGGGTGGCGTTCCTCTTCATCTGAAAGACTTGGTAAAAGATTTGCGGAATATCACAAAAAATAATATTCATTTAGATGAAACTATCGTATTGGAATGCTATCTCAATAATCGTAAAACCTTGATAAATAGAAAAATATTCTTGGATCTAGCGGTCCCTAGAATTATAAATGAAAGTATTTATAATCTCCTCGTGGGTACAAGACTTAAACAAACTAGCTTTGAATTATTCACGACAATTCCTTTTTTAATTCATCGTTCTGATGGATGGCTTTATGATTCCCTAATAAGGGAAAAAACAATTAGTTATAGAAGGTCGACGCTCAACCCTGAACTGCAAGAGACTCATCGAAGGCTGGGGAGCATCTCATTTTTGCGAGAACCCAGCATCTGTGCTGAGATGAAAGGGTAGTCTCTACCCCAAAAGCTCTTGTCCCCCGAAGACCAAGCCGCCTTAGCCCAGCATAGCCGCGAGATTGCCAAGATTCTGCATCGCAATAGCCCTCCTGAAGCCGTTGACACACTTGAAGGCATTGAAACGACGGTGCGGCAGCAGATGCTGGAGCACGTCAGTCCCGAAGTGGGAATTTTTTTGTCGAAGCGTGCACCCAAACCCAACGGGGACGCCCCCGGCAGCTAAAAAGTGTTCTGGGGACCCTCCCGATTCGGGAACAGCAAGCCCAGCGGTTGGGCCTCGAACCCCACGGTCGTCTCAGCCCGCTCTTTGAGAAATGTGCGTTGCGGGTTGCGGCCTGCCAAAGCTATGGGAAAGGCGAAACCGACGTGTCCGTTTTAACGGGGATGTCGTTGAGTCATTCAACGCTGCAACGCCTCGTGCAACGCCAACGTGAGACCCCACCGGAGGCGAAGCAGACGGTCACCGAGATCAGTGTCGATGGCGGTAAAGTGCGCCTGCGGCATCCGGAAAAAGGCGAACCCAGTTACTGGAAAGAATACAAGAGTGCTCGGGTCGAGAATCTGTACTATGGGGCGGCGTTTCAGGCAAATGACTGGCTGCAAGACTGGCTAAATAGCCAACCGTTAGCGAACCCCATCATCTGCCTTGGCGATGGGCATCGGGGCGTCTGGGCGGTGTTTCGTCCCATCGCCACCGTGGAAACCCGTTTAGAAATTCTCGATTGGTACCACTTGGTCGAAAACCTCTATGGAGTTGGGGGCTCATTAAAACGGCTGAAACAAGCCAAAGCTCTGTTATGGGAAGGGCGGGTTGATGAAACCCAGGCGTTATTTACCGACTGCGCTCTGGAGCAAGCCCGGCGATTCTGTGATTACTTGGAGCGACATCGTCACCGAATTGTGAATTACGGCTATTTTCAAGCTGAACAAATCTGTTCGATTGGCTCAGGTGCAGTTGAGTCAGCCATCAAGCAGATTGACCATCGCATGAAACTCCCAGGCGCTCAATGGGTGCCCGACAATGTTCAGCAAGCCTTGCAGGTGCGATGTGCCTATCTGAATAGAGCCTACGATTGTTGATGTTTTTGCAACTTTGAGATGCTCCCGAAGGCTGAGCAGACACTATCAAGATTTGCTGTCCGAAATAAGACAGGATCTAGATTGTTTAGAAAAAAACGATTCAAAATATTCTCGCTATGAGAATTATCTAAAAAAGCACCAAATAGAATTTTATTACCATGAAATTTGTGCTACTGGAACTGATCGCCTTTTAGATGCAATTAATGAATTCTGGATGAATTTCATTGAATCAACTAAATATGCTGCAGATATTGCTAGTTCCATCTTACAGGCTGGTGAAGACAGCGATGAGGAAGAAATCTATAATTGCGGTAGTCAGCTATTGACTTGCATAGGTTTATATGAAGAGAAAGATTTTTCCGAATTGATCAACATTATTAATGAAATCATTGAGAGATGGGGATTTTTAATTAGTGATGATGTTTGCTCACTATTGACCTGCCTTAGGGATTTCTTTCAAAATGAATTAGAATCAGATGAATATTTAGAAGAAGATCAAGTTAAAACTTACGATGAAATAAAGCAGCGGAACGAACTTTTTGATTTAATCCAAAATCTTCCACAAGTTCAGTTTGAACAACTCCTATTCATAGTAAAGCCACCCTCTAATGTCATACCCAAAAGTTCTGCAGCACAGGGTATCCGTACTTATGCATTACTAGAGTGGAGTGAAAGTAGTTCTGAATGTGGTCTTCAAAGAATAGATGAAGCCCTAAAAACATTGTCAACCTCTCTAATTAGGAAATAATACCAATTCTTCGAAATGACTCTATAGATGTTCTCCTAAACTCAGCGTAGAGAAGCCGGGCACATCAAAAAAATACTGTCAACCTGCGAAATGTCAGTTATCTCAGGAAAATGCGACAATTCTGGCTTGCCCATTTTTCTGAGGAACTTAGCTATAGGTAAGCTTTTCAGACGCCACGGCAAATGCGTCTGACCCAGAGGGCACCAGCTGTAAAACCTCCGTATCGGCCGCTGTTTTTCGGGTCAAAGAACTGCGGGGAAGCACCCTGAGCACTTCTTCAGAGGTGGTGGCGCCGGTCAATAACTTCTCAATGGCCGCACCGCGAAAGGATAGGAAGCCGACTTTGCTGAGGTGATGTTGCAATTGGGTAATGGTGCCGTCGTACATGATCTCGCGAATGCGATCATCGACTTCCAGCAGCTCCACGATGGCTTCGCGGCCTAGGTACCCGGACTGAAAGCACTGGCTGCAGCCCCGTCCCCGCCGCCAGTTTCCCTGCTGAACTTGAGCTGAACTCAGTCACGGTGCAAAAGCTGATTCAAAGGGTCGTGGGTTTCGTGCCTCAACCCACACGACGGCCGCTCCATGGGAGCGAATTCTGATTGAATGACTTAACCCAAGCTCGGGTTACTCCAGGAAGAAAAGGTCGACTTGATTGCGGGGCAGGATATTACCGGGAACCAGTTGTTCCCATAGAATGGTGGTTGCCAGATCCCGATTTTCCCCAGATGGGCTCAATAAAATATCAAAATCATCGGAGAGTTGCGAGGGATTACCAGCAGCACCATTCATGGCCGTTAACAGGGCCTCGGAAAAATCAATACCTGGAATCAGAACCGGTAAGGGAGCAGCTTGGAGTTGGTCGATGAGTTGGTCGCGGATAATCTGCTCGGTAAGGTTGAGATCAATGCCCCCAGCGATATTCTCTTTGACATAAATTTGGGCAATGGTCTTTTGATCCTGGGTGTCCAATTCGAGCGGGTCCACCACAAGGATGTACTGATTGACATTGGCAATAAACAAGAAATTAATGGGTATATACACCTGGAAATTGGCACCGGGCACATTAATTTGAGCAAAGTAGATAAACCCGAAGCCCTTAGCCGGTCGGTTATTCAACCCGATCGCTGGATGACTCACTCGCGGTACGAAATGGAGGCGATGGCGAATGCTTTGGATGGCTGGGATATCGTTGCGCATACCCTGTTCTATGGAGTCTGCCAGGGTTTCGAATAGCAGACGAGACAGGGTTTCCATATCAAAGCAATCTTCCTCCTCCGCTTCGAGCAGAAAGCAATTATCGCCCTCTGTAATGGACCAGGGAATCGTCCGATCATCGGCTTCAACTCTCGCCAACCAGGATGCGCCTGCATGGGCATCTCCGATTTGGGGGGCGGCTTCGACTCGGTTATCACCTTGATTAAGTGTCAGAAACGTTAATTTGCCAATTTGGTTAGGGACATAGTTGGGGTCACCGGTCGTTCCTCCCAGAATGGCTTCTTTGGGGCTACTGATGGCGAGGTAGTAGTAGGTTTCGCTGAAATCCGGCGGATTATTGGCTTCGGTAATGCTGAGCTGAATAGCGAGCTCGTTAATCGAATCAACAGCGGGTTGACCTTGAAAGGTCTGGACCCGAGCCAGGGTATCAATTCGCCCACGTTTGATCTCCAGGGCGTTGACGGTGATGGTTTGATTCGCCTGTTCTCCCTGGGTCAGTCCAGTGACGGTGATCTGGGCGCAGGCAGTCAATGCCACCCCCAATAAAATGGGTAATCGCTGACTAAGGCGCAGGCTGCGGATTGTTTTCATAGCGTCTCATCGACTCTGAGGGGGAGGTCTGTTTTCCCAAAGAAGGGCCAGGCATTGGGTAGAGTGATCTCTGGCAAGGGAAACTGGGTCACGCCACCTATGCCCACTTGAGATAACTCCTGCCGGATCGTTACGTCACCAGATGTCAGCATGGTTGTCATATCCCTGGACAGAATTGGGGCGGTTTCAGAGTGTAACCAAGGAAAGTAGGGTGGGCAATCCCATCACAGGTCACCTCAGCAAAATACGACAATCCTGGCTTGCCCACCAACTATGCGAAACGGCGGGCATTGCTTGGCTCAATCACCATCAGCCCAAACTCTAGATGAGACAATGCCCACCCTACCACCTTGGTGTCACTGCCAGCTATTAGGGAGATGCCAGAATAAAAACACCCACAGCACCTTAGTACTGGAGGGGGTGTGATGACACCGTCAACCGCCACAACCCAGATCAGCTTTGAAGACTATGTCGCCTACGACGACGGCACTGCCGCTCGCTACGAACTGGTGGATGGAGCACTGGTCGCAATGACGCCACCAACGTTTCGGCATATGCTGATAGCTAAATTCATTGAGCAGTGCCTCGATACTGAAATTCGTCGTTTAGGCTTTAGATGGCTGTGTTTTCGAGAAGCGGGGATTCGTACCGGCGTCCGGAAATCACGTTTGACTGACGTTTATGTACTAACTCCAGAGCAGGTCAGCAATTTTCTTGATGAATCCGCCATTTGCCAAACTGCTCCCTTACTGACGGTGGAGGTGGTGAGTCCAGAGTCCGTCAGCCGCGATTACCGTTACAAGCGCACGGAATATGCCGCCCTGGGCGTACCAGAATATTGGATCGTTGACCCCTTGCAGTCAACGGTGACGGTGCTGCAGCTTGACGAAGGCATGTATGAGGAGACGGTGTTTGTCGGCCATCAGCCACTGGTATCCCCAACGTTTCCAGAGCTGGACCTGACGGTGGAGACACTACTGGCAGCTGGAGAGCTCGCTGAAGAAGAGTAGAGACCATGACCATTTCAACCTCATCGCTCACCCTGGAAGCATTCCTAAAACTCCCTGAAACCAAGCCCGCCTCTGAATTTATCGATGGCAAAGTCATCCAGAAACCCATGCCACAAGGGGAACACAGCCTGCTACAGGGAACCCTGTGTGAAACGATTAATCAGCAAGCCAAGGCGGCCAAAGTCGCCATGGCCTTTCCTGAATTGCGCTGTACGGTTGCTGGTCGATCCATCGTGCCTGATGTGGCGGTATTTCGCTGGAGCCGCATTCCTCGTCAACCCTCAGGGCGCATCGCCAATCGCTTCACCATTCACCCAGACTGGTCGATCGAAATTCTCTCACCTGAGCAGAGCCAGACTCGCGTGTTAGGCAACCTGCTGCACTGTGCCCAACAGGGCACCGAACTGGGCTGGTTGCTTGACCCGGAGGAAGAAACGGTCCTGGTGGTTTGGTCCGATCAGCGGGTGCAGTTGCTCAGGGGGGATGTTCCCCTGCCAGTGCTGACGGATATTAACCTCTCCCTCACCGCAGACCAACTGTTTGGTTGGTTGATGGTTTAAATCTCGATTCAGGTATCCCCATGGCTCACTCCTCTACGATCGCCAACCAAGTCCCCCTGATGTTTCGGGCCCAAGTGGAGGGTCGCTGCCAGGTGCAGCGGCTGATCCCTAAGGCCCCCGAGCAAGATGCCGAGCGCTGGGCCGATGAATGGGTCGACAAGGCCTATCCAGAGGCGCCTGATTTTGGCAAAGACGTGCAAACCCGCACCTATGCCTTGAGCTGGCGCTTCATTACCAATAGCGGCCAAGACGATGGGGTGATTCGTCCGGTGATTGGGGCCAGGGGTTGGCCCTTTTACCCCGGCAGCAGCATGAAGGGCGTGTTCCGCCAGGCGGCTCGGCAGCTGGAACGGACGGGGGAATTACCGGAAGGGACATGCGATCGCTACTGCGGCGAAAAACTAGAAAATGATGACTTTCGCCCCGGCATTTTACGATTTCATGGCGGTTACCCCACCGATACCCGCTGGACTCAGAACCTGGTGGATATTGTCCATCCCCAGCAGCAGTGGCAGGTGAAATCTGGAGAGAAGGAAGGCGGGGCATTCATACAGATCTCCCTCTATAAACCTAAGCTGGCAGTCGGCATCTCCAGCACTACTCCCCTGGATGACCTTGAATGGGAGCAAATCTGGCATATTTGGGAAACGGCGCTGTCCCTGGGGCTGGGCTGTCGCGTCAGTGCCGGTTATGGTCAACCCCAACAACGCAGCAGCGATATTCTCTACCGCACGCGCCTCAAGGGGCAGGGTCAGGCTGCCAAGCTAGTGGATGGCACCGGAGAGTTTCGCCCCAACGTATTTCGCGCCGCCATCCGGGGCCATGCCCTGCGTATCTTTGGCGGCTTAACCAGTGCAGATCAAGCTGAAGGTTTGGTCCAGGAGCTGTTTGGCGGCATTAGGGGTGGAGCCACTGTGGGCTTGCTGAGTATGGCCTTTCTCGACACCCAGTTGGAGCTAGATGATTTTGGGCAAGGTTCTTATAGTCAGCCTACTTACACGGTGGAGGGAGAACTGCTCTGGCGGCTCACCCGAGACCTACCTCAGCCCCAGCGGCAAGCCCTAACGAAACTGATTGAAGCCTTGACCCGCTTTGCCATGGTCTTCGGTGGCTTTGGCAAATCCTGGCGCCGGGCCGACCATCGTCTGGTCTATCCCGACTACTATGACCAGGGCTACAAACCGCTGATCGGCTGCCACTGGGAATGGTTGGGTAAACGGTCCCAGGTACGGGATGTACGGGTGCGCAAGCTGGAAAAAGTAGGGGATTTCATTGCCGAAGTGCGCTAGGCGGCCCGAGAGTGGATGCAGTTGCAAACCGTGACGCCCCAACCCGATACCCATGCCAACTGGCGAGAAGCCTGGCATCCAGACAGGGTGCAGGTGTGGGGACGTGAAACCGATGGCCTGGACGATTGTGAAGCGGTGCGATGGCTGCATGGCCCCTATCGAGAGGCGATTCCGTCGGTTGGCATTCCCGAGGGATCAATTTATCGGTCATCAATGACGGGGCAAATGGGAACTATTGGGCGGCTGTGGCATCGCATGTATCCCAAAGTGCGGCTGGTGAAAGATCCTGAGAATCCTAGAAAGCCCATGCCCTTAGTCACCCGGCAATATTGCGAGCTGGTCACCCTGTTTCCCGATGGCTCAGTGGAATCGGAGGAGTTGCTGGCGTTTCTCAATGGCCAGCAAACGCTATTCAAAAAGCTATGGCCGATGCCGCGACATTGAAGGATTAACACCGATTCTGCAAACCCTACACGTGGTACCCCACCGCCCGTCGGGGCGCACGGCCGTGCGCCCCGACCAATAGCCTGGGCGCCCGACCGATAGCCTGGGCGCCCCGACCGATAGCCCGTGCGCCCCGACCAATAGCCTGGGCGCCCCTATCCCATGTGTGATCTGCAGACATACGCCTCCACCCGATATTCAGGGAATTCTAACTGGAGAAGCGATCGCATATCTCTGATGAACTACGACCCCGAAAACCACCATCGTCGTTCCATTCGACTGCAGGGATACGATTATGGCTCCGCCGGGATGTATTTCATCACAATCTGCTGCCTTGGCGTGCCAGGGGGACCCAGCCAACCAGGGAGCGTATTGAGCAAAATTATTAAGCTGAGGAAATGGCGTTAATCTAACGTTATTTTAGGAATAATTCGCTATCCTACAGGGAAGCTCGTGGGTTAGTCCTGGGGAATTGGCAATGACACCATCCGCTGCACCGCAAACACTCTCAAATCGTCAGGTCATCTGGGTCTTGGCTGGCAGCGTTGGCCTAGCGTTGGCCGTTGGTAGCTTAGTGCGCTTGATGACTGCCTCGCCGGAACAGGCAGACGTTTCGACTCCAAAGGTCGTCACAGAGACTAGCCCAGCACCGCCCTTGTTCACCTCTCCCTTGGCCTCGACAACATCACTACTGACATTGGCCGATCCCGGGCTGTTACAGCCATCCGATAAGGCAGCCCGATTAGCCCAGGTGACTGCTGGACGGACCGATCCCTTTGCTCCCCTGACCCGACCCTCCCTAACTGGTCCAGACGCGGCGACGGCGACGCCAGTTGCCACCGCTGCGACCACGACTCCAGTGGCTGTGGCGACGCCTCCCCAGAGCCTGCCAACTGTATCCGTCACTGCCCCCCCGGCTTCCTTGCCCCCCTTACCTAGCCGTGAAGTTGCCCCCGAGACACCTGCAGTAGCGGCAGCGTCTTCTCCTGCCCGAAACCCAGTAGATGCCCTTGAACTCAGTGGGGTCGTGCAAGTTGGCGATCGCATCCATTTAATTGTGAAAGAACCCAATGCCAAAACCAGCCGTTACGTCAGTGTCGGAGATAGCTTAGCGGGTGGGCGGGTGCGAGTCCATCGTATTGAGATGTCCGAGGAGCCGGTTGTCATTCTCGCTTACAATGGCCAACACTATACCCGCACCATCGGTAGCATGGTGGTTGCCGGTATGCTCTAAGCAATTAAGCAATGTCCCCATGATTGCCTTCATCTCCTCCTATGGCTTGGTTATCATCTAACCCGCAGCAGACGCATCAGGGAAGGGAACGGTCAGGAGCCGAACCAGTGCGACTCAGCCTGACAAATCAGTATCTCTGTCCAGTCTGCCGCCATGGCCATATTCACGCCTTGGTCCTGATGGAGTCGTTTTCTTGCGACTTTTGCCGACATATGTTTGCGGCCAATCTGAGTGAGCAGACCATTCACATGGTCGATGGTACCCAGCCCACTGGTTGGCGGTGGAACGGTCGTACTTGGAAATCCCTGCGCCAGGGAGATCTGGATATGACGCTGATGGTCTGGATCGTGGGCATTTTGCTCATCATTGCTCCGGTCGGCCTGATCAGTGTGTCAGCTTACATGTTTCCACCCTTAGATGAGGCGTTGGCTTGGCCGATTGCCTGGGCCATCATCACCCTGCTGACCCATATGACTCTGGTGGTGTGGTTGTTGGCTGAACACTATCAGGTGTCTACGTACATTGCCATCAAGGTACGGCTGCGGCAGCTAATAGAGCGTTTTCAGGCAATCACCTAGGCAGTTCTCACCCTTCTACCAAGAAAATGCAACAAGTATTTACATTGCGTTACGATGTGGGCAGATAGATGGATATGCTGCCATGACGCCCAACGGATACACCCCTGAAGCGGGCAATCCGCCTGAATAATTTTGCGGTTGAGCCTAAAGTTTATGGCGATGACCATCAGCGATTTGGCTTCAACCGATATGCCGAGCAGCTGAATGGCCGCTTGGCCATGATCGGGTTTGTCTCGGCCCTCCTGTTTGAAGCCCTGACTGGTCAAGGGGTGTTTGGCTGGCTGACGCGGCTTTAGATTGCGCCAGTTGCCTCATCCCTGGCCAATTCCCTCACTGGTGCAACAAAATTGTCAGCAAGGGAAGTAGGGCCATAGACCACCCAGGATAAGGAAAAACTGAGGCAGGACTATCGACTGAGTCAGTAGCAGCAGCGTTTAGCAGGGCATCGACTCGCTCTTCTAAACGGTTAAGAGAAGCCTCGTGTAGTGAGATGGCGCCGGGAATGGCCAGCGATTGCTGCATAGCCGCTAATTTGACGAGCACGCTAGCCAGCAGTAGAGGATCGACCCGTTGGCTAGCCCACTGATCGGCCCGCAGCTCTCGCAGTAGTAGCAGGTCTTGCCAAAAGTCTTCACTACGAGGTAACCAGCCACTCCAGCGCCTGAGCCAGCCTAGCCAGAAAAACCAGAAGGGATCTTGGTAGTGGCAGTGGGCCGCTTCGTGGGCTAGGACAGCTGAGAGTTCTTCCTGGTTGAGCTCCTGCAAGAGCCCTTGACTGAGGAGGGTTTTTGGTTGCCAGATGCCTGTTTGAGCGGCATAGGGAATGGCTACGGGCAAAATGCTGACAGGATGATCGTCGGCTAGGGCTAGGACTGGTAAGTGCTTTGTCTGCTGATGCGATCGCACCATTTGTCCGCCAGCCCAGACTAAGTGCCCTAGGGCAATGCCCCACCATAGCAAGGCCAAACCACAGCCCCCATGGCTGACCGGCAGACCTAGCATGTGGCCATGTCCCCCCATGCCCAAGACCGCCAAAGCCATCGTCAAGAGCAACAGCGGCGGTAGGGAGAATCCTTGCAGGGTAGACCACCAGCGCTGTGGCCAAGATCCCTGAGGTCGCGGCCAAAGCAGACGCATGACCACAGCCAGCAGCCCTATCAGTAGCAATAAGCTCAGATGCATCAAGGCGCTTGTCGTTGCTGTCGAATGGCTTGGATACGCCGGGCAATGGCGTCTAGTTGCTCTACGCTAGCAGTATCGAGACTATCGGCGAAAGCCGCCACCACATCGGGATTACCAACCGCCAGAAAGTCCGCTAGCTGTTGGTGAGCCTTCCAGACGGCGGCCTCCTGGGATGACACGACTGGGTACCAGCGATAGGGACGCTGGCTGCGATCGCAGGTAACCCATCCCTTTTTACCGAGACGCTGCAGCACCGTCATTACCGATGCATAGGCCAATTCCCGATCAGGATCCCTAAGGATATACCCATGGATAGCCGTGGCCGTGGTCAAGTTCGCTTGCCATATGATCGCCATGATTTCCTGCTCTAACGGTCCCAGGGAGAGTTGGCGGGGCCGTTTCTGCGGAAGGGGGGCCATAGGGATTTGTCTCCAGCCTAGAAGCCATAGCCTTAGTGTAACTGGGCATGGAACCTCTAGTCTCCAGAGAGTTCCTATGAGTAATCGGCAACGGCTCGAACCGCCACACACAATAGCGAGAGGGCCGCTTCGTCAGACCAGGGGTTAATGCCTGAGAGTATTTGCCCTAGGGGGTAGCGCCAATGGGGAAAGGAACCGCGTTGGCCCTGTAAGGTCTCGGCTCCTAGGGTTTGGTTATGGGGATAGAGATTGACCTGAAATCCAAGCTGGCCCAGGCTGCCTCGGAAGAATTCGGCAGTGACGCCATGGCCGGGATGGTGATGAATTTCGGTGGCCAGGGCATAGGTCCGCTCATGGGGATCCATGTCCAAGTCCTTTAGGCAGCGGGCATAGAGATGGTGACGAATCCGATACATAGCCATGCCCAGGCCTCGATAGTTCCAGGCCTGCAGTTGGGGATCGTGATCGATGACTAGCTTGCCGCCGGGCTTGACTAGGCGAGCTGCCTCGATTAGGACCCGCTCCATATTTTCGCAGTGGTGCAGGGTGGCATTGAGGAGGACTAGATCGGCCATGTGCGATCGCAAGGGCATTTGATGGGCATCAGCCAGTAATGGCACATAGCCGATCTCCTGCGCTAGGGCCAGCGATCCCAAGGCCACATCCACCCCAATCAACAACCGCGGCTGTCCGCCCACCGTGGCAAACACATTGCCAGGGCCACAGCCCACATCTACCACAATCTTGTCATCCCAGGTGCCAGTCGCTGCTTGCCAGCGCTCCTTAAAACCATCGGTACGATGACAGGCATTGAAATAGTTCAAGGCCCAGTCGGGATGATCGAAATAGTTACTATTGGCCGTAATCGCTGGACTCGGCGTTAGGGCAGTGTCTACAGGAATAGGGCCAGAAAAGTCAACAGTATGGTCAGCGACCAAGAAAGGATGCAGGGGTTGATAAAGGCTGTTTTGGGTAATTGATGAGGTCATTTTATTAAATCTAGGTGGGTAGTATACACCAGGCTCAGTTCATTATTTAATGCAGCCTGAGCGCTGGTCTCTACGGTAAATTTTTTGACGTAACGCTCAAGCAAAATAGCATGCTGCTTTAAGGTAAGTGTCTATAAGTGTCTAAACATTGCTACTCGGGTGAAAGATACTGCGATCATTACAAGCGATATCCCATTGACAAAAATCAATAAAAAAATTAGAAAATAGACTGGGCACGAATCTCAGATTGCTGCAATGTAATGCTCAGCTTAATCGCCCCCATTGCTCCCCAGCACTTTCCTTTGTCCTTAACGAATGTCCTTAACGAAATCTGTCTCCAGGGCTCAGGGGAGGTGGGACAACTTCAAATGGAATCCGTGTAACTTCAATCGTACTGCTTGCCTCTAAAATCCTCGTTTAAGTTCTCGCTGCTGCGAATGAAAATACTGTGAATCTTTACGGACGCGATCCCACGACAAAACAGCAGAATTCTAGAGAAAAGGGCCGATTAACTAGCAGTTCCCAGGACTTTCTAGCAGTAGTACTCGCACAGCATTACCCGCCCAGAGGCACGGGATCTCCTTGTTACCACTCAAGAAGAGGACTGGGCCTGCCGTTGCCAACGGCGATACCCCCAAGCTGCTGCCAACACCAGCGCCCAATAGGGACTGTAGGCAATCAGCCAGAGACTGAGGCGCAACACGCCAGTACTGAGGTCGCTGACGGAATGGGTAGCCTGCTGCCAAGTATTGGTTAGGGTCTCCGCCAAGGGAGGGTTGGTGGGGACCGGAGTGACCGTTGCTTCCAGCTGCACCTGCACCGTGGCGTAGGTTACCTGGGTGTTCAATTGCTGTCGTTGCGCCTCGAGGCGTTCGATGGTTTCCCGGACATTGCTCAGTTCTTGAGCCACCTGCAGCACATCTGCCACCGATCCAGAGCGCTCCATGAGCGTCAATAGAGTTTCCTCTGACTTGCGTAAATTCCGCAGCCGGGCCTGCAGATCCACCAACTGGTTTGACACATCGGTAACTGTGACCTGTTGCTGCTGGACTTCACCCAGCTGTCGCAGGGCGTCTAGGGTCGCTTCTAAGGCACTCTGAGGGATCCGTAGCCGCAGTGAAACTTGACGAGGTTGGCCGGTGTCTGGCTGCTGATCTCGAAGATTCAGGATATCCCCTTGCTGCTGAACGGCCAGATCGTATATGGCGTCGATACCTGCCTCTACATCGGCTAACCGCAGCGACATGTTAGCTTGTTTCACCAACTGAGGCTGCCGTTCGGGTAAGGCAGAGGTATCTGCTGCCACCTCGGCGGTCTGATCCTGACGCGCCGGTGCCGCAGAATTCTCGGCGGTCATGGCCTCAGATACGGCCTCATTACTTGTCGACTCCGGTGTCGATATCGCACCACAACCCACTAACCAGAGCGCCGCTAATAATACTCCACCCCGGGCCCAATACGGTAACCGATAAACCATGATGACTTTCCTAGGCGATCATCACCAGTATGGGGTTAGCCTATTCACCGTGGGACGGGGTTTCCAATTGTGTAACGGCCAATAAAAAAATAACCATGGAGACCTGGGGATCTCCATCTCAGGCAAGGGTGCTATCAATGACTGCAGAATGCGTCACTGAGTTAACTAGCCCAGGTGGCTTAGCCTGGGGTCGTCCTTAATAAGCGAGAGTCTCGAGGGTTTCTCGTAGGTAACGACGAACCAATTGCTCTAGGGGCGTTTTTGCCAGATCCGTCTCACTCTGCTCTCCCTGCCAGCGCTGAAATCCAGAACTATTTGCGATCGCACACTTTAAACTCTGCCAAATAGTGGCATCATCGGCGAACTGATCAGCCTGGTGAGAAGAAAGCCTAGTCATAAATGCCTCGCTGCCAAAACCTAGATTATATTGGAGCCAGCCTCATACGAGCTCAATCTTAGGATAGCGCAGTCACCCAGGCTACATTGTGTTAGATGCCACAGAAATGCCGTCTAGTCTGTTAAGCAGCCATAAATGTGACGTGAAACATTATCCAAAATCGCACTCCACCGTCACTTGAGCACCTGATGGCTGTGTCAAGTCGGCGCTGTGGTTGGCAAATCAGCCCTTACTCTGACCTTGATTCAGCATCACCAGGCTCATCTGGCGACTGCGAGGATGACTCGTGCTCGTGCTCTGAATGCCCCTTTGGGGGCTGCACATCTGTCTCTTGAAGATGATAGCCATTGCTGTCGTCTGGCTGAGGGGCATCTGAGGAGACATGGGATTCTATGGCCGAGCTCTCCTCTGAGGAAGATTCTGGCCCATCCTGCCCGTCTCCCTCTGGGGAGTCAACAGATTCAGACTCGGCAGGTTGTGGGGCCTGGCCTTCATAATCCAGGGCTTCGACCGAGTCATCGACGGGCCAAGCTGCCAATCCTGCGTCGGTAGAGACATCAGCAGCCATCTCGGCAGCCGCCGGCTCTTCCTCTGGGGCTGGTTCTGTCTGCGAGACAATGGTGTCATCCGTCTCATCCCCATCTTCCTTATCTTCCTTGGCCAAAGGGGCAGGGGCTATTTCCTCTTGGTCGGTTACTGCTGGCTGGGACGGCGACTCAGGCGGGGCTTCAGCCGATGGTATTTCCAGTGGCGGTAGAATCTGGTTTACCCGCAGCCCAATCAAGGTGAAATCTTGGGGAATGGCCTCTGGAGCATAGGGATCTACCCCGTCTAAGGCAGTGGCTGGAGCCAATAGTACCCGCAGCACCCGCACAGGTACCTGAGTAAACAAATTGACCAGCAAAAATGCGATCGCAGCCACCAGCACCCCTACCCCTCGATTGGAGAAGGGAGTACTGTTCGCAGCTAAGGGAGCCAAGCGATAGAGCTGCCACAGTCCCCAGAGCAACGGCAAGGGAACCAGCAGAGACACCCCACGGCCGATGGGATCCTGAAACAGATGTAATAGGCGTCGTTGGTTAGGGCTCATCTGGTCTGGCTTCAGTGCCAACGCCACCAGGCTAAAGATGCAGAAAGGCCGCTGCCACTGCATCCACAACACAGGCAACACTCCTACAACCGCCAGCACTCCTAGTTCTAGCCAAACTGGCAGAACAGGGTCACCGGCAGCCAGCCCCAGTAAACAAACATCGAACCAAAGCGGTACAGCTGCCAGTCCTGCTAGGTGAATCCAGAGGTAGGGATCAAGCCGAAAAGACTGCATTACCGAGCCATTGCTAATGTGCGGCGCTTCGTCACCAGACGGAAGGCTTCAATAATGTCGCCTTCTTTCCAGTCATTAAAGCCATCAATACCAATACCGCACTCGAAGCCAGCCGCCACCTCTTTGACATCATCCTTCATGCGCTTCAAGGAATCGAGTTTACCAGTATACACCACCTCGCCCTGGCGCAATACCCGCAGATGGCAATTACGGGTAACCTTGCCGGACTGTACATAGGAGCCGGCCACTGAGCCCTTGCGCACCGGGAACACAGCGCGCACTTCTACCTGACCCAGGGACTCCTCGACCAGCTCGGGTTCCAGTAGGCCTTCCATGGCTCCCTGAATATCTTCTAGGAGCTTGTAAATGATGTCATAGTCGCGCACATCCACGCCTAGGCGATCTGCGGCTTGACGGGCCCCTGGTGCCAGAGTGGTATTGAAGCCAATAATCACAGCCCCACTGGCCGCAGCCAAATCCACGTCCGTTTCGGAAATTTCACCGGGAGCTGCCAGCAACACGCGCACCTGCACTTCGTTCTGAGGTAGCTGTTGCAACGCTGCCAAGATGGCTTCCAAGGAACCTTGCACATCGGCCTTGAGCAGCAGGTTTAGCTCCTTCAGATCTCCTTCCTGGGCTTGGGCTGACAAGGAACTCAGAGTTACCCGACGAGAGGCCATGGCCTGCTGCAGACGGGATTGGCGCTGCTCCGTCGCTCGAGAATCAGCCACGGCTCTAGCCTCTTTCTCATCACCGTAGACGGCAAACTCATCGCCAGCCGCCGGGACATCATTCAAGCCCAGCACCTCTACGGCAAAGGATGGTGAGGCCGAGGTGACTCGCTGACCCCGATCATCAATCATGGCTCGCACCTTACCAAAGACAGAGCCCGCGACAACAGCATCACCGACCTTCAGGGTGCCGTTTTGCACCAGTAGGGTCGCCACCGGTCCTCGGGCCTTATCGAGGTTGGCCTCAATCACTGTCCCCTTAGCCAGGCGATCTGGATTGGCCTGTAGATCTTCGATCTCAGCCACCAGGAGCAGCATTTCCAATAGATTATCGAGGTTCTCACCGGCAATCGCACTGACGGGCACCATGATGGCATCGCCGCCCCATTCTTCTGGCACTAGGCCATGTTCCATGAGTTCTTGCTTGACTCGATCAGGCTGGGCTGTCTCTTTGTCAATCTTGTTGATAGCAACCACGATCGGCACCCCAGCTGCCTTAGCATGGCTAATAGCTTCAATGGTTTGGGGGCGCACCCCATCGTCAGCCGCAACCACCAGGATGGCAATGTCGGTCACGCGGGCACCCCGAGCCCTCATAGCGGTAAATGCTTCGTGACCAGGAGTGTCGAGGAAGACAATCTGTTGAGAGTCGTCCTCATGGTCCACATCGACATGGTAGGCCCCAATATGCTGAGTGATACCACCGGCTTCTCCCTGGGCTACCTTGGTTTTGCGAATGGAGTCCAACAGGGTCGTCTTACCGTGATCAACGTGGCCCATGATAGTGACGACTGGCGGTCGCCGCACCAGGCTTTCCAGATCACTGTCATCTAACATCTCAGTGATCTTCTTGGCTTCAGATTCGGCTTCAGCAGTCTCCACCAGAATGTCGAACTCTTCAGCCACCATCTTGGCCGTGGGGACGTCTAGAGTCTGATTAATGTTAGCGGCGATCCCCTTGAAGAAGAGGGACTTGATGATATCGGTTTCAGGTACAACGATCTTGGCCGCCAGTTCGTGTACAGTCAGTTCGCTGGTTAGAGTCAGAATTTCTGGCCGCTCTTGCTGGGTGGCCTGCTCTTGCCGTTCCCGCCGTTGTTGACGACTACTGCCGCTGCGATCGCGACTAGGGGGTTTATAGGAGCGAGTCGCAGGTGCAGAGGGTTTCGAAGCAGATGCCTTCTTCTGCTTAGGGGGCCGAGCTAGGGACACACTTAGATTAGAGGAAGCATCGGACTGACCGCCGGATCCACCCTCAATCACTTCTTCGAGTTCGTCATCATCTTCAATGATGGCCTGACGCCGCTTGCTCTTCTTGTCAGCCTTGGGCCGCATTTCCTGCTCTTCATCAACAGGCTCTTCTCGAGTCTTGCGGCGTTGCGATCGCGATGGAGATGGCCGTTTCAGCAATGGTTCACGGGCAGAGTCATCCCTAGCATCCCTCGAGTCTTCGGTGTCATCTTGCTCAGGGGTGACGGGCTGCTCGTCTTGTTGCGGCTCTGATGGTTTGGGACGACGTAGCTTCGGCTTCGGCTTAAGCTTCGGCCCATCGTCGTCATCATCATCTACTTCCCGAATCGGGATAGTGGGTTGTCGAGCCGACTTCGCCGCCGGCTCGGAGGTATCAGCTTGAGCCCGGCGGTTGGTGACCTTGGGCTTAGGACGAGTCGGCTTGGGAGGCGGTCCAATCAGTTCTGGCTTGGGCTTACTAGGTGCCTTTGCCGCCGGAGCAGTAGCCTTATCTTCCGACGGCTCCGCGGGTTGCTCCTCTGGCTCCGGCGGACTAGCTGTCTTCGGCTTCGGTGGCTGAGGTGATTCAGCCTCAGCCTGGCCCGGGGATTGTGGACGACTCACCGGTGGTTTTAGCTGGGTGCTAGAGGGACGCGTCGGAGCCTCCGGACGGCTGGGAGGGGTCATCAGAGCATCAACCTCTCCCTGGCTGACTTCATCATTGTCGATAGCAGCAGGCTCCTCTGGCGATTGGGGAGGTTCAGGAGCATTCGGCGGTTTGGGCGCTGTTCGATGGCGACGAATTTCTAAGATTTGTTGCTTCCTTACTGGCGGACGCGCGCCATTATGAGCCTTCTCAGGTTGTCGAGGCTTAGCCTTACCAGCCCTTGCCGATTTAGCAGCCGACCGAATCTGGGCAGCGTCTTCACCAGTGATGGTACTGCTATGACTTTTTACGGCAATATTCAAGCGATCGCAGATCGCTAAAATATCCTTATTCTCTAAATCTAGTTCCCGTGATAATTCGTAAATTCTGATCTTGCCGTTGTTCATCCAAATCTCCCTCTGACAATCCTAGCTATGCCATATGCCCGTCCTATTTTTCTAACGAAACTACATCAACCTTCCTATGCAAACGACTCGTTACCTCACCCAAGCTGACCGTTGATAGGCTTATCGTCGGTCATCAAAGCAGAGCATAAAGACTATACTCCTCTTCTATTGAGTTTAATCAGTCACCGCTACAGCTGAACAGCGGGTAACAGTAGACAATCTTGGGGCAGTTGCCCATTTACTGACAGGACAGCCCTTCAATCTGGTGAGGAGCGCTCAGACCCCTTAACCGAGGAAGACTCCAACCGCTGCCAGAGCTCTTCGTAGATACTCGGTGGCACTGACGCTTTCAGGGCACGTCCGAGACGGTTCTTCTTTTGAGCTGTCCGGAGGCAATCTACCTGAGGACAGAGGTAAGCTGACCGCCCCATACCTTCATCTAATTGTACTGTCCGGCTGGGAAAAACGCGGACGATTCGCCAAAGGGCCGACTTCGGAGCCACTTTGCGGCAGCTGATACAGCGGCGTAGATTGGGTTTCATTGGCAGCCCCCACCCAGGATAGGAGCCAAACGATGGTCTCAATAAAAGGTGCTATTCCATACTAGTGGGCGGGGCTTGGTTACTCTTCTTCCCTTGGATAGGCTTCATCGCTTTCGACGGGGGTTTCGTCGACTGTGTCCTCTTCAAGGTCCTCTGCCAGCGTGTTCTCTTCCAGGGAATCCTCAGCCGACGCTGCGTTATCCGACACCGCCTCTGAAGCTGATTCTGCCGGCGTTGAGGCCTCTGGTGTGCCTGCCTCCCTGGCAGTTGCCCTCTCTTCTGTTGCCATGGCGGCATCAGCTAAGGATGGACCTGTCACAGGAGCTAGGGCTTCCTCTGCAGCCCCGTTCTCATCCTCTAGATTGGCCTCTAAATCGGTGGCAGTTGCTGCCGTAGCTGCTAGGGCTACTTGCTGCTGAGCTTCCCGCTGGGCTTGGATTTCAGCCTGTTTTTCATCTTCGGCGGCATAGTCATACTTAGCCGCATCCTTAATATCAATCTTCCAGCCCGTCAAACGGGCCGCCAGTCGTACATTTTGCCCTTCTTTACCGATGGCCAAACTGAGCTGATCTTCGGGCACCAACACATGGGCCTGCCGTTCTTCTGGGTTCATCAGGCGCACCTCATCCACCCGAGCTGGACTCAGAGCATTGGCGATATAGGTGGCGGGATCCGGAGACCAGCGAATCACATCAATTTTCTCGCCCCGCAGCTCATTCACGACGACCTGAATCCGAGAACCGCGGGCGCCGATACAGGCTCCTACCGGATCTACATCCCGTTCTACCGTATCCACTGCGATCTTGGTGCGAGGCCCCACAGAACGGGAGGGAGGATTGGCCTCCCGTGCCACCGCCACAATCCGCACAATTTCATCTTCGATTTCTGGTACTTCGTTGGAAAAGAGTTCTACCACCAAACTGGCATCGGCCCGAGACACCAGCAGTTGAGGGCCACGATGGGATCCTTCCGATACTTTTTTGAGCGCCACTCGAAAAGTAGCATTAGCCCGATAGTTGTCATTAGGCAGTTGATCGCGCTTCAGCAACTCAGCCTCGACCTCAGGCTGCCCGAGGCTGCTGCTGACGGCCATAATCACTGACTGACGCTCAAACCGTAGCACCCGAGCATTCAGAATCGTGCCCTCTAAATCCTGAAATTCTTCCTGGATCATCTTACGCTGCTGATCCCGTAACTTTTGGGCTAATACCTGCTTTGTTTGAATCGCTGCCATACGACCAAATTCCCGCTGCTCTGGGGTAACATCTAACACCACCGTGTCCCCCAATTGAGCTTCGGGAGCAACTTCCTGCACCTCTACCAGCGCGATCTCGTGATCAGCACTCTGCACCTCTTCAACGATGGCCTTGCTGGCTAAGACCCGAAATCCTTGCTCGCCATATTCATCGGTATCTAGCTCAATATCGAAATTGTCGAAATAATCTTCCTCAAATTGGACATTACCATCCATGCGCTGAGTGCGCCGATAGCGTTCATATCCCTTTAGTAAGGCTTCTCGTAGGGCATTTTCGACGGCGTGCTTAGGCAAATTGCGCTCACGGCTGATGTGGTCAATCAGTTCCTGTAAATTTGGCAAATTAACGAGAGACATGGCATACACCTCCAGGTAAAATGGTAGTGAGGGGGAGACCCGACAGGCTTGGAAAGGGGGCACCCTAGTCAACGGACTGATTACTGAGTTGAACTGATTCAACAGCTTTCCAGGGTAGGGAAATGGACTTACCTTTTTGATTGAGATAAAGGGTGGTGTCGTCGCGGCGAATTAATTGGCCTACCCACTGATGTTTACCCCGGTGGGGTGTGGATAGGTGCACCTCCACCATGAATCCTTTGAAGACTATGAAGTCCCGATCCGAGGTGAGCTGAGACGAAATGCCAGGACTAGAAATCTCCAGTACATAGGCATCAGGAATGATATCGGTAGCATCGAGTACTGCTTCGATGCCCTGACTCATTCGCTCGCAGTCATCTAATCCGGTATCATGCTGGCTGGGATTGCGCACATCAATCCGCAACACAGGCGGAGCCTGATTGGTCTGAAAAACCGCCCCGACGATCTCTAATCCCAACCGTTCGGCTACCGGAGCCGCTAAATCCAAAATTTGGGGGATGAGAGGATGTGTCATAGACCAACTCCCATAAAAAAAAGTGGGTACCAACCCACTTTCCTCAATACCTATCAGAAACGGGAGGACACCTTCTAAAAGCTGTCCATCGTTTATAGTAGCGCATTGCTCCCAGAACCGACCAAATCTACTCCTAACCTTCCTAATCCCTTCCTAATCCCTTCCTCCTCGACTCCATGGGACAATAAACCAGGGTTGGTACAAATTCCTGCTTCGCCATGGCTAAACCAGCCAAGCATGCTAATGCCTTTGACCCGATTGTGGTCCTGATCCAGGGGAACGTTTTGTTTCGGCACATGGAGCCCAGTTGGTTGGCGTCTTACCTGTCTCCTGACACGCTGATTTTAGAGAAACTTTATTCCAATCGCCCCGTATTTACAGCGTTTCGCCCCCAGACCTGGCTGGAGCATCTCTATGCCATCGTGGCGGGCGGGCCGGTGGTGGTGCGCAGCACTCCTCTCGATCGGATCATCGCCCTGACCTATCCCGGCGGGTGTTTCGGCATGCGAAACCTCGCCTTTAGCCATGGCCCGGTGTTGAGGGCTTTCCCGAGTCTAGTGGAAGCCTATAAAACCACCGATGTGATCAAATTACCCGTCGCCGCTGTCCAAGCCCTCTACCGAGATAGTGATGTGTTTCGGCAGCGGTATGATTTGCTATTTGAGATGCGAGAGAAGTTTCAATATCATCTGCTAAACTGCAGCACCTATCCTCCTCAGGCAGTGGCAGCCCTATTGCGGGCCCTGATTTATCAGGAACGATCCTTAGGCAACCAACCTAGCCTAGATGGTACCTACAGTTTTGACCTGCCAGTTGATATTATTGCCCGCGCCTGTCAACTGAACCATCGCACCGTGGAACAGGTACTCAAGGGGATGACCCAGATTGGCTTACTCAAGGCCGGTAAGGCAGCTGACTCCAACCCCGATACGGTACAGGTGGTGGATCCAGAGGCGCTAAAGCAGATCTATGGGGCGACTCGGGACAAGGTCTCCTGGTGGCCGCTCAGGTAGTGAGTAGGCAAGGGGGCTGAGGCTGCCTCGGGGTTTAGTTGGAGGAGGCGCGGCCTTCCTGAGTGACGTTGTAGAGGCGGTACCGTTCTTCCATCAGCTGTTCTATGTCCTCGGCGGCCAGGCGACGCACATAGTTGAGCTTGACCTCCTCCAGTAGGGCTACGGTCAGGGACTCGAATTCATCCAGGGTGTCATCTTGCTGCACCTCATGGCGTAGACGGTCGGTCAATTTGGCCACCAGGCTGCGGATCAGTACCGCTCCCTGATCATCCTCTAGGGTCTGCTTGAGGGCGTCATAGGCATTGGTAGATATCTCTGCAGCGAGGCGCTGGGCCAGTTGATCAGGCAGGGTGCCAATGCCAGGTAGCCGACGCAGGCCGCCATAGGCTGGGGCTTGGCCTAGCACCTGGTTAAGGCTATGGTTCAGTACGGCGTCGATTTCTGGTTTGATTTGGGGCAACACTTGCTCTACCAGGATGGTGATGAACCGTTGGGACATGACCTGTAGCTCATCGATGCCATTGATGTCGATGTAGCGGCGGCCGGTGCCGGCATCCACTAACCAGCGGGTGACATCTCCGGCTCGGATCAGGTTTTGACATTGATCGATAATGCGCAGGATCACGACCTCGGTGAGTTCAATCGCCACTTGGCTGATAAAGAAGCGATTGATGCGATTCCGTAAGGGCTGTAAATCGATCAACTGGGACTGATCGAGGCGAATGGCAACGGTGATGGTGCGGCTCAAGCCGAGGACGGGCATTCGCACGGCACTAAACGGCAGCACCATTAACAGGTCGTACCAACGCCACAAGAGGGCATCGAGCCAGGTGACATTTTTGTAGTGACGGCAGAGGTAGAAGGAGCGAGCTGCCAGCTCCAGACCAAATACAAGGATGAACCAACCGTCGATCTGCCAGAACCAATCCAAGGGTAAGCCGTCGATGCCAATGCGACGGAAGTAGTTGGTCTGCATCAACGGCTTGATGTCGTCGTTGAAGAAGTCTATTTCCTCAGACCAGGGATTTTGGCTCAGATGGTCTTGGCTCCAGAAGGTGCGAAAGGCGACTTTGGCAGAATCGGTACCGATGCGATCGCGCATCATGTTTTTGATCCGCTCTAGGGTGCCGGATTTATTGGCCACCTGAAAGGGGTTCTCATCGATTAGCTCGATGCTCTGCTGTTGCAGCTGGTTCAACAAGATAGTTGCCTGACGTGATTGCAGCCCGGTTTGGGCCACTTGCTCCTCGAGGCGATCCACGGTCTCTAGGTAGGTCACGGTGGATCGCTCTGGCTGAATGCCCTTATAGGTGGCGCCGTACCACTCAGTGAGCTCTGGCACGAACTTCAAATAAAAGTCTCGAAAGCGGATATAGCTGAGGTCGAATAGGACTAGGGCTAAGTTGACTAGGGCAATCAGAGCCATCAGGCGCTCAAACCAGAGCCATTTGGTACGGCGGCGGCGAGGAATTTTGTGGGAACGGGCGAGAGCAGCCATAGCACTGGACCACCTGATACGAATGCGACACGAAAGCAGTGTTACCCTATCAAGTTTTGTCAGCTGCCGATAGCAGCCTGGAAGCTAGTTCCCTGGATTTAAGAGGGGATTCGCTACCATCAAAACAGCCTGAAGGACTTGCTAGGGAAAAGTGCTGAGATTAAAGGGCTTATGGCTAGTTTGGTCTGGAATAGGGAGGTACCCAGCTCCGCTCCAGACCTGGCAGTCTTTCCTAGACAACCCTTCGGGGCTGGACTCGAACATGGTTTATTCACGATGGTTAACCGCGATGGTGACGATTTCTGACCGTAATCCCATTGATTCCTCTGGTGTTGGCCAGCACTGGACCTGGCGAGGACAGCCAGTCTATTACGTTCAAGCCGGACCCCCCCCAGGCGATCGCCCGCCGTTGCTATTGGTACATGGATTTGGGGCGTCTACCGACCACTGGCGGAAGAACCTGGCCGATCTCCAACATCAGTTTCAGGTGTGGGCCATCGATTTGGTGGGGTTCGGCCGCTCGGCTAAACCCCCCTGGCAGTACAGCGGTGATCTCTGGCAGGCCCAATTGCACGACTTTATTACCCAAGTCATTGGGCAACCAGTGGTGTTGGTCGGTAACTCCTTGGGGGGCTATGCCAGTCTCTGTGTCGCCGCTAATCATCCAGAGGCTGCCGCCGGGCTGGTGCTACTGAACAGTGCTGGCCCCTTCTCGGATGCTCAGGTCTCAACGGCTAAATCTAGCATTGGTGGTGCCCTGGCTAAGGCCCTACGCAGTGTCATGCTGCAGCCGCTGCCCAGTTGGCTGTTGTTTCAGTATGTACGGCGGCGGGCCACCATTCGCAAGACCTTGATGAAGGTGTATCTAGATGCCACGGCGGTGACTGATGATCTGGTAGAGGCGATCTATCGCCCCGCTTGTGACGCTGGCGCGGCTAGGGTATTTGCCTCGGTGTTTAAGGCGCCTCGGGGAGAACCGGTGGATGTCCTGCTAACTCGACTCTGCCCCCCCTTGCTGACGCTCTGGGGCGAGGGAGATCCCTGGATGGATACGCGGCAGCGGGGCGCCCGCTTTCGCCAGTATTATCCGCAGCTGACGGAGCATTATTTACCAGCAGGCCACTGCCCCCACGATGAGCGGCCAGAGTTAGTCAATGACTTGATGCGGGACTGGGTCTTGACTCGGGTGTGTGGCCAGCCGATTTCGGGCCCATATCCCGAGTAGGTAGTAGGGCACGGTGTAGTTCACGGCTGCCGCCCTGTCCTAGTCTCTGCCTAGCCCCAACTGCTGTAGGGCCAATTTGGCGGCCCCGACCCGGCCAGCCTGGCTGCCTAGTTGGGCGATACAGATCTGTAGATTGTCGTAGGAAGTGGCCATCACCCGTTGCTGCAGCTCGGTTAGGGTGCTGGGCAGAAACAGGTCGGCACTGGCACTGATGCCGCCGCCCAAAATGATGGCTTCCGGGGTGAGTAGGTAGACAGAACTGGCTAAACCGGCCCCCAGCCAGCGGCCATACTGTTGCCAAAATGCGATCGCATCGGCATCTCCGGCCCGGGCTCGAGCTGCCAAGTGACTGGGCTCTTGGCCGGTTTGTCGCCGCACCGCCTGCACCGAGCAGTATTGCTCTAGGGAGCCGCGATTGCCGCTATTGCAGGCGGGGCCCTCAGGGTTTAGGGTGACTAAGCCGGGTTCGGCGGCGGCCCCATGGCGCCCTAAAAACAGCTGACCATTCAGCATTACCGCCCCGCCGACGCCAGTGCCCAGGGTCAGCATGACGATATCGCGAAACGGTCGTCCCGCCCCCAGCCAGGCCTCCCCCAGGCAGGCACAGTTGGCGTCGTTGGCCACCACCGTGGGGCGGCCACCCTTGGCCTCTAAGTAGTCGGCCACGGGCACCTCGATCCAGCCGGCTAGGTTGATGGCAATGCGGGCTACCCGGCCGGCGGCATCGGCTGGCCCCGGCGTGCCGACCCCGATGGCGTGCACCTGGTGGTGAGGATCGAGGGATGCGATCGCAGCGGCCATCTGGGCCAAGACCTGATCCGGGTGCGGCGGTGCCGCCGTGGGCATAGTCAGCGATTGCAGACAGTCTCCCGCCTGGTTAAAGCGCCCTGCCTTAATGGCCGTGCCCCCTAAGTCAATGCCGATGACCTGCATCGCCCCTACAGACTACCCCCCACGAACTTGCTTCAGATTCTCCCATGGTCCTGGAAATACCCAGGCAGTGGTAGCGTGAGAATGTCGCCCATTACCCTCCCCTCCATGTCCAGCGACGGTTATCTAGAACGCATCCTCCTGGCTCGGGTCTATGACGTGGCCCAAGAGAGCCCCTTGGAAGTCGCCCCTAATCTATCCACCCGACTGCAGAACCAGGTACTGCTGAAGCGGGAAGACGTGCAGTCGGTGTTTTCCTTCAAGCTGCGGGGAGCCTATAACAAAATGGCCCATTTACCCCCAGAAAGCCTAGCCAAGGGCGTGATTGCCTCGTCGGCAGGCAACCATGCCCAGGGGGTAGCCTTGGGAGCTCGTCATCTGGGCAGTCGGGCCATCATCGTCATGCCCACCACCACTCCCCAAGTGAAGATTGACGCCGTCAAAGCCCGCGGCGGCGACGTGGTGCTCCACGGCGAAACCTACGACGATGCCTATAGCCATGCCCGCCAACTGGAGCGAGAAAAGGGCCTTACCTTCATCCATCCCTTCGATGATCCTGATGTGATTGCGGGCCAGGGCACCATCGCCATGGAAATCCTGCGCCAATATCAGCAACCGATTCATGCCATCTTCGTGGCCATCGGTGGCGGTGGCCTGATTGCCGGCATTGCCGCCTATGTCAAGCGGCTAAGGCCAGAGATCCAGATCATCGGCGTCGAACCCACCGATGCCGACGCCATGTACCAGTCCCTGCAGGCTGGACAGCGGGTGCGGCTAGAGCAAGTCGGCCTGTTTGCCGATGGAGTGGCGGTGCGGCAAGTCGGGGCCGAGACCTTCCGCCTCTGCCAGCGCTATGTCGACCGCATCATTCGGGTAGACACTGACGACACCTGTGCCGCCATCAAAGATGTCTTCGAAGACACCCGCTCTATTTTGGAACCGGCCGGCGCCCTAGCTGTGGCCGGCGCCAAGGCCTATGCAGAACAGCAGGGCATTCAGGGACAGACTCTGGTAGCCGTCGCCTGTGGTGCCAACATGAACTTCGATCGGCTGCGGTTTGTGGCCGAGCGGGCCGAGTTAGGGGAGCGGCGAGAGGCCATCTTCGCCGTCACCATTCCCGAGCGACCCGGCAGTCTGCGCCAATTCTGTGAGTGTATCGGCAAACGCAACCTGACCGAGTTCAACTACCGCATCGCCCACCAAGAAGAAGCCCACATTTTCGTCGGCCTGCAAATCCGCGACCGGGTCGATGCCGCCGAAATTGCCGCCAAGTTCGAGTCTCAGGGCTTCACTACCCTGGATCTCACCGATAACGAACTGGCCAAGATGCACCTGCGCCACATGGTGGGAGGTAAATCGCCCCTGGCCCAGGATGAATTACTCTATCGTTTCGAGTTTCCGGAGCGGCCTGGAGCCCTGATGAAGTTTGTCACCGCCATGAGCCCCAACTGGAACATCAGCCTGTTCCACTATCGCAATAATGGCTCCGACTACGGCCGCATCGTGGCGGGGATTCAGGTGCCCCCCCAAGATATGGACGACTGGCAAGCCTTCTTAGACACCCTGGGCTATCCCTACTGGGGCGAGAACCAAAACCCCGCCTATCACCTGTTTTTGGGCTAGTGAGCGAGATGAGCAGATAAATCATCACCTCATCGCTGCGGCACAGGAACTCGGGTGGAACGACAGGAGGCTTACTTCCTATGCCTCTTGGTAGCTGCCTGTGCTAATGGGAACACAACTGAGTAGGATTAAGGCAATGGCTGCAACACAGGTGCTCCTATTCAAACGGGATACCCTTCCCATGGATGCCACGATCAATAGAGGCGTTATTTCTGCTGCAGAGTACTAGTGGGTGAGGTCCCTCGGGCTTGCTGAATGGCTTGCAGCTGCCGTAAGAGTGCATCGGCCTCTGCCTGTAGGTGCTGTAACTCGACTTGGTGAGCTAGGGAGTAGGGAGATGTCTGATCTGCAATCCAGTTTGTAGGAGCAATGGCATGGGGGAAGGACGCTTCTGGGGGCCGTCTGGATTGCTCTAGGAGGGCATAGGGGGGCTCGCAGCGAGAGGGGGCCGACAGCATACTCATCGGGTGCTCCACAATTTAAGCGTGGCGTCAGGCGATTTAGGTGAATGCTTAAGTAGCATCCCATCCAACTCCTGAAATTGCATCGACAGATAGATGGATGAAGCGATGCCATGGATTCTAAACTAAATCAGCTGCTACAGATGGTATTGAGACTAACTCAGTGGTCTAGATGGAATTGTGGCAGTTTCTGAAGTGGATCAAGGGATTTTCTCTGTAGGTCTGTTCGGAGCACACGTTAGACTGAAGGACACGGTCTATTGCTCAAACGTCACTAAGGTCCCTGGGTTCACCTGGAGCAGTGTCGACGATAGACCGAATCTTGCTGATGCCGCGGTTCAAGTGATCTATCGTGACCCTGAGCTTAAATAGCCCTATCTCTGAGAGTCCCCAGGCTGACTATCCTGCCATTGGTACACGTCCTTGGCCAGGGTTGATCGAAACATATCGTCCTTTCCTGCCGGTGACAGATGCCACCCCAATTGTGAGTCTGTGTGAAGGTAATACCCCGCTGATTAGGGTGCCAGCGATTGCTGAGCGTGTCGGTCGCTCGGTGCAGGTGTTCGTCAAGTATGACGGCTTAAACCCAACCGGCAGCTTCAAAGATCGAGGCATGACCCTGGCCATCTCTAAGGCTAAGGAAATGGGGGCTGAAGCCGTCATTTGTGCCAGCACTGGCAATACCTCAGCGGCGGCGGCAGCCTATGCTCGTCGCGGTGGCCTCAGGGCGTTTGTGATCATCCCGGATGGCTATGTGGCCATGGGTAAGTTGGCCCAAGCCCTACTCTATGGGGCTGAGGTTTTGGCCATTCAGGGCAATTTTGATCAGGCCTTAACCATGGTGCGTCAATTGGCTGAGCACTATCCAGTCACCTTGGTAAATTCCATCAATCCCTTTCGCTTGGAGGGGCAGAAGACGGCGGCTTTTGAGGTAGTGGACGTTCTGGGAGATGCTCCGGATTGGCTATGCATCCCCGTGGGGAATGCTGGAAACATCACGGCCTATTGGATGGGATTCTGTGAGTACCACCAGCAGGAACGGTGCCAGCGCTTGCCTCGGATGATGGGATTTCAGGCAGCGGGGGCGGCACCTATGGTGCTGAACCACACGGTAACTCATCCAGAAACGGTGGCTACGGCTATTCGCATTGGCAATCCGGCTAACCGTGATCGGGCCAGGGCAGTTCAGGAAGCGAGTCAGGGCGAGTTTTCAGCCGTCACTGATGAAGAGATTTTGGCAGCCTACCGATTGCTGGCAGCAGAAGAGGGGATTTTCTGTGAACCGGCCAGTGCCGCCTCTGTGGCTGGCTTATTGAAGGTTAAGGATCGGGTGCCTGCTGGGGCAACGGTAGTCTGTGTGCTCACGGGGAATGGGCTCAAAGATCCGGACACGGCAATTAAGCACAGCCAAAATCAGGTGAAGGGAGGGTTGCCGGCTGATCTAGAGACCTTGGCTGGGGTTATGGGGTTTTAACTAGATGACCACCCTTTGACCCGATCGAAGGTGTCTCCCAAGGCGGTGGTTAGAGCTTGGCGCGTTTGTCCGTGTTGGTGCCGTTCGCATTCTAGGGCTTGACGCAGTTGTTGGCAACGCTGCAGGACAGCCGTTAGGTGCGATCGCAACTCGTCGATAGTATTGATGTCCGAGATCTGTTGCTGGGACAGATCCACCGCGTGCTCTAGAAAATCAGTCCCCTGACCATTGAGCTGGGTTAGGGTTTCCTGCAGAGACTGCAGCTGCGATCGCAACGCCTGCGTATCCTGTCGTCGCTGTCGCGCCTCAGTTTCATACAGCCGCCGCCAGGTAGCGGCACTGGCATAGGCATCATCGCGCTCCTGACGTACTTGGGCCAGTTGCTGCTGCAGGGTGCGGATTTCAGCTAGCCACTGAGTGACATCGTGGGCCATGGATTTGTCCTCACCAGACAAGAGAGCACAGGGACTTCCACATACTCTAGCAACCCACTACTGACTCAAAACAGTAGCGACAGCAGCGGGGAAGGAGCCGGTAAGACAATCATCACCAGCACAACCAGGGACATTAGACCCCAGAGGTCACGTTGATTATCCAACTCACTCACATCATTCAGAGCGGGCTCATCCACTGCCGGAATAAAAAACAACAGAATCGCCCAAATTAGCAATTCCGGATGCACCACTGCCAGCGCCAGCACGAGTAGGCGTGACACTTGACCAATAATAGCCCCAGTACGTTGACCATACATGGCATGGACAATGTGCCCGCCATCCAGTTGCCCCACCGGCATCAGATTGAGAGCCGTCACCACTAACCCCAAACAGCCAGCCACCGCCATGGGATGCAAATGAATGGCATGTTCTAGGGTCAGGCGGCTGCCTAAGGCTAGTTTACTCAGCAACGCTACCATGACCGAAGCACTGGGGTCGAGGGCCTCAAAATTAAGTAAGCTGGCTTCCTCCGCTAACGGCACCACAGTTGACAGCCGTAACCCCAGGAGCAGCACAGGCAAGGTAATGACTAGGCCAGCCATAGGACCAGCGATGCCCACATCAAACAGGGCGCGGCGGTTAGGCACCGGCGAGCGCATCTGAATAAATGCCCCGAAGGTCCCTAGAAAGAAGGGCACCGGAATGAAATAAGGCAACGTCGTCTGAATCTGATACCGCCGCGCCATCAGATAATGTCCCAATTCGTGGATCCCTAAAATGGCCATTAGGGCTAAGGCATAGGGCAATCCCCGCAAAATCGAGGCCGGGTCTGCTTGCAGCGTCTCTTCAGACACCCCGGCAATGATCGCGCCCACCCCGGTGGTGGTGAACACCGTCGTCAAAAATAAACCCAGGGCCAATCCCGGCCGGGTCAATGGTGGTTGGGTAGACATTTGCTGGGTCTGAGTGCGGGGATTAGGCACTAGGGCGAAGAACGGCTTACCATTAAATCCCTCTTGAAATACCAACAGAAACCGATCCCCAAAGCGAGAGTGGACATTCTCTCGCACCGTCTCGTAGGCCACCGTTGGGGTTGCCCGCAATTGTCCCCGACAGATCATGGCCTGGGGACGATATTCGATGTTTTGTAGGTAATAAACCGTCCAGGGGAAGCAATGCTTCAGCGTCGCTTCTTCATCCCGGTTCATGGGGCGTAGGGTAGATTTTGATTCCTCTGATGATGGCAGTGTTGTGCGCTCAGAGGGCCTAGCCTTGACCTGAGCAGCAGGCTGCGGGCGGCCCCACTGAATTAACCACCAGTACAGTAGGGGACATAGGACAAACAAACTAATCAGCAGCACCGTGGGAAAAGGCTCTTCGCTGCCCTGCACCGAAGCCCAGATCACCAAGCTAAAGGCAGGCAACATCATCACCAGCCACAGTAACCACGTCGGCGTGCGAGTGACATTAGCCACGCTGCGCTTGACCACAACGTAGGTAAAAATGCCCAGGAGAAGCAACCAGAAAAGCATGGCCGATATCACAATAAGCCGTTAAAAAAATCGTTACCCTACCTGACGTTAGCAATTATCCCAAAGTGTCTACCGGGAGACATTGGGGCAGGTCCAAGTTTGGCCGTGAAGGGGGATTAGAAGAACATGGCCGATCTCGACCTGGGCTAGATATGGGACGGGACATTGGTGCCTTGTTATACATGCGCTACCCGACGACTGCAGCAAGACAAGCTGGTGAGCCACTGTTATCCTCAATGGTTCAGACATTCCAAATGCCTGATAGCCCAAACTGACCGGTGCAAGTGATCACCCTCTCCATCCTACCGGTCCTCGGTCAGGGTAATCCACAGAGGGGACAGGCATTGGCTACCATTGAGAGCGATATCAACAGCGAATCATAGGGGATAGCTATGACTGCACCGACGGCAACTTCCCCGAAGTTGCCTCGCCAAATCCTGGACACGGTATTCGCGTTTCCCCCCAATCGGGAGACGTTAGGGGCTACTGCTTACCTCATTGTAGAGAATGATGCCCAGGGACGGTCGGCGAACCTGCTGGTGGATACACCAGCTTGGCATCAGACTAACGTGGACTTTTTGCAGCAGCAGGGCGGCGTTCGCTGGCTGTGCCTGAGTCATCGGGGGGCCATTGGCCAAGTTAACGAGTTCCAAAAGGCCTTAGGCTGTGAGGTGGTGATTCAGGAACAGGAGGCTTACTTACTGCCCCAGTTGCAGCCCACCACCTTTCAACAAACCATCGACCTCAGCCCCACCTGCCGTGCCCTATGGACACCAGGCTATTCGCCCGGTTCCGCCTGTTTGTACTACGAGGCCTATGGCGGCGTACTCTTTACGGGGCGCCATCTGTTGCCGGATCCCCAGGGACGACCGACGCCCCTACGCTTTAGCAAGACCTTTCACTGGCCACGCCAACTGCGACAGGTGCAGCGGCTAGCCCAGGCGTTTTCCCCCGAGACCTTAGCCTATCTTTGTCCAGCGGCTAATACCGGTTTCTTACGGGGAGATCGGATCATTGCCAATGCCTACGAGCAGCTGCAACAACTCGATCTAGAGGCGCTGCGCCTAGTGGCTCCGCTGCTGTAGCTGATGATAGAGGTGATGGGCAGACTGCTCCCAGGCGCGGGGGTACAATAGCCATAGACGGGCATGGGCCTGGGTCAGCGTCTGCACAACTGGCGAGAGTTGGTTGATGTCTTGCAGGCCATTGCCGGTGCGCACTAGGATGCCGTGCTGATAGAGGGTATAGCCCCGGCTCCAGATACGGCGCAGGCCACTATAGCGGGCTGCTTCCCATCCTTGCTGCTGCATTTGGTGTTGTAGCATTTGCAGTAATGCGGTGTGCTGGTTGTCTGGCAGGGGGGTTACTTCCAGTGCTTTCAGCAAATCACGATCCAGAAACCGGCGACATAGGTCTGACAACAATGGGTCACTGTGGTGTTGCCAGCGGTGTAGGTGATAGAGAAAGACAATGTCATCGCCGCTGAGGTAAGTGTCGAGGGCGAGCTGGTGGTTGGGCTGTGTCAACCAGGCTTGAACGGTGGCATCGGCGTCTAAGGCACCGTGGTATAGGAGTTCCCGGGCCCGTTGCAAGGCTTGTTCTAACACCCAGGCGGCGGTAAGGTTCTTGGGATGGTTATAGACCTGGGCATACATGAAGTAGCGCACTACTAGATAGTGCTCGATGGCCGCTAATCCCTTGCGGGCCACGACGAGTTGCTGGGTGAGAGTGTCCATCTCCAGGGCCATCAAAATCCGATCGAGATCGAGGTGACCATAGCGAGCGCCGGTGAAGTAGCTATCCCGCAGCAGATAGTCGAGTCGGTCGCAGTCGAGCTGGCTAGAGACTATCTGCCAGACCAAGGGCACCGGATGCTGGTGAGTGTAAATCTGGTCGATGGCTGCAATTAAATCGGGAGAGACTTGCTGCAGTTGCGATCGCACCTCCGGGGCTTGCTGTAAAATCCGGCGGGTCCATTGCTCGTGATGGCAGCCGAAGATGTTTTCGGCGGTATGGCTAAAGGGGCCATGGCCAATATCGTGCAATAGGGCAGCACAGAGCACCGCGGTGCGATGCGATCGCAAAATCGGGTGCTCCTGGGCCAGGCGATCAAACACCCGCCGGGTAATGAACATCACCCCCAGAGAATGGGTGAATCGAGAACTTTCGGCCCCATGGAAGGTCAAACTGGCTGGTCCCAACTGCCGAATGCGGCGCAACCGCTGAAAGGGAGACGTATCGATGAGGCGAATCAGTAGGGCCTCTGTAGGCTCCTGACCATCCAGTGTAATCGCCCCATGCAGGGGGTCATGATAGGTACGGTAGGGTTTACTGGGCACCGGCAATCACCGCTGGGGCGGTTAGCATCTCCACCGCCGCCTGATACTGCTGATCCTGATCTGAGCCAAACTGCGTTCTTGGCGTGGGAACAGCCTCGACCACCTTATCGGGAGTGATGCCAAGGCGATGAATATCGTGGTGGTTAGGGGTCTCATACTTAGCCACGGTCACCGCTAAGCCAGCCTCTCCCGGCAAATCAAACAGAGATTGAATCAGCCCCTTGCCAAAGGTGACATCACCCACCAACCGGGCCCGACCATTGTCCTGCAGAGCGCCGGCCAGAATCTCACTGGCACTGGCAGTCCCTTGATTCACCAACACCACCAGTGGATCCTGGGTGTGAGCGGTGCCGTTGGCCTCATAGCTATCAAAGACTCCCTGACGGGTCACCGTATAGACGATGGTGCCTTCATCTAACCACAATCGGGCCACTTCGATCCCAGCTTGCAGTAACCCGCCCGGATTATTACGCAAATCGAGCACATAGGCTTCAGCCTGTTGCTGCTCTAAGCGGTCAATGGCAGCCGCTAATTCCGAGGTGGCATTGGCATTGAACTGGCTCAGACGCAGATAGCCAATCCGCTTACCGTTGGCCCCTGTGCGCAGATCGGCATAGACCGGATTCAAGGTGATGCGATCGCGATTCAGGGTCAACTCCATCGGTTCCTCATGGTTCCGTTGCACGGTCAGGGTCACTGACGTGCCCACAGGTCCCCGCATACGCCCCGCCGCCTCATCCAGCGTCAGGGTAGCGGTTGAGGCCCCATCAATGGCCAACACCCGATCTTTGGGTTGAATGCCGGCACTGGCAGCTGGAGACCCTTCAATGGGAGCAATGACCCGCAGCGTCTGGCCATCTTCATCCTTCGTAATCTGTAAGCCCACCCCCATCAACTCCCCAGAAGTCGTGGTTTGTAGGCTCTGATACTGCTCTGGCTGCAGCAGCCGGGTGTAAGGATCCTCCAGACTGCTCAGCATCTCCTTAACCGCGGCATAGGCAGCGTCCTGATCCGGTAGCGGCCGCTTTAGCCAACGCTGGCGAACAAACCACCAATTTTGCTGATTGAACGTATCGTCTAAGTAGACGCGATTGACAATGCGCCAGGCTTCTGCGACCAACTGCTGGGGCTCACTCAGAGCCCAAGTTGGGGCCCCGCCCAGCCCTAGCCAGACCAAACCCGACAACAGTAGCGCGCCGACAACCCTAACTAGTCGCTTCTTCATAATGGCGATTTTAACGACCTTGTTCTGACATCGCTCACGGTCCTGGATACCAACCCTTGCGATCGCAGCTACACAGTCGCTCCTGCTCCTTGCGATTCCTGGGCAGCAGGCTAGGTAGCTCAGTAAAAAAAGGTATCAGGGCCATTAACTTCTTCTATACCTTGTTATCTACGTTATCTACTCTAATTAGTTCAGTAGATAAACCAAGTTCCTCCCTCCAGTTTTGACCTATTTTCTGGAATCGTAGCCGCGGTCAGCTCAGGTGCGAGATTCGGTACTACGCCTACCTCGATATCTAAGCTGCCTGCCCAAAACCCCATCAAGCCTGAATCAGGATTTACGGCACCTGATCCAATTAGGTTAGTCATCAGGTTAGTCATCAGGTTAGTCATCAGGTTAGTCATCTCTTCCTAAAGCCAAGAGCCGATCGGCTCACCAGTCTTAACAGCATGTAAATGTTTGTAACAGCTCTACTCTGGCATCTTCTAGCTAGATTCCCCGGTATAGGTCTGTTTCTCAGCCCAGGGGCGGGGCAGGCAGCGATTAGTCTCGACCTGTTTTTGCCAGAGAATCGCTGCCTGGCGGATGACGCTATGTTACATTTCTTGTTAACGGCAATGTTTAATTACAGCGTTATAGAGCGTCCCGCTTCATGTTTACTAAGCAAGTCACGGATTCCAAGGCGTATCAGTGGTTCAACGAGCGCCTCGAGATTCAAGCCCTGGCTGACGACATCACCAGCAAGTACGTTCCTCCCCATGTCAATATCTTCTACTGCCTGGGGGGCATTACCCTAACCTGCTTCCTGATCCAGTTTGCGACTGGATTCGCTATGACCTTCTACTATAAGCCGACGGTCACCGAAGCCTTTACGTCAATTCAATACATAATGACCGACGTCAACTTCGGTTGGCTGATTCGCTCCATCCATCGCTGGTCCGCCAGCATGATGGTGTTGATGATGATCCTGCATGTGTTTCGGATCTATCTCACTGGCGGATTCAAAAAGCCCCGGGAGTTAACTTGGATCACCGGGGTGATTTTGGCCGTGATTACCGTATCCTTCGGAGTAACCGGCTATTCGCTACCCTGGGACCAAGTGGGCTACTGGGCGGTTAATATTGTCTCTGGCGTTCCCGGCGCTATTCCGGTAGTCGGTGGTGCCATCGTTGAGTTGATGCGTGGCGGCGAGGCTGTTGGGCAAGGAACCCTAACTCGGTTCTACAGCTTGCATACCTTCGTGCTTCCCTGGCTAATCGCCGTGTTCATGTTGTTGCATTTCCTCATGATTCGCAAGCAAGGGATTTCTGGTCCGTTGTAAGCTATAAGCACCTTACCCGGTGTATAGCTTGCTTGGACAAGCCTGGTTTTATCACTGTCGAGGACACTACACGATTAACTATGGCCACACTGAAGAAGCCGGATCTTAGCGATCCTAAGTTGAGGGAAAAGCTGAAGCAGGGAATGGGGCACAACTACTACGGTGAGCCCGCTTGGCCCAATGACTTGCTATATACATTTCCCATTGTTATCCTAGGCACCATTGCCTGCGTCGTTGCCCTAGCTGTCTTAGACCCTGCCATGGTCGGTGAGCCAGCTAATCCCTTTGCAACGCCACTAGAGATTCTGCCCGAATGGTATCTCTATCCAACCTTTCAAATCCTGCGGGTGGTTCCCAACAAGGTGCTAGGAGTTACCATGATGGCATCTATTCCGCTCGGCTTGATGTTGGTGCCTTTCCTGGAGAATGTCAACAAGTTTCAGAATCCATTCCGTCGTCCTGTGGCAACGACAGTATTCTTGTTTGGCACTCTGGTGACCCTCTGGTTAGGTATCGGTGCCACATTCCCCATCCGAGAGTCCTTGACCTTGGGGCTGTTTTAAGGATTCAGTTCTACAGTTTGGGTAAGATAGCGCTTGAGTTGGGAAGAAGGCTTTCCGTCTCGAGCGCTTTTGCCTAAGAGACGACTTAAACCTGCCTGGGCAGTAGGCAGCGTCAGGTCTTTAAAGCACACCGGCAACACTCACACAAGAGCACTCAAATTCTTGACAGACTGTGCTTGGAAGGCTACTCAGGCTTTGCTTTGCGAGTGAGTTCTAAGAGTAGCGAATCGATACCGCCACCGATAAGATTCTCGGATACCCTATTCAATAGCGGCAATGACAGTCAGGGCAGACATCCGGTTGGACTGTATAAGATGCATCGGGCAGAGCATGGTAAAGCAAGAGCATCTGGTGGTGGCAAGTCGGTTGGATGTGGTATCTCAGGTCCAACATTGGTTTCAGGAAACCTGCCAGTCCCTTGATGCAGATCTCTATTGGATTAAAGATCACATCGATCGATTGAATTTAGCCCTGACCGAGGGGTTTACCAATGCCGTTCGCCATGCCCATGCTGAACTTCCCCCTGAGACCTCTATTGACATCGATCTGGCCCTCTCTAGTCAGCAAGTAGAAATTCGCATTTGGGACTACGGTCAGCCCTTTAATCCAGACCAACTGCAAGAACCCAAGCCCGGTACTCTCTTGAATAGTGGTTATGGTTGGTTTCTGTTACGGCGGCTGGCGGATCGGGTAACCTATCAGCGAGTGACTGGGGAGCGCAACTGTTTATCGATTATCAAATACGGGCGCTGACCTACAGGGAACACTCCAGTCTAGGACTGGCTGCTCTCCATCGCCTTAATTCTGCTGATTGGCGGCTGATGGCTAACCTCAGCATTCCGTTTCATATCAATGAGTCTATGACTAGTACGGCACTAATTACGGGAATCACTGGGCAGGATGGTTACTACCTGAGCCGTCTATTGCTTGACAAGGGCTATCGGGTGGTCGGGCTGGTGCCGCCAGATCGTCAAGAAAGTGTCACCAAACTGGATGATTTGGCGGATCGGGTAGATATTTACTCCGTTGATCTGACCGATAGTCAGGCCCTGCGGCTGGCTGTCGAACAACTCTTGCCCACAGAAGTCTATAACTTAGCGGCTCCTAGCTTCGTTCCTGATTCTTGGGCAGATCCCCTGGGAACCCTCGACTTGATTACGGGGACAGCCACTCGCTTATTGGATGCGATTCGCGCGGTCAAGTTGCGGACCCGCTTCTATCAGGCCAGTAGTTCTGAGATTTTCGGTGATGTGCAATCGGCCCCCCAGTCTGAGCAAACTCCGTTCCGGCCCAAAAATCCCTATGGCGCTGCTAAATTGCATGCCCATTGGACGATGGTGCATCATCGAGAACATTATGGTCTCTATGCCTGCAGTGGTATTCTCTACAACCATGAATCACCACGGCGCCCCCCCCAATTTGTCACCCGCAAGATTTCTCTGGCTGCGGCCTCGATCAAGCTAGGCCTGACAGACCGCTTGGTGATGGGTAATCTGGATGCGAAGCGCGACTGGGGATTTGCGGGAGATTATGTGCAGGCCATGTGGCAAATGTTGCAGATGAAAGCTCCTGATGATTACGTGATCGGTACAGGATGCTTGCATACCGTGCGGGATTTAGTGGCGGCAGCCTTTGCCGCAGTTGACTTGGATTGGACTGGCTATGTTGAAGTGGATCCAACCCTGATTCGGGCGGACGAGCACTTTCAACTGGTGGCGAATCCTACTAAGGCTAAGCAAAAACTGCAGTGGACGCCGCAGGTGAGTTTTGAGGAACTAATAGAGCACATGGTGCGACAAGATCTAGAGCGCCTGCAGGCGGGAACAGTGGCGCCACTGGGAGGTCACTCGTCTTAACTCCTAGAAACTAAGGCCAGCCAAAGATTTAGGATGCTTCCCTGGGGACTCGGAGCTGCATTGAGACAGACGCAGGGGCCACAGACCCTCATTATGACTGAGAGTACGTTAGGTCATGATCCAGCGCCTGCTCTATCGCGTGCTGAAGGGCGATTTATATCGCACCATCGGTCGGTTTTTGCTGGTTCGTAGATTGTATAGTTGGCTGCAGGGAAGGCGCCAAGGCCGCCAGCCTTGGCGCTATCGACTGCGCTTGCGACCCAGGGAAACGTCTCTGGTGGAGGGAGTTGAGGCGCATCAATATGTAGCAGAACTACGGCAAGAAGCCGTCAGCTTTCGGTTGCGGTTGCCACCACAGCTAGTCAAGCAAATTTACCAGTTCGCTGAGACTGCTGATTGTCGGGAGCCGGGCCGTGATGACCTGTTTCGTGCCAGTGACATCAAGGCGGGCAAGGTATGCCAGGATATTCCGGTATTGCGGGGACTGGTGCAACATCCAATGGCTTGCGATGGGGTAGAGCACCTGATGCGGGATCCGCTGCTGCTGCAAATTGCTCGGGACTATCTTGGCTATTGGCCCAACCAAGTGATGGCGAATCTGGTCTGGTCCTTTGTCGTGCCTGAGATGCCTGAGGCTTTGAGAAAAGAGCGCTACAATCCCCTGAGCTATCATTACGATGTGGCAGGCTTCAATTTTATGTCGGCTTACTTCTACCTCACCCCGGTGGATGCCCAGTCGGGAGCCCATGTGATGATTCGTCAATCCCATGGTCGCAAGCCTTGGTATGCTTGGATGGCTAGACGGTCTGGGCGGCAGCCGGATGAGCGGCTATTCCAGTATTATGGCCGTGCTCAGGAGTTGGTGATTGAGGGGGCGGCGGGCTTCGGCTTTGTTCAAGATCCGTCCTGCTTTCACAAGTTGCTGTCCCCAACCAAGGCTGATCGCTTACTATTGCATATTCGCTATGCCTGACTCTGAGGCTGATGGTTAACTGGAAAGCAGGATTTTGCGGGACGCGGCTACTCCTGTCGGCTTAGGTCTACCGTTAATTTATTGGCTGTTGCTTTTGTGAATAACGCTCCAGGTCCATCGACAACATCTCCGGCCTATGTCTTCCTATTCTTGGAGGTTTTCTCCTGTGAAGGGGGGATTCAATCTTACGTTAGGGATATCTTAACGGCCTATCTGAAGCAGCCGCACCCCTTGCCTGCTGAGGTGTTGCTGCTGCGGGATGGTCCTGATTGTGAGAATCCTCTAGAAGGTGTGGCCTTGCACTTTACCTATTTGGCCAGTCATTGGCCTAGCCTGGGGCGATTCAAGTTGGTGGTGGGACTCACTTATTATCTGCTGCGCTATCGGCCTCGGCATATTATCTGTGGGCATATTCGCCTGGTGCAGTTGGTGGCGGGGTTATGCCGCTGGTTCCGGTTGCCCTATACCGTTATGACCTATGGCAAGGAGGTCTGGCACCCGTTGCCAACGGCTGAGCGGGCTGCCTTACAGGGAGCGGCGCGAATTTGGACCATCAGCCGCTACAGCCGGGATCGAGCCTGTCGGGCCAATGACTTGCAGGCCAGTAAGGTGCGTATGCTGCCCTGCGTGGTGGACGGAGAGGTGTTTACACCAGGACCTAAGTCGGCAGAGTTGGTGGAGCGCTATGGCTTAGGCGCGGGGTCTGTGTTGATGACGGTGGCTCGCCTGTGGTCGGGAGACATTTACAAGGGCGTTGATGTTACGATTCGAGCCTTACCTGCGATCGCATCTGCCATTCCCGACGTCAAATATCTAGTCATCGGCCGCGGTGACGATCAACCCCGCCTGGCTCGGTTAGCCCAGGATTTGGGGGTGGCCGATCGGGTCGTCTTTGCCGGGTTTGTGCCCACGGCAGATTTAGCCGATCACTACCGCCTGGCAGATGCCTACATCATGCCTTCCCAGGAGGGATTTGGCATTGTCTATTTAGAAGCCATGGCCTGTGGCGTGCCAGTACTCGCCGGCGATGACGATGGTTCTGCCGATCCCCTGCAGGACGGTCGCTTGGGTTGGCAGGTCCCCCATCGTGATCCAGAGGCAGTGGCGGCTGCCTGCATTGAAATCCTCAAGGGTAACGATCGCCGTTGCCAAGGAGAGTGGCTGCGGCAAGAGGTATTGGCTCACTTCAGCGCCGAGGCCTTGACACGCCGTCTGACAGAGTTGCTGACGGATCTCCCTACCTAAGGGGGACTAAAGCGGAGACAGCAGAGGCGTTAAAATAGGGACTCCCCCCTGGTGCTTGCCAGGCCATGGGGATCGAAGTCAATATGCGAGGATCCCCCCGTGAACCCCAACGGCCTCAAAACTCTTCAATTGAACCTATCCGGTCTGGGATGTTGGTTGACGGTCATCGGTGTGGTCTGGCTGCTAGGAGCCATTGGCCTCGGATGGCTGGTGAAGTCAGCGTTGGTATTGTTGCTGCTGCTGTTGCTGGCGCCGGCACTCATATTTCTTGGCTTTCGCTGGTGGTTACAGCGCAATGTTGTGCAGGGAAATTGTCCGGTCTGCCGCTATGAACTGACTGGGATCAACGGCATTCAAAGCCCGTGCCCTAGTTGCGGGACAGTGCTGACCGTCAAAGATGGTCAGTTTGTCCGGCCCACTCCAGAAGGAACCGTGGATGTGGATGCGGTGGAAGTATCGTCTGTGGACGTGTTAGAGGAGTCGGCTGCGGACAATTCATCGGAGTCTCAGGGGGGATAGTGACTCCACCCTCCGGCTTCACCCTACTGGCACCCTACTGGCTAGATAAGGTATCAGCCTGTTCAATGGTCAGGGTGTAGTCAGGGGAGGTACCGCGTTGCTGGCGACCGATGTAGAAGTCATAGTTGCCTTGGTTGAGTAATCCTGGGGCCGTAATTACGCCCTCACTAAAGCGATCCATCTGCAGACATTCCCGGAAGTTGTCTGGCCCTAGAATCAAGAGCGTTAACTGGTCGCCGCCGGCCACTTCAATATCCAGGGAGGCGAAAGACTCGGTGACATTTAGGGTCTGGACGGGAGCATCGGTAATGAACCCACAGTTAGAGGTTGCCTGGCCACTGGCTGTGCCACTAACGGTGATGGGGTCTGCCAACGGGGTTGTGGCAGTCGATTGAGCCATGGCGGCACCACCGGCCAAGAGTAGAGTGGTTAGGGTGGTGGGCAGGAGTCGTTGGCGAAGATTTTGAGTAACCATGGCGATATCTCCTCGGTAGCAGGAAAACAACTTTGAAAAAATCAATAATGAGTCTTGCTTTTAGGCTGTCTACGCGGGATTCTCGTAGACGAGCGTAGGTTTGCATAATGGGTGAGGGCCTGGGGAATTAGGCTGCCCCTGAGCCCGACTATCTTGCCGGCAGCTGCACCAGGGAAGCAAGGATGTCAACAGGGGGACTAGAGCGGCTTCCTATTTGCGTCTACGATAATCCTAAATGAGTCGCAGGATACTTTAGGCCATAGGTGTGCCAGTTCCCCGGGCGGAAAAGTCTTAGGACCATGGCAGCAAATGGGGCATGGCATGTTACAAAATGAGCAATGTTGTGGGCAATACAAGTAGTCTCCTGCCCTAGGACTAGGCAATGGCGCATCCCTCTCCCCATCATCCCCCCAGACTATTGGCACTACGACCGGCGTCCGCGCAGAAGGTAGGGCTGCATCCCCTACTATGGCGACGATTGCTGGCCTGGGGAATCGAGGTGGCCTTGTTGGTGGGGAGCATTGGGGTGCCGGTGCAGCTGGGGCTATGGGCCAATAACACCGAAGCGCAAAAGGTTGCCTTGGCCCCGCCGCTGCGGTGGACGCAAACTGCGATCGCACGTACCCTAGCCTTGCCTAAACGTCACCTCTATAGCGAAGTTAGCCCTCTCACCAACGGGCTCTGGTCTATGGCAGTGGGGTTGCCACTAGTATTTATCGGCAGCCAACTGTATAGCTCGGCTCAGACCGGCCGCCCCCTGACCAAGCGTTGGGTGGGCCTGCAGGTGATGGTGCTAACCGGCAATAGACCAGGAAGCTGGCGAATCTTACTGCGATCGGCAGGACGTTGGGTCGGCCCCTTGGGACTGGCCTATGGGGGATGGTACGCCATCGGGGCATTTCCGCAGCTAGGCATCCTCGGGGGCCTAACCCTGCTGGCCTTGACCGGGCAGGGTCTGACTGTGGTCATGGGCAAGGGGCGCGGCTGGCATGATCGTCTAGCGGGCACCGTGGTGACAGGGAGTGAAGCGGCCCAATTCCCTGACCAGCTGCCGATGGCAAGTAGCCCCGGTGAGGATTCCCCCGAAGTGACCGCAATTAGCGGCGGCAAAGTCTCTCAGCCTGACAGCGTCGCCACTGCCAGTGGCCTCACCTATCGTGTCCTGGGTCCCCAGGCTAGTGGCCTCACCATGGGACGGCATTGGCGTTTGGGGATCGGGGCCTGTTTACTGCTGGCCACCATCGCCCTAGGAGGCCTATGGCTGCGAACTCGGGAGCAGGCCCGGCAGACTGACTATGTGTTTCTATCGCTGGTAGATACCCTCTCCCAACCGGGGACGCCACCCGCAGAGCAACAGGCTGCCGTGCTAGCTCTTGCCAACAGCGGTGATCCTCGGGCAGTAGCCCTGTTAGTCGATTGGCTAGCCCAGGCTGACACCCCAGCAGATTGGCAGATTCTGCACCAGGCATTGGTGAGCATTGGGGTAGAGGCGTTGCCCCCCCTGCATCGCCTCAATCAGACCCTAGGAGCCGAGATCGGGGCGTCATCATCTCCACCCGATGCCACAGAACGGGGACGGCAGCAGGTTGTGAAGCAAACCCTGGCCGAACTCTTAGCCCTAGCGGATGGGGTGGCAGGAGTAGACCTGAGCCAGGCGTATCTAGGCCAAGTGAGCCAAGGGGCAGACACCTTTTCATTGGTGCTGGAACAGCAGAACCTGGCCGGATTGCACTGGCGGGGAACGGTATTGACCGGGGCTCGCCTCAGTCAAAGTCGCTTCTCAGGGCCGGGACCCGATGGTCATCTCGATACCTATGACGATTGGGTAGCTGATCTGCGCGGCGCCGACCTCACCGAGGCTGATTTGAGCCGGGCTGATTTGGCGCAGGTGCCGTTATCGGGAGCTAGCCTACTGCGGGCCAACCTAAATGGGGTACAAGCCACCTATGCCGATTTCAGCGGCGCCAATTTAGGTGGGGCCGAGCTGGTGGCGGCTCAATTGGAGCAAGCGATACTGCTGGGAGCCCGGATGACCGGGGCAGATTTGACCAATGCCAATTTGGCCGGGGCCGAGCTAGAACGGGCCCGGCTCAACCAGGTTGCCGCCTCCGGGGTCAATTTAAGCCGGGTCAATGCCACCCGGGCTGAGATGCAGGAGGCGGATCTAACCGGAGCCGATCTGACCCGGGCGGTGCTCATCGCTGCCGACCTGACCCGAGCCCAGCTGCGAGGAGCTGATTTGAGGAACGCGGATCTGCGTCAAGCCAATCTACGGGGGGCAGATTTACGTCAGGTCCTCTTGCCGGGGGCTAAACTGGCCGGGGTCGATATGGCTGGGGCCCGCTTCGGTGACGAGACCCGCCGAACCGATCCGGAGTCTTTCATCGCCAAGGATACGCAGGTGGCGAAGACAGATCGGTTTCAGGGGATAGACTTTTCCCAGGTGCGCAACTTAGACGCTCAACAACTGCGGTTTATCTGTGCCCAGGGGGGGCAGCATCCGGCCTGCTCCCGTGACCCGTCTTAAGAGAGCTTGATTAAGAGCTTGAGAGCCTATGCAGCGGACTCGTCTCAATACCTTGGTCGTGACCCTGACGACACAGCTGTCGCTCTGGTTGGTGAACCCATGGCGCCGGCTGTCGGTAGTGCTCATCAGCCTGTTGCTGGGTCACTTTTTCGGCGTTGCGATCGCAGCTTACACCGGTCAAGCTGCCGAGCAGGATATTCTGATCGCGGCCATTTTGGTGGTGGTGACGGAGGTGATCAGTCGGTGGATTTACCGACAGCCGCTGGCGGCAGGAACGCGGCGATCGGTGTTGTCAGAAGCCGTCAATGCCTTCAAGTTAGGACTCACCTATAGCCTCTTCGTAGAGGCCTTCAAGCTAGGCAGCTAGGCCGACGGCAGGCAATTTAGCCCTGGCATGGGAACCCAGATCATTCATTCTCAGTCAACTACCGGGAGTATCTCCAAACCTAGAGAATATCCTTGGTAGCTTCTTCAAACTTTTGTGAGGAAGGGATGGACAAAGGGGCCTGAACTTGGCCTTGCCGGTCCAAGGATTTCATACTGGAGCCATATACAGAAAGCGCTATTGCCCCCTAAGCCTATACAGAACGATTTATCCCAAGCTACTATCTACGGGAGATCTCCCAGGTTGCCGCGGCAATGTCTGGGAGATTTCTCTTTAAATGTCACTAAAAATGTCACTAACTATCGCCAGGCTGCGCTGCGTTGTTTCAGGCTTCAAAGTGGCGCCAAATTATGTGAGGAAACGGTAGGGGCTGACGGTGGCAGCTTGTCTGCCCAAGCAGACCTGACGATACTAAGGTCATATACAGAACTCGCTTAACGCGACCCAATCCTATACAGATCGCTTTATCGACTTAACGTCTATTGAATAACCCCGGAGAGCTCCTGATATCTACTGCGGTAGGTCGGGGGCTTTTTCGGTCTTGTCTATCCTCGTCAGGCGCACAGGGTCAGTCCACCTTTTTGCTGAGTCAGCTGGTGTTTTAGGTGAGTCAGCTGAGGCATGCCCAAGGTGAGCGGCCATCCAGGATGCCTGGACACCTCCTAGATTCCTGGTCAGGTCAGGTAGCAGAGCGAAAAGGCAAAGGTCTAGGAATATTGATAAGGGTATTGCCCAACTACAAGAGGTCAGTTGCTATTTACGAGAGAATTGGCTCTCCTGCAGCAGCAGGGGCCGCAAAGTACTAGCGTAGAGTTCAGCGCCTAGCAGCAAAATGACTGAGCACGCGTTGCAGACAGGCTGATAACAGACTCGTTGCGAAAACATCATTCCGCCATTCTGGGCCAGCGTAGCGCGGCCCGGAATCCAGGTAGATGGCTAGGCAACCAGCAGACGCGACTTCCTGCTACAAGTTACGAAGCGCGGTGCGTCACACTATGCAATGACCGCCTATGCTTAATCGCTGAAACCAACGGAAGCGGAGGGATTCGAACCCTCGAGGGAAGGTTAAGCTCCCCTACCTCCTTAGCAGGGAGGCGCTTTCAACCACTCAGCCACACTTCCTTACTCTGTGCTCTAGCTAGTGTAGCAGTCTCTGCCCTGGCTCGATAACACTTTTTTTGAATCTAATTACCTGGATCTGGCTCTAGAGGATTGGTGGCGATACCGCCGCCACCTGCAGGGCCTGGCGCAGGTCGCCCTGATGTTGCGCCAGCAGAGCATCAGCCGTGTCGGCGGCCAAGTCAGCCCAGTGCATCAGCAGAGCCAGCTTCACCCGCTGGCCACTTTGCACCAGCAATTTGGCAGCCTGCTCTCGCTCCAGCCCAGTCAGATCTCCCAGGATACGCAGGGCCCGATCCTGTAATTTTTGATTGGTCACGGCCACATCCACCATGCGGTTGCCATAGACCTTACCCAGCCGCACCATGGCCCCCGTCGACAGAATGTTCAGGGCCATCTTGGTGGCGGTGCCGGCCTTGAGTCGGGTGGAGCCCGCCAACAGTTCCGGTCCCACCAGCAGGCGGATGTCTACATCTACCGTGGCTGGTACCTGATCTGCGGGCACACAGGCCAGAAAAATCGTCGTCGCTCCCCGTTGGCGAGCAGCTGCCAATGCACCGTGGACATAGGGAGTGGTGCCGCCGGCGCTGATACCCACCACGACATCATGGGGGCCCACCTGGCGCTCGGCCATAGCCGCAGCTCCATCGGCGGCCACATCCTCCAGGCCTTCAGAACTCTTAACCAGCGCCGTTGTGCCCCCAGCCAGGATACCCTGGACAAGCTCGGGCGAGGTGCAGAAGGTGGGGGGACACTCGGCGGCGTCTAGTACCCCGAGGCGACCACTGGTCCCCGCTCCGATATAGAACAACTGCCCCCCCTGCCCCAGGGCCAGGGCAATGCGATCGATGGCGGTGGCTAGGGACTCACGGGCAGCAGCAATGGCGGCCAGGGTATGTTGATCTTCCTGGTTGAACAGGTCCACCAACTCTAGGGAAGAGAGTTGGTCCAGTTGGCGACTGCGGGGATTACTCTGCTCGGTGAGCAGGTAGCCCCGATCGTGGATATCAGAGGGGCTCATGGCGGGGATGGCACTGCAATGACACTACAACAAGCCTTCCAGCCGTTGGCGAATGCTGTCTAGTTCCGCCTGGGAGAACTCTTCGGCATTATCTGCAGTGGGGCTGGTAGCCTCAGCCGGCCGACCGTCTGGATCCCAATCGGTGCGGTCAACCATATTCTCGGGAGGCACAGCCAGGGTGCCCTCGGGCACCAACTTGCACTCATAGCCAGCGGTCTGACAGAATTCTTCAATGTCTTCGGCGTCAAAGGCTTCCACCGCCGCTTCTGGAAAGTCTTGAGCCTCCAACATCAGCCCAAAACGGGTAGCATCGTCTTCATTCTCGAACATGAGAACGACGTTGCGATCGCTGACTTTTAGCGTGTGAATCCCTTCGTTCTCGGTGCGGGCATTGAAGAGCAGCACGTACACCATCATTCTCGATTCACCTCTGGGTTGCTCGTTCTATATTAGAGGATGTTTGAGGCCTGACGATGTTGCCCTGTTCCGACTGTTACGCGCTGTTATGACAGTCTCTATGGCGAGAGCAGCCTATTCATTTTCGGCAGGGTTCATTAAGATTTGGATGATGTTGCTGGTGTGAGGCGATCATGAGTCAGTCTCCCAATCCAGGTTCCGAGTCTCCATCAAATAGGGGGCGGCGGTGGACCCGCACCCTCTGGATAGCTGGGTCGGTGGCTGTCTTAGGCGTGGCCGCAGGGGCCTGGTGGGGCTGGGTGTTTATCCATGAACGCCTGTCTCCCCTGGTGGCTCGCTCCCTTAGCAATATTGTTAATCGTCCGGTGGAATTGGGAGAGGTGGAACGGGTAACCCTGACCGGGATTCGCCTGGGTCCGTCGGCCCTGCCGGCCACGCCTACAGATCCCGATACGGTCTATGTGGAATCGATTCGGGTAGGGTTTAACCCGCTGCAGATACTCACCCGAGAGCTGCACCTGACCATCACCCTGGATGAGGTGAAGGCGGTGGTGGAGCAGGACCAAGAGAGGCAGTGGCTCGATCTAGACATTGAAATTCCTGAGGAAGAAGCATTCATCAAGTTCAAGACTGATCGGGTGCGGGTGCGCCAGGGGGAAGTGCTGCTATCGACCTATGACCTAGAGACTGAGGCGCCAACGGTGTCCTTGGCAGACTTAGAGGGTACAGTCGATATTACCGAAATCGAGCAGCCGGACCGGGAAGAGGTGGCCCGTCAGTACGATGTCGATCTGCAGACGCGCCTGCTGCAGGGAGGGGAGTTGGAGGTGCAGGGGGCCTATCTGCAACCGCCACCGCCGCAGGAGGCAGCTGAGGCGGCCCCAGGAGCTGGCATCACGGCCAATGTGGCGGTGCAGGCCCAAGGACTGGCAGCTAAGGCGGTGGTGCCATTGGTGGAGTCGTTTCTGCCTAATCCTTTGCCCCTGACAGTAAACGATGGGCTGATCGATGGCAATGTCATGGTAGAGCTGGCCCCAGAGCAACCGATCGCCCTGGGAGGAACGGCCCGGATCCGTCGGGGTGAGGTTGCACTTCCATCCTTGGCCCAGCCCATCAGCGCCATCGAGAGCCAACTGCAACTGCGGGACGGCCAGATTCTGGTGGATTCCCTGGCCGCTGAGCTGGATCAGCTCTCAGCCACCGCTGAGGGCGTCATTGACCTAGAGCAGGGCTATGACCTCAGCGCTGAAGCCAATCCCTTCACCGTGGCCGAATTAGCGGAAGCCCTGGCCTTCGAGGTACCCATCGACACCACCGGCATCTTTGCCGCTGAGGCCACCTTAAAGGGGCCCTTGGGCGACCCAGAGTTAGCGGTCAGCTTGGCGTCCCAAGACACGGTTATCCTCGATAAAGTCGCCTTTGCTAGCCTCAGCGCCGACCTACTTTGGCAGCAGCCAACGATTACCATCGAGTCTCTACAGGCTCGTCCCCTTGAGGGCGGAGAACTAGTCGCTCAGGGGACCTATACCTTAGGGCAGCCCGGCACCCTGTCCTTAGACGTCGACGGCTCTGAGCTGCCAGCCGATGCCATTGCTCAGGCCTATGGCCTGCCAGAAACGGTCACTATTGGCCCGGTCTCCCTGACTGGCCAGGTGACTGGCCCCCTCGATCGCCTCAATGGAGACGCTAGCTGGCGGGCTCCCGGTGGCACCTATCCAGCCCGAGGAGACATCGCCTTCACCGATGGCGTCGTCACCCTGCAAGATACCTTCGTCCAGGTAGCAGGGGGCACCGTTATGGTGGATGGCATTCTAGAAGACGGCGACTGGCAGGCCGCCCTGCGGGGTCGGGGAATTCAATTGGCTCGCTTGACGCCCGCCCTCAACGGCAGTGCCAGCGGTCAGGCCAACCTCAGCGGTAGCCTCGATAATCTCACCCTCCAGGGTATCCAAGGGCAAGGAGCCATCACCCTGGCCCTGGCCGCTGGAGAAATCTCTAGCCAGGCCACCCTGGCCAATGGCCGCTGGACGGCCCAGGTGCGGGGCCAGCAGTTGGCGCTAAATCAATTCTCTGATCAGTTGCAGGGTCAGGCCAGTGGCAGCTTCAACCTTTCCGGTCCCATCGATCAGCTCAGCCTGGCTGCCATTCGTGGCCAGGGATCGTTCAACCTGGCCTCTGGATTGGCCAGCTTTGCCAGTGCCTCGCCCCAACTGGCCCAAGTCGATACTCCTTTAACGGGTCGGTTAGTCTGGGATGGCCAGCGGTTACAGATTCCCCAGGCCAGCACCGCCGACCTGCAGGTGAGCGGGTTCATTATTCCTCGTCTAGATGGGGAGGGAGCCCCTACCATTGCCAGCCTCAATCTCGATATCCAGGCCCAGAACTATGCCCTGGCGGCTCTACCGTTACCGGCGGCGGTGGCTCTGGAGGGACAGGGTAGCTTCAGCGGCCGTCTTACCGGTAACCTGAGCGACTTACGTCTGCAAGGGCAGGCCCAATTGGCTAACCTGGCGGTGAATGATCTAAAGTTTGAATCGCGACTCTCAGGACCAGTACAGTTTTCTAGCCAGACCGGCCTCACCGTCGCCCTCACTGGCCAGCAAGATGAAATCTTTGTGGACTATGGCACTCGCGATCGCACCTTAGACTTCACCCTCCGGGCTGGTGAGGCCCTGGCCACTGGCCGCACCGACGGCGATGTCCTGCGGGTTAATGCTACCCAGTTCCCCTTGGCCGTTCTCAATCTGGCCCTGGGAGAACAGGCCCGCCGCACCCCGGTGCGAGGCACCGTCGAGACCGCCGACCTCAGCATTAATCTAGACAACCAAACTGTCGTAGGCCGCCTCGACCTCAGCCAACCTAGTTTCGGCTATCTGGGTGTCGATCAGATTGTGGGTCGCATCGCCTACAGCGATGATCGCCTCAGCTTCAGTGGTGCCAAAGTAGTTACCGGAGAAAGCAAATACCTCCTCACTGGCTACTACGACCGCAGCCAAGCCCCCGCCCTCAGGGCTGAAGTCAACGTGGACCGGGGCAAACTCCAAGACGTACTGACTACCCTGCAGTTCTTCGAACTCAACGACCTGCAGCGGGGCCTAACGCCACCCTCCTGGGCCGGCCCCGATGCCCCAGAGAACCTAGAGACTATTCTGGCTACTGCCCCTGCGGGTGAGCCAGAGTGGTCCCTGCTCGACCAGCTGCGACGACTGGCGGAGATCCAGGAACTCCAGGATATTGCCGAGACCGAGGCCGAGGCTGCTCCCTTACCTCCCCTGAGCGACCTCACGGGAGATTTCTCCGGCAACCTGACGGTCAGCGGCTCTCCGCCAGAAGACATCACGGTGGACTTCGATCTAGAGGGCCAAGATTGGCAGTGGGGATCTCGTTATGCTGCCGATCAGGTGATAGCAGAAGGCAGCTACACCAATGGTTTACTGCAGCTCCAACCGCTGCGATTCCAGGCAGCCGATGCGGCCCGCCCCATCTTTGTCAACATCAGCGGTGAGTACAGCCTTGACCCCACCGACACCGTGGCCCGTACCCTTACTCTGACGGCTGCAGGCATCCCCCTAGCCAACCTGAGTCAACCGCTGCGATTGCCCCGCAGTCTACGAGGACGACTCGATGCCCAAGCCAGTCTCACTGGGAATCTCAGCAATCCCCAGCTGCGGGGGGCCATGAATCTGGAGGAAGCCAGGATAAATGGCAATTCCATTCAATCGGCCGAGGCTAAATTTATCTACACCGATGCCCGGCTGAATCTACAAAGTCAGATGGTGCTCGATGATCCAGAGGATCCCCTGCTGCTGCAAGCCAGTGTCCCTTATCAACTTCCCTTCGGCGAACAGGGTCCTGATAGCAATGAGCTATCCCTAAATGTCGACATTCGCGACGATGGCCTCGCCCTGATCAATCTCTTCAACAACCAGATCGCCTGGCAGTCTGGCCAGGGAGATCTGACCCTGAGGGTGCGAGGCCCCTGGTCCGGCGATCCACGAGACCTGGCCCGTCTATCGATTACCGGCCAAGCTGACCTGGAGCAAGTCACCCTGAATGCTCGGGTGCTGCCCGAACCCCTGACCAACATCACTGGCTCTTTGCGATTTTCTCAGCAAGACATCATCGTCGAGCGCCTACAAGGCACCTTCAGCGATGGTCAACTCTTTGCCCAGGGGACCTTTCCCTTGGGCACTCCCCTGGTGAACACCCCTGAGCTCCCTTCCTCGGCACCTCTAGCGCCACCAGACAGCAGCCCACCCCTCGAGAGCCTGAGGCAACAGCCCTTGTTCCTAGCCATGGATCAGATTGCCTTAAATCTGAAAGGGCTCTATGCAGGGCAGGTTAACGGTCGTGTTGTTGTTGGTGGCAGTGCCCTAGGGGGAGCCGCTCTGGGTGGTGTCGTGGAGCTCTCCCAGGGAAGAATTTTCATCCCAGAGCAAGCTGCTCAGGCAACGCCTGTCGATGCTACTGCAGCCGAAGCCGGCGGTCCCCCCCCGCCCCGTCTCAGCAATCTCAGAGTATCCTTGGCCAACAATGTGCGGGTGGTGTCAGATCCCATTTTGAATGTGGCTGCCAGTGGCGATCTGATGGTTAATGGCCAACTCTCAGACTTGCGCCCCGATGGCCGCATTAATCTCGGCTCTGGTCGCATCAACCTATTTACCACCTCATTCCGCCTAGCTGGCAATGACAACTGGGCCGAATTTACGCCGGAGTTGGGGCTAGAACCTGAACTCAACGTGGCTTTCCGAACCTCGGTGCCCGAAGCTACCGGCCAGACTACAAACCTAGTGCAAGCCTCTCCCTTTCCCCGCTCTGAAGTCAGCGATCCGCCACCGGATCTGTTAGGGATTAACCAAGGGGGGCTGCGCACCGTCCGCATCCGGGCCGAATACTCAGGTCGGGCCAGCCGACTGAGTCAATTTGCTCAAACCACCACCGATGCCTCCGTCGGTCAACTACCGCCAGGCTTAACCCTGACCAGTACTCCGCCTCGCTCCCAGGGAGAACTCCTATCTCTAATTGGTGGAGGTTTCTTGACGGCGCTGGAATCTACCCTAGGCAGTGTCGGCGGCGACGGAGACGACTTTCAAGGACTATTGGCCCTAGCCGGAACCGCCCTCTTCAATACCATCCAGGACGCCCTAGGTAGTGCCCTCAGCCTGAGTGAATTCCGTATCTTTCCGGTTACCCCGACTTCAGCCCAAGATAGTGACACGGCTCTCGATGTGGGAGCCGAGGTGGGGGTTGATATCAATTCAGACTTGTCGGCCTCGGTGCTCAAGGTGCTGACGAATGACACCCCGGCTCAGTTTAATATTCGCTATCGTCTGAGCGACGAATTAACCCTGCGGGGCATCACCAGCCTGCAAGAATTTGAGGAACGCTCCGGTATTTTGTTGGAATACGAGACCCGCTTCTAGGGAGCCTGGAAATAGGGTGGGCGGGGTGATGAGTGGATGGGTGACGGGGTAAAGGGGTGATGGAGGGAGTAGCGTGGGTTTGCCTTGTCCGAACCTAGTTAAGGGGTGTACAGCAAGGGGAAGATCCACGGGCGAAGAACAGAGGGGCAAGGCAGGTAATGGGGAGGACGGAGCAGAGAGAGTAGGGGACTAATATGGAAAAGGTATCGTGGCTATAGCCAAATATCGCAACTGCTGTCCTCAACAACCTCAATGGCGCCCGACCCCAATTCTCCTATACAATCTTCCTCCTCAACTAGTACCTCTGAATCCCCTAGTCAGTCTCCGTGGCAACGCTGGTGGCAATCCCAACGGGATAATGTTCGCTTGTTGGCAGTGGCCTTAGCCATTGCTCTGCTGACCCGGGTGTTTATTGCTGAGCCTCGCTTCATTCCCTCCAACTCCATGGAACCCACCCTAGCCATTGGCGATCGGTTGATCGTGGAGAAGGTATCCTATCGCCTCAGTCCGCCCCATCCTAAAGATGTGATTGTGTTCCAGCCCCCGCCGCAACTAAGAGAATGGGGCTATCGTGGCCGCCAGGCCTTTATCAAGCGAGTCATAGCAGTTCCTGGACAAACTGTATCGGTGCAGCAGGGGCAGGTCTATGTGGATGGCGACCCCCTACAGGAGGACTATATTCTAGAGCCACCCCAGTACCAGATGGATCCTGTCTATGTGCCTGAGGGGCATGTGTTTGTCATGGGAGACAACCGCAACGACAGCAACGATTCCCATGTATGGGGCGTTTTACCCCAGGACAATATCATCGGTCGAGCTCAGTTCCGGTTCTGGCCGCTAGATCGTCTCGGCTCTCTCGGTTAGGGGCGCAAATAATGCAGTAAATGGGCCATCAGCCCAGGAGATATCCCCAGGCGTTGCTGAAAGTCGGCATGGCTGCGATAGCTACCACCCCGCTGGCGCTCGCGCACGATGGCTCCAGCTAGGGACATCGAACACCCAGGAATCTGGCTAAACTGAGCCACGGTTCCCTGGTTCAGCGATAGTCGCGGTGCTGATTCCAGCCGTTCAGAATTGTAGTAGCAAAACTGCAGAATCGGAGCAATTGGGTATAGGGCGTGTAGGGGCAAATTTAGAGCTGCCGCCACATCTTCCAGGCTGTAAAAGGGTACCCCTGCCTGCCGCAACTGCACCAATACCCGCGCTTGATGAATCGAGATTGTCGGCAGGCGTAACCAGTCGTCTAGGGTGGCTTGATTGACATCAATGCGCGTGCCTCGCTGGGCAGCCCGCTGCACCTCGGCGAGGGAGCGAAAACGTTGGTAAGGCTGGTCAACAGATGCACCGCCGATCCAGGCAGGGGACTGTCCCTCTGCCAGTAGGCCTTGCAGCCACTGGCCGATAGTGCGTAAGAGGTCAAGCAACAGATTCATCAATAGGGGGATAGTTATCTATAGGTATGGTCCAGCAAGGTGCGGCGCTGAGATTCAAACTCATACTCTGAAATCAATCCTTCTTGCCGCAGGTGCTCTAGCTCCCGCAGGGCCGTCGCCAACTGTAAGGTGAGGGCGGGAGCGGCAACGTCGGTCTGCCCTGCTCCTAATGCGGCTGGGTTTACCTTAGCGGCTACTCGGGCCTGAAAAGCGGACTCTGGCTGAGTCAGATACCAAACAGCTTCAATGGCGCAGGCAATCCGGGAAATTTGGGTCCACCCTAGGATAAGATAGAGGGTCCCCCATCCTGGCTGTCCTAGGTAAAACTTATGTAAGCCAGCCAAAGGAAAGGGGGTTGGCGTCAAGGCGCCTACCAAGGCAAGGGTGACGGCTATCCGGCGATCTCGAGATATGTTTGATGTCATTGCACAACAGACCCTACTGACCACAGGTACCTGCATTCTAGGGAGCTTGGGATAGGCACTCTCATCCTAGGGACTCAACCAGAGCTTGGGCCAGAGATTAGCAAGGATTGACGACTTCATCCATGCTGTCGAAGAAATGTCAATCCAAATTTTACCGGCTTTGTCAAAAACAGTCAGGCAGGCGAAATCTTTAGGGACATCTACGGAAACGGGCGGAGTTCATTATGCTAGACAAGAGTGCATTATCCAAAAGCCAGCTTGGTCTGGCCCATTTCTATCTCTAGAGTTCATCGCCCAGGCTATGGTATGCCTGTCGGTCAGCTGATTATGGTGCCAAGCGACGATTTGCATGACTGGATCCTTTCCCTCTCAGGACTGGTTGAAACAATTTTCCGATCCCTATGCGGTATTGGGAGTGTCTGTGGCGGCGGATGATCGTCGCATTCTCAAGCGTTACCGTCAGGTGGCCAAACAGTTACACCCTGATGTCCAGGCCTTGCAGGGAAGGGCTGAGAATGAGTTTATTCATCTACTGCTGACACGACTGGTCAATCCCGCCTATCAGCGCCTAAAGCAAGAAAGGGGACGGGCGGAGGCGCTGGCAACTCTGCGATTCCGGGTACGGCGGCTGAGTCGGGACGAGCGGTTGCAGGCAAAGCATCCTAAAGCTAAGGCGTTATTGACAATTGCTGAGGCCGAGGTGGATACGTTCTACGAACAAGCCCTCGACCAGTTGGCGGCTAATCAATATTCGTCTCAGGCAGTCTTCGAAACTACTACTCGCCAAATCGCCGAGCTGAACCTCATCTACTTGCGTCGCAAGATGGGGGAACCGGTGATCCGGGAGAAACGGACGGGGTTGGTGTCGGCGACCGAGGTTAATTCTGTCTCGTTGACCAACGCCGAGGCAACGGCGGAGCAATCCACGGTTAACTATGCCGACCGCCATGTGCAACGGGCTCGAGCCTATCTCAAGAGTCAGAATTATGTGGCGGCCATCCAAGAGTTGCGAGATGCTGTGCGGATTGAATCGAATAACAGCGATTACCATGTGCTGCTGGGGCGAGCCTATCTGATGAATAATTTACCCGGTATGGCTAAGGTCCATTTCCGCCAAGCACTACGGTTAGATCCGCGCCATTCTCTCGCCCTCAAATATGCTCAGCAGCTGAAGTTGGATCTCAGAGATCTGCCGGGCCAGTCTTCCTCCCAGCCCAAGAAAAGGGGTGGTGGCTTTTTTGGCCTCTTTGCTCGTCGTCGTTAGGGTGCTCTATTGGCAGGTGGTAGGGTTATCTCCCCTTTGCTCAAAGGCCGACAATCTTTAATCTAGAGGTATTACTATGGTGCGATTCCTTCGGAAAGCTTTGCTAACACATCTGTGACTTCGGCAAAGGTTGAGCATCACTTTATCTCTACGACTTGTGTTCCTACAGGCACTGAGAGTGTAACTAACAATGGGATTTTTTGACTCAGAAATTGTCCAACAGGAGGCCATGCAACTGTTTCGGGACTACCAGTCCCTGATGCAACTGGGTAGTAACTACGGCAAGTTCGATCGCGAGGGCAAAAAGCTCTATATCCAACAGATGGAAGATATCATGGAGCGCTACCGCATTTTCATGAAGCGGTTTGAGCTCTCCGAAGATTTCATGGCCCAAATGACCGTTGAACAGTTAAAGACCCAACTCGGTCAATTCGGCATGACTCCCCAGCAGATGTTTGAACAGATGCACCAGACCCTGGAGCGAATGAAAGCCGAGATTCGGGAATAACTCCCTGTGACCTACCATTACTCTTGAGCAAGCGACACCTATGGCACTTATAGGGCAAGGGAGCATACTCTATAGCTGCGACGTTGCAGCTGCCTGTTCAGCATTCTCACGCATCCTCTCAGCTCGATTGTTTTCCTCGGGTAATAGCCTGCTGACGCGGATACGAGTAACGTCTTCCCTAGCTCCTTAGTCCATATATCAGGGGCGGACAAACTCCGACGGCTTACGGAACGATTCCACCGGAACATCCTGCAGAGCCCGCTGCATAAAATCTTTCCAGATCGGGGCCACAAAGCCACCACCGGTTGCCCTAGCTCCCAAAGGACTGTAGTCATCGTTGCCCACCCACACTGCCGTTGCCAACTGGGGGACATAGCCCACAAACCAGATATCTCGCTGGGAGTCTGTAGTCCCTGTCTTGCCTGCCGCCGGCCTGTCCAAGCGAGCTGCTGTGCCCGTACCTCGATTGATCACTCCCTGCAGCACATCGGTGAGAGCGGCTGTGGCCCAGGGATCTAGGACCAACTGGGGCTTAGGGCGATTATCCAACAGGACATTGCCACTGCTATCAGTCACCTGCACGATAAAGGTAGTGGGTGAATGCCAGCCGTTACTGGCAAAGGTGGCATAGGCTCCAGCCATTTCCAGGGGAGTGAGATCTACAGCTCCTAGCGGCAGCGATACCACCGGCTGAATCGGGCTAGTAATGCCCAGGGTGCGGCAGACCGCAATAATTTGATTTACTCCTACCGCTTGGCCCAACTTCACCGCCGGCACATTGCGAGATAGCTCTAGGGCACGGCGGATGGGCATATTCCCCATGTAGGAGCCATCGTAGTTTTTGGGGGTGTAATACTCATACCCATCGGGGTAACTGACTGGCGTATCGGCCACCAAACTATCCGGGGTATAGCGGCCAGAGGCGAAGGCAGTATAGTACACGAAAGGTTTGAAGGCCGAGCCCGGCTGCCGGTGGGCCTGAATCGCTCGATTAAACTGGCTGACACTGTAGTCGACTCCCCCCACCATGGCTTTGACAAAATGGGTGCGGGGATCAACCGCTACCAGAGCCATCTGATCAGCATAGAGTCCCCTTTGACGCAACAGGTGATGTTGTCGCTTCACGGTGGCCTCTGCAATACGCTGCAACTCTAAGTCAATGGTGGTCTGGATTCGCATGCCGCCCTTGAGTACGGCTTCCTGGCCAAACTGCTCCTGCAACTCCTGCACCACTGCCTCGGTCACGTAAGGAGTGGCACTGGAGCGAAATGAGGTAATCTGCCCCACCAACAGCGGCTCTTCCTTAGCTTGGGCCTCCTCTGTAGAGCTGATCCAGCCCAGTTGCTGCATCCGGTTCAACACCGTTGCCTGGCGTTGCTTGGCCAAGGCATAGTTGACAAAGGGGCTGTAGTCCTCCGGAGCCTGAATCAAGCCGGCCATCAGTGCCGCTTCTGACAAAGATAAATCCGCCGCCGACTTATTGAAATAGCTCTGGGCTGCCGTCTCTACCCCGTAGGTGTTGTGGCCCCAATATACCTGGTTGAGGTACATCTCCAGGATTTCGTCTTTGGAGAAAATTTGTTCTAATCGCAGGGCCAAGACCGCCTCAGCCACCTTGCGACTGAGGGTTCGCTCTGGGGTCAGAAACAGATTTTTGATCAGCTGCATGGTGATGGTGGAACCGCCTTCCACCGTCGCCCCAGCCTGCATATTGGCCAAAAAAGCTCGCCCCACACTGCTGGGGTTGATGCCATTGTGGGTGTAAAAGTAGCTGTCTTCAATGGCCAGCACCGCCCGTTTCAGCTCCGGTGAAATGTCATTGAGATCCACCACCTCACGATTGGCCTCATCATGGAGACTATAGAGCAGGGTGCCGTCAACGTCGTAGATATAGCTGGTTTCGCTGGGCAGGTAATTGCGCAAAATACGCACATCGGGCAAGTTGCGAAAGCTAATGGCTAATCCTACCAGACCGCCAGCCATCACCGAACTCGCCAGCATGGTCGTGCCCAAGAGGGTGGCTACCGTCACCTGGCCAACATCTTGAAAAAACGTCAAGAGATTGGACGATTTAGTGACGGATGCAGAGCGGGATTGTCGAATCGTGGGACTAGACACAGCGACTCCAGGCTGACAAAGAATAGTATTGATTGGCTCCAAGTTCTGCAATTATAGGAGTTTGGGATTGAGAGTGCACAGAGCCATGTCATCCAACCTACCCGCCGAGGAGTTTCCCTGGATCTATCGCGGCATTGCCGAAGTATTTCCCGACAACCCCGAAATAGCGGATCCTTATCAGAACTTGCGGCAACGGTTGCGGCAAGCGAATCGCCCTCTGCGGGTGAAGTTGGGCATTGATCCCACCGGTGCTGAGATTCACCTAGGCCACAGCATCCCGGTACGGAAGCTGCGGGCTTTTCAAGATGCTGGCCACACGGCGGTGCTGATCATCGGTGACTTTACCGCCCGCGTCGGCGACCCCACTGGCAAGTCAGAGGTCCGTCGCCAACTCACCGAGGCCGAAGTGAAGACCAATGCCCAGACCTATCTAGAGCAGGTGCGACCCATTTTAGATTTTGACACCCCTGGACGCCTAGAGATTCGCTACAACTCTGAGTGGCTGTCCCAGTTGGCCCTCAGCGATATTCTGGAGCTGTTGAGCACCATGACTGTGGGGCAGATGCTGGCCAAGGAGGGCTTTGCCGAGCGCTATGGCCAGGGGAATCCGATCTATCTGCATGAGTTCCTCTACCCGCTGATGCAGGGCTATGATTCCGTTGCCGTGCGGGCAGACGTGGAATTGGGGGGGACTGATCAAAAATTTAACATTGCCGTGGGTCGAGACTTGCAGCGCCACTTTGGCTTAGAGCCCCAGTTTGGGATGTTGATGCCCCTACTGCTGGGGACCGATGGGGTCCAGAAGATGTCCAAATCCCTGGGTAATTACGTGGGATTGCAAGAAGACCCCCTCTCCATGTACTCGAAACTGGAGAAGGTCCCGGATCATCTCATCGCTGGCTATGTTCAACTCTTGACCAAGCTGGCCGCAGACAGCCTGCCCGAGAATCCGCGTCAGCGACAACAGTGGCTGGCCCTAGAAATCACCCGCCAGTTTCATGGAGAAACGGCGGCCAAGCAGGCCCAGGAGGCTGCCATGAGCCTGGTCAAGGGCAATGGTGCCCCAGCCAGCGGCGTCCCCGAATTTTCCCTGGCCCAGGTGGAGTTTCCGGCCAAGCTGTTCTATGTGTTGGGGGCTAGTGGCCTCTGTGCCAGCAGCAGCGAGGCTCGCCGCCAAATCCAGGGGGGAGCAGTGAAACTGGAAGGCGAGAAGGTCGACGATGCCAACTGCCAGTTTGAGTCCCCTGACGCTTTGTTGGGTAAGGTCTTGCAGGTGGGTAAAAAGAAATTCGTGCGGTTAGTGGCCTGAGTATGGAGGGAGAGGGGGAGTAGATGGGTGATGGGGTGTTGGGGTGGCGTAAAGAGTGAAGGGTGAAGGGTGAAGAGTGAAGGGTGAAGAGTGAAGAGTGAAGAGCTTGCCCTGTAAGGCTTCCAGCCAGGCTCCGCCAAGTGCGTCAGCGGCTCCGTAGGAGCAACGCAGTCGTTTCGCCAAGTGACATGAAAGGCTTTGCCTGCCCGGAGGGCATAGGGTGAATAGTGAAGAGTAGGTCGTGTCGATGAAACTGGGCAAGCTATGTGCGGCGGGGAAGAGACTCACGGGAGCATGGAAAAGGCAGAAGGCAGAGGCAGAAGAAGGCAGAAGGGTCCCTTGCTCCCCTGCCGATGCAACGCGATCTTGAACGACCAATCGACATACCTTTCCGCGGGGTCCAGGGCGGCGGAACGCCCTGGTCGTAGGAGTCCGAGGGGAACGAGATCCCCTCGGGCGAGCTCTCTGGCTTGCAAAACTAAGTGCGGTCTGATCGAGGTCGATTGTTTCTGACCGACACCCCCTCCCGCAGGGTTCAGGCGGTAGTTCGACGATGACCAACATTACACCCTCATGCCGGGCAAGCGCAGCGCCAGATGCGGCAATGACGGATAAACGTTTTCCTGGCTGATTAACCGGATTTCATATTATTAAGAGAGTTGCAGTTGAGATAACTGCAATACGTTAGGGTACGCAGTATCCTTAAAACTTTGCTCTCCAGTGGGGCAGTTGCATTTCACCAGCGGGAACCATGGCTCGACAAAAGACTTCCCAATCGACAGATACCTTAGCTCCCACCGAGTTACACCAGCAGCTGGCAAGGCTGCAAGAAGAGCGACAGTGGTTGCTCAAACAAATCCGCCGCAAGCGGACTGAGCTGGACAATTTCATGCAGCAGATGCGGGAGTTGGTCACCGCGTTGTTTCAGCAAGGAGCCAGTCTGTTCAGCCAGTTGCGGGATACTGACGTAGAGATTCATGCTCTATTTGAGCAGATCCTGACCCGACGCAAGCTGGGTAAGCGATCGCATCAAAAGGTACGGGATGTCTATGAGTCTCTACAACTGCAGGGCATCATCAGCTGTCGATCGTTAACGGACGATGACGGGTTTTCAGAGTTTGCTGCAGGCTATACCGACTTCCCTGATGATTTCTCAGCCCCGGAGATGCCATCGGAGCCGGACCCAGCAACCGCTGATAGTCCGCCTCCAGCTCCAGGGACAGCGTCGGCCCCATCCTCTGACCACCGCACCTTTCGCCAAACCTTCCTGCGTCTAGCTGCCATTTACCACCCGGATCGGGCTGACAGTGAGGATGCCCAACGGCAAAATACCGAAGTGATGAAGGAAATCAACCGGGCCTACAAGTCTGGGGATTTTGCGCTGCTGCTGGAACTCGAACGACAGCAACAGCAAGGAGACTTAGCTCCAGACACGGTTACTGCCAAAGATAACCTGGAGCAGCAGTGTGAGCGGCTGGTCCAAGAAAACAACGGGTTACGGCAGCAGTATGACGGCATCAAGGCAGAATTGCGAGAACTGCGGAATAATACCCAGGAGGGCATGATGGTCACAACTTACCGTAAAGCCGCTAAGGAAGGCATCGACTTCATTGACGAGCTTTTGGGAGAGACGGAGGCAGAATTGGCCTATTTAGAAAAGATTCGTGAATTTGTCCGCGACTTTTGCGATCGCAAAATCACTCTGAAAGAGTTTCTAGCTGGGCCACAATCCGACTCCCCAGAAGACCTGATGGACATACTAGAGCAAATGTTTGACCTATCAGTGTACATGCCATAGGGAAGCCTAACTTGACAGTGCGAAGTTCTTCTCTAGCTGCAGGCAGGCTCTAAAAAAGAACATTCCTCTGCCCAAGGGCCACGGAATGTTCGAAACTAGCTGACATAACCACCCAAGGTATAAAGCCGTTGACCAATGGTTTGCTCGTGGTTTTGAGCAAATTCAAACCGTTCCGATGATTGCCCTGAGCCCGGCGTGGCTTGATGTCGCCATGGCTAAGGGGCGTTATCGGGGAACTCTCAGGCTTTGCTATCTAGGACAGTAAACTCAGTGAGTTTGGGGTCGGTCTCAAGTTGATAGCGCTGGGGATAGATCATCCGTTTTGATCTAAGCAGTCTCCCCTAACCAGGGGCCTAACCAAGGGCCACCGCCCACTTCTAGGCCACATTGCTGACTATGGGCCTCTAGCAGGCAATGGCGCTGTCCCTTCGTTTTCTGCCACAGCCGCAACTGCAGGTGCCCGGCCATGGTATCGCGACAGCAAACCATCAGCCCCTGGCGGGTGGGGGCGCGCAGCGGCGTACCGGGCCGCTCGGTGGTGCCCAGCAACTCCACCGCATAGTCTGAGGTCTCGGCCTGCATCTGCCAGCGGCCCCAGGGCTGCACCTGCCAAGCCACAGTCCCATTCCAGGGAACGAATTCATAGAACCGACCCCGGTGGTGGATGCCCACCATGGCCACAGATTCCATCCAGGCCAGTACCTGACGCCGCCCTCCTCCGGCAGTCAGAGCCAGGTCGGACTCATCGATGAAGGCGTTGCAGTTGAACCAAAACCATTTCTGGGGGAAGGCGCCGCCCCAGTTTTTTTCGCTATAGGCCGGGGCCTGGGTAAACCGATGGCGTTGGCCTTGCCAGTCAATCCAGCCGCTGGCCAGGCCATGAGCCATGAGAATCTGCCACCCGGGCTCGAAGATTTGAAACTGGGATAGCCAACCGGCGGTGGATTGCTGTGGCCATTGGGGAGATCCCCAACCATAGACGGGACGAGTCTGGTACTGCCAGGTGGCCGTTTGCCCCGTGGCTGGATCCTGCAGATGGCCCTGATGCCAGGTGGCGGTGACCTGATAGCCTTCCTTGACTTGGGTGGCGAAGGTCTGGGCTGGTAAATAGCGCGGCGGACTGGGGGGACCATAGCGCCAATGCCCTAGGCCCAGGGCCTGGGGCCAGGCCCAAAAGCGGGTGACATCGGGGAAGGTGCGGCAGAGATAGGCATCCGCCGGCCCCAGAATCTGAGCACTGCCACCGCTATGGGGCTGGCCTCCGTGGGGATCTTCGATGGAGTACATGAAGGCAAAGGTTTCGCCCACCTGGGGTAGGGTGACGCGGAAATACCATCCCTCGAAGAAGCGACGGGGTTGCCCCTGCCAGTGATAGCCGCTATGGGGGGTCTGTAAGGGGGCAGGTGAATCCAGGCGATCGTTATCCATCTACCCACCGGGGGACGTATTGCCAGGCCTGTTTGAGGGCTTGGCGGCGGGGGGGATAGTCGGGCATTTTATCGGCCACCAACTGCCAGAAGTCGTGGGAGTGGTTCATGTGGATGGTGTGGCAGAGCTCATGGACGAAGACGTACTGCACCAGGTCTGGCGGTAGGAACAGGAGTTTATAGTTGAGGCTAATGTTTTGCTGACTGGAGCAACTGGCCCAGCGAGTCTTCTGGCCACGAAAAGAGATGCGGTTGAAGGGCAAGTCTAGGTCGAAGCTGAGTTCCCGCAACCAGGGGGCCAATCCGGCTCGGGCTCGACGGGTTAACCATTGTCGTAACAGGTCAGCGATGGGGTGAGGGTCGGCCAATGGTCCCCGGAGGCTCAGGTGGTGTGTCCCCGTGTGCACTAGTTCTAAGCGAGAGCGCTGGCTGGCGTCGTAGGTAATGTGCCAGGTTTCTTGATGCGATCGCACCTGCAGACAACTGGGCCGCTCGTCGAAGTGTTCGGGGGCCAACTCCTGGCGCTGTTGCGTCAGCTTAGCCATATGGCGGCTAATCCACTGACGTCGCTGAGCCACAATAGTCGGCACCTGCTGCAGATCATAGCCTTGAGGGACGACCACTTCGATGTCGCCGTGGACCGAGATTTGAATCGAGACATGGCGGGCTCGGGTGCTTTCACGAACCCGGTAAGCTGGCACCTCTCCCCCGGCATCAGAAAATAACTCAAGTTGCTGAGGTCCAGACTTCACAGCCGTATCCAGCCATCTCCCCATGGATATCTCAGCAGAGATCTGGGGGGATTGCAACCAGTCGGCTAAGACCCTAACCGTTCTTCCGTATCGGCGTTGAACCAATGGAGTAACTGCGGCGGCAAGGCCAACTCAATATTGTCGCGGCTCCAGTCGGCATCCGATGGCAACAATGCCCGTAGGGTGGTGTCGTCAGTACCATGAATGCGCACACTGATCAGAGTACTCATCCCCAGATTCTCCACCAGGAAGACATCTCCGCGAATCGTCTGCTGGTCACCGGGTTGGGGCAGGCGTACATGCTCCGGGCGAATGCCCATGACGACGCTGGGGTGCGGGGAAATTCCCTCGGGTAAATCAATCCTGAAATCCCCCAGCAATACCGACTTTTCCACCCGTTCCAGGGTGATTAAGTTCATCTGGGGACTGCCGATGAAGCCCGCCACAAAGCGGTTGGCCGGTTTGCGGTAGATGGCATCGGGGGTGCCCAATTGCTGCAGATGGCCCTGACTCAGCACCGCCACCTTGGTAGACAAGGTCATGGCCTCGGTCTGGTCATGGGTGACATACACCACTGGGGACCGCTGAGCTTCGAAGATCTGCTTCAGATCGGCCCGGACCTGCTCCCGCAGTAAGGCATCTAAGTTACTCAAGGGCTCGTCTAACAAAAATGCCTCTGGCTCCCGCACTAATGCCCGACCCAGGGCGACTCGCTGCCGCTGTCCCCCCGATAGCTGAGAGGGCCGGCGATCGAACAGCTCATCTAGGCCCAGCACGCGCGAGGCATCTTGAATCCGCTTTTGGATATCCCCCGCCGGTAGACCCCGCAGCTTCAACCCAGAGGCCATATTTTCATAGACCGTCATGTGGGGATAGAGGGCGTAGCTCTGGAACACCATGGCGATATTGCGCTCTTTCGGCGGCAGCGGCGTGATGTCTTTGTCGCCGATCAGCACCTGGCCTGCCGTCGCCTGTTCTAAGCCGGCAATCAAGCGCAAGATGGTGGACTTACCGCAACCAGAGGGGCCGACCAAGGTGAGAAACTCGTTATCCTCGACGCTGAGGCTGAGTTCCTTCACCGGCACCACTTTGCGGCTGTAGGCTTTGGTCAGATTGTTTAATTTGAGCTTAGCCATGGGTCTATCTGCAGATCTTCTCGATAATCAACGGCAATCCCAGCGGGGCAGGTCCCTATCCCTTCACGGAACCAGCGGTCAGACCCTGCACAATCTTGCGCTGGAAGAACAGCACCAGCAGCACCAGCGGTAAGGTACCAATCACGGTAGCCGCCGCCAGCGGTCCATAGGGCACTTCAAACAGGCTGGTACCGCCCAACTGAGCCGCTGCCACTGGAATCGTCTTCATCGACTCCCGCGTGATGAACGTCAGGGCAAAGATAAATTCGTTCCAGGCGAAGATGAAGGCCAAGATGCCAGTCGTCACTAGGGCCGGCCAGGTCATCGGTAGCAGGATTTCCCAGAGCATTTGCAGCACGTTGTAGCCATCCACCTTGGCGGAGTCTTCGAGGTCTTTGGGAAGCTGCTGGAAGAAGCTGCGCATGACCAGAATCGTCAGCGGCATGTTGATGGCAGTATAGGGGATGATCAGGGCCAGGTAGTTATTGGCCAGTCCCACCATTTGCACCAGTCGCAGCAGGCCCAGAAACAGCAGAATGTAGGGGAATAGGGTGACGCCCATGACGCAGGTGAGCACGATGCGTTCACCGGGAATTCGCAACCGAGCCAGGGCATAGGCGGCGGGTGAGCCAATCCCCAGACACAGCAGGGTAGAAATCACCGAGACCAGGGCGCTGTTGAAGATGTAGACGTAGAACTGATTGCGGGTGAAGAGCTGGATATAGTGCTCTAGGGTGAGCTGCTCCAGACTGGGAAAATAGACCACCGGATTGGCGGTAATGGCCGGGTTTGTCTTGATGGAGGTCAACAGCTCCCAGACGGGGGGACCGAGGCTAAACAAGACGGTAAAGACAACGGCGGCCCACATCGCGATTTTCCGCCAGGGAACGCTGGGTTGCCCGGCGCTCTGGGTGGGTGTGATCGGTTCTGGTGCGGTTGTCATTACTCTTCAACCCCCGTTGCGGTACGAAATTTGGAGATATAGAAACCTGCGATCGCAACCACGGCAATCAAGATCAAGAAGGTGACGACCACCAGGGCGGCTCCATAGCCGAAGTCCAGGTAGCGCATCACCGTGTCGTAGATGTAGAGCGATACCATCTCGGTAGCTCCCCCGGGACCGCCGCCGGTCATCACCAGGACCAAATCGAAGATGCCGAAGGCCAGGGCAAAGCGGAACAGCATGGCAATCAAGATCTGCGGCATGATCAACGGCAGCGTGATCTGCCGAAAGCTCTGCCAGGGAGAGGCGCCGTCGATGGCGTGGGCCTCATAGAGATCCTGGGGAATCGACTGCAGCCCGGCCAGCAGCAGAATCGCCACAAAGGAGGTGGTCTTCCAGACGTCGGCGGCGATCACCGCCACCATGGCCCAGACCGGATCCCCCAGCCAACTAATGGGCTCCTGCAGAATGCCGAACCAGTTGATCAGCATGTCGTTCCAGACACCGAACTGGTCATTGAAGATCCAGCGCCAGGCCAGGGCAATCAGCGCCGTCGGCAACGCCCAGGGCAGAATGGCGATGGTACGGACCCAGCCGCGGCCGCGAAAGCCCTGATCTAGGGTGAGGGCAATGCCCAGGCCCAGCACCAACTCGATCACCAGAGACACCACGGTAAACACGGCGGTGTTCCACATGCTCTGCCAGAAGCGGCCATCCAGGACCAGACGCGTATAGTTGTCGAAGCCGGTGAAAACCGTCTCTAGATTGGTGCTGAGGTTTTCCGTAAACAGGCTCGACACGAAGGCCCAGATGATCGGATAGGCGTACACCAACAGCAGCACCAGCACGGCCGGAATCGTCAAATACCAGCCCGTGCGTCGCTCTCGTTGGCGAATGTAGTCTTGGGTCATGGTGCGATCGCAACGTCACATCAAAACAATAGCTAGCAGCCAGCTCACAGCCCTAGGAAGACTGCCGAGAAATAGTCCCCAGCACGCGGCGGCTCTCGCCTGCTGCTCGCTGCATAGCAGCCTCAGGCGTCATCTGATCGGTCAGCGCCGAACTCAGATAGCGCTGCAAGATATCAGACAGCTGGGCGTACTGACCCACCGGGGGCCGGGGCACGGTGGCTGCAGCCACCTCTAGCAGCTGCTCATAATGGGGAAACTTAGCCAGAATGTCGGGATCGGTGAACAAGTCCCGGCGGCTGGGGACATAGGCATGTTCCAGGGCAAATTGTTTCTGGCCCCGGCGGCTGGTGAAGAACTGCACCACTTCCCAAGCCTCTTCCGGATGTGGTGTACTCTTGGCAATGCCAAAGCCCCAACCGCCCAGACAGGCTGCTGCATCTTGGTTGGGGGCGTGCACCATCGGCTTCAGCGCAATGTTGCCTTGCACCGGAGAGTCTTCCTTATTGGCTTCTGCCCAGACGTAGGGCCAATTGCGCAAGAAGGCGGCGTTGCCATTCTCAAACACTCGCAGCGAGTCTTCCTCCAAGTAGTTGGTGACCCCTGCCGGTGAGATCTCTTCAGTGATCACATCGCGCATGAACTCCACAGCCTGCACTGCCTCGGGCTGATCGAGTCCCACGTCCAAGGTCTCCGGGTCGATCCAAAAGCCACCGTAACCCGCCACGATTTCCACAAAGTTAGTCACCAAGCCTTCATACTGCAACCCTTGCCAGACATAGCCCCAGGGCACATCCGTCTGCTCCTGGATAGCTTGGGAAGCCTCGATTAGATCAGTAAAGGTGTCCGGGGCATCCATGCCCAGCTGCTCGAGTAAATCGGTGCGATAGTAGAGCATCCCCATGGCGGTGCGGAAGGGCATCCGGTAGAGTCCCCCCTGATATTGCCCCGCGGCCACATCCGCATCCAGAAATTGAGCTAGTTCCGACTCACTGACGCGATCAGACAAATCCATCAGCCAGCCCGCCGCCGCAAACTTAGGGATCCAGACCACATCGGAGTACACCAAGTCGTAGGGCGAATCCCCCAGCAGGAATGACGTGGTATAGAGATTTTCGACGTTGTCGGCAGCGTTGGGTCCCTCCACCATGTCGATCTTGATGTTGGGATGTTCCGCCTCGAACTCATCAGCCAAAATCTGAAGCTGTTGGGCTTCCACCGCCCGCACTAGAAACGAAATCGTGACCGGCTGCTGCGACCACGCTACCCACCATCCGGCCCCGACAACGACTAAAGCTGCCACTAAGGCCAGGGCAATCTGCCGCCCTGAACGGTGTATTTGCGTAGCTATCCAACGCTTGAGCGTTTCCAGTCGATTATTTCCCAACACAGTGTGTTCCCAAACCGGCAACCTGCTCCAGGACTATTAGATCGTCTGCGCGTCTCGTCGGCGCGACGATCACTCCTGGCACAATTTAAGACAGCCCCATTAAACTGGGTCGACTTGAATTTCCGCCTCTATCCAAGGCATGAATTTTGGTTCCACGTGGGAGAAGTGAAGAATAACGGGTGACGAGTCACCAGTGACGAGTAACGAGTACAACGAATCACCCTTCACCCTTCGACTGCGCTCAGGGCAAGCTCTTCACCCTTCACTCGATCAGGTATCAAAGGACGGGTAGTGTTCTAGGAACATCAGCAAAATCTCTTGGTGGGGGGGCCCCAGGGGACGCTCCTCTTGAGCTTTGGGAGAGTAGCAAGCTCCACGTCGAACATCTGCAATGCTGCAGAGCCCTAAATCCCAGCCTTCGTTCAGCTGCAGTGACTCGACGGGGACGGTGAGAGGGCCGTGAAAGACGTTGCGGATAATGGTGTTTGACATGCGCCGCTGGAATAGATCTAGGCGAGGAGGGGCATAGCCAATCTCTTCTAGTAATTCCCGCTTCACCCCGGTGAAAGCGTCTTCGCCCGGCTCTAAGTGGCCGCCAAAGAAGGCCCAATAGCCTGGATATAGAATGTTGGGGATGTTATCTCGCAGCTGTAATAAAAAGCGCCCCTGTTGATAGAGCACTGCGATCGCAACTTCGACTGGCGGATTACCCATGGACCTCCTCACCGGCTCAGTCATCGTGCCATTGAACCGACCCCATTATCCCCTGACCCTTGCTGCAATGCCGTCAGCCACCACACATCCACCTGCCTCAGGCGGCTACCCTAAGCCCAAGGATGGCCCCAGGATGCCTGGGCGATAGGGTTCAGTCGCGTCTACTCAGGTTGCAGCAGTGGCAGTGTCACCGTAAACACAGATCCCTGCCCCACCTCAGAGGTGACCTCAATAGTGCCATTCATCAGCGTGACGATGCGTTGTACGATAGCCAGCCCTAATCCGGCACTGCCTTCTGCCTGGGGAGACGGCTTGGCCTGAACGTAGGGATCAAAAATGCGGGCTCGATCGGCTGCTGAGATACCGATGCCGGTATCCGCCACCGTGATCTGCCACCCATCAGATTCTAGGGAACGGCAGGCAATTCTGACCCTACCCTCATCCGTGTAATGAATTGCATTGGCCACCAGATTGGTGACAATTTGCTGCAACCGTAGCGAATCGGTCAGCACCTCCTTAGGAGCATCTGCCATATCAACCGCCAAGTTCAAGTTTTTTTCTACCGCCAGGGGTTCTAGGGCATCTTCAATGATTTCTTGGATCAATTCACCCACGTTGACAGGTTCTAAATTAAGCTGAACTTGCCCTTCGTTATACCGAGAGATTTCCAACGTGTCGTTAATGATTTGCAGTAACCTGCGGCCATTCCTCAACACCCTTTCTAGGCCATCCAAGTTGGTGGTCACATCCTTGCCCTTCAGTTTCTTGCGCTGTTGCCGCAGCAGCAAACTGGAATGGCCAATAATCGAGTTCAAGGGATTCTTGAGCTCATGGGCCATGAAAGACAGACTCTCTTTTTGAGCCTTGACCAGACGAATTAACTCTTGGTTAGTCAGGGTTAACTGGCCTTGTATCTGCCTAAGCTCCGTCAAGCGAGACTCAATATAACTTTCTAGGCTAGCCGAAATAATCTCATCTAACACATCATCGATGGTACGTATTGCACTTAAAATTTCGGCCGGGGAACCGGTTAATAAATCCGGGTCTAATGCCAATAAGACCGTTTGCCTCAGCAGTCGATATTCCCGTACAATCTCGGCAGTATCATAGCCCTGCTGAGCTCGCATAGAGCCATGATACAAGCTTCGCCGCTCCAATCTTTCCCCATCATGAAGCTGATGATGGGACAACAAATTGGCTAATTCCTGCAGCACTTCTGGCAAGCTATTTCTGATCGCCTGATGGGTTAACTTGCGGGTACTTTCAATCTCAGTATCTTGATGAACAGAGTTAATCCAGTTCTCTACAACCTGATCGATTTTCTCTGCCAGAGACTGTCCTAAATCTCTCATCCTTCAGCCCCAGTTTAACAAGCTCAATGCTTAAGCAAAGCGTATCTATCCCAACTCATTAGCTTCCTTAAAGAGGCTACGCTGATGTTAACAGCCTCTTTGATTGCACCCTAGCCGATCTTAAGTTTAGACTGTCTCTGTCTGTCCGGAATTCTGTTAGTAATATGCCTCATGGACAAGCTCCTCTGAAGATCTCCAGATAACTCAACCGACCCTCTCATCATGTGCCAGGGACAAGGCTTGCTTACAGCGAAGGGCGATTAGCAACAGCAACGACGTGATCGAGCGGTAATTTACATTATTGGCGGCATTATCCATGGCAGATCCAACGAAACCTATGGGTATCCTAGGAATATCTCATGCTCAACATCTCCTTAGGATAGCGCACTTAGCATCCATGTTTGTTTGTCGGGCATTCCCAGGGTTAGCAACTCGCTTGAGGCCGTTTGACGTCATGTCGTCGCTACTAGTATCGGTCCAAACTATTCACAGCTTCAGCCAAGAGCAGTGGGGGCTGCCGAAGACACCATCTAGGGTTGGGTATGGTTCCTGCCCAGGCGATGACCAGCAGGTATATCAGTGAATCAGCCCAACCATAACGCGTATCGAGGAGATGCCTCTGTTGAGGCTAGCAGTGAGTCCGACCGACTCGCTGAATTACGGCATTATCCAATTCTGAACACCCCGCCAGACGAAGCGTTTGATCGGATTACTACCCTGGCGGTGCGCCTTTTCTCGGTGCCGGTAGCACTGATCGGTTTTGTGGGATGCGATCGCATCCGGTTCATAGCCCACCAGGGCCTAGATCCCCAACACACTGACCGCGCCCCCCTCTGGGACGCCGCCCTGCAATCGGACGATATCTACACTGTTACCGATACTCGGCAACTCCCCGCCTGCCTGGCCAACCCCTGGATAACCGAGGAATTGGGCATGCGCTTCTACGCTGCCGCCCCCCTTAAAACCCCAGATGGCTATTCTCTGGGAGTCCTCTGCCTCCTGGACGAGCATCCCCGCACTCTAGCCGCAGACGACAGAGCCACCCTGCGGGATCTAGCCGCCATCACCATGGATGCCTTAGACCAACGGCGAGTCACCCAGCCGGCCCAACCCACCCCCGACTCCCTCCTCCCCCAGCTTCAGGCCCTAGTGATGAATATGCCGGGCATGGTCTATCGCTACTATCCCCAGACCGGCCCTCGCCCCCATCGCTTCACCTTCGTCAGCCCCCAGGCTCGAGATCTGTTGGAACTGGCTCCCGCGGCTATCCTGGCAGATGCCGATACCGTCATCGACCTCATCCATCCTGAGGACGTAGACACCTTTGAGGCGTCTCTCACCCATGCCATCGAATGCTTCAGGCCCTGGTCTTGGCAGGGGCGCATCATCACCCCATCAGGACGGCTGAAATGGATCCAGGGACGCTCTCAAGCCCAACGGACACTCGAGGGAGAGGCCTGGGACGGTTTGTTAGTAGACATTAGCGATCGCAAACAAGCAGAAGCGACCCTAAGACAAGAATTTCAGAGGCTTTCGGCTCTCATTGCCCTGCAGCAAGACGTGGCCATGCAGTCGCCCCATCTAGATGCCGTCATGGCCGTGATCACAGAGCGGGCCCAGCAACTAACCCACGCCGACGGTGCCGTAGTGGAACTAGAGGACGGGAATCACCTGGTCTATCGAGCCGCCACAGGGTTAGCCCAGCCCCATATTGGCTTGCGCTTAGACATCGCCCACAGTCTCTCTGGTCAGTGTCTGACCAACGGCACCCTTCTCCAGTGTGATGACGCCGAGACAGACCCTCGGGTCGATCGGGCGGCCTGTCGTCGCATGGGACTACGCTCGATGGTGGTGGTGCCCTTGATTTATCAAGCCAACCGGATGGGGATTTTAAAGGTATTCTCCGGCTCCCCCTCTGCCTTTAAGGAATCCGACATCCAAACCTTACAAATCATGGCCGGTTTCTTAGCCGCTAGCCTGCATCTTGCCTCTGAATTCGAGGCTAAAAATACCTTGCTGCAGGACTTACAGGCTAGCGAGAGCCGCTATCGCTCCGTCATCTCGGCCCTATCAGAAGGGGTTGTCGTCGTGCAGGCCGACGGCACCATTACCGCCTGCAATGCCAGTGCCGCCACAATACTAGGGATACAGCCTGAGGACGTCATCGACCGCAACCTAGCCCAGCTGGGGCTACAGGTGATCGCCGCAGACGGCTCCCCCCGCTCCTTCGACGACTACTCGATTGTCAAGACCTTCCGCACTGGCCATCCCAACACCAATGTCGTGAATGGCATTCTCAGGCCAGATGGCAGCACTGTCTGGGTGTCCAGTAATACCCAGCCGTTGTCGCATCCTGGTGACTCACGCCCTTATGCCGTGGTGGTCTCATTTACCGATATCACCGAGCTGAGACACTCGGAAATTGCTACCCTAAAGCGCCGAGCCCAGCGAGAACGCCTGCTTCAGCCAGATCACCCAACGGATTCGGCAAAGTTTAGATCTAGACGACATTCTCAACACCACCGTGATCGAAGTGCGTCAGTTTCTTCAAGTCGATCGGGTGCTGATCTACCGCCTCTTTCAGGACGGTACTGGCAGCGTCATCGCCGAAGATACTGCTGCTGAGTGCGCCTCAATCTTGGGCGCAACCTACTCAGCTGATGTATTTTCCCAAGACTGTCACGATGCCTACATCAAGGGCAAAATCGGCGCCATTGACGACATCGAAGCCAGCGACCTGATCCCATGCTTGGTGGAGTTCTCGAGGCAACTGGGCATCAAAGCCAAGTTGATCGTTCCCATCGTGCAAGACATCTACCCCTCCGATGGCACCCAGACATGGGCCGATATGGGCGTATCCTCTTCTTATCTCTGGGGATTACTCATTGCCCACCACTGTAGCCCTCACACTTGGCAATCCTGGGAGATCAAATTACTGCAGCAACTATCGCTGCAAATTGCCATCGCCATTCAACAGTCTCAACTCTACGAACAGGTACAATCGGCGAATCGACACTTAGCCTATTTAGCCAGCCACGATGGCCTGACCCAAGTGGCCAATCGCCGTCGTTTCGACACGTATCTGCAGCGGGAATGGGGGCGCTTGGCCCGAGAACAGGGTCCCTTAAGCCTGATTCTGTGTGACATTGACTATTTCAAACTCTATAACGATACCTATGGCCACCCCACTGGTGATGTGTGCCTAGTGCGCATCGCCCAGGTCTTAGACCAGGTAGCCAAGCGCCCCGCCGATTTAGTGGCCCGCTATGGTGGCGAAGAATTTGCCCTAGTGCTGCCCCAAACCAATCAAAGTGGTGCCATCCAAGTGGCCGAAACCATTCAAGCCGCCATCGCCCAGCTGCAGATTCCCCACGAGACCTCCCCGATTGCCCAGCACATCACCCTCAGCCTCGGGATCGCCTGTGCAATTCCTACTCCCGAAAAATCAGCCCAGTCCTTGATTGAACAGGCTGATCAAGCCTTGTATATCGCCAAGCAACAGGGGCGCGATCGCTATTGTCTCTGAGGTGATTGCGCTAAGACGCCTGGCCAGTTTTGATCTGCCTTGGCGATATTGCCGGGCACATCCTGGCTCCAACGGCGCTGAATCCGCTGGTCATAGTTGAGATATAACTTGCCATCTACAATTTTCCAAGCATTGGGATCGATGCCGGCCGTATAACCTTGGCTCAGCGCCCAGGCACAGAAGCCTCCGTATTGTGGGGCATATTGGGCCGGGTTAGCGATAAATAAATCCCGATGCTCAGCGGTGGAAAATTGCCAGGTGGCCCCGCCCCAATCATAGCTAAAGGCTGCCTGGCCAGGCACATAGCGACCCTGGGTGAAATAGGCCACCGGATCGGCCCCGGCAATGGCAATGCCATCGTCAGCAAATACGGCTGGAGGTTCTGCAGAAGCGGCTTCGGAAGGATTTTGGGAAGGCGTCTCGGATGAGATCGCTTCGGGGTCCGCAGAGGCCTCTACAGTCTCAGTGACCTCTGGAGTCTCGATCACAGCCTCTAGATCGGGGGCTGGCTGACTGCAGGCGGCCAGGAAGATTAACCCTAACAGGCTTAACAGAGTTGAGGATTTTCCCATGATACAGACGTCTCCATTAAAGACAGTTTCCAAGACAGTAGAGAGGATGGCGTCCCTGTCAGATCGCTCAGCGGCCTAGAAATTACTCCCATAGCTAAACCAGGCGCTGCCTAACTGCAACTGTCCTCAGCATCGGGACAGTTGTGATATTTCTAGTCATACTCGGCCACCCTGAGTCATGGCTGAGAAGTCGCTGTGATTTAGCGATTCAATCGATAGAGATCCATCTGCAGGCCATAGAAGAGCGTTTCCTTGACGTAGCTCATCCCCAGCTTTTGCAATACCCTCACTGATGCCGTGTTTGCCCGCTCGACCAGGCCGAGTAGGTAAGGCAGCTGGCAGCGATGAAAGCCGTCATCAAGCGCTGCCCCAGCGGCTTCAGTGGCCAATCCTTGCCCCCAAATCGTCGGATCGAGGCGATATCCGAGTTCGGGCTGCTCTTGGCCATCGATGGTCTCTATGGCAATGCCACAATAGCCAATTAAGGTGTGGTTCGATCTGAGCATCACTGCCCACTTACCAAACCCAACGGCCTGGTACGAGATCATAAATTGTTCGATTTTTGCCTGCGTCTGGGCCGCAGACAGGATTCCTGTGGGAGAGAACTTCATGACCTCTGGGTTAGCAAGGATGCGTGCGAGTGCTGGCAGATCTTTCCGTTGAAAGTCACGCAGAACTAGGCGTTGGGTCTCAATCCACATGGCAAGGCGACGGTGATGCGACCGACCTCATTAGCTGACTATACCCTTTAGAAATCCCCCAAGGAAATACTCGGGGGATGAGGGTGGATCTCCCGATGGGAGTCACTTTTTCTTGAGGTCGCGAGCCATATCGCGAAAGGCATCTAGGCTCTTATCCGCCGCTCGCCGATCGAATCGGTAAGCCGCCTGAACCGATTCCTGTTGATCATCTGTCCCATTCATCGCTGGCGATTGAGGCTTGGCTTGGGGCACACTATTGGCATCCAAAGACGCGCTCTTCATCGCCGAGATTTGTCGCACACTTTCTAGTTCTTCGCTCACGCCTTTTTTGCGGGCAAAGGTGCGTTTGATCGTCTTAGCCTTGCGCATGTAATCGATATCGCCATAGGTCTTGGCATCATCTGGGGTCAGGAAAACCGCCTTGCCTTGGCCTTGTTCTGAAGACTGCGTCTGCTCTGACGACCGCTTGCCGCCAAACAATTTGCGAATGAATCCAGTCATGGAACCTGCCACCTTCCTGCGTCACTAAACGTTAGTCCTAGAGGGGGTTTGAAGCGTCTATCGAGGCCATGGGCAACGTCACGCTGAGAGGCATTGTCCAGCTCAGCAGCTAGGAGAATTCTCGTGCGGCTAGGAACGCCGCCGATTAGAGCGGGATGGGGATTGCGACCGTCGCCCTAGGCGAGTCGACTCTGTCTCTAGGCTGTCTTGTGCTGCCGGCACTGTGAAGTGGAACTGACTGCCTTGATCCTTGCCGTCGGAGGTAGCCCAGATCTGACCACCCAGCCCTTCTATGATTTGCCGACACATGGCTAGCCCTAATCCCGTACCACCGGTGGTTCGCCTGAGGGCACCTTCTTCTTGATAGAACCGGTCGAAGACGATCTCGAGTCGTTGTGGTTCGATGCCACGGCCTGTGTCAGCCACCGTAACTTGGACTGTGGCCGGATCCGGTTGGGTTGCCTGAATTAGGATGCGATCGCGTTCACTGGTAAACTTGCAGGCATTATCCAGGAGCTTCACCAGTACTTCTACCAACCATTCGCCGTCGGCTCGCACCAACGGCAATGTCTTTGGCAGGGTGACGTCGATCTGGGCGCAGACTTGCTGGCCATGGTGAGTCTGCACACTACTGAGGGCTAAATCCACACACTCCTGCAAGGACAACGATTCCAAATTCCACTCAATGCGGCCACTCTCCAGCCGAGAGAGGGTGAGAAAGTCTTGAACCAACTTGCGCATGCGTTCGGCATCATCGAGGGCCGACTGCAGCATGACCTGACTCAGTTCTGGGGGCATATCAGGCTCATGGGCTAGGCTCTCTAAGCACACCTGAATCGTGGACAGCGGTGTGCGCAGTTCATGGCCAGTAATGGCGATTAGGTTGCTACGGGTCCGCTCTAAATCTTCCAGTTGCTGGTTAAGGTCTTGCAAATGGGCATAGGCCTCGGCTTGGATGATGGCTAAGCTGAGCTGAGTTGCGATCGCATCGACTAGCGCCTTATCATCCTCACTCCAGCTATGGGGCGTCGCCTGGCAGTGATGCAGCTCAATCATCCCCAATAGGCGCTGCTGATGGATTAAGGGCACCATCAACCAAGAGCGAATCCGCCAGCGCTGGATCAACTCCTTCAGGGCCTGCACATCCTGGCGTAAAGTGGCATCGGCTGCCGCCGTATCCTCCACCGCGAGCATCTGCTGCTGTTGCTGCACCCGCTGGAACAGAGGATTATTCGCCAACGGCCACTGCTCTCCCAACAACGACGGCAGCGACGGCTGCAAATATTCATACTGAATCGTGACCTGATCGCCATCTTGGCTACAGCGATAGATCAAACATCGACACACCTGCAAGACCTGTCCCAGCTCTCGCACGGCAATTTGAAAAATTTCCGACGGATCCAAAGAGTGGCGAATTGCTGAGGTGATCGAGTTGACCAGACGCTCCCGACGCTCCTGAGCTGACATGGCCTTATAGGCCTTCAACAGCTTGTACTGCCCAGCCTGGAGATACGTCACCAATCGCTGAGCAAAGGGATCTGAGCCAAACCCATCCGAGGGCACCGTAATGGCCACACCCGGCTGACAGCACAGCTGCTGGGCCTGAGCAATCTTAGCTTCCAGCTCGGGGCGATAGCCCTTAATTCGTGCTAAGAGCATATTGGCTGCCCGCTGAGCAACCTGGCGATCTAGGGTCCAAATTCCCTCAAATCGGCGAGTTTGCTCCAAGGCCGGTGATCCAGGGCCTCGATTTACCAACGTCACAGGAGACCGTTCCCGGCAAATCAAGCAGGCGCTATACTCCTGGCCAATCACCACCAAATGCCATTCCTGCGTCAAACTGTCATCGGCTTCAAAGGCGATGGTTTCATAGGCATTCGAGCAATGGTCAAAACCACTGCCTCGAGCTGATAACACATACACTTGATCGGTAATATCAGCAATTCTCAGATAGCGATTTGCTTCTTGGCGATAGAACCGGGCCTGCTGAAAGCTGGCAATGACCAACGGTCGATCAGTGCCTGCCAAGACCTGATCTTCCATAGCATGAGACAGCGCCGTCAGTGACGTCTTGAAATAAAGCTGAGCCCTCAGCTGAGGAATCGTCCGCAGTAATTCTTCTACAACAGAAGCCGAGTTGCGCATGAACTATGTCGAACCAGCGTCTCAGGACGTCACTGTGAAATCAGTTTGCCAACAGATACAGCTTACTCGTCGAACCTGGCTATCACACAACTAGCGCTATAACCTGCTGATGCCAGGCCCGGTGCATCACCCCTGAGGCTACTCTATCAAGGTATCTACACCCATTGGCAGACCGCGTTACCAATATCCATCTTTATGCAAAATGGCCCGATTGTGGGCCATAGACTCATAAATCAACTGACTCATAAGCTAACTGAGCGAGCTCTATCAAGGGCTCGCTCAGTTAATCTAGCAGGCTACTGAAGACACTAACCCATCAGCGACAGGGCTAAGATACGCCGCTCATATCACTGGTGTCCTTGAGAAAGCCACTGTAGGCTTCCATGCCGTGCTCACCAATATCCAAGCCCTTCATCTCTTCTTCCGGCGACACCCGAATACCAAGCGTTGCTTTCAAGATAGACCAGAAGATGCTGGCGGCCACGACGGTGAACAAGCCAATGGATAGAATCCCTAGGATCTGCAGCCCCAGTTGAGCAAATCCACCCCCATAGAATAGCCCCGCAATTCCTTCACCACCTTGGGTAAAGTTATTGGGGTTGGCAAATAGCCCCACAGCCAGGGTTCCCCAGGCACCACATACCAAGTGTACGGAGACCGCTCCCACAGGATCATCGATCTTGATGCTGTCAAAGAAGCCTACCGACAGAACCACGATAATGCCAGCGATCAATCCAATCCAAAAGGCTCCGGCATAGCCCACCACATAGCAACCGGCGGTGATACCCACCAAGCCAGCCAGAATACCGTTAATGGTCATGGATAAGTCTGGCTTACCGTTCAATGCCCAGGAGATGAAGGTAGCAGCCACACCACCTGCAGCAGCGGCAATGTTGGTAGTCACGGCAATGTAGGGCACAGCTAGATCTGCCGCTAACTCAGAGCCGGGGTTAAACCCAAACCAGCCGATCCACAGAATCAAGCAGCCCAGCGTCGCAATACTGAGGTTATGCCCCGGCAGAGCATTAACTTGTCCATCCTGATACTTGCCAATGCGGGGACCGAGGAAGGCAGCCCCCATCAGAGCAGCCCAACCGCCAACCGAGTGCACCACGGTAGAGCCAGCAAAGTCATGGAAGCCCATGCCCCCGAGCCAACCATCACCGCTCCAAACCCAGTGACCCGTGATTGGATAGGAAATCCCGGTCAGCAGCACACTGAAAATAACGAAGTCAATAAACTTCACCCGTTCTGCCACGGCTCCAGATACGATCGTGGCCGCTGTACCGGCGAAAGCAGCTTGGAACAGGAAGAACGTGTCCTTGCTTAAGCCGCCGTCGGCAGAGAGACCGTATAACTCAGGCGCTCCGCCTAGAAAGACGCTACCCCAGCCGATAAAGCCAGCCCCGGCCCCAAACATGAACGAGAAGCCGATAAACCAAAAGGCCAAGGTGGCCAGAGCAAAGACGATCAGGTTCTTAGACAAGATATTGACAGCGTTCTTCTGGCGGCAAAAGCCCGTCTCCAACATACCGAATCCGGCATTCATGAAGATCACCAGGAAGGCCGCAATCAAGACCCAGATGTTGTCCAAAACAGTTTGGACATCAGCCGCCATGATCTCATCTTGAGCTTGGGCAGCCACGCCCCAACAGGCCACAATAACTAGGGCCAGGGGTAAGCAGGCTAGCCAAGTCCAGCGAGTCCGACGACCCATGAAATTTCGCAGCGCCTCATCAAATTGAGGCACATTAGTGTCCCAGAAGGCGGACGACCGCCTCCGAGACGACGATTTCTTGCGCAGCACTAGTCTAGACATCTCGACAGACGTTCCTTCAACACAATCCTTCAACACAATCAGACAGCAAACACGGCCTCAGCGATGGAAAACGGCTTGAGTTACGGCTCAGCCTCGACTGCGGTGTGAGGAGGGTTCCATCAACCTCAAGGGGCCGCGGAACCAAGTCTTCGAGGAATCTGTTCTCCAAGGCTTGCCATCTCAGCATACGCCGATCAGCCTGACTAGAATGCACTTTTTACTACACTGGTCAGCCTTAGAGAGTCCTCGAAATGGCGAATGATCCGCGAAAAGCAGGTCAGAATGATTCCATCAAGTCTGGCAGCGGCAATCTGTATCAGGCTACACATTTCTACCATAGGGGGCTGATGTCACTGGTAATTTTGGGCAAAAATCAATTTTTTTTAAGGGATTTACCGGGTCACTGATAGCTTACTTACCACAAATGTCCCATGGAGAAAATTGCCTCCTGCTGGAATGCTGCAGCCTACTCGCTGGAGAACTGTTCGGCGCGGTAACGCCGATAGCCGATATCGTCTAGACGATGCTGCTTATCCAGGACCTCCTGGCCCAACCGTCGACGATAGTGTTCGACCTGCTGCAGTAATTCAGGTCGGTGACTAGCTAATATTTGAATCGCTAATAAGCCAGCATTTTGGGCATTACCAATGGCTACCGTGGCCACGGGAATTCCCCTAGGCATTTGGACAATTGAGTAGAGAGAGTCGAGGCCACTGAGATGACTACTTCTGACTGGGACGCCAATCACAGGCAGGGGCGATAGGGCCGCCACCATACCTGGCAGGTGGGCCGCTCCCCCAGCGCCAGCAATAATGACTTTGAGGCCACGAGAGTGGGCCTGTTGAGCATACTCCACCATGCGTAATGGGGTACGATGGGCCGACACGATGGCGACTTCATGGGCGACCTGAAAGTCTTCACACACCTGAATGGCCGCCTGCATGGTGGGCAAATCTGAGTCGCTGCCCATGATAATGCCAATCTCGGGATGGGGCATGGAGCTATCTCCCTCTACGCAGGTGCCAGGGTCTCACAGCACCGTCTCGTCACGACGATACACTACTGCGGGGCAGGGGCGAGAGGGCTATCGCAGCGAGGGGAACAGAAACCGCCGTGGGTTTTGGCCACAAATCATAATAGGATTTACAGGGGAACTTTGCTCCAATTGTACATTTGAGGATTGTCAGTGCCCTCTACCCCCGTAATGGACGATAAAGCAATCGTCAAAGACTATTTCAATGCCACTGGGTTTGATCGTTGGCGTCGTATTTATGGCGACGGCGAGGTCAATAAGGTTCAGCTCGATATCCGCAAAGGGCACCAAAAGACTGTCGACACGGTCATGGCTTGGTTGCAGGCAGATGGCGATCTAGCCGGGTTGACTATCTGTGATGCGGGCTGCGGGGTGGGCAGTCTGTCCCTGCCTTTAGCCGCTGCTGGGGCACGGGTGTTTGCGAGTGATATCTCTGAAAAGATGGTGGCTGAGGCTCGACAGCAGGCTCAGGAAACCCTCGCTTCAGAGCAGTTGCCGCAGTTTGCGGTGAGCGATCTGGAAAGCCTTTCTGGTACTTACCACACTGTCGCCTGTTTGGATGTCTTGATTCACTATCCCCAAGCACAGGCGGCTACGATGATTGGCCATCTCAGTTCTCTGGCTGAATCGCGACTGTTATTGAGTTTTGCCCCCAAGACCCTGGCTTACAGTTTGCTAAAGAAGATTGGTGATTTTTTCCCGGGCCCTAGTAAGGCCACCCGCGCCTACTTACATCGGGAAGCAGATGTTATCAAGGCCTTGGAAAGCGAAGGCTGGAGGATTCAGCGCCAAGCCATGACCAAAACCCAGTTTTATTTTTCTCGGTTGCTGGAAGCCATGCGGTAGGCACTCCAGGGGCAGCAGCTGCTCCCTGACTCTGCCATAGCCCATTGTCTCAAGGGAGCTTCTCTATGTCTGCACCGCCCGATCCCACCAATGCAGCTGCGCGGCGAGCCAAGACGCCTTCTGATCCTGATCTGCAGCAGCGAGCAAAGCAGATTCAGAGCGCCCTCAACAGTCAGCAACTTAGCCCAGAGGCGGCGGCTGACATTGCCCATCTGGTGGAGGAGATCGATCCCGCCAGCCAATCCCGGTGGTTATTATCCCTGTTCAAAGCGGCGTTGCAATCTGATGTCTTAACGGCTGAGGAGCTGACGGAGCTGGCCCAGACTATTAACGGCAATCAGGCCCATCAGCGCATCGATACCCTAGTCGAGCAGACCCAGCAGATTCTGTGCCAAAAGACTCTGGGGGCTGAGGCGCAAGCAGAGCTGTCTCGGCTGCTCAGTTTGCTGCCCTATTTGCCTCAGCGTCCTGACCTGGTGGCCGAGTTCGAATTGGCCGTGGCAGCATTGACCCAGGTTCGCGCCGATCAGAGCGATGCCCAGCACTTAAAGCTAGGGCGCAACCTACGCCGCCATTTAGCTATCCACCTTAAGCAAGACGAGAATCCCCTTGGTTCCCTGGTCCGGGCCTCGGGGTCCCCCCATAATCGGCTGGTGGCGGGTCTGACCTGGTTTCTGCTGATATTTACCGGCATCCCGGCCCTGGTGTCGGCTGGCTTTTTTCTCAGTGGCGTGGCTGAACAACGTGATCGCATCGAAGCTCTGGTGATAGAGGTGCAGGATCAGCAAGACACCATTGACCGGCAATCCCGACAGCTAGCCTCCTTCACCGGCGCATTAGGGGCCGTAGATACGCAACTAGCCAGCGTCCCTACCACCACGACCAATCCAGAGCCAGCTACCAATGGCGGCGAGGTGTCCCCTCTACCTCTACAGCAACTGGCTGCAACCCTAGCTGACAACGTCTTAGCATCCCGTCGTCGCCTGTCCACCCTGACCCACAGCAATGGTGACTTAGCCAACCTGAAAGCCAATGTCCAACAATTGGCTGCTGACTCCACCGCCGCTGGCCAGCTGCCCCAAACCATTATCAACGACCTCAATCAACTAGAGACTGACCTGCAGCAACTCTACGACAACCTGGGCGCCCGGTCTGGCACTGAGAGCAATCAGCTCATCGCCAATGTGCTCCCGGCCGCTGTAGCAGAGCTGGAACAAACCGTGCAGCGCCAGCATCGAAGTATTGGCCAGGCCCGCACCCTCATCGATGACGCCTTGGTAGCCGAGGCCGACAGATCCCAAGATAATCAAACCGAAGCGCCAGATACTGCCCAATCCAGTCCCCCAAACGAAACGGATGGCCGTGCTGCTGCCGACGGAGATGCTGCTAATGGGGACTCAGAAGACTTCCTAGAAACGCTGCTTGACAGCATCAGCGGCGTTAATTTTCCACTGATTCTGGCGGTGATGGCCACCGGAGCCCTAGGCAGCTTCGTCAGCGTCATCGTCCGGGCCAACGAGTTCGTCTCCAAAGAGAGCGAGGCCCAACTCGATCTCTTCTTGGTGGGGTTCTTTCGACCCGTGGTGGGCATGGCCTTTGCCTTTTTCCTGATCGCCGTCCTAGAATCGGGTGTGTTCTCAGGATTTCTGTCCTTACAGCCGAGTCAGAACAACAAAAAAATCTATCTTTACATCACCATTGCCTTCGTCGCCGGCTTCAGTGAGCGTCTGGTGCGGGACATCATGGGCCACACCGAAAGCCTGGTTAACTCCCAGCGGCCACGGTAGCGCCTGTTACTGCTCACCAGGCTGCAGCCAGTCTCGAATGGCGATCTGACAATTGGGAAAGGCCAGAGGGGATATGGTGTCCTGTTCCGAAAACCGTTGCTCCAGCCCATAGCCCTGCTCTCCTGGTTGCCGAAACACATGCAGGCAGCGCTTCTGCACGTCTAAAATCCAAGATTCGGCAATGCCGGAGCGCCCATAAACTGGCACCTTTAGGTTGCGATCGCGTCGTAGGGTGCTGTCAGCTACCTCAATCAACCAAAATACTTCCCCTGGTGTCGGATGGTGATCCTCGTAGTCCAACGGGTGGATTTTTACCACAGCTACATCTGGCTCTGGCTCTGAGAAATCGCTCAACTGCACCGGGTCCTGAAACCGTAACAAGGCCTTTCCTGCCAGCAGTCGCGATAACACCCGATCGATGCGAGTCACTGCTGCACTATGGGCCGTTCCTTTGGCTGCCATCGTATAGAGCTGTCCCTCAATTAATTCCACCCGCTCATCTGCCGCCAAAATTCCTGCGTCTACCATGCGGTGATAATCTTGCACACTCAGCGCTCTAAGTTTTGCAACTACGGTCATCGCCCTCATCCCCTCAGGTTTGCTTGCATGACTAAGTCTAGTGGATGCTGTCCCATGAGCCAGAGCCGCGTTGGCAATTAAGATAATCGCTTCTGCCCCTTCGACAAGCTCAGGGCATGCTTCTGCCTTCTGCCTTCTGCCTTCTGCCTTCTGCCTTCTGCCTTCTGCCTTCTGCCTTCTGCCTTCTGCCTTCTGCCTTCTGCCTTCTGCCTTCATCACTGGCTGCCTGGCTGCCAAACCCATGGTAATTAACCGGAGCCGCAGTCTCTCAGAAGTTAGTCAGACGTGGGGTTAATGCCTCAACTGAAGCTAAGCTAGATCGGGCTATGGTAATGAAAAGATATGTGTCGTTTATTGGCCTACGCGGGACCCAGTCTCTCCCTCGACCGCTTGGTGACTCAACCGGAACATTCTCTGGTGGTTCAGAGTTATCAGCCCCAGGAATTGGAGGTGGCGTTAATGAACGCCGATGGTTTTGGCTTGGGCTGGTATGGCCCCGATCCCTCCAGTGCTCCTTTCGTTTACCGCAATACAGCGCCCATCTGGCACGACCTCAACCTTGACGATCTCTGTCGTTATGTCACTAGCTCCTGCGTCCTCGCCTATGTACGCAGCGCTACCCCCGGCTTAGCGGTGGATCTGAGCAACTGCCAACCCTTTCGTCATGGGCCCCTACTCTTCATCCACAATGGCTTCATTGAGCGGTTCAAACCCACCCTCTATCGACCTCTGCGGCAGCTGCTCTCAGAATCGGCCTACCATGCCATCCACGGCATGACTGATTCAGAGCATATCTTTGCCCTATGGCTCCATCATCTCCAAGGGCCAGGCAATCTTTCCCTAGACCAGGCATTACACAAAACCCTGGAACAACTGACTACCCTAGCGGCTGACTATGGCGTGCGGGCGGCGGCCAACATCGTGGTGGCCGATGGCCAGAAACTAGTGGCCTGCCGCTTTGACACCACCGACCAGGCTCCCTCCCTATATTGGCTGCGGCATCATCCCCAGTTCCCGGAGTCGGTGATCATTGCCTCCGAACCCCTGTTCCCAGCCGACTGGGTCAGTTGCCCACCGTCAACCCTCATCACCGTTCAAGATTGTGATCTCCAAACCCAGCCCCTCCATATTCCCGCTGCTCCAGACTCATCCCCAGCAGTCCCCGTCGCCTCGTAAGCGCCATCACCATCTCCGCCGACACCTGACTGCCTGCCGGGGCGATACCCTGGCGCTGGTGGCCCAGTTGACTCCCAGCGAGTATGGCCAGCAGGCCCATGCCGATTTCAGCCCGGTGGGATGGCACTTGGGGCACATCGCCTTCACGGAGTCCCTCTGGATTCTGGAACATCTTGCTGGTCAGAACGGGTCGCCATCTGCCTATCGTCGCTTGTTCGCCGCCGATGGCTTACCTAAGGCCGAACGTCAAAATCTTCCTGACCTGGCCACTGTCCTTGACTATCTGGCTCAGGTGCGGCAGCGGGTATGGGAGTACCTGGAGACTGCCCCACTGCAGCAAGAGCGCCTTTGGTGGTGGCTGTTGCAGCATGAGAGCCAGCATGCCGAGACCATCAGTTGGGTGCTGGCTATGCATCGCCGAGCTCAGCATCCGGTCCCTACTAGCTCTGGCCAGAGCCCGGTAGTTGCCGCTGTCAATGGGCCTGACATGGTCTCGATTCCCCGAACAACAGTGCAGCTGGGCTATGGTGGCGTCGAGGCGCTGGACAATGAAGGGCCTGCGGCTACGGTGACGGTAGAGCCCTTCTGGATCGATCGCTATCCGGTCACCTGTGGGGCCTATCGCCGGTTTATGGAGGCCGGAGGGTATTACTGCCCAGATTGGTGGTCTACGGAGGGTTGGGCCTGGCTGCAGGCTCACCCGGTGCAGCAGCCGTTTTATTGGTCAGGGCAGGCGGCCATGGAGCAGCATCCCGTCTGTGGTGTCAGTTGGTATGAGGCCGATGCCTATGCCCGCTGGCTGGGCAACCGTTTGCCGACTGAGGCCGAGTGGGAGGTGGCCGCTCGCGGTCAGCATGGCTGTCTCTACCCTTGGGGTGAGGATGGGCCTGACATCAGTCGCTGTAACCACCATCATCAGATGGGCCAGACGACACCTGTGGGCAGTTATCCTCAGGGCTGTAGCGCCTGGGGCTGTGAAGACATGCTGGGCAATGTCTGGGAATGGACGGCGACCTGTTTTGCCGGCTATGCCGGATTTATGGCGTACCCTTACCAGGGATACTCCCAGGCCTACTTTGATGGTCGACATCGGGTGTTGCGGGGAGGCAGTTGGGCCACGCGCCGCTGGGCCCTGAGGAGCAGCTTTCGCAATTGGTATCACCCCCATATGCGTCAGGTGTTTGCTGGCTTCCGTTGTGCTCACTCGGCCGTCTGACGATTGAGGGCTGGCAATGGCAGAATACTAGCGGACCTCAGCCCGGAACCTATGCCTACTATTAATCCTTCTGCCACGGCAGACAACGCCGCGTCGGCATCTACTTTGGCGGAACAGGACCGCCTGACCCTGGAGTATCTCACAGCCGTTACCCCTGAGCAGGCCGATGGTCTCGATGTCATCCAGGGACTATCGCAGACACCGAAGTCACTGCCGCCCAAATATTTCTACGATGAGCGAGGCTCTCGTCTGTTTGAGCAGATTACCCAGCTGCCAGAATATTACCTGACTCGCACTGAGACGCAGATTTTGCAGCAGTCTGCCGATGCGATCGCAACCCTGACCGGCCCCTGTGACCTGATCGAACTGGGCAGCGGCAGCTCCACCAAGACCCGCCTGTTGTTAGACGCTTACCAACGCCAGGGAACTCCCCTGCACTATCTACCCGTCGATGTCAGTGGCACCATGGTCGAAGAGAGCGCCCAGGCCCTCCTACAGCACTATCCACAGCTAACCCTACACGGCCTGATTGGCATCTACGAGCAGGTCCTCGCCCAGTTACCGCCCTCTCGGTTTCCCCGACGCCTACTTGCCTTCATTGGCAGTACCCTAGGCAACCTGAGCGATGCCGAGTGCGACCAGTTCCTCACCCAAGTGAGCCAGGCCCTAGCCCCTGGCGACTACTTTTTACTGGGGTTAGACCTGCGCAAACCAGTCGACGTCCTAGAAGCGGCCTACAACGACAGCCAGGGCGTCACCGCCGCCTTTAACCTGAACCTACTGCACCATCTCAACTGGCGTTTTCAGGGGAATTTAGACCCCAGCCAGTTTCGCCATGTGGCCCAATACAATCCAGTCGCCGATCAAATTGAGATTTACATCGAGAGCCTGCAAGCCCAAACCGCCAGGCTCAAGGCCCTGGATTTAACCGTCACCTTCGCCGCCGGAGAACGACTGCTGAGTGAGCTCTCCCGCAAGTTTGATCTGCCAACCATGGCGGCTAGCTTGCAGTCCTATGGCTTGCACACCGTCCATACGTTTACCGATCCGCATCACTGGTTTGGCCTCTTGTTGTGCCAACGGCAACCCCCAGCCCCTCACTAGACCCACTAAGGATTCGCGTGAAGAAAAGTACCCATCAAGGGGATAGCAGGTGGAGGGGGAGAAGGGGAGAGGGAGAGAGGGAGAGAGGGAGAGAGGGAGGATGGGATGTTTTTTAGGCGCAACTCCCCGAGTACCTTATGGCGGATAATTAACCGACCATGCTTACCCTGTCTGCCTTCTGCCTTCTGCCTTCTGCCTTCCTACACTAGCCAGCCTGTTTCCGCAACAATTTGTTGTAGAAGCAGGCTAAAACTTCAAGTATTTCTAAGCGGAGGGTCGGCCTATCAGAAGATACACTTATCATAAATATAGAGAGCGCTTATGCGTTTGCCAGCCCCAACAGAGAGCCTTAACAGAGAGCCTTAACAGAGAGCCTTAACAGAGAGCCTTAACAGCGGAGGTGCCCATGGACACGACACTGTTGATCCTCATAATTTTGAGTTTGTTGCTAGTGGGAACCCTCGCCCCCTATGCCACCCTGATGGTAGCTACGATTGTGACCCTCTCAGCGTTGTCTACTTGGGGCACGTGGATCGTATTGCAATCTGTGGGCCAGTCGAATGATGCCCAGCGCAGCTATTAACCCCTGAGCGAGCTGAGGGGTGGGCTCCTGGCCTTGCCCTACCGAATCATGACAAATCCGCCAGGCTGACTCGGCTTTTCGTCAGATTAACCGAGATGGCCTGGCGGTATTAATGGCTGCCATGACACCTGCTCTGCCCCATGGCTCAACCGCCGCGGCCCATGACCATTGACCATTGACCAATTCCCCAGCCCCAGCTTGAGAATAACGCCAGGCAATATACATTAAGAACAGTCAGGGCGTCGTTTCAGGATCTAGAGGTAGCGTGCGATGGTGATGTCCCAGGGCGACAGGGGAGGCGCGGTCTCTCTCCAGGCCTTAGATCAAGGCTTAGGGACCCTCTCATCCACATCGGATCCTAAGCTGACAGATTAACGCTGAGGTCAGGCTGCTAATGCCACTGTTGAAGTCCCGTGTCAAACAGGCGTTGCGCCGGGTGATTCATAAACCGACTCTACGCCTCGTGTTTACTGTGCCAGTGCTGCTGCAACTCGTTGGTGCAGTCGGGTTAGTCGGCTACCTCTCCTTTCGCAACGGTCAACAGGCCGTTCAAGACCTGGCCTCTCAGTTGCGCAGTGAGATCTCGGCCCGGATTCGGCGGGAACTACAGGGCTATTTCGGAGATCCCCATGCCATCAATCGGCTGAACGCCAGCGCCTTTACCTATGGTGACCTGGATGTCGTCGACGCCCGCTATGGGGAACATCTGCTGTTTCAGCAGATGAAAATCTACCCCACCATTGCCTTCGTCTATTGCGGCAGCGCCAAGGGGGGGGAATTTTTTGGCATCCTGCGCTCCCCCGAGACAGGACAATTACAGCTGTCCTATGGCAATGCCGCCAACAATTTTTTTCGAGACTATTACAGCCTGGATGTGCGCGGTCAGCGGCTACACCGGCTTTATCAGGCAGACCGGCCCTTTGATTCCCGACAGCGCCCCTGGTATCGCGCCGCCGTCGAGACAGAGCGACCGACCTGGACCGATGTCTATATCGCCTTCACTACCGGGCTGCCCAATGTGACGGCCAGTCTGCCGGTCTATGACCAGTGGGGCAGGCAATTACTGGGGGTGTGTGCCACCGATGTGGTGTTACCGGAGGAGTTTCGCACCTTTCTCACCAATCTGGAGGTGGGCGATTCAGGCCAAGCCTTTGTGATCGATCGCCAGGGGCATCTGATTTCGAGTTCCACCGACGAACCGTTAATGGTGGGCACAGGTGAGGATGCCCAATTTCTGATGGCAGTGGATAGCGAGAATCCGCTGGTGCGGCAGTCGGTTCAGCACCTGCTGCAACGATACCAGCGCCTGCAGAGTATCCAGACTCCCGAGCAGTGGGCCTTTGAGGTGGATGGGGAGCGCCAATTCCTGGAGGTTCTCCCCTTCAACGATCCATTCGGCCTCGACTGGCTGATCTTGGTGGTGGTGCCCGAATCGGACTTCATGGCCCAGATCCACGCCAACACCCGCACCACCGTTATTCTCTGCCTGGTGGCCTTGCTCCTGGCCATGGTGATTGGCATTCTATCGACTCGCTGGGTCACGTCTCCGATCCTGCAGCTCAACGCCGCCGTTAAAGAGATTGCTGCAGGCCACTATAATCGCCTGGTGAGCGTGGATCGCCCCGACGAGGTGGGGGAATTAGCCAAGTCATTCAACAGCATGGTGTTGCGATTGCAGCACTCGTTTCAACGGCTAGAAACCCAACGCAACGCCTTTGCCCGCTTCTTCCCGCGGGAGTATCTCACCTTTCTCAACAAGGCCAGCGTCACCGAGATCGAGTTGGGGGATCATGTCAGCAAGGAAATGGCGGTGATGTTTTCGGACATCCGGTATTTCACCAGCCTGGCCGAGAAGATGGCCCCCCAGGAAACCTTTGATTTCATCAATACCTATTTGCAGAAAATCTCGCCCGAGATTCGGGCATACCAGGGCTTCGTGGTGAAGTTCATCGGTGATGGCATGATGGCCATCTTTCCCAAGCGGGTAGAGGATGCCCTCGATGCTGGCATTGCCCAGTTTCAGCGAGTGCGAGAATACAATGCTCAGCGTCAGACCACGGGGGATTTCGCCATTGAGATTGGCATCGGCATCCATGTCGGGCACTTGATGTTGGGGATGATCGGGGAGCATCACCGCATCCAGGGAGATGCGCTCTCTGATACGGTTAATCTGGCGGCCCGATTGGAAGGATTGACTAAGTTTTTTGGGGTCTCGTTGCTGATGTCGGGACAGGTATTACAGCAACTGCAAGACCCCAGTCGCTATTTAATCCGTTCCCTGGGACAGGCCATCGTCAGAGGTCGTACCGAACCCATTGCCATCTATGAAGTCCTAGATGCCGAGGCGGAAGCAGAGCGCCATCTGAAGCAACAGACCCTACCCCAATTTGAGCAGGGGGTAGCCGCCTATTGCGATCGCAACCTCACCCTGGCCCAAGCCTGCTTTCAGCAGGTCCTGGCCGTGCATCCCGGCGACCGCATCGCCCAGCTATACCTGGAGCGCACCAACCGCCTCCTTGCCGACGGCATTCCCGCGGACTGGGTCGGAGTCTGGTCCTTTACCCAAAAGCGCTAAGAATCTGTGCCCGTCCATGGGGATGGGGCATATCAGCCAAGGCGCTCGGTCCCTAAGCCATGGCGGGGACGCGAATCTGCCGCCCGGTGTACTCAGGGGTCCAGCCGTCGGTGCCACTGAAGTAGCGGATGGCCTTGATGCGGCGGGCGGCTGTCAAATAAAACCAGTGCTCGGTGCCAGCCGGTACATTGATATATTCCTCTGGCTGCACGGTCAGGCGCACCTGGCTGCCATCGGGCCGCACGAAGCCAAACACCCCCTCTCCATCGATGATGTAACGCACCTCATCGTCGGCATGGGTGTGAATCTTGTCGAACTTGGCCAGCAGTGCCTCTAGGTTGGGCACCTGGGGATGGAGCGCGATCAGATCCCGAGACTGATAGCCAGCGGTGGCTTTGAGAGTCTCAAAATAGGTGTCTAGGGCCTCTAGCACCGTTGCTTTTTCGGCCTCGTCTAGGGCGGGCTGGGCCAGAAGCGATCCCATCTCGGGCTCATCCCCTAGGGGCCAGTGGTTCAGTTCAATGCCTAGAGGGGCCAATTCGCGGGCAATGTCCTCCAGGGCGGTGAAACGGGGGCCAGTCTCAAGTTGCAAAATTGCCATAGTCTACCATTCCCTTCGCGACACGGGCGAGCAGGCGCCCTCATGGGCTTTCTGATCCTCCACTATAGCAAGGTAGCCAGGACGACAGAAATATCTCCATCCTTATGGGCCTAAGCCTGGGCCTCAATAAACACCTGCACCGCTGGACCAATCTCTGCGGGGGCGCTCATAAAGGGCTGCCTACCCGCTGTACGGTCAAGTTCCTCAGGTAGCGGCGATAGGGACGCAGTTGCCACTGGAACCGATTAGCTCTAAGAAAATCGCCGGCCGAGGGTTTCCGGAATTGTTCAAAGAAACCCTGAAGATTGAGGCAACTCCTTGAACCTCCCCTGTAGGCTGAAGCAAATTTACGAATATCCCCTGATCATCGTCGGGATTTCGTTTGTTCCTAGGCGCTCGGCTAACACAGTAAAGTCAACTGACCCAACACCTAGTAGGGACCCTGTTTCGTGACTGATTACCAGCGCAAACTCTACGCCTTTCTCCACGCTCTACATCCAGACTCCACAGAACCTCTGCCTGCCCCCTTTGGCGAGTTAGCCTGTTGGGAGAACCTTGAGGACCTTCACGACTGGTGGGAGCAACACGGCGGAAAGCTCACTGGCGATATCGCCGCCGCCAGCGATCGCATCAACCTCGACACCAATGCCGATCTCCCTGACGAGGTCGAGGTGCGCCACCCTATCAGTGGTCAGCGACAGACCATTACCAAGCCATCCTCAGTCCCGCCGCTCCCTGAGCGGAGTCGAAGGGAGCAGTCGCTCCTTGAGGACATCCCTGCCGAGATTCAACGCTCCACCGACGCCGAGCAGGTGTTCTGGTGGTTCTGGCGCTTCTATCCGGAGTATTTAGCTAAAGCGAATTCCCAAGCCCTGCTCTACCCGGCCCATCGGATCCTGCCGGACTGTCCCCTACACAGCTACCAGAGCACGGTGTCGGCCCTCGTCGGTGCCCTTTCCAACCAGGACGCCGAAAAGCCCGAAGACCGGATCCCTTATCTCTTGCTGTTCAGCTTCTCCCCAGTACAGGAGTTCATCAAAGCCTCCCGCAAGTTTCTGGATTTTTGGGCCGGGTCTTATCTGCTCCACCACCTCAGCGCCCGCCTCTGTTGGTATGTCGCGGATAAATATGGCCCCGACGCAGTGATTGTGCCGTCCCTGTGGGGACAGGATATTTTTGATGCGTTCACGCTGCGAGACAAATACCCAGACTTTGCTCCTGTGATGGCTTGTCTGGCAGACGGTCGCACGCCAGTGGCTCGATTCGACGATCGCATCTCCAACAGTCTCAGTACTGCTGGCTTTCCCAATATGATTACGGCATTGGTGCCAGGGAAAGAAGCAGCAGAGAAGTTAGGGCAGGATCTATCAAACAAACTGGTTGAAGAATGGCGAACCATCAGCGAAAAGATCCGTGACGACATTCGTGATAAGGTCATCACCTTCTTAACTGACGATCAGCACCAGACCGCCCGAGAGGAGTTATGGCGGGAATTTGAGAAGTCAGCCAATCCAGAGCTCTATCGCCAGGAAATGGAGCTGCTTCAACAGCAAAACTGCTGGGAGTGGCGACACCTCTGGGAAGCCCAGATTGACAACACCTGGGAACCCTACTGGGCGGCGGTGCCTTTGGGGAATCCTGAAAAAGATTTACTGATTAAGCCAGAAGCCGATCAGGAGGGTCAATGGGCAAAGGCACAAGATGCAATCGCATGGCCGCCCACCGATCTCCCCAGCGAAGCGGAACGACGGGTCTACCAGAAAGAACTCAATGTCGGTACCTGGTGGGGCAGCCTGCAACAGCGCCTGCGCACCGCTCACATGGCGGTGAAAAACACCCGCCACTGGAAAATTCCCGCCGCTCCCGGCCCTCGTTCCACTCTGTCAGGGCAATTCAGCGCTCTGCATCCCCGCTTGAATTATCAAAAGCGGCAACTTCGCAATGGCGAAACCCGCGACTTCCGGGAAGGTGGCGGCCTGCCGGAAAGCTCCATGCGGCTGTTCTGGCTGATCATGTCTTATGCCTACAAGGGTTTATTCAACGGCTCCGAAATGCTCAATGCCCTGGAACTGACCAAGCGCATGGCCTGGCAATTCGGCGGTGTAGCTGAGTCGATGGGTATCTCTACGGCCCTGCCTGTGCTCAGTCCCGAAGACTATGAAGACGAGGATAAAGCTGATTTGCACCTACAGGAGAGTCGTGACGAAATCGACTACGAACAGCTCATCCGCTTTCCTAACCTCAGTTCTATTGCAGCGGCTCGCTTTATGTACGAGTCCTACAACCAGCCAAACTCAAAGCTCAGAGCCTATTGGCGAGTTTTGAAGAAGAAGATTGGCAGCGGCTTTGAGAATGCCCAACACCAAGCTCAGTTTGCGGCTCGTACCCGAGGACGACCGACCCATGTCTGGAAAACAGATAACCGTATCAATCCATCCCAAGCGAAGAAAGGGAAAAACTATAACGGAGTGATGTTCTCTAGCAAATGGCTAGCGGATGATCTCAACCTGGAAAAACACTCTGAAAACGGCGATGGGAATGAAGTTGCCACTCTGCGCCGATTAGTTGATGAAGCGCATCGCCACGACGAGGTTAACCTTGGCGACGGCAGCCCCGGTGACTGGTGGGTCATCGTGCTGGGTGATGGCGACGGCATGGGCAGCTACATCTCGGGAGAAACTCTCAAAGCTTACCAAGAATACTTGATTGACCTAGAACCAAATCACTACTTCAATAATCGCCAAGGTATTGACCCTGCTGAATTTGCTTGTCATTTCTACGATTTGCTTGACACGCCAAAACGCATGGGACCCGCTACCCACATCGGCCTCAACCGGGCCCTGCTGGACTTCTCCAATCGGCTGGTGCCGTACCTGACGGAAAAACGCTACTGCGGTCGAGTGATCTATAGCGGCGGCGATGATGTGATGGCGGTGTTGCCCCTGGAAGATTTGCCAGGATATTTGCGATCGCTCCGCGCCGCTTGGAGTGGTGGGCCAGATCCTGACAACGAATTTCTCCAGTATGCTCCTTCAACTTCCATGTCTTCTGAAGATCGCCTGAAGGGAAGCGGCTATTGGCATCCCAAAGCCCCCCTTGAAGGGATTCCATTTCGCCCCCATTTCACCATGGGCCAAGACGCCACCATGAGCCTGGGCATTGTGATTGCCAACAAAGCCGTGCCCCTGCCTACGGTGCTAGAAAGCCTGTGGGATGCCGAGAAAACCGCCAAAGCCATGCCCGGTAAAGACGGCCTCTGCTTTCGCGTCATCTATGGCGGCGGCAACACCCTGGAAGCATTGATGAAAGGAGAGTTACTGGATGACTGGTGGGCACTGATCGATAAGGGGACTCAAACCAAAGATGGCCAAGATGACCTGAGTCCGATGCTCTATCGCTTAGCCGAAGAACTCCCGAAACGGGCCAGTGTCACCAAAGACTATAATCTCTTCGCTGAAGCTGCCAAAGTAATCGTCAGTAATCGCGACGAAAGTAAGCAATTCGATGACTTTGAAGGCTTCTGCGATCAGCTCATGGCCTGGTTAAAGCGATGGGAAGCCTGGGTCAAGACCGTTGATCCAAAGCAGCTGCAGCCAGGTTATGACCCGCGCCAAGATCCGCCCCTGACAGGTACCAGCCCCGATGCTCTGGGCTATCTGCTCCGCTTCAGTGCCTTCTGGGTGAGTAAGAACGCCCAGCGTCGTGCCTGGGTGCAACCGGTGGAGGTGAAGTCATGACCTGGTATCGGATTACGCCGCTAGACGTGCTGCTATTCCGCGATTCCCGTCCCTTTAGCCCCACTGAAGGGTCTTGGGCCAAGGGGCTGTTTCCACCCATGCCGATTACGGTGTTTCATGGGTTGCGATCGCTCCTCACTCAACGCCCTCGCGACGAGAGAAACAAACCCCGCGATCTGACGTTTCTCGGCCCCTTTCTGTGCGATGACAAGAATGCCCTCTGGTTACCGACGCCGAAAGACTTGGTCTGTCTGTATCCCAAAGATGTCGGGGCGAAGAAAGCCAGCGACAACTGGAAAGCTGTTCGCTGCCTGCAGCCCGCTCCCCAGGATGATGCCTGGAAGTATCTGGCCTTTGCCGATACCTATCCAGCTCCCCCAGCGCCAATGGTGACGCCCCATGAAGTTTATCGGGAAACGTTATCTAATAAAGGAAAGCCAAAACAGCGGATTGGCGAGCCACAGCCGTGGATGCGAGCAAAATACTTAGCGGCATATCTCGACGGCAAGGAAGGGGATTGGGATCCTGAGAAACTCCTGGAAAAACCACTCTTCCACAACGACCCGTGGAATGTTCAGGTAATGCCCCACATTCAGATGCAGTCGGGCACCCGTCAGGTACAAGAGGCCGATGGCTACTTTACGGAGGTGGCGGTGCGGATGAAGCCAGGGTGGCATTTCGTCGCTTGCCTGGAATCTCCGGGAGAATCACTGCCGGAGCAGGGCGTGATTCGCCTCGGCGGTGAGGGGCATCGGGCCATGGTAGAGAAGATGAATGACCCTGATGAGCCTCCAGAATGGGAAGCATTGAGCCAGCGTGCGACCAACGATGGCAAACTCAAGCGAGCCTATCTGTTGACACCAGGATTGGCTCAGGCAGAACCAGGGACGCCTATCTACGCCAGCTATCCTGAGGTTTGGCACGACTGTTTGGAGGGATGTGCCACGGATAAGCCGCTGATGTGGGGCGGGATATCTGCGATCGAGCGACCTGGCAACTCAGCTAAAACGGATAACAACAAAGATGAGAACTGGGAAGTGGGCTACATTCCCCAGCGGGCGTCTGTGCCACCGGGGACGGTGTATGTGTTTAAGTCATTGCCAGAACGCAAGAAGCTGCTACCTGAGGATGAGTCTCGCCAGTGGCTGACCACCTTTGAAATGCTGAACTACGGAATGTTGTTATGGGGAGCTTAAGGAAACACCATGCGTGATTATTGCAGGGCGCGGCTTTGTGCCACCCGGCTAGCATCAGACAAGTTTGTTAAGGATGACTGGAGACATGGATAGTTTGCGAGAACGCTACCTCGTCGATAACCAAGGGAAACGTATTGGCGTCGTGCTTGATATTGGGGTGTATCAAAAATTGTTAGAGGAGTTGGAAGAGCTTGAGTCACTCTATGCCTTTGATATGGCTAAGGCTGATGACGATGAAGCCATCCCTCTGGAACAGGCCATTACAGAGATCGAGCGTCTATGAGAAACGTCATCCTTAAAAAGCTGAACTACGGAATGTTGTTATGGGGAGACTGCTAAGGAAATGGATAACTATTTGACCTATTTGTATTTATTCACGCCGCTGCATACAGGGGGGAGTGCTGATGAGGGAAATCTGATGGGCATTGCCCGAGAAGTGCATATCGAGTTTCCTTACATGCCTGCCTCTTCTGTGCGAGGGCGCATTCGGGCAGCAATGGAGCAGAAGTACGAGAATGATGGACTAAAAGATGCAGTTCAAACGTTTTTTGGCCAAAAGATTGAAGGTGGGGGTCAACCAACAGAAGGAGAAGTCTGGTTTGCCGATGCCACGCTTCTGTTTTTCCCAATCGCATCACTGAGTCATCATCTGGTTTGGATTACCTGTCCGCTCTGGCTTGAGCGCTGGAGTCGATGGCTGGGAAATGATGGTGATAACGTTAAAACGTTTGCCGAGGATTGTCACAAGAAACTTAAGGGCTTAGAAGGAAATAAGGCAAAATCAGCGATCGCAACGTTTAAGGCAGAACCCCTTTACCTACAAACAGCTCTATTAAAGCCTGATGACATTGACTCATCGGTCGATACCCAATCCCTTTCGAAGAAGATCAAAGCAATTACAGCAGGTAATGGAATCATTGGAGAGATAGAACAGCGGCTAGTGGTTTTAAGTAATGAGGACTGTGTTTCGTTAGTGGAAACAGGACTGCAACGAGAGGTCAGAGTTGCCTTAAACGAAAATGAAAAGACAGTTAAAGGAGGCTCATTCCGTTCGGAAGAAGCAATTCCTCCAGAAACTGTTTTATTTTTCCCTTGGGCGACCAAGCCTATTCGCCCTTTCAAGCCAAAACCAGGAATGAAGCCTGAAGAAATTGATAAGGCTAAGGCAGAACATAAAACCAGAGTGGATAACCACGAAGCTGTTAAAGCTTCCCTGCAAGATATGCTAGGAAAACGATTGCAGTTTGGCGGACTAGAAGGACTCGGTCGTGGCTGGAGCAGCCTCAAAACAGATAAGTCTAAGACCCAGGAGGCTCAATCATGAATATCGATAGTCGAGAATTTAGCCAACAGGCCTATAAAGCACTACACGATCTACGAGGTCATTTGCACGATTTAGCTGCAGAAGTCATCAAGAAAGAAAAAGAAGAAAGGAGACTTCCTAATGCTCGTCCTTCAGAAAAAGAAGTTAATGAAAGAACAAAATCATATTGCGAGAAATCAAGTAGCTTAGTACAAGGCCTGTCTACCTATATTGCAGCTTGGGGCCTGCACAGGTTAACAGGCGATGCCAAAAAGTTTTCTATAGGCATGGCCTCAGACACAAAATATAAGGGCAAGGTTTATGGCCTATTCCTAGAGCGGTTAAAGTATCTCAGCAAGGAAGAGTTCGTGATTTGGAGTCATGGGTATGACGCAAGCGATGAAAAAACACTCGTCAATATGGAATTGCGAAAGTATACAGCTTTGAACAGATTAGCTATGCAGTTAGCTAAAGAATGGGGGTTTTGGGCGACCGCTATTCTTGGGGAGGCAAAAGAATAACTATGGCATCCAATAACAAGAACAAGACAACTCTTCAAGATCTGGCTTTCTTGAAGAATCAACTGCCTTCAGAAAACAAACCAAACAAAAACAGGTCAAACAAACCATCTAAAAAGTCAAGGAATTCCAAGATTTTATCTCCAAGGAATAGAAGTAAAATACCTCTACAAGTTCTTAAACTCGATGATCTTGAATTAAGTATTTCTGGAGTAAAATATGATTACGAAGATTTTTTCAGCAAGCAAGAAGTATTATCTGAGCTTTTGTCAATTCAAGGACTAAGTTCTCGTCTCAGAGAAATAAAATCACTCTTAGAGTCAGAGAAGTTAAATAGAGGTAATTCACGCAAGGAAACAGATTTCGAGAAAATCTTAAAGCGAATCAGCAAAGAAAAAAGGAATAATGCCTGCAACTGTTCTGCGATCAAAAAGGAGATTCTCGATATTGATGACAAGCGCGTTCGCGTTCTCCTAGCTAATGCAGCAGGTGCGGATAAAGATTGGACTGATCTCTATGAAAGGCTGAATCAAAGAGTTGAATTGCTAGCTTGTGAAATTACTGACCTGGCCACTAAAAACAGCAAAAAAGCAATTGTTTCTGTACAGTATCCCTGGCGGGTTCGTGTGGGTGGATTACAGGGATTTCGTGAGCGGTTACTCCCTGCGATGCATCCTATCTATGGAATTCCTTACATACCAGCGAGTAGCATCAAAGGAATATTAAGATCCTGGGCCAGAGATGCTAACAAAAGTAGTGACGAAATCAATCACCTCTTGGGATTCTTACAAGGAGAAAAAGCGTCTATGGCTGCTGTTGAAATTCTAGATGCTTTTCCTACCGCTCCGAGTCTTAGCGTAGATGTGGCAACTCCTCAGTGGATATGGCAAGGTGATCAGGTTAAATATGGTCCATCTCCCCATCAGATCCTGTCTCTTCAGAATTTAAACTTCAATATTGGCTTGACTCATACGAGTCGAGGAAAGGCAGAAGATGTTCAAGTTGTCATGGATTGGCTAGAGCAAGCGATGCTGACTAGTGGCTTAGGATCTCGTGTAAGTGCTGGCTACGGTCAAGCTCACCAAGTGAATGACCTTACTAGGCCCGAGGAATCTTCACCTTATAAGAGTAAACACCACTTTGAGCTGTGGTCGCAAGGAATCTACGGTGCCGATTCAGGGCAACGAGAGTTCCGCCCTTCAGCAGTTCGTGGCATGTTGCGGTATTGGTTTCGAGCTGTTGCACTGGGTCTCTACACTCCAGAGCATTGTAAAGAATTAGAAGCTAAACTTTTCGGCGCTTTAGAACCCAAAGCCGTTCACGGCAGTATTGACATTAAAGTTGAATTTGAAGAAGATCAGAGTTCTCTCAATGATGTTAATATTCCACACAAAATCTCTGGAACTGTCATTTTAGAAGCACAAGAGCCAAGTCATTTAGCACTAATTCAGAATGTATACAAGCTAGCGATTCATTTAGGTGGCGTTGGACGTGGAGCCCGACGCCCGCTTCATTGGAACAAGGATAAAAAGCATAGTGGACTGCGTGGATGCTACTGGGAGCCCGAAAAAAAGGATCGTCTGGATTGTAATAAGGGAATTTGGCAAGATTTTCTAACTTCTTTAGAGACAAGCTTTACTGATGTCAGGAAAGCAGATCCCAGAGGTGCGTTATCTCCAGGTAATCCGGGAGGGCCAGGAAAGGGGAAGCGTAATCAAGATGTTTTGAACGTCAACTCAGGTATTTTCCTCATACCTTCTCCTAACATGAAACATCCTAATCAGGTAGATGACTGGCCACAAGAAGGTCAGTCGTCTGAAATCCGTGGAAAAGCATTAGATTTTTTATATAATCCAGACTATAAAGGCAAGAATCTGCAGAAGATTGGAAATGAATTCATAGGTGGAGAGCTAGGCACCCCGTCCTTTGTCTGGATTTCCTCTAACAATCTCAATATCCCAAATCAGTCTTACCAAGTGGTTACAGTCTTCGGAACGGATCATGTCTCTGAAAATCCTTTGCCAGGACGTCAAAAATTTGTAGAAGACTTGCAGAATGCAGTTAACTTTACCGCCATCTCCGTTTGAGATGCCAGTCTGTAGGTGTTTTTATCAGAACCTGCTTTATGCGCAAAAGAAATCGTAGTAATATTCAAGAATTTATTGTTCAGGAGTGGCTTAGACCACTAACTTTCATACTTTGTATAGCTGCTGCGGTTATTGCTATCTATAAACTTATAGAGTTACCGCCGACATCTCCACAAGTCGGACAAGTTGAGTCAGAGGTGTTAGCACGGCAGCTAGAGTTCATTCTTAAGATGAATAGTGCCTTCCTTGGTTTCCTTGGCATCATCGGAGCGTTACTCACTTGGTTCTTCAAAAATAGCCTTGATGACGCTAAGAAGGTTGCAAGAGAAATAGCGCGTCAAGAGCTAGCTACTCACCTTCAACCTCTAGTCAAAGAAGAAATTGAAGATCTAGATCGTAGTCTTCTGGCTGAAAGAGTAGTACGTGAAACTGTTATTGACTATCATTTGACTTCCGACAGGGATATTTCTCTACTAGAACATTCATTATTAGAAGATCGAGGCTTCCGGGTGAATAAGTGGCATGACTTACGAGAGGAAAGGACTCCTTTCGCAAAAGTTTTGGTGATTGATTTCGTGCATTCAGGGATTTTACCAAATCCCTATTCGACTCAAAACGATGATAGACAGAAAATCTTTCAAGAGCGAGAAAATATCTTCAAGCATACAATTAGTCGAATCCTCAGTTCTAGAAAAGGAAATCCAATATTGGTTATTTATATTCGTCCTGGTGAAGGTAGGATAGCAGCTATAGACACTTTAACAACTGATTTTTCAGAAATTAAGTACTACACATCTGCTAACACTCCTGTAGCCTTGATGGGGGCAGTCGTGGACGCGGCTTATGTAGCTGATAGCATTTACAGATCTTGATTTTAATTGAGACAACCGCACTAAAGATCTCTAAATCACACGTTCAATGATGCCTATGTTGCCTACGGCGATCGCATCACCACTCAACGATCCAACCCTTAGCAGTCGCTCCGACAACTGCTCAATATTTTCATAGAGGGCAGCGATCGCCCTCACGGGCCAGTCGATGATGCGCTCTCATCCAACCCTTAGCAGTCGCTCCGACAACTGCTTAATATTTTCATAGAAGTCTGCGATCGCATCGCCAGCCAGCGATCGCACTGATGGTCCCTAAAGGATCTTTCCATGTAGCCATTGCCATAATAGAAGTAGCCACCCCCTTAGAAAAACCATGAACCTCCAAGACTACTTCACCTTCCTCGCCCCCGACGATATCCGCATCAGCGGCACCCGCATCGGCATCGAGAGTATCCTGTACGAATATATTTATCGCGGCAAAACCCCCGAAGAAATTGCTCAGCAATTTCATACTGTCACCCTAGAGCAAGTCTATGCCACCATCCTCTACTACCTGCACAACAAAGAAGAGGTCAGCGCCTACATCGCCGACTGGTTGGAATTTGCTCGTCAACAGCGAGAACAGCAACGGCAACACCCCTCCCCCGCCCGACTCCGACTTCGGCAGCTTAAACCTGAGAACATTATTACTCAGACTACAACATAGACAATTCCATCGTCGTGAGCCTCCAGTATTTGCTAGATGAGCATATTCCGCCCCTATACCGAACCCAACTGGTGCGCCGGGAGCCGGAACTGATCGTCAGAATTATTGGTGATCCCGATGCACCTGCCAAAGGGACTTTAGATCCAGACATCCTGATCTGGTGCGAAGTTCATAACTTCATCCTGGTAACCAATAATCGCAAATCGATGCCCAAGCACTTGGCGGATCACCTGGCTCAAGATCGTCATATCCCTGGCATTCTAGTCATGGACTTAGGGCGCAATATTGGGGAAATCATTGAAGAGTTGCTGATAATTGCAGGCGCATCCAATGACCATGAATATCAAGACCGAATTGAATATTTACCATTAACCTTGTAGAGTACTCTGTCGATCGCGGTTTCTCTGTGCCAGCCAGCGATCGCATCTCTAATCCCCCCAGACACCTGCCCAAGATTTTCGTAGAGGCCAGCGATCGTACTCATAGGGGAATTTCTAATCATTACACAGAAAAAAACAACGCTATCGAACATTATAGTTATGGCTGAGCTTCCCAGTCTTCATACAGCAATCCCTCCACTCGGCCAAACTCACGGGTATTATGGGTTACGAGGGTGAGTTGATAGGCCAAGGCGATCGCGGCAATTTGAAGATCATAGCCACCAATAGGGGTTCCGAGCTGATGGAGCCTCGCTCTGAGTTTTCCAGCAATTTCAGCCGCTAACGGTTCGAAGCTCAGGATAGTAAATTGAGAGAAGAAGCGTGCTAACTTGGGCAGATTTTTATCGGTCTTAGTACCGCGATATGCACCATAGAACAGCTCTAGTTGTGTAATTGTACACAGATAAATCTCTTCTGGTTTCTGGGCTGCTAGCCGTTGAATAACCCGCGGATTATCTCCGTTTAGGAGTTTGATACAAACGTTAGTATCAAGCAGATAGGCAGTCACAGAAGCTCCTCTCGCTGCTCATAGTCTGGCTGAGCCTCCCGGACGAGTTTTTCGCCTTCCCAACTACCAATGACTTCTTCAAAAAAGTTAGGTTGCCACCCAGCTGAGAAATGCGGCTGATTTTGGGAGTATCGCTGCTTGAGAAACAGAACGAAATCGAAAATTTCCTGAAGCAGGGGCGTGGGCGTTTTGTCGAGTTCTTGAATCAATCGCTGTTTGACAGTGTCCATAACAACTTACCTCAGATACTTAATGAGCTATCTTACTTAGCGGGTAACCCGCGTTAGCGAAGCAATTCGAAGAACTGGCGGGTTATACCCCTTCAGGTATGGCTACGCTAGTGTCGTATAGGCGCGGCTTCTAGCCACCAGCTATGAGATTTTTGTCCGCCAATCAAGCTTCGTAGAGATCGGGAACACCTGCAAAGAATTTTTCTGTATGGGGAGTATGTTCTTGGTCAATAAAGAGTTGGCAGAGCACGCTAGCATCAACAACATATGTCTCAGCCATTAGCGCTCTCGATCAGAACGAAGCATTTCAACAACCGTTGGAGCATCAGGCGGTGGAGTCCAGCGGTGCTGAGAAATTGAGGATAACGTTTCTTTAATGGGAGGCTGCTTCAACGGGGATGACGCCAAATACTGCTCAATGCGCTCGTCTACAATTTGAGCAATGATTTGCTGAAGATCATCAAAGGTCATTTGGGAAAGATTGGATGGAGACATAAAACTTCCCGAGCATTCAACCTAGATTTTAACAACTCCATCTCTGCATCTGAATCATGTCCGTCCCGCGTTTCCGGCAGAGAACACTGAAGCATCCGGCAAGATATCCCTAACGCTGGCACTTGGAAGCATACAGCATTTCCTTCATCAGGCCTAATAACTGTTTAGTTAACCTGAGAGTTTTCTAGACTGACCACACCCTGGATCGCATCTCTAACCACCCCTAAGACAACTGCCCAAGATTTTCATAGAGGTCTGCGATCGCCCTCACGGGCCAGGCTCCGACCAGCACATATAGCAAGCCTAACTGAATTTAGAATGAGAATCGCTTACAAAGCCTATAGTCTATGGAATGCTGTTCGAAATTCAACTGTGATTGCTATAGTAAAACCCAATGCGAAGGCATGGCTTTGTCAGGTTTCTGAATCAGAAGATAGAGGGTGCGATTTTTGATCCCGAATTCGCTGCACATCTTGCCAAAACTCCTGTCGGGTGACCGGAGTTAACCACTGATGCCGTTCCGTGGTGTAGTTACCGATTCCCCAGCCTGCTTGCTGCAAAAAACGAATGGCATCAACTACCCCTAGGGCATCCACTAATGCCTGATAGCCTCGTTGTCTGAGTTCAATGGGTGTCATAATGTTATTCCTCCGGAATGGATAAAACATCCATCAGCCAGGGCACTGGGTTCATGAGTTGAACCCAGATGTCCTCTTTATAGCGTGCAGCTCGTTTGAGTAGTCGATCGTCTGTAGTGAGCAGGATATCTACGCCAGTGGTTTCTGCACAGGCAATATGGAATGAATCATAAAGGCCAAACCCCAAATTTTCTAGAGCTTGAGATCGCTGGTCAATTTGGGCATCAAGCGTTACGGTCATGCTTGCCAGGTCGAGTAGTTGCAAAATACTCTCCCGCTTTTCAGGGTTAGGGAGCCTTTCTAGCTCAGCTTCAACCGCTTCACTACTGATTAGTTGCCACTCTCCTGCCCGGACTCGTTGCAAAATTGTCAGTACGGCTTCCCCTTCAAAACGAACTCGATCTTGCTGCCAACCGTCAAAGGGGCGGTTGAGGCAACAGACATCTAAGTAAATTTTGTATGGCTGAGTCATGTTGCTACCCCTTAGTCAGTAGGCTAGCAGAATCCTATCTCACAGATTCCTACCTCCCCGCCCTCCATGTAATCAGTGCCAAATGCAGAAAGAAGCGATTCCCCTGGAACAGGCCATTTCTGAGATTGAGTGTCTACATCACTACCCCGCGATCGCATCTCTAACCCCCCAGACACCTGGCTAAGATGTTCGTAGAGGTCTGCGATCGCATCGCCTGCCAGCGGCATTCTATCCCCTGAGCCCAACTCGCTACGATAGAAGCATCTTCACCCTGTCAATCCTATGGCCAGAACCCTAACCCCAGCACCAGCTACCCAACGGGGCGAACAACGGGTCGCCCTACGGGGATTAGCCTGGCAACAATATCAGCAGATTTATCATGCCTTGCCCCAGAGTCGGGCCGCCCATCTCACCTACGCTGAGGGCACCCTAGAAATTGTCATGCCCCTAGAAGACCACGAATATGCCAGCGAGTTGATTGGTCTTTTCATTCGGATTTTGGCCGTAGAAATGGGGCTGCGGCTCAAATCCCTACGCTCCACCACCCTCAATCGCCCTGACCTCGATCGCGGTGCCGAGCCTGATAACGCCTACTACATTCACAATCAACCCCAAGTCGCGGGCCGGACCATTGACCTAGCCCAAGATCCTCCCCCTGACCTCGTCGTCGAGATCGATATCACCTCCACCGACATCGACAAAAACCGCCTCTATGCTGCATTAGGGGTGCCAGAACTGTGGCGCTACGACGGACAAACCTGGCGCATCTATCAACTCCAGGGCGACTCATACCAAGCTGTGCCCCACAGCCCCACCTTTCCCTGGATTGCCAAGGCAGATCTCTACCGTTTCCTAGAAACCGCCCAGCAGGATGAAGTCGCCGCCGAGATAGCCTTTCGCACCTGGGTCAGGCAACGGCTAGCCGCGATGTCGTCTCCAGAGTCGTGAGAGCAGGCTATACCACGTCATCTGTCTCAAACCACTCTGCCCCACCCGGCAGCGTTGCCAACACCGTATTTATGCGGGCAGGCAAGTCTCGGCGAGGGGTTTCATACATCAGGCTTAATAGCCGTTTGGCCATCGCTAGCACACTGGAGCGATCGATGCGGTCAGCGAGTTGTTTAGGCTTGAGCTTCCCCTCTAGGGTCTCCAAACTAGCGGGTAGGACAGCCTCTGCTAAAGCATCCTCCAGATAAGGCTCCCACTCATCCGGTTTGATGTAGTAGCTGGTCTTGTTATCGCGTAGATTCAACTTGCTAATCTGCACAATGGAGTCTGAAATCAAGACGAGCCATGAATGAGTCAGTCGCTGTTCCACCTGATTTTTAATCAAATGCACCAGTAATCGCACGAGAAAAGACTCGATGTTGCGTAGGATAGCCTGCTTCCCCATGCTTTCTAGCTCATCGACCAGCAACAAAGCATCCTCGTAGCGTCCCTCTATTAGGCTACGCCTCAAATCCATGAGTTCTTGCGTCATGTCGCCCTCTGCCTTAGCGAATCCGCTTGAGCTGCCGATTGGTCTCATCTAGATGGTGCTGGGTCCCTGCACCCATCGCCAAATCGGTGGTTTGGCATCCCTTAGGGTGATTTTGAGTTGATAAATAGGAACGGCTGTCGGTTTTGGGCGGGGAGCCATCGCCAACACCTCCTGTTGAGCCACAGGTAAGGGTTTCTTAGGGCCATTGTACTGGTTGCAGCGTTAGCCAGCCCTGACGGCATCCATGACATAGGCCGCCTCCAGCACCCGCGCCACTAACGACAGGGGGTTATTCGAGGCACCGCAGTACTCGCCCTGCTCGGTCAGGTCGGTGACGGCCTGGTAAAAGCGGGCGTTGCCGTACACCACCAGGGCCGCTTGCTGGGAGGGCAACTTGGCCGCCACCGCCTGGATGGTGGGGTTGGCTCGTTCGGTATCGAGGGCGAAGCCGCCGTGGTAGAGATCTAAGACCACAATATCGGTGGTGAGATCAGGCTGTTGCTGGGCGGCGGCGGGGTCGCTGAAGCTAGGCTGAAAGCTCAACTTTGGCTGAAAGCCCCGGCCCGCAAGAATGTCTAACAGTCGGGTGAGGCTGGGCAGTTGCCGCTGGGGTCTGGTGCTGGGCACTAAATAGGTGAGGGAGAGGCGTTCGGGAATGTCTTCTCGGGCTAGGATGCTCTCTAGACGCCGCAATCGCTGCCGTTCTTGCCGCAGGGCGATGGCGATCACCTGCTCGACTTCCTCGCGCACGCGGGTATTGACGTTCTTGAGGGTGGCGCGAAAGTCTTGCAAGCTTTTGATGGAGACGGCGGCTCCCAAAACAGCCACCACCCCCACAACGCCGCCAGCCGTTTTCAGGGTCAATTGCACCATGTCGACATAGCGGGCAAAGGTCTCTTCTAGCTCGGCGTTAGCCTCTTTGAGAAACTCGATCTGCTGCCGCAGTAGTTCCAGCTCTTGGGCGGTGGGTGCCGGAGTTTGCGCGATGCCGCTGATCCAATCCACTGGGGTCTCCTCGGGCGTCGATATGGCCCATTATAGGGAGTAGCATTGGCTGCTCTGTGATCTGATGGTGTGCCAGTGTCGCCGCGAGGGATAGCGGAAATGGCTGCAAGGCCCATTCTCTCGTTCTATCCCTCGACTGCTTGTAGGGCAAGGGTTTCAGCGGTTTTAGAGGCGCGATTTGATGATGATCTGGCCGCGGCTGAGCTATCCCTCGAAATTGCACGCTAGAATGCTTACAACCCGGGGCTCCTAGAGCCAGGGGGTCGCCAACTTCTTCGGAAGTCGAATTAATGGAAACCCAAAGCCATGCTGCCAGAGTGTCCGACATCATTGAGGTCGCCAACTTCTTCGGAAGTCGAATTAATGGAAACCTGGGTTTACTGTTTTAATTTCACGTACTTCGTTATCAATGAGTCGCCAACTTCTTCGGAAGTCGAATTAATGGAAACAGACAATTATTTCACGCCCCGATTGGTTCATCCACGCGGCCAAGTCGCCAACTTCTTCGGAAGTCGAATTAATGGAAACTGGGAAAGAGACATGGACGGAGGGACCAGAGTCAATTAAGTCGCCAACTTCTTCGGAAGTCGAATTAATGGAAACTCAAATAGCCTGAGGGGATGATTCAACCTGCACAGCAAGTGTCGCCAACTTCTTCGGAAGTCGAATTAATGGAAACCCGAGTACTGCTTGTCCAATATGGATATTTTTAGGTCGCCAACTTCTTCGGAAGTCGAATTAATGGAAACTAAATCCCCAGCTGAAATACTAAGGAGTGCCTTAGGTCGCCAACTTCTTCGGAAGTCGAATTAATGGAAACTGCGTACTTGTCAATTGTGGTCTCGCCTGTCTGAGTCGCCAACTTCTTCGGAAGTCGAATTAATGGAAACGCAGGCAAACAGCAGTTAATTCAGCCTCAGCCTATGGGTCTGGAGGTCGCCAACTTCTTCGGAAGTCGAATTAATGGAAACGCGACCGACGGGCCTTGAATTGCAACAGATTTACGAGTCGCCAACTTCTTCGGAAGTCGAATTAATGGAAACCTCAGCAGCGGGAGTTGGGGAGTCTTGTTTTGTCCCGTCGTTGGGTCGCCAACTTCTTCGGAAGTCGAATTAATGGAAACTCTTCGAACCCGTCCTTAATCTTGAATGGGACATTGTTAAAGGTCGCCAACTTCTTCGGAAGTCGAATTAATGGAAACTTGTAATCACCCTTCACCCTTATCGATTCTTTAAGGGTCGCCAACTTCTTCGGAAGTCGAATTAATGGAAACATTGTAGATAAGCGCCAACAAATAAACGGCGATGCTCCTTTTGTCGCCAACTTCTTCGGAAGTCGAATTAATGGAAACTCCTTGTAATACAACTTGTATTACAAACACGAGGATAGGTTTAGTCGCCAACTTCTTCGGAAGTCGAATTAATGGAAACAAAGGTTGCAGTGCGGACTGTCACCCATTGATCCTTGTCGCCAACTTCTTCGGAAGTCGAATTAATGGAAACCGTCTCGCCCAAACTGAATACTCTTGCATTTTTCAACTCCGTCGCCAACTTCTTCGGAAGTCGAATTAATGGAAACCCTCATTGGCATCTCCCGCCTCGATCGCCTCGATCGCCGTCGCCAACTTCTTCGGAAGTCGAATTAATGGAAACCTCCGCAGAGCTCAACCCTTAAATACTCTGCGAATGACTCGGGTCGCCAACTTCTTCGGAAGTCGAATTAATGGAAACTTGAGGAGGAACAACGGGCAGCCCCCGATATTTAGTCGCCAACTTCTTCGGAAGTCGAATTAATGGAAACTCAACGTATCCCGGGGCGTACTGGCAGATGGTGTATTTCGTCGCCAACTTCTTCGGAAGTCGAATTAATGGAAACTCAGAAGGCAGCGAAAAAGCAGCGAAAATCCCTAGGTCGCCAACTTCTTCGGAAGTCGAATTAATGGAAACAAACGGAGATGGCTATTGCCCTGCGAGTGTATCAGAAACTGTCGCCAACTTCTTCGGAAGTCGAATTAATGGAAACATCTAGAGAACACTCTTCGCCCTTTCTCGTAAGCTTTAAGTCGCCAACTTCTTCGGAAGTCGAATTAATGGAAACCTCTCCCCAGGCTAGAAAACAAGGCTACAGATACAGTCGCCAACTTCTTCGGAAGTCGAATTAATGGAAACCAGAGAATCTAGGAGAGCCGAGCACCTGGAGCTGTAGCGGGTCGCCAACTTCTTCGGAAGTCGAATTAATGGAAACTGCTGGCTTCTGCGGCTTGTTGCTGCTGTTGGGCCCCCAAAACTTCTTCGGAAGTTGAATTAATGGAAACTATCGCTAGCAACCTCCGCGAGGAACTGATCGCGCTCCCAAAACTTCTTCGGAAGTTGAATTAATGGAAACCCCATGTTCTCGCCGTTCTCGTCGCAGGTGTCGGCGACCCAACCCAAAACTTCTTCGGAAGTTGAATTAATGGAAACGTTTTGGTCGCCCCGGACTTGCACTTCAGCAGAGCCTCCCAAAACTTCTTCGGAAGTTGAATTAATGGAAACGGAACAGTTGTTAACAAATCTAAACACCGTTGCATCCGCCCCAAAACTTCTTCGGAAGTCGAATTAATGGAAACTCAAGGGCAATTTGGAAATCACCTTCACCCAAAGCCCAAAACTTCTTCGGAAGTTGAATTAATGGAAACGTTGGTTTGCGTTTTCATGGACATTCGAATCACCCACCCAAAACTTCTTCGGAAGTTGAATTAATGGAAACCCGATGGAGGTGGTAGTCGTGGTGGTCGGGCTGGCCTCGACCCAAAACTTCTTCGGAAGTTGAATTAATGGAAACAATATTCGGACACGAGATTTGGGCGTTAACTCCACCCAAAACTTCTTCGGAAGTTGAATTAATGGAAACAAACAGAGTCAAGCGATCAATTGCTGCAAGTTGGACCCAAAACTTCTTCGGAAGTTGAATTAATGGAAACGATAGGATTTGCATTATGGTTTCAGCAAATCGCTTCACCCAAAACTTCTTCGGAAGTTGAATTAATGGAAACGGCTCTGGATCCGGCTGGGGAGCGGGATGCTCCTCCCAAAACTTCTTCGGAAGTTGAATTAATGGAAACGGTTTGAAAACCGGAGGACGGAGGACGGAAGACTTGATGCCGAATTACTCACAACCGCGAAAAGCCATTGAGAATGATCCTCCGCTCTCCGCTCTCGTTCTTCCGTCCTTTCAACTGCTTCTTCGGAAGTTGAATTAATGGAAACGGTTTGAAAACAGGAAAACGGAGGATGGAGGACGGAAAAGTTCGATGCAGAATGATTTGTGACTCATGAGCTTCTTCCCTCTAAAACTCTCCGTTCTCCGCTCTCGTCCTTCCGTTTTCCAAAGTATTCGTAGGATGGGCATTGCCTTTTCTAAGGCTCAATAGTGCGTGTCATTCATCTACTCAATGCCCATCTTTTCAAAGCATTGGTGGGCAAGCCAAGCCCCTCGACCATTGCTAAGAACAGGGATCATGAATTTGCCCACTCTACTCACTACCGGTTGTCTAGTAGTGGTCCGAGATAATCTCACCTAACTACCAGTTCGGCTTGAACCGGAACTAGAGCCTCTTGAAACTAGGGCAGTCCTATTTAAACAGAGAGCAGTCCGTCTTTAAACAAGGCCAATGTTGTTTAAACAGGGAATGGTTCGTCTTGGCATGAAGTCAGTCCTTCTTAGACAGGCAATGGTCCATCTATAAACAAGACCAATCTTGTTTAAACAGGCAATAGTCCATCTGTGCAGCACACCATTCCTCATCACCGGTATGGCATAGGGCTTTGCTCATAATCCAACACAACGGCCAGAGCAGAACGTTTTATCACCCTGCCCAATAACCCTTTCAGCACCACAACCGGTTCCTAACTCTGAAGCGTCAACGGCACCGCAAAGCGCGGCATCGCATCCCGCATCGAAAAGGGATATAACTCCGCATAGGGACGCCGTTCGCGACTAACTCTCGCGTCCCCGACCAGTCGCTTATTGGCTGGCAGGAGATAGCACCTCGATACTACAGGCGGGACTCGGTGTCGGCGACGAACCCACTCAGCAACCAGATCACAAAATTTTCGCCCCACGGTGGGATTGTCTTCTGTGGCCAGAGCAATCGCAATGTCCTTGAGAGTAGCGTCGGCAACTGACTGCTTGGCCAACTGGGTTGCCATGGCGGTTAGGGCATTAACCCTCACCCCCACAAAGCGCGATCGCACCAGAGGCACCCAGTCTTCTAGTGATACAGGGCCGCTGTCCAGGTCAGCCAAAACGCGGCTCGCGCTCACTGCCGCATCATTTTGCTTGCCCCGTGCCGTTGCCAATAGCCGCTCCAAGGCTGCTTCATCTTGCTGCGCCCACTCCTGATACATGGCCAGCAAAAAGCGTTGATCTGATTTTGATAAGGTTTCGAGAGGTGGATGAGCCGCAATCGGCTGAAACCGTAGTAGTTGCACCTCTACCTGTCGACGCGTCTTTTTTGGCAGTTGGGGAACTAGCGCGATGAGCAATTCCCGAGCTGTGGGGGCAGCATCGGCCAGGTGATTAATCAACGTCCATAGGGTTACGGCCTGATCGGGCACATGGGGACTCAGCCATTGCGCGATCGCCTCCTGCCCAGCCGGTGACATGTGCTTAACCGCCCCTGCAGGCAACCCCTTGGCAAGAAAGGCAAAATTCATCGTCTGGGCGCAATCAGGCGGCAAGCTTGCCAGATAAGGCGCGATCCACTCAGCCGCTCCCAGCATTACACTTTCCCGCAGCACCATCAAATTAGCCCCCAGATGGTGAGTGGGACCAAACAAGCCATCCGCCAAAATGGCGTTGAATAAGCCTTGGTCCCGTCCGGCCCAATGCGCTACCGCTAGCGTCAGGACAATCTGCCAGCCGGGTGGCCAAGACTCATATAAAAACGCTTCCCAGCGATCGCCCAGCGGGAAATCGGCGACCTCTAAATGGGCTGGCAATAGCGAGGCGATCCACTGTGCCAGAGCCGTTTTGATATCCTCATAACGAGGGACAGGCTCCGTCAACAATCGCCGCAGGAGGTCATGTTGTAATGCAGGTGCTACCCCCAGATGGCATTCAATTAACCGGCTACAACTGCCATGGCCAAGCAGCGAGACCTGCTGTTGTAGAGCCGTCAAAATTTCTGTCTCGGGCTGGGCTTGAATCAGGGGCCAACAGGGCTGTAACAACCACCCCAAAAGCTGACTGCGATCGTCATAGGGGTGAGGCAATCGACCATGGGGTTGCGGTGTTCGGGCCGCGATCGCTGCGATCGCATCCGGTAAGCGATGGCTGAGCGATCGCCACCAGCGGGCCAACAATTCACCCACCATCTGCACGGTATTGCTCGCCGTCACATGCTCAGCACCGGTAGCCAGTGGGTGCGCTGAGCCTGGGTGTCGGGCTGCTGTAGCTGCTCAAAGAACTCCGTGCGCTGGGCAGCGGCAGAATGGCGCGTCAGCCAGTATGCGATCGCATGCTCATAGGCGACGCTTTTTGAGTCAGGCTTCTCACCAGCAGTGCCTGTCGCGCCTGCTGCTGCCCTGCCTCAGATAGCTGTAGCGATCGGCCTGTCATAAAGGTAATCAACTATTGATTGAAAGCTTCTTCATAAGCCAGGAAATCCGCAGGCTTAAGGATTGAAACTTCTCTAATAGATTGCAGAACCAATAAATCTTTGTCACCCGTGATAATACAGTTAGCATCTGCTGTAAAGGCAGTTGCCAAAATCATATCGTCGTCTGGATCGCGGCAAATAGGTTCCTCTAACGATTTTCACGATACGATTTTAAAAATATCCTCGTCAGTGTAATCATCCTGTGCTTTCGCAAGTAGATAAGCTCGTAGAGTACGAAACTGACGACTGAACAGATAGTCTGCAATGGCTTTTTGAGCCAGACTTGCAGCTGACTGCCCTTCATCAGAAGCCGCCGCTTCAAGTTCAGCTTTTAGATCATTGGTCAATGTGATTAGAAAATCTTGCTCCATTTTTTCCTCGTTTAGTTGATTTACTCTTATCAATACACCATCAATTTGCCTTTCTTTCTCTTTAGAAAAACTGGCTTATCTGCACCCTAAAGTCGGGCAAGACCGGACTCGTCAACTCGTCCCTGGCATACAACGACAGGGCCAGTTTCAACACCCCGCGATCGCGGCGATACACCTCTAGCTTGCGCTGCTCACGGTCTGCAATCCAGTATTCCAGCACCCCAAATAATTTCATAGCGTCGTCCATCCTCCGGCAGCACCCCTAAATCTGCTACCGTCCAGCAGCCCCCGGTGTTGAATGTGCCATTGCGATCGCATCTCCCATCTCTGCACACGATCCCCAAGCCCTAAGTAAGGCTAGGCTGCCGACACCGTCACCCCTTGATAGAGAACCGCCAGTCGCCACATCCACCGGCATTTTCCTATTCTACTTTCCCTCATCTCCCCATCTCCCCATCTCTACTGACACCATAGAGAGAACCTCATGGCCATCCTTCCCAGGTAGACCCCCCAACCCCCAATGCTGGGAGAGCAACTGGATTTCAGGTAGCGCCGCCCTTACCCGAAATGACCACCGCAGTCCGCCAGCCCACCCTTGTGCTGCATCCGTTCATCCTTGTGCTGCTCCCGCGCACCTTTTTGGTGGTCCCGTGCAGCTTATTGGTGCATCCACGCACCTTTTTGCTGCACCCGCCTCAATCCAGCCGTGACTGCTCTTCCTCACCGGAGGTTGGGGGCGATTGGGGCCGAGCTGGCAGCCCCTGATGGAATGTTTGGGCTGCCGCTAAGGGACTCGGGATTTGAACACAGGCCGTTAACAGCGCCATATCTAAGTCAGGCAGCATTTCGCTGCAGCTGAGCTCCGCGTAGCCACAGGTCTCAGGAAACTCATCCAGGGCATCAGACCGCAGATGACCTCAATAGCCAAGCCAGGAATCGCCTTGTTAGTGCCGATGCAGTAGCTTTCGTATACGAGGGGGCTTTCCCCAGGTCGGTCTAGAATGAACCCAATCGCTCCCGGGGAATCGTCGATGGTTCAACTGAAGCCACGATTTCAGAGTTTTGAAGAGTACCTGGCCTACGATGACGGCACAGATAATCTCTATGAACTGTTTAATGGAGAGTTAATTCCTGTGCCCCCAGAATCCGGCTTCAACGTGGAAATTGCTAATCTGCTGTTTGCCCTGCTGTTGCCACTGGTAGGTCATCGGCGGATGCGGGGCCACGGCCTGGAGTTAGAGGTGCGGGGAGAGCCCCGCAACCGTTTCCCCGACCTGACGGTAATTCGTGACGAACACATTGCCCAACTGAAAGCACGCAACACCATTCGCCTGTCTATGGCGCCGCCGCTGCTGGTGATGGAAATTGTCAGTCCGGGGGAAGTGCAGCGGAACCGAGACTATGTGGCCAAGCGAATGCAGTATCAGGACTTAGGCATCCCAGAATATTGGGTTATTGATCCGCAGGCGGAAACCATTCTAGTGCTGGTGTTACAGGAGGGCGTCTACCGGGAAGTCGCCACCCTGACCGGAGAGGACGCCGTGGTGTCTACTCAACTCGGGGCCCTCAACATCTTGGCATCAGAAACTTTTACTGCCGGTATCGGCGGTGGCTGAGCATTCCTTCCAGAGCAAGGGCCTGCCCCACTGCCTCCAGAGCCGCTTCATAGTCGGCCAGCACAGTCAGTACCACTGCTTTGCAGGTGACGAGGGTGCTTTGGCCAACCAGGGCGAGTTGTAGGCTTTGACGGTTGGCGTCCTCTACTCGCCAACCAGCCGCAACGCCCGATTCATGACCGCATCCGACAGATACATCCCCGCTTGTCGCAACTGATTCAACACCGTTCGAGCCGACGCAATTTCGCCCCGCCGCTTGGCCACCAGCACCAAGCCCAGCGTTCCCCGCACCGGAATCTCCAGAGCTGCTGCACATCGCCGTGCCGCTAGATCATCAATAATCGCTTCACTTCCAGCATGGGTATAGACCCAGGCCAATTTCGATCCAGCCCGGCAACTTGGGCCGCCTTTTCTTGGGAGATTTGTCCTTTCTGATACCAGAAAATCGCAGCGGCCAGACGCAATTCAGCCGCAAATTCATCGGGTGAGGTCTTCAGCGCAGAGAAGACATCCTGGGGAACATCAAAGGTAATGGAGGTCATGAGTGGATGCCCAGAAGCAAGGTAATCCAGCAATTTCAGTGTAGCCTGGGAAAAATGAAGTGAGTGATTACCTTCAGGGGGGCGAGAGCGCACAGGGTAGCAGCGCTGAAGGTGAGCCGATGACGTTGCGATGGTCATTGGCGTAGCCGCCCCTAAGGGGCTAGACCGGCCTTTAGGGGCCCTCGCATCTCAACCAGTTCAGGTTGACCACAGCGATACTAGTGTTTCAGTCGCTAACTTTCTCAGCAGATAGAACAAGAGAGCCATGATGCGCCAGTGGCAAACCCTAGCGGGCACCATCGTTCAGGGATATAGAGTCGCTTCGGGACTGTCGCAGCAGAGTCCTTATCCAGGAGGGACATTGGCAATGCAGTGGCCCCATTTTTTGGCCCGGGGGGTTGATCTGCGGCCTTACTTTTTGGGGACGCTGAACGTTGCGATAGCACCTCATCAGGTCCGCATAGTGAAGCCGGAAATCACGCTAGAGCAGATGGCCTGGACGGATGCTCACGATCCTGAAACGTTCTCCTTTTCGCGCTGCCGTCTAACCTGGAACGGCAATACCTTCGACGGCTGGATCTACTATCCTCACCCGGAGACGAAGCCGATGCACGTTCAGCGGCCGGATCATCTGGAGGTTCTAATGCCGAAGATTGAGGGCATTGGATATGGCGATCGCGTGGAACTGTCGGTGTTGGCTGACGAAGTCCAGATCTTGCCTGGCTGAGCCACTGACTGAGCGGCGTCGTAGGCGTCGCCTGCCAAAGGCATAGTCAGCGTAATCTACGAGTGATTGTGGCCTATTCTAAAGGTCGCCAGTCCCCCGCCAGGATGAAGGCGGCCCAGTAGTAGGGCCGACTGTATTGTCCACCTGCGCGGATCATCTCCAGCTGCACCGCCCGCAGGGCTTCACTACGACCCATACCGGCCATTAACTTCTCGTAGTACCGCGCCATCAGACTCTGGGTGCCGGTATCGCTCACCTGCCACAGGCTCATCAACTGGGTCTCGGCCCCGGCGATGGCAAAGGCCCGCCGTAGACCATAGACCCCTTCGCCATTGGCAATGTCACCTAAGCCGGTATCGCAGGCAGAGAGGACGACCAGCTGGGTGCCAAACAGGTTGAGGTTAGCGGCTTCCAGAGCCGTAAAGACCCCGTCTTCGTCACCGCTGCTGCGGGCGTTGAATCCGGCCAGGGCCAGACCCGAGCGCAGCAGGGGATTTTCCACCGGGGCCGTTAAGCGGGGCAGTGCCCGCAGCCCGTCAGCCGCGGCCAGGCTAAGGCCACGACTCTCCTCGGCGACTGGAATGGGTTGATCTTCTAAGAAGAAGCCGTGGGTGGCGATGTGGAGAATGCGGGGAGCCTGCACGGTCTTGAGCACGTTTTCGGTGGCCTGGTCTTCGGTGAGGACGGTGGCGTTGGGGAGTAGGGGTTGGATGGCTCCGGCTTCGGCGGCGGTGCCGGGTAACGGTTCGACCTGAAGTTGGCTGAGATCGGTGGAGCGGCGGTTCGTCTCGACTCCGCTCGACGACCGCTCGACTCCGCTCGACGACCGCTCGCCCCGGCTCTCTAGCTCCTTCGGAGCAGCTTCGCCAACGACTCCGCTCGGGTAGCTTCCAGTTACCGAGTCGAGCCCCGAGCGGAGTCGAGGGGCGGCTTGCTCATAATCAGGATTGGCAAGAATGACAGCGGGCGCTGTGCTGGGATCTAGGACGTCGAATTTGAGCAGGTCACGACCGCTGTTGAGATAGCTGATTTGATACTGCTCCACCAGATAACGACCATCGTCCGTCTGCAGGGCCTCAAAGGGCAGGCGGTTGAGCTGGCTGTCGGGAGAGATCAGCAGATGCTCACGGCCCTCTAAATAGGGTGCAATCGGATCCAACACCAGGGCCTGCAGGGTGCTGGTCACCGTCTCAATCCGGTCGGGGTCAATCTCGGTGATGATGGTGGCGGGATCGCCCCGTAGGTCGGCGCGGGGGTCTTGAAGCAGGGTGGTGAAGGCTTGCACGGCAGTGTCAATGGCAGCGGCATCGCCCAGGTCGATGGCTTCAATGCGGCCATTGGGGAAGAGGAGGTAGGCCGCATAGCGAGGGTCACCCCAGCGGTTAGCTGGATTAGCTTTAGCATCAAAGGGGTGATAGCGGGCATATTCCACCAGCACCCCATCGGCTGGGATCTGGGCCTGTACTGCGGCAATCTCTACGGGTTCGGCTTCTACTCGAAATACAGCACTGCGACGAGCCAGGGTGGCAGATAGGTCACTGTCCTGCTGTTCCAGGGCAGCGAGTTGCGATCGGTACTCCTCCGGTGGCAGGTTTTCCGGGGGATTGAAGGTGAGGGCTGCCAGTTGCTGACGCACATCAATGAGGTTGTCTAGCAGGGTCTGGTCTTCAGGCGTGAGGTTCTGGCGCAGGCGTTGCAGACTGCTGCTGCCCGCCTCCAGCAGGCGACCCTTGCGCCGCAGCAACGTGGTCAGCCCCAGGGGTGGCGCCTCTGCCGATTGCAGCGACAGGGAAATAGCCGCATCCGTAGTGCCGAAGAGGGTGGCGGCGTAGTCCTGGCGTTGGGCCTCTGTCAGCGTCGTCAGGTTGATCTCCAGGTGCCACTCTTCGATGGCCAAGCCTGCCTGGAAGCTGCGCACCGCCTGAGTGGTTTCCCCCTGGGCATAATACAGTACTGCTAGGTTGTTAAGGCTAGCAGCCACCTTGGGATGGTGCTCCCCTAACTGCTGGTGAAGAATGGCTAGGGATTCTTGATAGAGGGGCTCGGCGTCGCCATAGCGCCCTTGGTCAACATATAGCCCTGCCAGGTTGTTGAGGCTGCTGGCGACATCGGGATGGCGCTCCCCTAACTGCTGGCGACGAATGGCGAGGGATTCTTGATATAGGGGTTCGGCTTCCCCATAGCGCCCCTGGGCAACATATAGCAATGCCAGGTTGTTGAGGCTTTGGGCCACAGCGGGATGGCGTTCTCCTAACTGCTGGCGCCGAATGGCTAGGGATTCTTGATAGAGGGGCTCGGCCTCGCCATAGCGCCCCTGGGCCTCATACAGCAATGCCAGGTTGTTGAGGCTGGCGGCCACATGGGGATGGCGCTCCCCTAACTGCTGGCGCCGAATGGCTAAGGCTTCTTCTGCCAGGGGAATGGCCTCTTGATACCGTCCCGCTTGGTAGAGTTCAATCACCTGCTGGTTAAGCGCTTCGGCTCGCTCTAGGGGGGCCGTGGCGTCTGGTTCGGGTTCTTGAGCGATGAGAGCGGCAGGTTCCGAAGCGGTTGCAGCTACAGGGAATTCTGCCCCCATGACGACCAGCAGCACTGCCAGCATTCCACTTGCCTGCGACCCCATGCCCATTTGTCTGCCTCCAGACATTTGCTGTCTCCTAAACTACCTATCTCTGAATCATGAGAACTTATTCAGTTTCAATACCCCAAAGACATCGAGGGTTGAGAGCGGCTAGGGCATTATAGGCTAGCTCTAGGAGCCTTGATTTGGATAGAACAGTTAACACCGAGATGCTCAGGCATGAGTAAGGGAGTCTGGATAACGGCATGACCAGGGATGAGGTGTTTGAGGAGGTTGCTAAGATTATCTCAGGCTATACCGTATTTCAGTGTGTTGACTGTGCCGCGGCGATCAAAGCTTGGTTGAAAGCAAACGGCATTCACGGTGTGCATTTGCAGATGACCGCGATCGGTCGGCTCAAATTTATTGTCAGTCAGCGCTGGCAAGCTGGTCTAGACTGTATCGCGCAATCGGGTGTACATCAAGGCATTGAGATCTATGGCAGGGTTTTTGACAATCTCTCATCAGAAGGATTGAAGAGAGCAGAATGGATGGCTGATTTTGATTGTGCGAGTGGGGAGTTTGAAGTGATAGAACTGGAAAAATTTTAAGCTTTTTAATGTGTTGATTTCTTGGCAAGGAGATTAATAATGGCGGGTTTATACAATCTAATTAGGAAAATACATCAACAGCCGGGTCTGTATGTTGGTACCCCTTCCATCAGCAATCTATACATGTTTTTATGTGGGTATGCATTCTCGCGACAGGAACAGGGACTTGAGATAACGGCTGAAGAAAAAGAGTTTGAAAAGTTTCAAACCTGGATTCAGCAGCGTTTCAAGATCAGTGCTACGGTCTCCTGGGCACAAATCATCTTGCTCCATGCTGCTGACGAACGGTCTGGATTTGAACTGTTTTTTGAGTTGTTTTCTGAGTTTCTGGCACAACATCAAGATTCAGAAAATCAGCAGTCAATTGGTCAGGATAGAGTAGTCGCATGACCGGGGATGGGTCGGACAATTTTCCGTGCCCGCACCGCGATAATAGAAGTGTCTGCAAAGGTGAATTGCACCATGACCACCCATCCCATTGTCCTCCACATTCCCGACAAAGTTCTGCTGGCCGAAAAGACGGTAGTTAGGTGAGATGATCTCAGACCACTACCGTCTCTCGAGGTAGCAGACTTACCGCGAAACCGAATCCCGTCATTCCGGGCAAGCGCAGCGCGACCCGGAATCCAGGCAGAGTATTCTGAGCCAAAGCCGAGGTTTGTTCCCTGGATTCCCGCCGCCGCGGGAATGACGGTAGTGGGTCTCTCGGGTAGTTAGGTGAGATTATCTCAGACTCCTACCCGAAAAGACCGACGCTGCAGGGTTTGCCCGCGAACTGCCCGTGCTGGCAGCGGTCAAACTGTACGAACTGGGGCGCTTGTCTTCTGGGCGGGCCGCAGAGTTAGCTGGGATGTCGCGGGTTGAATTTTTGCTCAGCCTGGAGCCATACCACGTCTGCCCCTTGAGTGCAGAACTCGAAGACCTGGAGCAGTCCCTTGCCTAAGGCCATTTCCAAGGCCCAGCCTACGGTACTGCAACGGGCTAAATGGGCAACAGTATCATAGACATACGAGATCGCCCTCCCCCTCATGCCCAATCCTTTCCCAGGAATGAATCCGTATCTGGAACAGCCTGATTACTGGTCAGACTTCCATAACCAGCTGGTGGCCGCGATCGCTCGGCGTCTTGTGCCTCAACTGCTGCCCAAATATCGAGTGGTCACCGATAAGTGGGTTTATACCGTTACCGACGCGCTTACCGTGGCGATGGGTCGACCTGACGTCAGCATTCAGCAACGACAGACTAATCCTACCCCAATTGCCACGACGCCCAAGGCAACAGGGCACCCCGTTAAAGTCAGAGTGCCAGTCCCGATGGAAATGCAGCAGTCTTACCTAGAAGTGAAAGATGCAGCCACCCAGATTGTTGTCACCGTGCTTGAGGTACTGTCGCCAGCTAATAAAAGAGGTGAGGGTCGCAGTAAATATATGGCCAAACGACAGCAGATTCTGGGTAGTCAAACGCACTTAGTTGAGATTGATTTGCTGCGGGCAGGGCAGCCGTTTTTGATGGAACCAGATGTGGCTCAAAGTCATTATCGCATCTTGGTCAGCCGAGCCCCACAGCGGCCGCTGGCAGATTTATACGCCTTCAACGTGTCTGATGTGATTCCGGCAGTTCCCCTGCCTCTGGGGCCAGAAGATGAAGATGTTTTATTGAATGTGCAATCTTTGTTGAGCGAACTCTACGAACAGCTCGGCTATGACTACTTTATTGATTATGAACAAGCACCACCGATGCCTTGGCTAGCCGCAGAGCTACAGCCCTATTTATCTAAAGAATCATAGCCTTGCATGCAAAAGCGATGATCGCCCTAGTCGAGTCATGAACCCGTGTTGCGATCGCCAGCCGCTTCCAAGACGAGAGCGATCGCCTGCTCGATGATGGCTTTCTGGTCAACCATCTGCCCCAACTCCGCTGCTTCATAGCGACCTTCAAATGCCTCCAATGCCGCCTGTCGCAACGCCGAACTGTAGGCATCTTCCAGAGTTTCCCGCAATTCTCCCAAGGTCAAATAGGTGCCCCCCGCTTTACGTCTTCGATTGGTTCGTTGAATTTGCTTAACGGCATTCAAAATCGACGTTTCCCAGGAACGAGTGGATTGTCCTTCCGCGGCTTGTTTGATGAGATGGATGAGCAGGATGATGCCAAAGCTAAAAATCTTGTTGAGCTTGTCATCTTTGCTCATCTCCGTCATTTCCTCGACCAGTTGCAAGGCATCAGCAACCCGATTCGCTAGTAATAATTCCCGTATTTCCAGCAACTCTTCCATAACCGCCTCAACTTGGCTGAGCCATCACTGCAATTCTATTCCTCAGGCTGGGCATCCCCTTTAATAAGGACATTTGGAAACTCGGCTGCAAGGCCAGTAAGATAGGCGTTTTAGAGCGTATGGTTCTGTTGGCTAGAAGCCAGTCTGAAGTAAGGTCGCAGGGGACTTTCCAAATATCCTCTAACCCAAGTTTTGCTGATGCCTGTGTCTGTATATCGATATCATGTCCAAATGCGTTGCAAGGTCAGGGTGAAGCCGGGCAACACCGATTCGCCCGATAACGTGTCAGGATTTTCCAAAATCTCCACTGCTTTACCGGGGCGATAGATTTCTACCCGTCGGGTTTGCGGGTCAATCAGCCAGCCCAACTGGGCACCGTTATCGATGTATTCTTGCATCTTTGCCTGAAGCGTTTTGAGGGCGTCTGTTTTTGAGCGCAGTTCCACCACAAAGTCTGGGCATAGCGGCACAAAGCCCTCTTGCTGCTCTGGGGTCAGAGCGTCCCACCGCTTCCGGCGTACCCAAGCAGCATCTGGAGAACGATTGGCCCCGTTGGGTAATGCAAATCCGGTAGAAGAATCAAAGGCTTCGCCCAGGGAATCATTGGCTTCAAACCAGATGCCCAACTGAGTGCTGATGCTCAGGTTGCGCTTACCAGATTTACCACCAGTGGGGGGATTCACAATCAATTCTCCGGTTGCCGTTCGCTCTAATTTCAGGTCACGGTTGGCCGCCGCAAGGGCCGCGAACTGCTCTGGCGTGACCTGTAGCGTCACGTCATCCGGAAGCTGAAGCAAAAGGGGCTGGAATTGCGGTGCCGTTTGTGCCGTCATGATGGATGCCATGCTGCCCAGTCACGGATCTATTTTAAGTTTTAAGTTTGTGCCGGAGATTGGGAGCAGAGTTAGCCGGGATGCACGGGCGGTTAAGGGAACACAGCCTATCAATCACCGCATCGGCAGGGGTTGCCAGTCACTGTAGCCTTGCATGTGGTTCCAGATGGCAAATAGATCCGTCCACAGCCAAATCAGGGCGGCGATGAGTAGAATGAGCGCGGCGATGAGTCGCAGGCCCTTATTGCCCTTGAGGGACAACATGGGAGCGGCGCAGACTCCGCCCAGGCCACTGAGAATAAAGCCCAGGCCGGAAACCACGGGTTTTAGGGTCAGGCCCAGATCGATGATGCGGATGCCATAGACGATGGCGGCCAAGCCAGCGAAGAATCCGTAGACGGCTAAGGTGAAAAGCTCCCAGCGCTGGGCGAGGGCGATGGAGGTACCGGCGAAGAGAATGCCGAATAGCACCGAGCATTCCCCGAAGGCCATGTTGAAGACCCCTGGTACTGGCCAGGTCCAAATCATGGGGAGCCCGGTGACTAATGCGATCGCACCGACCACTCCGAACCCAGGAATCCACAGGGTCTGCTGCTTACTGTCTAAGCCCCAGTAGACATAGGCCGCTAGCAAGACCAACCCGGCGGCCAGATTGGTCAGCATCAAGGTGATGTAGTTGATAAACATAGTTAGCCTCGTTCCATATCGCGATGTAACTCATAGCTCCCCAACAGTAGGCAGGCTGCCAATAGGGGCAGGCCATAGTAAATGGCCCGAAACGCCAACAGCGATGCCAGCAAGGCATCGGCTGGCAAGGGAGGCGATAGGATCAGCAGCAGCACCGTCTCGAACACCCCCAATCCCCCTGGCACATGGCTGAAGATCCCAGCCAGCTGCCCCAATACATAGACTCCCACAAAGCCATGCAAAGTCAGAGGCAAGGGCGGCAACAATATGTACAGAATAGCTGCCTCTGTGACCCAGTCCAGAGAGGTGACGGCAACTTGGACTAGAGCCAGCTTCATCGGTACATGGGGCAGTCGCCAGCGACCGATCTGCAAGGCCTTCTGGCTCAGAGCATTCCAGCCTAAGTACCCCAAGATAATGGCTAGACAGACGCTGCCCAAGACCTGTAAGGATTGAAACGGTAAGTTCAAAGCGGCAGGCAGCGACAAGGAAGCGGTCAAAAAGACAACCCCACATAGGGTAAGCACTCCCACCCAGAAGCTGAGATTACAAAAGATAATGATGCGGGCAATGGTTAAAGGCGACAGCCCCCAAGCGAGATAGAAACGATAGCGAATGGCACTGCTGCTCAAGAGAGTAAACCCAATGCTGTTGCTGAGGCCATAACTGGTAATGGCCACCAGTGCCGTTTGGCTATAGCGCAGCGGCCGTTTGACAAATCGCACCGCCAGCGTATCGTAGCTGGTGAGCACACCGTAGTTGAGCACGACTAAGACCGCTGCCACCAGCGCCGATTCCGTCGGAATCGTCAGTAAGCTTTGCCAAATTTGCTGGGGCGGATACTGCTGGAACTCCTGAGTTAATCGCCAGGCTGCTAAGCTAAACAAGCTAACAGCCAAGGCAACCGAAGCAATCTGTAGGAATCGCTGTTGCATAGGGGGCAGGCAGTAGAAAGGGCATGGGGTAAAACTCTAAGTAGGGATCGCAAAGTAGGGAACGCAGCTTCACAGCCTTGTGACAACCTCGCCATGGTCGTGTCATAGAGTCTCGTTAGGGTAGATGGTAAAGAGCTCTAACGGTCTCGGCAAAGATCCTGCCACGATCCGCCTAGGCTCCAGTTCGCACTGACCTCGGACATCAGGCGGCCGTAGCGTTTCCTCAACAGTAGGAGATTCGCCATCGAGCTCTGGTATCGATTGCAGCTACATTACTTGCGCAAAGGTTACTCCCATGGTCAACTCACCTCAGAATCACGCCCGTCACAATGACGCCAACTCTGCCTCGACTGGGCAGGCAGGTCCCGTTGCCAAGGTCCCCTTCCATCGCCAGGGGCGGCGCTGGCTCACCCCCGTAGCCCTAGTGCTCTTAGGGGCGGGGATTGCCACCGCTGGTACGACGGTGCTGCGCTCCTCCCAACCCTCTGAGCCCACCGCCACTGGAAACACCGTTGACAATGCCAGTGCTCAGGTGCCGGATGCAACCATCGATGCCCAATCTAGAGCCATCGCACCGGGAAATCCTGACTTTGTCGCTGCCATCGTGAACCAGGTAGGACCAGCCGTGGTCCGCATTGATGCCTCCCGCACGGTCACCACCCAAGTGCCGGAGATCTTCAAAGATCCCATGTTTCGCCGCTTCTTCGGCGACCAAATTCCCATGCCGGCCCCAGAGCGACGGCAACAGGGGCTGGGGTCTGGCTTTATCACCCAGGCCGATGGTCAGATCATCACCAATGCCCATGTGGTCGAGGGGGCCGACACGGTACAGGTCACCCTCAAGGACGGTCGCACCTTTGAAGGGGAAGTCTTGGGCACAGATCCAGTCACGGATGTGGCAGTGATTGACATTGATGCTCAAGATCTCCCCACCGTTACCCTCAGCGATTCTGAGCAGATTCAACCCGGCCAGTGGGCCATTGCCATTGGCAATCCCCTCGGTCTCGATAACACCGTGACGGCAGGTATTATCAGCGCCACCGGGCGTACCAGTAGCGATGTGGGGGTGCCTGATAAACGGGTGGCCTTCATCCAGACTGATACTGCCATCAATCCCGGCAATTCTGGCGGTCCCCTGCTTAATAGCCAGGGGCAGGTGATTGGCATGAACACCGCCATCATTCAGGGGGCCCAGGGCATTGGCTTCGCCATTCCCATCAATACGGTGCAGGATATTGCCCAGCAACTGGCCACCGATGGTAGAGCCGAGCATCCCTTCCTGGGCATTCAAATGGTCACCCTCACCCCCCAGGTGAAACAGCGGATTAATACTGCCCCTGGCAGTGATATCACCATTCCCGAGGATGAGACCGGCGTCTTGATCGTCGAAGTCCTATCGGGGTCTCCGGCGGATGAAGCTGGCCTGCAACCGGGAGATGTGATTAAGGCGATTAACGGTAACGCCATCGAAGATGGCACCGATGTGCAGCAACAGGTGGACCAAAGCCAAATTGGGGAGTCGCTGCCCATAGACGTGCGTCGGGAGGGACGCGATCGCACCATCACCGTACGCCCGGGTCCCCTTCCGGTTCAATCCGACAACTAGCCCTGGCCCTGCAGCGCTGGCGACTCGGCAGAGCTCCTCTATGGCCGAACCAGGGCCTCTTGTGGTGACCCGATTGTGGTTGCCCCCCTGGAACTTATCGTTAACTTTGTTAAAGTGGCGGTGATGGCTAGTCGGTGGTTGGGTCGATTGGTCCGTTGAACCCTTGGAGTGTCTCTATGCTGCGTCTGGAAAACATCGGTAAAATCTATCCCACGGGTGAGGTGTTGAAAGACGTAACCTGGGAAATCAAACCCGGCGACCGCATCGGCCTGGTCGGGGTGAATGGGGCCGGTAAATCCACCCAGCTCAAGATCATTGCCGGCGAAGAAGAGCCCACCAGCGGCACCGTGGTGCGGCCTGCCGATCTGCGCATTGCCTACCTGACTCAAGAGTTTGAGGTAGATCCATCCCGCACCGTCCGGGATGAATTTTGGACCGTCTTCAGCGAAGCCAATGCGGTTCAGCATGCCATTCACCACACCATTCCCGCCCAGATGGAAACGGCTGACCCCGATGAGTTAGAGCGGCTGATCCACGAATTAGATCAGCAGCAGCGCCACTTCGAAGCTCTAGGTGGCTATGGCCTAGAAGCCCGCATCGAAAAAATTCTGCCCGAGATGGGTTTTACCGTCGAAGCTGCTGACCGCTACGTCAGCGAGTTCAGTGGCGGCTGGCAGATGCGCATGAGTTTGGGCAAAATTTTGCTACAGAATCCCGATCTGCTGCTCCTAGACGAGCCCACCAACCACCTCGATCTAGAGACGATTGAGTGGCTGGAGAATTATCTCAAGGGACTCACCACCCCCATGGTCCTCATCTCCCACGACCGGGAGTTCCTCGACCGCCTCTGCACCCAGATTGTGGAGACAGAGCGGGGCATATCGACCACCTACCTGGGTAACTACAGCGCTTACTTGGCTCAAAAAGCTGAGCAGCAGGCGGCTCAACTCAGTGCCTACGAGCGCCAACAGAAGGAAATTGCCGAACAGCAGGCCTTCATCGAGCGCTTCCGAGCCAGTGCTACCCGCAGCACCCAGGCCAAGAGCCGGGAAAAGCAACTGGAGAAATTGGAGCGGGTCGAGGCGCCCACGGCTAAACTCAAGTCCTTAAAATTCCAGTTTCCCCCGGCCCCTCGCAGCGGTCGCGACGTCGTTATCATCAAGGACCTCACCCATGCCTATGGTGACCAGATTCTATTTCTAGAGGCCAATCTGTTGATCGAGCGGGGCGATCGCATCGCCTTCCTAGGGCCGAATGGGTCGGGCAAGTCTACCCTGTTGCGGCTGATGATGGGGTTAGAGCGTCCCAGTGAGGGCCGAGTCTCCCTGGGGCAGCACAATGTCATCCCCGGCTATTTCGAGCAGAACCAGGCTGAAGCCCTAGACCTCAATAAAACCGTCCTCGATACCCTGCACAACGAAGTCCCTGACTGGACCAACGAAGAAGTGCGGCGTTTACTGGGGCAGTTTCTGTTTAGTGGTGATGTGGTATTTAAGCCGGTGCGCACCCTCAGTGGCGGTGAAAAGGCGCGTCTGGCTTTGGCCAAAATGCTATTGCAACCGGCCAATTTACTCATCTTAGATGAGCCCACCAACCACTTAGACATTCCCGCTAAAGAGATGCTAGAAGCTGCCCTGCAGCATTACGACGGCACCGCTTTGATGGTCTCCCACGACCGCTACTTCATCTCTCAGGTGGCCAACAAGATTGTCGAGATTCGCGATGGCCAGTTGCGCCTCTACCGCGGAGATTACCACTACTATTTAGAAAAATTAGCCGAGGAAGACGCCCAGGTCCGCCAAGCGGCCCTGGATGCAGAGCAAGCGGCTAAGGCTGCTGCCAAGCGCCAGAAAGCCAAAGAAAAACAGAAAGCGAAGGCAGCCGCCCGCAAGGCCGCCAAATCTTAGGGATGGGGATGGTGGCTAGTGCTCTGGCCCAGCTGACTGGCGGTGGCGATCACGACGATGACAAGGGGCCATCTGGCTTAGAGGTGATTGGCAAAACGCCGAAATAGCCGTCAGGGCAAGGTTTTCGGCATCACTGTAAACGCTCAAGCAAGATCGCTAACGTCTTGACAACGCTTACCTGGCAGGCTTTTTAAGATGTTCTTGGCATATTAGCGCTTAGAGTCGTTCAGTCGACTCAGAGCGTCGATGGCAATTGGGGATCTTCGTTAGCATGAAACAGAGTTCCCTGGCCCAGACTCCAGGGAGTATTCTAGAACCATGCTGTGGCTACCCCGAAATGGGGCTAGATCCCAGCTTCTCAGCCCATCTTCCCTGTTAAAGGACACTGCTTGCATGCTGGATCGCTTGCTAGAGTTTTCATCCAACCTGGGGGTCGATACCCTATTACTGTTGCCGGTACTGGTGGCATTGGAAGCAGTGTTGTCAGCCGATAATGCGATCGCATTGGCGGCCATTGCCCAGGGCTTGAGTTCCGAAACCCAACAACGACGAGCCCTGAACTTAGGGTTGGTGGTCGCCTTTGGCCTACGCATGGCCTTGATTCTCACTGCCAGTTGGGTGCTCCATTTCTGGCAATTTGAAGTGGCTGGGGCCCTTTATTTACTCTGGTTGGTGTATCAGCACTTCACCGGCGACGAAGATGCCGCCCACCATCACCATGGCCCTCGCTTTGCCAATCTCTGGCAAGCGATTCCAGTCATTGCCTTCACCGATCTAGCCTTTTCCCTAGACAGCGTCACCACCGCCATTGCCCTCTCCCGGGAAGTCTGGATTATCATGCTGGGGGGCGCCATCGGCATCATTACCCTGCGGTTCCTGGCCGGGCTCTTCATTCGTTGGCTGGATGAATATGAATATCTAGAAGATGCTGGATTCATCACCGTGGCTTTCGTGGGCCTGCGACTGCTGCTGCGGGTGATCAATCCAGAGTGGGTGCCTCCGGAGTGGGTTATGGTATCCCTGATTGTGGCATTATTCGCCTGGGGCTTCTCGAAGCGCACCAGTTGTGTGCTGCCGTCCTTAACCGATGAAGCCGTCAGGGAAACCGCCGCTTGGGAGTCAGATCCCACCGCCCCTGCGCCTGTCCTGAACGAGTCTACCGATAGTCTGGAGCCCTCTGAGCGACAAACATCGGAGCCGGAATTGACCAGATGGCGTTAACCCAATTGGTGGGGACACGGCATATTGTACCCCCACCAGCGGGGGCAATTACTTAAGCAATCACTCGAGTCTCGACGATCAACTGGCCAAATATTCGCGAATGTCGGCCTGGCGTTTGCGCAGCTTGTTTAAGGCTTCCCGTTCAATCTGACGCACCCGCTCTCGACTAATGCTCAGTAGGGTACCAATCTTAGCCAGGGTCATCATCTTGCCGTCGTTGAGGCCAAATCGTAGGGCAATCACCTGCCGCTGCTGGGGGGTCAAGTCTTCCATCAGCCGTTCTAGATCATGGCGTAGGGATGCCTGGGTGGTGAAGTCTTCTGGGGAGGGACCGGTGTCTTCCAGGAGATCGCCCAACTCCGTGTCTTGGTTATCCCCCACCCGCAGATCTAACGATAGGGGTTGGCGCGACTTTTCCAGATAGTCTCGGACTTGCTTCGGGGTTAAATCGAGCTCGTCAGCCAACTCGTTGATGGTGGCTGTACGGCCGTATTGCTGGGCTAGCTGGCGCTGCACCTTCTTCAACTTGTTCAGCTTTTCGGTGATGTGAATCGGTAGTCTGATGGTGCGACTCTTTTCTGCGATCGCACGGGTAATGGCCTGGCGAATCCACCAGTAGGCATAGGTAGAAAAGCGATATCCCTTAGTCGGATCAAACTTTTCGACCCCCCGCTGCATGCCAATGGTGCCTTCTTGGATCAAATCCAGCAGATCCACATTACGCTTGATATACTTCTTGGCCACCGAGACCACTAAACGCAGATTAGCCTCCACCATCTTGCGTTTAGCTACTTGCCCCTCGGCCACCACCTGCTGTAAGTCTTTCGTAGCCATATCGGCCGATTGAGCCCATTCGGTCAGAGTGGGTTCACGGTCCAGCTGCTCAGCTAGGGTTTGGCGCTGATGCTCTAGGGCATTGAGTTGCTGGACCTGCTTACCATATAGAATCTCCTGTTCATGGGTGAGCAGGGGCACCCGACCTATCTCCTTGAGATAGGTGCGGACTAAGTCAGGGGAGTTTTGAGCCGTTTTCATAGCCAGCCAGTCTTGCCTAAGGTGCGAACAGTGTTAGATCGATCCAGGTGCCCCATACATCGAGTTGGGACACGCCTTGAGCGGTAGATAACAACGGACTGCAGGGCAGACTTATTAGCCAGTGACCACATGATTACTGCAATCGATCACCTGACTTAAGCACCCTGACAACCAACAATTTCCGGAGAGAGTACTTAGGGTACTCACAGATGTCTCTTTCAATGGGTTTGTGTAAATAATTGTAACATCTCTCATAGTGGTTTTAAGGAAAGAGGTCCCCAGCTTCCCGTTATGCGCTTCCTGGAAGAGATTGTTGTATTGAGCTTAGGATAAGGCTTTAGGGCGCTTGGGAATGCATCGATCACGACAAAATCCTCAGAGGCCATCTAGAAAAAGTAACATTGTGTAAATATTATTCAGATGAAGTTAGTCGCTACGGCCCTCGACTGATCCGCGCTAGTAGGCCGCCGCCACTGACCGGTGTCCCCTCAGGAGCCCCAGCGACGCCATAGCCCGATACCCGATTTTAGAACGCTTGTTCTATCCTGTCTAGATAGTCTCTTGGCCGTTGGCTCCTATGGCGCTGGCCAGTCAGCTTAGGACATGGTTGATCGTCCAATAGCCCAGTGCTAGGGGGCTGACTGGCTCGCCACCGCAAAAGCATGGTGGCGGTGGCTATAGCACTGCCATGACGCTGGAAACCCCCTCTGCCACTGTCAGCAGAAGGGGCTACTTGCGGGAGATTGGCCCATGCTCTGATAGCGTCTAGCCCAGCAAGGCTAGGGCGCGCTTGACAAAGGCTTCAGCAGTTAAGCCATTGAGGGCCATCAGTTGGGTCGGTGTTGCTGTGGTTTCTCCCCGCCTCCAGGCAAACACATCCCGCGACAGTCGACTGCGTAACATCACCGGCTCTAGCATGGCGCTAGTGCCGCCAGTGATCCCAATCAGGGCATCGCCACTAAAGAGCTTCTCAAACTCAGCGTCTTCTAGGAAGCCGCCATCTGCCTCAGCGCAGGTTTCCCAAGCGGTATCGCTAGGACGGTAGAGTCGGCGGGGGCTGACAATGGCGACAATGCGTGAACCAACTCCCCGAGCCGCTAGCTGTTCAGCTGCTTCATAGACTGGGATCAGGGGCATATCACCGATGACAGCAAACACAATGGTCGATTGACCAGGGGTTGTCTGCAGTTCCACTGCCCCTCGCTGCAACGCCTGGCGGGTCTGCTCAAAGGTAGTCCGAATCGGTAGAGCTGATTTACTGGCGGTAATGGTAATCCCCTGGTTACGAGTAGCCAAGGCCCACTCGTAGCAGACCTGAATACTGTTGGCATCAATCGGAAATAGGGGAAACACGTTGCCGTTGCGCATCATGCCAGCAAAATAATTCTCAATTTCTGGCCGTTGATGGGTCCAACCATTGCGCCCCTGCTCTAAGGCCCCGGCGGTAAACAGGGTAATGGTAGAAGGGGTGGGCCGCCGCAGTTCGGCCATGGCCTGGGTCACCGTCTGCCAAATGGGCAATCCGTTAACAGCAAAGGATTCATAGGAGCACCAAAGGCTGCGGCCGCCCAGCAAGGCTTGGGCAGCAGCTAGCCCGGCGCAAGCGTCTTCGCTCAGGGGTTCGTATACTTGCCCATGCGGTCCCTGATAATATCCTTGATCTGGGGTGGGGTGGCGAATAGTCAACGCCTGGTTGATATTGTTGATGCCAGAAGCAGCGTTGCCATCGGCATTGGTGACCACGAAATCAGCATCTTGTTGCCCCACGGCTCCTGCCAAGGTCCCCATGGCGGTAGTAGCCACCTGCTTATCAGCATTGACGGGAAATTCCTGCAAGGGCACCTCGGAAATGGAGGGTAAAGGGCGTACCGATTCAGTCACGGCAGTTTGAGCCGCACTTCCGCCCATGGCGCGCTCGAAGTTAGTCCGCACCAATTGCCAGGCCTCTGGAGGTAGGGCCAGTTCGGTCAAGGCCTTGAGGATATAGTCTCGATCCACGGTATCGCCAGGATAGAGATTGTGGGCCTTGGCCCCCCGCTTGTGCACGCCAGCACCTTTGAGTTGCTTGATAATCAGCACCGTTAGGGTTCCACCCAGAGCCGCACCAGCTGCCTTATCGGTGGCCTCTAATACGGCCTGAGCAAAGGCCAATCGCTGCTGGAATGAAAATAGGGTGCTATCGACATAGGCCTCGGGCTGGTTGGCGTCGTCGTAATCTTTGGCATCCACTAGGATGACATTCTGGAAGCCGTTGCCCCGCCAGTAAGCCACCATTTCTTGGTTCGATTGGGTAGACACCATGCTGTGGTGTTCTTGGGAATAGCCATTCCATACCAGAATGGGCAGAAAGTTGGTGATCTGAGGATAGGCCGTGTGGAAATGGCCAAAACTACTCATGACATAGGGTTCTCCCAATCCACCATCGCCGATGGTGACGGGAAATAGAGTGCCGGGATACAACTTGGCCGCCGCCATGGCAAAGTGTTGCCCCTGCCCTAGGGGACCAGCGGGATTTAGCAACCCAGGGATCTGACCGGAGAGATGGCCCAAGAGGCCGTGGGTTTCCCGGAAGCGATCGCATAGTTGCTGCACTGTCTCAATTCCCATGGCCTCTAGGGAGCGATCCAGAAACATGGTGCTGTAGAAGCCAGGGGCATGGTGCCCCACCTCAGTGATCAGGTTCTTGTAGCCCAACATGACTAAAGCAGCAATGCCATCGGCAATGCTGGCAAAGCCACCAGGATGACCAGACGCTTTGCTGGCAGTAACTTGCAGCGTCAAATACCGCAAAGCATCTGCAGCCAGCAGTGTTTGATAGACGGCAGCCTCATCAGTAGGCGACGGAATAGCCCTCTGTCCTGCTGCGATGACCGGGGATTGACCATAGCGGTCGAAGTCGCCGGGGGGCTTACCAAAGTGTAGGATTCCCTCACAAAAGGCTGGGATTGTCGATGGAGTGGTTACAGCCGTCATAGATCAGATACCTGGTTGCATCAATACTCTGTCAATCATCACAGCAGGAACCGCTAGGATTCACTGAACCGTTGTGCCAGCAAGCTCCCCTATGCCAGTGAGATCAATCATGATCAATCCTACACATCCTTGCTGGACCAGGCAGGTACCGCTCTGGTCCAACAGTGGCTGAGCCCAAGCCCCTAAGGCTCCCCCTGAAACAGGCTAATGGTCAGCATTCGAGGGAATGGACTACCTGCTGATGATCAGCCTAAAAGCCGACGATCCCTCCGGCTGCACCCGTTGTTACAGCATTAAAGTTTTCCAAGTCTGCTATAGGCTATTGTAAATAGTTTTCCCCTTGAGGTTAGGGTTTTGCCAATGCAACAGGGGCGAGGCTGGGAGTATGGAGACCTGAAAACTTGCCCACTCCCCGCTTCCCTACGCCATCACTTCCGCGCTCTCCAACTGCCGCAACCACTTGATGATAAGAGGATTCACCACGTCTGGGCGTTCGTCGTGGGGACAGTGACCGGTCTCTGGAATGGAATGAAATGTGACGGTGGGGGGATCTGCCGATTCACTGAGTTGACGATAGATGTCAGCCCCTTGGATGGGGGTCCAGGGATCTTTTTCGCCCCACAGCACTAACAGGGGTTGCTGGATAGTTGATAGCAATTCTGAGGGTTTGGGACCAGCTGGAGCCGTCAAAACGGAGGTAAATACCTGTTGAGCGCCCGGGTCACAGGCTGGTCGATAAATCAGATCTACCAGGTCGTCGGTTACGGCGGCGTGGCTGCAGTACACTTGCTTGAGAGAATTACGAATTCGGCGTTTTTGACGCACCTGGTTAAACACTAACGGGCCGAGCCAGGGAGAACTGACCAATCGGGTAAAGGTGCCCATCACTAGCCTCAAGGCGAGGTTGAGCTCATCAGGGCGATGGTTTAGTCCCCCAGCACAATTCAGTAATACGCCGGCGCGGGCCGACTCAGGATAGTGAGCCAGCAGCATCAGCGTTAGTAGGCCACCGATGGAGTTGCCGACAAAGATGGTCGGTTGTGCGATTAACGTGTGGCAAAAATCGTGCAGTTGCTGTTCCCACAGCTCTAGGGCATAGGCTAGAGGCGGTTTATCGCTATCGCCAAAGCCCAATAGATCCACAGCAAATACTCGATACCCGCGGGCGGCTAGGGCGGAAATACTCTGGCGCCAGTGGCCGCTGAAGCCCCGAACCCCATCACTAGCAGTAGTGGGGGCCTTCCCTTGCACGGCGTAATGAGTTTGGTGCCCCGCCAGGTCCACGTGTATTTTTCCAAATGGTCAGTAGAGGCAAGTTGGGCAGTCATGGCAGCTCAATAATGTGATGTTTCTTTACATTCTATCTATCAAGAGGGCTGAGTTGGGTTGATGCTTCCCGACGATGGCTGCTGCCCGATGTGCCAGCAGCAAGCTGATCGGGCTTAGCCCTACCGCAGGATCGGCCTTCCCCTCTTACAATTGAAAAGTTTTGTCTTAGACCCTATCCGCAATGTCCCTGGGCTCCCAGCGCTTGGCTATGGCCAGACCCTGATGAATCGAAATTATCGCCGCATCCGGCGAAATTAGTCCGGCGGTGCGATCGCATTGGGGGGAGTCGCCCTAACTGGGATTCTCTGGTACCGATTCATCGAAGGTTGGTCTTGGCTAGATGCTACCTACATGGCTGTAATTACCCTGGCCACCGTTGGATTTGCCGAGATTCAGCCCTTGGGCCCCCGGGGCCGCCTGTTCACCACTATCTTCATCTTGATGGGCGTTATCGTGATTGCGTACATCGTCAACGTCTTTACTGAAGCCCTGGCCCAGGGATACCTACGAGCCAGCTTTCAATTTCGGCAACAGCGCAAACTCATGAATTCTCTTAGCCAGCATTACATCCTCTGTGGCTTTGGTCGCACCGGTCGCCAAGTTGCCGCCGAGTTTTCTGCCGAGGGCATCGCCTTCATCGTTGTTGACAGTGACGAGGCATCCATCGAAGATGCCCAACACCTGGGGTATCTAGCTGTCCTCGGGGATGCCACCCAAGATCAGGTGCTGCTCAACGTCGGCATTGGGCGAGCCGCATGCCTAGTGGCCGCCCTACCCTCCGATGCTGAAAACCTCTACACGGTGTTGTCGGCCAAGACCTTGGCCCCAGAGATTCGGACCATTGCCCGAGCCAGCACCGAGGAAGCGGTGCAGAAGCTGCAGCGAGGGGGAGCCGATGTAGTGGTGTCACCCTATATTACTGGTGGCAAACGCATGGCCGCCGCTGCCCTGCGTCCCCAGGTGGTTGACTTCCTCGATGGCATTCTCACCGGTGCCGACCGCACCGTCTATGTCGAAGAATTCTTGCTCTCTCCCGACAACTGTCCCTGGATTGGCCAAACGCTGGGGCAGGCCGAGTTGCGATCGCGCTCGGGAGCCTTGATTTTAGCCATTCGCCGCCAGGAAGGCTCCTTAATTACTGGTCCCACCGCTCAAACCGACCTGCGTCCGGGGGATCTGGTCATCGGCATGGGCACCAGTGCCGAACTGCGTCGCCTCAGCCAGCTGCTCAGCCCCCTCCATCGTCCCGATCCGCGGCCCTGACTAGCGAGCGGCGGAGTAGCTGAGTAGGTGGAGAGTGGGAGAGTGGGTCGGCAGGAGGGGGTCAGAGGCAACCATGATCATTATGCTCGGGGAACACTCTTAACGTGCCCATCGCTGGCTCAGGAGCATCATCAGAGATCACGACTTTTCCGCAGGCCCATGTTGAGTCTTTGGAGTAAAACCAGTGGCACTTGGATTAACGTGCTGACCGTGTTGTTGGGCAGTGGCTTGGGCTTGCTGCTGCGACATCGCCTACCCGCTGCCATGCAGCAGGTGATTATTCAGGCGGTGGGACTGCTGACCCTCTATCTGGGCATTACCATGGCCAGCGACTTCCAGGGGCTGCAGGCCGGTCCTCTGGATGGGGTGATTCTGGGACTGCTGGCCCTGGTGATCGGCGGAATCTTGGGGGAATGGTGGCAGTTGGAGTCTCGACTCACGGGCTTAGGGGAGGGATTAAAACGGCAATTACGGGGCGGAGGACGGTTCACGGAAGGCTTCGTGGCGGCCAGTCTGCTATTCTGCGTCGGCCCAATGACGTTGCTGGGCAGCTTCCAGAATGGTCTCGCCGGTGATCCCACCCTCTTGACCCTGAAGGCCACCATGGACGGCCTGGCTGCCATTGCCCTGACCGCTGGCTATGGTATGGGGGTGGCCTGTTCGGCCCTGACGGTGTTGCTGGTGCAAGGACTGCTGTCGCTGCTGGCTGGGATCGGGGCCACGGCCCTGCCTGATCCAACCCAAGATCCGCAGGTGTTGCTGGTGACCGGCATTGGTGGGCTGATGATTTTGGGCCTGGGCCTGAATCTGTTGGAGATCACCCGCATCCGGGTGGCGTCATTTCTACCGGCGTTGGTGGTGGGGCCGTTGTTATTTGCGGTCGCAACGCGGCTATAGCGTTCTGAGTGCCGGATCGGTGGCTCTAGATCTTGATAAGACTACGCTTAATTTGGATAGCTCGGGGTGCTCACCCGAGGGGATTTCGTTCCCCTCGGACTCCGACGACCAGGGCAGCTTGTGGTGAGCGGAGTCGAACCACCGCCCTGGACCTGCGGAAGGGCTGGTCAATTGGTCGTTCCAGATCGCGTCGCATCGGCGGGGTAGCCAGTTTTCTGCATTGGGGCGCGGCAACCGCGCCCCTACCCTGTCCCCTTTTCCATCCTCCGTCCTCCGTTTTCCTTTTCCCACCACCCCATTACCCTCCCCTCCACTCGCCTCCCCGCTTCTGCCTTCACTACAGCTCTGCTAAGCCTGCCATCAAACCGCGACAGACCCGGGTGAGAAATTCCAGATCGAGGGTGTCTAGGCGATCGCTGGGTTGGTGGTAATGGGGATTGCGCAGATTGGCCGTATCGGTGACCAGGATTGCACTGTAGCCTTGGTCCCAGAAGGCAGCGTGGTCGCTGCGGCGAGTATCGGGGATGCCTTGGCCGCGGCCCCAGACCGGCAGCCATTCACAGGGGACTCCGGCCCGTTGCAGGTGACGGTGCAGGTGCATTAAGGTCGGCAGGGTACTGAGGTTGCCAATTAGGCCGATAAAGTCGCCGCGGTTGGGATAGAAGTATTGCAGCCCGGGGGGATAGCGCTGGGAGCCGGAGGTGCGATCGCAATAGCCCAGCATCTCCAGGGAGATCATCAGCCGCAACGGAGTGCCCTGCTGCTTCAACTGGGCCGCATAGGCATGGCTTCCCTGCAGGCCCATTTCCTCTAGATCGAAGGCCACCAATCGTAGTGGTGATTGCGGCGGATAACGGGCAAAGTAACGGGCCAATTCTAGCAGCACCGCCACCCCCGTCCCATTATCGTCGGCTCCAGGGGACCCCGGTACCGTATCGAAATGGGCTCCGACTATCAGTAAACCTCGCTCGGGGTACTGCCCCGGCAAGTCAATGCTCCAATTACAAAATTGGCGGCCATAGGCCTCAAACGGATGCATCCGCAGCGGAGCCAATGCTCCCAAGGTCTCTCGAATGTATTGCTGACCGTAGAAATGGCCCGCCGAGGCGAGAAATGGGTTGCGATCGCGTATCACCTGCTCTAGATGAGCCAATAGCGAGGCCGTCAGCCCCTGGCTAGACGACCTATCTCTGTCAAAGTTCCCTGACACCGATCCCAAACTTAACCCGAGTAGCTATACTAGATTACTCTCTGTGTCTGCAGCGGAGAATACAAAAGTCTGCCTTTCAGACAAGCATCTTTGGTGAACTTCCCCATAATGATGGATTTCTTAGGACTTGTCTGGGTTGCCTCTCTACTCGGTGGAGACATGCCAACGGTTGCAGTGTCTTCCCTGTTCAATGATAATCCAGAGGCCGACCCTAAATTACCTATTGTGCGACGAGGTGTGGCCGCTCGGGAAGCCCCCTCGGCCATTTTCCCTGACCCCCAGCGTCAGCTACAGCTCCTATACGCCTCACAGTCCAGTCTATTGGCCGCCACTACGGTGGCGCCTGATCGAGCCTTATCAGCTAGCCTGCCGACGGACGTCCTGATGCAGTTACCCCCCCGCTATCCCACGGCAGTGGTCAGTGCAATGGGCTGGATGCCAACCGCTTGGCTCTCTGGCAAGAGCCTCGATGAAGCCGGCGACGACCAGACTACGCCGTTCCAGAAGACCTCCGCCACGACGAGTGATTCCCTGGCTGAGATCGTGAGCCAACTACCTTCACTATCGCCTGATCTGGTTGAGTGGGAGACCTGGAAATCAGTTGCTAAAGTGCAGGTCACGAGTCAGATGGGCGTCTATTCTCACCCCGAAGTCGACGAGTTGCCGCCCATGAACTGCCTCCCCTTGCCTGCCAAGACCTCGCCGGTGGCGGCCTCGGCCATCTTGGACCAGGGACAACAATTCCAGATACGGGTCGATGGTCATGTGGTTGGTGAGGTCAGGCAACGGCGCACTGCCGAGCACATTGCCGAAAAAATACGACAACTATTACAGGCCTCTGACTGGCACCCCGACGACATCAAACCGCTGATCGGCCATGCCTATGCTGCCGGACGCGTCAACCACGACATTCTGTTCGTGGCCGATGCCTCCATGGCCATGGAGAGCAATGAGTCCTATGCTAATATTGCTATTCGCTGGGTCAACAACCTGCGGGTCGTCCTTGGGGGGGAAGCCCTGGATGTGGCTGACATTTCAGATGGGAGTCGAAGGGTTAACCGAAACCCACCAGACCTTTCAAGGCACAGCCTCTTGGTATGGCCCTGCCTTCCATGGCAGACAAACGGCAACAGGAGAAATTTTCAACCAACATGCCCTCACAGCGGCCCATCCCTCCTTGCCCTTTGGCACCCAATTGAAAGTGCGAAACTTGCTGAACGACCGCACAGTGGTCATCCGCATCAATGATCGGGGACCCTATATAGGCGATCGCTCCCTAGATCTGTCTAAGGCAGCGGCCCAGTGCCTCGGTAGTGAAAGTACCGGTGTCATTCCCTATGAAGCCACGGTCTTGATGCCACTGGGCGATCAGCCAGATGGCTCCGACTCTTTGCTGGTCGGTTTTCAGGCTCCCTAGTCCCGTAGACACCGAATAGCTTCTAACATGCCCCGAGCCTTGTTGAGGGTTTCCTGATACTCGGCGACGGGCACCGAGTCGGCTACCAAGCCAGCCCCTGCCTGGACGCTGACCTGGTGCTGACCCGGTGCCCGCTGCTGCACCACCATGGTGCGGATGGCGATGGCGGTATTGAGTTGGCCCTCAAAGTCGTAGTAGCCGTAGACCCCAGAGTAAGGACCCCGGCGGCAGGGCTCTAAGTCGTGGATAATCTGCATGGCCCGAATTTTGGGGGCACCACTGACGGTGCCTGCCGGGAAGCAGGCTTTGAGCAGGTCCCAGGCTCCCCGGGTTGATTTCAGCTGCCCGACCACGTTGCTGACAATGTGCATGACATGGGAGTAGCGCTCGATCACCATCAATTCATCGACGTGGACGCTGCCACTGCGGCATACGCGGCCCAGATCATTACGGCCTAGGTCCACCAACATGACATGCTCGGCAACTTCCTTGGGATCTGCTAAGAGGTCTTGCTCGAAGGCCTGGTCTTCTTCTGGGGTTTTCCCCCGCGGTCGCGTTCCTGCAATCGGCCGCAGAGTAGCCACCATGGTGCCATCCTCTGTCTCACTGTGAGTGGCACGCACCATTACCTCAGGGCTGGAGCCAATGATTTGCCAGTCGGCGAAGTGGAAGTAGGCCATGTAAGGGGAGGGATTAATCAGCCGCAGCGAGCGGTAGAGATCGAAGGGCTCGCCGGCATAGTCGGTGGAGAGTCGCTGGGATAGCACCACCTGAAAGATATCGCCGGCCCGAATGTGTTGCTTGGCCCGCTCGACACTGGCACAAAATTCGTCTTGGCTGCGATTGCTGGTGTACTGCAAGGGAGCTGCATGGGGGGGCTTGCCGGGGGGAGACCAGGCCAACAGTGTATTGCGTTCTGCCAAGGGCAGCGTCAGCTTTTTCACGAGCTGGGTGACGCGATCGCAGACTTGGCCATAGGCCGTCTCTAGATCATCTGCGTGTCGCAGATCGGCATAGGCGATGGCCCAGATTTTCCGCTTCACTTGGTCGAAAATCAGGAGATTATCCACCTGCATCCAGACCCCATCGGGCAGGTCGTCATCGTCGCCCTCGTAAATGGGGACCGTCGGCTCGATCCAGCGGATCAGCTCATAGCCCCAGAATCCAAAGAGGCCGCCAATGCCAGGCGGCAGTTCCGGCAGCTGGACAGGGTGATAGGGAGCCAAACAATCGGCCAGCACATCGAAGGGGTTGCCTGTGTATACCTGCACTGAGCCGTCGCGATGGGTTTGGGTGGTGCGATGGCCGCGGGCCTCTAAAATCCAGAGGGGGTCGCACCCTAGCAGGCTATAACGGCCCAAGGTTTCGCCCCCTTCGATCGATTCCAGCAGAAAGCTATAGGGTTGGCCGGCACAGACCTTATACCAGGCCGATACTGGTGTGTCTAAATCGGCTACCCACTCTTGGTAGACGGGGACGAAATTCCCCCGCTCGGCTAAGCTGGCAAATTGGTCAAAGCCTGGAAAAATCATGCCTTTCATTGTATGGGAGAACAGTTGCGATCGCAGGGGTTCCCCGGCTCAGACACCACCCTCGCCCCTAGATACATGGCACAGCAAAAGAGGCACAGCTAAGCCATGCCCCTTTCATTATTTGCCCTGAGTCCTAGTCCTAGAAGGTCAGCCAGCTGCCCCAACTACACTTCGTAGGGAGCCTTACCGCTGAACTTAACCGTGGCTGGATCAGGATTAGCGCCAATGTTCCGGTCAATCTTACCGTTGTATTCGCGGCCTTCGTTCACCTTCTCAGGGAAGACCCCATCGGCGGGATGGACATATTGGGTCTCACCGTTGGGATAGATGCGATAGATTTTGTAGTCTTCAATCTTGGGCTTAAATTTGGAGCGCAGTTGGGTCCCCAACGCCAGGCATTGCTCTTTGCGGGCCAGATAGAGCAAATTCTCGCCTTCATGCATGATGGCGGCTCCACCGGTCGGCATTTCAAATACCTGCTGCTTCGTGCTAGTCCAGGTAATCGCATATTTTTCTTCAACGGCAGCTCTAGTCAGGAGACCACCAGTACTGCCACCAAACACGGGAGTTTTGCCAGTCAGAGTTTCTGCCATGGATGCTTATCTCTCAACCTTTTGTTGGGAATCCTATCACCGCGATCTGGCTGATTTATCGAATTTGTGAGGAAGTGTAACAGTTCTTCAGAAGAGGGTGTGTGGGGCAGGGGAGCAAGGGGGGAGCATGTTCGGCACTGACTCGCCGTCCATTAGCGCAGGGCCTGTCCCATGTAATCGCCCCACAGAGCCGCCGCTTGGCCGCTGCTGGCCCGGGTGGGGCTGTTGTCATCGTTGCCCAGCCAAACGGTTGTCGTCACTTGATAGCGAGGCACGAAGCCAATAAACCACAGGTCTCGATTATCATCGGTGGTGCCTGTCTTGCCCGCTTCCCCGAAGCCTAGGGCCGCCGCCTGCCCCGTGCCCCCTTGCACCACTCCTCGCATGAGCTGAGTCAGCTGGTCGGCCACAGTAGCCGAGAGGGCTTCCCGGTCGGCATCGCCTGCCTGGCCAAACTCGTAGATGAGCCGACAGCTCTCAATAGCTTGGGGATCGGTGCAGTCACTGCTATCCAGGACCCGGACGATGCCATGGGGGCGATTCCAGACGCCATCGTTGGCAATCGTCGCAAACGCTCCCGTCAGCTGCAAGGGCGTCACTTCACTCTGGCCCAGCACCAGCCCCGGCACTGGGTTTAAATCCGCCTCAATTCCCAGGCGACGGGCCACTTGCACCACCGCCTCCAGGCCCACAGCCTGGGCAATTCGCAGGGCCACCACATTTTCAGAGCGAGCCAACCCGGTGTACATATCTAAGGCGCCCCCCCCGGAGCGACACCCACGAAACTGCCGACCGCCCCAGTTTAGCGAGCTGCAACTGTAGGTGGTGCCGGGCGAAATGCCCTGTTCTAGGGCGGCTGCATAGGCAAACACCTTGAAGGTGGACCCGGGTTGCCGCAGCGCTTGGCTGGCGCGGTTGAATTGACTCTGGCCGTAGTCGGTGCCCCCCACCATGGCTAATACGGCCCCACTACTGGTATCGACGGTAATGATTGCCCCTTGGGAATAGCCCAGTGAGCGCCAGTGGAGTTGACTGACTCCCGCAGGGCGGCTTCAGCCTGGGCCTGCAGATCTAGATTCAGGTTGGTTTCGACGATAAAATTACCCTCTCGGGCCAGTTGTACCCCCAAGACTTGCTCTAGCTCTTGAAAGATATAGCTATAGAAATAGGGAGCGCGGGTACCCTGCAACTCTTCCCGGGCATCGGGGCTGATTTCTAAGCGAGAGCGCCGGGCTCGCCGCGCCTCCTCTTGGCTGACCATGCCCAGGGAAACCATGCGGTTTAAGACCCGATCGCGGTAGGCAATGGCGGCTTGATAGTCTTGCACCGGGTTGAAGGCATTGGGGGCCGGCAGAATCCCCACTAGGGTGGCGGCTTCGGCCAGGGTTAGATCTCGGGCTGACTTGGCGAAGTAAAACTGAGCGGCATCCTCAAAGCCGTATAGATTGCTGCCTAAATACACTCGGTTGAGGTAAGTCAGCAGCAGATCATTTTTGCTGTAAAAGGTTTCCAGTTTTAGGGCGACGATGGCTTCTCGAATTTTGCGCCCAGCCGAGTCCTCGGTGCCGACATACTCTCGGTAGATGCTGCGGGCCAGCTGTTGGCTCAGGGTGCTGCCCCCTTGGCGAATCTCGCGACCCCGCAGATTGACGAGCAACGCCCTCAAGGTGCCGATGGGATCGACGCCGAGGTGCCAGTAATAGCGGCTGTCTTCAGAGGCTACCAGGGCCTTGGCTAAATAGGGGGAGAAATCTGCCAGGCGACTTTGTTCGACGTGGGCCCGATTGCGTTGCGGGCGCAGGGGCACCTGGCGATCGCCTTCTTGGGCATAGATAATCACTGGGCCTTGCACCGATTCTGGCAAGGGTCGCATGGGCACCTTGGGCCATTCGATGGCGACGATCCAGGCCCCTAGGGCCAGAGAGAGGCCGGTGAACCCATAGACGGCGTAGCGGGTGGACTGCACATACCAGGGGGGGGGATCCACGAAACGCACGGTGACGGCATCAGTGAGGGCGGCAGGCCCCAAGGTGACCACATCCTGGTGATGCAATCGGGTTTGGGTGATGCGCTTCTTGCCGCGATAGATGCCGTTGGTCGATTTTTTGTCTTTGAGGATGAAGGGGTGGCCGGGACGGGTGCGATCGCGAGTCAAGGAGGCGTGCACTTGGCTGACGATGGGGCTGCGGATAGCGATGTCGCACTCTGATGAGCTGCGCCCCAGGATGTAGCGCTCTCCCAACAGGGGATACACGGATGTCTGCCCTTTGTAGTCGACGTGGAGTTCGGCCACCCGCGCCCCTGGTTTCAGGGCCAGCTTCGAAAAGTCAACCTGGGCTTGTACCCGTTGAAACGCTTGGGTAACCTTTCCCAGGAGAGTTCGAGGGGGGGGTGGATTGGGCGGCGATGACCGGGTCATAGTAGCAAGCGTCCCATGCTGCCCCTATTCTAGAGGGTGTTTCAGGAAGGGAACAGTTAACGGCGGGGTCTTTGCTTGGCAGTGCCATTGCCGTTGGGGTGTTTTAAGGCGGCAATCAGTAAACAGGCGATACCTAGGTTAATGCAGACATCCGCCACATTGAAGATGGGAAACCCAATCAGGCGGAAATCTAAGAAATCGACCACCTCACCGGCCACCATGCGGTCAATGCCATTGCCCAGCGCGCCACTGAGAATCAATCCATACCCTGCTTGTTCCCAGCGGTTGGCCAGCGTCACCCGCCAGCCTAAGACAATTAAGCCGAGACTGACTAACAGCGATAGCCAGCGCAGCCAATCGCCATTGTCGGCGAATAAACTAAAGGCGGCACCGGTGTTGGTGACATAGGTGAAATGAAACACCCCAGGCCAAAGGGGCAGGCTGTCTGGCGGATCGGTTAACTGAAAACTGCGAACGACCCAATACTTCGTCAGCTGATCGAGGGCTAGGCCAATGGCTGCTGCCACCCAAAACAGTCGGTTTCGCACTCTCATAACGACTAATAGAACAGTAAGCGCCGGGCGATGAAGGCGATCACCGCCACGGCACAGGCGACGACCAATTGTCCTGGCAGTGGCCATAGGGAATAGGTGGCGACAGCTTGCAGGAAAGATAGGGAGGGATTCCCTATCCAGCCAAATCCGTAGGCAATACAGAGGTAGAGCACCCCGCAGCCATGGATTGCCGTGAGACCAGACACACTACTCAAGGCTAATGTTTCTAGTTTAGGGGCATCGCGGAAGGCCAGGTACCCACAAATCCAGGCGGCGGGGACAAAGCCGACGAGATAGCCAAAACTCGGTTCTCGCACATAGGCTAAGCCGCCCCCCTGGGTAAAGACCTGCAATTCAAATACCTGAAAGAGCAAGAGTCCCAGGGTGAGGTAGGCGATTTGGGACAGGGCGGCGGCGGTTTTGCCGCCTAGGCAGCCGGTCAACAGCACGGCCCCTACCTGAAAACTCACCCCCAAGGAGTAGACCCGCAGCCCGGCGCCGCCCCAGCTCCAGGGGGCATTGGTGATAAAGACCTCCATCCAGGTGGCGGCGATGGTGAGGATGAGGCCGATCAGCGCCCAAAACAGCTCAAATGGAGCAAACACCTGCAAGATCCCCTGATTCCCTATCGGTAGGCGATTCATTTTACACCTGGCTGACCCGGTTCGAGTGAGGCCGGTGAGATTGCCTCTGTGGCCATGGGGTCTGGCGAGGGATTGGGCCCCGGCTTAAATAGTGGGTTACCGCATCGTTTACAAAACCGGGCGTCGCTGTCGTGGCCATAGAGGCCGCAACTGGGACAGGAGACTTGATCGGGGTCTTTAGCCTTGGCCACTTGACCAATTAGCCGACCGACTTGGGTGGGAATCAAGGCGATGCCGGTGAGAATCATCATGATGGTGAGGGCCCGCCCCGCTTCAGAGACTGGGGTCACATCGCCAAAGCCAACGGTGGTCATGGTGACGACGGCGAAGTAGGCGGCATCTAGAAAGTTGCGGAAGTTGTCTGGATTGGCGGGGTGTTCGACCTGAAAAATCAACCCAGAGTAGATGAAGATGATGGTGAAGAGGGTGAAGAGAATGCGGGTGACAATCAAGGTGTCTTGGGTTTTGAGGCGGCCCCCTAGCTGCTGATTGGCTAAGAAGCGCCACAGCCGCAGCAGCCGTAACCACCGTAGCAGGCGGATGAAGCGCAGGTCGAGGAAGCCCAACAGTAACGGTAGGATTGCAATCAGATCCACGAGACCGTATAGGCTGAAGAGGTATCGTCTGGGCTGCTCTGCTGACCAGGCCCGCAGCCCATATTCTAGGGTGAATGCCGCCAGAATCAGCCAGTCCATCCAATCCAAGACTATCTCTAGGGAGGCTGGGATGGTGTAGGTCTCGATGACAAAGATGGCGCTGGAGAGGATAATCAGGGTTGCGATCGCACCATTGACCGCTCTTCCCCAAGGCGTCTCCAGGTCTTCTAAATAGAATCTAACCCGCTGTTGTAGGGTCATGGGCTCCATAAATGCCTCCCCCGAGGATTCCTCCCCCCCGGCCCGTGGGCTAAGATGGCGAAGCGGCGGCATTCATCTGAGTTGACCGCGCCATGGGAACGAAGCAGCGATTACACAATGCCAACACACCCTATCATCACGAGAATTAGCGACTTTGTCACCTCCGACGTCACGCCTTTGCCTGAGTTGCCAGCCCGCCGTCCCTTACTCCTGATTGGCCACGGCAGCCGCGACCCGGAAGGGCGCCAGCATCTCCTCGACTTTGCTAGTGCCTATCAAGCCCTCGATCGCTCACGACCAGTGATTCCCTGTTTTCTAGAGCTAACAACGCCCACCATCCTCGATGCCGTCGACCAGTGTGTTGCCCAAGGCTATACCGATATTTCGGTCATGCCAGTGTTGCTCTTCGCCGCTCGCCACAACAAATTTGACGTCACTAACGAATTAGACCGGGCCCGCCGACGCTATCCTCAGCTGACCTTTCACTATGGTCGTCACTTCGGCATCACGCCAGAAATCCTAGATCTCTGGCATCAGCGCCTGCAGCAGCTGGACGAGCCCCGCTACAATCCCCGAGGCATTGCCCGGGACGATACCGTCCTGTTATTCGTCGGCCGCGGCGCCAGCGACCCCGACGCCAACGGTGATGTCTATAAAATGGCCCGCCTCCTCTGGGAAGGCAGTGGCTACCAGACCGTTGAAATCTGTTTCATCGGCATTACCCATCCCCGCCTAGACGTCGGGTTTCAACGGGCCCGCCTGTATCAGCCCAAGCGCATCGTGGTGCTGCCCTATTTTCTCTTTACGGGCGTCTTGGTGAAAAAGATCATCGACATCACCAGCCAGCAACAAGTTGAATGTCCTGGCATCGAGATTACCTGCCTGCCGGAGATGGGCAGGCATCCTAACCTGATGCAGGTATTGCGACGTCGGGAGATCGAAACCCAACGGGGTCAGGTGCAGATGAATTGCGAGCTGTGTAAGTTCCGTCTGGCGGCGGTTTCAATCAACGGCCATGGTCATCATGGTCATGATCATGGTCATCACCATGGACCCCATCACAGCTCGGGGGATCCGTATCAGCAGCCCCAGCAATACCACCAGCGGGCCTGGCAGGTGCCCTAGTCACGAGTCGAGAAGCCAAGACTTTAAGAGACAGAGAACGGCTGGCCCTATGATCAATAATGAGTCGCTCAATGTCTGCCAGCCACCATGCCTAGTTCATTTGCAATCGGCGACCGGGTCCGTCTGGCCCAACCGCCGCCCTATCTCAAAACCGCTGACTCCATGCCGATGCTACGGCCACCAGACTTGCTCTCGGTTGGGGCTGAAGGCATTGTCATGGAGCATCGACCGGGGGGCTACTGGAGCGTTCGCTTTCAGCCAGGGACCTTCCTACTCGATAGTCAGTATTTGCAGAAGGTTAGCCCCGATTCCCCCGAGGTCGATTCCCCCGAGGTCGATTCGTCTGTGAATTAGCGCTTAGCGCTGCTTTGACGGAGAACTAGTACAGATTTTGAGCCGCCATGAGTGTTCAAATCCATGCCCTGCGGCTGCATCCCGGTCAGGATTTGCGGCGAGCCTTAGGAACTTACGCCCAGGAAGAGGCCCTGGAGGCCGCCGTAATCGTCAGCGCCATTGGCAGCTTAGAAACGGCAGCCCTGCGCTTCGCCGGGCAGTCTGAGGCTCAGGTGCTGCAAGGACCGTTTGAGCTACTGTCGCTGGCGGGAACCCTGTCGACCCACGGCCTGCACCTCCACGGTGCGATCGCAAATGGAGCTGGCAGTGTCTGCGGTGGCCATATTGCGGCCGGTTGTGTGATTTATACGACCGCCGAAGTTGCGATTGCAGCTTTGCCTGGCTACAGCTTCAGGCGAGAAATCGACCCTCAAACTGGCTACCGGGAACTGTGCATCAACCCCGCTAGACAGGAGTCACAGTAACAGGGCATGTAGCGGTTAACCCCGCGACCGTGTCAAAGACCCCAAAAAGACGAAACAGGCCACTAGAAACAGCAGGCTGCCACATACCCCCAAAACATCACCATTCTTCAGCGTCGAAACCGTGAAAAAGAGGGCTGAGGCAATGAATAGCAGCCATCCTATCACTTGACTGCGGTGATGATGGCCTTTGAAACTGGGTTTCATAACCGAATCACTTTAAACACTCAAATGACATCGTTGATAGTACTTGTTAAGCGCTGTGCGAGAGCTGATGATTCCCTGTCGTCCGCATTGTTGAGAACCCCGAGTCGTGAAGCGTCGGCCCAAACCTTTCCCAAGAATGCAAGAATCTCGCCCGATTCTGAAAGCTAAGTTGGCAGCTTGATACAGCTGACGTCAGTGCCATTTGAGCTAAGGATGACTAATCAAAATAGAATAGGGTAACGATCTTGCGCTGTTCTTCTGCATCCTGGCAAGTCTTCAATAGCGTGTGGCTATCGTGAAACGCGAAGCAGATCAGCTGTTGACAGCGGGAGATGATTTCTTGGTTACAGAGGGCACTGGCTTCGGCCAACGAGAGGGAATCGTTCTCTGAATTCTCTACCAGGTGCATAACCTGCTCGAGTTGCTCCTGAGACTCTCGAGGTTGGCGAGCCAGACTCTGGGGCAGAATTACAGTCAGCAGGTTGGCATCAGCCTTGGTAGCCCCTCTAATGGCTGCAGAATTGGTTCCAGTTGCTCCAGAGGTGATAATGCGGTTGCCTCCTAGCACCAACGCATAGGTTAGCAACTCAATCAGCTGCTGGTGTGTAATTGGCACATGGCGAGACCCAAGAATCGCAATCCGCTTAGAGCTAGATTGCTGAATGGCAGCTAACTCCTGTAGAAAGACGTCGACTTTGAGGCTATCGACAGGCGCTTCAATAGACTGACTCAACGGCTGCACCGACACGACATGAACGGGCTCATTGTATCAGACTGGCTCCGATTCTTATCTGTATGACCGGTTTGAAGGCGAAAAACCGCGGCGTTTAACCTCAGGAGAGACTAGCAGCCATGGGCAGATTCAGAATGTCCATCAGGCGATGAGCATCTAGGTGATGCTGCATGAGCTCCTGGACACAGGTCACTTTGGCAGGTTCATGTAACCTCACTTGACCAAAAAGCTGATCAATCTGCTCCACGGTGGTTAAGGTATCGAAATCGACGGATAAAATCGGAATTTCTAGATCTTTAGCTCGAGCCAAAATCGCCTCAGAAGGAGACATATGGCCGGTTAACACCAGGCAGTGGGTCGATGTTTCTAATGCTGCCAGCTGGATATCGGTACGATCTCCGCCGGTGACAACGGCCATGTTGATACGTTTACGAAAATACCGCAGGGCCGAGTTCACATTCATGGCACCGATGGCGAGGCTTTCGACCATGAGCTCCAGGCGATCCTCACAGCAAAGGACCTCAGCCTGTAACTGCTGCACCATCTCCCTGACGCTGATGCTGCGCATCAGGGGGGTTCTAGGCAGGGTAGCTAAGACAGGAATTTGGTGGCGTTCTAAACAAGGCCGCAATCGCTGATTGACTGACTCTAGGTGCTCTTCTGGAATATCGTTAATGATCACCCCAGCCAAGTGAGTCCCTAAACGCTCCTTGGCAGCCAACAGTGCATCAACAACCAAGAGGGAATGAAACCGAGCCACCAAAATCACAGTTGCCTCAATGGCTCGAGCCATATGGGGTAAAGATAGTTGGAAGAGAGCTCCTTCGTCTAACGTGCCAGGACCTTCTAGCAAGACCACAGCCTCTTCTCCTTGCCTGGCATAGGCAGTGGCTAGCCGTTGACAATAGTTGAAGCTATTTTCGCCAGCTAATTGGGCTGCGATGGTGTCATCGTCTAGGTTAAACAGGGGGAAGCGCAGGCGAGACTCGGGTAGATCTAGGGTGCGGGCAATGAATTCTACATCTTTGTCGGCAGTTGCAGATGAACCATTCCCTAAACATGTGCCAATGGGCTTGCCATAGGCAATATCAATGCCTTGTTGTTGTAGCTGCAGAGCGATGCCGAGGACGGTCGCCGACTTGCCGCTGTAGGCTTCTATGGATCCGATCAGCACATTCACCGGCTTTGGCACGCCCACACTCCTTCTCAACTCATGCTTGCTTATTCTTGTTATGGCTCTAATTGCACCGTCCAAGATTAGAGGGCTATTGGAGCCACGATCCGATTTTATGGCCTATGGCCAGTGCTCAGGTGATACAACCATAGCAAACCCTTAATCGTCTAATCGGAGTAGCTTCCGGTAGAAGCTTTTGGAGAAATCAGCAGGGCGCTTGTGTCGTAGGGCTGCCACAACATCGAACAGAAAGTCTACAAATTCGAAGGTGGCCATGGTGATTTCGTAGCTTAGTTCGGCATCGTCTTCGAACTGCAGGCGGCAGCGAGTGAGATCGGCGGGCAAGACAGACACATTCCAAGTGGCCAGGAAGGGAATACTATCCCCCCCCTCAATGATGCGTTCTCCTTCCAGGTTGCCCTGCTTGTAGAGCCCAATGGCATAGGGCAAGGCATTACGCTTACCCCCCTGGTAGTAGGGGATGTAGACACTGATGTCTTGTTTGGTTGCTGGTTTGATATCGTCGAATGTCAACCCCATGAGTCTTCATGTGAAACAGTTGATGCGATGCCCTTTGTGTACCGGCCTTTAACTCTCGCACCGGGCCTGTCAGGGCATGGGTTCAGCTAGCCGTAGTGGAAGGGGCTAATCCTTCTGGGGCTAGTGTATTCATTCCGCGATAGTGTGAACAAGAGCGCGGCCAAACACCGCGCATCTGCTCGGTAACCCGTTAAGATAAATGAACGGATTCAATGTCCGATTTCAATGTCCGATTAAGTTGCGGTACCTATCAGTCCATGATGGCATTGTCTTACCGGACAACATGCGATCTGCCTTTAAACTGGGTACGGTATCTGTTCCAGGATACTGCTTCTCCTCAGCTTGGCCCACAGCTTCGCATTGACACCACCCCATAGGGATGGTGTGAAACTTGGATGGTACATCAATCAAACGTCTCCATGCTTGAGCAGATCAATCCAGCTGCCATTGACTTAGATGATCTGGATCTCGATGAGTTTCCCGGCTACGCCGGTCGTCGGCGCAAGGCAGCTATGACACTGACAGCCCTCTGGAGTGGCACCACGATCTTACATTTGATGACCTGGGGGCATTGGATAGTGGTAGCTTTGACTGTTCTGTTGAGTGTGCATGCCCTACGGCTGCTGATAACGTCCCCACTACCAGGGCCTCAGCCCTTACCATCTCTGGCTGATGCGTCCGATGCTTTCCTGGATGCGCAACGGTGGCCCTATGTCTCTATTCTGGTGGCGGCTAAGAATGAAGAAGCGGTCATTCAACCCCTGGTGCAAACCCTCTGTGCCCTAGATTATCCTCAGCATCGCTACGACCTCTGGGTAGTGGATGATAACAGTTGCGATCGCACCCCCATTCTCCTAGATCAGCTGACCCGTCAGTACGACCAACTGCACGTCATCCACCGCACCTCAGAGGCCACCGGTGGCAAATCAGGGGCCCTAAACCAGGTCCTACCCCATACCCAAGGCGATGTCGTGGCGGTATTCGACGCTGACGCCAAGGTGCCCATGGATCTGCTGCGTCGAGTCATCCCCCTATTCCAACGCCCCCAAGTCGGTGCCGTGCAGGTACGTAAAGCCGTCACCAATGGCACCACTAATTTGTGGACCCAGGGGCAACAGGCCGAGATGGCCCTAGACAGCTACTACCAGCAACAGCGCATCGCTGTCGGTGGCTTGGGAGAACTACGCGGCAACGGTCAGTTTGTGCGGCGTAGCGCCCTGGAACACTGTGGTGGCTGGAATGAAGCCACCATCACCGACGATCTAGACCTCACCTTCCGGCTGCATATGAATGGCTGGGATATTGACTTCCTCCTGCATCCAGCCGTTCGAGAAGAAGGAGTAACCCGAGTCCTGGCCCTGTGGCATCAGCGTAATCGCTGGGCTGAAGGGGGATATCAACGCTATCTCGACTATTGGCGGCTGATGTCTCCCACCCGCCTAGGACTCCGCAAATCCCTCGATCTCTTCGCCTTCTGGGTGATCCAATACGCCCTTCCCTCGGTGGCACTGCCCGATCTACTACTTTCCATCAGCCGCCATCGCCTCCCGATCTTCATGCCGGTTTCCTCGATGGTGGTATTCCTATCCATTGCCGGTATGGTGTTTGGCCTACGCCGTACCCAAAGCGCCCCCTATTTGCCAGCCCTATTCCAGGCGATACGCGGCACCCTTTACATGATCCACTGGGTCCTCGTGGTTGCTAGCACCACCGTGCGTCTATCGGTTCGACCAAAGCGCCTAAAGTGGATCAAAACGGTGCACCTAGGGCTAGAAGACGATGCTACCTTAGATGTCTCCAGCCAAAACCTCTAGGTCGTTAACCACTGGGAGAGTTTAGCCAGTACCTGATGGCCAGCAGTTGAGTGACTGGTCGGAGGCCTCACTGCTCCCTAGCCAGAGCATAGTTGCCGAACTGACGCCCCAGTCGACCAAAGAGGGCTACGCTACCAGCACCGTAGTGTCGACGCGGCGACGATCGATGTGGCGATGACTATGGCAACGGTGACTATCGAATCGGATCCGAATCGTGGTCATAGAAATGCAGACGGCCATAGCCAGCAAATTCCTGCCTCACCTGTTCTCCGTCCGGGGCAGCAATGACTCCAAACAAATAGACTCCACCCCGCCGTGGATTGCGATGGGGTTCTAGGGCAATGGTGACCTGACGTCCGGGAGGAACCGGTGGGTCAAAGACAACGGTGACCGTCTGGGTGTCTCGGTCCTGGGTAACTTCGCCCAACGTCAACCGACTATTCCGCTCACGGCGAGTGCCCTCAAAGGCTTGGGTGGCTTCGGCGTCAAACCGAAACATCGGATCGCGTCCTTCCGCCAACTGCAGCGAGACCCAGCGCAGCGACTCACCGGCGGAGGGATTCAGATTCAAGGTGAAGTAATACCTGACATGGCGGGCTCCAGCTTGGTTGCGGGTCGCGGTTGCCTCCGAGAGTCGCGGCGGATATTCAAAGGCAATGGTTCCATCAGCTAACTGAGCTGCCGCCAGTTCCCTAGAGGACGTGAGACACGTCATCCCACTGGCTGCAATCAGGCCCGCCAACCCGAGTCCTAGGAGGTGATAGTTGGCCATAGCACCGTCTCCAACACTATCTCCATGATGCTTCACCCATGCCAAAATAGCACCCCAGAAGACCCATGGGGCAGCTCAAGTCTCCTCTAGTTGAATTGGCTGGGCTCTTACTGATGATTCCGGTGATCTATGCCTACGGATTGACCCCTGCCATGAGTGCTTTAGGCCTGCCCCTTGATGCCACGCCTTTGGCGGTGGAGCCAGCCATGAATCAACTTCATGGTCTCTATTGGGGGCTGGAGAGCTTGAAACTGTTGACAGGCTTTGCGCTGTTGCGCCTGTGTTATGGCGACTTAGTTCCTGCCGAGAATACCTAAGCTCACTAAATGATGGTATCTCTGGGGCATGACTGCTTTTGTCTTCCTGCTGATGCGATCGCAACATCCAGGACCAGTCATAGGCCGATCCTTAGCAGCTCAGAGAAGGCTTCATTGGTTGATTAGGCGATTCACTGTGTTTCTGGCTACTACTTTTCAGAGTGGTAGCCTTGAGCATTAGCGGCGTTGTCGTCTACCGCAGTATTAAACCGTTCCATCTCAGCGCTATGGGCGCCATGAACAGCGGTAATTTGCTGGCGACAACAGTCAATGGCAAAGGCGTTCAACTCCGAGGAGTCAATGCCATACATCGCCTCGAAGGTCTCTGCTTCAACGCGACAGAATCCAGGTCGCTCAGCATAGATACGACAGCGGCGAGTGGCGTGGTCAAAGTGAATGCACCACCCATCTGCCCCGACCAAACTGAGATACAGGGCCAAATCAGCGGGGCTGAGATAGCAGTCCAGGTCGGGGCGGTCTTGAGGGTCGAGATGACAGCAGGCGCCGCAGCCTTCAATACATTGCCAGGTAGCCATGGCTAATCTAGGGACATAGAGGCTAGAGGTAGAGTTGCTTGGGACGCTGTCCTTAGAATTTTGTAAACTTGCTTAAACTAAGGGGGTTGCTTCCCGGTAGAATAGCGCAGGATGTCAAGTTAATCCCTCAGTTTCGTCGTTTGGGAGGATCCATAGAATTTATGAGTGGAACTACCTTTGAGCTGATTGCACAGCTAACCATGTTAACGATGATCGTGATCGCTGGCCCAGTTATCGTGTTTCTATTGGCAGCTCAGGGAGGCGATCTCTGAGCCCCTCTGGCTAGGGATGTCAATGTAACGGAGTTTTCAGGCACAGGTCTCATAGCAACTGCCTCAGCACTTTGGGTGACGGCAGGCGCGCTAGTCAGCCTCCCCAGATTTGGCAGCTGATGGTTCGGTTGCCTATGCAGCAATGGGCCAAGCTGATTAGGCTGGGGCTGTGGGGCTAAGGCAGCTAGATTATGGCCGCCTGCACTGGGGTCGACAGCAGTGCTGTGTAGGAGAGTGTTGTCTGCGCGGTGATAGTAGCCGCGCGGCAATATTAATGGGACCGCTGGCTCAAAATCCACTCTGCGATCGCAAGATCGCTGGGGGTGGTTACCTTAACATTGGTTTCCTCGCCAGGAATAACTTGGACAGGTAAACCACAGTTTTCGAAGAGGGCGGCGTCATCAGTCACCATCCACTGTAGCTGTTGGCCTTTGCTATGGCAGCTTTTCAACAGCGCCACATCAAACCCCTGCGGAGTTTGGGCTGCCCAGAGGCAGCGGCGGTCAGGCGTATTTTCAATCTTGAGATCACGATCCACTTGCTTAATCGTATCCTTGACCGGAACGGCAGCAATTAGGCCAGAGCAGTTCTCTAAAGCAGCCGCACAGCGATCGAATAAATCCGGGCTGATCAGGCAGCGAGCCCCATCGTGGATCAAGACTCGGGTTGCCTCTTCTGGTAAGGCTTGCAGCCCGTTATAAACCGATGCTTGGCGCGTATCGCCTCCTGCGATGAAGTGTACCGGCGTCGTCAGTCCCAAGCTATCAAAGATTTCCAACAACAGTGCCTGATCAACCGGCTGACCAATCAGCCCTATCCAAGTGATCCGTTGAGCGGCCTCAGCCGCCAGTAAAGTCCAGGCAATCAAGGGGCGCCCCCGTACTGTTAGCAAAACTTTGTTGCGATCTGCCCCCATGCGCCGCCCCATGCCGGCGGCTGGAATCAGTAAGTGCACAGTGAGACTCCTTGTGGTCAAATGGCGGCGACATCGCCGATATACCCAGTCCAGCTCCAGATCAGTGCTTGAGCTAGATATGAACGAGGTTCAAAGTCCACCCTATCGCGAATCCCATAGCGAAATTTAATCAGTTTTGTTTGAGGCTATTCTCTCCAAGCTCACCGCCTTCCACTAAAATATGGTGCGGACAGGCGCAGGCACTTACTATGCGAGTATTGGCTCTAGTTCCCGGTGGAATTGATGACCAGATTCTATTTTTTCCCACCCTTGACCATCTGAAGCAGGCTTTTCCTAAGGTTGAGATCGATGTGGTTACGGAGCCCTCAGCCAAAGCCGCTTACAGCGTATCTAAAACAGTTAGAGAAACCATCCCCTATACCTTTGCTACCCGCAATAGCCCGGCCGACTGGGCCAATCTACTCGGGATTATTCGCGATCGTGAATACGAAGTGGCACTAACCTTAACCCAAAGCTGGTCTCTGGGGTTACTGTTGTGGCTCAGTGGTATCCCGACCCGTGTCGGCTATGCCAGCTCTAGTAACAATCTATTTTTGACGGCTACGGTGCCGCTCAAGGCGCAACAATACCAGGCTGAACAGTATCACGACTTGCTAAAACCTCTAAGTCTTGACGCGCCTTGTCCTCCAGCCAGTCTTAGTTTACCTCAGCGCTCCCTGGACTGGGCCGATCAACAGCGGCAGCGCTCAGACATCGGCAACCAGGGCTATGTTGCCCTCTACCCTGGCGCAGCGGTGTCTGCTTCCGGTCAAGATGCCTATCCAGTGGACTCTTGGCGTACTATTCTCAAGGATTTCCAGCATCGACAACCCGATTTGCCCCTGGTGGTGATTCAGCAACCGGAAACAGTTAAGATCGTGAGCCAATTGACTCAGGCATTGTCCGGATTGCAAGTCATTCAAACGGACACTATCGCTCAATTAGCGGCCATTTTGGCTGGCGCTAATCTGGTCCTGAGCACCGATAGCTATCCGCTGTACCTGGCGGTAACCTTGAATGTTTTTGCCTTAGGGCTGTTTGGGGAAAATGATCCGACCCATCGCCTACCCGCTGCTCAGGGGGACGAAACTCGCTTCATTGGCATTCCGTCCCCTGGCCAAACCGTTGCCGATATCGCTCCTGAGACAGTGCTGAAAACCATTTGGAATGAGTAGCGTTGCACCCTGTAACAGGGAGATCGGTTCTGGATCCGCGGCCTCCTATACTGATGGGGAACTTTCTCCTTGACGGCACTCAGTCAGCTAGACTGCATCCCGCTATTCATAGGTGATTAAGCAGATGCGAGTCATTTCTGATCCTGCAGCCGTTTGAGTCTGGCTGCGCGATTCAGGGCTAAGGTCGTTATGGTTGCCGTAAGCTATGACCCCAAGACGTATTGAGGTATCGCTATGGATACGATCAAAGATCAGGCCAGTAAGGTTAGCCAGCTCCTGTTCGCTGCAGACACAGCCGCAACTTACCAAAAGGCATTCCGGCTGACTTGGGATATTCTGCGCGAGACAGCTGTCTTGCTATGGCTGGTGATCTGTTTGGTATTTGTTGGGGCTGATTGGTTCTGGCGCACGGCCGTGCGCCTGGGACGTCAGACTCGCAACTGGTACGAAGGTTTCACTCGCTCAAGCTCCGAAGACAAGTCTCTACAGGGGATGGGGCAGGCAGTTATATCCGCGGGCCAATCTAGCACTACCTTTTTGTTAACCAAGGCTCGGCAACGGTTGGGCGTCAAGGAGCCCGAGCCCTTGCCTGAGCCCGTAGCCAAGGCGCCACCTGCCACAGACACTCAGGCTGACCCCAAGTTTTCCACCACTGCCTCGACGACCACCACTATCCCTTCTAAATCGCCAGAGCCGGATGTGGAGCCAGATACTGGCAGCGATGCTGACCCCGCTAGTGAGGAGGATGAGTTAGATGACGCTGACGACCGCTAAGCAATCTCTGGCAGAGTCACCGTTGCCATATCCCTTCCAGCCGACCAGATAATTCCAGATTATTAAAACGCGATCGCATCTGACTCGATGCGATCGCGTCTATGCTATTTAGGGCTCCTCGTAGGGTCCCTCTGGCTGAGACAGATGACCTTAGTAGTCGAAGTCACCGCCCATGCCAGCACCAGCGCCGGCATTCTCCTTCGGCTCAGGCTTGTCCACTACGATACACTCGGTGGTAAGCACCATGCCAGCAATCGAGGCTGCATTTTGCAGAGCCGAGCGGGTTACCTTAGCCGGGTCCACAATGCCGGCCTGGAACAGATCCGTAAATCGGTCGTTAGCCGCATCGTAACCGGTGTCGAAGGGTTGTTCCTTCACCCGCTCCGCTACCACGGCGCCATTTTTACCGGCATTCTCCGCGATCCGCATCAACGGAGCAGCCAGAGCCCGCGAGACAATAGTGCCACCGGTGAGCTCCTCACCAGCCAGGTTGGCCTGCACCCACTGCTCCAGGTCGGGGACTAGGTGAGCCAGGGTAGTCCCGCCTCCAGGGACAATGCCTTCTTCCACCGCTGCCTTAGTGGCGTTGATGGCATCTTCCAGGCGCAGCTTCCGATCCTTCATTTCGGTTTCAGTAGCCGCGCCCACCTTAATCACAGCCACACCACCGGAAAGCTTCGCTAACCGCTCCTGCAGCTTTTCCTTGTCGTAGCTGGAGTCACTCTCTTCGATCTGACGCCGAATCTGCTCACAACGAGCTTTGACGTCGTTCTCATTCCCTTCAGCCACTAGGGTAGTGGTGTCTTTGGTAATGGTGACCCGACGAGCCTGGCCCAGCATCTCTAGCTTGGTATTCTCCAGCTTCAGACCAGTATCTTCGCTGATGACCTGACCACCGGTAAGCACGGCGATGTCTTCCAGCATGGCCTTGCGCCGATCGCCGAAGCCAGGCGCCTTAACGGCAGCCACATTCAGCACGCCCCGTAGGCGGTTGACCACCAGAGTGGCTAAGGCCTCTTTCTCGATGTCTTCAGCAATGATCAATAAGGGGCGGCTGGAGCGAGCTACTTGCTCGAGTACGGGGACCAGATCCTGCACCAGGGCGATCTTCTTGTCGGTGAGCAGCAGGTAGGGCTCATCTAGCACCGCTTCCATGCGCTCAGTATCCGTGGCGAAGTAGGGAGAAATGTAGCCCTTGTCAAAGCGCATCCCCTCGGTGATCTCTAGCTCGGTGCTCATGGACTTGCCCTCTTCCAGGGAGATGACGCCTTCGCGGCCCACCTTGTCCATGGCCTCAGCAATCATGTGGCCCACTTCTTCATCGTTACCAGCCGAGATGGTACCTACCTGGGCAATGGATTTGGAATCTTCCACCGGCCGAGCATGCTCAGCGATCTTGCTCACCAGGAAGTTAGTCGCCTTGTCGATGCCACGCTTCAGGGCGATGGCATTGGCCCCGGCGGCAACGTTGCGCAGGCCTTCCTTCACCATCGCATGGGCCAGCACCGTGGCAGTGGTGGTACCGTCACCGGCAGAGTCGTTGGTCTTAGAGGCAGCCTGACGAATCAGGGCCACACCGGTATTTTCAACGTTGTCTTCCAGTTCGATCTCCTTGGCGATGGTGACGCCGTCGTTGATGATCTGAGGGGCCCCAAACTTTTTCTCTAGGACGACGTTACGTCCCTTGGGCCCCAGGGTAACAGCGACGGCCTCTGCCAAGATGTCCATGCCTTTTTCCAGGGCACGGCGGGCGTTTTCGTTGTAAATGATGCGCTTAGCCATAGTTCAGAAGTGACGAATGTTGAGAAGTAAACAAATCGAGAAGGTCTTAGGACAAGGTAGCTAGAATGTCTTTCTCAGACAGCAAGACGAAGTCATCATTGCCGATCTTGACGTCAGTGCCGGCATACTTGGAGTAGAGCACCTTGTCACCGACTTTGACTTCCATCGCTTGGCGGCTGCCATCGTCACTGCGCTTGCCAGGGCCTACAGCCGTGACCTCACCAACTTGAGGCTTCTCCTTGGCTGTATCTGGCAGCAAAATACCGCCAGCCGTCTTCTCCTCCGATTCGCTGACCTTAACCAACACGCGGTCGCCCAGGGGCTTCATGTTAGCTACGCTTAGAGCAATTGCAGCCATACCCAAAAATTCTCCAGATGCGTTCGTTTAACTAGGTTGTGGGTGCCTATCCCCAATCGTGAATTGACGCTGAGTCAATCGCTTCGCGGGACTTAGCACTCTCCAGTCCCGAGTGCTAATTTACGCCCACCATTGATGCGATCGCAATTAATGGCAGAGTACGGGTTCCCGAACTGACGATATCCCTAGGCATCAGCATCAAAGCCCATGCCACCGTAGCCTATGGCCCCCGGGCTGCAACTGCCATCTAGTGTGAGGGAGAGTCGGCCATCGCTGCTTGAACCCAATTTTGGTTCGGGCTGTCTCGGCTATCTGAGCCAAGGGGATAGATTAAGACCTGCATCAAAGCTGCGATCGCAACGACATCTTCAACTATGCTGAGGCCATGTTGGCCCCTACCAGCAACCTCCGCAACCGCGCTGCCTGGCCTCAACGGCACCTCGAGTACACCATGTCCTCGTCTTCTCCAGCTTTGATAACGGCTATCGGCTTCAGCCACCTATGGCTGGCTGCGATGATTTTACCAGCGGCGGCTCAATCCATTCAGCCGGAGACGGGTGGGAAAACCGACGTCAGTCAAACAGGTAACCAAATCACCATCGAGGGCGGTTATACCTCCGCCGATGGCCGCAATCTGTTCCATAGCTTCGAGCAATTCGGCCTCAGTGCCGATCAGATCGCCACCTTCCTTAGTCAGCCAGGTATCGACACCATCCTGGGCCGGGTCATGGGGGGCCAAGCCTCGTACATAGACGGCCTGCTCCGGGTCAGGGGCAGTAATGCCAACCTGTGGCTGATGAACCCAGCCGGCATCCTCTTCGGCCCTAATGCCCAGTTGGACTTGACTGGAGCCTTCACGGCCACGACCGCCACTGGCATTGGCTTTAGTAGTGGATGGTTGCAGGCGTTTGGCAGTAATGATTATGGTGCCCTAGGGGGTGAGCCCACCGGCTTCGCCTTTGCCTTGGATAATCCAGGGGCAATTATCAACCAGGCAGACTTAACGGTGGCCCCTAGGCAGAGCATTGCCCTAGTGGGTGGCACCGTGATTCAAACAGGGTCCCTCACCGCCGCCGAGGGGGATATCACTGTCATGGCCGTACCGGGTCAGCATCGGGTTCAGATTCACCATAGCGCTATGGTGCTGTCCTTGGAAATCGACACCCTACCGGCAGGCATGGCTGCAGTACCACAGCCATTTACCCCGTTATCGTTGCCCCAACTCCTGACAGGCGGAACGCCATCGCCCGTCAGCGAGATCACGGTGCTGCCTGACGATGCCGTTAGGTTATCGGGCGCTGATCCGGTGCCGGTGTCCCCCGGGACAACTCTGATCAGCGGCAGCCTAGATGTTTCTGGATCCGAGGGAGGACGGTTAACGGCCTTGGGCACACGCGTCGGCTTGCTGGGGGCTGAGCTGACAGCCAATGGTGATGGTCGTGGCGGCATCATTCACATCGGCGGCGCTCGACAAGGACAATCGACTTTGCCCTCGGCCCAAGCCACCTACATTGACGCCGCCACCACCCTGCAGGCCAATGCCACCGGCGGCGATGGTGGGCAGGTGATTGTCTGGGCCGATGACCAGACTACCTTCCTGGGAGAGATCTCAGCCACCGGCAACCCCATCTCCGGCCGAGGGGGCTTCGTGGAGGTGTCTGGCAAAATCGCCCTCACCTTTGCTGGAACTGTGGATTTACAGGCTGCCCCAGGCGCCTTAGGCACCCTCTTACTGGACCCAAGAGACATTACTATCGCTGCTACCGCCAGTAATCCCGACCCGGCGGTCAACACTGCCCTACCGCAGATCTTGGCCAGCGATAGCTTTAGCCCCAATGACATCACGATTAATGCCGATGCCTTAGCAGCCATCACGGCGGAGGTGCTGTTGGCCGCCACCCGCGACATCACCCTAGTCGATGGCCTCTCCCTCACCTTCGCCACCACAGGCAATCCGGCCAGTCCTGGGGGTGATATTCGCTTGCAAGCAGGTAGACATTTCACCATGGATACCAACCAGTTCATTCGCGCCCCAGGGCGAGCGGTTACGATTGAGGCGGCAGGGGCTGTCACCCTCGGCGATATTCGCACCTATGGACCATCGGATGGGGATCTCGACGGTAGCATTTCCATCATTGGTACGACTATTCAAGCTGGCGATTTGAATGCCCTGCGACAAACTCCTCCAGACATCGATGGGTTGGGGGATGGCAACCTGAGTCGCGTGTACTTAGAGTCAACAGTTGGCGACATCGTTGTCGACACGGTGCTGGCCGGCAGCGGTGGCATCGGGATCAATGCTGCCAGGCGATTTCAAGCCCAGGATACCTTCACCATGGTGGCTGGATTTGCCGGCACCAATTTCACAGCCAACACCACCAGTCTGGCGGCCGTCTCTCCCGCAGGGGACGTGACGATTCAGCGGGGGGTGCCCATCGATCCGAATAACACCCAGGCGGGCATTGCGATCGCAGTTGAGCTGTTGAATCCCCTATCCACTGAGGAGTTCATCGTCGGTCCCAATACCGGGCCGGGGATTGTTCTGCCCAGCCAGAGCAGCGGCACGGCCGGGGGCATTTTGCGGGTGCGCCCAGACCGCACTATCGTCACCTCGTTTCAAAATCAAGCCTTTCTCTTTGACCCAACTCTGGATATCACCGCCACCGACAACCTGTCGGAGCAAGGCCCAGAGACCGCTTCAGAGACCGCTTCAGAGACCGCTACTCGTGGCGACGGGGACAGGCAGCCGCCAGAGGATGTCTGCATCACCATAGACAATCAGGACCAGGAGCCCCCCGACGAGATCCCCTGCCCAAATGCAGGGCCCGACCCGGAATCAACCCCTGCTGAATGACGGCAACTCATGATCTCTCTGCTACTGACGCTGGCATTGACTTTAGAGAGGATCCCCCCGGCAGCAGCAGCCATCGTCAGGACTGACGCCATTGACATGGCCCAGGCCTCTCAGCGGCAACGGGCCGATCAGCTGTTTCACCAGGGGCATGCCGCCTTCGATCGCCACGATTATTCCCAAGCCCTTGACCACTGGCAGCTGGCCCTGGATCTCTACCAAGCCTTAGGCGCCACCACTCAGATAGCGGCGACGTTGAATGCCCTAGCGGCGACAGCCATTGCCATGGGGGATTATCCCGATGCGATCGCATCGGCCCAGCAGGGGCTCCCCCTAGCCGCCTCCCGATCTGATGCCATGCTCCAGGCCCAGTTACTAGGCAATCTGGGCATCGCCTACCAATCCCTGGGCCGGTTAGCAGACGCAGTCACCACCTATCGTCAGACCCTGGCTCTGATGCGGGAGCATGATCATCGGGTGGGCCAGGCCCAGACCCTGAGTCTGTTGGGCAATACCTACGAAGCCATGGGGGACTACGAAGCGGCTTGGCAGGCCCAAGCGGCCGGACTCAGTCAGTTGGAGTCTCTTCATCACCCCGGCCTAGAGGCCATGATCCGACTCAACCTCAGTGGTTTGGCCACCCTACAGCAGCGCTATGGAGTCGCCCTTGCCTATGCCCAAGACAGCATTGCCCTCAGTCGCGAAGCTGGGGATTTGGCCACTAGCGCCCATGGTTTCAACAATCTGGGCGTCATTTATCATCGTCTGGGCGACTGGCAACGGGCCCAGAGCTTCTACCGGCAGGGTCTAGATCTGGCCCGGCAAACCCAGGACGTCAAGCTCCAGGCAGAAGTCCTCACCAATCTGGGGGTCATGGCCGAAGACCAGCAGGCCCTAGGCCAAGCCCTGGACTACCATCGCCGCAGCGTTGCGATCGCACGCTCTTTAGCAGCGCCGAGACTATTGGCAGCTTCCCTCAACAACCTAGCCCACGCACAACTTGCCCAAGGAGCCACCACCACAGCAGAACAATCTCTCAGGGAAGCCATCCAGCATCTCACCGCGCTGCGCCAAGGGTTAGAAGACACAGCCAACATTGCCGTTTTCAACACCCAGATCTATACCTATACCCTGCTGATGCAGGTTCTGGTGGCCCAGGGACGCTACGGAGCCGCCCTGGAGGCATCAGAGCAAGGACGAGCCAGGGCTTTGATGGATCTACTGGCTCCACAGGCCCAGGCCTCAATCGACTTAGAAACCATCCAACAGACAGCCCGTGACCTAAATGCCACCCTGGTGGAATATGCTCTGGTGCCCGCAGACAACTTTATCTTCCAAGGGCATCAGCGGGCTCCGGCAACCCACCTGTATATCTGGGTCGTCTCTCCCCAGGGAAATATCACCTTTCACCAGCAAGGACTCGATACCGCGACACTATCCCTCCCCACCACAGTCGAGCAGGGACGGGCAGCCATGGGAGCACGAGGTCGTAATCGTAGTATCCAGATAGTACCGACTTCGTCAGAGGCCTCTAATGTTTACCTGCAGGAACTCCATCAGGTACTCATCGCACCTATCCGAGCCCATTTACCCTCAGATCCAGAGCAACGGGTCGTGTTCATTCCCCAAGAAGTCCTGTTCTACGTGCCCTTCGCTGCCCTACAAGATAGCGATGGTCAGTACCTGATCGAACACCACACTCTGCTGACCGCCCCAGCCATTCACCTGTTGGCAGCCACCCCAACCCAGCCCACAGACGCCCAGGCTGCCACCGTTGTCGCCGGGAACCCAGTCATGCCCACCATGCCAGAGACGTCGGAGAGTCCTGCTCAGCCCCTGCCGCCGCTGCCAGGCGCAGAACAGGAAGCGATGGCCGTGGCTGAGCTCCTAAAGACTCGCCCTTGGTTAGGCGTCCAGGCTACCGAAACAGCCCTGGTCCCAGCCATGCTAGACGCCTCGATTATTCATTTAGCTACCCATGGCCTCCTAGACTACGTAGAACGCACCAGCACCGGCATTCCCCTACCGGGAGCCATTGCTTTAGCGCCATCCGAAACAGAAGATGGCCTCCTCACGGCTAGGGAACTTGCCAGCTTACCGCTGCAGGCTGACTTAGTTGTTCTGAGTGCCTGTGATACCGGGCTAGGGGAAGTAACTGGAGACGGGATAGTCGGATTATCGCGTTCCCTGATAGTCGCTGGCGCCCGCAGTGCAGTCGTCTCCCTCTGGGCTGTACCTGACACACCAACAGCTCAACTGATGATTCACTTCTATACCACTTGGCTCCAAGGGTTTGATAAGGCACAAGCACTACGACGGGCCATGCTAAAGACTATGGCAGACTATCCCCACCCGCGAGACTGGGCGGCCTTTACCCTGGTGGGAGCTCCCGATTAAATCGGTTTGTTCTTACGCCAATTCAGATAGACATACAGGCACAGGTAAGGGATGCTCTTGGGTTTCGCTATCTTTAGTGGGTCAGGCGAGTCACAACAGCAGAAGCCTCACCAGACGGATTAGCCCATCAAAGTCTAGGCAACCCTCTGATGGGCAAGGTCGCGAATTAGAGGCATTCTGGCGGCCAGGTAAGACCATAGAGTCCGGTGGTCATCTCGACTGAGATGCACCTGGCTTTCCACTCGGTTGACTAAATGCTTACTGAGGGTAGAGTCGTCGAATCCTGTCAGAATGTGAGGAGGCGTATCCTCAATCACAGACCATATCAATCGCAGCAATACAGCGTTCATACTCCCCCATCCTGAACAAGGTTGACTTGTGTGATGTAAAGGTGCATTTAAATCGCGTTCCAGACAAAACCCAAAGTTCACCGGAGGAAAGCTCTAGCACTTAGGCTAGATCTGATATATCGGCGTTTAATATTTTCTTTAGAATCTATCTGATCGATACTGTAACCCAGAAAGCCTAGCTTGTGAACGGAGAGTTGACATAGCCAAACAAAATCTCAAAGTCTTAAAGATTAATCGCAACTTGGCAACATCGCTTCATATGCACTGACGCTTAATAGCACGCTAATGACAACAGGCAACGGCAACCCAGACCACATCGAGTAGGTTGTTCTACCAAGACTTCAGATAGGGCTGAATGGTTCCATCGCCCCCTAACTGTCGCTTTAATTGGCTGAATACCCACGGGAGTTAACCCAGAATCCCAAATTAATTGGCTGTAATCAGTTAATCTGTTCAGGGTTAACAGTAGATCATTACCTACCTTAACGCCGAACAGCCAATGCAGCATCGACCCGATAACTCGGCAAGAGGCCGTTACTCCTCTCGGCTAGAACGGCGGCGAGTGACTTCGACCGCACCCAGAGCGACCAGACCCAGAAGACTGACGGTGTTCCGTGGCTCCGGAACTGAGGTGGGTTCAGTAGAGTCATCAGAGTCATCGCTCCATTGCAACCCTGCGATCGCACCGCTCCCCGGGTATAGTACCTCTAAGCGAGCTACACCACTGTAGCCCAGAGCAAAGTCATAGAGCGAATTATCACCAGTGATGCCTTGACTGGACAGATTGGTTACTCGATCAGGGGCTGTCAAGGCCACGTGATCAAATTGAGTCGTGGCTACTTGGTTGCCATCGGCATCCCAGGCCGTAAACGTAACATACTGCCCCCGAGCGCCGAAGTCATCAACGTCGAGCAACTGAATACTGCCCAGGGTAACCGGGGCCTGAAAGTCAAAGGAAATGATGCCACCGTTGGCTTCATCATCGGGGTCATGAGCATTCTTAACAGTTCCGTTGCGCCTAAACCCGTCTTCCTGAATGATCAAGACGTTATTCTGCACAGCAGTACCCCAGGGATCACCGCTGCGTAAATCCCTATCACCGCCTGTGTAGGAATCAGGATTGCTGTTGAACAGCAGTAGCGGTTCCGCCCTAGAGCCCGCCTTGTTAGTGGCCCCTAGGGTAACTCCCCAATCAGACCACTGATCACTAATGCCGTAGGGATCCCCAACGGTACTGCTGGTAATCGGATTGCTTAGGGGATCGGTGTCAAAATCCAGGTAGTAACTGGCAGCCTGAACAGGAAGAGCGGTCATAACAGTAGTCATGACAGTAGAGGCTGCTCCCACCAGAGCAAATAGGCCTATGGAGGTATTAGAAATCATGGTTCAAAGTCAGTGAAGGGAATACTGCCTACGTGGCAAGGAGGTTGATCGGAGACGAAGCAGCAATCATGACGTTCCGTCTCTAAGATGGCTAATCCATGAACCATCCCAACACCGTAGAACCTCTAGTATTTTCTCCCCCAGCACCAGGATTCCTAGGGCAAAGTACGGACGAGGACACCCTGCCAAATCTTAGGCAGGAATCTAGGAATCTTGCCATGACAACCCAGTCTGTGTTTTCCCGCGACGATAATGGTCAGCGGGTGGTGCCGGTGCCAGACGATCTACAGCGAGAAATGGCCCGGCTGTTCGATGATTACCATCCAGCTCAAGTGACTGAGGCCCTGAGCAATGCTCTGTTGGCGGTAGGTTTCAATAAACCTGCCAATAGTGTCCAAGATGCCGTCATTAAGATTGTCTTTTCGGCCCGCTAAGCCAGAGGCGTGGAGCCGCGATCTCAGTGATGAACATCCAGCGTTTCTGAATCTAGTGAGGAGGTAGAAGGATAGCCATGAAACCCTTGACTTCAGGAGACAAGCTGTACCTCACCTGGGGGAAATGCTGTAGCTGCTGAAAGACCATACTAGAATAAAGCTGGAAAATTTATTTATAATGCCGCCTACTCCCAGTTTCAGGGAGATGCAGCCATTTAAGTCAGTCACCCTCTTCCACCTTTTCAGCCCAAAGCTTTACAATTGGCAATGTTGTCGTAACCCTCACAAAGGATCTCTTAAGATTTCGGGTATACGAAGCATGTTCGTATCGCCTCTGAAGGCGGCACTAGTTGCCCATGAGTACCCCTCGCAGGTGGTCACCAACGGTTTATTGACTCATTTGACTCATTAGAGAGCCATCATGAAGAAAGACATCACGCTCTATCGCAATATCGGCATTTTTGCTCACGTAGACGCGGGCAAGACCACCACCACCGAACGAATCTTGAAGCTTACCGGTAAGATCCATAAGATCGGTGAGGTTCATGAGGGGGCTGCAACCACTGACTTTATGGAGCAAGAACAGGAGCGTGGCATTACGATTCAGTCTGCTGCGACTTCTTGCTTCTGGAAAAACCACCAGCTTAACATCATCGATACCCCAGGTCACGTTGATTTCACCATTGAGGTGTACCGGTCCCTGAAGGTTCTAGATGGTGGTATTGGTGTTTTTTGTGGCTCCGGTGGCGTGGAACCTCAATCTGAAACAAACTGGCGCTACGCCAACGATTCCAAAGTTGCTCGTATCATCTACGTCAACAAGTTAGATCGAGTTGGGGCTGATTTTTTCCGCGTGGTGAAGCAGGTAGAAGATGTCCTAGCTGCTAAGCCCCTAGTCATGGTGCTACCCATTGGCTTTGAGAGTAACTTCCAGGGCGTGGTTGACCTCCTGACTCGCAAAGCCTGGATCTGGGATGAGTCTGGCGACCCCATGAACTACGAGATCCAGGATGTACCCGCCGATATGGTAGATCAGGTGGAAGAATACCGCGAGGCCCTGGTAGAGCTGGCGGTGGAGCAGGATGATGCGCTGATGGAGAAGTATCTAGAAGGGGAAGAGATTTCTCTGGAAGAGCTGAAGCGCTGTATTCGCAAGGGCACGATTGAGTTGAAGTTTTTCCCCACTTACTGTGGATCCTCTTTTAAGAACAAAGGGGTGCAGTTGGTGCTAGACGCTGTGGTCGACTACCTGCCTAATCCCATGGAGGTGAAGCCCCAACCAGAGATGGATTTGGAAGGTAACGAAACGGGTCGCCTTGCCTACGTCGATCCAGAAAAGCCCCTACGAGCACTGGCCTTTAAGATCATGGACGACCGATTCGGGGCACTTACCTTTACCCGGATTTACTCGGGACAGTTAAACAAGGGAGATACAGTCCTCGATACGGCTACCGGTAAAACCGAACGCATTAGCCGTTTGGTAGAGATGCACGCCAACTCCCGGGAGGAGGTGGAATGGGCCCAAGCCGGTGATATTGTCGCCGTGATCGGGATGAAAAACGTACAGACGGGGCATACCCTCTGTGATCCCAAGGATCCAGCTACCCTTGAACCCATGATCTTTCCGGAACCGGTGATTTCTGTGGCTGTAGCGGCCAAGAAGAAAGCTGACACTGAGAAGATGGGGTTAGCCATCGGTAAGATGGTCCAGGAAGATCCGTCCTTCTACGTCGAAACCGACGAAGAGAGCGGGGAAACCATTCTGAAGGGAATGGGTGAACTGCACCTAGACGTTAAGGTGGATATTCTCAAGCGTACCTATGGGGTTGAGGTCGAAGTCGGCAAGCCTCAGGTAGCCTACCGCGAGACCATTACCAAGGTGCTGCAAGACAGCTACACCCACAAGAAGCAGACAGGTGGCTCTGGCCAGTTTGGTAAGATTGACTACACCATCGAGCCGGGCGATCCTGGCAGCGGCTTCCAGTTTGAGTCTAAGGTGACTGGTGGCAATGTCCCCCGAGAATTCTGGCCAGCGGTACAGAAAGGGTTTGAAACTAGCATCGAAAAAGGCCCGTTGGCTGGCTACCCGGTGGTGGATCTCAAGGTAACCCTGAGTGATGGTGCCTACCACCCGGTGGACTCTTCTGCTATTGCCTTCGAGATTGCTGCCAAAGCGGCCTATCGGCAGTCGATGCCTAAGGCTAAGCCCCAACTACTTGAGCCGGTGATGGCCGTTGACGTCTTTACCCCTGATGACTATATGGGAGATGTGATCGGTGACCTCAACCGCCGCCGCGGCATGATTAAGTCCCAGGAGCCAGGACCTACTGGAGTGCGAATCAAGGCAGATGCTCCCTTGAGTGAAATGTTTGGCTACATTGGTGACCTACGGACTATGACGTCAGGCCGGGGCCAGTTTTCCATGTCGTTTTCGCACTATGCTCCTTGTCCGAATAATGTTGCTGAAGAAGTGATTAAGGAGGCAAAGGAACGTCAAGCGGTGGCGGCTTCCTAGACTTTACTTTGTAAGTTCTCTCCCTCAGGAGAGCTATCGAGGTTCCTGATCGATCTGCTCATCGGTCAGGAATTCTCGTATAGATTACTGTCTCTGTTAACTACATTCATGGAATCAACTTCATTGCCTACCGACGTTATGCTCAACCATCCCTGTACACCCTTGGGCCGGGTGTATCTAGATTGGATTCCTCAACCGGGTGCTGATCTAGATATGGCTGGGCAAACCTATCGGATTTTGGAGCGGCATCATCGTTACCGACTGAAGTCGGGGCGTTATCAGTTGGCTCAGATGATCCTGTATGTGCAGCCTTGTCCCACTCCTGCAGCCAGGCACTGTCACAACGGGCAATGGATGATTGGCGACGTTACCTGCGCCTATAATGCCCGTTCTGAGCTGCTACGCTGTGCGGTCAATCCTGAGGGGCCTTGTCAGGGTTGTGGTGACTATCAGTCTCGATCTAGGGAGGGAAAGGCAGGAACGGAGGGCTAAGAAGCCAGGGGACAGCAGCATGTTGGCACCTCATCATTCCCTCGGGCTACCCTGAGGAAGTGACTTAGCGGTTATCGCCATGTCGGAAGAGGTAGCCCGTTGTTACCAGTGTCTGCATCTGGCTGCTGATGCTAGCCTACAAGAGGTGGAAGCAGCTTATTTCAGTCGCCGGGCAGAGTTAATCCAGACAGGACAACGGCAGGCTCTAGCTGACCTCAAGATTGCTTATCGACGGCTCAAAGAGCACTTACAGACATCGCAGGGGCCACCGGCTATTTCATCCTCTGGAGAGGAGGATCCATTGGCCCCCTTGATATATCAGTTACGTCAGCAAGGGGTACCGGCTCGAGTCGCTCTACGCCATGGTCATCTCCATATTGGAGTACCTCTGAAGCAGATGCCATCTCAGGCAAAGGGAGTTGCTAGCATTCGGGCGGCACTGGTTCGGCTAGACCCAGAGGCTCTTGGACTAGAGCCTGGCCTTACCATTCGTATTTATGGATTGAAGGCTCCGAAGCGGGTGGCCTGGAAACAGACGATCTCTTGGCCCAGTACCCGGTTGACTGATACTGATTTATTTGCCTTTGACAATCGTTTCAGTAATGGGTTGATATTTCCGGGACTGTTGCTGCTGGGAATGCTGATGCAGGTGTTGCCCCCGGTCAAGTTGTTGCTGTTTGGGGTACAGGTGTGGATGCATGAGTTTGGCCATGCCACCGTGGCCTGGTTAGCTGGTCGTCGAGCCATTCCATTGCCCTTTGGTTGGACAAATGTGGAGCCTGAGCGCTCTCTATTTGTCTATCTTGGCCTGTTGGTTTTATTTGGGTTGCTATTTTGGGCCGGTCGCCGGGAGGGGCATCGCTGGCCGATGGTATTGGCGGTGGGATTAATACTCATTCAGGGTTGGATGACCTGGATGCTTTCAGCACAGACGTTTGAGGTGCTACTAGCATTTGGTGGCGTCGGCGGGGAATTGTATCTGAGTACCTTGCTGATGGTGAGTTTTTTCTTCCCGATGCCAGCTTACTGGCGCTGGGATTTTTATCGCTATCCGGTGGTATTGGGTTCGGCCTTTGTATTTTTGGGGGGGTTTGGGCTATGGCATCGGATTGAGCGAGGGCTGGCTTCGATCCCTTGGGGATCTCTGTGGGGTGGACCCGAGCATGCTGGGGGTGATATGAATATCCTCAGGCTCCACGGCTGGAGCGATCAGCAGATTATTGGCACCTATCGAGCTTTGGGGGATGGATGTTTGCTGGTACTGATGGGGGTGTATCTGTATGTCTTGCTAAAGCAGCATCCCCAATGGTGGGCTCGCCTTTGGCAAGGGGGGCGAAGGCGTCATTCTTAATGATTTTTTATAATTGAGGGGCTGTTAGCTCTAACGAGGTCATTTGGCTTTTTCTGTGTCGATTAGTGGTCTCTGGAACACCGTTCTGGAGGGGTTTGACCAAGGATTCTCCTGGGGGATTCGAGTACTGGAGGCCACCCTATTCTTTGATATCGGTGGCTTGCCGTTGGTCATTCTCTGGTTGTTGGCGGGGGCCTTGTTTTTCACCCTACGCATGGGATTTATCAATGTGCGGGGATTCTGCCATGCCATTCGGGTGGTGCGAGGGGTCTATGATACTCCCGATGAACCGGGGGAGGTGACCCATGAACAGGCGGTCTCTACGGCTCTGTCGGCAACGGTTGGCTTAGGAAATATCGCTGGGGTTGCGATCGCAATTCAACTCGGGGGGCCGGGGGCTGTCCTGTGGATGAGTCTGGCCGGATTCTTAGGCATGTCCAGTAAGTTTGTCGAGTGCACCCTAGGCCAGAAGTATCGGATCATTCATGACGATGGCACGGTCTCAGGAGGGCCGATGCATTACCTGTCTCAGGGCTTAGCCAAAGTAGGGCTGGAGCCGTTGGGGCAGGCCTTGGCAGCGCTATTTGCTGGGTTCTGTGCCCTGGCAGCTTTGGGGGGCAGTAACATGTTCCAGGCCAATCAATCCTACGCGGCTGTGGCCTATTTATTTCCGGGGCTAGCAGAGTATCGTGGCCTGTACGGTCTAGCCCTGGCCCTGCTCGTGGGGGTGGTAATCTTAGGCGGTATTCGTCGTATTGGTGCTGTAGCCGGGACTGTGGTGCCGGTCATGGCAGGAGGCTACATGGTGTCAGCCCTCTGGGTCATCTGCAGCCATGCTACGGCGATTCCTGGGGCCTTTGGCACCATTTGGCAGGAAGCCTTCCACCCCCATGCCGTGGAAGGAGGGGTATTGGGGGTGCTGGTGCAGGGCATTCGCCGGGGCGTCTTCTCCAATGAGGCTGGGGTAGGGTCAGCCTCCATCGCCCATTCGGCCACGAAGACCGATGAACCCGTACGGGAAGGCATTGTCGCCTCCATTGAGCCCTTCCTTGACACGGTGGTGATCTGCAATGTGACGGCATTGGTCTGTATTATCACCGGCGTCTATCAACAGACTGCCGGTGAACAGCTCAGTGGTGTCGCCCTAACGGCTGCCGCCTTCGGTTCAGAGCTGAGCTGGTTTCCGTCACTGCTGGCGGTGGCTGTGTGCCTGTTTGCCTTCTCCACCATGATTTCCTGGTCTTATTACGGGGAACGCTGCTGGACCTACCTCTGGGGCCGGGGGGCGTCCCTGGTATATAAGCTTTTGTTTGTCCTATGTGTGTTTGTGGGCACTGTGACCAATTTGCGGTCGGTTCTGGTCTTCAGTGACATGATGATGTTCGCCATGGCCTTTCCCAATATTTTGGGCGGGGTGTTGTTGTCGGGGCAGGTGGCTACGGATTTGCAGGACTATTGGCAGCGACTCAAGAGTGGCAATATGCCGGTTGCGGCTGACCTGCCAGTCTCACCGACCCCGATGAAGGAAGCAGAAGAAGAAAAAGTCCATTCCTGACGGCCGCCCCGTGACGGCATCCCTCGCTATGCTAAGGGGATAGCTGGACAGACAACCATGGCCACCGACATCTTGATTCTGACGGTTTATTTCATCTGTGTGGCCTATGTGGGCTACCAGATGGCGCTATCCATAGAGTCGCAACTAGAGGACCAGTTGCGTATTGATCTCGATCGCGAGGCTCTACAAACGGCAGTGACTTCTCAGGTGCGGCAGCAACCAGGAGGCGTGGGGGTGCAGGTGGCCACCGATGAGACCCCTGGGCTGCAATTACAGGTGCCGTTGCGATCGCATGACAGAGAAGCGTCCCGAACTGGCACTGTCATCGTGCGAGTAATGCCCCTAGGGCAACGTCCTCCCCAACCTCCTCTCAATCACTTAACGGTGCAGGTGGTCAATGGATTAGACGATCGGCAGCTCTTTATCGACTGGGATAGTAGCTCTCTCAGCCTGCAAAATAACCAGGGGCGCCGAGTTATCCGTCAAGTCCCTGGGCAGTTCATGGACCTGGCCCAAGCCCAAGTCATGAGCGTGGTCAATCCCGACCAAACCATCACGGCTCAAATTACGAGTGAAGACGCCTTCCAACGCCATCCAGATACGCGTCTGCTGCAGCCCACAGTACCACTGATTAATCTGGAGCAGGCCATGCTGCTGCCGTCTGCCCTGCGTCAATATTCCTTACGCCTGATGCTACGGATCCGGCCCATGGCCGGAGAAGATGCTCCATCTCTACGCCTCCTGATTCCCTTTCAGTTCCGCATCGAAGTGCTGCCCGGGCAAATTGCCGTCCCCGTGCTGAACTGGTTACTCAATCGCTAGCCATAAGGGTTTACTACATTGGTCAGTCAGCACATTATCCTGGAAATAGGAAAGAGTCGGCGCAGGCGGTTACGGACGGGAGTTCCTGTCCGAGGAAAGTCCGGGCTCCCTAAGGACCAGACTTGCTGGGTAACGCCCAGTGCGGGTGACCGTGAGGAGAGTGCCACAGAAACATACCGCCGATGGCAAGACAGAGACAGACTGGAGCAAAGATAGCGGGAAATTCTGCCGTCTGCCTTCTGTCGTCTGCCTTTCACAGGTAAGGGTGCAAAGGTGCGGTAAGAGCGCACCAGCAGCATCGAGAGGTGCTGGCTCGGTAAACCCCGGTCGGGAGCAAGGTCGGAGGGGTTATGGTTGGTTCTTTACCGACCCCGTTGCAGGAACCGCTAGAGGCGTCTGGTAACAGGCGTCCCAGATAGATAACCGCCCTTCTGGATACCCAGAAGAACAGAACCCGGCTTATGTCCGGCTCTTTCCTCCAAGGCCCAGCCCTGGGGATAGCATGAACGACTATGGTTTTTGGCTGAATTGATGACCGATGCCTCAGCTCAATAGCACACGCCGGGAACAACTGCGGCGATGCCTACAAAAACTAGGACTTTCTGCCTCGGTTGAGGTCGATTGGCAACAACTGGATCGAGCCCTAACCCATGCTTCTGCCTCGCCAGAAGATAACTACGAGCACCTAGAGTTTCTCGGCGATGCAGCCTTGCGCTTGGCTGCAGCTGAGTTTTTGCTCGAGACTTATTCTGAGGCCAGTGTGGGGGAATTGGCAGCGGTGCGATCGCGTCTAGTCAGCGACCATACCCTAGCTCTGCTAGCCGATCAACTCAGCCTAGAACCCTATCTACTAGTATCCAGCAGCGCTTGGGGAGATAAGGCCGGACGCAACTCTCGTCTAGCCGATACTTTTGAGGCCGTATTGGGAGCGTTATACAGTCAGACCCACGACTTGAGCTTGATTCGCCCTTGGCTGGATGCTCACTTTAAACGCCTAGCAGAGCAGATTCGACAAGATCCTACCCGGCAAAACTACAAAGCCGCCCTGCAGGAACTGACCCAAGCCTATTACCAAGTCCGTCCTGATTATCGCGTCCAGGAAATTAGCCAGCAACATGGCGATCCAGAGCGATTTGAGGCCGAGGTCTGGTTACAGGAAAAAGGCTGGGGAGTGGGTCGTGGTCCCTCCATTAAACAGGCGGAGCAGGTCGCCGCCAAAGTCGCATTTCGAAAGTTGCAAGCACAGCTATCGTCCCCATCAGACGTAGCCTCATGATCCTAAAATTAGTACTTCTAGGTGTAGGACGATGGGGCCATCATTTACTGCGTAATCTGCTCAACTTGCCGCAAGTTGAAGTAGCTGCCGTCGCTGATCATGACCCCCAGCGCCTGAAGACAGTTCAGCAAACCTTTGCCCTACCCCCGTCTACCCACCTATTGTCATCGTGGCCAGAGGCTCTAGCGTTGCCTGGCATAGAGGCTGTCGTAGTCGCTACTCCAGCAGTAACCCATTACCCCTTGATTCGAGCAGCCCTAGAGCGGGGACTGCATGTGCTGGCTGAGAAGCCTCTAACCTTGGAGGTCTCTACCTGTAAGATACTCTGCCAATTGGCCCGTCAGCGACAACGGCAACTCATTGTCGATCACACCTATTTATTTCATCCGGCGGTACAACAGGGGCATCAGTTCCTACAGCAGGCCCCCCTAGGATCATTGCGTTATGGCTATGCCAGCCGCACTAATCTGGGGCCAATACGACACGATGTCAATGCCCTATGGGATCTGGCTATTCACGATATCGCCATATTCAGTCATTGGCTGCAGGAATGGCCGATGCAGGTAACTGCCCAAGGGCGAACATGGTTGCCTCAATTCTCATCCCAAGACCCTGCTAAACCTCTCTATGACCTAGTGTGGTGTACCCTGATTTATCCCAGTCAGTTTCAGGTAACGCTTCACTTGTCATGGCTCAATCCTGACAAGCAGCGGCGACTCTGCGTGGTAGGAGAACGCGGAACCCTTGTGTTCGATGAAAGTAATGCTACCCCTCTGGTGGTGAACTGGGGACAGCTACAGGCTACGGACGCGGGTAACTGGATACCCCAGGGCCTGCATCACCAAGTGCTGCCACTGTCCCCGGCTGAGCCGCTGCATAATGTTTGTCGGCACTTCCTTGACCAGGTAGAGCTCAGCACTCCTTCGCCCATTTCTTCAGGGACGTTGGCCACCAAATTGGTGAGGGTCCTGGCCGCCCTCTCCCAGTCTCTAGCCCAGGGGGGGCAGATCATTCCACTCACCGAGGCAACTGAGTAAGCTCGGCTGATGAGCCCCTATCGTTCGGCAGAGGTCATGGAACCGGATGGACTGGGGAGCCTATCGACGATGGCCCCGTTGTTATCCCCTGATGCGTCTTCTGTATCGGGTGGGTTTGCCAAGGGCAATACCAGTAACACAGTTGTGCCCTGACCTACTCCTTGGCTGTAGAGGTGAATGCTACCGCCCATTAAGTCAACAAGATTCTTAGAGATAGCCAATCCTAATCCAGTGCCCTCGAATCGGCGAGTGGTCGATCCATCTACCATGACAAAGGGCTGAAATAGTTTGTGCTGCTGCTGTGGATCGACCCCAATTCCCGTATCTCGAACGGCGACGACTACCCTGGGGAGCGGCACCAACGGATCAATAACGTAGCGGGCATTCAAATCATTATCGGAATCGGTGTGGTCTGCCGTTTGGGTCTGTAGCTGCACCTCTACGCCCCCTTCCTCTGTAAACTTAACGGCATTGTAGATAATGTTGAGCAACACCTGCTTTAACTTAGCCCGATCCGCCAAAATCCATATGGCTGTAGGAATCTCAGGGTATATGAACTGCAGTGACTTCTGTTGGATCTGTAGGGACTGTAGGTCGACGACTTCCCGTAAAATCTGCCGTAAATCGATTAACTCTGGTTTCAGGGAGAGGGTCCCTGATTCGATTTTGGCAATATCTAGAATATCGTTGATGATTCGCAATAGGTGAATAGCTGCTGCGTCTGCTCGGTCTAGGAACTCAAGCTCTTCCTCGCGGCTATCGCAGCAGTCATCTCGCACCAATCGAATACAGCCAATGATGGCATTGAGAGGGGTTCGTAATTCATGGGAGGTGTTGGCGAGAAATTCACTCTTGAGTTGATTGGCTAACTGAGCATCCTGCCAAGCCCGTTTCAGTTCTTGGGCGCCTTCGTCTAGGCGTTTGATCATACGATTCAATACCCGAGCCAGATGTTTGAGTTCCCAAATACGAAAGTCTTCTGGAACAGTTTTTAGGTGGGCCAGATCCTGCACCTTTTGAGCGGAGTCACTCAAGCGCTCAATGGGTAACGAAAGGCCACGAGCAATAAACAGGGCTAGGAGGCCATTAGCGGTCAATAGGCCCAGAGTTAAGAGAATCAATCCTTGGCGAATATCTTTGAGTCCTTGTAAGGCATGTTCTAGGGGGGTAACTGCTAAGACTGTCCAGAGTTGCTGTTCGGTGGGGGACTGCGGCACCTGTACCCCTGTATACCCTGCCAGCCATTCAGTGCCATCAGGCATGAATCGAAACAAGTGTAAGGTGGCGCTGTTGCCGGCTTTGACGTTGCCTACAATACTATTGAGTCGATCGGCATCACCCAGGGTATCGATGGATTGACCAATTTGAGTTGGGTCTGGATGGGTGAGTATTAGACCATTGTCATCAATGATGACAGTGTCGCCGACTAGAGAGCGAGCGCTGGTATTTTCGAGCTGAGGCAGTCGTGCTCTCAAACTGAGGGTATAGCGTAGAGTGCCATCAGCAGCATATACAGGGGCAGCAATGATTACTTCTAGCCAGGTATAGCTGTCTTCTGAACTGGCCTTTGGAATAATCGTCTGGGCTTCTGTGTCAGGCGATAGGGGAGTTGAAGAGCCACTAGCATCCAAGACCCCAGTATCAATTAATGAAAAGCTGTTGCCTCTGACAGGAGACTCACCTGTGAGCCAAGGGAGATTTGATGGGGTCGACAGTAAGGGGGCATTACAGGTGTTCAGGGTAATGGCATGGGTACGACCATCACTGAGCTGGATACAGTCGATGTCCTGAGGCATCTGGCTAGCATATTGGTGGATAGCTTGGCGAATTTCAGCTAAGGACCCCGTTTGTAAGGCATTGGTTTGAGTAACTATCTGCAAACTACTCTGAAGGGATTGGATACTACGACTAATGTCGGCAGCTTTACGAATGGCACTGCTGGTAAGATTTTGACGAGCTGTTTCCAACAAACTGGTGCGGGCTTTACGCAAAGTGACATATTGACCGAGCAGCAGAATAGGAATACTCAGCAATAAAATCTGCAATAGCAGGATCCGGCGAAAGGATTGAGGACGAGGATGAACCATTTCAGGGGGTGAACATTCAGTGGCAGCAGCATGGGGGAGAGCTTGGGGCTCTATTAGCTGACCCAGACCCATCACATAGCATGGTCAACTATGGGAACGGTGAACTGTACCTCAACACTAGGGCCTGACATCTCTGTCAGGACAGCATCAGGAGTAACCTTGGCTCTCACTGATAGATGATCTCAAGCTACTTAGATTCGATGAAAAATATATCTTATTATCTCCCATTGCTCTGATGTCATGCTGGGTTCTTCTGAACAGTTGCTAAGCCCTTATACTACTGTGATTTTAGCCATGAGTGTTGATGGCAAGATCGCTGACTACCGACGCTCGGCAGCGCGATTTTCCTCTGCTCAGGATTTAGCCCATCTGGAGGCCCATATCGCCAGAATGGATGGAATTTTGTTCGGGGCTGCAACTCTACGGGCCTATGGCACAACGTTGACTGTGCGCCAGCCTTCTCTGCTACAGCAACGACAACAATGGGGCCAGCTCCCCCAACCCGTTAATATTGTTTGCTCGCGTTCTGGTGATCTTGATCCTCAGTGTCGATTTTTTCGTCAATTGGTTCCTCGTTGGCTGTTGACTACGGTAATGGGGGCCAGGAGGTGGCAACAGCGCTCTGAGTTTGAGCGCATTTTACCTCTGGCTCCAGCTGCCCAGGATGGAAACTGGCGTCACATCATGGCTCAGCTAGGGTCACTAGGACTAAGAAATATAGCTGTCCTGGGAGGCGGTGCGTTGGTGGCGGCTTTACTCGCGGAAGATTTGGTGCATGAGGTGGTGGTGACTGTTTGTCCACTTCTGTTGGGGGGCCACACTGCACCAACCCTGGTCGATGGCTCAGGATTCTTGGTGACGGCTGCTCCCCGACTACAGCTGGTATCAGTGCGCTCGGTGACCGATGAGGTCTTTTTACACTATCGCTTGCTACCACGGTCGCTGCAGTCCCCAGAGAATTCCAGTAGGCTAGAGGATAATTAAGTTTGTCTCTAGCTCTGATGACTCCACGTCGTCCTCAGCTTCAGTACGCGGTCACCTGGATTCGCCACATTGATGAGGTCCCCCAGACTGCGTGGGATGCCTTAGCCCTCCCGTTGACAACACCTTTTTTCGAATGGACTTGGCTTCATACTTTAGAGGGCTCGGGAAGCGCCGTAGCAAATGCTGGCTGGCTTCCAAATCATCTGACGGTTTGGCGCGATCGCACCTTGGTGGGGGCAGCGCCGCTGTATCTCAAAAGCCATAGCTATGGCGAATTTGTCTTCGATTACCAATGGGCCGATCTGGCCCATCGCCTAGGGGTGCGGTACTATCCCAAGTTATTGGGCATGGCCCCCTTTACCCCAGCTGAAGGCTACCGTTTTCTAATTGCTCCTGGGGAGGATGAATTCACGATTACGGAAATTATGGTGCAGGCGATTGATGAGTTTTGCGATCGCAACCAGATTTCCGGGTGTCATTTTCTCTATGTCGATCCGCAATGGCGCTCTGTGATGCAATCCTTGGGTTACCTGCCTTGGCTACACCACAGCTACATCTGGCAAAATCAGGGGTATCAGAGCTTCGACGACTACCTAGGAGCCTTCAGAGCCAATCAGCGCCGCAATATTAAGCGAGAGCGTAAGTCTGTGGAAAAAGCCGGACTGCAGCTAGTTCCCCTCACAGGAGATGCCATTACCCGACGATTATGCAGTCGCATGTATGACTTCTACAGCGATACTTGCGACAAATTTGGTTGGTGGGGGAGCAAATATCTGACTCGGCGCTTTTTTGAGCAACTATATCCCCACTACTGCCATCGCATCGTCTTTTTCGCCGCCTACGAAGCTGGTGACCCTATAGCCCTCCAACAAATGCCTCTGGCCATGTCCTTCTGCCTGGTCAAGGGAGATCGCCTCTATGGTCGCTACTGGGGCTGTCTAGAAGACTACAACCATCTTCACTTCAATGCCTGCTACTATTGCCCCATCGAATGGGCCATTGAACAAGGGCTTAGATGGTTTGATCCTGGAGCCGGAGGTCGCCATAAAAAACGACGGGGGTTCCCTGCGACCCCTAACACCAGCTTGCATCGATTCTATGAACCACGGCTACATACCCTCCTTAACACCTATATCGAGGAAGTCAATGCCATGGAAGCCGAGGAAATTGACGCAATTAACCGCGACTTGCCCTTAAAGCAGTCTGATAACGCCTAGAGGGCACAACGCGATAAAATAGAGAACTCCGAGAGTCAGCTCAAGCCAGTGTGCTCCGGGCTGCCAACTGTATCGATCAGATTGTTCAAGGGAGTCTCTTGATGCCCATGACACCGAATTTAACCCCTGATCCACCAACCGAAGCCGACTTAACTGCCTTAGATAACAAGCTGTCCAAGCGGTTTATCAAGCTGGATCCTGGCGGTTACTTCCTGATCTACTTAGATCGCGATCAGGGCCTCATCTGCGCCAAACACTTCACCAATACCATCAATGAGAAAGGCCTAGCCTGCGATCCCGATACCGGTCAGCCCTTGCCCACCCGAGGCGGCGTCAATCGACAAGAGACACGGCTATACACCGGCCGTACTGCTAAAGAGCTGTGCATTGCTATTTTCGAAAATCCTGATATGCCTTGTCCAATTCACTACTTAGATCATGCCGCCTACCTAGGCCGTGAATTTGTCAGGGCTGAAATTGCCCTCATCAATAACCAAGACTACGTACAGGACTAATTGCCAATGGCTAAATAAAGATAGTAGGTAGCCATGGGAATCACGGTAGCGGCTATCAATAGGCCAATTACCCACACTATAGCATTGCTACGGTTGGCGTCTGTCTCTTCAGCCGTGGCAAAGGTCCCTTCGGCATCATAGGCATCATCGAATACTGGGGGACCAGGGTCAGCTTCTCCAGACAAAACGGGAACTACCCGATCGACGACATCTAACAGCGCCTGATTATATTTATTATCCTCTAACAGAGGCACAATCGCTGTTTCCTCGGCAATGCTTGTAGCAGTGTCGGGAGTTAGGGTTTCTGCAACGGCAGCTCCGACCCGAATACCAGCACTGTTAGTGACGTCGTCTAGCACCAAAAGCACTTGATTGGCCTGCTCGTCTGGGGTCGGGAACCAGGTTTGGAATAACTCATCCGTGAAGGTTTGAGCCGTTTCGCCGTAATCAAGCCGATGCAGGGTGACTAAGCGCACTTCATAACCGGTCTCTGTGGCCAGCTGGCTCAACGCAGTGCTGATTTTCCCTTCATTCAGACGGCTGATCTGGTTGGCGTCATCAATGATCCAGGTGTCCTCTCCAGCGGAGAGATCAGGCATCTGATAGACTCCAGTGGCATAGGCCGGGGAGGCTACCCATAGCAATCCGGCCACCCCCAAAGCCCAAACCAAGCTACCCGTGACGATCCTTAACCACTGCCAAGGATGATGGAAAGGCATTGCCATGATCGTGGCTCCATCGTCGCAACGCTACTCTCCTTAAAATATAAGGGAATCTGGTAGCTAAGGGAATCGGGAAAGACTTCCCAGCTTCGCCGCGGATCGTACTCTAAGAGTCCAGTGAGGCACAAGAGAGAGCTGCAAGGGAGCCATGGTCGGTTAATTGCCGCTGTGCAGTCCTAGCTATATTAGCAATGTCTCCTAACGCAATGCCTCCTAACTGAGTTGATGATGGGATGGGGCAGACCCGGATATACTACTGACTGGGGCGAAACTTCACGGATGCCTGGGCTCCCTGATATTAACCATTGCCGCGAAGATACCCCGACGCTACAGCACCTGAAATTTGGCTAATGGAGACAGCTTCTGGAGACAGCTTCGCTGAGAAATTATTGCAATTATGTTGACAATAAATCTCAACAAGCTATACTGGCTGTCAGTTGGACCCCAAGGCGGGCTTTAGCGCCGACATTGCCTGGTGTTCTCCTCTCAATCCCATCGGTGCCAGGTGGCTGCGGCCCCTGGCCCTTTTTTTTGACGGTAGCGGGAGCAGCCTATCATGATGGCATTACGGGAGGGATTTGGTCATGACTCAGGAAGAGCGCCAGGAAGATGCAATGGTCGCAGCCCGGCTTTCTGCTGGAGCCATCACCGCGTGGGCGCTCTTAGCTCCGGCCCTGATATTACTGGCAATCTTCGTCGTCTGGCCCATTGCCTATTTGGTGTTCCTCAGTTTTACGACCGGCAGTTTTACCCGAGCCGGGCTGCAGTGGCATGGGCTCAACAATTACCGGCGATTAATCTTAGATCCCGATGTCTGGCAAGTTCTTGGTAATACCCTCTACTTCACCGTAGCCACAGTCATCCCCAGTCTTGGGGTGCCCCTAGGGTTAGCTGTCATCTTGAATCAGACAGTTATCCTACGCGGTCTACTGCGGACCGCCTACTTCATTCCTTCGGTGACGTCTTTGGTGGCCGTAGGTCTGGGCTTTCGCTGGTTGTTCCAGAATGATGGCCCCATTAATCATCTGCTCATAACCTGGGGGGTAGACCCTGTCCCCTGGCTCAATAGCCCTCTCTGGGCCATGCCGGTACTCATTCTTCTAAGCAGTTGGAAACAGCTAGGCTTCAATTTGGTGGTGTTTTTAGCAGGATTACAGGCCATTCCCCGGAGTCGCTATGAAGCGGCAGAACTGGATGGTGCTGGCCCCTGGCAGGCGTTTTGGCACATTACCCTGCCTGGGCTGCGCCCTACTCTACTGTTTGCCACGGTGACTACCGTTATCTTTACCCTGCGCAGCTTCGAACAGGTGTATGTGATGACTGGGGGAGGACCGCTTAACTCCACCAATATTCTGGTCTATTACACCTACGAACAAGCCTTCTCCCAGTTCGACTTCGGCTATGCCGCCGCTGTGGCCACAGTACTACTCTTAATAGCTATAGGATTGGTATACCTACAGCTGCAGGCATGGCGAGAGCCATGAATCTCTAGTGGCCACTGGAGCCACCATGATATCTATCAGGGAATCATAAAGATTTAGCATTGGCCTAGCAATATCTGCGCGTTCCCACCGCAGGCTGGGAATAGTAGATCAAGACAAGATAGTTAGGGTGAGCATCTGGTCTAGTGCCGCAGCTGAGTCCCCGTGACCGCAAGACCTACGCTGAAATTAGTTGCAGTGAGGCAGGCTGGGCCAGGGATGGTGCCCAATTCTCTGAACTAGGGAATAGACGTAAGCAATGGCCATGCAGACCCTGTTAACTTTGGCAACCTGTGGCAATGTCCTATGACTCAACATCAGCCCTGGCGTTCACCTACAAATACGCCATCAGAGATCGAGCATCGACCAGTGGAGTCTAGGCCGTCATCTGGGCCGTCATCAGTAATAGGCGGGAGTCTAGTGGATCCACAGATGAATGTAGACCGTATTCTAAATGCCTTAGCCGATCCTGTGTTCGTCAAGGATGAGCAGCATTGCTGGTTGATGGTTAATGATGCCTATTGTCAGTTGGTTGGTCATCCTCGAGAAGCCTTGCTGGGGCGTTCAGAACATGACATTTTCTCCCCGCCTGAGGCCGATCTGTTCTACTTGGCCGATCGCTATGTCTTGACGACAGGACTCGAATACGAACAGGAAGCAACCATCACCGATGCTCACAACCAAATCCACATCGTCTCGACTAAACTGACGCTGTTTCACGATCCTGAGGGATATCCCCGGTTGGTGGGCACCATGCGGGATATTACCCAGGCAAAACAAGCCGATTTGACCCTGAAGCGCCAAGCGGAGCGAGAGCGCTTGCTAAGTGCGATCGCACAACACCTATTACAATCTCCCAGTCCCGAACAACTGTTAAATGCCACAGTAGCTGAAGTTCGGCACTTTCTACAGACTGACCGGGTCATCTTCTACAGCTGCAGTGCTAGTAACCCCGGGATTTTGGCTGAGTCCGTTGGGGCGTCAGTACCTCCTCTGGCGACTCAATCCCTAACCCGGTTAGCCTCTCTGGCCAGGGACTGGGAGGGATGCCATCAGGGTAAACCCTGGATCATAGACGATGTGACTACCGTTAACCTGGCAGCAGACTATCGCCCCCTGATTAGCCAATACCAAATTAAAAGCTTATTAGTGCTCCCCATTGCCCAAGATGAGAGTCTCTGCGGGCTTCTCTGGGTACACCACTGTAGCCAGGTTCGCCCCTGGCATACCTGGGAAATCGAGGCCCTACAGGAAGTGACTACCCGGGTGGGCAGTGCCATCCGCCAGATGAAACTGCACTATCAGATCCAGGAGCTAAACACGGCCTTAGAACGCCAAGTAGAACATCGCACCACCCAGCTCCAAACCGCCCTGGACTTTGAAGCCACCTTGAAGCGGATGACTGACCGGGTGCGGGACAGTCTCGATGAAAAACAAATTCTCCAGACCGCCGTTAAAGAACTGACCCAGGCCCTGGGGGTGAAAGGGTCAAATACAGCCCTCTATGACCTAGAACAGGGGACATCGACTATTTACTACGAGTACAATACCTCCCTGGCGTCTTCCCGGGGACGGGTGTCTCAAATGGAAGCCTTTCCAGAAATTTATCACCAGCTTTTAGAGGGATTGTGTTTTCAGTTTTGTTCCAAAGATCCCAATCCGGTCCGGGGTCACGTGGCCATGCTGGCTTGTCCTGTTTTAGATGACCGCGGCGTCCTCGGAGATCTCTGGTTGATTAACGCTAAAGACTATGTCTTTGAAGAAATGGAAATTCGCCTGGTGCAGCAGGTCTCTAACCAATGCGCCATCGCCATTCGTCAGGCCCGTCTCTTTCAGGCAGCCCAGTCTCAAGTCGCCGAATTAGAGCATTTGAACCAGCTAAAAGATGACTTTCTCAGCACCGTTTCCCATGAATTGCGGACCCCAGTGACCAGTATGCGGGTGGCCTTGCAGTTGTTAGGGGTCACCCTGGATCACGAATTGGGGCTCAAGGCTGATCTGGCGAAGCCCAAACTAGAACAATCGCGGGTAGCCCGTTACTTTCAGATTCTGCAGGAAGAATGCGAGCGAGAAATCAGTCTGATTAATGACCTCCTCGATCTACAGCGACTAGATGTGGGCAACCATCCCATTAATCCTCGCCCCTTAGATCTCACCGTCTGGCTTCCTGAGGTCGTCAATGGGTTTCAGGCCAGGGCCAGCAGTCGTCAGCAACAGTTAACCCTTGAAATTGCGCCCCAGCTGGCTCCCCTTGTCACCGATGCGGCTAGTTTAGAGCGGGTGCTAGCGGAATTACTCCACAATGCCTGCAAATATACGCCTCCAGGGGAGACCATTCGGCTGCAGGTTAGTCCGGCCAAGGTGCAGGAAATTGCCACTGTGCAGTTTCGATTGACAAACACTGGCGTCGAAATTCCCTCAGAGGAACTGCCGCGGATTTTCGATAAGTTTTATCGAGTTCCCAGCGCTGATCCCTGGAAACAGGGGGGCACTGGCCTAGGACTGGCTTTGGTACAGAAGCTCGTGATCTTCCTAGATGGGGTGATTGAGGTCAGCAGTAGCAACTATCAGACCGAGTTCTTGGTAGAGTTGCCGCTTACTCTGACAGCAGACCCGTTAGGATAGGGATGAGGTGGCTAGAGATCGACCCATGGATATGGCAGACAGAGCAGTTCCAGATACGGTCGTTTACGAGGGGCAGTTTGGCTCTTTTGTCATTACTGAGGCTGACCGCCGCGGGGTCATCATTTACCGGGCGGGGCTGGTGGTGGCTGCCATGGCCTTCGCCATCGCCATAGGGCTGGTGTCGGCCTATGGGCCGCAGCCCTGGGTGTGGCGCAGCCTCAGCGTCCTGTACGCGGTATTGTGGCTAGGATTGGGGATAAGCCTGGCTACGATTCACATCTACTTACAGCCGTTACACCGGGCTTTGCAGATATTTTGGCTAATCGGCGGATTCGCCTCTCTGGGGGTTGCCCATGGCGATCCTCGTCCTTTTCTCCTGACGGTATATGAGCAACCCTTGACGTTGCTGGGGGTCGGCTTTACCTTCGCCGCTCTGACCGGTATTTTCTTCAAGGAAGCCTTCTGCTTCGATCGCCTGGAGACAAAATTCCTCACTCCCCTGGTGCCGTTGTTGTTGTTGGGACATCTGGTGGGGTTATGGCCCTTAGCTTGGGAGCAGGCCTTGCTGATTGCCTGGGCTATGCTGTTTGTCGTCTTTGCTCTACGTAAGGTGACTCAGGCGATTCCCCCAGACATCGGGGACAAGTCAGTGTTTGAGTATTTGAAGCAACAGCGTGCTGCAAACTCCTGACAACAGAGTAGGCCATACAATCCCTCAATCAGGCCCAGCTAGAGGGCAGACAGGTCTCTTCATATAAGCTTTTGAGTCTAGGCTGGGGCAAAGTTCAGCTAAAGTTCAGCTATTGAGTTGGGCATCCTAGGGATAGGATTTTGGGGATTTCTGGATCTTGACCAACGAACGTGCTTACTGGCTGGCCTGGTCGACATTACCCGGCCTTGGTCCGGTACTCCTGAAACGGCTCTATTATCATTGCGGCAGTCTTGCGATCGCATGGCAAACTCCCGTCCCAGAGCTACTAGCCGTAGACGGCATCGGTCCTCAATTGGGACAGATGATTCAAACCAAGCGGCCCCATCTGCAGCCAGAAAAACTACTAGCTCAACAGAAGGCAACCCAATTCCCCTTCATTACCCCAGCGGATCCTCTCTATCCCCAGATCCTCTTCGAGATCGCCGATCCGCCACCAGTGATCTATTACAGCGGTCAGATCGAACTATTGTCAGCCCTTCAGTACCGTCCTGCCATTGGCATCGTTGGTACCCGTAGCCCTTCCGAATATGGCAAACGCTGGACACGCCGACTCAGTGCTCAATTGGCCCGTCAGGGATTTACCATCGTATCTGGACTAGCCGAGGGCATTGATCGAGAAGCTCACCAAGCCTGTCTACAGCAACGGGGACACACCCTAGCCGTTCTAGGCACCGGCCTAGACGTGGTGTATCCCCGTGCCAATCAGGGTCTCTATCATCAAATAAAAGCCGAGGGGCTACTGTTAAGCGAATATCCCCAAGGCACTCCCCCTGAACGCAGTCAATTCCCACGCCGTAACCGCATTATTGCCGGACTGTGTCGAGCTCTCCTAGTTACAGAAGCCCCTCATCGGTCTGGGGCGCTGATTACGGCACGGCTAGCCAGTGAGTATGGGCGCGATGTTTATGCTCTACCCGGTAGCCTGGATAACCCCCACAGTCGAGGGTGTTTACGACTCATCCGCGACGGTAGCCAACTCATCTTGGACGAGGAGACACTACTAGCCGATCTCGGGACCATCCCACCCCTTGATGCTGTACCTTCTGCAGCAGCAGCAACTCTGCAGTTACCAGAACCGCTACAGCCGATCTTTGCAGCTCTCAGCCTAGAAGCAATGTCCCTAGATGCTCTAGTGCAGGAGGTTCAGCTGCCGCCAGAGAAGGTACTCAGCGCACTGACTCAATTAGAAGTAATGGGTGTCGTGATGCAATTGCCTGGCAGTATGTTGTTTCAGCGTTACCCCTGACTTGCCAGCATTAACAGTAAGTGTCATCGGCCAGGGGCACGACCGCCTGATCAAAAATGTCAATAAAGAATTCGACTCGCAACTTACCTAAGTCAAGCAGATCACCATTGTGAAGTTTCCGTCGTTGTAGGTGGGAAAGCCGTCGCCGATTTACCCAAGTGCCAATGTGACTACCCACATCAACCAGGTAGAAGCCTCGGGATGGACAATATCCCACCGTCGTATGAAAGGGAGCAATCTCAGGATGGGGAATCGAGATGGCACATTGTTTGCTACGACCGATGAGCCAGTTCGTGCCTCGACCAGTGACCTGGATCTGGTGATCGGCATTGAGATTAGTCGTTAAGAAAATGGCATTGCCGACAACCACCCCTTGAATATATAGAGAGGTCACCTCGCAGCGATCAATAGCTGTCAAGACAGTATCAATGACTCGAGAGACTAGAGGATCAGTGAGCTCCAAATTGCTCAGGAGTACATCCAGAGGAGCCGACCTTCTGCGAGTTTGCCGGGGATAGCAGACATTCGATATCTGAGTTCGATCTCTGAGGGTATGGAGAGAAGACATAAGCAAGATTGACAGCTTCTATCGAATCGGTGATAGCGGGTTCTCACAGCAAGATAGAGAGATGGACAGCTACTTACCCCACAGCCCTGAACCAAACCCCACCGAGGAAATCCGCGCGGATTTCCTCAGAGGGTCCTCATAACAGCCGCTGAGACATCTCTCATGAACGTGAAATCATGAACGTGAAATAAGGTGTAAGTTGACTTTGAAGCCTGATCTTCGATGAGCTAGACGTCACTTCAGTGGTTCGTTGCCCTTCACAATATTCCCCAGTCAGCGGGCCAGTGATATTAGTGGCAGCGATGCAGTCGGGTGAGTTATGACGACGTTATTAGGCTGAGAGCCCTACCCTGTAAGGCTTTTGGCTAGTGGCAGTGTCCCTTTGTCCCGAGAAGAGTCGAGCGTCTAACTCTGTCCTGTAGGTATCACGACTCATTAAACGAGGCGATGGGCAGATAGGGCAATCGCGGCTGAAGTAGTTTATGAAAGCTTTATCAATCGCATCCGCAATGCAGGGTTTCAGCAAAATTCCGGTAATTGAGTATCATAGGTGACGGTTTCTTCGTCGTCTGTTCGCTGCCACCTTGCTTACGGTAGGGTTAGGGCTACGATTGTCGTGGAAGTATCCTTGCCTACCTAGAATTCATGCTGACTGAGTTTTCTGGGGCTGCGCGCCCACCCCTTGACTTTATCCCTCCTGATCCCAATCCGCTACTGCTGCCAGTGCTGAAAGGGTTACTGCCAGGGTGGATGTGCTGGCGACTAGGCTTAACTCAGGTGGAGGTGGTCAATATTGAGCGCTTGGTGAAGCTGTATCGCGAGTTTCAACAGGGGCAAACCCGGTTGCTGATTGCTTTCCGTCATCCCAGTCCAGACGATGCCTTTTGCCTAGCCAAATTACTATGGTACTTAGTGCCCCAAGCCTCCCGGCGATTAGCAATTCCCTTACAGTCTCCGATCCATGCTCACTTTATTTACGACCGGGGAATTCCTATCTGGGCCGGGCGTGGAGTCGGTTGGTTGTACTCAAAACTGGGAGGAACACCGATTCAGCGAGGTAAGGTCGATCGGGTGGGATTACGTTGGGCCCGCCAATTGTTTAGTCAGGGGCGGTGGCCGTTAGCGGCGGCTCCGGAGGGAGGTAACAATGGCCATAGCGAGTTAGTCAGTCCCTTAGAGCCAGGGATTGCTCAAATGAGCTTTTGGTGTGTGGATGATTTGCGCCAAGCCGAGCGAGCCGAGCAGGTGGTGATTTTGCCGTTGGGAATTCAATACTGTTATGAAACCCCTCCCTGGCAAGCCATGGCCAAGCTGCTATCTCACTTGGAAGCTGAAGTTGGTATGGGACCAACTAGTTCTCCCACATCTATGGAAGACTTGGACCCGCCAGTATGGCTCTATCCTCGCTTGTATGGTTTGGGCCTAACCCTACTGCAGCTCATGGAAGACTATTACCAGCGCTACTATGGCGCAGAGATAGCTCAGGCAGAGACATCTACCTTAGGAGATGCCTCTTTGCCTGATAGATTGCATCGGCTTCTAGATGCAGCTTTGAGGATAGCCGAGGATTATTTTCAGCTAGCACCGAGGGGATCATTGGTAGATCGATGTCGCCGCATTGAACAAGCTGGATGGGATCGTATCTATCAAGAGGCCCTACGCAACCCGACTAAACTCTCTGCGGTAGAGCGAGGTTTGGCAGATCGCCTGGCGGAGGAGGCCCATCTTCGCATGTGGCATATGCGGCTAGTGGAAAATTTCGTGGCAGTGACTGGTCACTATGTTAAGGAAAACCCTTCAGCCGAGCGGTTTGCGGAAACGCTCTTATTATTAAGGGATACGATTGTACGTATCCAGGGGGAAAATCCATTTCCACGCCCTCGCTTAGGGCACCAAATTGCTCAGCTGGCGGTTGGGAGTCCTATCCTAGTCACAGAACGATGGCCAGCCTATCAGCAGAATCGTCGTCAGGCGGTTATTGAGCTGACGCAAGATTTGCAGACAGCATTAGAGGCCTTAATTCAGTCATGACCGCTGTGAATGGCAGGAGAGTCTGCACCTGAGTCATCAGAGGAGGTCTCCTGAAGGACAGCAGTGATGGCATTGACCTGGTGCTGATAGGCAGTGTCATCTAGGGCGGGGGAGCTCGGGACTAACGGTATCGGGTGCTCTAGGGTAATCCAGGAACGGCAACCACTGTAGCTGGGCTGCATAGCTAGCTCGACTGGTTCGGATAGGCGATATACCCGTAGGAGTAGGACCATCAGGGGACGATGTGGCTTCCAAGACAGCCGCTGCTGAATGAATTCATCGCTCCAAATGTGGTAAGGAGCTAGGGCATGGATTGAGGCTGATTGGTGGATGGGAAAAACATGGGTGATACTAGCCCAGCTCTTTAGATAAATGGTCTCTAAAGGTGGCGTTGGCGAGATGCGATGGCCCTTCAGGGCCGGTCTTTGACCATCACAATAGGGCGGCTTAAGGGCCGACGCTAGTTGATGAGCGTAGGTAGGTAAGAGCCAGGCTTGCCCATGTTTAGCCCTAAACCGTCCTTTATAATCATGGATTCCGCCCTTCCGCAGCAGCAGTATTAATTCCCCCTGCGTCAGGGCGTCTACAACAACAGCCCATTCTTTAAGGGCAATCCCCAGAGGCGACACTCTTTTTCCTTCAGTAGGTACTGTTAATCAGCTTAACCCTAGCTAACCCCAGCCAACAACTGCTTAACAGACGACACTAGGGTAGTCGCCTTATCCGTTTTTTCCCAGGGCAAATCAAGATCAGGACGGCCAAAATGGCCATAGACAGCTACATCTTGATAAAAGCGTCCAGCTCTCTCCGCCACGATCGCTTGTAAACCAAACGCCTGGATAATGCCAGCCGGACGCAGTTCAAAGTGTTGGCGAATCAACTGCAATAGCACCTCTTCACTAACAGTACCGGTACCAAATGTATCAACTAGAATACTGACTGGCCGGGCAACACCGATAGCATAGCTAAGTTGAACCTCACACTTTGTCGCCAAACCAGCTGCAACGATGTTCTTAGCTACGTAACGGCAGGCATAGGCAGCACTGCGATCGACCTTGGTGGGATCTTTACCTGAAAAGGCACCACCACCATGGCGAGAATAGCCGCCGTAAGTATCAACGATGATTTTGCGGCCAGTCAGACCAGAATCGCCCTGAGGGCCGCCAATGACAAACTTACCTGTAGGATTAACCAAGAACCGGGTCGCGCTATCAGGCTTCACTGCCAGATCCTCAAATACTGGCAAAACCACTTGTTCCCAAAGACCCGCCTTGATTTTCTCCTGAATGCCAGCATCATCAGTAGTATCACCGATAGTAGCTGTGTGTTGGGTCGATACCAAGATGGTATCTATACCTACTGGTTGCCCATCTTCATAGGCGACAGTAACCTGGGTTTTCCCATCTGGTCGCAGGTATCGCAGTAAACCAGCCTTGCGCACCGTTGCCAATTTACGCGAAATCCGATGGGCCAAACTGATGGGTAGTGGCATCAGTTCAGGAGTTTCATTGCAGGCAAACCCAAACATAATGCCCTGATCACCGGCACCAATGGTATCTAACACCTCATCGCTGGTTTGCTCACGCATTTCTTGGGCCTGATCAACCCCCTGGGCAATATCTTGAGATTGTTCATCTAAAGCCACCATGACAGCACAGCTATCTGCTGAAAAGCCATTATTGGTTGGATCTGTATAGCCGATTTCAGCAATCTTTTGCCGGGCCAAAGTGACATAGTTGACCTGAGCATTAGTTGAAATTTCCCCAGTAATTAATACCAAACCAGTGTTTACAACGACCTCAACCGCAACGCGGCTGCAAGGATCCTGGTATAACAGAGCATCTAGAATAGTATCCGAAATCTGATCGCAAATTTTATCGGGATGTCCCTCAGTAACTGATTCGGAGGTGAATAGATAACGACGAGTCAATGGTAAATCCTCTCACAAACAAACTGACAGAACCTGGGTGCTTCCCCTAGCGAGGCACAGAAATGCTTGCTGAGTAGATGCTATAGCAGTTTTATCCTAAACCCAACCTAAGATCTGATGTTTCCCGTCTAGTCCAGCCCTAACTCTAGACTCGAACAAAGTACAGGACAAATAAGATTTAGTTACCCATCAGACTACCGCAAAACTTAGTAAACTCAAGTGCGTATTACGGTCTACTCACCTAAATTCGTAAAAACTTGCAAATCGTATGTAAGAACTTATTCCAGAATTAATCTGAGACGATTTGCAACTGTTGCCAATCATCAAGATGAGCATCAGCCTCCGGCTGCTCCCATCCAGACTGTCTCCAAACGACAGCAACAAAACCAGCCGCTAAACTCTGTCGCGCCATTCGTGAGTCTACCGAAGAGTCACCGATCACCAGAGTATGGGAAGCGGTTGTTGCAAGGGCTTGGCAGGCTTGATGAACCATATCAGGATTAGGTTTCCTGAGACCATTGGGTTCGCTCCCTTGATAGTGGAGAATGGGTAGCTCATAAAACTCAACGAAATCTCGAACGTTCTCAGTGCTATCGGCGGAGAGGATTCCAAGAGATAAGGAAGACGCTAGCGTCGACAACGTAGTCTCAGTGCCAGGGAAAAGAGGAGTTTGCTCAGCCTTTTTATGGAGCAAATACCTATCCGCCTCCTGGAAGGCTTGCTGTACTAAGTCTAAGGCATCTAGCCACTTATACCCTGTTTCGGCTACATAGGCAGCTGCTGCAATCTCGTTCTCTTGGCGACTGCCAACAGCCATCAACCCCGCATTGTTACACTGATAACCATCAATTCCGAAGGCCATCAGCAAAGGTTCATAAACACCTGGAACCTGAGCATCAATGAGACGGGCTCGCTTTTGGGCCAAATGCCTCAGATAGTGCTGAGAATCAGCCAAGGTACCATCTTTATCAAAGAGGATAGCTTCAATCCCCTCAAATCGAGTATTACCGCACTGCAAAGTCACCATGAAGATATAGCGTGGTATCCCAGCACCATTTCAGCATCGTCTCTATCACTTCATCCAGATAACTACCCCAAGCAAATGTCTCTAACTTAGACTACTCTACTAGTTAAAACTTACAGGAAAGCGCTATTCTACTGCTAAGACAGCCTCTTCGCCGTTGAGACTATCAGTGGTCTCCGTAGACTCAGCCGCCTGTTGCATCATCTGCTCACGATACTTAGCAGCCATTTCTTCGGCTTTTTCGAAGACCAGGTCAGGGTTTCGAACCATATCTCCCGGCTCCGGCTCTAATTGTTTAGTAGATAGGGAAATACGGCCTCGCTCAGCATCTAAGTCAATGATCATGACCTTAATTTCGTCATTCACATTGAAAACACTGTGGGGAGTATCAATGTGGTCATGGGAAATTTCAGAAATGTGAAGTAGACCACTAACACCACCAATATCGATAAAGGCCCCATATGGCTTGAGGCCCCGTACAGTACCAATAACTACTTCACCGACCTCTAGGCCGTTCATCTTGCGTTCGACTAAGGCTCGGCGGTGACTGAGGACAAGACGATTACGTTCTTCATCAACTTCTAAGAATTTAAGTGGTAAGTCTTCACCAACTAAATCTTCTTTGGGCTTACGAGTGCTGATATGAGATCCAGGAATGAACCCACGTAGCCCCTCTATCCGCACTAACGCTCCACCACGGTTCGTAGCAAATACTCCAGAGCGCACAGTGGCATCTTCTTGCTGTAGTTGTCTGACTCGCTCCCAAGCTCGCATGTACTCAATACGACGGATGGATAAGGTGAGCTGACCGTCCTCATTCTCGTCCGTCAGAATGAAAAATTCCCGGGTCTCGTTAGAGCGCAGCACCTCTTCAGGATCATCAACTCGGTTGATAGACATTTCCTGAATAGGAATATAAGCTGCTGTCTTAGCACCAATGTCAATCAGCGCACCTCTGGGCTCAAGACTGAAAACCGTACCGGGCACAATATCTCCTGGACTGAAGTGATAGTCGTATTTGTCCAGTAGTGCCGCAAAGTCGTCGTGAGTGAACCCAATGCCAGCGATTTCTTTTCCGTCCTGATTGACCATGCTAGTGTTTTCCTACTCCGTCTCCGTAAAGGTAATGGGGTCTTTGTGACTTAAGCTGAGTATAAGAGTCGCTGCAAATCCCTCCACAGCAGGCCTGACGGCACGCGGATGGGGCAGCCTGTAAATATAGCCACAAGAACTCTAATTATACTCGAGGCTGGCGGAGATGATGCAACCGTCTATCTAAATGTTTTGACAACCACTCCATCAATCCCTGTCTTTAGGGGACGTTGATGGGAAGCTTGGAGAAATCGAAGTGCTCGTGATGCTGGTCAAGACCAGATTGCTCCTGGAGATGGCTTAGAGTTTCAACAAAATCTCGAATCCCCTGAAATTGTCGGTAAACTGAGGCAAAACGTACGTAGGCTACTTCACTAATAGTACGCAATCGATCTAAAACAAGTTCACCGATTTCGGAACTCTCAACTTCTCGAACTGCCTGCTGTTGCAACTCCGCCTCAATATCATCCACTAACTCAGTGGTTACTTGAGAAGACACCCCTGTTTTCTCACAGGCACGAATAATACCGCGTAGTAGCTTAGAGCGATCAAAGAGCTCCCGTTCACCGCTGCGCTTAATCACTGTGATAGGAATATACTCGATACGCTCATAGGTCGTGAAGCGTCGACTGCAACTCAAACACTCTCGACGCCGTCGAATACTGCGTCCAGCCTCGGCAGACCTCGACTCTAGAACACGATTATTAGGGTGTTGGCAGAATGGACATTGCATTAATGCTAGTGTCCCCATCAGGAGACGTCGTTACAAAAGCTGTGAGAGCTCTCATCTTAGCTGAGAGGCTAGGGATACTTCCCAAGGAGGTATCCCATAAAAATAGAGGTAAGGCCCTATTAAATCAAGGACTACCTACCTCTATAGTAAACCGTTTGTAACACAGCAAGTAACGTGAAGCCTCAGCCCTACTTACTGAGAGCCATCACGACTAGTCCTTAGAGATGCGAGGAGGCTCGCGAAATGCAACTGCAAAAAACAGCGTGCCAAGGATGCAGGCAATAAGGAAAATATACGCGATGCTTTCCATGGTTAGTAAAGGTTCCTATGTATTCAACCTACTCTCTCAGTGTACAAGCTATAGCAGGGGAATTGCCTAGCATCGTGACACAACGCTAGGCAATATCCAGTGAATCACTTACACAGTCTCTTCCTTACGGGTTGAGACATCTCCAACCTTGGCAAAGAAGCCCCATTCTACCTGTTCAGGAGATAAGTCAGGGTCAATTCCGGCAAACACATCTCGGAATAGGGTCCGAGAACCATGCCAGATGTGGCCAAAGAAGAAGATCAATGCAAATACCGCGTGAGCATAGGTAAACCATCCACGCGGGCTGGTCCGGAAGACGCCATCAGAACCGAGCGTTTCACGATCGAATTCAAAGGGCTCACCCAGCTGAGTTTTCCGAGCGTAACGCTTCACGACTGCCGGATCAGTGAAGGTTTGCCCTCCCAGTTCACCACCGTAGAAGCTAACTGTGACTCCTTTTTGCTCAAAGCTATAACGAGATTCAGCTCGGCGGAAGGGAATATCAGCTCGGACAACACCGTCTTGGTCCGTTAAGACCACTGGGAAGGTTTCAAAGAAATTAGGAATACGACGCACCGACAAAATACGACCTTCGCCATCTTTAAAGACGGGATGTCCCAACCAAGCTTGAGCCAGGCCATCGCCTTGATTCATGGGACCAACCCGGAATAGACCACCTTTAGAGGGACTATTCCCCACATAGTCGTAAAAGGCCAACTTTTCTGGAATGGCATTATAGGCTTCTTCTAAAGAGGCCCCATCTGCCACTTCAGCTTGAACTCGACGCTCAATTTCCTGCTGGAAATAGCCACTATCCCACTGATAGCGAGTGGGACCGAACAACTCAATTGGGGTAGCTGTGCTCCCGTACCACATGGTGCCGGCAACCACAAAGGCTGCGAAGAAGACAGCCGCAATACTGCTAGACAAGACAGTCTCGATATTTCCCATACGCAGGGCCTTATAGAGCCGCTGTGGAGGTCGTACCGTCAAGTGGAAGAGTCCGGCAATGATGCCAACGATTCCTGCTGCAATGTGGTGAGCGACGATGCCTCCTGGGTTAAATGGATTAAACCCAGCGGCTCCCCATTCTGGCGCAACAGGCTGAATATGACCAGTAAGCCCATAGGGATCAGAAACCCACATACCCGGCCCCCAAAGACCGGTTAAGTGGAATGCCCCAAATCCAAAACACAGTAGGCCAGACAAGAATAAATGGATACCGAACATCTTCGGTAAATCAAGAGCCGGTTCGCCAGTCCGCGGATCTTGGAAGAGATCCAAATCCCAATAGACCCAATGCCAGCAAGCCGCTAAGAACAGTAGGCCTGCTAACACGATATGGGCTGCAGCTACTCCCTCAAAGGACCAGAAACCCGGATCAACTGCCGTTTCCCCGGTAACACTCCAGCCCCCCCAAGATTGAGTTACACCCAATCGAGCCATAAATGGCAGCACGAACATTCCCTGCCGCCACATAGGATTAAGCACTGGATCACTAGGATCGTACGTAGCCAGCTCAAAGAGGGCCATTGAGCCGGCCCAACCAGCAACCAGAGCTGTATGCATCAAGTGCACAGAAATCAGTCGCCCTGGATCGTTCAGGACCACTGTGTGTACACGGTACCAGGGTAGTCCCATCGACTACGCTCCTCCTCTAGGTTTCAACAAATTGTTTGCTATGGACCAGATACTGATAAGCCTATCAGACTAGGAACCTTCCTAGTCTGCCAGAGGCGTTGTTGCAGTATAGGTGTACTGCAAGTCAAGATCGAATTGGCCCTTCTTTGGCCCTTCTAATGAAGATTTGACAGTCAAAATGTCAGGATGAAAGTGTATAAAGTAGTGTAAACAGTCTGAATGCTCGACGCAATAGGAGTTGGCATGGACTCTCGATCTATATGTCAAAGGGCATATGCGCGGCTATACCAGTGTTCAAGCTGACTACAAGGCCGTTTAAGGATTTGCGCAGTCATCCTAGGCGAGGAGGTCAATTGAAATGGCTAACATTAAGTTTCTTAAAGAAAACAAAGAGGTTATTGCTGCCGATGGTGCCAATCTGCGGCTCAAAGCTCTTGAGAATGGTATCGACATCTATACCTTTCTCGCTAAGATGATGAACTGCGGCGGTTATGGTCAATGTGGAACTTGCGTTGTTGATGTTGTTGAAGGAGCAAGTAATCTTTCTCCTAAAACGGCTGTGGAGGAACGCAAACTGAAGAAGTGGCCAGATAGTTGTCGATTAGCTTGTCAGACAACGGTTCACGGCCCTGTTAGTATTCTTACTAAGCCAGATAAGTCTAGCTCGGATAGGTCGGGTCAGGATCAGCAAGACATTGCGACGGAGTCAACCTAGGGGCAGCTAGCGAACTCTCTGATCACTTAACAGATATTCACCTTAGCCGCAGCAATTGGAATCTCATTCGCTAGATAGACCATTGGGATGGTATCCTATTGATGGCTAGTTTGTAGATCTTTTGAAGGTAAAGGCGGAGTCTCATGGAAGTGAATGATCTTGGCTTTGTAGCCAGTCTTTTGTTTGTCCTGGTGCCTGCGGTTTTTCTTCTCATCCTCTATATTCAAACGTCAACCAAGCAAACTAATTCTTGATGGTTGTGTGGGGATCCGGGTACTTAACCGATACTTAACCAACTAAGTATACTGGCGTTGGGGTTCAAATGCCCAACGCCTTTTTCGTAGGTGCCTTTGTTCTTCGTTCCTTCTCTTAGATATCTCGCCGTATGACCTATTGTTTGGGGATCCTTGTGCGGCAGGGTTTGGTGCTAGCTGCTGATTCGCGGACTAATGCCGGAGTAGACTATATTTCCTCGTATCCCAAATTATTTGATTTTTCCGTGCCTCAAGAAAGGGCATTGATAATCTGTACATCAGGTAATTTGTCTATAACCCAAGCCGTAGTATATACCTTGGAGCGAGACCTCAAGGTAGATGCCACGCCTAATCTTCATAAGCTACCTACCCTGTATTCAGTGGCTCGCTATATTGGCAGTCAGATTCGTGCCATGCAGGATGCCGACCGACCCTGGCTAGAAAAAGATCATATTGACTACCAATGTAGTTTTTTATTGGGCGGCCAGGTCGGTGAAGAGTCGCCGGGCCTATTTCTCATTTATAGCCAGGGTAACTGTATCAGGGCCACCGCAGAAACGCCTTTTCTGCAGATAGGCGAAACAAAGTATGGTAAGCCTATCTTAGATCGCACGATGAGATATGACACTCCTTTAGAGTTAGCTGCTAAGTCGGCACTGCTCTCTATCGATTCCACAATGCGGTCTAATTTGTCAGTGGGTCCTCCAATTACCATGGTGCTTTATGAGCAAGGGAGCTTAGAGATCCGTCATCGCCTGCTGCTACAGGCAGGTGATCCCTATTTAATGGGAATGCGTAAACACTGGGAGTTATCATTGCGGGAAGCAGCATCTCGCATGCCCGATATTGAGTGGAACTATGAATCTCCACCAGAGGCACCTACCTATTCTGATCTGGAAGAACAGTAGGTATCAATCCGCTAGTTTTTCGATAGTGATATGGGTGTCTAGAGTGGAGTCGCGATGACTTCCCTGTAGTTTCCCACTAACAGGGCTAGCATCTTTGGGAAAGGCACTGGCGGCTAAGGCAATGTGCTGATCGGCTACGGCTAATCCGTGGGTAGGGTCGAAACCTCGCCAGCCACCACCTGGGATATAGACCTCGGCCCAAGCATGTAGCTCTCGTTCAGCTACGGTAAGATCGCCTTCCTGGTAGCCACTAACAAAGCGCGCCGCTAGCCCTACACTGCGGCAAGCTTCCATGAATAACACGGTAAAGTCCCGGCAGCTTCCCAACTTCTGATGCCAGGTAATACCGGCGAGTTGTGGTTCTCCTTGCTCGCGAGTGGTGTAGCGACAGGTTTCATAGATGTGCTGGGTAAGCGTGGTTAAGAAACAGCTGATGTTGTGCTGAGCATCATGTAAGATTCTGTGAGCTAGTTGAGTAACGCCGGGATCCGACACTAAGCCTGTGGAATTGTCGCAATAGGGATGTAAATAGCTGGCTAAAGATTGGGGATAGATAATCGGGGCGTTAACGGCCCATGGTGCAATGAGGTAATCAAAGGGATTCTTGCGGTGCGTTCTAATTTCAGAGCTGGCTTTGATATGCAATTCTGTAGCATCAGTTTGGTCAAACCAGAGTCCTACGGTTGCGTTACCGTCTAAATCAACTAAGTCTGCCTGATATACAGGTAGGGGGTCGATGCGAAGATCAAAATATTCTAGAGTTTGGGTACCATCGCTGCGTGGACGTAACCGAACAACATGGGAATGGAGTTTGACTGCTCGATCGTAGCGATAAAGGGTGATGTGGTGGATTCGGTAGCGAGCCATACTGGTGAGTCGTAATTGATGTTGAAGCTATTGGCATTAGAAGGTTATTGGCATTAGAAGAATGCGCTGAGGTGGTAGCAGGGAGAGATCGATTGAGGATGATAGAGAATCTACTCTATTGGCAGCCTCCCTTGGCTAGATTAGCTGGCAGTAATGTTAAGATCGGTTACAGAACGATGCAGTATAAGGAGATGCCAACCAATGGTTTTAGCAGCAGGTGCGCAAGCCCCCAATTTTACTGCCAAGGACGAGGCTGGTAACAGCATATCGTTATCGGATTTTCAGGGTAGGACGGTGGTTCTCTACTTTTATCCCAAGGATGATACTCCTGGCTGCACCAAGGAGGCTCAAGGATTTCGGGATGCTTTTGAAGAATATCAGGGTAAAGATATTATTGTCTTGGGCGTGAGTATGGACGACGAAACATCTCATAAAATGTTTAAGGAGAAATATGGCTTGCCCTTTAAGCTCGTCGCCGATGCTGATGGCTCTATTGCTCGGGCCTATGATGTGGAAGGTGATGGTTATGCTAAGCGGGTGACCTATATCATTAACAGCAATGGGGGCATCGATAGGGTTTATGAGAAAGTCCAAACTGACTCCCACGCGAAGGATATCTTAGCCGAAATTGGTGGATGACTGCTGGTTTCTGTTGGTATAGAGGCTGTAGACAGACTGCGGCCTCTATAAGCTAGATGTTTGTTGGACTCCAATTCAGAGGTATCGGGTAAGTTGTACCCGGTACCGTTGTTTTTTGGTGGTCGCAACGTCGCCAATTTGGAGTCGCCCTTTACCTCTGATGGCAACTAAGTCACCCGGCTCAATGGTGTGACTAGTACGGGTGACAGTTATCCAATTGACCCGCACATCCCCTGCGTTGATGAGATCGGCCATCTTGCTGCGAGATATGCCAAAGCCTGCCGATGCGATCGCATCTAAACGCATCGATGCCTCCACAGTAGTCATCTCCTTAGTCCTGGGTGGCCGCACTTTGAGCTGTTGCCAGTCAACGGCACGAGTTTTGACCGGCACTGAACGCACCTGAGTCAGAGTCGTCTCTAAAAAATCCACTAACTCAGGCATTACAATCACCTGGGCACCTCGTTCTCCCAGAACAATGATGTCACCAATCTTTTCCCGCACCAATCCAGTCCCAAGAATAGCCCCCAAAAAGTCTCTGTGGGTGGCAGCATCGAACAGGAAATTGCCAGCAATATCCAGTAAGGCTAAAGGCACCTGATCAGACTCTAACGGCAGCTCTGTCCGGGCAATACCGCAGCGTTGCCGCTCAGCCTGAGGGTATCCACCAAAAGCAACAACATGGACTTCTGTCAGTTGCTGGAATACCGCCTTTGCCTCCGCCCATTCCGAAGGAGAGAGGAAATCGGAAAACACCAGATCCCAAGTTTTAATGGCCAACTCTACCTGATCTAGGAGACGAGCCAGACACTGACGATGTTCAACGGCTTGTAATAAGTCATCCCTAGGGAGCATGAAACTCTGATAACCGATAAGACTACTGGCAAGAAATCCCAACAACTAAGGAGAAGCTTGGCCCACCCCTAGCTCCTCCTCAGTCATACTAGACAACCTCTTCAGAGACAATTAAGCAAAGCTGATCAAGGCCATATCACCACCCCGACAAAGCGCTGACGAGATTGAGTATATAGGCAGTAATAAGGCCTATGCCTCATCCAGAGCAGCGATACCAGGTAGCACCTTACCTTCTAGAAGCTCCAGGCTTGCTCCACCCCCTGTCGAGATGTGGCTCATCTTGTTAGCGACGCCTACTTTCTCAACGGCAGCTACCGAGTCTCCACCACCAATGATCGTAATGGTACCCTGGCCCGTCAGATCTGCTAAGGTTCGCGCAATAGCCTCAGTTCCCTTGGCGAATTTATCGAACTCAAATACGCCCATAGGGCCATTCCAAATCACCGATTTACACTGACTCAGTGCCTCCTGAAACACCTTCACAGAATCAGGACCAATATCAAGCCCCATCCAACCTTCAGGAATCGCCTCAGCACTGACAACTTGGTCGTTGGCATTGGCCGCAAAGTTATCCGCAACGACCACATCCGTTGGCAGTAGCAACTTGACACCCTTCTCTTTTGCCTTTGCCTCTAAAGACTTAGCCAGGTCCAACTTGTCTGCTTCTACCAAAGACTTACCTACTCCTAAGCCACGAGCCTTATAAAAGGTGAAGATCATGCCACCACCCAGCAACAGCACATTTACCTTGTCAAGCAGTGTCTCAATCACACCAATTTTGCTAGACACCTTAGACCCGCCAATAATGGCAGCCAGAGGCCGTTGTGGATTCTCAATGGCATTCTGCAGATATTGCAGTTCCTTTTCAATTAGAAAACCAGCTACTGAAGGACTCAGATACTTAGTTACCCCTTCAGTGGAGGCGTGGGCTCGGTGAGCCGTGCCAAAGGCATCGTTGACATATACATCAGCCAAAGACGCTAACTTTTGAGCAAAGGTTGGGTCATTCGCCTCCTCTTCAGCATAAAATCGTACATTTTCTAGCAAGGCAACCTGACCATTTTGTAAGCCATTAACGGCAGCTGCTACCGTGTCGCCAACACAGTCATCGCACTTGACAACGGGTTGTCCCAGCAACTCAGACAGCCGCTGGGCCACCGACGTCAGCCGTAGACTCTCTATAACCTTGCCCTTAGGTCGTCCCATATGACTAGAGAGAATGACTTTAGCTCCTTTGCCCGTGAGATCCTGAATCGTGGGTAAGGCAGCACGAATCCGAGTATCATCCGTAATGGTCCCTTGATCGTTTAAGGGCACATTAAAATCAGCCCGCACTAAAACGCGCTTACCGGCGACTTCTGCTGCAGATAGGCTAGCTACCGTCTTTTTAGCCACCAAAATAAACCTCCATAACTCACATTATTACGTTTATGCACAGCTCCCTGAAAAGCCAAGCAGACCTTGCCTAATCTAGATCTCAGAGCCCATAGATTGGCTAGGCGCGCAAGCGCTGTCTGGTGCTGACATTATGCTTCGCGCCGTCAACATTGTACCGGAGACTGAGTTCCCCGTTGGAAAGCCATGTTTAAGACAATTCTCTTCCCGATTGATATGAGTCCTGAGACTCACCATGTGGCCACCTTGGCAGCCCAACTCATTAAGCTGCATCAGGGCCGTCTTATGCTACTGTCTGTGGTTGAATCCTCAGATAGCGAGCCCGCTAAAGACCATGGGCGGCAAAGCTCACCTGAGGCCGTTGCCAGGTTATTGAGTCAAGCTAAGGAGATGTTCGCTGCCCAAGGAGTGGCCGTAGAAACCCTAGAGCGAGAAGGGCATCCTGCCTTCGTGATTTGTGATGTCGCCGATGAGATGAATGCCGATCTCATTGTCATGGGCTGCCGAGGGATAGGCCTGATTGATGACTCACCAGTAGAAAGTGTTACTAATCGGGTGATCAACCTATCCCCATGCCCTGTCTTGGTTGTGCCTTAAGGCTATCGCCCTTGGGCTGACGCTACACACTTGCCACAGTCTCCCCTGCGCTACTATGTCGTCTCCTGCGATTCAATGGTATCCCGGTCATATTGCTAAAGCTGAAAAGGCCTTACTAGAGCAACTAAAGCGTATTGATGTCGTGCTAGAAGTGCGTGACGCGCGCATTCCCTTAGCCACTCGGCATCCTAAGATTGACCAGTGGATTGGTGCTAAGGAACGATTACTAGTTCTCAACCGAGTCGATATGATTCCAGCCAGTGTGCGGGATGACTGGGACACTTGGTTTCGTCAGCAAGGAACTCCAGTTCTGTTTACCAATGCCCAACAAGGCAAGGGAGTGGCTGGCCTAGCCAAAGCTGCTCAGGCCAAAGGCAAAACCATGAACCAACGCCGACACCAACGAGGGCTGCGGCCTCGCCCTGTGCGGGCCGTTGTCCTGGGATTTCCGAATGTCGGGAAATCCGCCTTGATCAATCGATTGCTCAAGCGCAAGGTAGTGGCCAGTGCCCGTCGTCCTGGCGTAACTCGACAGCTCCGCTGGGTGCGGATTTCGGACGAACTCGAGTTATTAGATGCTCCCGGGGTGCTGCCAGCTCAATTGACAGATCAGCAAGCTGCTCTGAAACTAGCCATTTGCGATGATATCGGTGAGGCTGCCTATGATGATGAACTGGTGGCTGCCACCTTTGTGGAGTTCCTAAAGCAAGATCACGCCCAGTTGCCATCGCGTACAGCAGATCAACCGTCGGCATTGGAGGCCCTGGCAACTCGATATGGGATTCACCCTACTGCCTACAGTGGTGAGGCTTACCTGATGCAGATGAGTCAAGCGCGATACCAGGGAGACCGGCAACGAGCGGCTAGACAACTGTTAACGGATTATCGAAAGGGGGTTTTGGGCACCCTAGCATTAGAATACCCACCAATGGTTCCCCCCTCGACAGAAGCGGGCTCTGCTTAAGTGGATGTTTCAAGCGTCCAATTTGAAGTCCCACCCATGTCTCAATAGAGAGTATGGGTCACTGAAACTCCGGGGTTTCTGCCTCAGTCAAGGGATCTATGCCGCTAATAAGCCACTTTTTCCAACACCCTCTAGCCCATGACTAGATTGAACTCGAGCCAGCTAGCCAGTCTAGTGGGCAACTATAAAGCCTAGGCAAAGGTCTTTAAAGACAAGATAATCCCTGGGAAGAGTAAGTTAGTATCGAACGTGGCTCTTATCCGTTGGACCTTCCGTGGGAATTCTGTTGGCACCAATTGTTTAGGTTCTGGCCAGTATCGTGACCCTTAGGCCATCTCAATCTAGTCTCTCGGTTTCTGTGATTGCCCCCGATCTCTCGGGTGGTGGCATGACTCGGGTCTATTTAGTCAGCCATCTGCTGAAGCAACTGGGACATCGAGTGAATGTCATTGGCTGCCAATTTGGGGATGATATCTACCCCCAGCCTCCCGCAGACTTGTCCGTGCAGGCAATTGCCGGCAGACCTTTGCCCGGAGCCCTAAGGTCGTTGCAGCAGCTGCTAGTCAGGACTCGAGGAGATATTGTCTATGCCATTAAGCCACGACTGTCAAGCCTATTCCCGGCCCTGTTGAGCAAGTGGTTCAGGCGTACGCCGGTCTTGCTCGATATTGATGATTGGGAATTAAGCTGGCTGGGTGGTGACAAAACGCCGTACCAACCAACCCTGAAGCAGCTATTGCGAGATATCCTTAAATCTGATGGAGCCCTGAGGCAACTCGACCATCGTTTCTACCTGGAATGGATGGAATCCCTAGTGCCTCAGGCCGATGGCATCACTGTAAATACTCGCTTCTTGCAGCGACGCTTTGGTGGGTATTATTTGCCGAATGGCCGAGACACAGATTTATTTGATCCAGACCGTTTTGATGCAGAAACCTGTCGGCAGAGATATGGTTTAGCTGGCTATCGAGTACTGATGTTTCCAGGAACGGTCAGACCCCATAAAGGGATCGAAGATGTGTTGCAAGCCTTGGACCACCTTAACCAAGCCGATATCAGGCTAGTGATTGTAGGAGGACGACGACCAGATAGTTATGAAGAAGATTTATCAAAACGCTGGTCTCGCTGGTTAATTAAGCTGCCACGCTTTCCTATAGAGAGGATGCCAGAAGTAGTAGCGGCTGCTCATATTGTGGTGGTGCCTCAGCGAGATACTCTAACGGCACAGGCTCAATTTCCGTTGAAGCTAACGGATGGTATGGCAATGGCAAAGCCCATTTTATCGACCCGGGTTGGGGATATTCCAGAAATTCTTGACGGTGCTGGGTATTTGGTTACCCCAGGGGCTCCAGACCAGATTGCCCAGGCATTACGTTGGCTGTTAACCCATCCCAAGCAGGCGGTTGAACAAGGCAAGCGTGCTCGTCAGAGGTGTTTGCAACAGTACAGTTATCATGCCATGGCCCAGACCCTGGCCCAGGTGATTGCCAAAACTGTACAGAGGACGCTGCCGTCCCATTGTCAACCATCTGTGTGTCGCCCTCCTGAGTAGCTCCCAGAGTCATGCTTAGCTGAGCCTATAGACTCTTCTTGCCGTAGATCCTGAGGTCGCTCCGTCAATGCACTCGAGAAAGCTGCTGATTCGATGCCTTAAACAATATCCTGTTTGGGTGTTTTTAACATCTTTGCTAGGCTTATCAAGCGCTGTTTTCAATGGTGTTGGCGTAGCCCTTATCATACCTATATTACTGAGTTTTTTAGGTCAAGATGTTCAGCAAAACACTAGCTTTCCACCGATATTAAATCAAATTTTGTCCATTTTTGACGGCGTTCCTGACACCTATCGAACGTTAGTCATGGCGGCCACCGTTGTCATGGCTATTATCTTTAAAAATCTGGCTAACTATGCTAGTACACTGACATCAAATGCCTTGAATCGGTCGTTCTCCTCAAACCTGCGAAAAGAGGGAATCAGATTGTTGCTTGATGTTGACATGAGCTACTTTAATAAGTTCCAGCTTGGCGACTTAATGAACCGCATTAATAATGAGGTCAATCGCACTACTTCGGCGGTTCGATCTCTGATGAGGATTGCGGTTATTGCAATTACTATCATTGTTTTTTTGGGGATTCTGATTGCGATCTCCTGGCAGCTCACACTAGTGTCGACAGTGCTGATGGGAGGCATTGCCTTGTTAAATCAATATTCTGTAAGACAGGCGAAATCCTTTGGCAAAGAGCTTTCCCGTACGGCTGGAGCCTTATCTTCGCATCTAATTGAGATGCTATCGGGCATCCGTTTGGTAAAAGCAACGGCAAATGAGGAACGAGAATATAAAATCCTTGAAGATTTAATCCGACGACGGGAACGAGCTGAATTTCGCTCTCAACTAGTCTTCGCTAGTATTGCTCCAGTCAATGAGATCTCTAGCATATTAGCGATTATCGGCATCGTGGCGGCAGGGCGAGTTTTGTTTACCGAGCAGATTCAGGCGTTCTCTCCCGTCATTTTGACCTATTTATTGGTGTTATTTCGCACGCTGCCGTTTGTGGCTCAGCTCAACACTCAGCGTAGTCAGCTTGCCAATGCATCGGCCAGTGTGGATTTGGTGAGTGACTTTTTGCGTCGAGATAATAAACCGTTCATGGTATCTGGAACGGTGCCGTTCTCCCGTCTCAATACCGGCATCCGATTTGTTGATGTATCGTTCCACTATCCAGGAAGCACTGAGGCTGTCCTGTCTGAGGTCACTCTCGATTTACCTAAGGGAACGACCTTGGCACTCGTGGGGCATTCTGGAGCAGGGAAGTCTACCTTGGCGGATTTATTAGCTCGTTTCTACGATCCGAGCCAGGGCAGTATTGAGATCGATGGTATTGACCTGCGTCGATTAGATGTCAAGTCTTTTCGTAGGCGGCTAGGTATCGTGAGTCAAGATACTTTTTTATTCAATGCCTCGGTTCGCAATAATATTAAGTATGGATCTCCTGAGGCGACTGATGGGGAGATTATTGAGGCGGCCAAGCTGGCCAATGCCTATGAGTTTATTCTACGTTTGCCCCAGGGATTGGATACGCCCATCGGCGATCGGGGGGTGTTGCTGTCTGGAGGACAGCGACAACGGTTGGCCATTGCTCGGGCGTTGATTCAAGACCCTGAGATTCTGATTCTGGATGAAGCGACCAGTGCGTTAGATACGGTGTCAGAACGCCTAGTTCAGGAGGCGATTGATGCCCTGAGTCGCGATCGCACCACCCTGGTCATTGCCCATCGACTCTCGACGGTGCGGCGGGCGGATCAGATCGCCGTATTAGAGGCAGGTCATGTGGTTGAGGTGGGCACCCATACTGAACTTCTAGGACATAATGGCCCCTATGCCGAACTCCATGCAATTCAGTTTGCAGATCATCCGGCTGACACCAATGGCGCCAGTACGGATGCCTCCCTGCAGGCGGTGAGTCAGGCGTCCCATAATTTGCGATCGCACCTGAATAATCTCTTGGGATGCCTAGGACTGCTGGCTGAGAGTCCAATGGAGGAGACCTCGGAACAGGCTGAATTGACCCAAGCGGCTTTGCAAGAAGCGCTGAACATGTTCAAAGCCATAGAAACCTGGGAAAAAGAGGCTGAGACCGCTAGTACCCGCGTTGCCATAAGGAATTAGCACCATGGTCGACGGTATTTACACCCTGGCTAACGATTCGGTCTATGACCAGCTCGTGGCTTTACTCAACAGCATTGACGCCAATGCGGCCGGGAACTTCCCAGTCTGTGTCATCGCCTATGACGATCGCCTAGAACGGGTCAGAGCCGAGGTGGCTCAGCGGTCCCATGTGACCCTACTGGAGGATGCTGAGATATTTCAAACCTGGGAAGACTTCTCCTTTCAGGTATGGCAGACTCACCCAACGGCATTGGCCAACTGGAAGGCCCAAGGCATCCAAACTCGCTTTTATCGAGTTGGGGAGAACCATCGCTATGGCGCCTTCGATCAGCGAGCTCCCTTTGAGCGGTTTATTTATCTAGATGCTGACACCCTAGTCATGGGGCCCCTGCAGCCCATCTTTGAGCGGTTAGATGCCGATGACGTTGTCGTCTATGACTTTCAGTTTAAAAGTCCCGATCACATCTTTAACCTGCAGTGCCCGCATTTACATCAGATCATTGCGCCCCAGCGGTTTGCCAAAACCATCTTTTGCTCTGGATTCTATGGGGCCAAACGCGGCCTATTTCCCCCGCAGCAACGGCAGTGGCTAATTGAGCAGCTGGCCCAAGGGGATGCCGAGGCATTGTACTTAGGGGCTCCGAACCAATCGGTGCTGAACTATATGGTGCATAAGAGTCAGTTATCGGTAAGTAACCTCGCCCATGATTGGCCCTCGGATAGGGTGACGGGCAATTCGGTCACCTCATCTCACTTTCAGGCCCAAGACCAGGTGCTCTATGACAAAGGCAGGCGCTTGACCTATCTCCATTTCATCGGGGTTTCGTCTCAGGTATTTCGGCGGCTGTGTGCGGGAGAAAATCTCGAGTTTCCCTATCGTGAGGTGTTCTTGCACTATCGCTACCGCCATGCCCCACAGCAACGTCCTGCCTTTAGGGGGCCTTTGAAACCCTATAAGGCCCCACCCCCGCCGTTGATGCAGCGGGTGTTGCGCAAGCTAAAGCTGAGTTCTTAGGCAGAGGTATGGTAAAGCGTGGCGTCTATATTGTGGCCAATGATCGGGTAGCCGATAATGCGATCGCATTGTTGAGCAGTCTGCGGCAGCATGACCCTGACTTACCCGTCATCCTAATTCCCTTCGATCGGCAGTATCAGACCATTGCCGCTCTGCTAGAGCGCCACTACCAGACACACATCTTCCCAGATCTGGGATTCCTGGAGCAATTCACCCAGACCATTGCCGACATCTTTCCCCGAGACTTTCTCAAACTCCCCAACAAAATGCGCAAGCTGGCGGTGTGGTTTGGTCCGTTAGAGCACTTTCTCTACATCGACACTGACATTATTACCTTTCAGCCCCTGAGCCAGACCCTCGATTTTCTGCAGCAGGCCGACTTCATTTGCTGTGACTACCATTGGAAAGGCCGGGGCCTAGCCGAGGTCTTTTCACCTACCGTGCCAGAACAGGCCCTATTTTCCGACGAAGCCCTCGGCGATGTCTTCAATAGCGGCTTTTGGGGGTCAAAGCGGGGACTCTTCACCCTAGATCAGATGACCTCCCTGCTGCAGGAGTGTGCTGACCACCGCGAGTATTTCGACTTCTCCAGCGGCACCACCGATCAGCCCATCATGAATTTCTTGGTACTCAAGGCCATCGAGCGACGGCTGAATATTACTAAGGTGGTGTCAGGAGAACCGGGAAGTTGGGCGGGGAGTAGCCATTTTAGCCAGGTAGACCACAGACTCTACGACGGCGATCGGCCTCTGCGCTACCTGCATTGGGCTGGCACCCCGATGCGACCGGGGGGTCCCTATTGGGACCTGTGGCACCATTATCGGTTTTTATCGGTGACCGACCCGCTATTCACTCAACCAGCAACCAAACCCCCTACTCTCTGGCAACGGCTGCGGCGACGGTTAACGTGATTGGGAGAATTTCACCATGGCAGACAACCCCAGAAAGGTGGTATTTATTCTGGGCATCGGCCGTTCCGGATCGACGATGCTGGATTTAATGCTGGGCACCCACTCGCAGGGATTTTCCCTAGGAGAGATCAGCAAAATTCCCCAGATTTTTCAGCGGCAGCAGACCGTAGCCGCCTTTTGCCCCAGCAGCAGTTTCTGGCCAGATCATTTCAGCGAAGCAGATGCCCGCCGGTTGGCCATTGGCCTCAGTGGCCATCGCTTACACCGACATGTGCCTCTAAAGTTGGAACGCTGGCTACGGGAATGGCTAGGCCAAGATGCGATTTTGCATCCCTATACACTGCTGCTTGATCGTATTGGCCAGCCATTGCTAATCGATTCCAGCAAATATCCCGATTGGGTCAGTCGCCAGCTACAAGGCCGGGAGTTTCGTCAAGGCCATATCCAGGCCTATCTCTTGCACGTTGTCCGCGATGGCCGCGCCGTGTTGAACTCCTACCTGCGGGCCTATCCAGACTGGACTGTGGAAAAAATTAGCCGGCGTTGGCTCGATAACCTGACCCATAGCCAGCAGGTATATGAGCGGTTCCCAGCAGCGCGAAAAATGCGGGTGCGATATGAACGACTGGCCACTCAACCGGAAGCAACCATGCAGGCCGTCTGCCAATTGCTGGAGATTCCCTATGAACCTGCCATGCTGGCCTATTGGAGCGGGAATCATCACTATGTGGCGGGCAGTCGCAGTGCCCGGGCCTTAATTGCTCGGTATCGACAACACCCCATAGCCGCCAATGTCCAAAATGTGCATGGCAGCTATTATCAGGACATGGAGATGACCATTAAGCTGGACCAACGGTGGCGGCAGGAACTCTCTACTGACAAGATAGACAGGTTTTATCGTATCGTGGGCGATCGCAACCGCCCCTATGAATGGGACGATCTCCCTGCTGCTCACTGAGCCATCAGCCGGCCAATCCGGCTCGGCTGGGATAGCGGTGCAACAGGCTAAAGAAGCGCTCGGCACTAAAGCTGCGGGGATCCATGCGGGTGCCGGAGCGATCGACAGCTCGGTGGGTGGTGATGCGGCTATCGGGAATGTCGGTACGGGCCAACAACCAGGCTAGCGATTCATACTGGGCTTGGGTGTAACCACTGTGGCTGCGACCATTGCCACGGCCATCGGCAGGGGTTTCGAGGGAGACGTGGTAGGCGAAGTTATTGACCGAGGGGGGGAAATTGGGATTGGTTACCACCGTCTCTGAACCGTTGGGTCCCTGAAATACGGAGTTACCCGCCCCATAGGCCCGCTTTTCTGGAGGAACAATATAAATGACCGTGCCATCTCGACTGATCAGGCTATGGTAGCTGACCTGGTCGGCATCTCGAGGGTGAGGAGTTTGAAAGAGATTAATGGCGCTACGGGCTGAGCCCACTGTTTCGTGGATGACTATGATGAAGTCATGCTGGATGGGCCGACCGTAGGCATCGGTGAGGTAGCGCTCGCCATAGTTGCTGGGATCGGCTAAGGCGATTTCTTCGCGGGGGGTATAGTTGGGGGCGCTCTGGGCCAGAAGGTGACTTGCGGGTACGGTCAAGTCAGTCGTTGCCTGTTCCTGAGAGACGGCTGGGACTAATGCGGCCTCGGCGGACTGATGGAGGCTGGGTAGGCCCGTTAGAGACTCTACAGGTTGGAGCGGCTGGGGCAGAATGCCAACTACCAGGGCGACGAAGGCGAGGGTGACCAGGCTGAGGACGCTGAACCAAAGGGGTTGCCGCTGCATAGAATAACTAATGGTGACAGGGCACTGCTGGCTATTGCTATAGATACTCCAGAACTGTAGCTCAGATTGTGCTGAAAGATGCAGGTCTGCCCTCAAGGTCTAGGCCGCCCCGTTCTCAGACCCGCGACCTCCCTGACTAGTACTCGTCGGCGGAAATAGCCCCCCTGTTGGTTCAAGGCAGAAGCCTTGATACGTCGAGAATTCCCCTTCTGCCTTCTGCCCTTTTCCTTCTGCCTTTCTGTACTAGGAAGACCAGCGATCGAGGGCGCGCTTGCCGCCCCATCGGGCCACAATTTCGTCGTCGTAGTCGTCGGCGATGCGAATCACGGTGGTCACAGAGTACTTCAGTTCGATGCGATCGCAGGTAGACCCCACCAGACTATGCTCTAAAACGACATCATTCTCTGCATCTAGGGCAAAGCGACCAAATTGAATACCATTGTTTTCCCGCAACAGGTAATAGGTCAACTCTGGGGTGATGGTGACATCGGTAACCACATAGGCACGGGTGGTAATCAGGGATTCGGCATCATCCCAGGGCATGACCCGGGTAGAGGCTACCGCCGAGCCAAAGTTGACGATAAATAGGGGCTCATCTTCGAAGGTTAAGACAGCATCCCCGAACAAATCATGCATCCAGGGAGTAATGCGGTCGTAACACTGCTGTTGGGCTGAATTGAGAAACTCCATAGGGTACAGGCTGGGAATACTAGGCATTCTCTCATCAATCCCCAACCCTAGACCACGGTATGCCAAATCCTAGCTCCTAATCGCAACCATCGACCGCCTATTGCTGCCCTGCCACTCTAGCGCTCTCAGACTCCCCCAGTTAACAACTAGTCGCTAAACTAACGCCGTCGTCTATGACCAGAGGCTCTCGTCTATCCCAGAGATTAGCTATGGTGAAAAGGACCCCACCATAGTCCTTGACCGGGGCTGATCGCCACCAAACTCAAGGGAAGTCGAGCCTGGGCTCACCGGCTGACAAGGTTTGCCCCTGGCGCTCTAGGCTATGGATGATGGCTGATTCGCTCATGTAGGCTCCCTGGCCAATGACATCCTCCTCTACTGGCGCCAACGATCCTGGGTCAGCAGCAACCGAACAAGCATTAGCTGACTTAATTGCTGACTTTGATGCCCTACAGACAGACCTCCACTATCAAGAGGCCCAGGCGGTGCTGCAGCAATTGGTCGACCGTCTAGAGCTCTCCCCCCGGGAACGGGCTGGCCTAGAGGATGATATTGCCAGCCTGACCGGCCTATTGACCAAGCTGGAGCAAGCAGTGATTCATATTGCTGTATTCGGGTTGGTAGGGCGAGGCAAATCCTCGTTGCTCAACGCCCTGCTGGGACAATCGGTGTTTGCCACGGGGCCAACTCATGGGATAACCCAGCAGGTCGAGAGTAGTCGCTGGCAGATGCACCACGAGCTGCTGAGCGAGAGCCCAGGGCAGTCTCTGGTCAGAGTCTCTCTGCCAGGGATAGGGCAGTCTCGGATCGAACTCGTGGATACCCCTGGTCTGGATGAGGTGGCTGGGGAACAGCGAGAGGCTCTGGCCCAACGTATTGCTCGCCAGGTGGATTTGATTCTGTTTGTGGTGGCTGGGGATATCACCCGGGTAGAGTATCAGGCCTTAGAAAACCTGCGGCAGGCAGGCAAGCCTCTACTGCTGGTGTTTAACAAGATCGATCACTATCCCCAGCTCGATCGACAAGCTATCTATGAGACGCTGCGAGATCGGCGGCTACAGGAGCTAATTGCTCCTGAGGACATTGTCATGGCAGCGGCAGCTCCACTGGTAGTGGAGGCGGTAAAGCGACCCGATGGCCAAATTATTACCCAGACTCGCCGAGGAGCTCCCCAAGTGGATGCCCTGAAGTTAAAGATTCTGGAGATTTTGCACCGTGACGGCAAATCCCTGATTGCCCTCAATACCCTGCTTTATGCTGATACCGTCAACCAACAGCTATTGCAGCGAAAGCAACAAATTTGCGATCGCATCGCCGACGATGCCATCTGGACTGCCGTCATGACCAAGGCCATGGCCGTGGCCATCAACCCGATCATGGTGGCCGACCTCCTAGGTGGGGCCGCAGTAGACGTGGCCTTGATTACTACCCTGTCCCGGCTCTACGGCTTACCCATGACTCAAACCGGCGCGCTGAATCTGCTGCGACAGATGGCTTTAGGGTTAGGCGGACTCCCTGCCAGCGAACTCTTGGTTACCTTTGGCCTCAGTTCCCTCAAAGGATTGCTAGGGCTCTCAACCATAGCCACCGGTGGCCTCTCCTTACCGCCCTATCTCTCCGTAGCCTTGACCCAAGCTGCCGTGGCAGGGGTCTCCACCTATGGCATTGGTCAAGTAGCCAAGGCCTATCTGGTCAATGGAGCCACTTGGGGGCCTGAGGGGCCAAAAGCTGTGGTTAGCCGCATTCTCAATTCCTTAGACGAGCAGTCCATCCTGAACCGCGTCAAGACTGAACTGCAGACTCGCCTGGAGCGAGAATAATCTAGCCTGAGAGGACATTTGAAAACTCGGCTGAAAGCCCTGCAGGGTAAGCGTTTTAGAGTGTATGACTCTGTTGGCCAGAATCCAGTCTGGAGCAAGGTTGCAGGGTACTTTCCAAATATCCTCTGAGCCAGTCAGCCCAGTACGCCCAAGTAAAAGGGGAAACCTTAAAAAAGTGGGAAGGCGGCGAAGCCTTCCCACTCATTGAACTAGAGAATCAGCCGCAAGCGGCTATTGTTATAGCCACCGCCACAATGTTTTGTGCGGTGGCGAGCCAGTCCGCCTCCCTAGACTGGGCCATTGGGCGATCAGTCATGCCCTAAGCTGACTGGCCAACGCCATATCTACACATTCAGTATGGCTACCCCTACTACCCACGTCAAAAGACAGCCAGTCAACCATTGCCGCATGTTAAAGCACCCTAGGACTCCATGCAGGAAACACTGGCTGAGCGATGTAATTACGGTACCCCAGTACTTAAACAGAATCTCAATCTCCGATAAAGTTTTTGTGAAAATAAAATATCAGCCTGACAGCCCCTACACCATGAGCCATGATCTCTCGTAAGAAAGGGAAATGGGTCTACCAAGGCATATACCAAGACATATTTTGACGCATCTGAAAGATAGCTCCTAGAGCCAAGGTCAATCTTGAATTTGAGTCCAAGTGATCAGTCGCCTTGACTCCTCTTGGTGATAGAAGTTTTAAATCTCGAGAAGATTAATTTCAGTCATGTTTTTGAAGCCTGACATGAGGATTTCGACCATGTCTGCAACTAGGAGAGAGACTCTTTTTTTCAGAGGGCTCTATATCGAAGTCTTCCTGAGACTCACTAAATATTTAGATAAAATGCGTAAAAATCCTAGATGGTTTTTAATGGCCATCGCCGGAAGATTTGGTTGGATTCGTTCTATCGTCAGGAAGATGGCCAATCAGGCAAATCTCCAACAGCATTTATCTCAATCTGACGCTTCAAATTTTAATGAGGTCAACGCAGTTGACATCGCAGACACCTTAAAAGAAGATGGATTGCGTCTTGGTGTGACTTTGCCAGATCATATTCTGCAAGAGATACTAGAATTCGCCTATTCCACTTCCTGTTATGGAAATTTGAATCCTCGGCTAGGATTTCTCTATTCCGAGAAAGATGAGCTTAACTGCGAGACTACGCTATTCACAGCGCAGTACTTTAACACGAGTTTGCTATGTCCAGCCATAAAGACATTGGCCGAAGATCCAAAACTAGTTGAAATTGCGGCTAGATATCTGGATGCCGATCCCATTTTCACTGGCAGCCGACTATGGTGGAATTTCGTTGTTGAAGATGCAAACCCTTACGATTCTAACAAGACGATCACCTTCTTTCACTATGATCTAGATGACTATGCCTGTCTCAGATTCTTCTTTTATCTGACCGATGTAGATGAGAATGGCGGTCCTCATGTCTGTGTTCGTGGCAGCCACACCAACAAAACTCTCCCTCAAATTCTCTGGCCGGTGAAACGTCGTAAGGATGAGGATATTATCGCCTGCTACGGATCCGAAAATGTGATTTCTATTCTGGGTCCTAGGGGGTTTGGATTCGCTGAAGATACCTTTTGCTACCATAAGGCAACCCGACCCTTAAGCCAAGACCGGCTGATATTGCAAATTCAATTTGCCATCCATAATTATGGATTACACCATGATCTCAAGGACCCGTCTCTCTTGAAAAACATAAAAGAATAGGTGCCTGTTCATGGTTGCGGCCCTGAAGGCTCTCCTGAATCCCCAATGTAGCGACATCTCGTTTCTAGATGCCGATAGGGAAATCTTTCAAAGCCATCCCATCGCTGTCTTCGCTAGACCCTGGCAAGGTCGGCATTGTGTCTATGGTATTTTTCGGTTGCCCCAGGAGCATCGGATCGAGTATCCAATCCTAATCATAGTCAGTGGGGCAGGCCGCTACCGCAAGGAAGCCTGTATGGTGAAGCAGGATGCGGAGCACTATGCTGCTGCTGACGGGTACTATTTGCTGAGAGTTCATCTGAAGACCCGAGTGGCTGTTAGCCTGATTCTCAGGGGCCAGTCCTATCGATTGAAGAACCCTCTTAATTGGACGATTTTCTATAATGTGGAACCGGTCAAATAGTTGGGGACCATGGCCATGGCATCCTAGACTCGGGAGCTATCTGGCTTGCGATCGCATACCGCTTTGTAGCGGTGGTCCTATCTGTAGAGGCGAGCATTGCTGCCATGGCCCAGGAAATTGAGCGCAAATTCTTAGTCACTGGGGATGGCTGGCGTTCGCAAGGGCAAAGAGTGCTCTACCGTCAGGGCTACATTCCTACCACAGATGCACGTACAGTAAGGATTCGGGTCGTTGGCCAACAAGGCTATTTAACCTTGAAGGGACCTACCGCCGGGGTAACTCGCAGCGAGTTTGAGTATCCTATCCCCCACGATGAGGCCATGGCGATACTCGATATCCTGTGTGATCCTCCCTTGATTGAGAAATGGCGTACTCGCATTGAGTTAGAGGATCTAATTTGGCAGATCGATGAGTTCCTAGGAGCAAATCAAGGCCTGATTCTAGCCGAAGTCGAGCTCACACAGGAAAACCAGACCTTACAATACCCAAGCTGGTTGGGGCCAGAAGTGTCCCACGATCCGCGTTATTTTAACGTCAATCTGGCCCGGCATCCCTACACCGCCTGGTCTGACGCAGCAACGTAATTCAAACCATCGGCCAACCTCTGTCGTCAGGCGGCGGGTGAGTTCGGCCGAGTCAGGGGGGCAATGCTGGGTTACTGCTCTGAAATGGTTAAAATAAATAGCAAGGTTTCCAGTGGCATAGTATAGATAGATAGTTTTATGGCCCATTCGACCTTTACAGACGCTGCGCTGACAATTCGTCCACTCCAGTATCGAGATTTAGATGAGCTGAGGCAGTGGACCGCGGATGTTGTTGACGCCGGAGAAATGGTGGCGTCTTTAGAGACGATTCAACGTCTGGAGCAGGTACGGCGGTGGTACGGACCGTTGAAGGTCTTAAGTCTTTTCCCTAATCCCTGGCAGCATCTGTTTTCCGCTTTTGTAGCAGAGCGTCAGGGTCAGTTATGCGGCCTGATCCAAGTGTCTCCGTTTAATCGGACTCGTAGTACTTGGCAAGTGGATCGGGTAGTCGTCAATCGCTCAGTTGTGCCTACTGGCGCCCCCACCTTCTTCGGAGATATCGGCTCACGGCTGCTGCGGTACTGCTTCGAGACAATTTGGGAGGCCCGTACCTGGATCATCGAAACGAATGTCAATAGTAAGGCGGCTCTGGCACTCTACCGTCAGAATGGATTTCAGCCTTTGGCTCAGGTGACGTATTGGTCCATCGGGGCCGAACAGCTAGCGGATTTGGGCGGCCGGGAACCGGACTTACCGAATTTGTTGCCGGTCAGCAATGCCGATGCCCAGCTTCTCTACCAGTTGGATACGGCAGCCATGCCCCCGTTGGTGAGGCAGGTATTTGACCATCAGATTCAAGATTTTAAGACGAATGTCTTGCAGTTGCTCGCAGCGGGGCTGACCAATTGGTGGCAACGCAATGAAGTCCTGAATGCCTATGTGTTTGAACCTCAGCGCAAGGCAGCAATTGGCCATTTTAAGCTGGTGATCGATCGGGATGGTCAGCATCCCCACCGGGCAGATTTGACAGTGCATCCGGCCTATACCTGGTTGTACCCTGAGTTGATGACACAAATGGCCCGGGTATTGCAGCCATTCCCGTCTCAGTCTCTACAGGTCACGTCCTTGGACTATCAGCCAGAGCGGGAGGAGTATCTAGTTAGAACCCAGGCAGTGCCTCAGGATCACACGCTGCTGATGTCCCGCTCAGTATGGCACAAGATGCGGGAAACCAAGCCGGTGACATTAGAAGGGTTACAGCTCTCTGATGTGCTATCTGGTCTACAACCAGCGGGTAAGCCGGTGCCGGGGCGGATGTCTTGGTCGGAGGAGTGGCCACTATCGTTACCGTCGCAGGTAGCGCCCTTCCGACGACAGCGAGATCGCTGGGGACGCTCGTCAGACCACGATGCCTCTGAGCCCGATGCTTCCGCCGATGGCTCTAGGGAGTAACGTCTAAGGCTGTGTCAACGTAGGTTCGCGTTCTCTATGGCAAACCCTTTGGGCTCGGCTGAGGTCTCTGCGTTGGGGCTGGATGTGGGTAAGCGACGCATTGGTGTGGCTGGATGCGATCGCACCGGGTTAATTGCCACTGGCCTCACAACCGTAGAGCGCACCTCCTTCGATCGAGTCGTGCAGGAGTTGCGCTCCCTGGTAGAGTCGCGAGCGGTCACCGTATTAGTGGTAGGGTTGCCCTACACCATGGGAGGTGAGATGGGAGCTCAAGCTCGTCGGGTGCAAGCATTCGCCCAGCGACTATCGGCAGTGTTGCAACTACCCGTAGACTATGTGGATGAGCGCCTCACCTCCGTGGAGGCGGAACAGCTGATCCGGGGAGACAAGCGCTCGCCCTCTCGCCATAAGGCGTTGATTGACCGCAAGGCTGCTGCAATCATTTTGCAACAGTGGCTAGATCAACGACGTACCGAGCCTTCCCGGTCATCCGGGGCCTTGCCGCCAGTGTGAGGGCCTGATTACCCAAGCCAGAGTCAGGATGGAGGATGATGTGAACGAGGCCTACGACGAGCAAGTATTGCTGATGGACGAGGACGGTCGTTCGCTGCCCTGTTCCATTGAACAAACCTTTGACGTAGACGGGCAACGTTATTTACTGCTCTTACCAGTGGATGCTCCCATTGAAATCTTTGTCTGGCGACAGTCAGACGGGGATGAAGTGCTGATGGACGTGGAAGAAGAGGATATTGACACGCTATTTCCCACCGCCCGGGCCGTGCTGGCGGAGCAGAACCTAACCTTGCAGCATACTGCCATTACCCTAACGGCGGCTGGTGAGATTCCTGAAGCCAATGATGATGACTGTCTCACCCTGGAGTTAGATGAGTGGGGCACTGCCTTGGACGGGGCCACTGAAGACTTTCAAATTTTGGCCACGTTTTTCCACCAGGATGAGGAGTATACCATCTGCACCCCCAGCGATCCCCTCCTCATCTGCGCCCATCGCAATGCCTGGGGTCAGATGGAGATTGTTTCGCCTGAAGAGTTCCAGCGAATTCGAACCCAGTTAGAGGATAAACTGTTTGACGTGTTAGATTAACCCTGCCCTGTGGCTGTGCCTATGCGTTCCCAAACCCTATCGAGAGCCATTTTCTACAGCCTGTTACTCCCGGCAGCGGTAGCCGTAGCTGGTTGGCAGGGGTGGGCTTGGTGGAGTTGGGCCAGTGCCCCTGTGGAGGCTGACGCTGACACCGCTATTCAAATCCATATTCCTAGGGGGACGTCTGGCCAGCAGATTGGTGAGGATTTAGAGGCGGCCGGCTTGATTCGCTCGGCGTTGGCCTGGGACCTTTGGGCCCGCTGGCAGCGGTTGCGTCAGCCCCAGGGAGCCTTTCAGGCGGGTACCTATGCCCTGACGCCCAGTCAACCTTTAGGTGCGATCGCAACCCAGATTTGGCAAGGGGAGGTACTGCAGCAAACCTTCACAATTCCCGAAGGCTGGTCGCGACAGCAGATGGCAGAGTTCTTCGAGGCGGAGGGTTTCTTTCCTGCCGCTGCCTTCCTCGCAGCAACCCAGCAGCTTCCTCGCCATCGATACCCTTGGCTACCCGACGACCTGCCCCACCTAGAAGGGTTGCTCTACCCAGATACCTATCAGCTGCCCATAGCAGGTGTCACCCCTGAGGCCATCGTGCAACAGATGCTAGATCGCTTCGAAGCCGTGGCCCTACCCCGCTATCAAGAGGCCACCACCGAGCTTAACCTGCTGGAGTGGGTCACCTTAGCCAGCATCGTCGAAAAAGAAGCTGTTGTAGCCGATGAGCGCCAACTAATTGCTGGCGTTTTTATGCAGCGCTTGCAACAGGATATGCCCCTCGGAGCCGACCCCACCGTAGAATATGCCCTGAATATTCAACAGACCCCTGATCAACCACTGACCCTAGCTCAAGTTCGCACCCCTTCCCCCTACAACACGTATCTGAATCCGGGCCTACCACCCACGCCCATTGCCAGCCCCGGGCTAGCTAGCCTAGAGGCGACTCTGAATCCAGCCGATACAGACTACCTCTACTTCGTGGCCCGCTACGATGGTACCCATATTTTCAGTCGTACTCTGGAAGAGCACGAAGCGGCTCAGGCTAAAATTCGGGCTCAGCAAGCTGATCAAGGTTCAGAGGCAGCTGAGAATGGAGCCGAGAATTGATAGATTCCTAGCAGCCCATCGAATTGTATCGGTTTTATCCACCAAGAGGAACGAGTATGACCTGGGGTAAGCTCTTACAGCCCGATCTTGTGCTGGGGGATTCTGTTATCGGGCTAACCCCAGACATCATCCATCACCATGGATTGCGAGGGTTAGTGCTAGATGTCGACGAAACCCTGGTCCCCGTACGTTGTCCCCAGGCAGACCAAGCCGTACGAACCTGGTGTGAGCAGATGAAACCCTTAGTCTCCCTATGGTTGGTCAGCAACAACTTGAATGAAAGCCGTATTCGTCGCATTGCCCAGTCAGTGGATGTGCCCTACATCATGGGAGCCCGCAAGCCTTCCCGACGAAAACTGCGGCGAGCTATTGGCGCCATGGATCTGCCGATTCAACAGATAGCCATGGTTGGTGATCGCCTCTTTACCGATGTCCTGGCAGGCAATCGCATGGGTCTGTTCACCATCCTGGTGGACCCCATGATCAGTCCTGGGGAAGTGGCCAGATATTCTTGGGTGCGGGCCTTCGAGGTGTGGTTATCCCAAAAATTGGGCGTGTCCCTACAGACATTCTCCTCTTGAGACACTGACGATTAGATTTGGTCCCCAGCTTAGAGACACTCTGCAACACTTCTTTGCTTAACGTTAGCAAGCTGAAATATAAAGAAAAAATGATAAACCTGGGGCAATAGTTCTCTCAGTTGCGATGATAATAATGATTTTAATGGGATCAGCACTTGATAAAGATCCTAGAGTTTATACCAAGTCGACCCTAAAGATTTCCGTAGGTGATCTGCGGGGGTAGACTTGGACAAAGTTGATATAGGGTGTATAGGCATTGGTTCCAGATTTCAGGGCCAGTGCCTATACTTTTGCATTAACCATCAGTGATGATGGCATTCATAGCCACTGCCATGATGCTTTGGGCAGCGGTAAGCCAGTCAGTTTTCTTAGCCTCGGCAGTTGACCCATCAGTCATGTCTCGGTTAACTGGCCAACACTAATCCTTTCCTAATTTCGCGAGACGTCGACTCTCACGGAGAAGAGAACGCTAACTGTAGAGTGATTCCTGGCTATGGCAACTGTGCCCCGCCCCCAAACCCTCGTCGTCAAAATTGGTACCTCAAGCCTGACCCAAGGCAAGAGTGGCTATCTAGCCCTGTCCACCATTGCTCGCTTGGTAGAAACCCTGAGTCGTCTACGGCAACAGGATCATCGGGTAATTCTCGTCTCCTCTGGTGCCATGGGGGTGGGTTGTGTGCGTCTCGGGCTGAGTGAACGCCCCCGCACCATTGCAATGAAACAAGCCGTTGCCGCCGTAGGCCAAGGTCGCCTGATGCGAGTCTATGACGATCTGTTTTCAGCCCTGAGCCAGCCCATTGCTCAGGTTTTGCTCACCCGTAGCGACTTAGAGCAGCGCTCTCGCTATGTCAATAGCTATCGCACGTTCCGTCAGTTGACCCAGTTAGGCATTATCCCCATCGTCAATGAAAACGATACGGTGGCCATTGAGGAACTCAAATTCGGAGACAACGATACCCTGTCAGCCTTGGTAGCTAGTCTAGTCGGGGCCGATTGGTTATTCTTGCTAACCGATGTCGATCGCCTGTATTCAGCCGACCCTCGCCATCATGCCGATGCCCACCCCATCCATCAGGTAGATAAGCTCAAACAGCTAGAAGATCTGCAGATTGTCGTCGGTGATCGCGGGTCTCAGTGGGGCACCGGCGGTATGGCGACAAAACTAGAGGCTGCTCGCATTGCTACGGCCGCTGGCATTCGTATGGCCATTACCGAAGGACGCCATCCCGAAAATATTGAGAAGATTTTGGCCGGCGAGCCCCTAGGCACCCAGTTTGCCCCTCACCCGCGCCCTAACAACGCCCGTAAGCGCTGGATTGCCAACAGTTTAGTGCCCACAGGACGACTCTATCTAGATGCAGGAGCCGTGCAGGCCATCCGCCAAGGGGGGAAGTCACTCTTAGCCGCCGGCATCACTCAGGTGACAGGAGAGTTTCAACGCCGGGATGCAGTCCAGTTGTGTGATGTTAACGGCCAAGAAGTAGCTCGCGGCATCGTCAATTACGATTCCCAAGAACTGCATCAGATTCGTGGCTGTCGCTCTGATCAAATTCCAGAGGTGCTAGGCTACGAGGGAGCTGACACCGTTGTCCACCGAGACAATTTGGCACTGGAGCCTGAGGCAGATTAGACCGCCAAGTAAGACTTCATATCGGGACGAAGACTACGCAGCTTTTTCATGGCATCTCGCTCAATCTGTCGCACCCGCTCCCGGCTGACATTCATTTGTCGGCCGACTTTCGCTAAAGATAAGCCCTTACCATTATCCAGGCCGAAGCGAAGCGCCAGCACCTGTTGCTGCTGCGGAGTCAGGCGTGTCATTGAGGTTTCCAAGTCCTGCTTCAGGGCCGAGTGGGTGGCATAATCCTCGGGAGAGTTTTCTCCTTTATCTTCCAGCATCTCACCAAATTCGGTGTTCTGCTGATCGCCCACAAACATATTGAGGGACATGGGACGCTGGGCCTGCTCTAAACACGCCCGCACTTGTTCGTTGGGCATATCTAGGGCGTTGGCGATTTCAGAGACTTTGGCAGCGCGACCCAGCTCTTGCGCTAAGGACCGTTGGGTCTTTCGAATCTTATTCAGCTTCTCAACGATATGGATCGGTAGCCGAATTGTACGACCCTTATCGGCAATGGCCCGGGTGATGGCCTGACGAATCCACCAGTAGGCATAGGTCGAAAAGCGATACCCCTTTAGCGGATCAAACTTCTCAACTCCCCGCTGCAGCCCAATGGTACCTTCCTGAATTAAGTCCATCAAATCCAGATTGCGTTTAGTATACTTCTTAGCAATTGACACCACTAATCGCAGATTAGCCTCGACCATGCGCTGCTTAGCCTGTTCGCCATCTTCAAGAATTTGGGCTAACTCCTCTTCGGTCAGGTCGGCAGCATGGGCCCATTCCTGATGGCTGGGCTCGTGCCCTAACGTGTCGGTCAACTCTTCCTTCAGGTCTCGCAGCTTCACCCACTGCTGCACTTGCTTACCGAAGGAAACTTCTTCCTCTCGAGTAAGCATGGTGATACGGCCAATCTCTTTGAGATAACTGCGGACAATATCGCTGGATGCGGAGGTCATACTTCAGAGGTAGTGCTGAACGAATAGTAGTTGTTTGGCCGTCGGGAAATTAAGTAGCCATATGCCAAGCTCAGCTCAGGACTAACGCCTTCTTGCGAACGAGCTTTCAGACCTGATCCAAAGCTAGGCTCGATAACGACCTATCGATTCTAGGATGACACTATTTCGAATCTTAAACCTCTACCTAAGGGCTAGTTCCTCATGGCGCTAGTAGTACTCGAATTTTATTCCCAATGAACTGATGACCACTGATAAAACTCTTAGAGGGGGCAAGTCGAGACGGTCGCTTCGACTTGGGCGTCAGCCGTCTGATTCAGGCACTTTGGGGACGGTGTGGTCACTCTTGGCAGCTTTAAAATGAAGTCGCTGCCAGCCTCTGACGAGGATGTTACCTGCAAGCTACCCCCATGCATAGTAGCGATTCGGCGAGATAGATGTAGTCCTAACCCACTGTTAGCACGGCGATGCTTCCCAGGCCGGAACCACTCAAATATTTGCTCTTGCTCTTCAGGGGTAATCCCAGGTCCTGTATCACTAACAATAAGTTGCACGGAGTCAGTCTCGGTTGACTCCAATCGTACAGTAACGCCGCCCTGCTCGGTGAACTTAATCGCATTGCCAATTAAATTGGTGATTACCCGCCGCAGTTCTAAGCGGTCACCTTTGACCCAGAATTGTGGCATTTCTATTTGATGCTGAATGCTATCTGGATTGACTACCTTGGTTTCTTGACAAAGGGTCAAGTACAATGATTTTTCCTGACAGAGAGGCTTCAGTTCGGTAATCACCGTAGCTGCTAATTCCCACAGATTGACTGGGGAAAAGGCAAGATGTTTGTGGCCAGCCTCGTGGCGATACACCTCTAAGAGGGTATTGGCCATCTGCAGCAAATTATCGTTGTTACGCAGCACATTAGCCAAGGCCGTTTGCATGTCTGAGGGAGGCTCGCCATAGACTCCCTCCAGGCAGAATTGTAAGACTCGATTGACAGCTACGAGAGGAGTCCGCAAATCATGGGTGAGGCGAGCCACGAAATCATCTCGCTGCTTTACCATATTCGCCTGGGCGTCCATGCTGTGCTTGAGGCGCAGTAGCGATCGCACCCGGGCCAACAGCTCATCGATATCAACTGGCTTGCGAATGAAATCATCGGCGCCAGCATCTAGCCCGCGGACAACATTAGACTGATCATCGGCCGTAATCAGTAGGATTGGAATGTACGGCAGGCTCTTATCTTGACGCAGGTGGTGAGTGACTTCATAACCATCTAAATCCGGCATCATGACATCTAGCAGCACCAAATCGGGAGGCTCTTTGCGGATGTGCTCCAAAGCCTTAGTGCCGCTGTCCAGGTAGCGGATACGATAACCTTCGCCATCCAAAATGGCCTGTATCAGCTCTAAGTTATCGGGTAAATCATCAACCGCCAAAATGTAGGGCGGCCTCTTGTAACTGACAGAGGACATTTGCTATCTATCCAGCATTTGATCGTATAGACAACATGAAGATATTGAAACACTAGTGTTATATGTCGCTAAAACAGTCCCTTGGCATCAGCGGCGCCCATGCTACTGACTTTTTTTGAATCAGAGAAATGACCTATACGATAGAACGCCCTTGCTGCCAAGCTAGCAGGGCAAACCATCTCCCAGGATATCTCCGCAGAGCTTGCGCCGAGGACTGATGAGCCTAGCAGCGGACGCCATTTTCTTAAAGTCTTATTTTCCTGAGGTAGTGTATGCATCATAACTGAGAGATTTCGCTAAATTGCTCTGTCTAGAGAGAGAGTTTAGACTATGGTCAATGTGATAGAAGACATTTAGTAGAAGAATTTGATTATACTTAAACTCAGTTTAGAGAATTGGCTCGGGAGTTAATTCTTGCCTGTCCCTAGGCCTGTACGTCTGACCCTGTCTAAGGTTTAATGATTGAGCCTGCCCCACTAGGTAGAGGTATCTGGAGACTCAGTTATGGAAGCAATCCGCGTCGCCCTCATTGAAGATCATGATCTGACTCGGATGGGGCTCAAGACAGCTTTGCAGAAGCATGGGCTCAATTTTCTGGGGGAAGCAGCCACAGGTGCCAAGGGGTTGCAGCTAGTGGCAGATACTCACCCCGACGTCGCCATTGTCGATATCGGGTTGCCTGACATTGACGGTATTGAACTGACCCGGCAGATCCAAGAAGCTCAAGCGAATCAGGAACAGCCAACCCGAATATTGATCCTAACCATGCACGATAGCGAGGATTCGGTGCTGGCAGCATTCTCTGCTGGTGCCCATTCTTACTGCACCAAAGAATTGGCGACAGCCGAACTCATGACAGCTGTGATGGAAACTGCCCAAGGTCACAGTTGGATTGATCCGGCCATCGCCAACATCGTGCTACGGCAGATGCGCAATGCTCAGGCTACTGAGGAAGCGCATCAGGACGCGACGGTGGAAATTGATGCCATTACCCCTGAGCACAAACAGCTCATCGAGACCTACCCCCTAACCGATAGAGAATTAGAGATCTTGGAGCTAATCGCCGCAGGGGGCAGTAATGCCGATATCGCTGAGAAGCTCTATATCACCATCGGCACGGTGAAAACCCATGTCCGTAGTATTCTCAATAAGCTGTGCGTAAATGACCGCACTCAGGCGGCAGTAAGAGCCCTACGGTCTGGATTGATTCGCTAAATTTCGCTAAGCCCGAATTAGGACCACTGATAGTAACCACGGGGCTTTCCCTGGCTGTGGTTTGAGCCCAGGTGGTGGGCTAATGCCTGAGCCCTAGGTGGTTACCCGGATGCGATCGCACGGGATAGTATCGGCCAAAATAGCTCCCACCGGACTGCCAGTATGAACCTCAAGGCGAGCTTCAGGAATCGCTTCGAACATTAATCGCTGACCAGGAAAAACCACCCGCTCAAAATACTGATCTGGTATGTCGGCAATCCGAATCACTTGAATTTTGCTGCTGTGGTTTTGATAGCAACACAGCACTTGCTGATCAGCGGTTGTTGGTGCGGCATGAAGGTGTGAAGTCATGGGGAGCGAAGAAACTATATAATGAGCTGCCAATATAATTGATGCAACCCACGAGACTACTTGATCTTCCTTGATCTTTGAAGATACTGCCTGGTGACGCATCACCCTTTAGACTGGCAATCGAGTAGCCAAGACTATTCGTTGGCAGAGAAGCCCGTGGGTGCCATCGCCATCTATTAGTAGGTTAACGACCCCCCATCGAGGCATCAGCGAGAGAACTCCCCAAATGTCTGGGGTAAATCTACGCGAATCCCTAGGAGTTAATTTGCCAAGGAAATTTTAAAGCGCCGGCAAGACAACTTCTGTCTAGGCTTGCAGCGATTTCGTGTGAGCATTCACGGTAGTTCTGAAAGACTTATCTGCCTACTATCCAGGCAGTTGGCCAATCGCCTCTAAACCGCATCAGGCATTTTGCTAATCTAGCGCTGGCTAGTGAGAGGCGATTCCGGGGCAATAATGGCTGGATTGTCTAAGGGACAATAACGAGCCAAAAGGCTTTCTAAGGCCTGAATTGAGTAGGGCTTACAGAGATAATCATTAAATCCGGCTGCCATGATTTCCCTCTGATCCGCCTCCGATGCTAAGGCAGTGATGGCAATCACCGGTAACGCCTGAGATGATCTAGGCCCCATTAACGCCTGGTCTGCCCCAGCTCTCACCCGCTTCAGGACGGCGAATCCATCCAATTCTGGCAACACTACATCCAGCAACAGCAAATCGATAGCTTGATGGCCAATCAGCTCGAGCGCCTGACGACCGGTTTTGGCCGACAAAACTGCATAACCAGCCTGCTCAGCAACATAGCAGGCCAATTGCAAATTGTCGGCATCATCATCGACGACCAATACTTGAGGCCGTTTCTTCCCGGAATGACCTGGGGATGCCTCCTCTGCAGCGAACGCCGGGAGGGCACAAGAATCGCAATTTAGGGGCAATGTCATGGAAGAAGTCAGCAGCGTCCTGAGGGATGAACGGGGACACCGGCAATGAATTAGAAACAACCGCTACCTAGACTATTCACCTCACCCTAGGCGAAACAGTCATCGATGATTGCGTTGAGGATCTGCTGCCCCGAAGCGACATGGTCTGAGCTAGACGTTCAGGCTGCAATTGCAGCCTAGCCGTGCGCTTCAAGACAGGGTGGAAGATCTCAGCGTCTAAAACTAATTGCCAGAGCCCGGTCAGATGATGTGTCAATCCACATGATTAACTTATCTCAATATTTCTGTCAGTGGATGAAATTAGTTGACGTTTATTGGAGGTTTGTTATAAACGTGGCGTACATGAGTCTCACCGCTATGGTAGCACTGCTGCCTAAATGCTGCTAAACCTCTCTAGGATTTGAATTGGCCGCATGGGACTCCGTATTAGACTCGAGCCCATTAGCAAAGTGCGAGTCCTGCTAAGGAGCCTTGCCCAGGGGACAGGCTCTCTGCCAGTAGCAGCAGGCTGCATAGGCCATGGTGACAACTCCTGTGGTGATAGCGGTCTCGTCCACGTCAAACTTAGGATGATGGAGCGGATAGTTTTGAGACCTATCGGTTCCCCCAACGCCCAGGCGAAACATGGTACCAACGGCATGCTCTAAGTAGAGGGCAAAGTCTTCAGCTCCTAGGGATGGTTCCAGAATCAGCTGGATGCGATCGCTACCCCAGGCATCTTCAGCACAGACCTCCGTCAGCTGGGTAAGCTCTAGGTCATTCATGACTGATGGCACCCCTCGGCGGTAATTGATTTGATAGTTGGCGCCATAGGGTTGGCAAACCGCGGCAACGATGTCCTCGATCCACTGGGGCAAGTGCTGATGGGTATCGGGGTGCAGGGAGCGCACTGTCCCCAGTAACTTAACCCGGTCAGCGATGACATTGGCCGCGCGCCCCCCTGAAATTTGGCCGATGGTTAGCACCACTGGGTGTAGTGGATTCTGGGTACGACTGATGGATTGCTGCAACGTGGTGATCACTTGGGAAGCAATCCAGATGGCATCAATGGCTTCGTGGGGTCGGGCGCCATGGCCTGATTCTCCGGTGATCACAATTTCCAAATCATCGGCTGCCGCCGTCAGGGCTCCATAGCGAATACCAATGGTGCCGGCTGGGATCACGGGATAGACATGCTGGCTAAAGATGGCATCTACCCCTTCCATGACGCCATCGGCGATCATCCAGCGTGCCCCCTGGGCAGTCTCTTCGGCTGGCTGAAACAGGAAGCGGATGGACCCTGCCAAAGGGCTCTCTAACTGGGACAAGACCATGGCAGTCCCTAAGCCAATAGTGGTGTGTACATCGTGACCACAGGCATGCATGATGCCGGGTTTGCTGGAGGCAAACTCCAGTTCGGTCAGTTCATGGATGGGCAGGGCATCCATATCACTGCGAATGGCTAGGAGGCGACGATTCGGATCACTCCCCTCCAGTTCGCCAATGACACCGGTTTTCCCTACCAGTTCCTGCACTCGCAAGCCACAGGAAGACAGGACGCCTGCAATATAGGCAGCGGTCTGATATTCTTGGCCACTGAGTTCGGGATGGCTATGGAGGTGACGGCGAATTTCAATCAGGCGGGGGGCGATTTTCTCACTGATGGCTTTGATCTGACTAAGCATGCAGGATGGGCAAGGTTTTCTCTATCGTACTGGCAGAGACTTTACTGTTGATAAAACGTCTCTAGGCTGTCTTGGTTTCCCACAAAGCGCCAGTGCCAGGGTTCAAAGGCAATGTCTTGGTCATTATCCGGGGGAAATGACAGCTCAAAACCATAATGGGCGGCATTGTTAACCAACCAGTCGTAGGCTGGGGTGTTGGCAAAGGTGGGGTCTAAGTGGGTTTGGGGTTGCTGGGCATCACCGATATCGATGGCATAGCCGGTGTGGTGTTCACTATACCCCGGGGGAGCGCTAACTTCGGCCCGATCTAAGGCAGTCTGTCCCCGATCTGCCTTGATGTCGAAAAACAGACGGCGCTGTTCCTCTTGCGATCGATAGCCGGATAGGGCGGCCAGATGAATGCCCTCGCGTCGGGCGGCCGCTACCATGGCCAGGAATGGTTCTGCGGCAGCTTCATGCAGCTGAATCTGACCGTCTGCCGTGATCGGGACCAGGGTGGTGGGGTCAGCTTCTGCATAGGCTCGATGACCAAGCAGGGTCGGCTCTGGGGGCAGTTCTGTTTGAATCGTTGGGCCCATAGGAGCAGGCAACGGCGGCACCGGGGACATTGAGGACAGTGTGGGAGAGGGGGGGGCGTACATGAATCGCCAGGCGGCTAGGAGGCTGGTGCCCAACAGTGCGATCGCAACGGCAATAATTACCCCCCAGGGACGTTTCGATCTGGCATCGGAAATAACTCCTGAGCCCCCATCTCGACGGGCCTCTGGAATATCATTCACAGACATTACAACGACAAACCCCATCACGGCACATGGCTAACTCAAGGCAGGCTCTGGCTAGATTCTAGACTGCCTTGGCTCCGTTCTTACGGGAATCTGCCACTAAATTCAGGCTAAATCTTAGACCACAACCCGAGCCTTCAGAAGTCAGCCTGAATCCAAACGCTTCCGGTAAGCTACAAAGTGAGAAGCCTGGCAAACGACTATGCTGCAGTTTCAGCCTATTGGTGTTGCGTCCCATCGTCTGGAAACCTCACTAGGGCAATTGGTCTACTACACACCCAGTCAGCCCCCCTGGGATACTGCCGATCCCCAATCTCCCGCCCTCGTCTTCCTGCACAGTCTGGGAGGAGGCTCATCCGCCTATGAATGGTCGCAGGTCTATCCTGCCTTCGCCCCAGACTATGGCGTCATTGTCCCTGATTTGTTGGGCTGGGGCCAGTCAGATCACCCTGCGCGTGATTACGGCACCGCAGACTACTGCCAAATCTTGACCACCTTGTTAGAGCGAGTCACCATCCCCCCTACCCTAGTGATGGCCACCTCCCTGACCGCCGGTGTGGTGATTCGCTTGGCCATTCAGCGTCCGGATCTATTCCGTGCCCTAGCTCTGGTGTCACCATCGGGCAATAGTGATTTCGGTCGTAACTATCGCCTGTCCTTATCGGCTCAACTGATTCGCACTCCCGGCGTCGACCGCCTGGTTTATGCTTTGGGCGCCGCCAACGAGCCCGCCGTGCGCAATTTTCTCACCTCGTTTTTGTTTGCTAACGCCGATCGGCTCAGCCAGGAGGTCGTCCAGGCCTATCTCACCTGTATTCAACAGCCTGGGGCAGACTACGCTGCCTTGGCCTCCCTCAAGGGAGACATTAGTTTTGATCTCAGTCGTTATATGGGTCAGCTTCACATTCCCACCGCCTTTATCCTGGGGGCAGCGTCTCGCCTCAACCCCGCTAGTCGAGGCCAGCGCTTGGCTCAACTCAATCCCACCGCCGTGCAGGCCGTTTACAAGATTGCTGAATCGGGGGCATTACCTCAGCTAGAGCGCCCTGCTGCAGTGGTCAGTGTACTCCGCCATTTTCTGGCCAATCACCGGTCTGTTTGAGAGGTGACTCGCAACCTTACCAGTGACATGGATCAGCCCTATCTTCAAGACTATCTCAACCGCTGTTTTAGCCATCGCCTGAGAGAATTTCTAGGTGCCTCTCAGGAAAAATTCAGCTCCCTACCGTTGAATACATACAATGTAACGCTGCTGGATCAATTGGCCGCCGTGCCAAGTCTGGGTTTTTTCTCGCTATAGGCGCCAGCACCGAGGATGGGGCGGTCTTACCAGATAGGCTCCTTAGCTAGGAGTGTTGATCGCGACTGACTGTGCTCAGTTATCTGCCCTAGCGCCCTCTCTTTTCTGTCTGCTATTGTTCGCCAACTTAGATAAGTTCATGGTTTCATCGCTTAATTCTCAGCCCACCACCGCTACGCCCTTTGAGCACACCCTAGGCACTCCTCTGACCAAACAACCCATCACGGTTCTACAAATTAATTTAGGCCGCCGGTGCAACCTAGCCTGTACTCACTGCCATGTGGAAGCGGGTCCCAAGCGCACCGAAGAACTCTCACCGCAGGTATGTGAGCAATTGGTCGAGATAATTCGGCGGTTTCCTCAGATTGAGACGGTGGATCTAACCGGGGGGGCTCCAGAGATGAACTACGGCTTTCGTCCCATTGCTGAAGCCGCCAGGGTGACGGGCAAAACCGTAATTGTGCGCTCTAACTTGACCATCTTTTTTGAGCCGGGCTATGGCGATTTACCTGAATACTTTGCGACTCACCAATTGCACGTTGTCGCCTCATTACCTTGTTATCTAGAAGACAATGTCGATCGCCAGCGGGGGAGTGGGGTGTATAATGCCTCGATTCGAGCCCTACAGCGTCTCAATCACCTGGGCTATGGCCGCATCCCTAAGTTAGGACTGGATTTGGTGTACAATCCCCCGGTGCCTCACGATAGCAACTTTTATTTAACGCCCCATCAGGCAAATTTGGAACAGGCCTATAAGACTTACCTCAAGGAACACTTTGACATCGATTTTAACCACCTATTTACCCTGACTAATTTGCCCATTGGTCGGGTTAAGCATTCCTTGCAGAAAAAGGGACTTTGCCAACCCTATACAAAGTTTTTAGAAAACCATCACAACCCTAACACCGTGGCCCACCTGATGTGCCGCAACCAGCTATCGGTAGACTATTTGGGAAATATCTATGACTGCGACTTTAATCAGATGGAAGGGGTGCGATCGCATCTGCCCGATGGCACTCCCATAAGCCTATCCACCCTATTACAGACGAATAATCTCGATGTGATTCAGACCATTCAAACCCGCCCTTACTGCTACGGCTGCACCGCTGGTGCTGGTTCCAGCTGTGGCGGTGCCCTCCTTTAATCTAGCGGCAGCCCTGCAGGATTTGTAACAATAACGACCGCGAAATTACAAATTAATACTCGAGTGGACATTTTCCTAGGGAAAAGTAACAATAAATACAGACGCAATCGTTCACTCTTGCCTGCAAGTAACTCTTTTCCCAGGCAGGGCGGAAGTAGGGAGTCTTCCTGAAGGAACGCACCCCATCCTGTTGCCGCGTGGGAGGCGACTATTATGAATTTCGGAATTGCCAATGTAGAACTGCTTCTGGGGCTGGAGATCATCTTAGTGGTGACGGTGATGACCTTAGTGGTCTGCCCTCTGTTGCTCTGGGTTTTGCCAGATCGACTCCATCAACCCAATGGCCATGTCTAAACTCGTAGGCCCATCTTAGCGGTGGGCAGACGCAGGTCACTAATCTCGTGGAGGCGCTGATATCACTGGCTGTTTTGCTACTGGGGACGACTCCTGCACGGAGCCGTCCTTTTCTCATGCCTAACCATTTCTCATGCTGAACCACAGTGGGAGGGCAGTAGGACTATGCCCGCGCGTAGCAGCAGCAGGCAGAACGAGAAACCCTGATAGATGAGCCTTGTTGCTCTGAGCAATAGCAGCGTTATATCTGCCGCAGAGTCCTAGCCCCTGATCACCTAGTTCAAGTAGGCTGAAAGCGCCTCCGCTGCAATCTGCGACATGGGACGACCTTGCTGTTGGGAAGCAGCTTTGAGCTGGCGATAGACCGAATCAGTGATGCCGATGCGATGGCGTGACTTGCGCTCCCGAGTATATTGACTGGGATCATAGCTGTCACTGAACTGCTGCAGGGCATCAAACCCGATGCGATCGCAAAAGCTACCAAACGATTCCCCTGCCTGCCGGGTCTCCCGGAAGCAGACCAACAGCGGCTCCAGAGCACCCTCTAGCTCATCTAAGTGCAGGCGATCGATAAAGGGACGTGCCAAGCGAGTCTGATCAGGCGCTCCCCCTAACCAGAGCTGATACTGGTTAGGGCCACTGCCCACCAGGCCCAACTCCGCCATGTAAGGTCGGGCACAGCCATTGGGGCAACCGGTCATGCGCACCACGAAATGCTCATCCTGTAACCCCACCTGGATCAGCAACTGCTGAATGCGCTCCAGCACCTTAGGGATAATCCGTTCCGACTCGGTAATGGCCAGACCACAGGTGGGTAGCGCCGGGCAAGCCATGCTGTAGCGCACCAGGGGGTCTAGCTCAGCCTCTGAGCGCACCCCATGGCGGCTCAAAATCTGTTGAATCTCCGCCCGAGCAGCCGGATCAATGTCGTAGAGAATCACACTCTGGTTAGGCGTCACCCGCATGGGCACCTGAAACCGCTGAATAATCTCTCGCAATGCCGATTTCAGCGTCAATGTGTCTCGATCCAGAATGCGGCCATTCTCGATGGGAATGCCCACGAATAACGCCCCATCTCCCTGTTCGTGCCATCCCAGATAGTCATAAAACCGCCACTCTGGCAGCGGCTTAAAGGGTTGCAAGGGTTTACCAAAATAGGCTTCCACTTGGCGCCGGAAGTGCTCCACCCCCCAATCATGTAGCAAATACTTCATACGAGCGTGGCGGCGCTGGAATCGATCGCCATAATCCCGTTGGGTGGCAACAATTGCCTTTAGAGCATCGTAGACATCGGCCTTGTCCACATAGCCAATCGGATCAGCCAGGCGGGCAAAGGTCTCTTCCTTATTGTGGGTACGGCCCATGCCTCCCCCGGCTAGGATATTAAACCCCTGCAGCTCTCCGGCGGCATCGACTATCACCACCAGGGTGACATCATGGGTATAGACATCTACCGAGTTGTCTCCCGGCACCGTCACCGCGCACTTGAACTTACGCGGCATGTAGTAAGCTCCATAGATGGGCTCTTGGCTGCCGTGTACCAGAGTGCCATGGCCATTGCGTTGACGAGCTGCCACCACCTCAGGGTGCTCTTCAGCGGTAATCGCCTTTTCTCCATCCAGCCAGATCTCGTAATAGGCCTCGGTTTGGGGCCGTAACAGGTCAGCAATGCGCTCGGCGTAGTCCCGGGCAATTCTATAGTCTGGCCGATGGGCAAAGGGAGCCGGCGATGCCATGACGTTGCGGTTTAAATCGCCACAGGCTCCCAGTGTCGAACCCAGGCTGCGAATAATCGCAGCGATGGTGGCCTTCAGATTTCTCTTCAGCACCCCGTGGAGTTGAAATCCCTGCCGAGTCGTGGCTCGCAACGTGTGGTTGCCATATTCCTCAGAGAGGCGATCCAACGTCAGATACAACTGGGGGGGAATATAGCCACCCGGATTCCGGGTGCGTAACATGAACTGATAATCCTTTTCCTGGCCCCGAACCCGATTGTCTCGATTGTCTTGCTGATAAGAGCCATGGAACTTAAGGATTTGCAACCCATCTTTGGAAAAGTGCGTGGTATCTTGCAACAGCTCAGTGGCCACTGGCTCCCGCAAATACCGACTGCGCTCCTTAATCCCCTCTAACTTGGAGGTTTTCTGCTGTCGATAGGGAGCCGACGAGGAATTTGAGGTGGTTGATGTAGGACTGTAAACCATGAGAAGCCAGAATAATGCCGTCTTAAACCGTGTCTAAGAGTATTCCATCAAAAAAATAGCCTGATCTAGGCGATTGAACTCAGCCTATCTGGCCTGTTCAGCCAGCCCTTGGATGAGTATTTAGCTGGAACACTCTAAGTCCAACTCTGACGCTGTAAACCGCTTTAAATCTTGAGCTGGACTGGGGATTGTCGTGACAATCAGCTCAATCTATTCACCGGTAAATCGGTCGGAATTTGGGTGATAGATTTACTATATCACTGGATCCTGTAATTGCCAGGGGGCAGGGAGATATGGCACTGGTCCGATGGCGAATCGTAAGCCTGGGCAGGGCCTGATGCCAGGCTTGATAACAATTGCGATGTTCCTCAAACAGGGGTAGGCCAGGGAGCAAGCCAGTCAGTATGCTGGAGATGACCCTCTATGGAATCGCCATGCCAGATGCCATCATGTACCGGGATGATGATATGTATGTCTTACTCATTCCCGGCCAAGACGAAGTCTTTCTTACTCCAGATGAGCTTCTAGAGCGGCTGAAGGGGGTGTTAGCTGATTGTCAGGAGGCTCTGCCTCGGGAGCTGCGCGCTTTGGAAAATCTAGATGCCCAAGCTCGCCATTTAAGGGACACAGCCTGTGAGTTTGAACGACAGCCGGGGGAACGTTGGCAGTGGTATGTAGTGCGTCTAGAGAAGTAAGGGGCGCAAAATCAAGGGATAGCGAGTGTCAGGGTTGAACATTTTTGTAGCCACGACCGCTATAAGCTCCTGCCAGTGGGTATATTAGTAATTAGTAATGAGTCGCACGTGCACACTTCTGATATCACCATGGCGGTTAGCCTGACGCAGCTGTCAGCATCGGCCCAAATCGGCCATCATGCAGATACGCTGAGGTCAATCTTTAAGCAAGTTGATGACACCAGTTGCCCCAAGGGTTACAACTTCCACATGCATACTGTCTGCTCGGATGGTCGCTTGACCCCAGCGGACCTAATGGCACAAGCCCTGAGTTTAGGGCTAAAGGAATTTGCCATTACAGACCACCACAATGTAAAGGGGTTTTACCAAGCCAAGCAGTGGTTAGAAGACTGGCAATGGCATCATCCTGCCCGCATCAGCAGTAGTTGTCGTTACTCCAGTGGGTTACCGCGGTTATGGGTCGGGGCAGAAATCACGGCCCTACTCGCTCGTATCGATGTCCATATTCTGGGCTATGCCTTCGATCCGAGTCATAAAGCCATGTACCCCTATCTCCAGGGGCATGCCCCTCGGGGCAGCCATCGAGAGTCTAAGCGGGTGATTCAGGCGATTCAACAAGCTGGTGGCATCGCTGTACTAGCTCACCCGGCTCGATATCGTCGCCCGGCCTCTGAATTAATTCAGGTTGCCGTCGGGGAGGGCATCGACGGGGTCGAAGCCTACTACGCCTATGACAATCCCAGTCAATGGCGGCCCTGCCCAAAGCAGACTCCTGAGATTGAAGCCCTAGCCACTGAATATCAGCTTTTAACCACCTGCGGCACCGATACCCATGGCCTCAACTTGACCCGGCGACTCTAGTCTCTAATGCGTTCTAAGTAGCAGGGCTCAATTAAATGAATGTAAGATGTCCGACGTTGGAACCCTTGTCTAGCATGGAAAGTGTCTTTAGTTTAATTCCGCCTTCCTCCTTAATTACGTTCTAATCCGGTAGATTTTATGGCTATGACCGGGGTGGGGATGGGCTTTGGCTTGGACATCGCCGGTTTCGGCTTAGCGCTTACCCTGGCGATAAATGGTGTCGCGACTGATGTGAAAGACTGCGGCGGCTTCCTGAATCGGCATGTCATCAAGGTCGATGGCTTCCATGATTTTGCGCCGGAGGTCGTAGCTCTAGGGTTTAGGCATGAGACTTAGCGATAGGGCAGACTTCTTCAGTCTATGTCTGAATCACAATGGCGACCACTATAGATCAACATTCTCTTGTTCTAGAGGATCATCCCCTACCTGCTATATTCCGGCTGAGTGACAAGTAATATTTGCTTTGCGACGCGCAGCTGGTTAAGGGATTTTACTAGAGTCACTGGCTTTACCAAAGACGAAAGCCAAAGTTCCAGTTAGTATTAATCCCATTTGGGAAGCTGCCCTTTGTTCCTCCTCCTCTGTTGTTTCTGTTAGTGGAGAAATAACTATAAGGTTGGTGATAGTGATTGCTAGGACAACCAAGGCAGCAAGGATAGAAGGTCCAGTTTCTACCACTAGCATTTTCACTCGTCGATCAAATGCTCGCCCTCTTTCCATCTGGAACGTATGATCCATCAATCGCTGACGCTCTTCGGGAGTTTCTGGATAGGATGTAAAAACAACGCGGGTCGAAGGTTCAGGGTCTAAATCTTCTAATTCTTTCCCGATATCAAATTGGTCATTCATTTTTTCATGATTTAATATGGAAGCTGCCAAAGAGTTCCGGATCTTTGTCTTTTAAATCATTAAGAGAAAGGTGCTCAATACGCGAAACGTTAACGCGTTGAGCACCTTTAGATCTAGCCTCGGGTTCATTTACTGAATGACCTAGACTTGCAAGCTTCTCATTTAAGTCTATTTCTTGGGGGGGCTCAGCCATGCAATGGGTGAGTTTTGCAAGATTTTTAGCATCAGAATAAGCCTATAATTGGCTTGCTAATTGGCCTCTCCATCGCTATTGGCGATACCAAATATTTTCCCTTCCGCCTGAGCATCAACGACTATGCTCATTAGAACAATTGCTTTCCTCAGAGCATCACTTTTCGACCCACCTATTTTTGCTGCCGTCTTTTCTAGAACCCCATAAAGATCAGGAGATACATCCAAACTAAGACGAATACGCTCTGGAGGAGCTTTAGGTGCTTTGGGCCTTTCTAATACTGAGTTACTTGCAGGCATGACGACAAAGATATATGGATGAGCAACAAACTGAAGACACAAAAGCGAGCTTCACATGTACCGCGATGCTAACCTCGCCACATGAAGCTCGTCAAGTATTAGTTACTTATATTATAAGTAAAAAACACGTATTCGGCATTTGCAGATCGAGTAATGTGCCTGGATGGGAAAAGCGAATGCTGATGCCCTCTGGAGGGTTGACTGACATCTTGGCAGAGGAATGGACTGGTCAGGACAATGCTCTCGCGGGGGGATCGGGTACGTGAGTAGCCAACCTAGCTGACCCTGGCGATGGTGTCAGCCATGGCAGAGATGGGGGCCGGGTGATTTCTGCGGTGCAAGAGTTCACTAGTCCTGCCACCTCAATGCCGATCATCGTTTGCGTTTGCCAATTTCAGCCTCGATGGGCTGAATGGCAGGCGATTCCCAGAGGTGAGCGCATCACTGAATCGTTGCTTGCTCAGGCATCCCAATAGCTGCATTGCATCATCTATTCGCCAAGAGCACACCACGAGTCATTAGACTGTCAGTGAGACCAGGTGGCTGAGGCATACGGAGAGGGTGGGATTCGAACCCACGGTGCCTTGCGGCACACTCGATTTCAAGTCGAGCGCAATCGACCACTCTGCCACCTCTCCAGCTATGAGCTGACGCTTTCTCTTTATACCATTCGCCTAGAGAGGATGACAGGGGGCAAGCCATTTCTCAATCTCTGGAGCTACACCCTGGGGCTGATGGAGTAGGGACAGAATGTGTCGCCGTCATTTAGACCATTGGTTAGAAAAATCGGTCGTCGCTCTCAATATAGGGTTTAGCGCCAGTCGCCGATGAGGGTGAAGCCAGCCCAGGCGCTGGGATGGGGATGGCGTTGTTGGGTGGATAGCATGGCTTGACGTAGGGCTTGGGCCTTATGGGACGTGGTCGGTAGGGCTTGGTAGAAGGCGGTCATCAAATCGGCGGTGGCCACGTCGGGCACGGTCCATAGGGAGACGACGACGCTGTTGGCCCCAGAGGATAGGAAGGAGCGAGATAAGCCAATGACGCCATCACCGGTGATGCGACCGCCGCCGGTATCGCAGGCGCTGAGAACGACCAGGTCGGCCTGCAATTTCAGTTGGAATAATTCATTGGCGGTGAGAAAACCATCTTCGTGGTTGTCAGGGGTTAGGGCAATGGCGCCAGGGATTCCCTCGCCGTCGATGTCGTCTAGTAGGCCATGGGTGGCCAGATGAATATAGCGAGCCTGGGGCAGCCGTTGGGTGATCAGGGATTCGGTGGCGGTGGCCCCTGTGAGAGCTTGGCTATTGACCAAGGCTGCGATCGCAACCGCTTCAGCTTCAGCCCCGGGCAATTCGGGCAGAGGCTGAGGGGACTGCTCGTCTAGGGGCACCGAGGGCATCATCGGATTCCCTACGATCAACCAGTCTGCCGATGGCATAGTTACCTGGCGACGATTGGCTCGTTCCAGGGTCAACCCCAGCAACTGGATTGACGGCGCCGTCATTGGGGTATGGTGCGCCAGAAAATACTGACCCTCTGCATCTTGTAAGGCCGGAAACGGCACCAAAAATAGCTCCTCCTGGGGCACAAACACCACAGGAGTTTCGGCCTCGGGGGGCAGCCAGGCCGCGATGGGCTCAATCAGGAGCCGATGCAATCGCTGCAAATCTGTCGCCGCATCTGGATCGCTACGGGGTTCTGGGGTATAGACAACATCAATACCCCGCCCTCGCAACCCCATGGCCCGTCGTCCCTGTTGTACCACCTGTTCTAGGGAAGGCCAGTCGGCGGGCCAGTCCAGCCGCTGAAACTTTACCTGGCCTGAAGGCTGCACCACCCAAGCAAATAGGGCCGACTCCTGGGGCTCGTTGGTGAATTGCACCGACGCGCCATGGGGAGTCTCCACAAACTGGTCTCGAATGATGCTGTACTCTACCAGAGCCAAGTTTTGTTGGCGAGCCAAGCGGCTAATCGCTGCAATAGTCGGGGGAGAGGGCGCCGTCAGTTGAGCGCCTGACCGCCGGGCCACCAACTCCACAAAGGCTCGGGCCCGTCCCCGCTCGGCAACTTCTAGGGCGGGCTGAATTTTCCCCTGGGCCACCAAGACCTCTTGCAGATTGCGATAGGTAGCAGCCTGGGTCTCAAAAATAGAGACCTTGAAGCTATCGTTGGTGCCTAATCCAGCCCGCAGAGATTCCCAGATGGCAATGCCCTGGTACAGCCGCCCTTCCGCTTCACTGAGCCGATTCAACCGAAATAGGGCATCTCCCAAATTAGTCAGGGCAATGCCCTCTCCCAAGCGGGCCTGCAACCGTCGGGTTAGAGTCAGAGCTTGACCATAGTAGTCCACCGCCTGATCGTAATCCTGCTGATAGCCATAGGTTGTTCCCAGCCCCAGCAGTGCCTGGGCTTCCTGCAGCGGATCTTGCAACTGACGAGCCAGTTCTAGGCTTTGCTGTTGCACCGTCACGGCATCATCGAAGCGACCCGAGAGAGCATAGGCATTACCTAGATTGCCCCGGGCTTGAGCCTGGCCGTAGGTGTCGCCAATGGCGCCAGAAATAGCCAGACTCTGGTGCTGATACTCAATGGCAGACTGGATCTGTCCCTGTCCTAATAGGGCATTGCCTAGATTGCGCAGGGTGAGCGCCCGCCATTGAGGCGCCTTGGCCTGGGGTAAGTGATCCAGAGCCTGACGATACTGCTCAATGGCCTGGTCATACTGTCCCAAGGCCGCATGGGCTGCTCCCAACCCTGCCAGGGCAATGCCGATTTCCAAGTCGCTGGCTTGGGCCTGAGCCTGGGTCAACAGCTGTTGATGATAGGCCAATGCCTGGCGATAGTCGCCCCGGATAAAGTGAGCCACAGCCAGGTTATTTAGGGCATAGGCGGTCCAGGCCTGGTTGTTGTGCTGCTGGGCCACTTCCAAGTTCTGGGTGTAGCACTGGATTAATTGATTGGCCAGGCCACTGTCGATCTCTGCTTGGCTTTGGGTATGGCCGTAGCAATTCTCCATGGCCGGACTCAGGCCCAAGGTCTGGCTGGGGGAGTTGACTACAACATTGGGATCGGCAGAGGGAATGGTGATGGGAGAAACCTCTGACTGCTGCCCCGGATCAATATAGATGTAAGGTACTTGGGTAGTCCCAGGGACATTGGGCATTCCCTGCAATAAGGAGGGGTCGAGGGATAACAGGGGAGGAGAAATTAGCAACCCAGCGGGAAAGTTAGAGGGTAATGACCCTGATGTCAATTGACGATGCCCTGGGGGAAAAAGCCATAACGGTACCTCTGGGAAGGGCAACCGTAGAATTGCTAGCGGTTCTATGGCGGCATTGGCAACCGCAGGGTAGCCCACCAGCGTTGGCTGTCCCTGGATCAGTAATTGTGGCAACTCCAAGGGGGAGACAACTGGCCGTAGAATAGGGGACGGCACGTCATCAATATCAATCTCAGGAGTTGGTGTATTAGTCCCTGGATTGGCAGGAGGCAGGGGATTAGTAGGAGGAGTTGAGGGAGGAGGATCTGGATTGGTGGGCGGAGATGGATTTGTGTTCTGCGCGGTTGCCACCGGAACCAGAGTAGCCATGGCTCCCGTGGCTAGCCCAGTGGCTAGTAACGTTATCGCCAATCGTGTCCACCCGGACCGGTTATATCGGGTAGGGGCCATACCTCAAACTCCTGGGGAGTGCTTTCTTGATCTTGCCGCTCTACCCTAGGGATTTCCGTACAGAGTTACTAATCTGTAATGCTATCTACGCCAATTCTGCTAGGGTCGGTAGACCATCCAAGCTATAGATCACGTCTTCGGTGACAAGGCGATGCTGCTGGTTGAGCCAGCAGAGGGAAATGTGCTGGACTTGATGAGTTTTGCTTAGGGTCACGATCGAAAAATTACGCCGTTGGTCTGAGCCTGTGTTCACTACCCGGGGCACGCTGGCGGCATTGAGGTACATCGTGGGATGTTGGTCAATGGCCAGCCGTTGGCGTTCTAGGGTTTGGGTATGGCGCAGGCGGTGGTGCATATGGCCAAAGGTCACTAAGGGTACCTGCTTGCCTTGGTGTTGGGCATAGGTAATGGCCTGACGTAGGTCGGGATCGCCGAAATCACCGCCGAGGGGTTTCCAGTCACGACCACAGGGGGCTTCGGCGGCATTGCCTAAACCAGTGGGGCCACAGTGACCGACGAAGATTAGGGTGTCTTGGCTACTGGCATCAATGGCCTGTTGAATGCGAGCAGCTGAGGCCTGAAAATCGGTGATACCGTAGCGCTGCCGATAAAAGTCGGCACAGGTCCAATCTGATCCGCCCCAACTAAAGGGGCGACCACCGATTACACTCAGGCCCAACTCCGGAAAATCTAACTTGCCGTAGCCGACATGGGCGGTTCCGAGCAGATCGAGTTGTTGCTGGACTCGATCTTCTTGCTGGCGATTGTAAGGACATTTTTTCCGACCCCAGGGAGTGGCACTATACCAAGCATCATGGTTGCCTAAAATGACGGCTTTGGGGCTATCCAGCTTGGCAATCGACCGTACCACTTCTACGGCCTCGTTACCGAAGTCCCCCACCAGTAGCACCAAATCTACCTGTAGGTGCTTTAGGGCTATCCCGTCGTCATCGCTCCACTGATCGTGGACATCGCCAACAACTGCAATCCGCATAGGACGTTGCTGTGGGGTATCAGCGCGGCTCATGGATGTCTCCAACAGGTCCCTTTCTAGGATAGGCGGCTAGGCCGGAGCTATGGAAATTCAGCCAGCCCAGATCCATCGATTGCCACCTATCTAAATCTAGGCTCGATAGAATCGATCGTGACGACTATGGATGAGGGCTTCGATGCGATCGCACCCTTGGTTCGCCCCCCTGTTCGGGATTGCCCTGGCAGTGATCTTGGTGGTCACTGCCTGTAGCGCTGACGCGCCTACCCCAGACACCTCCCTAGACTCTATGGCCCAGGAGCACACTGGCGACCAGCCCGTCGCCACCGAGTTGGCTACTCAGCCACCACGCCAGCCCGTTACCAGCCGCGACGTGACCTACGCCTCCGTCGAGGGAGAGGCCATCACTGGGTTTCTAACCCAACCGGACACCCCAGTCGAAGAACCACGGCCTGGAATCATTGCCATCCATGAATGGTGGGGTCTCAACGAGAATATTAAAACCACAGCCCAACGCTTAGCCGGTGAAGGGTACACGGTTCTAGCTATTGACCTCTACAACGGCGCCGTCACCGACACCCCTGACCAGGCTCGCCAGTTGGTACAGGCCGTGCGCGATAATCCTGATCAGGCCCAGGCCAATCTACAGCAGGCCTACGATTATCTCGTCAATGAACAGCAGGCTGCTAAGGTAGGTACCATTGGCTGGTGCTTCGGTGGGACCTGGTCCTTGCAAACCGCCCTGCTCCTGCCCCAAGCCATCGACGCCACCGTTATCTACTACGGGCAACTGGTTACCGATGCCAGTCGGTTAGAGCCCTTGCAAATGCCGATTCTTGGCATCTTTGGGGCAGAAGATCGCTCAATTCCCCTGGAGCAGGTGCGGGCCTTCGAGTCGACCCTGACAGACCTGGACAAGTCGGTCGACGTTCATGTCTATGAAGGGGCTGGCCACGCCTTCGCCAATCCCTCTGGCCAACGTTATGTCCCTGAGGCGGCGGCGGCGGCCTGGCAAGAAACCCTCGACTTTTTCCGACAGACGCTGCTATGAGGGGCTAGGGCAAAGACCATCGATGACTGCCAGAATTGCCGACATTTCCTCGACTTTCGTGTATCGACGCGCATTCTCGACCTATGGCCTCCTCGCCATTATCTTTCCTACCCGGGGGGCGACTCAGACCATGGATCCATCTGTGATGATGCAAACCGTCATCCAACTAGCTCGACGCGCCTGGTTGCAAGGGGACGGCCAGGCCTTTGCCACCCTGTTTGGCCCCACGGGAGAATTCATCGTGCCGGGGCAGTGCTGGCAAGGGCCAGAGGCAATTTTGCAGGCCTGTCAAACGTTCATGGCCACCCATCAGGTCACTGCCATTGATATCCGCAATGTCGTGATTCAGGAGAACCGGGCCATGGTGGAGTGGTCTTGGCAGGAGGTGGAGCGATCTAGCGGTCAGGTGTCCACTGCCGAGGATGCGATCGCAATTGACATACAAGGCACCCATATCCAACGCTGGCGGGAATACATCGACACAGATACGAAGAGCCCCTAACTAAGAAAGCGCCGGGTAACGGCACTACCCGACGCATCCGTCCCGCTTGGGAGGGAACCTTATTGCCTGAGCCCGGCTCGGCACGAAACCAGCCTTAGCAGAGAGGCAAACTCTGGCTATCAGTTAGCCCTCAACGGCACTGAGAGCCCTCTCTACCCGCCGGAAGTCGAAGCCCATGGCCCGTAGAGCGTGCCACAGATGGCCCTGCAAAAAGAAGAAGGCCAGGAAAAAGTGGGCATTAGCCAACCAACACCGGGCCGTATGGGCTCCCATCGGCAACTCTATGGTGTCGGCAAAATAAGGGCTGACCCCAAATTTAACCTCCAGCAACGGCCCATAAAACTCAACCGGATAGGCCAAAGGATTCACTGCACAGAAATAAGCAGCCACAAACCCTGCCAGGGCAATGCCCCCCAGAGAGTAAGACAAAATCGCTTCTCCAGAGAAAATTAGCACCCGCTTAGCCCAGGGCAGAGGTTCCCGCACAATATGCCAGATGCCTCCGGCAATCAACAGTAGCCCCACATAGATGTGACCACCGACGAGATCCTCAAGGTTGTCGACGCTGGCAAAGTGCGTCTGATACCCGTAGATCACCAAGGGATCTAGAGTGGGTTGAGTCACAACTCGCACCATTTCAGAGGCGGCATCGTACAGCCCGCCCCAATACATGGCTTTGCCCACCAATAACAGGGCACCCATGCCTAAAAACAGGAGATGATGACCAAGAATAATGCCCAATTGCTTCGGGTCATCCCAGTCGAAATGGAAACGCCGGGCAATCCCCTTGGCGTCTTTCAAGTCGCTGGGAGCCCGCAGGGCATGGAACAGCCCCCCTGCCCCTAGCACGGCCGATGAAATCAGATGAATGGCGCCGATAACGAAGAATGGATACGTCGTGACGACTTGCCCCCCTTCACCCACACCAAAGCCTAACGTGGCCAAATGGGGCAGTAGGATCAACCCTTGCTCCCCCATGGGGACCTCGGCGCTATAGCGGGATATCTCAAACAAGGTAAATGCCCCTGCCCACAGGGTAATCAGGGCCGCCTGAGCCGCATGGGCGGCGATGAATAGCCCTGACAGATTGGCGAAGCGAGCATTACCCGCCCACCACTCGTATCGGATCTTGGGATTGTCGTAGGTCTGCACTCAACACCTCCATTAAAGAGATTTTATTGCAATAAGCTACATCGGAGACCCCATCACAAAAGATAGCCCGTGAGACAAATTCTCACTTAGCTCTGACAGGATCTAAACCGCGGAATAGATCAGAACACTAACCAGGAAAGAAACCAGAGTTCCCTAGAGAGAGCGCCAGAGGAGAGTCCATGCAGGAATAGGGAACTCTGGGTGGACTGTCACCTGGTCATAATCAGGATGCCCTTAATGAGATAAATAGTCAATAGGATCCTGGCATTAAAGTATAGGGCAAGGCGCTAGATTCCCCTAACCATTAATGAACTTATGTAACAATATGACGCTCCGATGCCGCATTTGCCCTGGTGCTGGCTGGAGTAACCGCCCCCAGTGGTCTACCCACTGCCCCCGAAGGCTAGATTAAAAGGCTAGATTACGAAAACAAAAAATCGGCTCCGCTAGAAGCCGATTGACGATAAATTAAAACCACGTTGCTCTTTCAAACGGAGGAAACCGTCCAAAAATTCTTGGCACGGTAATAGGCCAACCCTGCAGCTTTGCAACCGGATTCCCAGCTGATAAGCCAGGAATATATGCCGACGATAGTGGGCTGGCTTTTCCGTTCTTCATGTTACATTGTATCAAGCAGTACACTCTTTTTGTTATATAAGTTTACGCTTGCCCCGGGCGCTTCAGATAAGCGAACCTGATGAAGAGGTGAACCAGGGTGCCGTTACTGGCTGACAGAGTCAGTAGCTTCAGGATGTGGCGGTAGTGGGGATTGGATAGCCTGGGGATATCCCCAGAGAACGGTCTCATGGGTATAGATCACCATACCGGGCCGGGCGCCTTTGGGTTTGTAGACATGTTTAAGCTGGGTATAGATAACGGGCACCTGGTCCGCCTGGCGGGCACGGCTAAAATAAGCTGCCAGGTTGGCTGCATATTGCAAGTCGGCATCACTCGGGGCCTGGCCGGGCGCCAGGCGTAGCAGTAGATGGCTGCCAGGGATCTCTTGGCTATGGAACCAGAGATCGTAATCGGTGGCGATGCCAAAGGTGAGCTGATCATTTTGGCGATTATTGCGGCCAATTAAGATGTCACACCCACTGGGGCTGATATAGCGATGGAATGGGAAGGCGTCCTGGTGGCGATTCTGCCGAATGCGCTGATCCGTAGGGAGATACCCTTGCTGGGCCAGTTCGTCTCGAATCTCTGCGATCGCATCGAGATCGGCAACCGTTTTGTAGGCACTGACCTGCATCAGGGTAGCTTCCACCTGCTCTAAGTAAGCGGTTTCTGCCCACACTTCCGCCAGCAGTGGTTTTACGGCCTGGCGGGCCCGTTTCAATTTTTGGTGCTGCCTATAGAGGGCTTGGGCATTCTGCACCGCCGTTTTCTCGGGAATTAGCGGAATCGTCACCGGCTCTGCCGTCTCGAAATCTGGCAAGGTGATGTGGGTCAGGCCTGGCTGCCACTGGTGGCCGTAGGCCATCAAAAGGTCAGCCCATTGTCGGGTTTGATCGGCTTGCTCTGACTGGTCGAGACGGGTCAGAAACGTAGCCTCCTTTTGGCGCAGCTTCTGCAACCGATGGCTTAGTAATTGGCTGAGCTGATGGCGTAACCGCTCAAAGGCCTGGCGATTGAGCTGGTCACTATAGTAGTCCCGCAGTAATGTCTGTACCGATGCCGCCGGCCGGATTAGTCCCCATCCTAAGACGGTATAGCCATCCTCAGTCCAACCGGGTTGAAAGTCACTGGTGGCAAGGCGGCATAGCCAGGCTTGCCAGGTTTGATACAGGGCTGTCCATTGGGCCTGGGTGAGCTGGTCAGTCCTTAGATCTGGCCCTAACCCGGCAGTGGTGAGCATCGATTGGGTTAGGGCTGAGCTGAGCCCGCCATAGGCTTGCATCAGGCGTCGTTTCAGGGGGCCTGGGACCAGAGCCACCCGCTCTTGCCAGCGAGCTTGAGACTCATCCTGGTGGGGCAAGGCAGCGGTGATGGGCGGCGGTGGCTGGTAAGCATCACCCGTTAAAATCGGACGCACTCGGGACTGCTGTTCACTGACCTGGTGGGCCGCGGTCACAATTTGGTTGTGAGCATTGGTCAAGATGACGTTACTGTACTTGCCCATCACCTCTACGTACAGATGCCATTGCACTGGATCGCCAGGACGGCGGGCAAACTGTAGATCCAAGACTCGCTCCCAGGGAGCGATGGTCTCGATGGTGACGAGGGCAAATCCCCCCAACTGGTGCTTGAGTTGCTGGCTGAAGGTGAAGGTATCCGGTTGCCGCGGCGGCGCATGATCTAGATGGAGCCGCGCCGCTTGGGGGTGCCAGGATAGGGTTAACCAGCCGCGGTCAGTTAGGGTGCGCAGGGCCAGAGATACTGTGGTGCGATCGCGCTGATAAACCTGCTCGCAACGGGCCGGTATCCATTGGCAACGAAGGTCGTGGCAAATCGCCGTTAGTGTCGTCACATCAACCGGTTGCACGGAACCTTGCCTCAGCAATAGTCGTCGGTGTAAGAGCCATCATTTTGTAGTCTTTGGAACCATTGTCCCATCAGACTCTTTTAGAGAATCAAGATGGCTGGAGAAATGGGATTTCGCCGAATTTTCACCTTGTAGGTCTATTTTTTTGTCGCTACCATTGACCTATTAGCCATCATAAGCGGCAACCTCGGCGCTCCCTTCTTTATTATGGACATCAAGCTGATCAATATTGGCTTTGGCAACATCGTGTCAGCGAACCGAGTGATTGCCATCGTTAGCCCAGAGTCGGCACCGATCAAGCGCATCATCTCCGACGCTCGCGAGCGAGGGCAGCTAGTCGATGCTACCTATGGTCGCCGGACTCGGGCCGTGATCATCACTGATTCAGGTCATGTCATTCTGTCAGCAATCCAGCCGGAAACAGTAGCCCATCGCTTTGTGGCCAGCAAAGATAGCCAAGCCGATGGCTGAAGCTGCTCAGGTGTAGAGCTACAATGGGATAGGGTTCGCGTTGCCGAGCCACTATGCTGTTAGATTGCGATCGCAATGGCTGCTTCTCGTCCTGCTTCCATCAACAAAATCGTTAATCGTTTTCAACGAGCTTCAGATCCCAAGCGACGCTATGAGCAATTACTCTGGTTTGCCAAGAAACTAGAGCCACTTCCCGAAGCGGCTAAGGTACCCGATAATAAAGTGCCAGGCTGCGTCTCTCAGGTCTATGTCATAGCTGACCTACAAGATGGCAAGATGCACTATCAAGCTGATTCAGATGCCCAGATCACTAAGGGACTGGTTGCCTTACTGATTAAGGCACTCAATGGCCTCACTCCCCAAGAAGTCATCGACCTAACACCAGACTTTATCAAAGAAACCCAACTCGATGTCAGCCTCACTCCCTCTAGAGCCAACGGGTTCTACAACATCTTCAAGATGATGCAGAAGAAAGCTATGGCCTTCTTAGGGGATATAGAGCCAGAAGCAACCTCCGTACAAATGAAGTTGTAGGAGACTCCAGCATAGCTGAATTATGTCGTCCACCATCAGATTACCTGCAGACAATTATAAATAGGTTTTCTGATGCCAGATTGTCGGCAATCATTCAGTATGGCAATCCGAGAGAGCAGTACCAAGACCTCAACATAATTCACATATGCTCTTGGCATCTGTAACTTTGTACCGCGACGATCGATACTTCGTATTTTCACTTGCTTTGGTTTACTAAAATTCAGGCAGGTAGATCATCTTGATCTCATAGTTAAATATAGATGTTTAGGTTAGGGAATAACTCGCTAGAGCAGAGGGCAATTGAGTCCTAGTAAGCGCTGAAGAGCAAGTAATTTACAAAATCTTTTCTACATCCAAGCCAAGCTTCATCGAATCTCCATCGATAACTAAGACGATGGTCAAAAGAGTCATCTATCCTGTAATAGTTTAGTGCTGTTTAAGCAGAGCAAGTTAAAGCCGCTTTTATTATCTCGACGTTTATCAGTCATTCAAAATAGACAAACGTCTCATATATAGGAAGCCACAGCTCTTCTGAGTATTGGGTGATAAGTGGGACTTATGTGCTGTCTGGCAAGGGCTTCAGCCTCCGAATCAGGCAAATATTGTGCCCTGAGATACAGTTTCAGTCACAAACCCAGAAGAGCCGAAGCCACTCTAGCGACTGGATGATCATAGTTAGTCCCTCAAAATATTTTTCATCATCTATTTTAGGAGATGAATTTTCATGCCAGACAGAGACCCTATTGTCAGTGTTATCATACCTACTTATAATCGAGCAGTTCTCTTAGAAAAAGCCATCAAAAGTGTATTAAAGCAAACATTTAGCAACTTCGAACTCATCATTGTAGATGACGCCTCATCGGATCAGACAACAGCAACAATTGATCGCCTCTATGAGTCATGTATAAAGTATATAAAGCACAACAAAAATATGGGGGTATGCGCTGCTAGAAATACAGGGCTAGCACAGGCAAAAGGAGAGTACGTTGCCTTTTTAGATTCTGATGATGAATGGATGCCTGACAAATTACAGAGACAGATTGATCGATTCAATGAAGCCAATGAGCGAATTGGCGTTATTTATACTTGGCTAAAAGTTGTTGATATAAATGCTCAATTCCAAAAACTAAGAAAACCAAGTTTACATGGCAATATAGAACAAGACTTACTATATTCAAATTTCATTGGCACTCCTTCCACACCAATGATAAAAAGGAATTACATTGAGAAAACCTTAGGATTTGATACACGCTTGAGATGTTGTGAAGACTGGGATATATGGCTGCAACTTGCACATAATTGTGAGTTTGACCTGATTCCAGAACCACTCGTTCAATATCGTGACCATAGCGACAAAAATCGAGGTTCTATCAATCATAGTGCTGTTGTTGAAGGATATCTACATTTTCTTCAGAAGCATCACTCTAAGCTATTTAGCGAATATCGAAGTATTGGATCATTTTCTCTACCACAAAAAGCTAACTACCTCTTCAATATTGGTCGGCGCTTGTTATGTCATGGCAGTGCAATTAATCATGAAGAAGCCGTCACTTTAGGGAAAAAGTACTTAAGGCTCTCTTTAGACGCTGATCCTTTTAACCCACAAATATACTTTCACTATTTTTCCTCTTTACCTGGGAGCAAATTTTATCCAAGAATAGTTCATCTAGAAGCTAGTGGGAAGAAACTAGTATCTAATTTATTAAAGTGATATTGGCTTCGAGTGTTGATTAACCTGATAGATCAATCTTTCGAACATTTATCTAGTCTCTCTAATATATTTCAAGGTTCTAAAAGCAAACACTTCCACTCAATGCAATATCCCCTAAATAGTATCTATAAGAATTTAACATATTCTTTACATACATTTAATTAATGAAAACCCATTTTGGTTGGTAACTCCCAAATAAATAACAGAATAAATTCAAAATTTTATATCAACTTAAAGACCAAGATGAAATCGTAAAGACTTGGCTTTTTAAATAGTGTCAAATAGCTTGGTCATTACATTTTAGTATATTATGATATTGATTTAAGCTAACAAATCCCTTAAAAGAAATGGATTTTAGTATGATCGATTCTATTCCTCTCTTGAAACCCCTTACTAAGCCAGTGAGAAGAATGGTAAGCGCCAAAATTGATCAGAGAATTCGAACATTTACGGAAACCATTCCTATATCAGAGTTTTTCGACAATGACATATTCATTGTCGGTTACCCAAAATCAGGGAATACATGGTTTCAGAATATATTAGCTGGACTTATATATGGTGTAAATCCAGAATTCACGCCTGATTCTGTAATTCAGGATTTGATTCCAGATGTACACTATAAACGTTACTATAGACGCTATCGAACTTCTATGGTGTTTAAGTCTCATAGTTTTCCGAGGCCAGACTATAGAAAGGTCATATATATTGTTCGTGATGGCCGGGACGTAATGGTCTCTTATTTCTACTACTTAAAGGTCTTAAGAGAACGGCAAGGAATCGACATTAGTTTTGAGCAATTACTGCTCGAGAAAGACGGCTTGTTTCAAAAAAAGCTTTGGCATGAACACGTGGAGGCCTGGCTTAAAAATCCCTATGGAGCAGATTTAATTCTGATAAAATATGAAGATATGCTTCATAATTTCGTAGGGGAACTCGAGAATATTTGTAAATTTATTGGCTTTGATGCTCCTAGATATCGCCTCGAAGAAATTGAGCGGCAAACAGCATTCAATAAGATGCGTTCTAAAGAGATGAAATTTGGAATGAACAATCCAGCTTGGCCTAAAGATAAGCTTTTCGCACGTCGAGGCAAAGCCGGCTCATACAAAGATGAAATGCCAATAGAAATTCAAAAGTATTTTCTCCAAACTGCTTCCGACTCTTTATCAAAGCTAAATTATATAGTCTAAATATTTTAAGCACTAAGGATAGGTAATTTGCTTAAAAAGTTTAAATTATGACTCAAAAATTAAATACTAGTTATATCACCGTTATCCCAAACTCTGGGCACAGAATCGGGCATAAGCTTGATGATTTAATAACTGGTTTTATCCTCGCAGAATGGCATAACTTAAAATACCTTCACAGCCCTTTACCGCAGGGAAAATGGGAAGATTTTTTCGGTTTTGGTGAAGATGAAATAATCTTCTCCGAGGACTTTAGAAAAGACTTGCCAATCATATCATGTACCCCATTTTTAGGGATTAGGCATTTGAATCCTCAATCCAGATTTGCCATTCGACATATTGAATGGCTGGAATACAGAGTCCATTCCACCTTAAAGAAATCCCCAATTAAGGAATTACGTCAATGGCGACGTCCTAACTTTTGGGATGGTTCTCCACTTGAATACTTTGAAAAGATTTTCAATCAAGACAATAAGAATAGGGAAGTTATATTCTGCTTCCAGAAAGGGATCAGAGTAATGCTCTATCAAATTTATGATTGGGGTAGACAAGGTAAAATAGATCCTAATCTTTATAGTAGGGTCATTCAGAAACTTAAGAGAAAATATTTTGGAAAAAAGCACTCGATGAAAAAGTGTTATTTTAATCCAGACGCCATTAATATAGCTGTTCACATAAGAAGAGATGATGCATCAGTCGAAAACCAGCGCTTCTTACCATTATCTTATTATAAAGCGTTATTATCGAAGCTGAACAGACTCATTAAAAGTGATTTTCATGAGTTTCATATATATTCATCTGGATCTGAAAAAGAGATGAATTCTCTTAAAAGAGAGTTACACTCTATCTCTAGTAATAATCTAATATTCCATTGCAATGAGCCAGCAATGGAGGCAATTCATCATATGGCTGTTGCAGATATCCTAGTTATCGGTAATAGTTCTTTTTCTCACTGGCCAGGTTTTTTGTCGAGTGGCATTAAGTTTTATTATCCTCATTTTCACATGTTTAATCTAGATAAAAGTGAGTGGATCACAGTTGATATAGGCGGAGAATTTGATGAATTTCATTTTTCATCATTATTTTCTAAATATACTAAAGACTTTCCAGCTTCTAGATGCCTACAGCAAGTCGAATAAAAATAATAGATTAAACAAATTTTTCGCCAAAAGTTCTAGTTTTTAGGGATAACAATCTCGCATTTAATATTAGAAAGTCTACCGCAGAGTTTAATATGGTTGAGATTCTATGCATATTCTATATGACGGCTTGATATATAAACTCCAGACCCGAGGTGGTATTAGTCGTTACTTTAAAAACCTTGTTGAAGCACTTCCTAAAGATTTCAGTCCTATCATAACAGGTTATCGCTCCAATCAAGTTATTTATCCAGAACATCCAGGGCTAATAAAATATTTTTATCCGTTCACTAATAATAAACCAAAACGCCTCTTTGAACCTCTGGGTAGCAATTTCCTAAGGTTAGCAACAGCAATTGCAGAGTTTGACTTGATTCATCCAACTTACTATTGGTCTCATACTGGTCAAGATTTAAAGAGTTATGGTAAGCCTGTAGTTGTAACCTTCCATGATATGGTCCATGAAATATTTTCGAAGCAAATGGATCCTTTAGGGCAGGTTGCGAAAGTGAAGCTGAGGGCCGCTCAAGCTGCTGATCTAATCATTTGTATATCAGAAAACACGAAGCAAGATATTTTAGAAAGATATTCTGTCCCCGAGGATAAGCTAAAAGTAATCTATCATGCAACTGATTTGAATGAAAGCATGTCTTATGGTCCCGAAGCCATTCCGTCTCGTCCATATTTTTTATATGTAGGTTCCCGTAACTTAAACTATAAGAATTTTCAGGTTTTACTGAAGGCATTTTCAAAGATCTTGAGTTTACAGTCAGATGCTGTACTTTGCGTTGTAGGAAGGCCTCTTAATAAAAGCGAACAAGAGATGGTTAATTCACTTAAGATAGGTAGTGCTATAGAAGTCTTCGAGAATGTTAGTGATCATCATCTCGCTAAGCTTTATAGATGTAGTGTTGCCTTTGTGTACCCTTCTCTCTACGAAGGCTTTGGAATACCGCTGTTAGAAGCAATGGCATGTGGAACGCCAGTTATTGCCTCTAAGGCTTCATGTTTTCCTGAAATTGTGGGCGATGCTGGTTTTTTATTCAATCCTAACTCTCCCACAGACTTAGCAGATCTACTGCTACTTCTACTTAATCATCCCCTAGAAAGAGAACGTCTAATTTCCAAGGGTCAGCAAAGAGTACAAGATTTCACGTGGGAAAAGGCTGCCGAGCAAACCATACAGGCATATAAGTCCCTAATAATTTAAGGGTTTATGCCCACATTTGATGTCGTTCCTTGTAGATAACAATCTATCTTATTATCGAAATATACAGCCTACTTACAGTAATTAGTAACTTAGAAAGTTCTTAAGAATATTGGGCTAATGCTTAGAGAAAGTATCAGTAAGCTTACATCTACTATATTAACTTATTCTGATCCTGCGACGAGTCTAATCCAACCTCAGACTATCAGGGATAATAGAATTGCGTTCATTGGTTGTTCGCCTAGAAGCGGATCAACCATGTTAATTCGGATTCTAGATTCCCACTCTAAAATTTCGGCACCTTGTGAAATTGCATTTCCGAAGTATTTCCGCAGGGACTGGAAGCGAAAAACCGTTAATGAAAAATACAAGCAAATATGTGATTATTATTCTGCGAATTTTTATCTCTGCAAAGGAAATCCCCAGCATCTATTTCAGAAAATTCGCCGAAAAGAAAAGAAAAAATCTGTCGTAATAAAAGAGCCTAGACAATCCCTTTTCTTAGATAAAATTTATCAGGATTTCGCAGACTTTAAACTGATCCATCTCGTTAGAGATGCACGCTCAGTTGCTATGAGTCCTTGGTTTATCAATAATCCAAAGAGAGGATTAGAGATTTGGTACAGATATAATAAATCCGTACTTGAAGTCGCAGATAACCTTAAACCTAGCCATAAACTTATAGTCCGCTATGAAGATTTAGTAGAGGATACATCTACGGCTATTAAGAAAGTTGTTGAGTTTTTAGGATATGCGTTTGAGCCTAAAATGCTCAACTATGGGAAATTTAAACATGCTGACGATGAGATGCTCCCGCGATAGAGCGCTAGGGACAGTATCGTATCCTCAAAGACGATTCCGAGGATACGACGATCACTATCAGCAAATCGCAGCGAGGCTGGCAGACAAGGGCTCTCAAACAATTCGATCAATCGCCGCCGCCACCGGAATTTCCAAAAGCAGTGTCCCCCGTCATCAACAGGCATTGAAGCGTCGTCATCAGAATTTAGGCTCAATGTTTTGGGAAACCTCTGCTGGCGAGAGGCTATTCTAGCCTACCAGCAGGAGCAGCAGCAGCGTGTCAACCAAGCGTGTCGGCTCTCAGTAGATTTTGGGAGCTGACTCAAGCAAACCACCCAAGTTGCGTTTGTGGGGTCAATGTACGATAGGCACCACAACTCAATCGGTTGCCGTCTGCAACGGAGCTGTCCCAGGGTTCACCTTCGGCTCCAGCTCCTGACTACTCGTGACTTTAACGTTGAACGCTTAACCATTGTCTCGAATGTTCTGTCTTCAGTTAAGCAGCCCAATCCAGGTGAAAAAGTCTTGGTGGGTGAAGAACTCAAGGATCAGTAAAGCCAAAAAACCAACCATGGCAAAGCGGCCATTGATGCGTTCGGCATAGGCGGTCCAGCCAAAGGCAGGGGTGGGCTCTGCAGCTGTGTTTGGCGTTTCGGGTTCAGAGGCGGCGGCATCAGTTATCGTCTCCTCATCCTCGGTCGAGGGAGAGGTTGGGGCCTCTGCCGCAGGCGCTTCTTCCCGGGCTTGAGGCTGCTCCTCGGGTTGAGGGGTCGTATTGTCTTGCTCGTCCGTCATAGGCTAGTTGGCAGTCAGGTCAATAGGGGTGATATCCAGGAGCTGAGTGATCCCGCTTGAGCCGCAACCGGGCCGGGCTGCAGGCACAGTTCAAACTCCCTCGGGACGTATTGTACCGTTCAGACGCCAACGGGAAAGGGACGATTGATTACCCTAGAGATAAGGATTCAGTAACCTCTATGGCCACCCTTTCTCGACGACGACCCCAAAACGTGTCAGGGGATATCTATGTCGATAGTAGCTGCATCGACTGTGACACCTGCCGTTGGATGGCCCCTTCTGTGTTTGAACGGGTAGAAGGGCAATCGGCAGTATCCCATCAGCCTGGCACTGAGGCCGAACGGCAGGCAGCCCTGCAGGCGTTGTTGGCCTGCCCCACTGCCTCCATCGGTACGGTGGAACCGCCCCAGGAGATCCGCCAGGTGCAGCAGAGTTTTCCCATCCCGGTCACTGACGATGTGTACCACTGTGGCTACCATGCCGAAAGCTCCTTCGGGGCCGCCAGCTATTTGATCCGACGTCCCCAGGGCAATGTGCTGGTGGATTCGCCCCGGTTTAGCCCACCCCTAGTAAAACAGCTCCAGGCCTTGGGCGGGGTGCGCTATCTCTATCTCACCCATCGGGATGATGTGGCGGATCATCAGCGGTTTCGAGAGCAGTTTGGGTGCGATCGCATCTTGCACCAGGACGATATCAGCCCGGGCACCCGGGGCGTAGAAATCCCCCTGACTGGCCAGGAGCCCGTATCATTGGCCCCAGACTTGCTAATCATCCCTGTGCCCGGCCACACCAAGGGCCACACCGTCCTGCTCTATGAAAATCGGGTGCTCTTCAGCGGTGACCACCTGGCCTGGTCTCCTGGTCTGGGACATCTCCATGCCTTCCGTCGGGCCTGCTGGTACTCCTGGCCCGAGTTGATCCAATCCATGAAAAAACTGGCCGCCTATTCCTTCGAATGGGTGCTCCCCGGCCACGGTCGCCGCTACCACGCCGATCGGGCCACCATGGCCCAACAGATGCAGCAGTGCATCGCCTGGATGGAACAGGTGGCGTAGTTCCCTAGAGGGTCAATGACTGGGGATTGGTTTCGATCAGCTGGGCCAAATCCTGCAAGAAGGCGGCGGCGTGGGCGCCATAGATCACCCGGTGGTCACAGGTGATATTGACTTGCATCTGCCGCTTCACCCCCAACATGCCGTCGTCGTTGGCCACTACCGTGGGCTGGGAAGCCCCAATGGCCAAAATTGCCCCCTGGCCTGGCGGCAAAATCGCATCGAAGCGATCTACCCCAAACATACCCAAGTTAGACAGGGTGAAGGTGCCAGAGTTGTACTCTTCTGGCTGCAGCTGCTTGCTGCGGGCTCGGGCTACCAGATCCTTCCAAGCGCGCGACAGGGAATAGATATCGAGCTGGTCGGCTCGCTGCAACACCGGTGTAATCAAGCCGCCATCGTCCATGGCCACCGCCACCGCCACATGGATCTGACCGAAATATTGAATGGCCTGGTCGGCGTAGCAGGCGTTGAGTAGCGGGTGCTTTTGCAGGGTCACGGCCACTGCCTTGGCCAACAGGGCAGTCATCGTCACCCCCTTGCCCTTGATCTGTTTATAGAGGGCATCCATGGCGTCGGTGGTGATGGTGTAGCCCACATGGAAGGTGGGCGCCGATAGACTGGCCACCATGCCCCGGACGACGGCTTGCTGCAGGGTATTCATCGGCACCACCTGACCAGCCACTGCCGGCGCTGGCGTCGGGGCTGCCGGGGCGGCTGGGGCGGGGGCAGCTGCCGGGGTGGGGATGGTGTCTGGCCCGGGGGAAGTGGGGACTTTGCCAGCGGCCCGCTCTACATCTTGGGCCACGATGCGGCCATGGGGCCCGCTGCCCTGGATGGTGCTGAGATCCACTTTCAGATCTTTGGCCAACTTGCGGGCCCGGGGGGAGACGATCAGGCGGCCACTGGCTGTCCCTGTAGTGCTGGTGCCAGTGGCTCCATTGTTGTCCGCCGGTTCTGACGGGATCGGTTCCGGAGCAGGAGCTGTCTTAGCGGGGGCCGTCGCCGTAGTGGCACTGTCACTGGCACCGGCGCTGGCTTGGGCGCTGGCCTGCTGCTTGGCGGTGTCGATCTCGGCCTCGGTTTCGGCTAACAGTGCGATCGCATTACCCACCGGCACCGTATCCCCCGCCTCTGCTATCACAGTAGCTAGGTAGCCCTCATAGAAGGCTTCCACATCCATGTCTGCCTTATCGGACTCGACGATGACGACGGTTTCACCTTTGTCCACCCAATCCCCAGGGGACTTTTCCCAAGCGACAATCTTGCCTTCGGTCATGGTGGAACTGAGGGCGGGCATGAAAATTTCTCGAATCATGAGGTGGCTTCCGAGACAGCAATCGACACAGATAGCAAAGGCGCCAAGGGATCATTGTATCCCCTGGGCGCCTCGGGAATGGTGGCAGGTCAGTCAAATCCGTAAGAATTGGGGCCGCTCCTAATGGAGGCCTAGAGCTCGCCGCGAATTTCCTCGATCACGCCATCCCGCAGCAAGATTTCCACCTGCAACTTACGAATTAAGTTATCCCCGACATTGACATTGAAGAAACTTTCCACCTTCCCTTGATCGACCTCTTGGTTGAGCTCTAGAGTCTGTACTGTCTGGAGCTGCTGCAATACTTGATTTTTTTGCTGTAGCAGTTTGCTTTTATCTTGGTTGAGTTTGGTTTGCACGTCTGACACTTGCTGCGTAGCCGTATCAGAAGACTGCTTCTGCAGTTCCGACACCATACGCTGTCCTTGCATCTCCAGTTGTTGCAAGCGACTATCGAGTTGGTTGATCTGGTTTTGCAGTTGCTTTTGCGCCTCTTCCTTCCAGAGTGGGGTGACGACAGCTTTGATGGTTATTACCCGCTTCAGAAGCAGTTGAGATTGAGAAACGTCCATAGTCTGGCTAGGTCAAGGGACATGTCTTTACACACACCGCACAGCTACACGCCAGCGGCGATGGTTGCTCAATGCCCACGATGCAACACAGGCTAAGCAAACATCGCGTCGATCATACCGCGATACCGCTCCATCACCACGGCCCGTCTCAGCTTGAGCGTCTGGGTTAACAGGCCATTCTCGATGGAAAATGGCTCCCCTATCAGCTGGAAGGGGGCCCAATTCGATCATCAGGGCGATAGCCAGGCCGGTCCTTCACCTGACGGGTCAACTCACGGCGAAAGAGAGCCTGCACCGCTTCGTCCTCTAAGGAAATCGGGGGCATCTCGGGGGGCACCTCATCGTCCTTGCCGGCAACCTGCAGATAGCGGCCTTGACTGGCGGCCCACTGGTCTAGGGCCTCCAAATTGGGGACAATTAATGCCCCTAAGGAGCGCTGATCTTGACCCACCAGCATGATCTGGTCAATGTAAGGGCTGCGGACACAGGCATCTTCAATCGGTTGAGGCTCGATGTTTTCGCCATTGGTGAGGACGATGGTATCTTTGGCTCGCCCCGTCAGCACCAGGTTGTAGTCGTGGGTCAACCAGCCCAAATCGCCGGTGTCAAACCAGCCCTCGGGATCGAGGACCTTGGCTGTTGCCTCCGGATTTTTGTAGTATCCGGCCATGATTTGAGGACCACGAGCTAGCACTAAGCCTTTTTGTCCCTGGGGCAAATCCTGGCGACTGTCGGGATCAACCACTCTCAATTCCGTCTGGGGGATAGGCTGGCCCGAGGCCCCTCGCAGATTACGCCAGGGACGACGAACCGACAGCACTGGTGAGGTTTCGGTGAGGCCGTAGCCCACCAGTAAGGGCACATCGACAATCTCGAAGAACACATCGATATGACGGGCCAGGGAGCCACCACCGCTGATCAGCTGCTTGACTCGACCGCCGGTGGCCGCCCGCACTTTGCCGTAAACTAGTCGCTTACCCAATTGGTGCAAGGGCCATAGGACCGCCGCCATTACCCCTGCCCATAGCCGCTGCCCCGGGGAGAGATGCGGTTCGTCTAGCTGTAGATCTTGATAGCGCCAGTGCTGGTTGACGTAGCGGTGGCTGAGGCCGAAAAACGTGTTGATCAGTCGTTGCTTACCGGGGGGTTGTTCGCGAAATTGCTTCTGGGCGCCCTCGTAAATCGACTCCCAGAGTCGGGGCACCCCCACCATATATTGCGGCTGCGCCTGGCGTAGGTCGGTCTTGACATGGCGAATCGTGGTGTAGGTCTGACTGCAGCCTTGGGAATATAGGTAATACTCCACGGTGCGCTCAAAGCTATGCCAGGAGGGCAAGATGCCCAAGACCCCATCCCCTACCTGGGGCTGCACGGCGGCACCAAAATGGTTGATCTGGTGCAGCAGGTTGCCATGGGTGAGCATGACGCCCTTGGGTTTGCCAGTGGTCCCTGAGGTGTAAATTAGGGTGGCCAAATCCGCGGGCTGGGTCGTCACCGCCTGCAAGCTGTGGTCGTTGCCCAGGGCCAACAATTGCTGGAAGGAAAGTAGCTTCAGGGACTCTTCCTGGGGCGGCGGTTGATCGGAAAGCAAGATTCCCTGGCGGATGGGGAGTGGGTCTAAGTGGGGCCGCAGCCGCTGCCATAGGGCTAAGTCTTGCACTACTAAGACAGTGCTATCACTGTGCTCGGCAATGTAGAGGAGTTCCTCGGTGTCGGCCATGGCGCTGCGCACGGCATTGACGCCGCCGGCAGTCATGATGCCTTGGTCGGCAATAAACCAGCGATGGCTGTTGTCGGCAAAGAGGGCCACATGGGTTCCCTGGCTGACCCCTAGGGCTTGCAGGCCACTGGCAAAGGTGAGGATGCGATCGCACAGCTGCCGATAGGTGAGGGTGGCGGGGGGCTGACCGTGGGGATCCCGCATGGCCACCGTATCGCCAAAGCGCTGGGCCGCCAGGGGCCAGATCTGGGGCAACACCTGCACGCCGTCGTAGCGTACCTGTTGCTGCAAGAACACGCGATCGCGACGACGAACGGTCTCCAGGGCAACATCAAGGGAAGAAGCCATAGGCACTCTATAATCCGTATCTCCACATCTTCCCACGGGACTGTTGATGTTCGTCCACAAGCAGGACACAATATAAATTGACTGGTTCTAGCAGTTGGTCTATGGTAGCCAGCTGCCATTTTGGGGCAATAGGCGACCGGCCCATGGAGTTGCGATTGGGTGATCCAGGGTCTGTGGCATATTGCCCATTCTTATGGGGATTTAGGGGGGAATCGCATTGAGTTCCAAGGCGTTTACCGGAATAATGGCAGGGGAACAGTCTACTCGGTAAACAGGGCCTTCACCATACTATGGAGCTGATCACGCAGGCTGTATTGGGTCTGGTATCTATCGTCGTTGTCGAAATTGTGCGAGACGTCTACCACGTCGCCAGCCATTATTGGCCACCGTTGATGCAGCTGCACACCTGGCATCATCGGGCCTACAAGAAAGACTTTACGCCGGTGAGTTCAACCCTTTACCGCCAGGCCCAGCTCTATAATGATGTGCCTGAAGCCCTGGTGATGATGGCGGTGATGGCTGCGATCGCAACCCTGACCCCCTACTATGGTTTCTGGTTGGGATTCCTCTATGGCCTGGGCTTTCTCGGGGCGGCTCTAGCCCGCTCTCAGGGCTGGCTGTTGGCCACCGATCTGACCCACGAACCCGGCCCCCTGACCCAGCGCCCCAGCAATTGGCTGGTCAACCGCACCTATCACTGGCGGCATCACTTCGACAATACAACTGCCTACTATGCCGGCTACTTCACTGTGGTAGATAAACTTCTGGGAACAGCCGTTTCCCTGAAAGGGAAACGAGTAGCCGTGACCGGAGCATCCGGCACCCTGGGTCGCGCCCTACTGGCAGAACTGGCCAAACACCAGGCCCGTCCCATTGCCCTGACGCGCTCAGAACGGGCTTCCTTTGACTCCGGCATTGACGTGCTCACCTGGCAACCGGGGGCTGAAGCTGACCTACGCAGTGCCCTCAAATCAATAGACATTCTCGTCATCAACCATGGCCTCAATGTCCATGAGGCCCGCGATGCCGCCGCCGTCGAGCAATCCTTAACGGCCAATGCCCTCTCCGGGTGGCGATTGATGGAAGTCTTCTTCAGCACGGTCGACACCTCGGCTGAGCGAGCCAACAAGGAACTCTGGGTAAACACCTCAGAAGCCGAAGTCAGCCCGGCCTTCAGCCCTCTCTACGAGATCTCCAAGCGATTGATGGGCCAGCTGGTCACCCTGCGGCGGCTTGATGCTCCCTGTGTGGTGCGCAAGATTATTCTGGGCCCCTTCAAGAGCCAGCTCAACCCCATTGGTGTCATGGATGCTCACTGGGTAGCGTGGGCAGTGGTGGCTTTAGTGAAACGCAATGTCCGCAATATCATCATCACCATTAATCCACTGACTTACCTGGTGTTTCCCCTGAAAGAAGCCAGTCAAGCCCTGTATTTCCGCCTATTTTCTCGTGCCCAGCCTTAGCTGCTAGGAATATCTATGGGCAGAGCTCGGTCGTGGTTGCGATCGCATGCTCACTAAAAAGTTTATGAATCCTTGATAAGGGAGCAGCCACTTACCGAGACGCTGCAGTATACCTTAGATAGACACTTGCAGCCGACTTAATCGATGCCCGTTCTAGGGGTCATTGCCCTGAGCCCTCTATACTCCCCTGCTTGACATTTAGACCGCGAGTCTACTTGACCATGAGTCTACATCAAGGAGGAGCTGCCAAGCTCAAACTGGACTGGGCACAGCTCAGGCGACCGATCTCGGTTAGCGCCAACCCACTGCCCTGCCTGCCTCACCATCGAGTGAATCGCGTAGGCCTGGGATCTCCTTAGCGCCTAAGGCCGAGACATCAAGTGCCCCTAGGATTCTCCCCTGTCCCAGGCCAGTCAGGCAGATCATGCCTATCCCAAGCTGGACTGGATAACGTCCGTGTTGTCTCGCTTGTCCTCTGCCGTCGAGGTGCCTATCATGCAGACTCCTCTGGTTCTCGCTAGCGCCCTGAGTCTCGTCTTGTGCAGTGTGTCACCAGCCTTGGCTGAATCCGTTAGCGATGATGCCGATAAATTAGGTCCCCTAGAACCCCGCACCCCTGAAAATACCTACGATCCTAATCGGTTCAATCAGGTATCCGAGCAGATTAACAACGCAGTCATCGATGCAGAAGACGAGAACACTCTCAGCTTCTCAGACCTTGGGCTCGATGGGTTTCTAGACGATAGTGATGGCTCTGGCTCTAATCCCAGCGTCCGAGTCTACGAAACCATGGGCGATCCCTCCTTTGGGTTCGGTACTAGCTTTTGAGGCGAGCAGAAGGCGGAAGTGGGGAGGTGGGGAGTGAATGAGTGATGGGGAAAAGGAAAAGGGAGGACGGAGAGCGGAGGGCGGAGGACGGAGGAGAGTTTTAAGGTCTTAGGGTTGAGTGTTGAGTGTTGAGTTCTTCCGGTAATGATTGAATTCAATCCTCAACAGATCAACGGTCAAAACATCCTTTCCTACCCAAGTCTGTCTCTGCTTTGGTTTACTCGTCAGATAGAAGAGCCCTATCGCCTCTTCACCGATGCGACGCGATCCACCACCACTAACCAATATGCCCTGCCGCGGGATCCAACGTAGTTCGACTTCGCTGCTCCTGCAGTTCGACTTCGCTCACTACGAGCGGAGCCGCTGAGTGCAAAACACCCTACGCCCTATCCCCTTTCCCCAACTCACAGAGTGTTGCGGAGCCGTGTCGTTCTCTGCCAAGGGCGATAAGCTGAGGGCGTAATCAGGTGGAGGCAACCGGTGGCACGACGCTTTTGCGATCGCACGGACGCGGGGCAACGGCTAGCGGCTCGTTTGCAGGAGTACAGCGAACGGTCAGACACGATTGTCCTAGGTTTGCCCAGAGGGGGAGTCCCTGTGGCCTTTGAAGTGGCCCAGTCACTACACCTCCCCTTAGATATCTGCTTGGTCCGTAAATTAGGCGCCCCCGGACAGCCAGAACTGGCCATGGGAGCCATTGCCAGCAATGGCGTGCGCGTCATTAATCAACAGGTGGTAGAGCGCCTGGGCATCTTTCCCGAGGCCATCGACCAGGTGGCCGCTAAGGAACAGGTGGAATTAGAGAGACGCAATCTTACCTATCGCCAGGGACGTCCGCCGCTGCAGCTGACCAATCAGACCGTCATTTTGATTGATGATGGAGTAGCTACTGGGTCTACTCTGCGGGCCGCCATTGCTGTGATCAAGGCCCAGCACCCAACCGCCATTATCGTCGCGGTGCCAGTGGCACCGCCGGCTACAGTCGCCAGCCTCAAACAAGAGGTAGACGAGGTCATCTGCCCACTCATGCCCGAGGCCCTTAACTCCATTAGCCTCTGGTATGAAAATTTTGATCAGACGCGCGATCGCACCGTGTGTGAGCTCCTGGCCCAGGCTGCCTCTGTCTCGACCAAGACCCATCACCCCTTAGACCAACCGTGGCGGACCTCCCAACAATCGCCACCCCAGGAACAACAAAACGGCAGCGAATAGCTTCTTTAGCCGTGAAGAGGGGAACCACGGGGTTACCACACCAGCAGGCAGCCTTGTCACTCTGAATCTTGTCACTCCGAATCGGGTGATCTCGATACTCGATGGGTGTACTGCCCATGCACATTGACCCCATAGGGCACCAAATAAGTCAGCATGGCCGAGAACCAGCGCGTTGGCGTCATGTTACCCCGGACCAAGGCGGCCCCGTGGTTAATCACAAACAGCAGAGAACCCACGACTCCAGCCACCCGCAGGGCAGTGGCCCGGAAGCGCCTATCGACTAAGGCGGCTAAATATCCTTTCACAGTGGGTGCCATCTCCCCAATCTATCATCTACTTAAAATCAGCCTAGGGATCTAACCCTTTCTATTCCCTAAGGATGATTTAGGTGCCGAAAACCCTCCATCGGCGACTTTACTCTGGCCAGGCCGGGGGCTGTTTGATAGGTTGGATCGTGAATAGACTACTGGGTAGTTTTGGCCCCAGGTCAAACATTTTTCCTGCGATTTGCTCGCAACACCCCTGCCATAGTCTTTGTTGCTAATTGAACAGGAGGTACTATGAGTTCCTATGCCTCGGAACTGCGCCAGACAGCTCAAGCCATGATGGCTCCTGGTAAGGGCATCCTTGCCATGGACGAGAGTAATGGCACCTGTAATAAGCGCTTCGATAAACTGGGAATCCCCACCACAGAAGATCGGCGACGGGCCTATCGGCAGCTGATTCTGACCACATCGAATCTCAGTGAGGCCATCAGTGGGGCCATTCTCTACGATGAGACCATTCGCCAATCTACGGATAGCGGTGTGCCCCTGACCCAGGTGATGAAAGATGGTGGCATTATTATCGGCATCAAAGTCGATACCGGGGCTAAGGATCTGGCAGGCCACGAGGGTGAAAAGGTCACCGAAGGCTTAGATGGCCTGCGCGATCGCATCGCCGAGTACTATCAGATGGGTGCTCGCTTCGCCAAATGGCGGTCCGTCATCACCATTAAAGATGGCCTACCCAGTCGTGCCTGCATCGAAGCCAACGCTCACGGCCTGGCTCGCTACGCTGCTCTCTGCCAAGAAGGCGGACTCGTGCCCATCGTAGAACCCGAAGTGTTGATCAACGGCGACCATACCCTAGAGCGCTGCTATGAGGTCACCGACGAGACCCTGCACACCGTCTTCGAGCAACTCTATCGCCAGGGCGTTGCCTTCGACCAGATGATCCTGAAGCCCAGCATGGTCATCTCTGGCCTCGATTGCCCCACTCAGTCAACGGTAGAGCAAGTCGCCGATGCCACCGTTGCTTGTCTGCTCAAAAATGTACCCGCCATGGTGCCCGGCGTCGCCTTTCTATCTGGCGGACAAAGTGAAGCGCGGGCCTCAGAGCACCTGAATATGATGAACCAGAAGTACGGCGACAAGTGTCCTTGGCGTCTGACTTTCTCCTACGCCCGGGCCATTCAGCAACCGGCTCTGAATCACTGGCGTGGCGATGACAGCAAGGTGGCCGCAGCTCAGAAGCTTCTACTCCACCGGGCCCGCTGCAATGGTGCCGCCAGCCAGGGTCAATACAACCCCGATATGGAGAAGCAGCCTGCTTTAGTATAGGTCAACCAGGCCGACTGCTCTAGTTCAGCCCTGATACCTCACCCTGCAGAAGTCGGACACCGCGCCCTTCTGCAGGGGCTTATACTCGAGGGCAGCTGCCAGATGGACCCACTTCCCCGATTAAGCCACCTCCGCCGGGGACGGCATCAACTGTTATACTAGTTGCCTGAAAATAAACCTGATCCGGGTTTAGACCTGGATATGGTAAAGCTGCCGATGTGGCTCAGTGGTAGAGCACTCGATTCGTAATCGAGCGGTCGCGGGTTCAAATCCCGCCATCGGCTTCTCATAGGGTAAAAGCTTTGAAATCAAATGAAATTAGGGCCACCGCGGATCGAATCCCCATGCCTGAAAAGAAAGCGTTGTAATAGCGGTATAGATACGCCAGCCAGTGCCTGAGCAGCCTATTTTCAAGCTATCAAGCCGAGCTAGCAAAACCAGTCTTCGTGGACCTATTTACTGTGGTGCCACGCTCGCCTGATGATCACCTTCCATCGCTCCTTAGGTTGGCAACTGGTGGTGGCAGTGTAGCCTTGAGGCCAGGACCGAAGCAAGCGTCAGCCCTTCGCACTGACCAGGGCTGTTGCCGAACACCGCCACCTCAGACGGGCACAGGCGGGCACACTAGGCCCCTACCGCCTCCTTAGCCGCATAGAGCACCTCGGCATTGATTTCACCGAAGCCCCGTTCCCGGGCAAACTTCTCGGTATTGCGCTTCACTTTACCCCGCACAAAGCCAGGGATCTTATTGAGTTCCGCCAACCCATCTTTAGTCCAGACCAAGTCGGAATCGGCAGAGACAGTCTTGGTAATCACCTCTTTGGTGTCGTGCCCGCCGAAAATCTCCAACAGGTGGTCTTCCATGCCTAAGGTGAAGGAGTTATAGACCAGATCTACCACCTGGTTAGCCCCTTCATAACCCAGAAACGGGCGATACCCGACCGGGAAGTTCTGAATGTGGATGGGGGCGGCAATCACCCCACAAGGAATGTCGAGGCGTTTGCCCACATGGCGCTCCATTTGGGTACCGAAGATGGCAGCAGGCTCGTGGCGGGCAATGGCATCTGCGATCGCACCATTGTCATCGCTGATCAAAATGTCATCACAATACTCGCCCACCTGCTGGCGGAACCAGGCCTCATCATACTTGCAGTAAGTCCCGGCCAACACCACATGGATCCCCATCTCCCGAGCCAAGATTTTCGTCATGGCCGCAGCGTGAGTATTATCCCCAAACACCACCGCCTTCTTGCCGGTTAAGTTCTGGCAGTCGATGGAACGCGAGAACCAAGCCGCCTGGGAGACAAACCGAGTCTGCTCATCAATAAAGGGTTCATAGTCCACCTCGGCCCCCTGGTCATTCAAGATCGATTGAATCGCCCGGATACAACGGGCCGTCTCCACCAGTCCCATGGGCGTAATATCTAAGCAGGGCATCTCAAACTCTGCCCGTAGATACTCAGCGGTCTGAGGCCCAATTTCTCGATAGGGCACCAAGTTAAACCAAGCCTGGGGTAACTTGTGCAACTCATGGACCGAGGCCCCTTCTGGCATCACCAAATTGACCTCGATGCCCAGGTCGCCCATCAGCTTTTTCAGTTCAGTACAGTCATGGTTATTATGAAAGCCCAGCGTCGTCATGCCGAGAATATTGACAGACGGACGCTCAGTTTTCGTCGTAGGCAACGTGCCTTGCTTACGGGCCTTCTGTAGATAGAACTCCACCACTTGATGCAGGGTTCGATCCGCCGCTTGCAGTTCATTTACCCGGTAGTGATTGACATCTGCGAGTAGCACATCTCCCTGGGCATCCAGACTCGCTCGCTCTACAAAATTTTGTAGGTCCTCCTGCAAAATACTGGAGGTGCAGGTCGGGGTCAACAGAATCAAGTCCGGCGTTTCTTCCCGATCCTTACGAACGATATTATCTACTACCCGCTCTTGGGAGCCGCGAGCCAACACCTTGCGATCCACGATACTAGCCGTCACCGGAGTGAAGTCCCGCTCCCGCGACAGCATGGATCGCATCACATTGAAATAGTCATCCCCCAGGGGCGCATGCATGATGGCATGCACATTCTTAAACGAACTGGCAATGCGCAGCGTACCAATATGGGCTGGACCCGCATACATCCAGTAAGCCAGTTTCATAGGGAAAATCTCCTGTCGTGTAAGCCAGTCAGTGGTGATTTGCCGAAACACCCATCCGCATTGGCTACCCAACAGTGCACTGAAGCAGGCCGCAGGCTATATAGAACTTAGGATAAAGGGTTTCCTCTTCCTTAGGCAGTCCTAGTCACCTTAAGAAAGTATTACGAAGTCGCCAAACCCCCCTTCTATCAAGCCTTAGGGCAAATTACTATCCCCTCAGGATCAGGCAAATTGTCATGGTTTGTAACCTTTACCCGGCGAATACTTGTCGCTGAGCCTGCAGCAACTCCCGAATGCCACCTTCGGCTAAATCCATCAAGTCATTCATTTGAGTCCGGCTAAAGCTCCCCTCCTCTGCCGTGCCCTGCACCTCAATGATCGACATCTCATCATTCAGCACCACATTAAAGTCCACCGCAGCAGCCACGTCTTCTTCATACTTCAGGTCTAGCAGCATTTCTCCTTCCACTAGACCAACCGAGATGGCTGCTACCTGATGTTTCAACGGGGAATGGGCCAATTCCCCCTGATCTATCAAGGTTGTGATGGCATCATGGAGAGCCACATATCCCCCCGTAATCGATGTCGTGCGGGTGCCAGCATCGGCCTGCAACACATCGGCGTCCACCGTCAGGGTTCGCTCCCCTAAACGCTCAAAGTCGAGGGTAGACCGCAGGCTACGGCCAACCAGGCGTTGAATCTCCTGAGTACGACCCGACAACTTCAGAAATTCTCGCCGTTGCCGCTGTGGCGTTGCCCCAGGTAGCATCCGGTACTCTGCCGTTAGCCATCCCCTTCCCGATCCCTCCAGGAAACGGGGCACCCCCTCTTGTACCGACACCGTGCATAACACCTGGGTGTGCCCACACCGAGCCAGCACCGAGCCCGCAGCAAATCGAGTAAAGCGTCGTTCAAAGGCAATCGGCCTGAGCTGATCGGACCGGCGACCATCGGGACGCTGCCAAACCATAGTGTCCTCCCAGACAATCCTCACTTAGGATACAGCGCCATCGTCCGCTTGCAGAGCCTATGTGCGTCCGCTAGGTTAGTAGACTGTATGCCAGCCCTGACTAATACCCGATAATGATTAATACCCGACTAATCAGGGTTACCAGGCGGAAAATTACAGGTCTTGCGCTAGACTTGCGTACAAACCTCACGGGCAGTATTTTCGTACTGTTTACATACATATAGAGTGCCTAGTCGAAATAACGCCTAGATATACGCTATATTTAGGCCATTCGTTGGAGCAGTCCCGTCGCATGGTTTCCCAGCTTACGATTAGTGATGCCGGGTCAGGGCAATCCTCATCGGTCGTTCGCCATCCGTTACTACAGACCGTTGCCGGCACCGTTCAGGTTTTCACCGCCGCCCACCGCAGCTTTTTCACCAATGTCATGGTGCAAGCTCTGCGGGCTGCAGGCCAAGGCACATCGGTACTAGTAGTGCAGTTTCTCAAGGGTGGGATTGACCAGGGGCCTGAGCACCCCACTCAGTTGGGCCAAAATCTGGATTGGTTGCGGGTAGATCTGCCCCGCTGTATTCATGGTCCCAACATCAGCACTGCCGAGCAGCAAGCGTTACGGCGACTATGGCAACACACCCAGACGCTGATTCGCCAAGGACGCTACACCCTAGTCGTCCTGGATGAGTTGAGTTTAGGCATGGCCTATGGCCTAATTCCAGAACCAGAAGTGCTGGATATGTTGAGGCAGCGCCCTGCCCACGTCGATATCATTTTCACGGGTCCGCAGATGCCTAAATCGCTTCTGACCATAGCTGATCAGGTGACTGAATTTCGCCGTAACTTCCTACCCTGAGAAAGGCACAACCCTAGTAAGCAATAACGGTTATACATCGGGAGAGAGGCAATGATTAAAAACGATGGCTGGATCCATGCCATGGCTGCAGCAGGCCTGATCGAGCCGTTTGAGCCTGCCTTGGTCCGACAGATCCCCCTAGATGGCCTAAGTCAGACCCGACCTGTGATCAGCTACGGTTTATCTTCCTATGGCTACGACATTCGCCTATCGCCGGCGGAATTTCGGATCTTTCGCCACATTCCTGGTACCGTCGTCGATCCCAAGCACTTTTGCCCAGATAATCTAGAACCCACAGCTCTACGTACCGATACCAGCGGTAGTTACTTTATTCTGCCAGCCCATTCCTATGGCCTGGGTGTGGCTCTAGAAAAGATTCAAGTCCCCAATAACATCAGCGTTATCTGTATCGGTAAATCCACCTATGCCCGCTGTGGCATTATTGCCAATTTGACCCCAGCAGAGGCAGGATGGCGGGGTCACTTAACTCTGGAATTCTCTAATTCCTCTAGTGCTGATTGTCGCATCTATGCCAATGAGGGGGTCGTGCAGTTGCTGTTTTTTGAAGGGGAGCCCTGTCAGATTTGCTACGACACTCGCCGTGGCAAGTATCAGGATCAACCAGAACAAGTGACCTTAGCTAGAATTTAGTTCCCGGTCAAGCAAGTCGCTCAATCAGCTTATCCATAGGAATTCAAGGCTGGTAACCAGGGTAAGTCAGTGATGCCAGGTTCATAGCCGAGCTGTTTAATCAGCGTCGTCAGCTGACCGCGATGATGGGTTTGGTGGTTAAACATGTGAGTTACCAACACCCAGGTCGGCAGCACTCGGGTCTGACTATCGATGCCACTGGTGTATTCAAAGGCAGCATGGAGCCAATCAACGTTCAATTGCTGAGCCCAGGCCAGGATCTGTTGGTCTAGCACTACCCTAGCTTGGCGCAACTCGTCGAAGTCACCATAGAGCTCCTGGCCCAACTTGGCCCCTGTGAAGGGTTGTTCGGTGAAGCGCCCCATCCAAGCTTTATCGCCGTACAGGAGGTGGTTGAGGGTGCCGTGGATAGACTTAAAGAATGCCCCCAGATCTCGCTTTCTGTCTCTATCTGGAATGGATGCACATACGGCATAGAGCTTTTGATTCATCCATTGGTTATATTGAGCCATCAGGGCGAACTGAGCATTGTCAACCATGATCTAAAGCCTGGCGATACTGTTCTCATGACCAAGTCATTACATATTGCCGATTATGAGGCTCATGTTCAGCAGCAAGGACATAATCAAGGTCAGTGTCTTCTGTGGCTTTGAGGCATATATCAAGCATAGGCTGTCGTACATCTAAAATGCATTAATAGCGTTTCCTTTATTTTTCAACTTGCGTTTCCAACTGATGACAATTTCTCTCTGATTTAGCAGTCTATTGATAAGAGCTTCAAGCTCTTCGATCGACTTGAACAGACGAGTTGAAATAGAGTGCATCCCAGTTTTGCCATCCTGAACGAAACGAAGTGTCGTGAAGGATCTCGATCCTACGCTATCAGCCGAGATTCTTCGTGCCGCTATCGCTACACTCAGAATGACATCTGCAAAATTGGGATGCGCCCTTTGGAACGCTTAGGACATTGCTGATCGCTTAATTGTCCAGTCTAGGGAGGCTGACTGGCTCGCCACCACACAAAGCCTTGTGGTGGTGACTATATCAACACGTCCTAGGTATTGCAGCCTCTCCCCATTGGCAGTAGGGCAATCAATCGGGGTACCCTAATAGAGGAATATTAAGAGAAATATTAGTAACTAACCTTATAAAGTCTAGACCTTGCAGATGTAAATAATGAACCTAATCACTTGCGTTTCTTCACGAGGGTTCGGTTGAACGAAAGCATATTGTTTTTTGAGGGTGGTAATCGGTTTTGTTGACCCAGTTTACTCGTCTAACCCAAGTTGAGCGGCGGGTGGCGATCGTCTCGGATCCGCTGGCGGTTTCCCCGGATACCCTTGTGGTGCGGGCGATCGCCTCCATGAGCGGGAGGCACGGACGCTATCAAACCCCTGGCATGTTAGCGGCTCACCTGGAAGATTACCATCAGGAGGCACGGTCAAGCTGTGTCGTGGTTGTAGAAGACGGGCAGGTGGTCGGGATTCTGACGGAAGGGGATGTGCTACGCCTGAGTCTCCAGCAGCGCCCCCTTGAAACTCTGCAACTGCACGAGGTGATGACCCAGCCCGTGGTGACCCTGCGCGAGTCTGCCTTCACCGATGTGCTATCCGCCGTTACCCTGCTCCAGCACCACAACATTCAGCATTTGCCCCTGCTGAATGAGCAGGATCGCCTGGTCGGGCTAGTTACCCAAGGCAGTCTTCACCTAACCGCACTTACGGGTCAACGGCTCCGGGCTCACCAGCAAGAGACGCTGGTGGCCGACATGGCGTTACGGGTGCGGCAGCATATCGGCTTAGAGGCGGTGGCCAATGCCATCGTCCAGGAAGTGCGGGAATTTTTAGCGGCGGATCGGGTCATCGTCTATCAATTCAATCCGGATCTGAGTGGCACGATCGTCGCAGAGGCGATCGTGCCGCCCTGGATCCCTGCCCTGAACGTGCAATTCACCGACACCTGCTTTCAAGACAATCAGGGTGGGGGCTACCGGGAAGGCCGAATCTTTGTTGCCGCTGATATTTATGCGGCTAACCTGTCAGAATGCCATGTGCAACTGCTGGAACGGTTTCAGGTGCGGGCCAACCTAGTGGTGCCTATTATCGTGTCCGACAACGAGACTCACCCCCTCTGGGGCTTACTGGTAGCCCACCAATGCGCTGGCCCCCGTGCCTGGGACGAGGATGATATCCACTTACTACAGCAATTATCGGTGCAGTTGGCCATTACATTGCAACAGGCAGACCTCTATCACTCACTGCAGACCCTCAATGCCTCCCTGGAGGAGCAGGTCGAGACCCGCACCCGCCAACTGCAAGCCCTGGCCAGTCGGGAGCGATTGCTGGCCCGCATATCCACCCAGATCCGTTCATCCCTGAATTTAGAGGCGGTTCTGGAGACCGCCGTGCATGAGATTCGCTCGATCCTGCAGTGCGATCGCATCAATATTTGGCAGCTTGAGGCCGAAGGGCCGTTCAGGGTCGTGGCCGAATCCACTGACTCGCCGCTGTCGCTGCGGGGCGAACGGGTCAATGACCCCTGCTATCAAGATTACCGGGACATTTATCGCCAGGGGCGGGTTCGGGTCGTGCCCGATATCTACACGACGCCCATGGCAGACTGTCACCGGGAAATGCTGATTGGGCTTCAGACACGGGCCAAAATTTTGGTGCCGCTGCTGTGTGGCGAAACCCTCTGGGGATTGCTCAATGCCAGCGAGAGCCAGCACCCCCGTGACTGGCAACCGGCAGATGTGGAACTGATGCGAACCCTGGGGGAGCAACTGGCGATCGCCATCCAGCAGGCGACCACCCACCAAGAACTCCAGACAGAACTGCAGGAGCGCCAGCAAGCCGAAGCCCGACTCCAGGCCAGCGAACAACGCTATGCCAGTCTGGCGGCGGCGGCTCCGGTGGGGATCTTTCGCGCCGATCCAATGAGTAACTGTCTCTACGTCAACGATCGCTGGTGTCAGATCGCGGGCCTCAGCCCCGCAGCGGCAGCGGGTCAGGGCTGGCGACAGGGATTACATCCAGCGGATCGCGATCGAGTGATCACCGAGTGGCAGCGAGCGACTCAGGAAAATTGCCCCTTCCAGCTCGAATATCGCTTTCAACGTCCCGACGGCACAGTGACGTGGGTCTATGGACAGGTCGTTGCAGAACGGGATGTCACGGGGCAGGCGATCGGCTACGTGGGCACGATTACCGATATTAGCGAGCGTAAGCAAGCTGAACTCACCCTGCAAACGCTGATTCAGGGAACTGCGGCCACCACCGGGCCAGACTTTTTCCCGGCCTTAGTCAGCCATATGGCCGTCGCCCTGAACGTCTCCTATGCGTTGGTGACAGAATGGGTCGATGAAGAACTGCGGACCCTGTCGTTTTGGGCCCACGGCAGGCTGCAAGCGAACTTTGCCTACCGGCCTGCCAAAACTCCCTGCGAGCGGGCCTTGCAAGACGGCCAATTTTACTGCGCAGACTCCCTTCAGCAGCGGTTCCCCGAAGACCCCGATCTGGTTGAGATGGGGGCCGAGAGTTATCTGGGCATTGCCTTACGGGATAACCAGGGACAGGCGATCGGGAACCTGTGTATCCTTAGCCAGCAACGTATCCAAGATCCAGAGCGAGCCGCCAACCTGCTGAGCGTCTTTGCTGCCCGGGCGGCTGCCGAATTGGAACGTCAACGCGCCATGGCCTCCCTGAAGCAGCTCAATCAAGCACTGGAGAGCAAGGTCGCAGAACGGACCCAGGAACTGCAGCACGTCAGTGACAAGTTCCAGCGGCTCGTGGATGATATCGGGGAGAAGTTTGTCGTCTTTAGTCATACAGGTCCCACGGGCAGACTCACCTATGTGAGTGCCGGCATCGCAGCAGTCTTTGGCATCAGCAAAGCGGAGGTCCTGGGCCAGCCCTGGCAGCAAATGTTTCAGTGGCTACCCGAAGATCTGGACGCCGCCCAGCAATCGGTGCAGCGTCTGCAGGAGAATCAGGAAGACGCTCAGCAGTTTGAGATGTGCTTTCGTCATCCGGATGGCAGTCTGCGCACAATTCACGTTGCTCAGCATGCGGTGAGAGACGCCGCCGCCCACTTGGTTGCCGTCGAAGGCATTGTGGAGGATATTACTGAGCGCAAACAGGCCGAAGCCCAACTGCGACAAACCAACGCAGAACTCGCCCGCGCCACCCGCCTCAAGGATGAATTTCTGGCCAACATGAGCCACGAACTCCGCACCCCGCTCAATGCCATCCTGGGTATGACCGAAGGACTCCAGGATGCTGTCTTTGGCGAGATCAACGCGCAACAACACAAGGCCCTGCAAACGATTGAGCGCAGTGGTTCCCATTTGCTGGACCTGATTAACGACATTCTCGACCTGTCCAAAATCGAATCGGGTCGCCTGGAGCTAGACCGTGCCCCTACGGCGATCGCCCCTCTCTGTCAATCGAGTTTGCTCTTCATCCAGCAACAGGCCCTCAGCAAACGCCTCCAGGTTGAACTCAAATTACCGCCCAATCTACCGGATCTCTTCGTGGATGAACGGCGGATCCGCCAGACGCTGATCAACCTGCTCAGCAATGCCGTCAAATTTACACCGGCAGGGGGCCGCATTACCCTCAAAGTTTCTCCCCTGCCCAGGGAAGACGGACCAGAGCAGCAGAACTGCTTGCGGCTGGCGGTGATCGATACTGGCATCGGCATTGCCCCCAAGAATCTGACCAAACTCTTTCAGCCCTTTGTCCAGATCGATAGTGACCTGAACCGTCAATATGAGGGGACCGGCTTGGGGCTGGCCCTGGTGAAACGCATTGTTGAACTCCACGGTGGCCAAGTGGCGCTCACTAGCGAGGTGGGGGTGGGCAGTTGCTTCTCCATAGACCTGCCCTGTGTTGCGATCGCACTCCCAGCTCCTCAACCCGTGCTCCCGTCAGAACCCAAACGCGACTCCTACCATCCCCGGTCAGGCGTCTCACCCTTGATTTTGCTGGCCGAAGACAATGCCGCCAATGTCAGTACCCTTTCGAGTTATCTAAAGGCCAAGGGCTATCAGATTCTGGTGGCCCACAATGGACAGGAGGCAATCGCCCTGGCCCAGGCGAACACCCCGGATTTGATTTTGATGGATATTCAAATGCCGGTCATGGATGGCTTAGAAGCCACACGCCAGATCCGACAAGATCCCAACCTGGCCCGGCTCCCGATCATTGCCCTGACCGCCTTAGCCATGCCCGGCGATCGCGAGCGGTGTTTAGCCGCCGGTGCCAGTGATTACCTCATAAAACCGGCCAGGTTGCGGCAACTCGTGAGCACCATTCATAATTTACTTGCCCCGTGAGCCCCTGAGCGTCTGCCCGGTTCAGACCATGCCGCCGCATCGCTTCGATGGACAGGTCAGGGGCATGAACTCCAATCTGCCTGCTTTGCCCGCTATAGCAACCGTACCTATGCTTAGGACGGTTGCGGTCAGGTAGCTCCCTAGTCTAGGCATGTGAGCGATTCTCAATGTCCTAAGCTACCTGACAAACGCAATAGGCGAGCCAGTCAGCAGACCGGAAACTGTACAATACTTTTTTCCTTGACCTGCCATACTCTCCGTAACAAAAGCCAACATCCCCTATGCAGAGACCTGCCATTCCAGCCAACGAAATGGAGCGCCTGGCCGCGCTGTACCGTTATCAGATTCTCGACACCCCGCCAGAGCAGGACTTTGATGATTTAACCCAGATGGCCGCTCAGATCTGCGAAACCCCCATCGCCCTGATCTCTCTGATTGATGAAACGCGGCAGTGGTTTAAATCCTGCATAGGCCTCGATGTTACAGAAACGCCGCGCGACATCTCATTTTGCGGTCATGTCGTGGCGGCAGAGCAATCCCTGCTGGTTATCCCCGATACGACCCAGGACGCGCGGTTTGCAGACAACCCGCTGGTCTTGAAAGAGCCGAACATTCGGTTTTATGCAGGCGTTCCCCTGGTAACCCCCGATCACTATATCTTAGGGACCCTGTGTGTCATCGATCGCCGACCCAGAACGTTGACAGATCGGCAGATTCAGCAACTGAAGCGCCTGAGTCGGCTGGTTATCAGTCATCTGGAGCTCAGACGCAATGAAGCCGCTGCGCGTCTCCTGGCCTCTGCGGTCGAGTCCTCCGACGATGCCATTATCACCCAGACGCTGGATGGCCTGATCACCAGTTGGAATGTGGCGGCAGAACGCTTATTCGGCTATACGCAGGCCGAAGCCTTCGGACAACCCTTGGCCCTGCTAGTGCCCCCAGATCACCTGGAGGAAGACTGGCAAATGATGGGTCGGATCAAGCAGGGAGAACGGCTGGATCACTTCGAAACCGTCTGCCTGCACAAAACGGGGACTCGACTCGATGTCTCGATTACGATCTCACCGCTGCAAGACACGACGAGGCAAATCGTGGGGTTCTCCACGATCGTTCGGGACATGACCGAGCAGAAACGGAGTGAGCAGGCCGCGCACTTCCTGTCCCAGGCGATCGCCATCAACAAGGCCAAAAGTGAATTCCTGGCCAGTATGAGTCATGAACTGCGCACGCCCCTGAACGCCGTTCTGGGCATGGCCGAAGGGCTCTTGGATGGAGCCTTTGGGGAACTCAACAGTGAGCAAAACGAAGCCCTGCAAACCATTGAGCGAAGTGGGTCTCACCTGCTGGCCCTGATTAACGACATTCTCGACTTCTCCAGCCTTGAATCACGCCGCCTAGAGCTCACCTGTGTTCCCACGGCTGTGGCGCTACTCTGCGAATCCAGTATGGCCCTGATCAGACCCCGGGCCCTGAAGAAAGCCATTCGGCTCGAAATACAGCTGCTGCCTGACCTCCCTGACCTGCTCGTCGATCGGCAACGCATCTGCCAGGTCCTGATCAATCTGCTCAGCAATGCGGTCAAGTTCACCCCAGCCGGAGGCCAGGTTCTGCTCAAGGTCTTCCCACCCCCCCAGGCAGCCGGACAGGGCCTGCAGAACTCACTGCGACTGGCAGTTATCGATACCGGCATCGGCATTGCCCCCGAGAATCTCAACAAGCTCTTTCAACCCTTTGCCCAGATCGATAGTGCCCTGAATCGCCAATATGAGGGGACCGGCTTGGGGCTGGCCCTGGTGAAACACATCGTCGAGCTACACGGGGGTCAGGTCGGGGTCAGCAGTGAGGTGGGGGTGGGCAGTTGCTTCACCGTTGACCTGCCCTGTACCCCTGGGGCAGCCGCTCATCGGCAACGGGAAACCCCACCTGAAACTCGTCTGATAGCCAATCAGCCGGGACCAGGAGTCTCCCCGTTGATCTTGCTGGCCGAGGATAACGACGCCAATGTCAGTACGATTTCGAGCTATTTAAAGGCCCAGGGGTGCCAGGTGCTGGTGGCCCACAATGGTCAGGAGGCGATCGCCCTGGCCCAAGCGGAAACCCCAGATTTGATTTTGATGGACATTCAAATGCCGATCATGGATGGTCTAGCGGCCATGCGCCGGATCCGGCAAGATCCCGACCTGGCCGGAATCCCGATCATTGCCCTGACCTCCCTAACGGGGCCAGGCGATTGCGATCGATGTTTAGAAGCCGGTGCCAATAACCATCTGGCTAAACCCATTAGACTTAAACAATTGGTCATGCTCATGCAACAGTGTCTCGCTCAATCAGAAACGTAATTTTAAGGAACGCAATTTATGGAGGTGCCTGCGCTCTTAGTCGTCGACGATGAGCCTGATAATTTTGATGTGATTCAAACATTACTCAAACATCAGGATTATCGACTGCATTATGTGGCCAGCGGCGAGGAGGCGATCGCTGCGCTGACCGCCTGCCAACCAGACCTGATTTTGCTAGACGTTATGATGCCGGGCATTGATGGCATTGAAGTCTGTCGACGCATTAAGGCCCTGCCGCAGTGGGAAATGGTGCCGATTATCATGGTCACAGCACTAACGAGCAAGCGGGATCTCGCCCAGTGTTTAACAGCGGGTGCCGATGACTTCATCAGTAAGCCGGTCAGTCGCATCGAGTTAACGGCAAGGGTGCGATCGATGTTGCGCATCCGGCAACAATATCAGCAATTGGCCACCTTCAATACTCGTTTAGAAGTCATGGTGAAACAGCGAACCACCCAGTTGCAAACCATGATTTTTCAGGATGCGCTGACCAACCTGCCCAGCCGAACGTACTTATTGCAGCAATTGGCGGTGACCCTAAAATCTGGAACCTCATGTGCATTAGTCGTTCTGGGCTGCGATCAGTTCAAACTCGTCAATGGTTCCTTCGGTCATGCCGTCGGCGATCAGCTTCTGATCGCCATCGCTGAGCGTTTGCGACAGTACCTCCGTGTTAACGACGTCTTAGCCCGTCTGGGAGGGGATGAGTTTTGCTTTTTGCTGCGCCGAGTTGAGCATCCAGCCGCACTGGAGCCATTCATGCAAACCATTTTGCGCAGCTTTAACGCACCGTTTACGGTTGCCCATTGTGAAATCTTTATGACCGTCTGTCTGGGAGTGGCAGTGGGCAATGTTGTCGATCAACACCCCCTAGAGCTGCTGCAAGATGCCGATACGGCCATGCATCTAGCAAAGTTGCACGGCAAGGGGAGCTATCGACTGTTCGATCGTCAGATGCATGTCGCCATGCTCAACCGCTTAACGCTGGAAAACGATTTGCAGCGTGCGTTGAAACAGCAAGAGTTTGTGACTTACTACCAACCGATTGTGAATCTGCTAACCCGTAAGATAATCGGGTTTGAAGCATTAGTCCGTTGGCGAAGTCCTGGGCGAGGAATGGTTTTGCCCGGAGAGTTTATTCCCTCCATGGAGACAACCGGGTTGATTGTGCCGATCGGGTTGGTTATCCTAAAGCAGGCCTGCCGACAACTTCACACCTGGCACCAGGGGGGCTGGACAGACCTCACCATGAGTGTGAATCTTTCGGCGCGGCAATTTGCATCCTCAACGCTACTCGCGGATATCGATGCCATCCTGGCAGAAACTGGCGTTGATCCGACTTCCCTAAAATTAGAAATTACCGAAACTGTGATCATGGACAATGCTGAAATTGCCATCGCCCTGACCAAAGCCTTGCGATCGCGGCAGATTCAGATCAGCATTGATGATTTTGGTACAGGGTATTCCTCCCTCGGTTATCTACACCGTTTTCCGGTGGATAGCCTCAAAATCGATCGTTCCTTTATCGACCAAACTCAATCCGAAAATATCAACTATCACGTCGTGGAAACGATTGTTGCGCTCAGCAAGCAACTGGGTCTATCGGTCATTGCAGAGGGGATTGAAATACCCCAGCAGCTGGAATGGCTCCAACAACTTGGGTGTGATTTTGGGCAAGGCTATTTATTTTCTAAACCTCTCCCAGCCTCTGAAAGTAGTCGTTTCGTGGCATCCTCGCTCGGATACCCACGCCGCTCGGGCAATGTCGGTCATCGAAATCTGCTCCAGCAGTAAACGGTCAATCAGTTGGGGGGTTTCAGTGTCAATGATTTTGTCGTGGGATGCTATGGTTTGATCTCGGAGTCAGGCGCAATGACAATGCGATCGCGTCCTTCACCCTTGGCCTGGTAGAGTGCCTGATCCGCAGCTGCAATGGCTTGTTCAGGGGTAGACCTGAGCGAGGGAATCAGGCTGGCAATGCCCAAACTCAAGGTCAAATAGTCGCTGACACTCGATTGGGCATGGGGCATCTGGAAGGCACGGAGGGTGTTTTGAATTTTCTCAGCTACTCTTAAGGCACCTGGAGCGGACGTATTTGGCAGAATAACGGCGAATTCCTCTCCGCCATAGCGGGCCACCAGATCGGCCGGGCGGGTAGCCGCCAAACTAAACGCTTCGGCCACCGTCTGCAGACACAGATCGCCGGCTTGGTGGCCATAGGTATCGTTATAGGCTTTAAAGCAATCAACATCTGCCAAAATTATGGCCAGAGGCGTCTGCTCCCGGCTCAGACGCTGCCATTCCTGCCGTAGATACCGATCAAACTGGCGACGATTGGCTACCTGCGTCAAACCATCGAGGAGCACCAGCCGATGGAGTTCCTGATTGGCCTGTTGCAATTCCCGATTCGACTGGGCCAAGGCTTGGGCAAGCTGTGCCTCCCGTAGGACTCGCCGCATCCGCTGCCGCAGTACCGGCCAGTGGATAGGCTTGGTTACATAGTCAATGGCTCCAACCTCAAAGGCTTGGTCTACCGAGGCTGGATCATCCAGGCCCGTGATCATCAAGATCGGTGTGTGTTCACTCCCTGGTAAGGCTTGGAGCTTGCAACAGCAGGTGAAGCCATCCATCACCGGCATCATGGCATCCAGCAAAATCAAATGGGGATGCAGACGCTGATAAGCCTCCAGCCCCTGTTCTCCATCATTGGCGGTTTCTACCCGATAACCTTCTTGCCGGATCATGTGACTCAATCTCAATCGCATATAGCGATCGTCATCGATCACAAGAATCAGCAGACTTTCGGGTTCATTTCGCATCTTCAAAACTCCGGACAGTTTTCGAGATCTAACGACAGAATGAGGGTTTCGGCCATCTTCTGCCAGGGGGATGGAAACGAGACATCAAGGGGTTCAACGCCCCTTCAGACAATTGTCCGGACTGTTGGCCCATTGAGGCATTTCTCCTCTATGGGCTGCTCTGAGGGCATCTGCCCTGGAGGGCTGCCTTGACGCGCTCGTACTCGACCTCGACCTGAGTCACTGTAACCGCTGTCCCGGCCAGCACCCCCGAACGCCCTAACTCTTCTAGCTCCCTGCAGAGCTCAGCCAGGATCATGGCCCCCTGGTCGGCACTACTGGACTTCAGCGTATGGGCGGCCTGGCGCAGGGCCGCTGAATCCTGTTGGTGCACAGCGGCAGCCATGGCTTGCAGCAGCTTGGGAGACTCCTCCAGGTAACAATCAACCAGTTCTCCCACCAGAACAGCTCCATCATCACCCAGCGAGGCTTGGAGTTCTTGCAGAATTTGCTCATCAATGGCGGGAAGCTCAGCGGATTTCGGACTGGGCTCCGGGCAGGGAGACTGGCAACAGGGTTGGCACTGCTGCAGGGCTTGTACTAGAGATGCCAGCTTGATGGGCTTGCTGAGGTAGTCATCCATCCCGGCAGATAGGCACGCCTGCCGGTCCCCCTGCATGGCGTTGGCGGTCATGGCAATAAGCCGGGGCCGCTGCCCTGAGGGCCACTCCCGGCAAATTCGGCGGCTGGCTTCTAATCCATCCATTTCGGGCATCTGCACATCCATCAGAACCACATCATAGGGCTGGCGGTGCAGCGCTTCTAAAACCTCCAGGCCATTGGCTGCCACGTCAGCCCGGTATCCCAGCTTTCCTAAAAAAAGCAGGGCCAGCTTTTGATTCACCACATGGTCTTCCGCCAGCAAAATCCGCAGCGGTAGTCGTTGGGCGAGGGGAGTCTCTATCGGGGCAGCCGCAGTAAGGGACGGCCTCAGCCAAGCCACTGGCTCGCCTAAGGTCTCAGCCAAGACGTTGTAGAGCTGGGACTGTTTAATCGGCTTGTTCAAAAAAGCCGCAAAGTCAGGAGTAGTAGATTGCAGCAGGGTTACCTCCGATCGTCCCATGGACGATAGCATCACCAGGGGTAACGTTTGATAGTCCGACATTTTGCGGATTTGGGCAGCCAGCTCGACTCCATCCATTGCGGGCATCTGCATATCTAAAATAGCCAGGTCAAGATCTTCTCCCCGTCGCAGCCATTCCAGGGCTTCCGAACCTGAGGCCACCGCATGGGGAACCATCCCCCATGACTGAGCTTGCAAGGACAATATTTTGCGGTTGGTGGCATTGTCATCGACAATCAACAAGCGCCTGCCAGCCAGCTGACGCCGATTTTTCTGAAGATTATCCTTCAACTCTCCGGGGGTAGCTTCTACCTGAAGGGTGAAGAAGAAGGTGGATCCCTGTCCCGGTTCACTCTCCACCCACATCGTGCCGCCCATCATCTCACTGAGGTGCTTGCTAATCGCCAGTCCCAAGCCGGTGCCGCCGTATTTACGAGTGGTCGAGGCATCTACCTGGGAGAACGCCTGGAATAGGCGGCCCATCCCCTCGGGCGGAATGCCAATCCCGGTGTCTTTGACGGCAAATTGAATGTCGTAGGCCCCGGGCTTACCTGTGGAGATCGGCTGAGCCATGACAACCACCGACACTTCTCCTGCGGGGGTAAACTTAATCGCATTAGAGAGCAAATTTACCAGGATCTGCCGTACCCGGGTAACGTCCCCGATGACCGTAGCCGGAACATTCGGCTTGATCAAGCAGGTTAACTCGATCTCTTTTTCGACCGCCTGCAGCGCCAACAGATCGAGCGTCTCCTCCAAACAGGCTCGGAGTTCAAAGGGCTGCCGTTCCAGTTCCAGCTTATGGGACTCAATTTTGGAGAAGTCCAGGATATCGTTGATGATGGTCAGCAGAGCATCCCCACTGCTACGGATGATTTCGGCGAAGTCCCGTTGCTGTGGGGTCAGCTCGGTATCCAACAACAGTCCAGCCATGCCAATCACCCCGTTCATCGGGGTGCGGATCTCATGGCTCATGGTGGCCAGAAATTCACTTTTGGCCCTGGTGGCGGCTGCGCTGCGCGCCGCTTCGCGAACGGCAGATTCCTTGGCTTGTTTTAGTGCTGCTTCTGCCTGCTTGCGCTCAGTGATGTCGACGACGGTTCCTTCATATCCTAGAGCGTCATCTTGGTGATCTCGGATCATCCGAGCATTCTCAGAAATCCAGATTACACCGCCATCTTGCCGATAGACCTGAGATTCGAAGTTTTGGACAACCCCCTGCGCCTGAACCAGACGCTGAAACTCACTGCGGCGGTTTGGATCGACGTAGAGGTGAAATTGAATATCGTTGACAGCGGCAGTGAGTTCCTCCGGAGAGCTGTAGCCATAGATGTGGGCTAATCTAGGATTTACCATCAGGTAATTCCCGTCGAGGGTGGTTTGGAAGATTCCTTCCGTCGCATTTTCAACGATGCTGCGATATTTCTGCTCTGTCAGCTGAAGCGCTGCTTCTGCCTGCGTACGCTCGGTGATATCACGGTAGGTCGTGACAATTCCGGCGATGCTGGGTTGGCTGATTAAGTTGTTGGCAATGACTTCAAAATCCCGCCAGGAACGCTCGGCGTGTCTTAACCGCAATTCGCTAACGACATTGGTGGCTGGATGCCGAAGAACGTCCCTCAGGAGGGTTTCTAACTGGGGCAGATCATCGGGATGGACAAACTCGCTGACTCGCTTCCCAGCGAAGTCCTCAGGCGGATATCCCAGGATGGGCTTGATGGAGGCACTGGTGTGACTAATCCTGCCATCGGCTGCCATGATAGTCAGCACATTTGAAGAATTTTGCACCAGGACCCGAAACCGTTCTTCACTCTGACGCAGCGCTTTTGCCTGGGCAGACTTGGTGTAGATCCATCGATCAAAGAGGGATGCGGCTAGCGCCAGGGCCAGAATAATCAAGGTGGTACTGACCGTTCCAATAGCTAGCAAAGGGGTGCCCATGGCATCGGATACGACCGGCTCACCCGTTGGAGCACCATTCGAGGGCAGGGGCTGATAGCTGACGGCGGCCATGCCGGTATAGTGCATGCCGACAATGGCAAAGCCCATAATGATGGCGCTGCCGATTTTTTTCGCACTGCCGAGCAGGGAGGTTTCTTGGCGAAGCTGAAAGGCTAACCACAGCGCCACCCCAGAGACGACGATGGCGATCCCGACCGAGAGGGCGACAATGCTCAGATCATAGTGGGCGATCGCGGGTATCCGCATCGCTACCATGCCGATGTAATGCATCGAGGCAATCCCGACTCCCATGAATAGGCTGCCCAAGCCCAACTTCACCCAGCCAAGCTCCTGTCCACTGACCAGAAACAGCGCCAATCCAGAAGCCAGCACCGCTGCTACCACAGAGAGCAACACCGTAGTAGCGTGGCAAGGCTAATTTGCTGGGTTAGGATAAAGGCGGCGCAGCTTGATTCTGGCATCTTGAGTGGTAAAGCGCCAAACAACGCCTGCTTGTTGTGAATTACGCTGCTGTTGCCAAGCTGCTAACGCTTGCTCAAGCGTAATGGGATCGCCAATCCGACGGTCAAGACATTGCTGCTGTAAGACACTCAACTCAATTTCGGTGACATTCAGCCAGCTCCCATTGCGTGGGGTGTAGAACAGCTCTAATCGCCGGGCTAAACGATGGGCTTCATCCGCATCCAAGGCTTCATAGAGTGAGGCAATATGATGGGTGTTGAGGTTGTCACACAAGAGTTTGACCTTGCGAGCATGAGGATAATCTTCGTCTAACAATTGTTTGACTTCTTCGGCCCAATCGATGCGGGTACGATGCTCTCGGCTACTCACCCGTCGCCAGCCGCGAATCGGGTCAAAGAACATGAACAACGCGCGTACCCCTTCGCGCTCGTAGTGGTAATCCTCTTTGGCATCTGAACCTGGCTGCATGGGTTGAGATGGATAGACATCCTTATGCAACTCAATCGCCGCTTCATCCATGCAGATGAGGGGCTCTTCAGGCGAGTGCTCCGCTGTGTACAGGTCCAGCACGACTTCCATTTGAGCTACAAAGCGGGCCGTGTCTTTCTCTGGGATGCAGTATCGTTGCTTTTTCCAAGGTCGTAATTCATTTTTTTAAGCGTCTGACGCACGGTTTCGCGACTAATTTCGGTGACAATGCTGCGGGCTTTCAAGGCATCGACTAATAAATTTAACGTCCAACGAGCACGTCCCTCAGGGGGCGTAGAACAACAGATGGCAACCAGTTGAGCTTCAACTTCACCGTCTACTTTGGGGGCCACAGGCGGGGTGGTGCGAACTTTGCGATTGAGCGCTGGCGCTTCTCCTTGCGTGACAAACCGTTTGCGAATGCGAGCCACGCTGTAGGGATGGAGACCCATTGCTTCCCCAATGCGTTGGTCTGTCCAACCGCCCTCTTGATGAGTTTGGTCAGCCAAAAGCAAGATTCTGGCGTGGAGGATTTTCTTCGCAGGGGCTTTCCCGTTGCGACTAATGTCTTTGAGGCGCTCTCGCTCACTTTCGCTGAGATTGACAACGTACTTATCAGGGTGGGGCATAGCAGCATTCTTCTTGACCTTTTACCCAATATTTTAGCCTTGCCGCGCTAGTAGGCATGTCATAGGCCATGGGAATGGGCAAATGGTAGGCTAGCATGGCTACAAAATGCATGGACCAGATCCCAATGCCCATCGCAATGGCTCCGCCAGTCAGCCAGACCTTCTGAGCGATGCCCCGGTTGGCACTGACTCGTCCAGCCAAATTCAACGCGGTATAAGATGCCAGAATCGCAATAATAATCGACAGGATGACCAGCCGCCCATCATAGGTGGCTGCTAACGTGATGGCACTCGGGTCCATGAGATTTTTTTCCCGGAAAGCAAATTTCGCACTTCCATTACATTGTTCCCCTGGAAAGCAGATTTTGCACTCCAGCCCGGCGATCGTCAGTGGAGGTTCGATGAATCCTAATTCGCTAACGCGAAACGAGTGCTTGGCACTTAACCATACCCCCAGGGCTATGGTTCACCTCTGCAGACTAGGCATCAGGCATTATAGTAAGCAGGTTTCGCGCCCATAGGCGCGACTTGAACTATCAGGCCCATAGGCGCGACTTGAACTATCAGGCCCATAGGCGCGACTTGAACTATCAGGGAGTCGGCTAATCCAGAGGCGGATCTGATATGGCAGGGATAAGGGTGTGCCTTGGTAGGTGACTAATCGTCTTCCTCGTCATCCAAGTCGGTGTCTGTGTCAAACGTGGCGTCTTCAGAGCCGCTGATAAGGCTAGTCCTGAGCCAAGGTTCCTCTAAACGTCCAATCAATCTGGCATTTTTATAGGCCCAGATTAGGGGCAGAATCGTGTGGCCAATGTAGGGATCTGCTGATGACTCTCGCTCCACGACTAGGGCACAATCTACGGCATCATCCCGCATCAGAGACAGAGGCAGCATCAGCTGCAGGCGATTTTTACGGGGATTGTAGTAGGGAATCGCTGTGCGATAGTTCAACTGGGTTTTAAGCAGGGCAAAGTGTAATGCCGATTCACAGCGGGAAACGATGGTTCGATAGGCTTGAGGGTCGGCGCTGAGGGCATCAGAAAACTGTTGCCTGTAGTGTGCCTTGGCTTCAGAAGACACGTTTCTGACATCTTGAGGCACGAATCCCTGAGGGCAGTTGTCCTGTAAAAATTTTAGCGGTAGGCGATCGCTGTTGTCTTGAATGATGTGACGCCAATCTACCTGAGGGGCTCCGGCATGACTGTCGTAAAAAATATCAGCTGGTTGGTTGAAATAATTGGCACTAGGTAAGACGCCAAATTCAGCTGCTAGGGTTTTGCCCTCTCGTCCTTCTCCCAGGATGCAAAAGTTAATTAAATACCAGTCTTGGGGACGACCATAGGTATCTCGACCAAAGAGGGCATAAATAAATTCATATTTTCTATCAACTAACCCCGTGTTGAAGGCGCTGTAGTCCCCCTTAGGAGATGTAGTGACCTTATTTTCGTACTGTAATCGAATAAAGGTGTAATCTAAATAATTCCTCAGAATTGGGTATCGAAATCCTCTGGGAGGCACTGACCCGAAGTACCATTTTTCTGGCAATGCCAGGTCTGCTAACTGGTGATAGGCGTCCTCTAGATTTGGGAAAAACGCATAGCTAAGCAGACGGACGATATCGGGTTGACGGGACTTAGGCTTAGGCCTTCGCGGGGATGGTAGTTTGGTGCTTTCTGAAGATTTTCCGGGGACTTTTGGAGGTGTTTTTGGCTGCCTCAAACGAACATAATACCGAGATGGATAAACGGAGTCGTCTTTCTTTAAGTCAATCAGGTCTGAGCAGCTCTCGATGAATTCCCTAAACTTTCTAAACCCGTACTTCGATGCCGAGAACTCAGGGTTGAGTTGATTTACCTGATGCCCCACACTGGCTAGGTGGATCCAGCCATCATTACTCGATATGTCACTGAATGCTTTGATCAAGAAGGCTTTTATATTGGCTGGATTTCGTAGCCGAGCTCGATTATTAGGCCGATCCAGCTCGACTAAATCTGCGGCAGCTTCTAGCAACTCACTCAGTCGGCCGTAATTATATTGCGCCACCGAAAACGTTGGATCTTGCTGCTTTATGGCATTGCCTAGAGGTGCGAGATCGATCCAGTCATCCCCTCTATCTAGAGCATAAAAACTCTGATAAAGGGTTCGCCTTAGTTTGGCTGGAAAACTAATGTCAGTGGCAGGCGATGAGGTTGACTGGCTATTGACATCATTTCCCCCTGCGTGCTGACTGGTTTTGGGATGAGGTTTAGGTAGGCGGTTAGGCCCAGAAGAACGACGCTCAGACCGATTGAGCCCAAGCAACGTTTTAATCCAATTCAATAGCCGTTTTAAGAGAGAGATCATTGCCAATAGCCGTTTTATCTAAGAGACAACTGATATATCTATATCCATCTTGAATAGGACAGTCTATTTATAGCTTCCATGTCTGCAGCTGGCATGAATTCTTTATATTTTTTGTATTTCGTTCATATTCCCCACCCAGGTGAATCCTCGCTCCAGGGTGTTCTTGGAGAGGCTAAATCGTATATCCCAATCAGGACTGAGTCAGCCCTGTATCGGGGGTATATTTACCGTTTGTTGGAGTTTTTTTAGTCAGCTCTTCGTGGTTTGCAGCAGAGGGCCATGAAATCACTCATCCATCTCTGCCTCAAATTACTCGCCACTCGGCCTAAGAGGTGATTTGCAAACTTCGTGAAAGTCAGTCACATCAGCCTTCCAGCGTGACTCTGTCAAGCTGCGACAGAGTGCTGAAGGCTTTACCAGAACTGGGATAGACTGCCTCTTAAGATTCCCTTTGCAAATTAGTTCTAAACCATCATGTCAGGTTTCTCTTGGAAACCAATCGCCTTGGCCCTCAATTCACCGCACGGCGGAGCGGCGCCAGTTAAACCAGTTTTCGGCCCAATCGCGGCGCCATCGCCCGGGTTGCCAGCGGTTCTGTTGCCATTGCTGGGCTGCTTGTCGCAGCAGGTCATGGGCCTCACTGGCCGCCGTCGGTAGGCGGGCCAGAGCATTGATCTTACCGCCTTGGGTCATCAGCAGGGCGACGGTCTGGATCAGATCTCTAGACCTATCGCCGATGATGTGAGCGCCTAGCACTGTGCCGTTGCGGTGAACGATGAGCCTACAGAAGCCGGTCGGATCGTTGCTCATCTGGGCCTGTAGAGTATGTTGTCGCCCTACCTGGATGACTCGTGCCGCGTCACCATAGTACCGCTGGGCCTGCTGAGCGGTAAGGCCGACGCGATCCAAGGGCGGAATGGTCTCGAGGCGATAGGGAATGTGATGGTACTGTACCCGAGAACGGGGTAAATAGAGGGCATTAGCCAGGGCGATATGGCCTTCATAGCGGGCCAGGGCACTTAAGCCATAGCCTCCTAAGACCGATCCCAGGGCAAAAATGCGGGGATGGTGTGTTTGCAGGGTATCACTGACAGGCAATCCTTGCCGCCCCCAGGATATGCCAACGGCTTCCAGGTTGAGAGATGCGATCGCAGGTAAGGGAGCCGTGGCTACTAAGATATGGTCTGTGAGCCAATCGGCGTCCTCCGTGGTGACTTGCCAGCCGGCAGGTCGGGGGGCCACTTGGCGCAGGGAGCGCTGCCTATGCAGCTCAATGCCATCCACCTGCAGCTGACTGAGAATGAGCTGCACTGTCTCGGGATCTTCCCCCGGCAATGGAGACACCGTAGGCAGAACCAGCGCCACTCGAACGCCAAGACTCCTAAAGGCTTGACTTAACGCCAAGGCTGGCGGGGTACTTCCTAAGATGGTTAAGTGCCGGGGCCAGGTCTCTAGCTGTCCCAGGGTCTCTGGGGTCAAATAGGTTCTAGCGGCAAGGGGGACTGCTTCAGGGGGTGGGGTTTGAGCCCCCGTGGCAATCAGGTAGGCCCGGGCCGTCAACTGACGCCGGCCGCTGCTCACCGCTAAGCGGGGGTGACTGACAAACTGCGCGGCGTCTGTCACCACATCTACGCCTTGCAGGGCCAAGTGATGCCGAGATACGGTCTCTTGGCCCAGCTGAGCAACGGCCCTGGCCCACTGCTGCACCAAGTTGCCGGCCAGGGAGTCTGGGGTTAGGGGTAACCATTCTGTGGCTTGCTGGATATCTCGCCATTGCCGTCCCAGGGCCATTAGCGCCTGCCCCCAGAGCTGGGCCTGTAATGGGTTCACCGTAGGCTCCACGAGGGCGACTCGGGCCCCCTGAAGCGCTCCTGTTAGGGCCACCTCTCGGCCCTCCCAAGTCCCCCCCAATACCACCAGATCATAATCAACCGCCACGGGAGTCCTCACCCATCTTCCCGAGTCTACCGTCTGCCAGCCGCTTAAGAACGACCACTGAGGGAGGGCGACGAGAGTTGGGTAGCGTCGTGCACTGGTTTGGCGGCAGCACTGGCAGCCTCAGGGCCGGAGGTGGTAGCTGTAGATTGCGGCATGCCGATCATCTGGTCGGGATGACGCAATTCCCAAACTTTGAGCACGATGAGATATTCGTAGAATGCCTGCAGGGTACACCAGGCCAAACCGGCCCGACCATCTCGCCAGCCCCCTAGAATAAACATCATGTAGAGCCAACGAAGCAAGGGCCGCCCCGGCAAGCGCAGGGACAGATCCTTCAAGGCCCGGCGGCGTTCTACCTCAGAGCGGCCCCAGACCAGTTGTTGCCAATGAATCTGCCCTTGGCCGAGCTGTTTCAGGGTCTCACGGGCCTCATCGGTGGAGTAGCGGTTGTGCTTCTCAATCCAACGACTCAGGCCCTTGCTGCAGGTGTAATGGGGATAGGTCTCTTGCAGAAATCCGGTGGCCCCGCGGCATACCTCCCGCTCGGTATGGCCATAGTCGTCGAACCAGACGTGGCCCCGCTTCAATAGTCGCAATTGATAGCGGGGAAATTGGGTGCTGCGGCGAATCCAGGTGCCCATGAACATGACTCGCTCCGCCACGTAGTAGCCCACCCGCTCTGGGTGCTGGATCGCCGTCAGACATTCCTGAAACAGGGCTGGGGTCATGCGTTCGTCGGCTTCCAGGATGTAGGCCCAGGGATATTTGCAGGCAATCTGCTCCAACATCCAGGTGCGCTGCTGGCCATGGCTTTCGAAGGGATGCTGCACAATCCGCACCGGGTACTGGCCGGCAATGGCCAGGGTGCGATCGCAACTGCACGAATCCACCACGATGACATCGTCAGACAGCAAAGCCGACTCGATACAGGCGGCGATATCGATTTCTTCGTTGTAGGTCAGGATGAAAATTGAGAACATGCCGATGGGCCGAAGGACAGAGCTATCCTGGAGTCTAACAGGGATGTATTACGCCAGCTTCCCAGTGATGGCACTTAAACACCCCCCTAGGGATGACGATGCCATCCATACCTATTAAACCCGCCGGCTGACCCCATTGGCTATGGTGGGCCTAGGAGTCTGCGGCGCCCTCTTCCTCAGGGGCTGCCAGGGCCTCTTCTGCTGCTGGAGGCACCAACGCCACCGCTGCGATCGCATCATCATCATCCAACCGCTGTAGCCGCACTCCTGTCGCCTGGCGAGACTGAATGGAAATATCATCACTGGCTTGGCGAATGATAATGCCGCGATTGGTGATCAACATCAGTTCATCCCCTTCGTGTACTACCAGCACTGCCACCAGGTGATCGCCACCCTTGCGGAATTTAATCGCCTTGAGGCCCATACCGGCCCGATTTTGTAACCGGAACTTAGAGACTGGCACCCGCTTACCCAGTCCCGCTGCCGTAATCACTAACACCCAGGGACTATCCCCGGTTTCGCTGGTCTCGCTGTCTTCATCGTCATCTCCCTGATCGGCAGCTTGGGCCACTGCTTCCACCACCTGACTAGGGAGAATATCCATGCTGATCAACTCATCCTCATGCCGCAGCGCCATGGCCCGCACCCCACGAGTGGGCCGTCCCAGGGGCCGGAGCTGATCATCATCAGCCTTGAAATGAATCGACATGCCCTGGCGGGAGGCAATCAGAATGCTATCGGTATCTCGTCCCAGTCGCACCCATCGCAACAGGTCATTCTCCGCCAGGGAAATGGCAATCAGCCCATTGGCCCGAATATTGCTAAAGGCCGATAGAGCCGTCTTCTTGATGAAGCCTCCCTGGGTCAACATGACCAGATAGTCATCATCGGTAAATTCGCGAATGCCTAACACCGAGGTAATTTTCTCTTCTCGAGGCACCGGCAACATCTGCACGATCGGCACCCCGCGAGAGACCCGGGACCCTTCTGGAATCTGATAGGCCCGCAGAGAATAGGCCACTCCCCGATCGCTGAAGAACAAGACATGATCATGGGTGCAGCAGGTAATGAAGTGCTGAATGCCATCGTCATCCTTCATTTTTGTGCCTGACTTACCCCGAGTGGCCCGGCTCTGGGCCTCGAAGGTGTCTACTGGCATGCGCTTGATATAGCCCTGCTCCGTCACCAGAATCACCACTTGTTCATTGGCGATCAGAGAAATATCCGTCAAATCTCCCTCATCTCGCTCAATGGCCGTGCGGCGAGGATTGGCATGGCGCTCCCGCAGAGCCATCAACTCTGTCTCGATGATTTCTAAGATCCGCTCTCGGCGAGCCAGAATATCTCGTAAATCGGCGATCTTCAGCTGTAATTCCCGGTGTTCCTGCTCGATCTTGTCGGCTTCCAGGGCCGTGAGGCGGCGCAATTGCATCTGCAGAATCGCATCCGCCTGCAGCTCCGTCAGCTCATAGGAGGCCATCAGCTCTTGCTTAGCCGTAGGTGTATCGGCGGCATGGCGAATCAGATAAATCACCGCATCCATATTCTCCAGGGCAATGAGATACCCCTGTAGAATGTGGTCCCGTTCCTCTGCCTTACGCAACTCGTAGCGGGTGCGGCGGGTGATGGTCTCCACCCGGAAGTCCAGGAAAGTCTCCAGCAGTTGCTTCAGGCTCAGCACCTGGGGTTCGCCATTCACCAGGGCCAGCATATTCACCCCGAAGTTATTTTGCAGCGGCGTCTGCTTATAGAGGTTATTGAGCACCACCCGCGGGTAGGCATCCCGCCGCAACTCAATCACGATGCGCATGCCCTCCCGGTCACTCTCATCGCGAATGTCGGCAATGCCTTCCAGCCGCCGCTCATTCACCATCTCGGCGATGCGTTCGATCAGAGCTGCTTTGTTGGTCTGGTAGGGCAACTCGGTGATGATAATGGCTTCCCGATCGGGGCGCCCCCGCTGCTCAATGGTCTCAATGGCAGCGACTCCCCGCATGGTGATAGAGCCGCGGCCAGTGCTGTAGGCTTCCCGGATGCCACTGGTGCCCAAGATCTGGCCACCGGTGGGAAAATCAGGACCGGGAATATGCTGCATCAGCTCCGGCAGGCTGATGTCAGGATTGTGAATCAAGGCGATGACCACGTCGATGAGCTCCCCCAGATTGTGGGGGGGAATGTTGGTGGCCATGCCCACGGCAATGCCTGCCGAGCCGTTGAGCAACAGCTGTGGCACCCGAGCTGGCAAGACGATTGGCTCCTGTTGGGAGCCATCGAAGTTGTCGATGAAGTCGACGGTTTCTGACTCAATATCCTGGAGTAAGGCCTCGCTACTCAGGGCCTGTAGGCGGCACTCGGTGTACCGCATTGCTGCCGGTGGATCGTTATCCACCGACCCGAAATTGCCATGGCCATCGATCAGGGGGGCTCGCATGGAGAAATGCTGAGCCATGCGCACCAGGGCATCATATACGGCACTATCGCCATGGGGATGATACTTACCCAACACCTCACCCACCACACGAGCGCACTTACGGAAGGGCCGATCTGCGGTTAGGCCCAACTCATGCATGGCATAGAGAATGCGGCGATGCACTGGCTTAAGACCATCCCGGGCATCTGGTAAGGCCCGACCGACAATGACGCTCATGGCGTATTCCAGGTAGGACCGGGACATCTCGTTGCGCAGGTCCGTAGGAACAATCCGCTGCTCAGGAGTGCTCATACGATAAAAAGCTCCAAAATTTTGAATAATGAAGCGCTAACCAGACATTTGCTGAAAAAAATGCTGAGTAGCGCTCAAAAAGTTGCAAATTTCTTGGCAACGCGTATAATATTCTATCACATTTTTCAGATACCTTGAGGCTTCTGCAGCCGATAGCCAGGGCATTGCCCTGGTGGGTCTAAGCAGGCAGGCGGGGACAACCACTCCACTGATGGCGTCGCTGCGATAGGTTAGAACTAATTGGCTATCCCTAATCCACTTCAGAGGATATTTGGAAAGTACCCTGCAACCTTGCTCCAGACTGGATTCTGGCCAACAGAGCCATACGCTCTAAAACGCTTACTCTGCAGGGCTTTCAGCCGAGTTTTCAAATGTCCTCTCAACGATCGGTCTCATTCTCTGGATAGACTGCCAGAGTTGGGGGTGGGATCACTGCCATACCTATCGCTGTCTATCGCTAAACTATCCCTGTGCACCCTCCCCTGATGGTTTCTGAATTCGCGGTTATCTACTCTCCTCAGTTTCTAGAGCATGATACGGGGGCTTTTCATCCCGAGAATCCCGGTCGGTTGACGGCCATTGTTGCGGCGCTGCAGGGCGTTCCCTGGGCCGATGCCATCGACTGGCGGTCCCCCACCGCGACGAGTCAACGGCAGGTGTTGCCCTACATCCTAAAGCTGCACAATCCCGAATATGTGGAAGCGCTACGGCGACTAGCCCAGGAAGGTGGGGGCTATGTCGATGGGGATACGCCGGTCTCTCCCCACAGCTATGACGTGGCCCTATTGGCGGTAAGTGCTTGGTTGGATGGCGTCGATTATGTCCTCACGACGGGGCACTCAGCCTTTGTGCTAGTTAGACCGCCGGGGCACCATGCCATTCGCAACCGGGGCATGGGGTTTTGTTTGTTCTCGAATACGGCCGTTGCCGCCCACTATGCCTTGGCGCAGGCGGGAATCGGGCGAGTGGCGATTCTGGATTGGGATGTGCACCATGGCAATGGCACCCAAGCCTTGGTGGAGGATCATCCTCGGATTTGTTATTGCTCTATCCATCAGTCCCCGGCGTACCCTGGCACTGGTAGAGCTGAGGAGAGGGGAGAATACAATAATGTGCTGAATGTGCCGATGCCTGCTGGCAGCATTGGGGCCGATTATCAAGCTCAGTTTGAGGGCCAGCTGATTCCATTCCTCAAGGCGTTTGAGCCAGATTTGCTGATCATCAGCGCTGGCTATGATGCTAATAAGGCCGATCCCCTAGCAGGCATCGCTCTACAGCCTCAGGATTTTGGCCGTTTTACTAAGGCTTGCTCGGCGGTGTGCGATCGCATCTTGTTTGGCCTCGAGGGGGGCTATGATCACGAGGCTCTGAGCCAATCGGTCCTGGCCACCATTGCCGCTCGCTTGGGCCTAGATTAATCTCTGCTCTGGGCAAAATCCGCCGATACCAACTGCCGCCCTACGGTCAGACGGCAAAAATTAACCCTTATTCATAAAAAGGTGTCTAGCCTGACGGGATTCCATCCCCGGCCAGCCTCTGAGGTCCTGGCCAAGAACCGGGATAGAGCCCCCGCAGGGCAGCCCTATGCCTCCCCAGCCTCAATCAGGGCCACGATAGCAAGCCCAGGGTGGCGTGCCAGCTCGTTGCGATCGTCAAGCTAATCACAGCCATGCCAATTTTTGTCTATTGTTCTGCTTTATAGAATAGGGCATCTAAAATAACTTTCTGACAGTTTTTATGGTCTTAGTAGAATCTCGGATATCTCAGAGTTTGCCTTAGTCAGTTTTTCTCTTATTTACTTCTATTTACTAGTCGATTCATTTTTGATCCCCCTTTCATTCTCGAAGCAGCGGTGACAAGATTGCCAACAACACGCCGAAACACCCAACTCTGCAGAGGGCTGCTGCCGCAGCCACTGCTGTTGGTCACGACATAACCAATCATCTCAATCAGCAATACGTTAGGAGATAGCAAGCGTGAAACTCTCGGTCTATGGCAAAGGTGGCATCGGTAAGTCCACCACCAGCTGCAACATCTCTGTGGCGCTAGCTAAACGAGGACGCAAGGTACTGCAAATTGGGTGCGACCCCAAGCACGACAGTACCTTCACCCTGACGGGCTTTTTGATTCCCACCATCATCGATACCCTGCAAGAGAGGGATTTCCACTACGAAGACATCTGGCCCGAGGATGTGATCCACCGCGGCTATGGCGGTGTCGACTGCGTCGAAGCCGGAGGGCCTCCAGCTGGAGCTGGCTGCGGTGGCTACGTCGTCGGTGAGACGGTGAAACTCCTGAAGGAGCTCAACGCCTTCGATGAGTACGATGTCATCCTCTTCGATGTGCTCGGAGATGTGGTCTGTGGTGGGTTTGCTGCCCCCTTGAACTACTCTGACTACTGCATGATCGTCACCGATAACGGCTTCGATGCCCTGTTTGCCGCCAATCGCATCGCCGCCTCCGTGCGGGAAAAAGCCCGCACCCATCCGCTACGGCTGGCCGGGCTCATCGGCAACCGTACCTCCACCCGGGACCTGATCGATAAATACATCGAAAATGTGCCCATGCCGGTATTGGAGATTCTGCCCTTGATCGAAGACATTCGAGTCTCGCGGGTGAAGGGCAAGACCATCTTCGAGATGGCTGAAACCGATCCATCCCTGGAGCCGGTATGCCAGTTTTACCTGAATATCGCCGATCAGCTCCTGAGCAGTCCAGAAGGGGTAGTCCCGAAGGAATCTGCCGATCGGGATCTGTTCTCCCTGTTGTCAGACTTCTACCTCAATCCTCCCAGCGATGCCCCTGCCACCCAGACAGAAGACGAGCTGGATCTGATGATGGTCTAACGGGCCCAGCTTGGCCCAGCCATGATGGTCAGGATAACGGCTAAGGAGGCAACCACGCCAGAGTCGCGGCACAGACATCGACTGGGCGATCTCGACAGATTAAATTGCTGGAGTATCATCTCTTTACGACGGTCCCCGGATCGTCTATCCCCAGGCCAGATTTAGACTTAGCGCTTTTCTCCGGTAAATGTCTAGGTCTGAGCTGGGATACGGGTTAACTAGCAATTTATTCATGAGTCGAGACTATGGCCTTCTTCGAAAGTTTTATCTCCGTTATCCGCGAAAAGTGGCTAGATTACGTCCGCAACAACCGCACCTGGCTGGCCCTGCAGATGGACCAGACCTCGGTGCGAACCCCGGAGGGAGGACGCCGGCCCTCGTCGCTGTTAATCCTAGGAGTGGTCAATGCCCTGGAACCGAAGTTGTCTAACCTGATGGTGCCGTTCTACCAGCTCAACTCCGATGAGGATGCCTTGGTGGAGGTATTAGGTCTCAACTTCGATCCAGAAATGGCCCTAGACGACGGCCGTGCCCCCTCCACCCTTGATGCTCAAAATGCCGATGATCCTCACCTGTTGCCCGATTCCCCTGAGATGTCTTGAGGGGGCGATGGTCCTCTCAGGCCGGCCCAAGATCAGTGCACCGCTGCCAGCAACGGGAGCCATCGGCATCGAATCGACGCTCGATAAGGACCTGATCCCATGACCCTTGCCAATACCCAATCCCAAGCCCTGGAATTTGAATGCGATACCGGCAATTACCACACGTTTTGCCCCATTAGCTGTGTGGCCTGGCTGTACCAGAAGATTGAAGACAGCTTCTTCCTGGTGATTGGCACTAAGACCTGTGGCTACTTCCTGCAAAATGCCATGGGAGTGATGATCTTTGCCGAGCCCCGCTATGCCATGGCCGAGCTAGAAGAGGGGGATGTCTCGGCTAAGCTGAATGACTATGACGAGTTGAAGCGGTTGTGCCTGCAGATCAAACGCGATCGCAACCCCAGCGTCATCGTCTGGATCGGCACCTGCACCACCGAGATCATCAAAATGGACCTGGAGGGGTTAGCCCCCAAACTGGAAGCCGAGATCGGCATTCCCATTGTGGTGGCCCGAGCCAACGGCCTCGACTACGCCTTCACCCAGGGTGAAGACACGGTGCTAGCCGCCATGGCCCACCGCTGCCCCAGCAGCGACCAGGTCACCACCTCCGAAGAAAAAGCAGAGCGCGGCGGCATCCAAAAGCTGCTCAGCTTTGGCCGCCAGCAGGAGACCAGTGCCGAGCCCACCGAGTCGGTCTACCACGATCATCCGCCGCTGGTGCTATTTGGCTCCGTACCCGATCCCATCAACACCCAGATTACCCTGGAGCTGAAACGGCAGGGGATTCAGGTCAGCGGCTGGTTGCCCGCCAAACGCTATACGGAATTGCCAGTAATCGACGAAGGCTACTACGTGGCTGGCATCAATCCCTTCCTGTCTCGCACCGCCAGCACCCTGATGCGGCGGCGCAAGTGTAAACTGATCGGCGCTCCCTTCCCCATCGGTCCCGATGGCACCCGGGCCTGGGTGGAGAAAATCTGCTCCGTGTTTGGTATCGAGCCCCAGGGCTTGGAGGAACGGGAAGCCCAAATCTGGGACTCCCTAGAAGACTATGTCTCGCTGATTCGCGGCAAGTCGGTCTACTTCATGGGAGACAACCTGCTGGAAATCTCCCTGGCCCGTTTCCTGGTCCGCTGTGGTATGACCGTACCGGAAATCGGCATCCCCTACATGGACAAGCGCTATCAGGCGGCGGAACTGAAGTTCTTAGAGCAGACCTGCCATGAGATGGGAGTGCCCCTGCCCAAGATCATCGAAAAGCCCGACAACTACAATCAACTGCAGCGAATCAAGGCCACCCAGCCCGACTTGGTGATCACCGGCATGGCTCACGCCAATCCCCTGGAGGCTCGCGGCATCAGCACCAAGTGGTCGGTGGAGTTCACCTTCGCCCAAATCCACGGCTTCACCAATGCCCGCGACGTCCTGGAACTGGTGACCCGGCCCCTACGCCGTAACCAAAACCTGAAGGACCTGGGCTGGGAAAAGCTGGTGAAGGAAGAAGCCACGGTCTAGAGCCCTAGGTTAGATAATGGCACTCAGAGCGCTAGGCGTCAGCATGTACGATGACCTGGCGCCTAGCCCCTGAGCCCTTACAGGCGTCCTCAGGGAAGTGCCCCTCATTGTCGGACACGCGGCTAAGAGTCGTAACCTTGCCCAGGACGTCCTATCCAAAGCGACGCATTGGGTCGTAGGCAGCTTGCCTATACCTGGTCTGGGTCGATGCCCAGTGCCCGCAGACGCTGAGCTAAGCGATCAGCGCGTTGGCGCTCTGCTTCTACTTGCTGTTGGGCATGATCGCGAGCCTGCGCTAGCTCCACAGACGTCAGAAACCGGTCCCCATTGGGCCCATAGATCGCTAGGGTGTCGGCAGTCAGGTCGAAGCGAATCCCCAAACGAGGGCTAACCCATCCCTGAATCTCTGGAATCGCCACCAGTGCATCATTAGCCCGTTGCGAGCCAATCAATTCGTTGCTATCGGGGTAGGCGATGATGTCCAGTGGGGATGCCTGGGGATGGGCAACCATAAGCCTGATCCTGCGTACGGCATGTCTTCACGGTAGCATGGCAGCCATTTTGAGCTGCTGTACCAGGCCTCGATTGATTCGCCAGCCAGGGCAATCCACGGGGCCCAAACCAACGGGTAATGGGGTAGTTAAACCCTGGCAATGGAGAAGTAGTCAGGGTATCGTCCCGCAGTAGAGTAGTTTTCTGCAGCTAAGGCTGGCTCCAATGTCTTGGTAATCCCTGGCGCGGCAAGAGTATGGCGGGCGTGTTTTACTAGAGCTGTCCAGCCAGGTCCTGACTATGGATGTCTCAGTCATTGGCGCCAGTGGCGACTGTGGTCGCGAGATTGTCTCCCAGCTGGTGGCCTTAGGCGCCCTCGCCCCCACCGAGCGGCTGCAACTGGTGGGGCGTCCTCAGGGCCGCAGCGCTCGGGTTCTCTATGGTCTGTGTAGCGATCTCAACGACGCCTACGCCGAAATGGCCCCCATGTTGGATGTGGCCCTGGCTCCAGAAGCTATCGTGGCCGACGTGATTGTGATGGCAGCGGGGGCGACGGTGGCGGGGGAGATCACCTCTCGCGCCGACCTGGCCGCCGTCAACTTACCCCTGTTTGAGACCTATGCCCAGGCCATTGCCCGCTATGGTGGCGGCCACGAGATTGTGATTATCGTCACCAACCCCGTGGAGTTGGCGGTAGAGGTCTTCAGTCGTCAACTGGGACGCCATCGGGTGATCGGGGTGGGAGCCTATTCCGATTCCCTGCGGTTTCGCCGGGAAATTGCCGCCGATTTGGGGGTGCGGCGGCAACTGGTGCAGGGCTTTATCGTGGGCGAACACGGAGAAGGCATGGTGCCCCTGTGGAGCAGTGTGCAGGTGCACGGCATGACCCTGGAGGAAGTGCGAGATGCGCGGCGGCGACTGCAACGCGATCGCATCGTCAGCGACTTTCCCAAAGAAGTATCCCAAGAAAAGCAAGCCGTACTGGCCTATCTCAAAGCCGGCGACATTCCCCAGGCCTACCGCTATGTAGATAGCCTGCCCCCTGATTTGCGGGTGGTAGTGAAACCCTTCGTCACCCATATCTCCGGGGCCAAAACCATCACCGCCACCGCCAATGTCACCGTGGATCTGGTGCAAAACCTGCTGCAGGGCCGCGAGATTGTGGTCTCGGGCCAGGTGCAACTGGACGGTGAATTTTACGGCGTGCGCACTCCCTTTGGCGTGCCCATCGTAGTCACCCCCTTCGGCTGGACCCAAGTGGTCCCATTAGAGCTATGGGCGGAAGAGGCCGATTTACTCCATCGCATGGCCAACCAACTCAGCCACCGACTGCAGGAGGATTTACACCGTGGCTAATCAACGCTGGGTATTTGTAGTGCGCGCCCTCGATCATCCCGGCACCCTCACCGCCGCCGCCGCCGTCTTTTCCCAACGGGGCGTATCTCTGGAGGGCATCCTCGGCAGCGGCATTACCCCCACCACCCCGGAAGACGGCCGCTTGATCCTGACCTTTCGCGCCACCGAAAAAAAGCAAGCCCTGCTCCATCGCACCCTAGAGCGATTGTCCAGCATCTTCCAGGTAGACGCCTACACCTACGATGATGAGCGGCTGCGGGCCATCGCCGTGGCCAAGCTCAGCCTCGACGCTGCACTGACCAGTGACGGCGACAACGTCAGCGTCGAAACCATCCGACAAACCACCACCGACCAAATGGTCATGGTCACCGGCACTCCCCTGGCGGTGGAAGAGGCGATCGAGCACTGCCGCCACCATGAGCAGCTCCAGGATGTGGTGATGTCTTACATCACTGTATGATCACAACCTGAGATTGCTGAGCATTGGTTTTTGAATAGATGGCAACGCATGGTGTTGGCCAGTCAGCTTATATCGGGTTCGCTAGTGGTCGCCAACGTCTTTCAGGATATGTTTGGTCGGCTGACTCTAGAGGAAGACAGCAGGTCGTTTTGGAGATGCAGCGCACCAGTTAACGGTCCCAGCCTGGAACCACTGCTGACGGGTGCTGCCAAGGCAAGTAGGCAGCATTCTGGAGAAAGCCACGATGCTTTCTGACCTATGCGGCACTGCAACTCAGAAGATAAGTAAGGAGCGACCGAACATTGGCAAGCGAAGTGTTGTTTGAGGTAGATACGCCCTTAGGCTTCTCCGTTCAGGTCAACCGATCGTATTGGCAGTTTATTGTGACGGTTAAGCATCCCACAATGGCTGGTATGGAAGCAGAGGTACAAAACACGCTAAGAGAGCCAGAAGAAATTTGTCGCAGTCGGAGTGATGCCAATGTTTATCTCTTTTATCGAGAGCAGGTTACTCAGCGGTGGTTTTGTGCTGTGACATGACGGCTCAACGGCGACGGGTTTCTGATTACGACGTATCCAACCGATGCAATTAAGGCAGGCGAAATACTATGGCGGCAGTGAAGGTTTACCACGACAAAGTAGGAAATACGCTGACGGTGTGGTTTGGGGAACCCAGTGATGAATACATCTGTGAAGAAACAGCGGATGAGGTGATTTTGATGAAGGACCAAGCTGGAAAGGTAATTGGCTTTGAAAAGCTGAACTATAGTGTCTCTGATCCTGAAAATGTGCAGTTTTCGTTTGAGACTGTAACCGTATGATTCGTGCCTTTTCCCGATAGAAATTGAGCGGTGCGATGCCGATGCCGATGTTGAGGTCTGCTTCTTTGGTAATATCAGCATCAGCGAGCGTCGTCTCCGGTAGGTCTAGGGGGTGGTGTATAGCTCCACCAACGCCTGCAGGCTGCCGACCCGCATACCTTTCCCCAGGACCGCGACCTGCCAGCGCCCTTCCTGGCGATAAACTTCTGCCAGTACGATCGCGGTTTGTTCACGATAATCATCATGGGATAGGCTGTAGCTGGCAATTTCATGCTCCTGCTCCATGTCCACCAGACGCACGTAGGCATCGCCCATTTGGCCGAAGTTTTGACGTCGGGCAAAGCATTCGTAAATCGTGCAGACAAAGACAATTCTGGCAATATGGGCGGGGACTTGCGGTAGATTGACCAGAACCTGCTCGTTGTCTTCGTCCCCTTCGCCAGTGGTGTTGTCGCCTAGGTGGGTGATAGCACCGGAGGGATGGTTCAGATGACCGTAATAGACCACATCGTTACCGCTACGGAGGCGGCCCTGTTCATCTAGGCAGAGGACCGCGGCGTCTAAGTCGAAATCAGACTTGAACAGCTTTTTAATCCCCTTCTCCTGCAACAGATCCCAGCTCAAGCCCAGTAACAACGTGGTGAGGCCCGGGGCTTCTTTGCGCAGAGAAATTCGCTGTCCGGTTGTTAACTTAATCGCCATTGCTCGAGGTATCTCCCATTGCTATCGTCCCCCTCACTTACTCTTTTGCACGAAGGGGACATTCTCCAAGTCACCGGCCTCTGCCGCCTCTGCCGCCTCCTTGGCCTTAAAGAGTCGCCAGCGAGTGACACTGGGGCCAAACAACTCAAAGACAACCGTCGTACTCACGATGATAGTGACCAAAAATTTCCCTGGCTCTGGAAAAATGTCCAAAGTGCTCACTGCCAGACCTAGGGCGACCCCCGCCTGTGGAAACAGGCACCAGCCAATATTGTTGCGCACTATCGGCTCCATCTTCACGAGCCATGAAGCCACGCCACCGCCAACCACAAAGCCCAAACAACGAGCCACTACGTAGGCAATGCCAATGATGCCGAGCGTCTGCAGGGCGGATAGATTCAGCTCACAGCCCGCCAGTAGGAAAAAAATCACCAGAAACGGTTCGCTGACGTCTTCCAGCGTCAGAAAAATATTCTTCTTGGGCTGGGCGCGGTTCTTGGCGACCGTTGCCCCTAGCACAATACAGGCCAACAGGTAAGAAACCTGGAGTTCATAGGCGAGGCCAGCACAGAGCAGTACAAAACCTGTGATTTCCAGTAGGCTTGGCTTTCCGGCTTTTAAGCGTCCTGCCAGACGGGCCATAGGCCAACCGATCGCCATACCTAGTAAAAAGGCACCGCCAATGTCCCACACCCCCGACAGAATTTCCCGGGTCGGTTCACCTTTGCCAACGATGGTTTCTGTGGTCACCAGCACAATGCTGAACAGGGTGACCCCCAGAATGTTATCCAAGGCGAGTACGCTGACGATCGCATTCGTGAGTGGCCCTTTGGCTTGGGTTTCACTGATCACATCTAGGGTGGCAGCCGGGGCCGAGGCTGGGGCGAGTCCCGCCAGCAGCAGCGATAGCACCATGTTCTGGGTGACCCAAAAGGCGGCAGCGAACACAAACGCCGCCGCTACGATGGTCTTCCCCAATGAAACAGCCAGTGTGGCAGGACCCTGTCTCAGCAGGTCAAAGTCAATGAAGGTTTCGCCGAGGCGAAATGCAATCATGGACAGGGCAATGTAGGCCACAGTTGGAAATAGCTCCACGATCTGGTCGGGTACCAGATCCAGCACCGATGGCCCCACTACCAATCCAGACAGGACGAGTAGTGTCACGCGGGGCAACTTCAGGTAGCGAGCCAGGGCATAGGCACTACCGCCAAACATTAAGAAGATACCGATGACGAAAATATTGGGTAGTTCGGTGGCTTCCATTGTTTAACTCACCTGATAGAAAAGCCGCGAGGGGCGTTAACAATGATCATTGATCATTGCACGGGTTGCCTCGAAGATAGGCTCTCCCATTCCGCCTGATTGTGCATCCCCCTAACTATGGAATTTCAGGACTGACGCGGTTGGGAAAAGCGTCAAGGTGGAAGCAACCAAATAGGCTCGCACGGCCTGGATTCCGGGTGGTGCTGCGCTTGCCCGGAATGACGGGAATCTTATATGATCGACCCCCTGAATGTAATAGTCACTGCGGTCGATATAGACGCTGTGCCCGGCCAGCTGTAAGAACTTCCAGTCGGCTCCTGTGGTGACGGCTCCATAGATGGTGTCAACGGCAGCCCCTTCCCCGTTCATTAAACAGGGCCGCTGCGACCATGGTGGCAATACATGCATGAATCCTCTGAAGGTCAGGAATCCCCTTGAGCGCTCCTTCTTAATCATCCACCCACCTACTCGTCCACCCCTCCACCCATTTTCCGTGGATCCTTCCCTGGCCAGTCATGACCTCCCTCGCTTCAGTAAAACGACCCACGCTACCTGTTGTCCTTGCCTCTTCCCTCTTCCCTCTTTCCCCATCACCCCTAAGCCCTCCGGGCAGGCTCCGCCTACACCCCACATTCCTCCGCCCTCCGTCCTCCGTTCTCCGCCCTCCGTCCTCCGCCCTCCGCTCCACCTGCTAATGCCCTGATCCAGCCGATGCTGGAGCGCATTGTGGAGCAATTCCAACCGCTGAGTCATTCTGTTTGGCTGCCACACCAGAGGGGATCCTGGCCCCCACAGCGACATCGATAGCACGGTACCCTGGGTTAGGGCTAGCCTCGACGGCCGCCGATGCCCAAACGGCCCGCGGGCAAGCGGAGCAAGTGATTCGCTTAATGGAGTCAGACCTGAAACGGCCCGGTCATGACATCGGAGAGGTGAGCTAGTATGCCCAATCGAGCCTTAGATTGGTTTCGCCAGGCCCAGCGGGATTTGTCTCAAGCAGAAGCGTCCGAGCAGGCAGGACGTTATGAATGGGCCTGTTTTGCGGCTCATCAAGCGGCGGAAAAGGCCGTCAAAGCCCTACACTTACATCAGGGGCAACAGGCGTGGGGACATTTAGTGGCGCGGCTTTTAGCTGAGTTGCCCAATAATCATTTGGTGCCGCCGCTGTTAATTGAGCAAGCCAAGGTCCTGGACAATTTTTATATCCCCACTCGCTATCCCGATAGTCATGCCGAAGGATCTCCCTTCGAGCACTATGGTCCGCTGCAGAGTCGAGAGGCGTTGCGTTATGCCGGTGCGATCCTTGAATTCGTCCGTGATGGGCTGGCCTAATCGTGATCAGGTAGAGGCCGCCCTGCGCCGGTGGGTTGGCCAGATCACCCAACCACCGACGTCGCTCCAGGCGGTGGGTTACTTTGGTTCTTATGCTCGAAATGAGGCTGGGGTAGGCAGTGACCTGGATCTAGTGATCATCGTCGACCACAGCGATGCGCCGCCCTATATGCGATCGCATCGCTGGAACCTCCACCACCTCCCGGTACCCACCGAAGCCATCGTCTACACCCAAGCCGAATGGCAACACTTGCAGCAAAGCCAATCCCGCTTCGCCCAAACCCTAGCCACCGAGACCATTTGGGTCTTTCCTGAGGGAGTGGATGAGTGAATCAGTGGCAGTCCCAGACTACTAGGATGGTGGATCAAAGCAGACAAGGGTGCGATCGCAAATGGCCAGCAAATTTTGCCGTAAATTGCGACAGAGATGCTGCTCAATCAGGGGTATGGGCATCGTTGCTAAAGGCAACACCATCAACTCATAGTCGAGGCGAGTCCCCGTCCCGTCCGCTTGAGAGAGTGGGTGCAATCGCCAAGCTCCCCAAAACTCCTTGAAATCCCCTTCCACCATAGAAAACCGTAATTCTTGGGGAAACAGCTCTCGCATATCTAGTACCACCCGGGCGCAAAACTTAATACTCAGAAAACACTGAGTTCCCAGTTGCTCGAGGCGAATACCTCCATGGGGATGGGGTAGCTGACGACTACGAGCCAAATTGGGGATAAAGTCAGCGAGGTGCTCATAGTCTGTCAACACGTGCCACACCTGCTCTACCGGCCGAGGAATCTCGACACTGGCCAAAATTCGTCGCTGCCGTCCTTGGCCCTGCTCCGTTGAGATCTCTACAGGGCGATGGGTTGGAGCAGCCTTAGCCCCCGGCCGATTATTGGGTTGGCGCCAAGACGACGATTGAACCATCATAGACAGTCTAAAACTACCGGTAGCTTAGTCAGGGCGTGTGACTTGGACGGTTACACTGGCAACATCTAACAACAAGTGCTCAGCAAACGGCGATCAGGCCTACCCAGTCAATATAATGCCTTACCAAGGGCCATTCCCCTAAGGTGTCCTGAGTAATTATTCCTGCTTCATATACTACATTCAACTGGTAAGACTATCCATGGACCTATGACCCAGGCATCTGACTCCCCCGTCATTGGCACCGTCAAGGGCCCCGGTGATACCGGCAACCAGTATATTTTCATTACGGCTGACCATCACCAGGTCAAAATTGGCGAATTTGTCTACTACATCCTGGAGTTAGGCACTGCCCAGGCAGTCCTGGGCAAGATTGCTGAATTGCGCCTGATTGCCCACCTGCCAGATCGCCTCTTCGCCGACACAGCAGTGAATCCCGAAGCTGTCGCTGCCCTGGTAGGGTTCATGGACCCCAACCCCGAGATCTATGAAGTCACCGTCGAGGTGATCGGCTATTTTCACCCCGCCCTAGGCTTTATCAACCCCCGCATTACCCCCGATCCCGGGGCCCGTGTCTACCTAGCCGACGACGCCAGCCTGCGCCAGGCGATCAACAAGAAGCAAGCGGGAGAAACGGGAGCGGCCCATGTGGGGTCGCTGCTGCTCCGTCCCGATGGAGCCGTCCCCGTGGCCCTAGATGTGAAAGAGTTGGTCAGTACCCACATGGCCATCCTGGCCGGGACCGGCTCCGGTAAATCCTACACGGCTGGTGTGCTAGTCGAAGAACTGCTGCGCCCCTACAACCGAGCCGCGGTGTTGATCTTCGATCCCCATGGCGAGTATGGCACCCTGGCCGATATGCGCGGGCATCCTGCCTTCACCAGCGAGGATGGCTATTGCCCCGACGTCACCATCCTCACCCCCGACGATATCCGCATTCGCCTGTCTTCCCTCGACTACTACGACATTCTCACCCTGTTGCCCACCATGAGTGATCGGCAGCAGGCCATCCTCAACAAGGCGTTCTCAGTGCTGATGAAGCATCAACGGGGCACCTATCGCTGGGATGTCCAAGATTTAATCTCAGCAGTCTACGAAGCCGACCGCAGCACCGACGACGAAGGCAACGAGAAAACTGGCTCCTCGGCACCAGCCCTAGAGTGGAAACTGAGCAAACTAGAGCGGTCTGACTATTTCCACCGGATGCAACACCTGGCCCCCAAGGACCTGTTTCAGCCGGGGCAGGTGACGGTGATGCAGATGAGCGAAATTAGCCAGGAGGAACAACAGGTCATCTGTGCAGCCATCTTGCGGCAGAGTTACCAAGCCCGCATGAACACCGCCAAAGAACTGCTTACGGCCGAGGATGAGAACTACTTGCCCTACCCTGTCTTTATCTTGCTCGAGGAGTCCCATCGATTTGCCCCAGCCCATGAACCGGCTCGCTGCAAGCAGATTCTGCGCACGGTGCTAAGTGAGGGGCGTAAATTCGGCATGGGGGTGGGCTTGATTACCCAACGCCCCGGCAAACTCGACTCAGACGTCCTCTCCCAGTGCATGAGTCAGTTCCTCATGCGCATCGTCAATCCCGTCGATCAGGAAAGCCTGAAGTATGGTGTGGAGGCAGCCGGGCGAGATCTACTGAAGGAATTGCCCGCCCTGACCAAAGGCCAGGTGATCATCTCAGGGGCTTGCGTCAATACCCCGGTGCTCTGTCAAGTGCGCCAGCGCCTCACCCAACACGGCGGGGAAACCCTGGACGCGCCCCAGGCATGGCTCAGCCATTTCCAACAGCATCGGGTTCAGGCCCGGCAGATGGAGCAGGCACCAGTCTCTCAGCGGCGCTCAACAGCGGAGACCGTGGGCGGCATCAGCATCGACTAGGCCATGGCAGTTCCTTCCAAGTTGCTGCAAAAACTAGCCCGTCGCCTCTTCCAGCAAGCCCCTGAGCAGGCCCAATTTATTGAGGCGTTGGTGCGGCCCCAGCCCCTGCCATCGGCAATACTGTGGAGTCGGCCCCGGCCACCGCAACTGCCCTGGTCGCTGTTGCCGCCCTTGCCCTGGCAGCCAGCCTGGGTCGATCGCCTAGAGCCTGGCTCCCAACCAGGACAGCACCCCCTGCATGACGCTGGCCATGTTTATTGTCTCGATGTCTCCTCGGTATTTGCCGCCTCGGTGATCGCCGCCATTACCGAGCCCCGACCCACAGTGCTGGACCTCTGCGCCGCCCCTGGGGGCAAGAGTCTCTATGCCTGGCTGGCGCTGCAGCCGCAGCGATTATTCTGCAATGAGGTGATTCGCAAACGGGGCCGGATCTTGATTGCCAACTTAAAGCGCTGTGGGGCTAAGGAAGCTCTGGTGTTTAACTTGGACCCTGAGTATTTCGCTCAGCAGCTGCCCCAGACCATGGATCTGGTGCTAGTGGATGCCCCTTGCAGTGGCCAGTCTCTGTTGGCGAAGGGCAGTAAGGCCCTGGGTTGCTTTCACCCGGTGACGGTGAATAAGAATGCCAATCGCCAAAAACGCATTCTGGCCAATGCGGCCCAAACCGTAGCCCCAGGGGGCTATTTGGCCTATATGACCTGTACCTATTCCCCGGAGGAAAACGAACAGGTCTGCGACTGGCTGCAGCAGCGGTTTCCCCAGTTTCAACCGGTGCCGGTGCCCCATCTGCAGCCCTACCAGTCTTCCCTGAGCGAGCAGCCTTGCTATCGGCTCTGGCCCCAGTCAGGATTGGGCGCAGGCGCGTTTACGGCCCTCTTTCGCAACACGGCCGCCGCCGCCCCATTCCCCCTGGCCCCACAGTTTATCGACCACCACGGTCGGGGGCTCAGATAGATAGCCCCTCACCCTCTACCGCCTAATGACGCCATCGGTCTATTTTTATCTACCGCAGCGGTTTTGGCCGGATGCCCTGCCGCAGCAGGCGGGCGAAGCCTGGCCAGGCTATGTCGTCGGCATGTACGCTTGGACAATTCAGACCTATCTCTGGTTGCGAGAGCGATTAGCCTGTGAGCTGGTTGATACCCTGCCCTCGGCGGGCATTGTCTTGGTGCATCGCAACAGCCTCAGAGCCCATGCTGAGCCGCTTCGGCCCCATCCTGAGCGGCTGCTGGTGTGTCTGCAGGGGGACCTGCCGCCCTATCCCCAGGCTCAGATTCATGTAGTGCAGAACCCGCTCCAGGCCGATGGGCGCTACCGCCGCCTTTTTTTGCCCCACTGGCCCCAGCCGGGGCTGATACCCCGCGACCCCAGCCGGAGGGAGCGCTTTGATACGGTGGCGTTTTTTGGCCATCAGGATAATCTGGCGGGCCTAGGGGACGACTGGACCGCGGCCCTAGCGAGGCTGGGATTGCAGTGGCAGCCGCGGCTGAACCGCAACCGCTGGAATCAATCGACGGGAATACACCAGCGCTGGCACGACTACAGTGATGTGGATGTGGTGGTGGCCGTACGCAGCTGGGGATGGCGGCCGCAGTGGCGCACCCGCTGCTTTGGTCACAAGCCTGCCACGAAGCTCTATAATGGCTGGCTGGCTGGGGTGCCGGTAATTGCCGGGCTGGAGTCGGCCTACCGGGCCGAACGGCAGAGCCCACTGGACTACATTGAGGTAAAACGCCCTGAGGATTGTCTCAAGGCGCTGCTGCGACTACAGCAGGAGACAACGCTGCGCCGGGCCATGACCCACAATGCCCACAGACGCTCCCAGACCGTCAGGCCAGATGCGATCGCACATCGCTGGCTGGCATTTTTTCAGGAGGTGGCGTTTCCAGCCTATGCCCGCTGGCGCACCCAGTCCGACTGGGGCCGCCTGTGGCTCATTCAGCGGCAGCAACTGGCGGCCAGATGGGGGCGGCTGGAGTCCAAACTGAGATCCCGTGTGTTTTAGCTGGAGGCTGTCGTGAAGCTGTTTCACTATGTGCGCCGCGACCGGGCCGAAAACTTTGGCGACCGGCTGAATCTGTGGCTATGGCCGCGGCAGCTGCCCAACGCCTTTGAGGCCGATGAGGGGGTGACATTTGTGGGCATTGGCACGCTGATCAACCACCTCTTGCCGCAGCGACTGACCACTCCCGAAGCCATCATTTTCAGCACCGGTGTCGGCTACGAGCGTCCGCTCGAGCGCCTGCCTGCGACCTGGCGCATCTACTGTGTGCGGGGACCGCTCTCGGCCCAGGCGTTAGGGCTATCTAAGCAGCAAGGCATCGCCGATGGTGGGTTGCTGGTGAGCCGCCATTGGCCCCCAGCGACTCAGCGGCATACTCCCGTTGCCTTTATGCCCCATATCCACCATGCTTCACGGGAATATGAGCCTGAGAGGACCCTGAAGCAGTTGCTGGCATATCGGGCCGCCAGGGATAAGGCGTGAGCAATAAATGACGGGGAACTCATCCATCCAAACCCAAGGGGGAAAGGGCCTGTTGCCGTGAGACTCATTCCCATTTGCGGTAGGATTTAGAGCAGTTCCCTCGGCGCCGGCTCTACTGTGCCTAGAGACTCAACGTTACCCCCCTTGGTTGACTCGCAATTGCCCCAGCATCTAGTCGAGTCCGTTTCCCAGTCAGAAGAGGCAAAGCCCGAGCAGGCTCTCGACGCCGATGAGGTACATGTCTGGATGGCGGCGACGGAGCAATGCCAATGTTTCGTGGCTAGATGCTCAGGAGCGATGGCGCTACGAACGCTGTCGCTTTCCTCAGCATCGCCATGAATATTTGGTGGCCCATGCCCTACTACGGAGCTGCCTGTCGCGCTACGGGGAGCAGCCCCCCCAGGACTGGCGGTTCTCAACCAATGCCTACGGACGACCAGAAATTCAGGTCGAGCAGGGCGCACCGCCGCGGCGGTTCAATTTGTCCCATACGGAGGGCCTGGTGGCCTGTGCGATTACCCGTGCGGCAGAGGTGGGGATAGATGTGGAGCATGGGGGGCAACCGGTCCGGGCGGGAGATTTAGCGGCCATTGCAGTGGCCAACTTTGCTCCGGTGGAACTGGCAGAGTTAGCGCGACTGACGGGGATAGCCTGGCGCCATCGCTTCTTTGATGTCTGGACGTTGAAGGAAGCGTACATCAAGGCCCAGGGCCTCGGTGGTGCAGAAAACTATTTAGGGAACCGACCATAAGTCTCATATTGAGAATACGACAACGTTTGAGCACTTGTGGGCAGACTGTTCCCGCTGACTCTGCGGAACTCCTGGGTATTACGCAACTCAACCAGTGTCACTCCCCGCAGGTATCGGATACATTCAGCATTGATCTGCCGATGGATTCTCTGAAAATCAAACACCTCAATTCGCTCACGATCACATCCTTTAACGCCAGTTAGCCATTATTGTTATCCCCTTTGGGGGATTAAAGATATGCTTAGGGAGAGTTCCCTGGCCAATGTTATAGCTACTGGTAGCAATCATCATGACTCCCCCGTCTCAGAAATCTGCCACCATTGCAGCATCTCAGTGGCCACAGACCAGCGAGCTCGTCGGGGTGCAATTTTCTCTGGCGGCAGACCGCGACTATGACCTGTATCCGCAATACACCATTGGCTTACATGCCTGGTTTCTACAGCAGATTCAGCAATTTGATCCAGAATTGTCGGCCTATTTGCATGACCATGAGTCTGAGAAGCCCTTTGCCATCACCGGGTTGAGTGGGGAATTCGTCGCCCATAGTCGGGCATTACATATCCAACGGGGGCAGCGATACTCCTGGCAGGTGCATGGGTTCTCACGGCGGACAGTGGCAGGACTGGCTACCTGGCTGCAGCAACTGCCTAAGACGCTGGTACTAAAAGATTTACCCCTGACCATTCAACGAGTACGGACTGTGCTTCCGGCCACTACCTACGCCGAGTTGGCGGCAGCCCCCTGGGAGGGGAATACCGTGAGCTTGAGCTAAGCTGGCCCGGCGCATGCTGAGATCGGCGAGCTTTGAGCAGGGTAATGGCCTGATTGCGCCGCATTAGTCAGGAAGCAAAAATCAATATCTATCAGGATAAACAGCGCAAGGAAGAAAAGACAAAAAAAGATGAAGGATGAGTTAAAGGCAGAAGGCAGAAGGATGAAAAGTAGCGGAACATGGACATCTCACCATATCTCATCCAATCGTTGCAGATGGTCTAAAGATACACTGCGGATCAAATTATGTTGCCTGAGGGTGTACTGTCCCGACTCAATGGCTTCTTCTACTAAAAAGCGATCCCTCAAGGCATCTAGTGCCAGCCCCCCTGTCTCTTGATCACAGTCCCAATAGTCTAGGTGGCTCAGCCACCAGTCTTCAGGCACGGCGCAGCGATAGACCGAGGCTTCGCAGAGCAAAATGTAGGCGAATTTGGCATCCTGTCGCAGGCGCTGGAAGGTCTGCTCTAGACGCTGTCGCACATTCCGGCGCAGGGTGCGGGTGAAGCGATCAAGGCGCCATTTGTCCTCGGCTCCCACGGCTTGACCGGCCGCCGCTGCAGCAATGACAACTTCCACCGCCTCGATCTCATGGCCATACCGGTTCCAATAGGCCACCACATCCCCAAAGAAGGGTCGACTGCCGATCTCCCCGGCGATTACCCGCAGCGCTAGAGGGTGTCCCTCATAGGCCTGGCCCATGCGAACTAGATAGGATCGGCCCGCGGCGTCAGGGCGCACATCCAGCCCGGTTTTCTCGAATAGAGCCAGTTGTTCTGATGCGGACAGTCCCGTGAGTAAATGAGTGGTCCAAAAGTTTTGATACCGGGTCCCTAGACTCAAAAGCTGAGTCGGCAATTCCTGAGAGGTCAGAATAATCCGGCTCTGAAACTCCTCCGCCGTCAGCACCCGCTGAAAGAACTGTAAAAAGACCTCATCCTTAAACTCGCTCCAGCCGTCCTGCTCGTTGCCTTGCAACAGTTCCTCCAGAGAATCGATCAGAAGTAGCCTGGGCTGATGCTGTAAGGCTTGCACTAAACGCGCCATCAGTTGCGGGATGGCTGTGCGATCGCATGGCGTCACCACCTGGCCCAGTTTTTCCAATAACCGAGCCGCGAAGCTGCCAAAATCCAAGGTCTGATCCTGGGCATCAAAGGGGTCTCGCAGGGGAGCACCGAACCCTGCTAACTCCAGAGACAGCCGTTCTGCCAGGGCGGTCTTACCCACGCCAGCGATTCCCGTAATCATCAGTAGGCGACAACTCCCCCGGACCTGAGGACCTAACTCAGCAATCACCTCCTGGCGCCCTACCCAGCCCTCGTCGTAGGCATAAAACGTCATCGGCATCCCTGCGTCGGTTCTCGCAGGTTGGCTAGCAGTCTGGGCCTGAATCAGCTCCCTGGCCTCCAGGCCCAAGGCCGCTGAAATTTCCTCAAACTTAGCCACCGAGACATTGATCCCGCGAAAGAAGTTGCTCACCGTCGATAGGGCGATCTCCAGATGGGCCGCTAAATCCCCCTGAGTCAGAAAGCCATTGCGCTCCAGCGCCAGAGCCACCATCTGCCTATGGTCGGGATGGACACGAACGGAACGAGGCATGAGGGAAAGGTAAAAGGATGAAGGATGAAGGATGAAAAAGCCGCGCAGCGAGCGGGCAACTTCTATTCCAAGAATAACCAATTCATCCTTCTGCCTTCCCTGCGACAGGCTCAGGACAAGCTGATTTCCGCCTTTACACAACCCGGTCCTGAACTCAGGCACAACTCGGGGTTGAACTCATATGGCCCCTTGCGACGATGCACTCATGAATCAAGGAAGGACAGGGATTTTCTGCGTCGGCCTTGATGCAGCCTTCTTCGTCTGGGGGAAACGCAATGAAACTGTATGTAGAACAACTGGCTACGGCTTGGCACCTGGTGCAACGGGGCAGCCGGGCCGCCGGAATAGACGGGATCACGGTGGATTTATTTACTGGCATCGCCCGGGAGCAAATCCATCAACTGTATCGGCAGATGCGGCAAGAGCGCTATGTTGCCCGCCCCGCCAAGGGCTTTTACCTGGCCAAACAGAAGGGCGGCCACCGCCTGATCGGTATTCCTACTGTTCGCGATCGCATCGTGCAACGCTATCTGTTGCAGAGCATCTATCCCAGCCTGGAAAACGCCTTCAGCGATGCCGTCTTTGCCTATCGACCCGGTCTCTCCATCTATGCCGCAGTTAAGCGGGTGATGGAGCGTTACCGCTACCAACCGACCTGGGTGATCAAGGCTGACATTCAGCAGTTTTTCGACCAGCTGTCTTGGCCGCTACTGCTGCATCAGCTCGACCAATTGAGCCTACCGGCAACCTGGGTGCAGTGGATCGAGCAACAACTCAAGGCTGGCATTGTCGTGAGCGGGCAGTTTTACCAACCAGGGCAAGGGGTGTTGCCAGGCAGCATCTTGTCGGGCGCCCTGGCCAATCTTTACCTGAACGATTTTGACCGGCACTGCCTGGAAGCCGATATTCCCCTGGTGCGCTACGGCGATGACTGCGTAGCCGTGTGCCAGAGCTACCTGGAGGCCAGCCGCTCCCTGGCCCTGATGCAGGACTGGATTGAAGGTCTCTCCCTCAGCTTTCATCCGGAAAAAACCACCATCATTCCCCCTGGCCAGGCGTTTGTCTTTCTCGGCCATCGCTTCCGTAACGGAACCGTAGAGGGACCAGCAAGGCAGAAGGCTGAGGGCAGAAGGCAGAAAGCGCCCCAACCGGGGTATGGGCCACCCCAGCTGTGCAGCATCGTCAAATCCCCGCGACGAATGTTAGCGACATCAACTGACGACTATTGGAGAGACGGCATGACCACCTTATATATCACCGATCAAGGCTCCTATTTGCGGGTCAGGCATCAGCAATTTCAGGTGTTTCATAACCAGGAGTTGCGCTGCTCGGTACCCGCCAGCCGCATCAGCCATGTGGTGCTGTTTGGCTGTTGCAATGTCTCCCATGGGGCGGTGCGGTTGGCTCTGCAACGACGGATTCCACTGCTGTATTTATCCAACAAGGGCCGTTACTTTGGCCGCTTGCAAACCACGGGGCAGGCCAAGCTGGAGTATCTCACCCAGCAGGTCTACAAGGCCCAAGATCCAGACTTTGTGCGCACCCAGGCCGCCAGCATCATTATCGGCAAATTACACAATTCCCGCATCCTGCTGCTGCGCCTGAATCGCCGCCGCAAGACGGAGGCAGCCACCCAGGCCATTGCAACCCTAGCGGAACTGATGCAAACGGTGCCCAGCGCCGAGTCGGTGGAAGCCATGCTGGGCCGTGAAGGCACGGGGGCCAACCTATATTTTCAAGCCTACGCCTCGCTGCTGAAAGGCCAATTTGAGTTTGAAAAACGCACCCGCCCCCCCACCGACCCGGTTAACAGCCTGCTGAGCCTGGGCTATACGCTGCTGTCGCAAAATGTGCACGCCATGGTGGAAGGGGTAGGTCTGCACACTCACTTTGGCAACCTGCATAAGCCGCAGGCAAATCGGCCCTCGCTGGTATGCGATCTGGTGGAAGAGTTTCGGGCCATTGCCGTGGATTCTCTGGTGGCCTATCTGATCAATTCCAACATCTTTAGCCCAGACGACTTTACTCCACCCGATGCGCGAGGCGGTGTCTATCTTCACCCTGACGCCATGAAGCGGTTTCTCAAGCACTGGGAGGAGAAGCTACAGCAGAGCGTGACCCATCCCCATAGCGGTTACAAGGTCAGCTACCGTCGCTGTCTGGAATTGCAGGTGTGGGAATACGTGGCTTGCCTGATGGGTGAGCAGCCGGTGTATCGGCCTATGCAGTGGGAGGGGTAATGTTCTACCTCATCTGCTACGACATCGTGCTGGATCGACGACGTAACAAAGTAGCGCACTTGCTAGAAGGCTACGGCATGCGGGTACAGAAATCAGTGTTTGAGTGCGTGCTGACCCCCGACCAGCGGGACATGCTGCAGCGCCGACTCAATCGCTACATCAAGCCTAATGAAGATCAGGTGCGCTTTTATCCCCTATCGCCCCGCTATCGCCAGAAAGTGCTCGTTTTAGGGCTGCAACCCCAACGGGAAGTTGATGATGTGGCCTTTATTGTTTAACCGGAGAAATGACCATGAAGCTCTCTGTGTACAGCTTTCAAGACCTGCAGGTGTATCAACTAGCGTTTCGCTGCTCGGTCGAGATATACGACCTAGCCCAACATTTTCCCGAAGAGACCAGTGCTTGTTTGACTCGCCAGATTTTAGCAACCTCACGGGCAGTACGGGCTCATATTGCAGCGGCCTGGGGCAAACGACGCGATCGCAAAGCCCTAATCACCCAGCTCAGTGAAGCTCAGTTAAAAGCAGCCGAAATGCAGACCTGGATCGAAGCTGCCGTTGCAGTCGGATATCTGGACGGAGACGCAGGGCAAGCTCTGTCCGACCACTATCGCCGCATTTTTTCCAGCCTCGATCAGTTGATGGAAGGCGCTTTAGTTGGGGAAAGGCGACGTTCTGAAGACAGTACAAATGACCTGCCTGCCACAGCTTAAACAGGTGCTGATGTGACCTTGATCGTCGAAAGGAATGACACTCATGCAGGACTTTATTCACAGCTATCAAGAACTCCAGGTGTATCAGTTGGCGTTCGACAGCTCAGTGGAAATTTATCAGCTCTCACAAGGGTTTCCAGAGGCAGAAAAGGACCTCCTGACCAGACAAATGCTGACGGCATCACGCTCAGCCTGTGCCAGTATCGCCGCAGCCTGGGGCAAGCGCCGTTACCGAAGGGCATTCGTAGCTACGCTCAGCGATGCCCAGGCTGAAGCGGCTGAAATGCAAACCTGGATTCAGATTGCCATGGCATGTGGATATCTGGGTGGCGAGGCAGGACAAACACTATTTGGCCGCTACCGACTCATTTTTTCAGCCCTGGACCGCCTGATTGGAGATGCTTCTGTTTGGCTGAAACCCCTAGGCGAGGAGTTGTGATCATGCACGACTTGCGAGGATTCAGACGGCTACTCATGGCTCTCTATCGCCAACCTTGGCTATGGATGAGGGGGATTTCAGGTGCAGACCGCCGGGAAAAGCGACGGTTGATGCGCAGGTTGTCGACCCTGAAGGCTGAATGTAACGTGCTAAGGCAGGAGCAGGAGGCCATACATCATCAGCTCAGTTTGGAAAACCGGGGGTTGAGAACCCTCTATGAGGACATGAAAGCCGAACGGGATGATCTGCAGCTGGAGATTTGGGAACTTGAAGACCTAGTAGAGGAACTGTTTCAGCTGCTGACCGCAGTGGAAGCATGGCAACCTACTGCTGAGTCTGAGCCTTTGGCTGAGATCCCGTTTGGTCCCCAGACACGAGTCGAGGATCAACCGCTAGATCATCAGACAGATGTATCGACCCAGAAAAGCCAGGCTAATTTGCAAGCAATTGATGTGTCAGGCATCAAGCTAGCACTGGTAGGAGGCCATGATGCCACCCGACGAGGAGTAATCGATGAGCTAACCCGGCAGCATGGTCTAGCCAAATGGGTGGAGCTACCACCGTTTAGCAAGCACAGTTTGGGGCGGAGCAACATCAAAGCTAAAATTCACGACTGCGATCTGGTTGTGTTGATTACGGGGTATATGAAGCATAAGCAAACGGATAGCATCATGCAGTTGCGGAAGGTGGAGTGCTTGTCGGGGGATGTCTTACTGTTGAACTGTCGAGGGAAGAGCGGAGTCGTGCGAGAGATTTTGGCCTACATTAGCCAAAAGAATTGTAAAGTCTAGCCTCCAAGGCTTGATGGACTAGTCTGGGGTTGCTAATCTGAGGGGGTCTGGTGAACCTTGAAAACCTTATAACTTCGTCAACCCCCTCAGATGCCTTTCCGTACAAGGATTTGAGCCTTGTTGGCAGAGGGCTTGTTGACAGAAATTCTCAATTCCTCACCCCTCGGACAGACCCCCTCAGATTTGGGGTGTTGAAAGCCTTGCCTCATAAGGGCTCCAGATCAAGGGGGTTCAAAATCCATTACCCCGCAAGGGGACGGAAACCTTCGGTCGCTAGCGTCATCCGAAGACTGACCAACTGTTCAAAATCCATTACCCCGCAAGGGGACGGAAACCTTCAGCGCCTGTTCTAGCTGAGTCTGAGTGATGTTCAAAATCCATTACCCCGCAAGGGGACGGAAACTTTCCGAACCCATGGAAAATGCCTTCGGACAGCCGGTTCAAAATCCATTACCCCGCAAGGGGACGGAAACCGTAAGCAAGGCAGAAGGCGAAAGGATGAAGGATGAAGGGACTGGGGAAATTTGCCCAGCATTTTGAACAGCTCTGACCCTAGCCACCAGCCAGTAACCCGTTCTGCCTTTTGCCTTCTGATTTCTGCCTTTCCTACCCCCCGCAAGGGGACGGAAACGATAGAAAATCAGAATGATGAAGGATGAAGGATGAAAGGGGGGTCTGAAGGTCGCCTAGGTTGCCGCCTTCCACCGCGCCAGACTCTTGACCCGACCCGACTTGTGCCCCCGAGACATTTGCTGCTTTTCTGCCTTCTTCATCCTTTAAAAGGGGCACTCTAATAGGGATCCCTATCACCTAAACTCATGCCCAGTGATTTGAAGCAACGGACCAAAGCCTTTGCTCTACGAATCATCCGCCTGTATTCCGCCCTGCCAAACACCACCGTGGCCCAGGTTCTTGGCAAACAAATCTTGCGTAGCGGCACCTCAGTGGGTGCTCACTACCGAGAAGCTCATCGTGCCAGATCGACCGCTGAATTTGTCAGCAAGCTCAATGGCGGCCTACAAGAACTCGAAGAAACCAACTACTGGCTAGAACTGCTAGCCGAGTCCGAAACCATTGAACCCAGCCGCTTAAACCCTCTGTCGCAGGAAGCCGGCGAATTAACCGCAATTTTCGTCACCCTGGTCAAAAATGCTAAAAATAACGAACCCGCCTAACTCCCCTCATCCTTCATCCTTCATCCTTCTGCCTTACACTAAAGACAACTTCCTGTTTGGAAATTTCCAATGCCGTCTCCTTTTCCGGGCATGGACCCTTACCTGGAGCACCCTAGCGCCTGGCCGAACATTCACCATCGACTAATGACGGCGATCGCCGATGGCCTGGCACCTAAGCTGCTGCCTAAATACCAAGTGCTGATTGAAGTGCGGGTATACCAGGTTGATGGCCAAAACTCTGTTATAGTCGGCAGGCCAGATGTCGCAGTGGCCCAAGGGCAACGGCAGCTTCCCAAAAAGACTAACGCAGCAGCCACAGCACCGCATCCTGGCGATGCCGTCACGGTGACGCTAATGCTGCCTGAAACCATTCGCCAAGGCTACCTGGAAATTCGAGAAATTGCGACAAGTCAGGTCATTACTGTGGTAGAGGTCCTGTCGCCCACCAACAAGCGCCCAGGCCGGAGCCGAGCGAAGTATGAAGTGAAACGGGCGACGTTGCTCAGTAGCCCTTGTAATTTTGTAGAAATTGACCTGCTGCGCCAGTGGCTTTCTTTGGACATACCTCAGGAGGTCGAACCCTCGACCTATCACATTTTGGTTAGCCCCCAAGAACTACGTCCCCAGGCCAAATGGTATGGGTTTAATCTGCCAGACCCCATTCCCTGTTTTGAGCTGCCTCTGCAGCCAGAGGATGAACTGCCAGTGGTGGATTTGAAAGGATTACTGGATGGCATCTACGATCGCTCGGGCTATGGTTTAGTTATCGACTATTCCCAAAGCCCTGTACCACCCTTAGACGATGCCAATGCCGCCTGGGCTAAAGAATGGCTGGCAAAGGCAACACAGTAGGGTGCTGCTTTCGCCTTTCTCTCGTTCTCCATGCTCCCTCCCGCTCCCCTAGATCAGCTCGGCATCGACCCCGCCCGCATTGGCGCTGTGCGCCCCCACCACCGCCGCACCCATTATCAAGCCATCGTCAACTGGCTGACCAAGTATCAGCCCCCCGCAAATGCCACCAACCTAGAGCGGGTCAAAGGCTATCTCGAGGCGTTTTATCACCTCTGCGACATGGGCGAGTGGCAACGGGCCGCCAGCCTGATCTTCACCGAATTGAATACCCCTACCAAGGCTCGCCTACATTACCAACTGAAGCTATGGGGCTATACCTCTGAGCAAACGGGCCTCTATGCAGCCCTGATTGACCATGTCGATGCTAAGCGCAATGGCATGTTTCTCCAGTTTTTAGGAACCAGCTACTATGCCCAGGGCAACTATAGAGAGGCCAAGGCATGTCTGGAGCGTAGCCTTCGTATTTTTCAGGAAGTCGGCGACCCAGTTAATCGGGGGATGGTCCTGAGCCACTTGGGCGATGTTTACTATGCCTTGGGGAATTACCAAACCGCCATTGAGCATTACCAAGATTGGCTGACTATTACGCGACAGGTGGGATTGCGGATTGGCGAAGGCATTGCATTAGGCAGTCTCGGCAATATCCACGAGGCTCAGGGTAACTACCTACAGGCCCTCGACTACCATCATCAACACCTAGCCATTGCCCGCCAGGAAAAGGATGTAGAGATGGAAGGGGCGGCCCTGGGCAATTTAGGCAGTTGTTGCCAGGCATTGGGCCAGTATGAACAGGCCAGAGACTATCATCGCCGGCACCTGCACCTGGCCCAGACCATCGGCAATCGCTCCGGCGAGAGTAGTGCCCTAGGCGGCCTGGGCAGTGCCTGCTACACCCTGGGAGAGTATGAGTTAGCAACCCAGTATTTCGAGCGTCAGCGGCAAATCGCCCGGGACATTCACGATCCCCTCAGCGAAGGGAATGCCCTAGGAGGACTGGGTAATGTTTGCTTTGCCACCGGGCACTATGACCAGGCGCTCAAATTGCACCAGAGACACCTGGCGATGGCCCAACGCCTAGACCACCAGCAGAGTATGCTGCATGCCTTGGGGAACTTGGGCAATGTGTTGAGCGCTACTGGCCAATACCCTGACGCCATTGACTGCTATCGACAACAACTGACAACCGCCCAGGCCATTGGCGATCAGCTAGGCATTAGTCTTGCCTATGGCAACTTAGGCGTCGTAGCCTATGGGCTGGGCAACTATCAGGATGCCCTCGAGGCCTTGCATTGGCAGTTGGCCATCGTCCGGCAGATGGGCGATCGTTATCACGAAAGTCAGGCCCTCGGCAACCTGGGCAATGTTCACGGTGCCCTGGGCGACAACACCCAAGCGCTGCAATGCTTCCAGCAGGCCATGTCAATCGCCCAACAGCTGGGGGATCGTCAGGGAGAAGCCAATGCCCTCGGCTATTTGGGCAACATCTCTTATCGACTCGGGCACTTTCAGGCAGCCCTCGATTACCACCAACGGCATTGGGATTTGGCCACCGCCCTGGGCGATATGCCTGGCCAGGGACGGGCCTTAGAAGGGCTGGGCCATGCCCACCTGAAGTTGGGCCACAATGATTTGGCCTTAAGCTACTACTTTCAGACCCTTGACTTGGTCAGACAGGTGGGGGATGTCGCTGGGGAAGGAGCCGCCCTGGGCAACATCGGCAACGTCTACGATGAGATGCATGACTATGCTGGGGCCATCACCTACCACGAGCAGGATTTGGCAATTGCCCGTCGACTCGGCCAACAACAGGGGGAAGAGGCGGCCCTGGTGAATTTGGCCAATGCCCATAGCGAGTTGGGCCACCATCATCAGGCGGTCGAGCTATATCATCAGGCCCTGGCGATGGCGCGGCAGCTCGGCGATCGCTGGGGAGAGGGTCTGACCCTATCTAACCTTGGGGAAACCCTGATGAAGCTAGGGCAGCACCAAGCAGCCCTGGCTACTCTCCACGCCGCCCTTGAGATCACTCGGGAGCAGCAGGCACGATCCCCTGAGGCCTTGACCTATAGGCATCTGGGGATGCTATACCAGGCCATGGGCGACCCTGAAACCGCGGCGGATTACTTGGACCGGGCCATCGCCTTGGCGGCAGATTTGGAGTTACCTTCGGCAGCGGAATGCCGCCGACTGCGCTCAACCCTGAGGGTGGAGGAGAGGGTTACTTCGATACCATAAAAACAGCCCCCTCGCCTGAAGATATGTCATGGCATCGCCGTTTCCCGGCATGGATCCCTATCTTGAGACCCCAGAGCTGTGGTCGGCTGTTCACAGTCGGTTGATTGTGGCCATCGCCGATGAGTTAGTGGATCACCTGAGCCAAAAGTATCGGGTTGAGGTAGAGAAGCGGGTTTATTTCAGCAGCGAAGACGACAGCATACTGGTGGGTATTCCCGATGTAGCCGTAGCCACGGGGCGATCAGCAGCGGGCACCACAGAGGCAGCAACTTTGCCGCCGCCAATGCAGCCTGAACCTGTCACCGTGCCTCTAGCGGCAGAGGTCACCGAACGCTACCTAGAAATTCGAGAGGTGGCGACAGGCATGGTGGTGGCAGTAATCGAGCTGCTGTCGCCTAAAAACAAGCGGCCCGGGGAAGGGCGAATTGCCTACTTGCGCAAGCGAAATCAGGTGCTAGCCAGTGTCTCTCATCTGGTAGAAATCGACCTACTGCGAGGGGGACAGCCGCTGCCCATGTCAGGCCAGCACCCCAGCGATTATCACATTCTGATTTCCCGGGCCGACCGGCGACCAACGGCTGACCTCTATAGATTCGGCCTGCAACAGCCGATTCCATCGTTTCCGGTGCCACTGCTACCCGGAGAAAAAGAACCGATTTTAGCTCTGCAGCCATTACTGAATCGGGTCTATGAGAAGGGGCGATATCATCTGGCGATTGACTATGGGCAACCGCCAGTGCCGCCGTTATCTAAGCAAAATGAGCAGTGGATGGCAGAGTTGCTGGCCAATTATCAACTCGGAGCGACCCCTGGAAACGAGACGTATGATTGAGACATCAGCTATGGAGCGACAACCTGGCGAAAACAGGCTGAGCAGGCCGGTTTAGAACCCGATAACTGTTTTTACTTCCAGAACGAAGCCCTGGTGCGGGGTAAGCTGACCTTTGACCTCGATCAAGATCTGAGTATTTGGAGAGGAGACGATCAGTAGCCTGATGCTGGAGATTCAAGATAAGGTATCTGCTGTAGCATCGGCGAAGGCATGGACTCATCGGCTCCGACATCGACCTCACCCCAGCCGCAGGGATGGTCGAGTAAGGTGCTGAATCAGTTTGCGCTGGCGGATCGCCCGGTGCATGACTGGTATCGTTCCGTGTTGTCGTTTCCGCCCCATCTGGTCCGCCACTATTTGGACCGCTTTGCCGTGGGTCCCCGGCACCGGGTGCTGGATCCCTTCGTCGGTACCGGCACCACCCTGGTGGAGTGTAAGCGGCGGCGGGTGACCAGCGTCGGCATTGAGGCCAACCCCATGGCCCATTTTGCCTGTCGCACCAAGGTGAACTGGCAGCCCGATCCAACCGGGTTACTGGCCTATGCCCAGACCCTGGCCCAGCAGGTTGAGCGGGAGTTGCGCTGGTTCCCGGGGGATGGCTTGCGCCACACCCTGCCAGAGGCCAGTGAGCGGGTGCTGTTGAAAAATGCCATCAGCCCCCAGCCGTTGCACAAGATCCTGGTATTGCTGGTGGCCCTGGAGCAGGAGCCGGACTCTGGCTATTACGACCATGGGCGCTTGGCCCTGGTGAAGGCGGCCCTGGCGGCCAGTAACCTGCGGTTTGCCCCGGAGGCCAGTGTGGTGCGGCAACGGCAGGATGCGCCGGTGGTGGATCTGTGGCTACAGGGAATCGATGCGATCGCATCGGATCTACAGTCTGTCCGTGGCCCGCGCCAGGTGCCGGCTACTGTGCACCGGGGCGACGCCCGCCAGCTGCCTGCCCTACTGCCGCCCCAGTCCATCGACGCGGTGATCACCTCGCCTCCCTACCCCAACGAGAAAGACTACACCCGCACCACCCGGCTGGAGTCGGTGCTGCTGGGCTTCATCCGCGACCGAGGGGAGTTACGGCGGGTGAAGCAAACCCTGATCCGCTCCAATAGCCGCAGCATCTATAGCACTGACGATGACGACCGCTGGATCCAGGACTACCCGCAGATTCTGGCTCTGGCCCAGGAGATCGAGCGCAGCCGGGCCCAGCAGGGCAAGACCAGCGGCTTCTCCCGCCTCTATTCCCGGGTGGTCACCCTCTACTTCGGCGGCATGGCCCGCCATCTGGCGGAATTGCGACCCATCCTGCGACCGGGGGCCCAGCTGGCCTATGTGGTGGGCGATCAGGCCTCGTATCTGGGGGTGCTAATTCAGACCGGCCAGTTATTGGCCGACATCGCCGCCTGCCTGGGCTATGAGGTCACCGACATCGACCTGTTTCGCAGTCGTCGGGTGGCCTCTAAGAACCTGGCCCTGCGGGAAGAGGTGGTGGTGCTGCGCTGGCCCGGCCCCTAGAGGCCGCCGACAAACCGGCCCGGACTCAGCAATCGCGGCGGGTCGAATTGCTGCTTAATCTGCTCCATCACCGCCAGGGAATTGCCGCTATAGCCCCAGACCTGCAGCTGCTGTTTCAGGTCCAGGGGGGCTTGCAGCAGGGTGAGGTAGCCCTGGTGCGCCTGGCAATGCGATCGCATCGTCTCCAAGATGGCCTGACTGTCCTGGCCCACCCCCAAGGCCACCAGGCCAACGCCGCTGCCGGTGTGGATGCGACCTAAGCCCCCCAGCTCATCCACCTGCCGCAACAGGTCTACTGCCGCCACCGGCAGACAGCCCACCTTGGCTAAAATGCCGGCCCCCTCCCCCAGGATCTGAGTCATGGTAGCCCAGAGGTTGGCACCGGCTTCCCCCTCCAGGGTCTGGCCTGCTAGCCCATGATTCTGGCCCAGGGTCAGGGTTCGCTGCACCTGTTCCTCCACCCCGGCGGCCACTGTCTCGAACCGCGCCGCCAGGCCCAGGCTGGGCTCATGGCCCAGGGCCACCATCAGCGCCGGCGACAGCAGATCCAAGGCCACCGGCGTCAGGGGAGAGCGGCGCAGCTCGGCTAGGCTTTGCTTCACCGCAGCATCGTCGCCTGCCAGCAATACCGTGGCCACGGCCGGAGCCTGGGGATAGGTGCGAAAGGTGAGTTCCGCCAGCACCCCCAGGGTGCCGAAGGAGCCAGTCATCAGCTTCATCAAATCGTAGCCGGCCACATTCTTCACCACCCGGCCTCCAGCCTTGACGATCTGGCCGTCGTAGCGAACGAAGCGGACCCCAATCAACATGTCCCGCACGCCGCCATAGCGCTGGCGCAGCGCCCCCGTATCCGCTGTGGCCACGATGCCGCCCAGGGTAGCGTGCTGGGGATAGGTGGGGTCCACCGCCAGAAACTGCTGCTCCTGGCCCAGCTGGTCCTGCAACTCGGCCAGGGAGTGCCCAGCCGCCGCGGTTACGGTCAGATCACCGACGGCATGGTCCACCGCCTGCGGCAGGCGGGCGGTGCTGATGGCCACCTCGATGCCCGCAGCCAGGCCGCCCCAACTCAGCTTGCTGCCATGGCCGCAGGGCAACAGCCGCCAACCATGGTCATGGGCACAAGCCACCGCTGCCGTCAGGTCCTCTAGACTGTCGGGATAGACCACGCAGCTGGGGGGATCTTGGCTGGCCAGGGCCAGGGCCGTCTGCCAAGCCCCATCTAGTTCCGACCAGGGCACCACGGCGGCGCTGCCCAAGAGGGAGGTGTACTGATCCAGGGAGGTGACCATGGCAGGGCTGGGGCACTTACTCGATGTCGATGGCGGTGGGACCGCTACTGGCCTGGGACGTCGTTGCCCCCTCCGGGGCTGACGGTAATCGGCGTAGAGGCGATCGCGCCAGGCGAAGAAGGGTTGGTAGGCTGGGTCGTCGGCTAAGCCAGGAATGCCCTGATCGCAGAGCCCCTCGGGCAGGGCCACATAGCGGCTAGCCGGGAACTTGATGTACATCGATACCCCGGCCACGGCAAAATCGGCCAGGGTGGGCTGCTCTCCCAGCAGGTAGGGTTGTCCCTCCAGCAGCAGGCAGAGGGCCTCGAGGTCCTGGCGCAAAGCTTCATTGGCCAGCTTGATATCAGTCGGTCCCAGGCCGACGCCGGTGCCCAATACATTGAGAAAGTCCCCGGGGATGACACCGACCAGGTCTTTTACCGGACTAGGGGTAGTGTCGGGCAGCAGGGCCTTGCGGAAATTGGGATGCTGATTGAAGGCACCGATCAGGGCCTTGCGGCTATTGAGGCCAATAGAGTCATCTGCCCAGGCTTCCATCATCAGGCACAGCCCCCTACTCCGAGGCTCGGTGGGCAGGATGGGAGGGGTGGGATAGCGGGCATCTAAGAACCGTGCGATCGCAGTGGAATCGGAGACCACATCGCTGCCATCCTTAAGCACCGGCACCTGCCGCTGACCGGAGAGGCGATAGAGGTCTACCTGACCCAAACCAGGCGTCACCTCAGTGGTGCGATAGGGTAGTTGTTTATAGTCCAGAATCAGGCGAATCTTTTCGCAGTAATGGGAGACTTCAAACTGATACAGCTCTAGCATGGGTTTTCATTGGGGCACCTAGTTCACTGTATCGCTATTCGCCAGACCGGCACAGGTCAACTCATCCGGGGTTTGGGTGTCTACCTGCACCGACTCAAACGCCAAGGGGGAGAGCAGTTGACTCACCACCAACTGGGCCCGCTCATTGGCCGCCGTCAAGATGCCCTCACTACAGGCAGCTCGGGTAATCTTCTGCAAGGCTTGCCGCTGGGCCATCTCCTGCAGTTCCGGAGCATTGTCGGGGCCCAACCCCAAAAATCCCCGGTCGTAGTCATAGACTTCCGAGCGCTCTACATCTAGCTTGCTATCGAGGATCTGGGCTGGCGGCAGCTGAATCCGCACCGACTCCGGCCCGGTGGTGATCTGGCTAGGGTCGAGCCGGCTCAGGTCTACTCCGGCCCGGACTTCGCCGTAGGCAATGTAGAGCAGATTAGTCTTGCCGATGACATAGCCGGCTAAGGTGCGATCGCTCGTGGTGGGGACCACCGCCTCCATGGCAAAGATGGCCGTCGTCAGTTCACTGGCCCCCTGCAGCTTATGGATAATCACCGAACGCACATCCACTTCCGGCTCCGGTTGCGGGGCCGTCAGCATCAGCCGCAACCCTTCCAAGAAGCGGTCCCCGGAACGCCAAACCCCTACCCCGGCCAATAGAGCCATGACCACGGCAATGCCCACCAGGCTAGTGCCCACTCCCTGGACAAAGCGCACCGGCGCCAGTGGTGTGAACCCCCGAGATTTTTTCTGGGCTCGAGACGATGGCTTTTTCGCAGACGTCTGCTCGGACTGATCGGAAGAATCGGGTGGTTTAGGAGGCGCAGAACGCATAGACCCATGGCAGTGGTAATGCCGATAGCAAATCCCCTGTAACCCTAACAAATCCTAAGGAACCTGGCCGCGGAAATTGAGGGTTTTGCAAAACTGTTACACATCAACCAGCTCAGCCAGCAGCCGTCTCACTACTCAGCACCGGAACTCCACTTCTGGGCTCCCGTCTCTAGAGGTGGGCAGTGAATTATAACTACCATTTGCCCACCCTAGATTTAATCACTGGTTTCGGGGTGTTGATCGCCATTAGCTGTTCCTCTGCAGCTAATTCGTTTCGTGATGCTGCGTGTTTCATGTTTGAGGATTAGTTTATGTTGTCAACCCAACGAAGCGCTATTGCCGCACTGGCTGCAACCAGCGGCATTATGGCCCTGGCCATTGGTCCTGCAGACGCGGCCACCGTATCTGGTGGCGTGTCGCTGACCGGTGACGTCAATATCATCAGAAGCGATTCTGGCCAAGTCACCTTTGACTTTACCGGTAGTCCCAACGGCATCGTCACCGGCGGCACTGGAGACTTTAGTGGCCTCTCGTCCGCAGTAGTGAGCGATCTGACCTTTAACCCTGCAGGCAGTTCCCCCAGTGGGCCACTCTTTCGGGCCGATCCGCTGTCTACGTTTATCGACTTCGGCGCTCAAACGATTAACGGCGAGACTAACGGGCTCACCTTTGCCCTAACGTCTCCGGTGCAGGTGGTGGATCTCTTTGAATCGGGCCCCCTGACGGCCTTTTTCACCGATAAGCCTCTGCGGGGTCAGTTCATCTTTGGCGACACCACTACGGCGGCTGGCTTGCTCACTGCACAACAGGTGCCTGGGGCTGGATCTTACTCGATGTCGATTACGACAGAACCAGTGCCAGAACCCCTAACGATATTGGGGTCAACGTCGGCTTTAGCCATGGGTGCCCTGCTGAAGCGGCGGCAGGCTCGCCAAGCCAGCAGCTAGCTTGACCGTATTGTGCCTGAGGCCATACTGACGACATGGGGGGTGTCATCGGCACCCCTCTGCAGAGAGAAAGACAAATTGCCATCCCCATTGCCGGTTGGCGTTGGGATAGTTACGATTCAGGGCATAGGGGATCTTATCCAGCAGGTCTGACACTTAATACACTTAATACTTAATATATAAATATATAGTCAGACGGTGGCGGCGACTCTCCTTCGATAGGCCGCCGTTTAACATAGCGCTGCAACTGAGCACCCAGGCCGTTAGACTCCACTTGTTCACAAACATCTTCATCCTAGTGAGAGGGAGTTGATGAAAGTCAGATAGTTCTTCGCCAGGAGAACCAGAATGAAGAATCTAAAAAGATTATCTCAGTTTGCCTCAGATCTCATCACTTGTGGTTCGCTCTATGCGATTGCGAACTACAGAATTCATTCACCCATTCCTTTAGAAGCAGTAGAGAACTGGGATTTTTGGAGTAAGTCTAGATCATCTTGGTTTGAGTTCTTAGCCAGAGCTTATCCTCCAAACTCAAGACGAAAAGCATATCTGGATTACATGCTGAGGCGAGACCATGCTATTGGCATTGAAACCCATTACGACATATCCAACGAATTCTACGCCTTATTTCTCGATGCTAAGTACAAATTTTATTCCTGTGCTGAATTTCTAAGCGATGAAGAAACCTTGGAAAAAGCCCAAGAGAATAAAGCCAAATATCTACTCTCTCTTCTGAATTTGAGTGGTCACGAGAAGATCTTGGATCTGGGATGTGGCTGGGGTGCAATGATGAGATTTCTTCAAGATGCGGGACATTGCGGTGAGTTAACTGGGTTCACATTATCAAGGAAACAGCTAACCTACAATCAAAAACTAGGGCTTAATGTTTCCCTCACTAACTTTATTACTGCTGTTTGGGAGCATGAACCTTACGATCGCATTCTCTCGATAGGAGCCCTGGAACATGTGAGACCTAAGGAGTTAAAAGGTTTATATCAGAAAATGTACGACGCTCTCGCGCCAGGAGGGCTGGCAGTGCATCAGTTCTTTTCCTTTGAGCGTGAACCCTATCCAGCTTTAGCGATACTTATGCAATTGTTTTTTCCTGGTTCTCTCTTGGTGATACATCGAGATCATATTGAGGCTGCAGAAAGTGTTGGTTTTAGGATTACTCATGACTCAATTCACGACTACAAGCCAACTTTAAGAGCGTGGTATGAACGATTGATTGAAAATCAGAAGAAAGCTCTAAAGTTAGTTGGTCTTGAGGTCTATAATCGCTACATGACTTTTTTCCCTGTCGCCTGGTTATTTTTCGATCATAAAGAGGCGGAACTACATAGAATAGTGATGGAGAAATCTTCTGGCCCTGTAGCTTTGTAGGTTCGCTTGAGGCACGAAACCTAGCAATTATAAGCCTTTGCGTAACTAGCATGGCCTTGCAGCAGATGTGAAGGGGAAGCATCGAGCTTACTCTTAAAAATGGCCTTCACACCGCTGAACTTCACCGTTAGACCACCAGGTCTCCTGGCGCTATGACCACCATTCAACATCAGATTGCAGGGGGCACTAGGGACTAGGGCTCTGCCATTTGCAGTAACGTCCACTGGTAGAGTAATCAAACTTCGATTCACCATCCAACGGCGGAGCAGCTCTTGAATATCACCACCGTCACCGCAGATGTTTTAGTGGTCGGCGGCGGCACGGGAGGCACCGCCGTGGCGATTCAAGCCGCCCAACGCGGGGCGATTCCTCCCATATGGGAACTAATGCGTGGCAATCGACGGGCTGGTCATGCAGAATTCACGTGAAAATGACTCGAAAAAACTAAACATCAGCTGGAGTAGAATCAGCCAGTGGCTGATTCCTCCGCAATCGCCGAATCAGTGAGGGCTCATAGGAATCAGGTGCGGTATAGCCGAGCAGGCTCAAAGCATAAGTTTTAATTATAAAAATATTCGACAAGTTTGAGCCATTATTTTGTAGAAAATGCTGCTTGTCAGCCAGGCATTGTATAAACTTAAAGATATGGTGTTTTCTTAAAACATAGACTTAGATCTATGAGTTTAGCGAAAGCAACTCAAAGACACAATCACTGTTCTGAAGCCGCTACACACATCACGCAGATGGATTTTCGGCAGGTGTTCTGTTCGATACAGGCAAGCGGTCTGTAAGCGATACACACAACCAGCATGGAGCGAAAACCATGAATAAGTTTGAATCGAGGCAGTCACAGCCAAAGTTGGATACGGATGAGGGGTGGGTCGTGCAGGTGTATGGCAGTAATCGTCGCTTGCTCTGTGTTTTAGAACCCTCCCACGGTTGGATTTTCTTGATCGGTTGCGGTGTTGGTTTACTGTTTTCAGTAATTTGGATTAATGTCGCTCGCTACAGTCCTCCCTTAGAGCCGACCCCACCAACAGAGTCACCCGTAAGGTCACCCGCATTGCAAGTGGATTGATTACGACCCATCATAGAGACGGGTTGGCTAAGGCAACATCTGCACAGGTTTCGGATGGGTCGATGGAATCGGTCGGCCAGAAGAGACAGACGCTCTCTGGTTGCACAAGGCAGGTACGATCGCAGCTTCTCAGGGCCCCACAGATCCAACCAGGTCAGCTGGGCCAATCTAGTCAAGGCAGTCGTTTCTGCGACCGGGGGGTTGTAAAGGTCTAGGAAACGGGGTGACATCTTCAATCTGGTTCATGCTTAGCGACAGCCAGGTGACCTGAGTAAAGCTAGCCAGTGGTCGTAAGTCCTGCAACTCTAATCGCTCTAGCACCAGAGTGTCTTCTTGACTGATGAGGGTCATCCGCCTCAGCGTAATCTTGGATGCCGGCGATGGTTAAGCGTTGATAAACCATATGTTGAGTGGCAGGCAGCAGGTCAGATCGTTCTTCGCACCACCCGGTAAAGCGCTTAGTTGATATTTCGTTAATGGGTGTTTGCTGGACGGATAAGCCCAACACTCCGAGTGCAATCACGACAAGGACGGCGCAAACCAGTAAAAAGGGGGAATGACAGTCATTTGACTCTTTGGTAAAGGGCATGTGGCATTGAGAAAACTCTGCGATCGCAATTCACATTAACCAAAGGCAGAGATCGCTAAGCAGGAAAAAGAAAAACTTATGAGTTGAATTTGACATTGCGTTGCAAATCCATGTTATTGGGCGCAAAAATCTGCAGCATTTCAGGATAGACTTAAGCATATAAAGAGCTTAATATCGATAGACTTAAGTCTATGAAAGGCGGAGCGGAACAGCGACGCCTTTCAACCTCGTTCGGAGAGCGGCCATCTCTGAGCACCCCGTCGACAGGTTCTCGCATAACACCTGTGCTGTGGGGATGAAGCGCTTCATCCCTGTTTTTTAAGCTTTTCAAAGCTCACTTGTCACAATAGTCACTACTTCTCGTCAGAGGAGACGGAAGGAGGTTTTCGTGGATTTTTTAGCCGATTTCTTGACGCGCTTTGTGGATAAGCTGCAGTCCCCGACACTTGGTTTTTTAATTGGGGGCATGGTCATTGCCGCCCTCAATAGCCGACTGGCAATTCCAGATGCGGTCTATAAGTTCATCGTCTTCATGCTGCTCCTTAAAGTCGGCCTGAGCGGCGGTATTGCCATCCGCAATGCCAATCTGGCGGAGATGCTCTTGCCCGCGGTGTTTGCGGCGGTAATCGGTATTCTGGTTGTGTTCATCGCTCGCAACACGCTGGCCCGGCTGCCGGGTGTCAAACCCCTAGATGCCATTGCGACCGGGGGCTTGTTCGGTGCCGTGAGTGGCTCCACCCTCGCCGCCGGCATCACGATGCTGGAATCAGAAGGCATGCAATACGAGGCCTGGGCCGGTGCCCTCTATCCCTTTATGGATATTCCGGCGCTGGTGACGGCGATCGTCTTGGCCAGCATTTATGCCGGCAAGCAGAAGCGCGACAAGTATCTCAAGAATGAGGATTATCTCAGGAAGGGAGAATATAGCGGCATGCAGCCGGTTGCCGCAGGCGGATATTCTAGCGAGCCGGGCGGTATCGCAGGCGGGTCTGCTAGCCAGTCGGGCGGTCCTGCAAACAATCGGGTCAAGATCTGGCCCATCGTCAAGGACAGCCTTCAGGGATCGGCCCTATCGGCACTAATCCTTGGTCTCGCTCTAGGCATCTTCACCCGTCCAGAAAGTGTCTATGAAAGCTTCTACAATCCCCTCTTCCGCGGCCTACTGTCGATTCTGATGTTGGTCATGGGTATGGAAGCCTGGGCCAGGATCGGCGAGCTGCGCAAGGTGGCCCAGTGGTACGCCGTATATGCCTTTGTGGCACCACTGCTGCATGGACTCATTGGCTTCGGTCTCGGCTATATTGCCCACATCGCCACAGGATTCAGCCCCGGCGGCGGCGTTATCCTGGCTGTCATCGCCGCCTCCAGTTCCGATATCTCCGGGCCGCCTACTTTACGCGGTGGTATTCCCAAGGCCAATCCTTCCGCCTACATCGGCGCATCCACAGCCGTCGGCACACCAGTTGCCCTTGCCGTAGGCATCCCGCTCTATATCGGGCTTGCCCAGGCACTGATGGGCGGTGGCTAATCCCAGACGGTGCGCAGTCTATCGGTGCGCCCCTAGCCTAACAACCCAGTAGTTCAATGAATACATGCTTAAGGAGGTAACCAATATGGCCAAGCCAGCCAAAAAGCTCGTTATCATCACGGAAAAGTTGTTGCTGAAAAAGATCGCCCAGATCATCGACGAAGCCGGGGCGACCGGCTATACGGTGCTAGAAACTGGCGGTAAAGGTAGTCGCAACGTGCGCTCGTCGGGACAACCCAGCGTTTCCGACACCCAGTCGAATATCAAGTTCGAGGTACTCACCGAAAATCGGGATATGGCCCTGAAGATTTCGGATCGCATCGCAGCAGAGTTTTTCGAGGATTATTCGGGCATCGCCTATATCTGTGATGCGGAGGTGCTGTACGCGCACAAGTTCTGTGGGCCAGACGGCTGTTGAATCGAGGCAACGCCGGCCCAAAAAGCCGGGGCATGACCCCGGCTTTTTAGTAGCCGTGTAAAGAACTGCTAGCCTCAGCAGATCACAAAGACCTCGGGAAAAGGGATTGGTTCAGAGGATATTTGAAAAGGACCCTGCAACCTTGCTCCAGACTAGATTCTGGTCAACAGAACCATGCGCTCTCAAACGCTTGCCTGTCAGGGCTTTCAGCCGAGTTTCCAAATGTCTTCTCAAGGCGAAGTTCAAACAATTGCGCCGGTGATCGGCATTTTCCTAAGCAATATCCAGTGGTTCTACTGCTTTCTCCATAGCGGTTTTGACCGGAGGTGATGGATATTCCCTTTGAGCGGTCAAGGAATTAGGCTCAAATTATGGCAACCCCGGAGTATTACACCCTGCACAATTATGCCCTTGACTTCCTGTACAATCGCTTTCCCACGCCGAGGAAAGCTAGTGCAAGAGTTTTCTAGGTCGGGTGGCGGTGATCGCCACCATGCATCGCAAAGAACAGGTCATTGCCCCCCGCCTGGAAACCGCCCCTGGGGTCAAGCCCCTGATGCCTGCTGGTTTCAACACGGACACCCTAGGCACTTTCACCCGCGACGTTCCCCGCTCAGCCGATCAAATCACCACGGCTCGCCTCAAAGCTGAGGCGGCATTGGATCTAACCGGCGAAACCTTGGCGATCGCCAGCGAGGGCAGCTTTGGCTCCCATCCTCAGATACCTTTTGTGCCTTGCGATCGCAAGCTGGTGTTGCTGCTAGATTTAGAGCCCCAGCTAGAAATTGTCGGTCAGGCGATCAGCACCGACACCGATTTTCGCTCACAAATCCATTCGCTCGATTGACGATGCGTTCGCCTTTGCTGAGGCGAAGTGACCCCCGATTTTGGGACACAAGGCTAATTCCATTGTGGACTACATCAAGCTGCACTACACCGGCAGACGGCCACCCTCCATGGCCAAAGTTGCCTACCTGCCCTATAGCTGGCAGCTGAATCAGCGCACGTCTGCGTAGAACTGTTTTAGAGCGGCCGCAGGCATCCCAATCCCCCACAAAAACCCAATCGCCAGGTAAATGAAATTGGCCTTGATGGGTCCCCACTGGACCACCCGGCGATCGGATGACTGCACAACCCGGTTCACCTGTCGGATGCGGCCCCGACGACACAGCTTTAAGCACAGATCAGCCTCTTCCATGATGGGCAGGGTCGTCTCAAAGCCGCCACAGGCCCAAAAATCAGTTTTTCGGCAAAACATCACTTGGTCGCCAAACAGCAGCCGCAGCCCCTTGAGACAATAGAGATGAGGCCGAAATAGCAGCGGCGCGTAGTGGGTTTTGAGGCTGTTGTGCAGCGTGATGCCCCAGCGCGTCGTCTGGGCGCCGGCCATCACCGAAATAAAGCCGCCGCAGGCAGTTTGAGGATTTGCCAGCGTCGTCTCGATCACTGCGATCGCATCATCGGGTAGCAGGGTATCACCGTGCAGAAAGCAGAGGATGTCGCCACTGGCCCATTCTGCCCCGGCATTCATCTGGGCAGCCCGCCCCCGTTGGACAGATTGGATAACCGTTGCGCCACCGGCTCGGGCAATGGCTGCCGTGTCGTCGCTGCTGCCGCCGTCCACCACCAGAACTTCTGCACAGGCAGGCTCTAAAATCCGCAAATACCTCAAAGTGCGGCCCAGACAGCTGGCCTCGTTCAAGACAGGTATGATGATGGAGACGTTCGCCACGGGAGCTATGCAGCACCACAACCTCGCATTCTATAACCACCGCCACAATGCTTTGTGTGGTGACGAGCCAGTCAGCCCCCTTAGACTGGGCTATTGGACGATCACCCATGTCCTGAGCTGACTGGTCAGCGCTATGTGGCCAACAGACAGCCTACTGGTAGGGCGAGGCCGCAACTATCTTGCCGCTGAGTCGACCGCAGTGCCCACAGGTTTGCATATTTCGATCAGGCGCTTCAAGTGCTTTCCGACTGGGCCAGACCGCAGGTGCTCGAGATGGATAACCTCACCAGTCGACTTATGCCATGGGGCACTATCTAGAGCAACAGCATGAGCACAACAGACAAGACGGCAATGGGCCAGGTTGTCTGGCATGACCTTCTCACCAATGACGTTGAGCAGGCAAAGCATTTCTACGCCACCCTCCTGGGCTGGGAGTATCAGATCGAGCATGCTGCCCACTTCGCGTGGACATCCGGTGAGGCTGACTATCCGTTGATCATCGCCAATGGCGCAGCCCAGGGTGGCTTTGTCGATCCTGGTCGAAACATCTCCTCCCGTTGGCTTGCCTTTGTTAGAGTCGAAGACGTCGACACTACAGTAGCGAGGGCAGAAGCTCTGGGCGCCACTATCGACTGGCATCCCTTCGATGTGCCTGGTGTGGGCCGCAATGCCGTGAGCCGTATTTGGTCTGATGAATCCAGGAGCATTCGCGGCGCCTCAGGGAGTCAAGAATACTTAGAATAGCGACCCATTGCCCTGATTGGCATTTTGTTGCACAACCTATGTCAAGACAACCATGCAAGTCAGCACCGCCACCCCTGATAAGAGATTGACGTCGCCATCCGTGAACTGAGTGTCTATCATTGCTAATCCAGCAGATGACATTGGCCGTGATGGCGCAGGAGATGATCACAGAGCACCAGCGCCATCATGGCTTCCACCATCGGTACTGCCCGGGGCAGCACACAGGGATCATGTCGCCCCCGGGCCGCTAACACCGTCTCTTGCCCCTGGCTGGTGACGGTGCGTTGTTCCCGGCGAATGGTGGCGGTGGGCTTAAAGGCCACTCGCATGACAATGGTCTCGCCATTGCTAATGCCGCCCTGGGTGCCCCCAGAGCGATTGGTGCGGGTACGAATCTCGCCCTGGTCATCCCGATAAAACTCGTCGTTGTGCTGGCTGCCGGTCAGGAGGGTGCCGGCAAAGCCCGAGCCCAGCTCAACCCCCTTACTGGCCGGTAGGGACATGACCCCCTTGGCCAAGTCTGCCTCTAGCTTGTCGAATACCGGAGAACCCAGTCCCTTGGGCACTTGGCGAGCCACACATTCTACTACCCCGCCGATGGAATCGCCTTGATCGCGGCTGGCTTCGATGCGGTCGATCATGCGTTCCGCGGCGGTCAGGTCAGGACAGCGGACGATATTACCTTCTACCGCTGCCAGGGTGACGGTATCCACATCGACTGTGGCCTCAAGATCCTGAATCCGCTTCACATAGCCAATGATCTCTACCCCGGCGGCTTGGTGCAGGATCTTCTTGGCGATGGCGCCTGCCGCCACCCGACCGATGGTCTCTCGGGCCGAGGAGCGTCCCCCTCCCTGGTAGTTGCGGAAGCCATACTTGGCGTCATAGGTGGCGTCGGCGTGGGAAGGGCGATAGGTGGTTGCCATCTCGCTATAGTCCTGGGGCCGAGTGTCTTTATTCTGGACCAGGATGGCAATGGGGGTGCCCAGGGTTTTGCCCTGAAACACCCCAGAGAGAATCTGACAGCGATCGCTTTCTTTGCGGGGGGTGGTGATTTTGCTCTGGCCAGGCCGCCGTCGGTCTAGTTCGGCCTGAATCTCGTCACTGCTGATGGCTACCCGGGGCGGACAGCCATCGATGATCACCCCGACCCCACCCCCATGGGACTCGCCAAAGGTGGTGATGCGGAATAAATGGCCGAAGGTATTACCCATGTGCGATCGCACCCCAATCAGACATCCTCTGATCTTAAACTACTGCTGCTCTCGCTCCAGATAGTCGCTCGGATCAACGGCTTCATCCTGATGGTGCACCTCATAGTGCAAATGGGGTCCAGAGGAGCGGCCGGTATTGCCCAGATAGCCCACCAATTCTCCTGGCTGCAGCGATGTCCCCGGGGTAACGGCTATCTCTGATAGATGGGCATAGAGGGTCTTATAGCCATAGCCATGATCCACCACCACGTGGTTGCCATAGCCGCCGGAATTTTCGGCCTCACGCACCCACCCCGCCGCCGCCGTAGCATAGACGGGAGTGCCCCACCGGACCTTTGAAATCGATGCCCCGGTGCATTTCGTGGCACGGCCACCAAAGGGATCGGGCCGCAACCCAAATTCCGATGAAATCGGCAAGGCCTGTTTCACCGGTAGTCCACTGGGAATGGCCGCCGCCCGGGCTGCCTCCGCCGCCAGGGTATCTTCCAGGGCTGGGCGCACATCCCCCTGCCAGACAGAAGTTAACAGGGGTAAGCGGCGTCGAGCCAGCTGAAATAGGGTTTCCGGCGGCACCTCAAGTGGCAGGCCCCCTTGGGAGTCATCCAGCTGCCACTCCGGAGTTCCCGTGTCGGGCAACCCAGCCCGCTGGCGCAGATTCTCGATCTCCGCATCTAGGGAATTCAGTTCCGTCAGCACATCACTGGCAGTATTGGTTAATTCTTGGTTGCGCTCCGTCAGTTGTTCGTTGCGATGCAGCAGCCAGCCCACCCAGGCCGATGCCCCCCCCAGCTGCCATCAAGCCAGCCAGTAGAATGGGAACCAATCGAATGGTCAGGGTGATGGGAGCCGACCCGGTGCGAGTGATCAACACCGTGTAATGGCGAGGAAGTCGAAGACGCATGGCTACCTTGGGGAAACCAGAACGAAAGTATTACAATTTGTAACTAGGCCCCAGGGATTATACGGGGATCACTGTCCCGGAAGCAATTTCCGTCCTTGCTCGCCCCCTAGTCGTCACGCGTCCACCTCCTATGCATCTGACTTGGCTCGATAACAACTCATGGCTGCTGGAAGTAGCCCAGAAACGGTACCTGATCGATCCTTGGCTGGTCGGCCCTCTGGTCTTCGGGCAACAGGCCTGGCTGATTAAAGGCGTCAAGCTTGATCCGCCGCCGATTCCAGAGGCCATTGATGGCATTCTGCTGTCCCAGGGGCTAGAAGATCACGCCCACCCCGAGACCCTAAAGCAGCTTGATCGCCGCATTCCCGTGGTGGCTTCTGCCAATGGGGCTAAGGTGGTCGCAGCCTTGGGGTATGAGCGAGTAACGGCTCTGGACCATGGCCAGAGTACTACCCTAGATGACACCCTAGACATCACGGCGGTGCCAGGGGCGCCCATCGGTCCCTTTCTGGTGGAAAACGGTTATCTGCTGTGCGATCGCACCACGGGGCTACGCCTGTTCTACGAACCCCACGGCTTCCACAACGATTCCTTGCAACAAGCAGCTCCTGTAGATGTGGTGATTACCCCAGTGGTAGACCTAAAGCTTCCCCTGGTGGGGCCGATCCTACGGGGACGCCAAGGCGCCTTAGAACTGGCCACCTGGCTCCGTCCCCAGGTGATTCTGCCCACCGCCGACGCTGGGCAGACCAAATTCTCAGGGATTTTGGCTGCTTGGCTTCAGGCCCTAGGAGGCGTCGATACCCTGCGCAGCGACCTGGCCCAACGTCATCTTTCCACCCAAGTTCTCATCCCTACTGTTGGTGAGCCGGTTACACTAGACCTGACTCCCCTAGACAAGGCTGCCTCCGAACAGCCGTAACAGCCAGTTGCCGCCGCCTCAGGCCGCCAGACATTTGCCAATGTTGAAATATCTTTAGAAAACTTTAGATTTAACAGCAATTTTGATATGGTAACTCAAAGCCGGTTCATGATCCCCGTTGCCGGAGGACCAGCCACCGTCAGGGGGGGATCTTCGTAGAAGGCTGCGCCAAACTGAACCAAGATCTGGAGGTTGTCTGCAAAGAGACCTGCACATCTGGCCTAGGACGTAGGCTGGCCGCGCCGGTAATGTTGTCTATTAAGTCAGGAAATCGACTGTATGCCGTACACCACAGAAGATGGCGGGCGCCTCAACAACTTTGCCCACGAGCCCAAGATGTATCAGACCCAACCCCCCACCACCAAGGACAAGCGTAACTATGCCATTTTGGGCCTCCTGGCGGTAGCCTTAGTGGCCGGGCTATTGACGCTGACGGTGGCCATTTCTTAGGTGTACAGCTAAGAACAGCGCGATAGCTGATAGTCGAGCCGATACCGGTCCTGATTCGGCTACAGTGTTTCCGAATTTAGGTTGCCGACTCTAGTGGGGGGCAGGGATGCCATAGCCCCCCTGACTGGTAGGAGACGAACTCTCCCTCACCCCGCGCCGGAAACACGTTAGGCCCCTTGTGTTGCCAAAACTAAGCGAGAGCGTAGCCATGGCTACGCTCTTTCTGTCACTCTGGCTAAAGGCTGCTTCCTCTCAAGGATTGCAATCACCGATCCCTGCGGTCAGGCCGGCTGGGTCTAGCCGAGACGATATCATGGAGGCTAGTACGCCATGGCGGCAGTCGGCCAACCAATCTACTCTCCAACTCTCTGGCCCCTCTGCCACAGATAGTGGTAGTCAACCTGGCGCTGCAGGCTACTAGTTGCCCGTTTCCTAAGCTCTTATCATGCTGTCTTATCTATTAGCGTTGGCTGTGGCCCTGAGCAGTCTGGCTCTGTATCTGGCAGCCTTCTTTTACCCGGAGCTCCATCGCAAGCAAGACTTTCTCTGGAGTGGGGTTGGTCTTTTCTATGCTCTTATCCTATGGCTGTGCGCCGGTCAGATGACGGGGGCCTTATTGTTGGGGCAGCTAGCCAGTGTGTCGTTGATTATGGCGTTGGGATGGCAAACCCTATGGCTAAGACGCCAGCGTACTCCTCAACCCCTGCAAACCATCGTCTCGACAGACTCCTGGCAGAGATTACGGCAGCTGTTTATCGAACCCTTCATGACCTGGAGTCAACGGTTGGGCCTGAGCCAATGGTGGCAGACGGTGCCCTGGCCCAGTATTGCCTCCGACACCGATGACGCCGATGACACCGATCAGGAGGACCTCTCTCCAAGTGCTGAGGCGGAGTCCCGCCGACCTCACCCAGCGACTCGGCGGGCCACCCACTACGAGTTCATCGACGAGACCCGGCAACCGTGGCCCGATGTTTCTCCTGGTGCCGCCCCTGCGGTGACGACGACGGCTCCTGGTTCTGGGCGGGGCAAGACGGCGGCGGTGACTGCCGATAAGCAACAGACCAGGCCGGTTGAGGCCTCCCCACCACGGCCATCCCCTAAAAAACCGGCCGCCGCGGCGGCCACACCGACACCAGAGACCTCGCCCCCGTCCTGGCTAGGCCGCATGGTAATCGTGAAAGACTGGGTGTTGGAGGTGGCCCAGGGGCTGCTAAAACCCAAGCGCCAAACGAGCCATGATTGAACTGCCCCCCAGGCCCCGCTCCATTCCTCGCCCCCCTGATGGAGCCAGCGATAGCCAGGAGCAGCCCTCGGCCAGGGACAACAAGGAGACGGGGCTCTCGTCCCCTGAGCCCACCACTGATGACCCGCAGGACAAGGACTCAAACGGCTCCTCGCCGGGTGAGTAGGACCCAGATAGTCAGGAGCATCAACCGCAGGTCGTACCAGATACTCCAATGGCGCTGGTAGGCTAAGTCCAGGCGAATTACCTCTTCAAAGCGGCGAATGCAGGAGCGTCCCTTCACTTGCCATTCCCCGGTGATGCCGGGCTTCACGTCCAGTCGTTGCCACTCTGGCACCTCATACTGAGCCAGTTCCTCTGGCGTCGGGGGACGGGTACCTACCAGACTCATATCTCCCTGAAGCACATTCCAAAACTGAGGAAACTCATCTAGGCTAGTGCGCCGCAAGAACTGGCCCACTCGGGTAATGCGGGGGTCATTGGCATTTTTGAATAAAGGACCTTCTAATTCATTGCAAACCTGGTGTTTCAGGGCTTCGGCATTGATTACCATGGAGCGAAACTTCCACATGACGAAGTGCTGACCCATCCAAGAGCAGCGAATCTGGCCGAAGAATACTGGCCCGCCGTCGTCTAGTTTGATGGCAATGGCCACGGGAACCCACAGCAGGGCAGTGATACCCAAGCCCACGACGGCCCCCAGAATATCTAGTAGCCGTTTAGTGCGACAGCGCACCGAGGGGTGGGTGTTAAGAAATGCCGTGGACGATGAGGCGTGTCCGGTGTGATCAGTGACGGCAGCACTCGATTCAAAGACAAAGCAGCTGTCTAGGCTGGCCAGTTCTAGAGCCATAGCCACCTGGGGGGTGACGTCTCGCAGCACCAGGACACCCCCTTGTTGCCGGCAGAGCCGCCGGCAAATGACCAGGGCCCCCAAGCCACTACTGTCGATGAAGGTGGTATCGCTGAGATCGAGTATCAGTCGAGATACAGAGCCTATGGCGAGGGCATCTTGGCAGCGCTGTTTCAGCTCTACCGCTTCTAAAACCGTTAGCATCAGGGGCAGACGCAATATCACGGGTGGAGTAATCGGTAACGCAACTGACCGGGACATGGGAGCATGTGAGTCCATGGGAGACACCAGCAATGACGGCTCCAGCCGAGGCACTGACCTGCTCTGGGAACTACGCTTAGGGTTCCCAAGTTGGCGGCAAAACTCCCTAGCAAATCCTATAGCAACCGTGCCTATGCTTAGGACGGTTGCGGTCAGATAGCTCCCTAGTCTAGGCATGGGAGCGATTCTCAATGTCCTAAGCTACCTGACAAACGCAATAGGATAGAGACACGACGGAGTTACAGGAGTGTGCTGGAATGGCTTCTCCATGGACGCCAGGAGACGACAGCTGGCAGAATTGGGTGGTGGTGGTTGGATATATGGTGCTATTGGGGGTAATCACCTGGAAAGTGCTGAAAACTCCTCCCCGTGAATGAGGCTAGCGGTCTGGACGTCTAGGCTGCGGTTAGGGACGAGATGGCTGGAGCTGGGCGAAGTGTTCCATCAGAGCCCGGTGAATGAAGGCATAGCCACCGCCCACTTTGTGCAGAAAGATGCGATCGCAACCATAGTTGAGAAAGTGGGCATAATTCCAGGGCGTGTAGCCATGCCACCACAGTAAGATCCGGACCACCCCATGCTTGATGCAGGTGATGCCAGAGCCTTGAGCGCCGATGAACGCGGCCAGGAGTCCAAAGATCAGCCCATTGACAATGCCGAAGGCCGCCCCCCGGGCTGGGCTTAAATGCAGTCCCTGCAGGGTGCCCACAAAGAAGCCCGTGGGTAGGCCAATGGCCAAGCTCATTCTCAGGGCATTAGTCGCCGAGCGCCAAATCCCCTGATTTGGCACGATTACTGTCTCCACCTCCTGCCCCCGGGAAAAGCCAAACACCATGGCAATCATCAGCCCCATCAGACTAAACAGCAGCAGGGGAATGGCACCGGTCTGCTCTGGGATAACAAAATCCTTAGTGAAAAAGTACAGCACCAGGCCCACCAACACCCCCAGGATGAGTTTTCCTGATGCTTGCCGCCAGGACCAGCGAATCGTCTCTACCGGGTCAATGGGCTGGTGGATAAAGCCATAGACCACCAAGCCCACCAGGCCGTAGAGTAATCCGTAGGCCACCCCCACCCAGACATTCTGCCAACTCTGCCAGAAGGCGAGGCCAAAGATGAGCCCCAATGATCCTGCCCCCAGCAGCCGCCCGGCCAGGCTGCGGCGCACCAGGCTACTGCCGAGGCCGGATAACAGGCCATAGACCAGGCCGGCGACCAAGCCATAGAGGGCTCCCTGGCCAGCGAATCCCCAGCTAAAGGCCACTCCCACTGGCGCATCTAATAGTCCTTTCAACAACCCAATATGGAGCGCCCCCCCAGAGCATAAACACCCCCCACCGCACCCCAATGCGATAAAGTGCCCGTTGCCAGGGAGTAGGCAGTTGCTGCGGCTGTAATTCCTCGATTAAAAAGACCGCCTGGGAGGTAACTAGCATCTGCTGGGCCAGCCAGGTTAACCAGCTCAGGGTCTGCTGGGGACTGTAGTGGTCTCGCCCAGAGCGGTGCTTGAACATCTGGCGAATGTAGGCGTCAAATACCGACGTTCGCTGGCTGGTGGTTTGAGCTAAGGGCTGGGAGGGAATATCGTCGTAGGTGAGACAAATCAGCTGCAACATCAGGGGGCTATTGGCTAGTTCCATCAGCGTCTTATCGTGATGAATGCGCTGCTGCAGATTGTCTGTGGCGGGATGGGCCGCCAAATAGGTATCAATTTGGTCAGGTGTTAAAGATCGCACTTCCACCGCCAACTGAAAATCCAACTGATTGGGCAGGGCCTCATAATCCTGGGTGCGGCAGACCACCACCAGTTCTGGCCCATAGTCCTGGTAAAACTGATTCAGGGCCTCGACACAGTCATCCCGGCGGGGCAGGGGCACTTCATCCAGGCCGTCCAGCAGCAGTAGCAACTGTTGTTGCTGAAGCCAGCCCTGGCCCACGCTGCGAGGCACCTGGTATTTACTGTTGAGTTCATGGATCAGCCAGTCGGCCATGGCCTGTTTCTTGCTGCCCCAGGAGGCTAAATTCACCACCACCGGGATGCGCAGATCGGCAGTTTGGTCAGCCCGGGCCACTAAACAGCGGGTCAGTTCAAACAGCAGGGTGGTTTTACCGCTGCAGGGTCCCCCCAACAACAGCAACGACCGGCTTCCCCTAGCTGCTGCGAACAGCTCAAATAACTGGGTGCCCGCCGGCAGGAAGCTGGCGCTGCTGATCTTGGGCCTGATCTACAGCACTCCAAGGAGCCAGTACCAGATCGGGTCGCAGTTCCAGGGGCGGATGCAGTAAGGGCTGTTGCCGCAGGGAGGTCTCAAACACCCCGCGCGACCAGTAGTGTTCTACTTGCGCAGCAGGGCCTGACGATTGCGGTACAGCTGTCGCAGCAAGCCGGGACCGACGCCACTGGCTTCTGCTTGGAAAACGTTGACGATGACATCTTTGAAGATGTTGCCGGAGCCTTGATTTATGCAGTAGGTCACCCCCGACTGCCCCCCACCTGGCTCTCAGATACAAGGAGTGGCAATCTCATACTGGCGGGAGGGTTTATCGCTCATGGTTGCGGGTAGATAGTGGCCCTGATGGCAGCGAGAGTACTGCCAGGAGATGTAGACAATTTAAAGCAACAACAAGGTGTTGGCGGCGACGCCGAACCAAGGGGCCAGGGTAGAGGTCAATCCTTGCAGCTGCTGCCACAGGGATTGGGAGGCTTCGACGGTGGCTCCGGCCTCTTGTAAGACTTTAGTGGCTCGCTGAAAATTCTTGACGGCAAACCCCTTATCGGGCTCCTGGGCCTGGACCTCGTCCTTGGTGGCATCTAGGTGCCGCAGGGCTTTTTGCTTCTGCTCGTCCGGCAGGGCGGCGGTTTGGATCAGCTGCTGCATCTGGGTAATCAGCTCGACCACCTGCTCAGCTGACGGGGCCACCTCACCGCTCTGGTCGTTTAAAGACTGGATCACGTCACCGCCGACCTGCCCCGCAATCGCTGCCCGTTGAGAAACCTGGCTGTTGCTGATGCTGAAGCTTTGAGAAGAGGGAGTTTCCGCCATGGGTCATGACCTCAGAACGTACCGCCATTCTAGCGGAGGCAGCTGTGTTTACAAGCGATGGCTATCCATGACAAGGTCACTAGCCTCCTGGAAGGGGCTAAGGCCGACTTGCCGACAGGGTAGTCATGCCAGGTCCTCCAACTGCGGCTTTTAACAGGGTTGACCGGAGTTAATAAAATAGCCGATATCGCTTCAGCATCAGCCAGATCACGACGGGGCCACCGAGCAGGGCTGTCACGGCGTTGAGGGGCAGAATCGTCTGGCTACTGGGGAGTTGGGCGATCAGATCGGCCATCAAGGCCAGGAGGGTCCCGAGTAAGGCGGCGGCGGGGACTAAGCGGCGATGATCCAGCGTGCCCAGCAGGCTGCGGGCCAGGTGGGGCACCGCCACCCCCAGAAAGGCAATGGGGCCACAGAAGGCGGTGACGGTGCCCGCCAGCAGGGAGGCACTGACGATCAAATAACCGCGAATCCAGTGAATGGAGAGCCCTAGACCGCGGGCCTGTTCTTCCCCCAGCAGCAGCAGGTTGAGCCGTTGACACAGAAGCTGGGCCAGGACTAGTCCCGCGACGATGGGCGGGAGCAGGATGGGAATCTGGGCCCAGGTGACCCCCCCGAAGCTGCCGAAGGTCCAGTTCAGGTAAGCCAGGGTTTGGTCCAACTGGCTGAAGTGCAGCAGGATGCTCACCAGCGCGTTGGTGGTGTAGCCAAACATGAGGCCAAAAATCAGCAGGGCCAGGGAACTGCGGACCCGGTGAGCCATCCCCAAGACCACTGCCATGGTGATGGCCGCTCCCAGGCTGGCCGCCACAACCACACTAAACTGGGAGAGGCCGGTCATCCAGGCGAATCCGGCCATGTTGCCGGTGAGCACCACCAATGCCACTCCCAGACTGGCTCCAGCGTTGATGCCCAACACCGACGGGCCAGCCAGGGGATTGCGGAAGAGGGCCTGCAGTTGCAGCCCACTGATGGCCAGTGCCGCGCCCGACAGGCTGGCCGCGATCGCTCGGGGCAGGCGAAATTGCAGCACGATGTTCTGCCAGGTGTCTCGTGTCGGCTCTCCCCCCAGCAGAATGGTGAGGATGTCCGTCAGCGGAATGGAGACCGATCCCAAAGTCAAGCTGGCCAGGAAGCTCGCCAACACCAGTCCCCCCAGGCTGACGAAGGCACCCCAGCATCGCCAACGGCCAGTTGGCGGGAAAGGTTTAGCAGCAGCAGAGCGGGATTTCACGACCTGGGTGGGGGCAACAGAAGGAGTGTCAATCATGGGGGAATAGGAACCGAGTGTACTCGCTGCACCTGAGTGCGGTGGCTACCATCAGCCAACAAGGACAGCAGGCGAAATCCGGGCAGATGACAGTGGGGAGTTGCGATCGCAGGGGTGACCTGTAAACAGGTGGAAGGACAGCCGTAGAAGGCCACCGTTGGCTGCCCGGGCTGGGCCAAACGGTGGTGGGCGAACGCCTGATGGATGTGACCAAACAGCACCAAACGCACCTGGGGAAAGGTGTCTACGATGGCGAGGAAATCGGTGGCGTTGAGCACGGGCATCTGATCCAGCCAGTCGATGCCGGTGGGCACGGGATGGTGATGGCAGGGCAATCAGGGTGGGCTGTTCTCGATGGCGGCTCAGTTCGGCCTGCAGCCCGTGCAGCTGATCGGCCCCCAGATACCCTTCCCCAAAGCGGGCCTGGGGCAGCACCGAATTAGCAACAGCAGCCGCCAGGTGCCCAGATCAATGGATTGGAGACCGGAGAACCCCGGTGCCCGAAACACCCGTTTGCAAGGTGGGCAGATGATCGTGGTTGCCGGGTAGCCAGTAGGACCGGAACCTGCAGGGCCTGCAGCCTGAGCGCAATTGCCTGTAGGCGGCAGCATCCCCCCTGATCAGCCAGATCGCCGGTCAACAAGAACGGCATCGGGACGATGGTCGCCAGTGGGGTCAGGACCGCTTGCAGGGTGCGCCAGGGAGTGCAGCCCCGCAGTTCTGCCTGGGGCTGGGCAGCAGGTGGGTGTCGGTGATCTGGGCCAGGGTGATGGGGCCAGTCATGGCTGTAAGGGTTGGTAATACACCAGCTCGTGGTCGGGCAACAGCTGCGGATGAAAGAGCTTAATCAGGTCGGCCAGCACCTGATCGGGATTGACGATGCCGCTTTCCCAGTAGTCGTTGCTGCCGTGGGCATTGACGCGGGCCGTATTGTTGTAGATCTGATGGGTTTTCCAGGCGGCAAACTGGCCATAGCGGGGGTCAGTTGCGATCGCATCCTGGCGACTCTGCCACTCGGACTGACATTGATCCAGACATCGGCTTCGGCTGCCCGGTCATACACACCGCCTCAAAGTCCAGGGGCACACTACCGGTCTGCTCTACCTCGGCCCAGAGGTAGTCGGCCCCGGCATCTTCCAGGAGCTGGGCGACATAGCTCTGACCCCCCGGCACATACCAGGTGCCGTCATAGCTGAAGCCAGTCAACACCGTCGGTCGCGCCTGAATCGAGGCAGTCAGTCGCGTCAGCGCCTCGTACTCCGTCGCGATCGCCGCAAATTCCGCCTCGGCCTGGGCTTCTTGATTGAAGAACAGGGCCGTGAATTTCAGCCATTCCGCCTGACCCAGAGGCGACGGCTCCAGGTATTCCGCCACGATCGCCACCGGAATCCCCACCCCCCATCAAGCGGGATAGCGATCGCGGTCCCCTTCCCCGGTGGCGAAGGCCATCACCAGGTCGGGGGCCGCCTCCACCAGCCGCTCCCAGTTCAAGACATTGCCCGAGTTGAATTCCTGCAGCTGGCCCTGGTCAATCTGGCGGCGCACGCTGGGCGTATTCACCTGCTGAAATTGGCCTACCCCAATCAGCGCCTCGACTTCATGCAACCGGTCAAAATGGGGCAGGTGCGTGGTCGAGAGGGCCACCACCCGGTTCACCGGAATGTCGACCACCTGGGCCTGCTCAAAGCCAGCCGGCGGCGGCGTGCCACACTGCACCAGCAGGTACTGAAACTGGGTGTCTGCGTTTTTCCAGGGATGGGTCACCGTCACCACCTTGTAGTGGCCATGGTAGGTCACCGAAAACCCCCTGGCATACTCCAGGTCAACCTTGTCGGGGAAATAATCGCGATCAGGGTCATAGGCCTGCACACACTCCGAATCAGTGGCCTCAGCGGGCGATCGCTCTGCGGCGGTTGGGCCGGAGGCATCCTGACACCCCCCCAGCAAGCCCACCACCAGTGCCCCCAAGAGCACGGTGCGCCTCAGTGGCCCCGGAGGGGGTTGGATGACGGTTTCCCAGCAGTTCACCATCTTGTGCGTCCTCGTCAGGTCTACCAACAGGTGGGATGGGCGCGCCCCGGATTCGCTAGAGATGAGGGGGCATCCGCTGCTCACCCACGATCGGGGGCTGCCGTTAAAACGTGCTTCGCAGTCCCACCTGAACATTGCGGCCCACCCCTGGAAGCCCGGAAACTCTTCAAATTGGGTGTCAAAGAGATTGTTGACACTGGCATTGACGGAGAAGGACTCGCCCAGGGGGACTCGCAGCTTAACGTCCACCGTGGTGCGACCATCGAGGGACTCTTGATTGCCCCGATCCACGAACACGTCGCTGATAGAGTGGAGAAACAGCGCCGCATACAGCCCCTGCGCGGACTCGTAGGCGACCCCCAGATTCCAGCTATCGGCATGGGTAAAGGGCACGGCATTGCCATCATTATCGGGGTTGGGGCCTGCCAGAATCTCTGGGTCATTCCAGGTGTAGTTGGCAAAGGCAAACACATTCTTAAACAGTTGATAGTTCAGTTCACTCTCAATGCCGATGGATCGCACCCGCCCGATGTTTTGCGGCGTGAAGGTGGCCAGGTCAAAGCTGATGGCGTCCTCAATATCGCTCCAATAAACCGTGACGCGCAGCAGCCCGCGATCGCCCAATTCCTGGTCGATGCCCACATCCGCACTCAGCCCCGACTCCGGACTCAGATCGGGATTGTTGAACGGCTCGAAGAACAGGTCTGCCAGCGTCGGCACCCGGAAATTGCGGGCAAAATTGGCCCGCAAGGAGGTGGTCTCTGTCACGGCCACCCGCGTCCCCAAGTTGAAGGAGGTAAACGAGCCAGCGGCCAGGTCATTGAAATCTTGCCGAATGCCCAGGTTGGCAGTGATGCGGGGGGTGAAATCGACCTGGTAGCGGGCAAACAGCCCCACTTGCGTGATGGTATCGCTGTAGTCTTCCGTGCGCTGGTCAGTGGTCAGATTCAGCGTCGTTCGCTGGGCCTGCACATTGCGGTAATCCACGCCGTAAGTCAGGTTCTGGTGACTGGTGAACTGCCAGGCATGCTGCAGTTGTCCCCCCAGCGACGTCTGCTCCGTCACGCTCTGGGACGGCAATTCAAACGGGGTGTCTGCCACGGCATCGGTGAAGGTCAAATCGACCAAATCGGCATAGACGCGAGCCGTCAACCGGGAATCATCCCCCTGGCCCAATGCCGACTCGAAGGTGATATCCATCAGCCAGTTTTCGCTGTATTGGCGATCATCTTCGGTTAAGGCATTGAAGCCGCCGGAAATGCTGCCGGGGACAGGCACCCCCCCCGGTATGCCCAGGTCTTTACTGAGATAGAGCAAGCCAAATCGCAGTTGACTGCGCGCATCAAGGTCGCCCACCAGACTGACATTGACGTTGTTATACAGGACGTCAGCATTACTGCGGGTGTCCTCAACGTCAGTTGTCGTGAGGCTAAAGGGAAAGTCATTCTCCGCGGCCGTGCGGTTATAGCCCACCCGCCAGCTGCCTTGCTCTGCCGTCCCGCGCAACTGGATCACCTGATCGTTAAACCCAAAGCGGCCCACGCTCGCCTGGGCCGCTGTCTCCAGCCCCGCTGCCTGCAAGGGACGGCGGGTGATGATATTGATCACGCCGCCAATGGCATTAGAGCCGTACAGCACCGAGCCTCCCCCCGGCAGCACCTCGATGCGCTCCACCGCATCGGTCGTGAAATTAGACAGATCGAATGCCCCAGTGGCCCCGATTTCATTAATAGGACGACCGTCCAACAGAATCAGCGTTTGAGACGAAGAGCTGCCTCGGATGAATTGCCCACTCAGGCTGCCTAACCGCCCCCCAGTGGTGCCCTCACTCAAGATCCCCGGCAAATAGCGCAAGGCTTCATCCACCGTGCGCGCCCCCTGGGCTTCGATTTGCTCCCGGTTGATCACATACACGGGCCGACTGGCTTCCTGCACCGTCCCCTGCCGCCGAAAGGGAGTATACACGGGCTGATTGAGAATGCGCTCGGTCACGTTGATTCGCAGTGCCGCCGGAGCCTCTTCAGCGTCCGCTTCGTCTTCCTCTGTCTGGGCAATCGTCCCAGCCGTCGGACCTGTATCCCTGACTGGCGTCAGGGACAATTGGTCGTCCCGGGGTCTGTCCGCCGAGGGAGATTGGGGCACCGATTGTAGATCGGCCGCGTCCGTGGACACGGGAGTGGCGTCCCCAGAGATGCCGTCCCCAGCGTCGCTGGAGTGGGCAGGGGCGATCGCGCGATCGCCCGAGGCTGCCGATGGTTCATCGCTGGAAACCGGCATCGAAGACAGGGCATCCGCGAAGGCGGGTGGCAACACCAAGCCCGTTGCCGCGACGGTCAGCAGGGGCATCCACGTGTGTTTCATGAGGGGGCTCTCCAAAATTTAAACTGAAGGGGGGAAATTGACTTGAAATAACTGGGTATTGGCAAAATCGGCGGGGTCGAGGTGAAACTCCTGCCAGCCCTGGCAGACAATCTCGTGGCCGCGTGGTGGCTGAATGGGCAGATTGCGTAGATAGAGAAAGCTGGCGCGATCGCACCGACCCAGACCAGCTGCCGCAGGAACAATGAACAACCACCATGCCAGCGACGAAGGATCTAGCTGCCAGGAGAGGAAACCGGCAGTAGCAGGCGTTGATGCAGCACCAATTCGATGACGACGGCAGTCGCCATCTATGCCAATTTCTGCTTAGACTGGCCGCCACCAGGTCGCCATGGCACACCAAGCATTCACAGGCACTGGAGCCCACAGATGGCCCCGGCCTCCTACGCTGGCAGCAGCGTATCGACAATCAGGGTCGCTAGAAACGTCCCGCCGACGCCGCAAATGACAAACCCAGCGAACCTAAGTGCCATCCCCGAGGACTCAGTGGCTGGCTGCAACAGAGCGCCGCCGAGCCAAAAGGCCACCACGGCAATCGCCAGTTGAATCACGGCAAATCCCAGCAGATAGGCCACAAGCGGCCCCATTTCAGCCCCAAAGATGGCCTCACCGTAGGCATGGCCATGGAAAATACCGGCAAGCGCAGCCAGTGTTACCACAATCCCGTTGCTTGGCAGGGTTTTCATCGCTAGCAAACTGCCAAACACTAGCACCGATGCCGAGATCACCAGTTCCGGCACCGGCAGATCCAGGCTGATCAGATGAATGCCCGTCCCCACCATCGAGGCGATGACAACGGCAATGGGAACAAGCAACCCGCGGCCCATCACCACCGCCACCAAGCCTGTCGCAATCACAAAAGCTAGGTGATCCAACCCGATAACAGGATGTCCTAGGCCTGACAGAAACGCTGTCAGAGCCGTATCGGGGGTTTCCCCGCCGAAGGGATGATGAGCGAAAACCGGGAGTACCCTGAAGAGAAGGCCCGTAATTATTACACTCGCGGCCAGAGCAATGGGTTGCCAAGAACGACCAGCCTCAACTATTTCGGAGGCTACACGATATAAATTCATCCGTACCTCGCAGACGAATCAGAACAGCGTTACCATCGGCGGGCATTCTGACTCAGGAGAAACTTTGAGTTTTGAGTTTTGAATTGGCTTTCACTCAACACTCAACACTTTCTCCATTACAGCTGCGGGACAGCGGCAGATTCTCACTGCACTTTCCCCGTTTCCTCTAGTGGCTGCTCCCCACTAGAACCGATGCCATCACGTTACCGTAACATGATTGGGGCACAACATGTCAGCAAATTTACTCAACTCAAGACACCTCAAACGTCAAGGCGGGCAATATAGTCTCCTAAAGCAACTGCTGAGGCAGCTACGACCGCGTTATTGTCTGAGCAATTCCTCCGCCTCATGCAATTGGGTGCCCCAAACCCGTTGCCACAGGGTTAGCAGCAAGACAACGATGGTGATCAAGCTAAATCCTGCCGCGATCAGAAACTCACTGACAGCCGGCTGCACCCCCAGGGCTATCAACATCTCTGAGACAGCTAAATAGGCGAAGTATAGGAAAATACTGAGTTCTATCCAGGAGCCAATCACGGTAAACCAGGCCAACCCCTGGGGGTTGTCGAATCGATTTGCTTGCCAATGGCGGCGCAGTGCGATCGCAGGCCAGGCGCTGAGCATGACCAGGCCAAACACGACAACGCCCACCAACGGAAAGCTTCCCAGCACTTGGGCCTGAGTCCACTGGGCAGTGGCAGCAGTTTTGCCGGGGCCAGTCACGAGTGCATCGAGGGAAACCGCCCAAACGGCGGCCCAAAACCTAGAGTGCTGAGACAGGAACTGATAGAGAGCGTCTTGTTCTTCCTCCGCCTCATCTTCCTCGCCATCATCCTCAAAACCGGCAATCTCGCGGATCATCTCCGCAATAAACCAGACCATGATCAAAAACCCGGCCCCATAGATCCCGGCTTTCAGGGAGGGAAAGGAGCTGGCCGCATACCAGAGCCCAATCAGCCCAATCATCGGAAAGACTGTGTGGGTCATGCCGATGGCAGCGGCCCAAGTCAGGGCATCCCAAATTTTTTCAAACCGGCGAAACCGGCCAATCGTGGCGATCACGGCATCGGCGGCAATGCCAATGCCAATGGCACCGTTGATAACCAGATAGTCAACATTTCCGAAAGGGGAGACCACAACTACAGGAACACTAAGGATTGACAGGTTGTAGGCGGGGTATCACTGACGCGCATCAGGGGGACAGCCCAATTACAGGGTACAGCCGACCAATTCTGCAGCAAGCGCAACCGCCGGCTATCGAGAGTCTAACAGTCGGGGGGCAAGCCACTAAGGGCGCCGTTGGCTTCCTAAACCATAAAAAAAGATAAAAGGGTAGATCATGCTGCCATTATGAGATAAATATGAAAAGTGAAACAACTATGAAAAAGGATTTGCGTATCTATGGCATTATCTTTTCCCGGCAAGGGGGGCGTCTTGGCCTCTGGTCTGATGCTGAGCGTCTGGCTGACCGGCTGTACGACCTCAGAGGTGACCTCTCCCGCCAATGCCCCCGGTGGTAGTGAGACTGCCGATATGACAGCGGATGCCTCTACTACCCCAGAGACTGATGGCAAGAAAAAGGTCCTGACCACCTTTACCGTCCTGGCAGACATGGCTCAGAACGTAGCCGGTGACAAGCTCAACGTGGAGTCTATCACGCGCATTGGTGCCGAGATTCACGGCTACGAGCCCACTCCTAGCGACATTACCAAAGCTCAGGATGCCGATTTGATTCTCTACAACGGTATGGGGCTGGAGCGCTGGTTTGAGCAATTCCTCGGCAATGTGGAGGATGTGCCCTCAGCCCTGCTGACCGAAGACATTGAGCCCATTCCGATCGCAGAGGGACCCTATGCCGATAAGCCCAATCCTCACGCTTGGATGTCGCCGCAAAATGCCCTGGTGTATGTCGAGAACATCCGCAAGGCTTTTGTGGAACTCGATCCAGACAACGCGGATACGTACAACGCCAACGCGGCAGCTTACAGCGAACAGTTGAACGCCATCGATAAGGAACTCCAAGCCGACCTGGAGCAGGTGCCTGAACAGCAGCGCTACCTGGTGAGCTGTGAGGGGGCGTTTTCCTACCTGGCTCGCGACTATGACCTGCAGGAAATCTACATGTGGCCGATCAACTCCGAGCAGCAGTTCACGCCGAAGCAAGTTCAAACGGTGATTGAGCAGGTGAAATCCAACGACGTGCCCACGATTTTCTGCGAAACCACCGTCAGCGACGAAGGTCAGAAACAGGTGGCACAAACCACGGGGGCGCGCTTCGGCGGCAACCTCTACGTCGACTCTCTCTCGACCGAAGACGGCCCGGTGCCGACCTTCCTCGACCTGCTGGAATACGATGCCCGCATTATTGCCAACGGTCTGCTGGCAGGGGCCAATACCCAGTAGGCAATTCACAATTCACAGTTCAAAATTCAAAACTCACAATTCAACATTCAACACTCAAAATTTCTCCTCCGGAGACGCTGCGCGTAGGCGGAGCCAGTCCGAAGGACTTACACAATTCAAACCTGACCCACTATTCCCTTGCACTATGCAGACAACTCTTCCCCGTCTCGATATCACGGTCGACAACCTCAGCGTTGTCTACAGCAACGCCAAACTCGCCCTTTACAGTGCTCACTGCACCGTCGAATCTGGCACCATTACCGGCCTGGTTGGTCCTAATGGGGGCGGTAAGTCCACGCTGTTCAATGCAATTATGGGGTTTTTGCAGCCCAGCCAGGGGCGCATCCACATCGGTGGGATGCCAGTGCAAAAGGCCCAAAAGCAACAGTGGATGGCCTATGTGCCCCAGTCTGATGCCGTGGACTGGAACTTCCCCGTCAGCGTGTTTGATGTGGTGATGATGGGGCGCTATGGCTACATGAACCTGATGCGCATTCCGGGGCCAAGGGATCGCCGGCTGGTGATGGAAAGCCTGGAACGCGTCGGCATGAGCGAGTTTCGCCACCATCAAATCGGAGAACTGTCGGGCGGCCAAAAGAAACGGGCGTTTCTGGCTCGGGCCCTGGCTCAGGAGGGCAAGGTGATCTTGCTGGATGAACCCTTTACCGGGGTGGATGTGAAGACCGAGAAGCGCATTGTGGATCTGCTGATGCAGTTGCGCGATGAAGGTCACACCATCTTGGTATCCACCCACGATTTGGCCTCGATTTCGACCTTTTGCGATCGCACCATTCTGCTCAACCGCACCATCCTGGCCTCTGGCACCACCCAGGAAACCTTCACCCAAGACAACCTGGAAATGACCTTTGGCGGCCTTCCCGTCTACAGCCTCAACCAGATGTTCCAGAAGGTGGAGGTGGAGTCATGAGTCATTTCAGTCCAGCGTTTGTGCTCTGGGACTGGCTGGTAGAACCGTTGCAGTATGGATTTCTGATTCAGGCCATCTGGGTCAGTGCCTTTGTGGGGCTGGTCTGCGCCGTGCTCTCGTGCTACATCACCCTGAAGGGCTGGTCGCTGATGGGGGATGCCATCTCCCACGCGGTGGTGCCGGGGGTGGTGATGGCCTATGCCCTGGGCCTGCCGTTTGCGATCGGGGCCTTTGCCACTGGCTTTGGGGCCACGGTGGCCATCGGCTACATCAAATCCAAGACACGCCTGAAGGAAGACGCCGTCATCGGCATCGTCTTCACCGGCTTCTTTGCCTTCGGTCTGGTGTTGGTGACCCGCATTCCCAGCAATATCGACCTGTTTCACATTCTGTTTGGCAACGTGCTGGGCATTTCTCAGGGAGACATCGTTCAAACCCTGATTGCCGGTTCAGTCACCCTGGCAGTGATTTTGCTGCGGCGCAAGGACCTGCTGCTGTTCTGCTTCGACCCCAATCATGCCAAGGCAATCGGCCTCAACACCCAGGTGCTGTATTACACGCTGCTGTCGACGATGGCCCTGACCATCGTGGCGGCGTTACAAACAGCGGGCATCATCCTGGTGATCTCCATGCTGGTGACGCCGGGGTCTATCGGTTATCTGCTCAGCGATCGCTTCGACCACATGTTGGGCATTGCCATGGGCAGTAGCGTCTTGTCCTGCGTGTTTGGCACCTACCTCAGCTATCACCTGGATGTCTCCACCGGCGGCAGCATTGTGGTGTTACTAACCCTGCTGTTTGTTGTAACCATGGTCTTCGCTCCTAAGTACGGTATTTTTGCTCAGGAATCCAGGAAACGGTTGAACAAAATCATGGGAGAAGAGCGAAGTCAACAAGTGGTTGTAGATCAAGCATAGGAGGTTCTGTAATGGGTTATTATCTTCGCTCTAGCTCTACTACTGCCCGAGTCTGGCAGTGGTGGGATAACTTCTGCAACTGGATTACCAGTACCCGCAACCGCATTTACATCGACTGGTTTGGAGTCTTGATGATTCCCGAGCCAATTAGGGGCCCAGGCTATGCATTCTCCCAATGCCCATCATTTTGCACTCTTGCTAGCTGCAGCCCAGCCATCTCCTAAAGACCTGGAAATGGCTACTCCTGTAGTCCAATAATTGCGTTTTCCATGCTGCTATCAATCTGGGGTGGAGGCACAATTGTCTTCTATTGCTGCTCTTGCAATACCCAAACCCCATTTTTTTAGCCTCATAGCTCCTGCTCTAATTACCCTAATACAACAAGTTAGAAGCAAGAGAGCATGGCAAAAGCAAAAGAGAAATCCTGATAAATGCAATCCTTCTGCTCTAGTCAGTAGCAGTATTATTTCTGCCACAGAGTACTAGATATTGTTCAAAAACTGGAGATATATCATGTTGACATATGCCCATAGCAGCACTTCGAATGTCCTATGGTTCGCATTCATATCATCCAACGATTTGAATAACTTATTACCGAATGATTCGTCTATGTTGGAAGCTCACATTTTCACTTGGATAGGAGTCACGAGTGTTGCTCTAGTATTACTGTTTACCCTGGTACTTAGGATGCTGGATAGACGATCAGGTGATTCCATGAAATTTTCATCTATCCAAGACGAACTACCGCATGACAAAGGATAGTTTTCGAGAGCTCTCTATTTCAAATCAGGAGTTGGAGTGTGTCAAGCTCAGCGAAGCTTAAACTATCTAAGACCAATTTTCTGCTTTTTAAGGGATTTGAATCTAACTGGAAAAGGATTGAAATCACATTGAGAAGCTTTTAATCATGTCAGATGCAATAGAAGATGATGGACGCTTGAATAAACTTACTCCTAGCTCTGAAATGGTCTGGATAAGAGTTCTAGAGCATCCGCAATGTTTCCTCAATCTTTTACTCAGCTTGATGGCGATTGTATTGGTCTCTTGCTTGACCATCGTAATAGCTCTGGTATCTAGTTTATCTGGTTCAAAAGGAGGTGTTTGATAGTGGTCGAAAAGTTGTCCAAGTTATCACTACCTCAACTTGAGACACATTACTTTCAAGCCAATAGCACGATTCCACTGCGGGCGGACGTGCTGTGGAGAATTGAGCGCGGAGTGGTTCGAACGTTGACCTGGAATCGAGATAGTACTCCAGTTATCTTGGGATATTGGCACGTAGGCGATGTGGTTGGCCAACCTCTGTCACGATTATGCCCTTACGAAGTTAAGTGTTTAACTGAAGTAGAGGTCAGCGCTTTGCCAGCTAATCTATGGGATCAGTCGCTAGAAGCGGTATTCAAGCACTTACAACAGGTAGAAGAATTACACTGCATTCTCCGAGCGACCTCTGTCCTGGAAAGACTGAAGTGTTTTTTGCGATGGCTAGCTAAAAAGTTTGGCTACAAGGTGAAGCAAGGCTGGTTGATCGATCTGCGTCTAACATACCAGGAAATTTCGGAAGCGATTGGTGCCAAACGAATTACCGTGAAGCGCTTACTGACTTCTCTCAGCAAGGAAAATCTGATCATGTACAATCAGGGTCAGCTAATTCTACTGAGAAAAAGTGAAACTACCAGTTGGATCTATTGAGTCAGTGAAAAATTGCCATAATGATCAGCTCGCTATTCGATGGTTATTATTGCTATGTACATCTCCAACCTAAATTCACCTGCATTAGGATCCTATACAGTGCGCAGCTTTAAGCGACGCGAGATCATTCCGCTGCGTGAAAATATGCTTTGGCAAATTAGGAGTGGGGCCGCACGCACATTCACCATCTCTGAGGACGGTGCTACGATCTCTTTAGGATTTTGGTGGGGAGGAGATATTTTAGGTCAACCCATTAGCTGTATTCAGCCGTTTCAAATTGAGTGTTTAACGACTGTAGAGGTGACTCTGATCAGGGTTGACGGTTGCGATAACTTACATCAAGTTATGCTGTCACATATCCATCAAATGCAAGAGTTACTTAGAATTCGTCATGGCAATATTCGTCAGCGGCTAGAGCTATTCTTGCAATGGTTAGCTCAGAGATTTGGTCGCCCTATTCGCCAAGGTCAGCTAATTCAGCTACGATTGACCCATCAAAACATTGCCGATACGATTGGAACCACTCGAGTGACGGTGACTAGGTTATTGCAAGAGTTAGAGCACGCTCAGGTCATTAGTTGGTTTCACCGGCGTCAGATTGTCTTGCGTTAGCTTTACCTGGGCACAAAACGTTTAGAGCAATAGCCAGGGTAAAGGGTAAGCGGGTCAGAGTGAAAAGGACTATCCTATGCCCTCCGGGCAGGCAAAGCCTACGACTTCGCTCAGGACGCGTAAGTCCTGGCGGCAGACCACACCACCCGAAACCCGCGGCTGTCGAGGCGGCCATCTGGCAAGAGGAGGAAGCGGCAGGCAGCGCGGCAGAACGTGGGATGGAAGGCCCAAGAGCCACCCCGCAGCAGCCGGAGGTCTTGATTGCCTCCCTCTAGCCAGGCGGAGCCATCCCTGGGCGCTCCCGCATAGCTGCTGTGCCAGACATCCTGGCACCATTCCCAGACGTTGCCGTGCATGTCGTAGAGGCCGAAGGCATTGGCGGGAAAGCTGCCGACTTCAGTCGTCTGCTGTCGGAAGTCACCTTTAGGACCTTGACCATAATTACCTGGAAAAGTGTTACCTTCGTACGTCAAGTCAGTTCCTCGGTAATTCGCTAACTCGGTCGTAATCGTCGGCCCAAAGTAAAATGGTGTGGTGGTGCCAGCCCGACAGGCATATTCCCATTCCGCTTCCGTCGGCAGCCGATAGTCGCGGCTGGTTAACTCCGAGAGTTTCTCACAGAAAGCCACCGCATCGTGCCAGGATACCGACTCCACTGGGCGATTGCTGCCGTTTTCAGAAAAGCGACTGGAGTTCTCCCCCATGACTGCCTGGTATTGGGCCTGGGTGACGGGAAACTTGCCCATCCAAAACTCGGGAACCTGCACTCGATGTTGAGGTCCTTCGTCGTCACTTCGACCTTTCTCACCCGCAGGTGACCCCATCAAAAACTCGCCGCCAGGGATGTGCACCAAGTCCAGCTTGATGCCATTACCCAAGTCTTCACTGTGATAATTGGCCTCTGCCTGGCGGCGCTCTGTGATGTTGCCCTGGGCATCAACCGTCACCACGTCAAAGGAGAAGGTGGGAACGGCAGGCGGTCGCTTCGGTTGGAGATTAACCGCCCTAGGGGGCCGGTCTCGGCGCGAAGATGGGTTGGCAGTGGGTTGATTTCTCTGCTGGAAATACTGCTCTAGCCCGACAATCAACCGATTCATGTCTTTATGGAAATCGGGGTCTGGACGAGCCTGTGCCCCATTCCGATAGGGCAATGCTCTCAGGCTCTCAGGCAATTCATCGACCCTGGGTAAGCTGGCTCGGCTCACCAGCAACGGCACCACTAGCACATCCGGGCGACGCAGGGATTCTTCTAGCTCCAAGCGGACCCAATCGGCGGGGTTATCCAGGCGACGTCTACCGCTGGCGTCGGTGGCCATCAGCCAAGACTTGCCGATGACGGCCAGCACCACCTGGCACTGATCCAGGCTGGTGTTCAAATAGTCGCGGAAGTCGACGCCGAAGGGAATGTCGTCGACGTCTTTGAAGATAGCGTCATGACCAAAATGGGCCACCAGCCGGTCATAGATGCGTCCGGCCACGTCTTCACTATCGCTGCGTCGATAGGAGATGAAAATCTTGGGCATCGGTTTGGAGGCTGGTTGTTCCTATTAAAGCCCAGCAGAGCTCAGGATTGAAAGGCTAACTGGGTCAGCCGCAAGGCAGGCATTCAATCACCGAGGAGCAGTATCTAGTACTCTGCGGCAGAAATAACACCTCGATTGACTAGAGCGGCAAAGCTGCATTTATCAGGATCTCCCTTTTTGCCTTCTGCCTTCCTACTTCTGCCTTGGCATACTAAGGGATGTCTATCGATTGCAGATACCTCTATCTGGATTCCGGGTCGCGCTGCGCTTGCCCGGAATGACGGAACTCTTTTCCACGATGATTTGGTTACTGAAAAATACACACTACCGTCATTCCCGCGGAGGCGGGAATCCAGTTGCCGAGGAGCAGCGCCTAAGGAATGTCTATCGATTGCGAAGACCTCTACCTGGATTCCGGGTGGCGCTGCGCTTGCCCAGGATAACGGGGTCTGGAACTGTCATTCTGGCAAATCAGCTCTTATCGGCTTCATATTGATGATACGACTACAGTGGTTAGTATCAAGGAGATACACGGTCAGAACTTAGGCTAGCCCCAAAGCACCATTATAGGTCGCGCCCAGATTTGCTCTGAAAATAACCGAGGGCTGAGCGGAGTCGAAGCCCGTTTCCTGGTGAATGTAGCCCAAAAGCTCTCAAAATGTTGGAAGTGTTCCGGTTGCGGAACGCCGAGCGAGATATCTCCTGTAGGTTGGCGTCAAGCGCAGCGCGACCCAACACTTTCGATGAGGGTCTATTCAAACCCAACCTACTCGCTCAGGATGCGTGGGTCCAGGAGGAAACACAGACCACCCGAAAGCCGATGACAATGTTACGGTTAATCGGTGTATCTCGGAAGCGGAATGCTGAGCGGCAGCAATCAGGAACGTAGAGCCAAGAGCCGCCTCGCAACAAGCGATAGCGATCATCACCCTCGGTTACCCAAGCACTGCTGTCTGTGGGTGCTCCGTTATAACTTGAATGCCAGTGATCCAGGCACCATTCCCACACATTTCCATGCATGTCAGCCAGTCCAAAAGCATTGACTACGCCAAAGCTGCCCACATCAGTTGTCTTCTGACGGTACTCCCCCTTGATACCGTTGCCATAGGTATTGCTGCCATCGTAATTAGCTAACTCAGTCGACAGGGTGTCCCCTAGGTGAAATGGCCCGGTAGTGCCAGCCCGACAGGCATATTCCCACTCGGCTTCGGAGGGCAGGCGATAGGATTTTCCAGTGTACTGAGAGAGACGCTCGCAAAATTCCATCGTTTCGTACCAGGAGACAGCTTCTACTGGATAGTTATCACCCTTAAAATTTGATGGGTTAGGGTCGAGATCTTGATTTATCTTTGGTAATGCCGCAACGGCTCGCCATTGAGCTTGGGTAATCGGATAGCGGCTCATCCAAAATGGTCGGATCATGACCCAATGCTGTGCTTCTACATTCAAACCTTCTGTTTGTGCAAATACATAAGGGTACCAATCGCGTCCCACCTCATCCGGCGGCGAGCCCATGAGAAAGTCGCCTCCTGGAATCGCCACCAGCTCCAGGTCGATATCCCCTGGCAGAGGTTCTCGCCAGACTTGGATGGGTTTCACCTGCGTCGTCACCTGCTTGGCCCCTAATTCCACCAGCAGCATCGGCACCGGCTCTCCACTGGGCGCGCCGATCAAGCTCATGGCCCGGGCTGCCCCCTGGCGCAGGATTAGGGGCTGTCCGCCATCCTCTAAGATGCTCAGCAATTCAGCCTGGCCGGTTTTCATTTGACCCAGGGCTTCGGCCACACTGCGCCGGAGGATAGCTGCTTCACTCGAGTTCTTCAGCAACGTCAGCAGCGGTGCTGCAGCAATACCTAGTTTTCCTAACGCCTGAGCTGCGGCCTGCCTAGCTTCCAGAGTTTGGTTGGGATTCTCCAACATACCCACTAAGTTAGGTTCGGCAACTCTGGCTGCAGCTCCTCGATTCCCTAGATCTTCTGCTGCGCTAAGGCGGTATTTGAGTTCTGGAGCGGACAGTTCTGAAATTAACCGGCGAATGCGGCGGGTTTCTTGCTGTCGTCGCAGCTCCTCAGGATCAAGATCGACTTTACGCGCTAGTTGATCCGGCAGTTCCTTAGGAATGCGGTCATCATTGGCATTGTCGATACAGCAATCCCGCACCGCTAGCAGAAACCCACGAATGATCTCTGGGGTCTCATTGGTTTTTTCCAGGGTTTGGTCGACGTCGGCGAAGAAGCGTTGCCATGCGGCTTTGGGATTGGGCTGCTGACAGGTCTGCTCTACCCAATAGGCGGCTGCCAAGTACTCTGCTAGCGGGTCCAGGATAATGCGGGTGCTGTCACCGGGTTCAGGCGTCTGTAGAAATTGGAGGCGTTTCTCCAAATACTCGAGTCGGTCTTGGGCAGAGGCGCTGTCTTCGACTCGGGCCAGCGCTGCGATGGCGTCGACTTTCTTAATCCAAACCGGTCGATAGGTTTGCTGCAGGCATTCCCAAGCAATAAGTTTGGCATCCCGCTGCACTGCCAAATTATCCCGGCTATTTTCAGCCAGATTGAAATTGAGCTGATTTAGGTAACTCAGCATCAGCTTGGGTACCGAATCAGGCAAAATGCCTCCGGCTCCCTGCCGCTCTTGGATCATATGGTCGATGTACAGTCGCGCCAGCAACACCGTGATGCTGCGTTCCCTGGCCATGCGGCGGAGGCGATCGCAGCCATCAGAATATTGGTCATCCTCAAACAAATCTTGCTTGCCCTTGGCTTCCAAGTAGGCCGACATAAATGGCCACAGCCGATTCGCCTCTACTTGCATCGGTCTGACTACGGTCTTGCGGATACCCCCCAGGGACTCTTCCAGCCGCGAGGTGACGACCAGGGCTTTGGCTGGAAAGTCAGCCAGTTGGGGCTTGATCTGGTCGCGGGTGGCCTCTCCCATTTCCGAGAGATGATCCACAATCACCAGCAGGCGCTGGCGCTGCAATAGCTTCTCCAGCAAGTCTGGGGCAATCGGGTCCGGCTGGTTGGTCAGGGCATTCAGTTGACCTCGAATAGCCGCCAACAAGGTCACCTCACCGTCTAATTCGGTTTCAATCAGCACAGGTATCATGCGGTGAGGGCTAAGTTGTTTATCCAAGCCCCATTGGGCAATCTGACAGGCCAAGCTGGTTTTGCCGATGCCTCCTTCACCGCAAATTAGCAACACTGCTGTTTTCCGCTGAAAGGTGGGAGCAAGATGCGGCCCGGTTAGGTCACTAATCTTGACTTTATCTAAGGTCACCGGTAAGGGAATGTGAATAGCTCGATTGTCTACGGTCGAGAGCTTAAAAAACTCCCCCTTCGCGGTTTGCCAGTGTTGTTCTACCCAGACATCCAGCACCCGGTCGCGATATTTAAGCGATCGCACCATTCCCAGGGGCAGCTTCCAGTCGCTCCAGGGCACGGTGATATCGGTGGAGGGCAGTTTTAGCAGCCACAGGGGCTTTATCCACAGAACTCCCAGATAACCGCCGACCACTATGGCAGCCAGGATTAGAGACACCTGATGCTCCTGCCAGAGCTGCTCGATGCGTTCCTCAGGAGTAGGCACTGGGCTGGCGGTGGGGCTGGGGGTGGGTGAGGAGGGTTCAGGGGTAGACGGTGCTGGTTGACCAGAGGCTGGGCACAGGCTGGCCCCTGCCACCAGCCAGGCGGTGACAACGCTGGTGAGGAGGACTCGGCAGGGATTGAAACGCATCGTCAGGAAAGCTGGGACGGACAGACCACTCTCCCAACTCTACACAGGGTTTTCCATCCTTTTCGGGAAGATACCTGAAGAATGATAAGACTTGTTTTCGTGGTGAATTGGCTGTCTGAGAAAACTACATGGTCGTCATTCCCGCGCCTCGCGGAGCGTGCCCGGAGGGCGTAGCGGGAATCCAGGGAGTAAGCCTCGCCAGGGACACAGAGCACTCTGCCTGAGAGTCTGTCAATGCATCGTCATTATTCAGAGCGATTCCTTTAGTCAACCCCGCCAGAGCAAAGCTTCACCGCAGGATTGCCCTCAAAACAGGAGCGCAACCCTTTCTCAGCAGCGCCAGACCCTTAGTTCATCCCGCCATCCTAAGCCTCACGGTCGACGGAGGGGTCATTGGCGCTGCCTGACCAAGTATTTTGTCTATGACACTGAAGGTCCGCATTGATGGACTATTGGTTCACGGCGGTGAAAGACGCTTCTGCGATCGCAAACAAAGCCTCCGAGGCGGCGAAGGAACCTTTCACGGTAGTGAAGGAAAGTTTTGCGATCGCAAATAAAGCTGCCACGACGGCGAAGGAAGCCTCCAGGGTGACAAACAAAGCTTCCAAGCTGGCGAAAGACGCTTTCACAGTAGGAAACGAAGCCTCCACGGTGGCGAAGGAAAGCTCCACCGCAGAAAACAAAGCCCCTAAGCTGGCGAAGGAAGCCTTCACGGCAGAAAAGAAGCCTCTACAGCAGCGATGATAGGCTCCACGCCGCCATAGGAAAAGCTCCGTCTCTGAAAACCATCGTTTGGGACCGCTGGGCTTCCCGTGGCAAGTTTCAATTGGGTAAAGCACTGCGCGAAGAGCCCTAATCCGCCTTACTAAGAGGGGCACAGGCTGACACTTGTAAGTCATAGTTTTGATTTGGACTCAGACAAGTTCCGAGTTAAATATCAGCCATTTCTTACCGGATTCTTGCACCTAGCTAATGTATATCTATTCAGCGTCTACTGCCAACCAGGCCCCGATTACTGGAATTCATCGTACTACAGTGTATCGCTAATCTTTAGGACAACTGTCGAGTTCAAGAGATCTCACTAGGGTTTGGCGAATATGCTCCTAAGAAAAGAATGGCGTCATTGCATAACCAATGGTGTCCTAGTCGCTCTGGCAATGCGTAGCGATGACTGATGTTTTTATTTCCTATTCTCGCAAAGATAAGGAATTTGTCCAGATTCTCAATCGAGCCCTAGTCGAGAGCAAATATGATGCGTGGGTAGACTGGGAAGATATTCCTCTCACGGCTGATTGGTGGGCTGAGATTCAGGCGGGAATTGAAGCTGCAGATACCTTTATTTTTATCATCAGCCCTCATTCCATTGCCTCAACAGTATGTCGGCAAGAGATTGATCATGCCATTGAGCACAATAAGCGACTGGTGCCAATTGTGCGCCAGGAAGGGTTTGATATGGCTTCGGTCCATCCAGCTATCAGCAGGACCAACTGGCTGTTCTTCCAGGAGGAGCATGACTTCAAGTTAGCCTTTCAGTCATTGGTCAATACCCTCAACACTGATTTAGTCCATATCAAAGCTCATACTCGATTATTGGTTCGTGCTCTGGAGTGGGAGAAGAAGCACCGTCAGGATGATTATCTATTGCGAGGGGGCGATTTAGCAGAAGCAGAACGTTGGTTAACAGAAGCCTGGCAGGAAGACCATACTCCGCTGCCCACCCAACAGCACCAAACCTATATCACCAAGAGTGCCGAAGTAGAAGCTGCAAACGGTAGGTTAGTCGCAGCTGGAGAACGAGCTAAGCACATGGTTCGCTTCGGTTCCATTGTGCTAGGAGTCACGCTCTGTGTAGCTACAGCCGTTAGCATCCTGACGATTCAAGCGTCTCGTAAGCTACAGAAAGCCAACCTAAAACTCGAAGAGGCCAAGGTAGCCACTTATCTAGAACGAGAAAGCAATTATGCCCTGAGTAAATTTGAAACGGCTCCCCTAGATGCGTTACTCAGTGCCATGGAGAATGGACTAGAATTAAAGGCCCTAGTGGATGATAATCGTCCCTTAGAAGACTATCCCACAACGCAGCCTCTGGTAGTCCTGAAGACGATTCTTGACAACATTCAGGAAAGAAATAAAGTTAATGCCCATACCAGTACGGTTTGGAGTATGGATGTTAGTGACGATGGCTCATTGGATGATGCCACAGTGCGGCTATGGAACCGCGAGGGCAAAGAAATTGCGATGCTACGCGATTCCTCTAGGTTGGTCAGTAGTGCGGTATTTCATCCCAATGGTCAAGCTCTGTTGGTCACAGCTTTTGACCCAGTGGCTAGACTGTGGGACTTGTCTAGCCATCTGACCGTTGAGCTCAAGGGACATGAGGACGTCATCTGGGACAGTGATATTAGTCCTGATGGGGAGACAATGGTGACGGGAGGAAATGATGGGGTTATGCGCCTGTGGACTAAATCGGGAACCTTAATTGCTAACGTCCAGGGGCATCAAGATGCTATTTGGGCTATAAAGTTTAGCCATGATGGTAAGGCAATTGCAACGGCTAGTGATGATGGTACAACTCGTTTGTGGGGCTCGACGGGAACCCTGTTAACGGAGTTGCGTGGCCATAAAGAAGGGGTCACCAGCGTTAATTTTAGTCCAGACGATCGATATGTAGTAACCGCCGCGGGAGATGGTACTATCAGGCTTTGGAATCGCTTAGGACAACAGCTCGCCGAATTTCGTGATGACCAGGGAACCGGAGCAATTGTCAGTTTCGATGCTGAGGGCAATCGCATCATCGCTGTCAGCCAAACTGGCACCGTTCGAATGCTCCCAGTCGAACACCTGTCATTGGCTGAGGTGTTGGACCGAGGCTGTGAGTGGCTGCAGGATTACTTGGCTCGGCCCGCACTCCATCCCAGGGAGCAGGTATTGTGTGAGCTATCGCCTTAATCCCAGGCGGCAACGATTAGCTGTGAGCTATTAACGAGCACCCTGCTGATTCCGACGTTGGCGGATGCGCTGCACAAAAAATTCTTCCAAGGAAGGGCAGGCCAGTTGCAGGGTGATGATCTTGCCGTTCATCAGCTGCAGGCTAGCCATAAAGTCATCCCTACGTTCTATGGGATGTTAAGCAGCCTTAAAAATATAGCGTCAGCAGTATCGTAAATTTGCCCAGAGTGCTACCGCAGTTGCCAGACAGCCAACGGGCAGCAGCTTCATTATCGGCCTAGGCAGAAAGCTAGCTAGACTGGTGCCTCCCTAGGGCTGAGTGGTGATAGTTGTATATGTCGGCCAGCGAGTATTCATGTTAGCTTCATCTTCCAACCGGGAGCTTCATAAAGATTTCTCAGGAACTTCACCTAATCCATACGGGCCCTGGCTAAGTTGTGTTCATAGCAATACTAGGAGCCTCACGGTTTATGCGAGCTAGGGTTATCCCATCACTATTCGTCGCTGGTGCAGCCAGTTTTCTCGGCGCAGGTGCGATCGCACCCTCTGCCCAGGCCATCAGCATTACCCCCACCGATGATCCAAATGCCCTGATCAATGAGATTCTGGGCCCTGGCATTTCAGTGACTAATATCACCTACACCGGCGCCAGTGGTGCTTCCGGGTTATTTACCGGCGGCAACTCCTCCGGCTTAGGCTTCGATACCGGCATTATTCTGACCAACGGCCTGGCGGCGGATGCGGTAGGCCCCAATGGCAACGGCAGCACCCCGGAAGTGGCTGGGAGTGGAAATTCTTCTGATGAAGTAGCTTCTGGCGCTTCCACCGACAACGGGCTGGCCGGAGATCCTGACTTAGATACCCTGCTGCCGGTTGCGGTCACTGAAGATGCCACCGTGCTGCAGTTTGACTTCGAATCGGAGGGCGGTGACCTCTTCTTCAACTATGTCTTTGGGTCAGAAGAATATATTGACTTTGAGGGCAGCGAATTCAATGACGTCTTCGGCTTCTTCCTGGATGGCGTCAACATTGCCCTAATTCCGGGCACCTCTACACCGGTCGCCATTAATAATGTCAACAGCACCACCAACAGCGGTCAGTTCAACCAGAACATCAACCCGGCCACCGTCGATCTAGAATATGACGGCTTTACCAATACCTTTACGGCTCAGGCGTTGGGACTCTCTGCCGGCACCCATACGCTGAAGTTGGCCATCGCCGACGCTAGCGATTCGATTCTGGACTCCGGCGTTTTCATCGAGACCCGATCTGTCACGGATGATCCACCCGATGTCCCCGAACCTGCTACGGGGCTGGGATTGTTAACCCTAGGTGGGTTGGCAGCTGTAGCGCTGAAGCGACAGACAGTCTGACGTTTACCTTGCTGGGGTGCTGGCAAAACTGCTCAAGCACCCTTCAGTTTCGTCGGTAGGCACAGCAGATAGGTTGAGAGGATGTTGGAAACGTTTGATGGTGTGAAACCCCGGGCATCAGGTCGCTAATGGTGTGCTGCTACGGAAAGATGGGCGGTAAGGTTATCACAGCACTCACTCATCTGTGATCGCCCTGCTGATTCCGACGTTGGCGGATGCGCTGTACAAAAAATTCTTCCAAGGAAGGGCGGGCCAGTTGCAGGGTGGCGATCTTGCCGTTCATCAGCTGCAGGCTGGCCATAAAGTCGTAGGGCTCTCCCTTGAGATAGCCGCGCCAGTAACCTCCTTGGAAGTCTAGGTCCTCTAGCCATTGTTCTAGGACATCTAGGGTGCCGCCGCGGCCCTTGACGAAGTATTGGTTGGCAATGCCCAACAGTTCATTGACACCGCCGACACAGACCAGTTCTCCCCCGTCCAGGATGGCGATGCGATCGCAAATCATCTCCACATCCGAGAGGATATGGCTATTGAAGAAAATCGTCTTACCCTGATCCTGCAGCGACAAGATAATCTCCCGCACCTGGTAGCGGCCCATGGGGTCTAGCCCCGACATCGGTTCATCCAAAAACACCACCTCAGGATCATTAATCAGGGCTTGGGCAATGCCGATGCGCTGCAACATCCCCTTGGAATATTGCCGCAGTGGCTTCTTCTTAACCGTGCTGCGGGCCAACCCCACCAAGTCCAACAGGGCCGGAATTCGCTGCCGCTGCAGCGACGACGATAGGCCGAATACCCCCGCCGTGTACTGCAAAAATTCCCAGCCGGTCAGAAAGTCATAGAAATAAGGATTTTCCGGCAAATAGCCAATGCGTTGCTTGGTGCGGCGGTCATCCACCGAATGATCCAACAGCAGCACTCGCCCCGACGTGGGCCGGACCATCCCCAGTAAGATCTTCAGCAACGTCGTCTTACCCGCCCCGTTAGGCCCCAATAGCCCGAAGGTCTCCCCCTGATACACCGTCAGAGAGCAGCGGCGCAAGGAGGTGATGGCTTGATTTAACCAGAATCCAGCTCGATAGACCTTACTCAACTCATGGGTTTGCACCACCACCGGGCGGGCGGGCGCATCGGCAGGGCTTGATGAAAACGAGGCAGCATTCATAGGTGTCAGGCTAGGGTTTATGGCATCTTAAGAATACCGATTCTCCCAGTTTCCATGAACCGCTCCAAACTTGTCGCCATCATTACCGGCGTAATTTCTCTGCTGCTAGCCATCGGCTATCTACTGCTGGTGCAGCTTTTGGACTTCCGCGGCGAGATGACGCCCGCTCCTATGTCCTGGCTGGTGTCCTGGCTGGTGTCCGGCTGGCCCTTACCCTAGGATTAGGCGCTCACCCATCGCCCCCTCAGGTGCCTTAACCCTGACAGCAGCATTCACCGAGGCATGTCCCTTCTGCCTTCTGCAGTCTTTCTCTTAGCCATCCGGCGATACCGACGATCGGGTGATTAGGCGACGAAACCAAGGGGAACGGCGCAGACTCTGAAACCACATGGTTGCCCCGGTAACCAGCATCCACAGCAGGCCTAGGCCATTCAAGAGCACATAAATCGGTTCTCCAATATCCCCCAGGTATTCCCCCTCGTGAATCACCATGAGGAAGTGGACCTGATCACGGCTAAGGCCAAACCAACTCTTGCTTAGGCGATAGGCCACTCCAGTGGCGACCGTAACCAGCAGAGGCAGTAGGACAATGGGAGCCAGTGTGCTGTGTAATTGACGAACCCTTTTCCAAGCCATGGATTTTTTTGGCAATGACGGCAATGACAATGGGTCGAGAACCTCGACGTCTTTCCCTATTGTGCGATGCTGAATCACTGTTGCTGTGACTCCGGCAACATCCACTTTCTCGATTACTGCATTTCTCAGGGTTTTTCCTATGACGTCTGCTCAGGTTCATCCCCTACAACGATTGCTGATCTACGGTCGCGCCTACCGTCAACGCATTTGGCTGGCCAGCCTCTGTTCGGTCCTGAATAAGCTATTTGACCTGGCCCCTCCGGCCCTGATTGGCCTGGCCGTCGACGTAGTGGTCAAGCAGCAAGAGTCCTGGATCGCCACCTGGGGCATTGAGGGCATTCGCAGCCAGTTTATCGTCCTCTCCATCCTCACCCTGTTGATTTGGAGCCTGGAGTCTGCCTTCGAATATGCCTATGATTGGCTCTGGCGCAACCTGGCCCAAACCATACAGCGGGATCTACGGGTGGATGCCTACAGCCATCTGCAAGATCTAGATCTGGCTTACTTCGAAGACCGCAGCAGTGGTCGCCTCATGGCCATCCTCAATGACGACATTAATCAGCTGGAACGCTTTCTGGATGGGGGCGCCAATGAGGTGATTCAGGTGATCACGACGGTGATCTTGATCGGCGGCGCCTTCTTTGTGCTGGCCCCTGGTTTGGCCTGGATGGCCATGCTGCCCATGCCGTTCATCATCTGGGGCGCCATTGCCTTTCAGCGGTTGTTGGCTCCCCGCTATGCCGAGGTGCGGGAGCGGGTGAGTCTGCTCAACAGCCGCCTGTCTAACAATCTGGCCGGCATGCTGACGATCAAAAGTTTCACCGCCGAACCCTATGAAATCGAGCGGATTCGCCAAGAGAGCGAGGCCTACCGCCAAAGCAACCGGCGAGCCATCACCCTCAGTGCCGCCTTTATTCCGTTGATTCGAATTTTGATTCTGCTGGGCTTCACGGCCACATTGATCTATGGAGGATTGGCCACGGTAGCCGGGGACCTGGCCGTGGGTACCTACAGCGTGCTGGTGTTTCTGACCCAGCGACTGCTCTGGCCCTTGACCCGATTGGGGGAAACCCTAGACCTGTATCAACGGGCCATGGCCTCGACCAACCGGGTAATGGACCTGTTGCAGACCCCGATCACCCTCCCCCCAGGCCAGCAGCGACTGCCCGTGAGCCAGGTGCGGGGCGAGATTCGCTTCGAAGACATTACCTTTGCCTATGCCGACCGCACGCCGGTGGTGCAGCACTTTACGTTGAAGGTGCCGGCGGGGCAAACCATCGCCATCGTCGGCTCTACCGGCTCCGGCAAGAGCACTCTGGTGAAGTTGTTGCTGCGCTTCTATGAGGTGAATCAGGGCCGCATTACCCTGGATGGCATCGATCTGCGGGATTTGGATCCTCGGGATTTGCGGCGGGCCATTGGCTTAGTCAGCCAGGATGTGTTTCTGTTTCACGGCACCGTAGCTGAGAACATTGCCTATGGTAGTTTTGGGGCTAGCCGCGAGGCGATCATGGAGGCAGCTGAGATTGCCGAGGCCCATGAGTTTATCGCACAGCTGCCCCAAGGCTATGACACCATCGTGGGAGAACGGGGCCAGAAGCTCTCCGGAGGACAGCGGCAGCGCCTGTCCATTGCCCGAGCTATCTTGAAAAATCCGCCGATTTTGATTCTGGATGAGGCTACCTCGGCAGTGGACAACGAGACCGAATCCGCCATCCAGCGCTCCCTGGAGAAGATCACCCGAGAGCGGACTACCATTGCCATCGCTCACCGGCTGTCGACCATTCGCAATGCCGATCGCATCTATGTGATGGAGCAGGGGCAATTGGTGGAATGGGGCAGCCATGAGGAGTTGCTGCAGTGCCGGGGTCTCTATGCCAGTCTCTGGCAGGTGCAGATGGGTGTGCGGCAGGGGGCGTGAGTGTCGTGGTCTTATCGATGACTGAAGGCAAATCGAAGTTGTTGCGGCAGCGGGCGGTAGTGCCCTTTTTGTTTCGGGAATCCTCCCTGACGGACCAGCTGGAGTTTGACCTGATGCAAGAGGGGGACCGCGCCCTCAAGAGCCTGATTCAGGAGCTGGATGATATCTACTGCGTGCGCCTGGCCACCGAGGATGACGCCAATGAGCAGGCGGCCCGGGCCATGAGTCGGGCTTTCAGCGACAACCTGATGCGGTTTGCCAGCTTCGGTGAGTCGGAATGTGTTGCCATGGCTAAGGAACTCTTCGGCGATGCCGATGCCTCCTCGAATCCCGACACCCTGCGGGCCCTCCAACAGGGGTTGAAGCAATTGGCCCAGTATGCTTTCCAACAGGCCATGGAACTCAGCTCTGCCAACAAGCTCCTCAGTCGCAACCAAGTCTATGCGGAGCAGTTCATTGAGCCTGGCGGCAGTGTCGCCCTGGGGCAATTCCGGAAACCCGGCTCCGAGAACCCTTTTGTCCTGGAATTGAAGAAATGCGTCGATCTGGTCTACAACACCAACCTGCCCGATCGCCTGAAGCGCTACACCTTCACTCCGGCAGGATTGCCCAGCCGCATCGCTTTGCAAGACCAAACCGGGGTGAATGTCTTTAAGCACGAGAGCATTCAAGATATTCTCTCGGATCCGGACCTGATCACCTCCCTGCGGCGGACTTTCATGGCCCGGGTGCAGCAGGGCATGAATCTACCGCTGTTGTCTGAGTTGACCATGGCCGATGTGGCCGAGATCCGGCAGTTGCCGGAGTGGTATGCCTTCAAAGATGCCCAGGCCAACATCTTGAAGAATCCGCTGCAGTGCCTATCCCTAATCGACGGCTTCCAGACGGAGTTTGATACCTTCCAACGGGCCCTGTCCGACTGGTTCAATCTGAAGTATCAACGGCCCCATACCGAGGCTCGCTATTGCAACTATGTGTCCCTGGCGGTGAGTCTAGCCGGCAAGTTGATCGTGGTGGGCTCGGGGCTGTTGCCGCCCCTGGGCAATGTGGTGGCCAACTTTACCGTGGATCGGGCCGTCGGCTACCTGCCTCAGAAGGTGAAGGGCTATGCGGCTAAGTTGATGGTGAATGTCTATGACATCGGTCGGCGGCAACTGGATTGCGATCGCAGCTACAGCATCGAGCTGATGCAGAGCAATGCCGAACTCTATCAGGACGATATCCTGGAACTGCTGGGCAAAATCGCCTCCATCAGCGGCGAAGACTTACCGGAGGTGTCTATGCAGATGGCCGACCAAGGAATCGATTAATGGCCCCCCTCTCGGACTATCAACGCCAGGCCCTGGCCAGTTACTGCCAGCTAATGGCAGACCATCCCCAGCTGTTTCAGCCGCGGCAGCAGCGACCCATCATCCAAGATCCTCAGATCTTAGCGACCTACATGGCGGAGACGGGGGTGGCTTTGGGGGTGACCGCCAAGACCCCCTATGTTTATTTTGTAGTGGACCTGGTGGAGAATGGTCGCGGCCAGGGTTTCACCTATACTCCCTATCTGCGGGTGATTCCCCTGGGGCAATTACACGGCGGCGTCAATGTGGTTATCGTCGCCACCATCGCCGATGACACCCTGGGAAACCTGGGGGATCTGGTGCTGATCGAACAGGAGCGCCATGCCACCGGCACCGATGAAGTGGCCCTGCCGCGAGGCTTTGCCGAAGCCGAGGTCTCGGGGCAAGACAATGCCCTGAAGGAACTGGCGGAGGAAACCGGCTACCTGGGCAGCGCAGCCACCTGCCTGGGCCACACCTATACCGACACCGGCCTCACCGATAGCCAGGTGCATTTCTATCATGTGCCGGTGACCGACTACGATCCTGCCTGCCGTCAGCGGGACGAGGCGATTCAGCAGGTGTTTCTGGCCTCCCCCGAGGAAGTCTGGCAGCGCATCAGCCAGGGGCAGATTCGAGATGGTTTTACCCTACAGGGGCTCGCCCTCTATACCCATCGCCTGACTTCAGTCGGATGAGAGCCGCAACCAGATCACGCCGGGTCTATGTCTACTCTTCAAGATCAATGCCTAATGCTTTTAGCTGTTTCGCCAAATGGGCGGCCCGGTCTTCTGCTTGCTGGGCTTGTAAGCGAGCTTGGGTAGCTTCAGCTTCAGCATACAGGGTCTTTTTGAGGGTATGGTCAACCTGGGCTGTTGCAGGCGAGAGCAGCTCAATAATTAGATCGGGATATTGACCGCCTTCTTCCCAGACCACCCAAGACCTGCGAGGACGTTTTATCGAGTTGGGTGGCATCCGGCGCCAACGGTCTACTAGAAGGATATGAGAACCTGTTCAAACTCTCGCATGGCAACGCTGGAACCAGCTGCCCAGGCTCTCTCGACGTACTCTGGCAGCAGATTCTTCACATCCACTGACGGAAACGTCGGACTATTAGCACGGTCTTCATAGCCGTCAGCGGTCAGCCCATGAAGGCTCAACTGTCCCTGCCGGTAAATCCAGACCTCAGGAACACCGAGGGTTTGGTAGACCTCCAAGTCCGTCAACGAGGTCATATCCATCTCAATCGCCAGGTCGGGTGGGGGGTCTGTCGCCAGGTCAATGCGATCCTTACCCAAGACTGCTTGCCAATTTTCAATATAAAAACAGGCATCTGGTTCAGCTCCTGCCTCTTGAAGCTTCTTTAAGGTAACCGGGTCGTAGCTATGCCAATCACGGCCTTGATGGCGCAGTAGGGCTTTCACCAGATCCACTAACGTATCAATTCGATTGCCGTGACCGGCCATGGGGGCCATGAGCGTTATCTGTTGAGTGTGACCGTTGAAGCGAATTTTGATGGCTGCATTCTCGCGGCGGCTGGCCAGCAGCGCTTCGTAGTCGGCCCAGGTTTGATAGTGAAGCGTGACTTCACTACCCGGCGGCAGTTGAATGTACTCTCGGCTAACGGTTAGCACCATTGGGCTCTTTCTCCTAAGCCGACACTTTTGAGGGGTAGTCCAGGTTGCGTTCGCACTGGCGAAAGACTTCATGGAGAGCGCCAATTAAGGTGGCTAAATCATGGATGGAATACAGTAGTGTCTCATAGACCTCCCCTGATGGCACCAGCCGATAAAACATCCAACCGCTGCCGTTGGTGACAATGCCGTAAATCTCGGGCATCAGCCCCAGGCATTGATTTTCCCACTGGCAGGCTTGCATTTCGACCAGGCATTGAGCCATCCCCTGCTCAAAGTCATCCTTTTTGGCTTCGATAATGCAGAGAAAAGGCGCTTCTAAATACCGCTTCCGTTCTGCACCTAAGTAATCGGCAATGCCACAGGTCATTTCCCCTTCTAGGGGAGCCGATTTCCAGAGTTTGACGCGCTCAATCCCTTCCAGGGCTTCGCTGGCGATGGCATCAATCAACAGCTTTTTAGACTCTTCTGTGCTCTCCAGGTCAAAGTGTTGCTGCAGGCGCTTAAAATGCTCTTGAAAAAAGGAGCTGGGGGGGATGGGGGCTGCCTCAATCGTCCAGGGCAACAAGTCTGTAAGGCCGAGCTGTTTGAAGGCCTCTTTTTTAGAAAAACTGGAGAAATTTCTCTTTCTCGTAGGGGTGTTGGTTGTCATTTAGCTTCCTCGGACCCGACGGCGTCTAGTCGGGATAGGGTGATTTACCTCTTCTGATAATTCTGCCTCATCAAACATGCGCTCGGCTAAGCGAGTCAGCGGTGCCTCTCGCAGTTGAGCATCTGGAAACCGTTGGCAGAACTCATCGATAGCCGGGTTTACCTCGGCCTGATGCTCATCATTGGCCCACACCATGTTGTTCACCTCTGTGCCGTCAGGGCGAGTCACTGTGGCTCAGGGGTTACGGCCCCCAACAGGTGGCAGCGCCTGATAGATTAACCCCAGGGGGTGAGATGATGTCGAGTCCTACGCTGACACCGGAGCTACTGCAACAGATGACCCAGGCCATTGTCCAGGCTGTGGCCCCGGAGCAGATTGTGATGTTTGGCTCTCGGGCTAGGGGAGTGGCGAGGCCAGATTCAGATATTGATCTTTTGGTGATTGAGGCCGAGGCATTTGGGCGTCATCGCAGCCGCCGTAAGGAAGCTGCTAAAGTTTGGGATGCCTTGGGAAGGTTTGGCATCCCTGCGGATGTGCTCATGTACAGCGCTGATGAGATTGCTGAGTGGCGACATAGTCGAAATCATCTGATCTCAAGGGCGCTAGAGGAAGGTAAGGTGCTCTATGAGCGATCTCAAGCAAGCTAGGAAACTCTTGCTAGCAGCCCATCGGGACCTGCAAGCGCTCACCGGAATGTTAGATTTTGAGCAGTTTGCAGATGAAATATTTGGCTTCCATGTACAGCAGGCGGCAGAGAAGTCCCTAAAGGCGTGGCTAGCAGGGTTAGGAGATGTATATCCTTATACCCATGATTTGAGAGCATTAATGCAGCGTTTGGAGAATCTAGACTGTAGCGTAATAGCGGAGTTTAGATCATTGCTGGAATTTACCGCATTCGCAGTTCAATTTCGATACGGTCTAGTGGACACTCTGGATGAACCAATTGATCGCAAGGGTGCGATCGCCCAAGTACAATCTCTCTACACTACCGTTGAGACCGTGCTGAATTCCACCCCCTAACCCACCAACCCACCACTCTCTACCCTTAAGCACAATGGCTGATACCAGAATTAAAGATAAGGCAAAGTTGGTGAAGGTACTGCAGGCAGGCGACGGATCAACCGGGCCGTTTCAGACGTATGCTGATGGCGTGGTTATGTACTCACAAAGCGTCTTTTGTCTACTGATCGATTAGAAGCCCTTCAATACTACGCCAGGAAGTTTCAGCGGTTGCGGGTAGATCGAGCCCATGGAGTGGCGCCGCACAAGCCGATCTTGCTGCTGTCGGTAATCGAATCGTTTCAACGCAGCCTGATCCGACAGAATCAGATTGAACTATCGCAACAACTGAACCAAACATTCCTTAAGAACTGGAGCTATCTCGGATCGGCTCGTCACTACCCCGATATTTCTCGCCCATTTTTTCACATGAAGAGTGGGAAATTCTGGCACCTGTATGCAAATCCTGGCTTTGAGAAGGTGCTCTCGGCCAAGATTAAGCTGAAGACCTTCTCTGAGGTAAAAAAGGCTATTAGCCATGCCTACTTAGATGAGGATTTGTTTGATTTTTTACAAATCCCCTCGACACGAGAAAGTCTGTTGACTATCTTAGTCAGACGCTGGTTTCCAGGACAGCTAGAAGATATCAAGAAGATTTTACAAACAGATGAATTTCAAGATCCACCTGGTTACTTTAGAGAAGCATACGCTATGTATATGGAAAGGCTGACAGAGGCCTGACCAACAGTACTGGGATCTGCGTAATGAAACGGGATTTGCAATACTATGCCAAGAAGTTTGCAAATCTACGGGTAGATCGGGCGCGGGGGGTTGCCCCCCACAAGCCAATTTTGCTGCTAACGATTATCGACTTGCTAGAGAAGGGCAAGATTCATCGCAATGAGATTTATCTATCTCCAGAGCTAACGGCCAACTTCCTCAAGTTCTGGCATCGCTTTGTCTCCAGCGATCATCACTCCAATATTGCGCTGCCCTTCTTCCATCTGACGGGCGACAAGTTCTGGTATCTGATGCCAAATCCAGGATTTGAGGCGACGATTCAGGCCAGGGTCAAGCTAAGAAGCCTATCAGCGCTGCGATCGGCAGTGAAGTATGCCTATGTGGACCCAGAGCTGTTTGTATTGCTGCAAGCCTCCCAAAGTCGCCAGGAACTGACTACTATCCTGATTCAGGCCTGGTTCCCTGAAAAGGAAAGTGAGATCGCCGAGTCGTTTAAGTACGACGAGTTTGACTTCATACAGCAATCCCTGTTTGACTCCGGCGGGGCTATCTACAATGTAGAAGACCTGAAGGATGAAGACCGCATTTTTGTCCGCAATGCCGCCTTTCGGCGCAATGTGGTGAAGCTGTATGACCAGCGCTGCGCGTTCTGTAAGGTGCGGGTGGTGAGTTGGGATGGGGTAACCATTGTAGACGGGGCGCACATCATGCCATTCTCAGAGTTTCGCGACGATCGCTTCGTCAACGGCCTCGCCCTCTGCAAAAATCACCACTGGGCCTTCGACCACGGCTGGTTTGGGCTAGATGACAGCTACCGTATTTTGATTCCCTGGGATAGGTTTATGGAAGAAGCAGCAGTGGAAAGCCGAGGCATGATGGCGTTTAGGGGAGAGCGGATTGAGTTACCGAGGGACAGGGCCATTTCATTCTCAAGGGGACCTAAAGATGCTAGAGTTTCAGGCTAATCCCAATGGTCCTAGCGTCTATGCGTCTGCCCCCTACCCCTACTACCCTCGACTCGAGGCATGAGCCTGCTGTAGAGCGCATCGAGATCCTCGAAGCCTTCGTTGCCCTGCCAGATGTCCGTCAGGCCTCTGGCAAACGACATCAGATGGCCTTATGCCTGGCGCTCTTCACCCTGGCGGTGACGGCCGGTAATCGTGGATTTCTGGCCATTGGCGACTGGCTCAAAAGCTACCGCAGCGAGTTGATTGACCTCTTCAACCCGCCCAAGGGCCGTCTTCCCTCCTACAGCACGATTCGCCGGGTGCTGCTAAAGCTAGACTATGGACAGTATTCGGCGGCCTTGGCTCGGTTCTTTGGCATTGAACCGTTAGCCGGTGAAACCTTAGCGGTGGATGGCAAAGTCTTACGCGGGTCGTATCAACTGGAGACTGACAATCCTGACTCTCCCCCTCATCCCGCCATTCTATTGGTCAGTGCTTATCTGGTGGAGCGGGGGTTGATTCTGGAGCCCTATCAGGTAGAGCACAAGACCAACGAAATCAAAGCCCTGCCCGAGTTCATTAAGCAACTGGCGCTGAAGGGGGTGGTGATAGCCTTTGATGCGATTAGCACCCAAAAAAAACTGTCAGCTCATCCTTGACACCGACAATCATTACTTGGGTGCCCTCAAAGGCAATCAGGGTAACTTGCACAAAAGCGTTCAGGCCAACTTTATCGCTGAGGACAGCTACACCGAGGTCAGTAAAGGGCATGGGCGACTGGAGAAGCGGGTCGTTAGCCTATGCACCACCCTCGATAACATCAAGCCCTGGCCAGGGCTGAAGACGCTCATTCGAGTGGAGAGTGAGCGACACTTCAAGAAGGGCGGGCAGCCTCACTTAGAAACTGAGACCCGCTACTATGTCGCCTCGTTTTTAGAATCAGCGGAATCCTTGGCTCGGCGCATTCGGGGCTATTGGGGCGTTGAAAATAAGGTACATCATATCCGGGATGTGACCCAGGGAGAAGATGCTTCGCGCATTCGTATGCACCAGTTGCCGCAAATCTTCGCCGTCGCTCGAAACTTCGCGCTCAACCTCTATCGCTCCAACGAGTTCGCCAATATGGCTCAGGCTGAACGACTCTGCAAGTTTGGTCTAGATACCCTCAAGGCCATTTTTAGAATGAAATAGCCCTGACCGAGGGAGGAACAGTTTATGCCAAGTTTGGAAGGGGTGAGGTGGCATCGGGAGAGGTGGGGGATTGGGTCAAGGTGTTGATACTGGTCAGTGCCCACCTTGGGTGACTGGATTACGATAGAAGTCAAAGTGTCAGGATTATCCAGATGGAATCTACAGAGGCTCTAAATTCCGAAACATTGAAGGCATTGATCAAAGACAGCCTGCGAGAAGTTCTGCGGGAAGAACGGTTACACCTGTGTAAGCTCCTGATGCCCTTTGTGAGCGACGAGGAACAAGCTGAGATAGAGACTCAGGTTGGTTCTCCAAAGGATTTCGATGCTTCTGAAACCATTGATTTAACGGATTGGGTGAAGCATGGAGGTTCGATTCAGTAAAAGGGCTATCAAGTTTCTCAAAAAGCTCGATGTAATGGATGCCGATCACCGCATTGTGATTCCCTGGGAGCGTTTTAGGGAGGAGGCAGCGGTGGAAAGTCAAGGAAAGATGGAGTTTATAGGGAGAGCCGATTGAGTTACTGAGGGAGGAAAGGTTTATGCCAAGTTTGGAAGAGTTGAGGTGGCATCGGGAGAGATGGGGAGTACATAATACCTAAAAAATGTTTAAGCTGCTATACTACTAAACTGGTCAGTCGAATTCCTTGATATGCGAGGTCTGGAGATCAAAGCATGCAGTTTAGATAACCGACAGCTAGCCTTCTATTATATTAATTATCAAATATTATCAGTCTCATTACTTCAAGCAATTCTTAAGGAGTAAAAAAGTGGGAATGCCATGCGAAGTAAACAGCATATTGAAAATCAGAAAAGCACAAGGATATCCGGAAAACTTAGATTTCAACAAACAATATGAGGCTCAAAAAGATGGGTATCGAATTTTCCCAGTTGATGTTCCGATCCCATTGGTAAATGAAGAATGGGTTGCTTTCGCGGACATAAAAATAATAAAACTTACCTGGGAAAGAAGATTAACTAGATTAACATTTGAAATCGATAGAATTTATCGATCTCCATTTGCCGTTAAAGAGTAAGGCATGTCAAAATCCAACTTGCTGTGCATTAGAAAAACCATCCAATATGAACTCGATTATTTATTACGTAAATTTCACTTTATTCAGGTACTACTTTCTCTATTTTTTATTACTACACTGATTATAATCAGCTTGAGCGACACTCAATCCTTTTTCCTGGAAGAAAGTAGTCCTATTCCCAACTCCTGGACAATTTTTAGGAATGAACGAATGGCGACTATAATTTCAATAATTGTGATTTCATTATCATACGTTATACCTTGGGTGTCTTATACTTTAGCTTCTAAAAGAGAGGCTGGTCAACTTTCCATAGTGGTCGAGGAGAATCTCATACCTGCTATTGCGATTGAACTAAATGCTTTAAAGAAGAGATTTAGACAGAAGTTTCATCTTAGTGAAAATATTAGAATCACCATTTTTATTCCTGTGAGACAGAATTTCTTTGCCTGGAAGTTTCAGATGGTTTGTAGGACTAAAAATGTTCCAGAGAAAGAGCTTTTAGCTAAATTCAGTCTGAATGAAGGTGTAGTCGGATACACTTTTCTAAAAAACAAGAAACAACGCATAGAATTTATTAACTTTGCCAATTCAGCTTCCTTGCCGTCGAGCTATAGACATTTGACCGATGAAAACAAAATCCTAATAAATAGAAATATACAAGTCGTACTGGTGGCAGCAGTTTTTCAAGAAGGTTCAATTGCAGGATTACTTGCCATCGACTCAGATAATTCTGATAATATACTCAGGATGGAGGATAAGTCGCTACATGATGAGGCGATAGACTGGATAATAGCTAGAAGCGGGGCGATTCGACTGTTATGGAGGACGAAGAATAATGTCTAATTTGTTGTCCAGCGTTCCTAAACGGAAGCGTGTTCTAGTGGAAGTAGTGGAGGATGGTTGTGCTAAAACCTTCATTTACAAGGATGTCGAGGATTCCGAAAAATCTCCTAAACGGCCTTTTCGACTATGGTTTAGTCGAAAGAAAAGAAAGAAAGGTAAAACAGACTGACCCTTGGCCCCCTGATTTAGCCAATACAGAATACCTCGAGCTCAGGCCTAGAGCTTAGTGGTGCAAAACAGTCCTGAAAGTATTGCTACCAAAGGAATCTCATGAAAAGAGCCATCTTAGCCCTTTGTCAGTTATCAAGCGCCACAACCACCTATTTTCGAGGTTTCAGAGAACGATTTTGAACGCATCTTAGTCTCAAATGAGACTCGTCTGAGGTTTCTGCACTACTAAGGGCCTAGAGAAATATTTTATCGACAAAACTCAGGCGAGTTGATCAAGTAAGCCTAAATAGCCCATAAGAATAGACGAGGGAACTATCGACTTTAATCTCCATTTGCTTCCTGATTTTTGCTTTTGTTTGTGTTATTACGGGAAGATATCTCGTAATTGATTTTATCAAGGTCAACATTGTTTAGTCGCCTAACAAATTCCTCCCTCGTCAATAACTTACTGTTACTTTTCTGTCCTTCAAAATCAAAGTTTTTATGGTTGAAGACATTTATTCTGATTAACCGTTGATCTTCATCAAGAGCCCCAGATGCTTTCTCATGTTGTCTCGGCTTTATCTTCTCCAACCGATTCATTTGTTGAAGTAGCATCATCGATATGTTCCCTCTTTCCATTAAATTCATGTTGTCCTCCATGCTCATTAGCTTCCTCTAGATTTTCAGCTTGCTTGTGCTCCTGATATTCTTGATCTTCTTCCGTTAGGGAAACATCCAAGGAGAATATCATATCTTGAGGGGCAGGTGATCTCGCACACTCATACAATACAGATTCCAAGATTGATTCTGCATCTGTCGGTTTACGGACATTCCGAAATAATTCTTGCGCTTCTTCTCTATCAATGACGAAGCTATGAGATGGATATCCAGCGACTAGCTTGTTAATAGATTTTTTTATATTTGGGTTTAGCCTTGTCCCATATTCATAAGCGACTTGCATAGATCTAGAAAGTTCGCCCAGTCTCAGAGGATCTATTTGACCAGCAATGGGGGCTAGTAACCCAATTGCCATATTGCTTGCAATATCAGCCGCCATTTTGGAGGTAATAACTCCACCTGACTTATAAATAGTTGAAAGAAAGCCAACTTCGAAAGCATTAAATGTTTCATGGCCCAAAATAGTAAGCGCTTGTTGTAAGTCAAGACCAGAAGATCTTCTAAAATCATTTTCTTTTAAGACTTGGACATCTAAAGGACCAAGTTCAGCAAGATCCGACATAACTATTTCATCAGCACCAATGGCGATCAAAGTGCCAGCGCTCTTGCAGTAGCCAAAAATAAACAATGTAAATTTGCTATACGCTCTCTTCAGGCAACGTGTAATTCTATAAGCAGCATCCGGATCACCTCCATAAGTCGCTAAGATCAAGACAACATTTTCTCTCTTAGGAGCCTTTTTGCGAATGGCTTCTATTAAAATATCTGCATTTTCCTCATCAATGTCTGCACTATAAAGTAATAGATCGGCATCAAGTTGGTTTGATATAGTTTGTATACAATCTTGAATTTCTTTTGGTATGCTCATTTTCATCTTTATAGCGTTGTCTCACTTCTGATTAATAAAGATGTGTACCTCTCAATTATATGCTGCATGGAACGAGCATGCACCTATCGTTGTTAGGTGGTATTGTACGGGAAAGTCAAGTCCTACATCTGGTGTGTAAGCATGATTCATTCCTCTTAAGAACACTATAAGTGCTATCGCATCGCTCTCGTAGATTGGGTGCAGCGCAGCGAAACCCAACATCACCGATATTTTTCCTTCCATCCAGCCTACCCTAAGCCCATGGACTCATCACAATCTCCATGCGCTATCGCCGTGCCAAAACCTCAGGGGCAACCTACTTCTTCACCGTCGTCACCCATCAACGACAATCCCTCTTCGACAACGACTCAACTATCGGACTCCTTCGCCAAGCCTTCCGTAGCGTCAAAGCCGAATCCCCCTTCACCATCGACGGCCATCGTCATTTTGCCCGATCACCTCCACTGCATTTGGACACTGCCCGATGAAAATGCCGACTTCTCATCTCGCTGGAAAATGATCAAGGCTCGATTTAGCCGACAGTGGGCACTGCCCACCACCCAATACATTCACCCACCGCTAACCCCTCATCCTCAAACGCGGCCTCTTTCCCTTCGCGCCGACATCCCCAATCCTTCCCATAAACCCCATCCATCACAAACGTCGAAAACTTGAATACTATTTAGATTTTGAGCGTTTGAGGAGTTGTCTTGGCCTAGCGAATACAATATCTTCGTATCTTTCGGGATATCTAGTAAAAATATAGTGCTCATATTCATACCAGTGCATCTCTCCTTTTTCTTGATTGCATTGATGGCAAATCACCCATAAGTTTCTGAAATCTAGCGATAGCCAGGGATATTGAGCACGAGGCAATTTATGATCGATACTTCTGCCATTATTCCTACTGAATCGTTCTCCACATACAGGGCAGTAGTGCTCTGAGTTGTCTCTAGCCCATTGCCTACTTTCCTCTGTCGTTCCGCATTCGCTATCACCGTTCACATATCGCCAGTAGTCAAATTTTCGATAATCTTGAAGATCCTGACGAGTCAGTTTGTGGTAACGCCTATTGCCAACTTTATCAGCTAGCTTAAAGAGATCTTGAAGCGTTTTTTCTTCTTCCATAGACATAGGACAAGAACTCATAAAATATTACTTTTTACGCTTTGTATTAGCCTTTTTACTTGTTTTGCCGACAGAATGCTGACTGTAATCTAAAAGCTCATATTCTGAATCAGGAAATTGTTTATCAATTTCATCAGAAATCTCTTCGACTTCTAGCTTGAGAGCTTGGTTAAAAGCTTTTATCTCCTCTTGAGTCTGATACTTACTGCCAATTTTATCAGCCTTTAAAAATAGATCTTCTAAGCTAGGGTCATCTAAATCAGAAGAGGATAAAAAGTCATTAATTTTTTGGTAGAGTTTTATAACATTATCCCAGCCAACGTTTTTATAGCCATTATCTTTAAGCCATTTTTGATCTTGTTTGGGCAATTTACTTCTACGGTTAGAGTTTGACCGCTGAACCTCACGGTAACCCATTCCACTGAAGAGTCGCTTCTGACTTTTTTTGCTTCCCATAGCTACTATCCTTTACCCTAAAGTCCAGCGGAATAAGCGGATGAGCGCTTTACGAATTTCGCTATCTTCGTATTGCAAAAGCAGTTTTGTATCGCGAGCTAGCCGTAGGCGAATTTGATCGACTATGTTCTTAAGTTCCTTGTTATCTTTTTTGAGCTGGTCATTAGCTGTAACAAGTTCGTCATTGTGAGTTGTCAGACTTTGTACTTTTACGCTTAAATTTCTGTTTTCGGAAGTCAGCTTGTTGATTTCAGCTTCAAGAGCCTGTTGTTCTTCGAATAACCCCTGTTTGCGCTCGCCTAAGTTGTTGTTTTTAGCCTCTAGCTCAGCAATGGACTTTTGTAGCTGATGATGTTCCGCTTGTAATCGCTCAAACTTCTTCTCTGCCTGACTTCGGCGTTGACCAAAGTAGCGGTTATTATTTGAAAGCTCGTTGTTCTTGTCGACAAATACTTCAACCAACCTCTCCGCGCTGGATTGAGTGTCGAGAAGATTTAGTAAGTTTTCACAGTCTGCTGCACTCAAACGTTGAGTAATATTTTTATTAATGCCATACTTTTCCTTAAGCGTTGCTTGAAGCTGACTTTTTGATGGCATTCAGCTTATCCCCTACAAGACCGATGTTTAGAGTCTAGCTTACCCAGAAGCAACTATCGAACTTGCACTGAACCTAGCCCTGTTAAGCAAAAGTAGGGTGAGCAACGCCCACCACCCAATTTATTCAACCACCCAATTTATTCATTTATAGAACGGCACAGAGAGTCATCTTTAATCAAAAGCTAACCGATCCTCGTAAGCCGCAAAATCTCTAGGCAGCAAGGTATCAGATCAAAACGTTGGTATCCAATACCAAGATCATGACACCATTTCAAAGATGTCATCGTCAGTGTAGTCAGCCTGAGACTTTTGCAAAAGCTGCTCTCGTAGCGACCTGAATTGATGCACAAAGACAAACTCTTGTAGGGCCTTCTGCACTAATCCCTCCGGTGATAAGCCTTCTGCCTCAGTCAGGCGATCAATCGCGGACCTTAGTTCTGGTGTTAGAGGAATGTTGAGAGTATCTTGCATGGCTCAAGCCCACTACAACACTCTCAAGATAGCAGTTGTAGTAGCGTGGCAAGGCTAATTTGCTGGGTTAGGATAAAGGCGGCGCAGCTTGATTCTGGCATCTTGAGTGGTAAAGCGCCAAACAACGCCTGCTTGTTGTGAATTACGCTGCTGTTGCCAAGCTGCTAACGCTTGCTCAAGCGTAATGGGATCGCCAATCCGACGGTCAAGACATTGCTGCTGTAAGACACTCAACTCAATTTCGGTGACATTCAGCCAGCTCCCATTGCGTGGGGTGTAGAACAGCTCTAATCGCCGGGCTAAACGATGGGCTTCATCCGCATCCAAGGCTTCATAGAGTGAGGCAATATGATGGGTGTTGAGGTTGTCACACAAGAGTTTGACCTTGCGAGCATGAGGATAATCTTCGTCTAACAATTGTTTGACTTCTTCGGCCCAATCGATGCGGGTACGATGCTCTCGGCTACTCACCCGTCGCCAGCCGCGAATCGGGTCAAAGAACATGAACAACGCGCGTACCCCTTCGCGCTCGTAGTGGTAATCCTCTTTGGCATCTGAACCTGGCTGCATGGGTTGAGATGGATAGACATCCTTATGCAACTCAATCGCCGCTTCATCCATGCAGATGAGGGGCTCTTCAGGCGAGTGCTCCGCTGTGTACAGGTCCAGCACGACTTCCATTTGAGCTACAAAGCGGGCCGTGTCTTTCTCTGGGATGCAGTATCGTTGCTTTTTCCAAGGTCGTAATTCATTTTTTTAAGCGTCTGACGCACGGTTTCGCGACTAATTTCGGTGACAATGCTGCGGGCTTTCAAGGCATCGACTAATAAATTTAACGTCCAACGAGCACGTCCCTCAGGGGGCGTAGAACAACAGATGGCAACCAGTTGAGCTTCAACTTCACCGTCTACTTTGGGGGCCACAGGCGGGGTGGTGCGAACTTTGCGATTGAGCGCTGGCGCTTCTCCTTGCGTGACAAACCGTTTGCGAATGCGAGCCACGCTGTAGGGATGGAGACCCATTGCTTCCCCAATGCGTTGGTCTGTCCAACCGCCCTCTTGATGAGTTTGGTCAGCCAAAAGCAAGATTCTGGCGTGGAGGATTTTCTTCGCAGGGGCTTTCCCGTTGCGACTAATGTCTTTGAGGCGCTCTCGCTCACTTTCGCTGAGATTGACAACGTACTTATCAGGGTGGGGCATAGCAGCATTCTTCTTGACCTTTTACCCAATATTTTAGCCTTGCCGCGCTAGTAGATTGGGTGCAGCGCAGCGAAACCCAACAGCACCGATATCTTTCCTTCTATGCAGCCTACCCTAAGCCCATGGACTCATCACTATCTCCATGCATTACCGCCGCGCCAAAATTCCAGGGGCAACCTACTTCTTCACCGTCGTCACCCATCAACGGCAATCCCTCTTCGACAACGACTCAACTATCGGACTCCTTCGCCAAGCCTTCCGCAGCGTCAAAACCGAATCCCCCTTCACCATCGACGCCATCGTCATTTTGCCCGATCACCTCCACTGCATTTGGACACTGCCCGATGAAGATGCCGACTTCTCATCTCGCTGGAAAAGGATCAAGGCTCGATTTAGCCGACAGTGCCCTCACCCATATCGGCAACAGCCGTCCTCTTCTCGTCGCAGTAAAGGCGAACACGCCATCTGGCAGCGTCGGTTCTGGGAGCACCAGATCCGAAACGAAACCGACTTCCGCCATCATGTCGATTACATTCACTACAACCCTGTCAAACATGGCCTAGTCGATTCGCCACAAGGCTGGCCCTATTCAAGCTTTCATCGCTATGTCAAAGATGGGGGTTATCCGGCAGAGTGGGGTGCGGGTGGAGCGATTGAGTTTGATGAGAAGATTGGGTATGAGTAGGAGACGCTGTGGTTGAGGGTGTTGGGTTCCACTACGTTCCACCCAACCACGGTGGATTAGACTGAAGTTGCCAAAGCTACATGGGGTGTTGGGTTGCGCGTTCGCTCCACCCAACCTACTTGCTACTGCTCGTCGCCGAGATATATCTGAACAAAGGCTTTTGAAGCTTCGGGGTTGAGCTTTTTCAGTGCTCGAACGATCTCCACTACCGTCTCAGCCGTGGGGTCACGCTTCTCATTGACCCAGCGATGAACATTGTTGCGTTCTACATCCATCGCAACTGAGAGGCTGTACTGGCTGATGCCGTATTCCTCCAAAACTTGCTTGAGCGCTTGTCCTGCCTTTCCCATGCGCTCATCCTGTCAGAGAATCAGCCTATCTCAAACGTCCCAGTGGTTGACAGTCAACCTAGAGGTCGATTAACATCCTCAAAACGTCCTAGTGGTTGACATCTTTTATGCAAACTCAATCCTTCCAAACTGCCCCTCAGCACACTGCCCACCCTTCGACAGGTTCAGGGCCAGTCCACCTCGAACTCACCCTCAAGCTTCACAGCTACCCCAAGCCAGACCGCGAACCCGTCAAAATCCTCGTCATCGGCTCCAAGCCTGCCATCAGCGCGATCGTCGTGGCCCTGCACCAGCTTGGTTTTGCCGAAATCTTTGAGTGGACAGACTTCCTCAGCGCCCCCAACGCCGACAGGCCGCTCCAGTTCCAACCCGGAGAAGTCATGAAAGCGTTGGTGAAGTATTTGCCTAGGGAGTAAGCGTGATTACCCCCGACGCCTGGGCCATCCTCCAAGATCTCTGCGACGACGACCCCCTCTACCTCGAACTCCTCGCCAAACTCCTCGACACCGAACGCAAATACCAGACCATGAGCCGCCGCACTGGCGTCTACAAAGATCTGGAAGCCTGCTTCGAGACCAGTGCCCGGCCCAAAGCCGCCGCCATCCAGCAAGCCGAAGCCATCCGCGATATGAAACAAGCCCAAGGCGGCACCCCCCATAACGATAAGGATCGCGACGCCGAGGAGTCAGACGACAGCATCGATGTCGCCCGCCTTCCAAGCCGCCTGGAGCCGCCTGAAATTTGGTCAGCCCCCGGCTGAAACTGAGTACGATTAGACTAACCAGTCCGACTCAATCGAGAGTGGAATTAAGCGATCCCATGAGCCAGCCCCCAACAACCTCTCCGATCCTTCAGGAAATTACCGCCAAGCGATCGCAAATTGAGCAACTGTGCCGCCGCCATCAAGTGGCTCAGCTACAGATCTTTGGGTCAGCCACCAGCGCTCGCTTTAACGACACCGCTAGCGACATTGACTTTCTCGTCGAATTTGCCATCAATACCCCTCAAGGGGCCAGCGATCGCTTTTTTGACCTCAAGCAGGAACTCAGTGACCTGCTGGGATACACCATTGATCTGGTTGAGATTCAAACCATTAAAAATCCCTACTTTTTAGAAGCGATCGCCCCGGGCCGCACGCTGCTGTATTCGCTCAAAGCATAGACTGTTAGATCCATTTGCCATCGGTTTACGCCATGCATACTATCCAGACAAAAGCTGCGGTCACCGCCGATCATCAACTCACCCTATCCTTACCTCCTGAAATTCAGGCCGGGGAATACCAAGTTGTCATCGTGCTAGAAGCTCAACCTCGTCAACCGCAGACCCAGCAACCGCTCCAGTTTCCTGTAGACGACTATGGCCCCTGGCCGACCGACCTTTCACTCCACCGCGAGGAAATGTATGGCGACTTCGGAAGATAATGGTGTCTTTATCGACACCAATATTTTGATTTATGCCAACGTGAGCAGCGCCCCTTGGCATCAGATCGCGATCGACAAGCTTCAAGATTTAGCCACACAAGACATTCCGCTTTGGATCAGCCGTCAAGTTTTGCGAGAGTTCATCGCGACGCTTACTCGTCCGCAATCCTTTGCGACCCCTCCTTCTCAGTCTCACGTTTTGAAAAGAGTCCAATTTCTGCAAAACACCTTTTTGGTGGCTGACGATAATGCCCAAGTCACTGCAAAGCTGCTTGAACTGATCGACCAAGTTGAAGTGGGCGGCAAACAAATTCATGACGCCAATATCGTTGCGACGTTACTCGCCAACAATGTCACCAGCTTATTGACTCACAACATTTCAGATTTTGAGCGCTTTCGTCCCTGGATTACCCTCATACCGCTGATCGCTAATGATTCTGCGTGAACTCGTTTTCCAAAACTTCGGCCCTTACCACGGACGCCATCGTCTCGATCTGCGCCCGACTCCTGAACAACCCATCATCCTCATCGGGGGGCTTAACGGTGGCGGCAAAACTACTCTCATGGATGCCCTCCGTCTCGTGCTTTACGGTCAGCGTGCCCCCATTGATCGCCGCCGCAACCTCCCCTACGCCGACTTCTTGGCTCAGTGCGTCAACACCCAAGCCCCACCTGATGCCGAAGCCACCATTGAACTCGCATTCGAGCGCGTGCTCCACATCAGCGGCATCGAAAAACTCGGCACCCTCCGCGTCATTCGTACCTGGCGACGGGGCACCAAAGACGACCTCACCGTCGAACTCGACGGCTGGCCCAACGAAATTCTCACCCAAACCTGGGATGAACAGGTCGAAGACTGGCTCCCCGTTGGCCTCTCCAACCTGTTCCTCTTTGATGGTGAACAAATCAAAGAACTGACCGAACAAGAAACTCCACCTCCCAACGTCATCAGCGCTATTCGCTCTGTGTTGGGGCTAGAACTCGTGGATCGCCTGGCTAATGACCTGACTATTCTCGTCAGTCGCAAAAAGGCTGAACTCGGTGACGAAGCGACTCAACATGCCTTCCAAGCTCTCAGCCGCCAGATTGAGCAAGTCGAAACCGACCTGCAAGCCGCAGCCGATGACCTCGAAGATTACCAAGACGCCCTCGACCAAGCCGCAACCGCTCTACAAACTGCCGAGGATCGCTTCTTCGCCAGCGGTGGTCACATCACTGAACAGCTCGTCCCGCTCAAAGACCAATTAGATGCCGATAAAACTGAAATCAGAGTCCAAACCCAGGTGCTCCAAGACCTGGCTGCCTCGACCCTACCCCTGGCTCTCGTCCAGGACCTACTGACCGAGGCCGCTCAACAAGGACAGCACGAACAGGCCCAGCATAAAGCCGCCATTGCCCATGATGCCCTGACCGAGCACGATCAGCGCCTGCTCGAAGTTCTTAACCAGCTCAAGCTCAAACCCACCCAGAAAAAGACCATTCAAACCTTTCTCGAACAGGAAGCCGAAACCCTCAGCGCCAATGCCAACGGCGATGCCTGGCTACAAGCCTCCGACGATGCGCTTAATCGGCTTAATCACATCCTGCAGCACCAACTCGCCGCCGAACAGCGGCTGGCCCACTCCCATCTCATTGAAATTCAAACTCTCACCGATGACATTGACGCCATTGAGACCAAACTCGCCAAGGCTGCCTCTCCGGAAGACTACGAACGCCTTAGGTCAGAACGTGATCAGACCCGTCTTCAGCTCAACGAGTGTCAATTCAATCTCGAACTCCATCGCCGCCGCTACTCCGAGCTAGAACGCCAGCAGGAAACCTCGAGAAAACAGCTGGCTGAATATGGTTCCGAGCGATTGACGCCAGTAAAGATAATACGCTGCTGGCAACAGCGCCTCGTGTCCAAAAAACCCTTGTGGAATTTCGTAAACGCCTGACCAAGCAGAAGTTGGGCGAATTAGAGCAATCCATCACTCAGTACTTTTTGCTGCTGCTCCACAAATCCAGCCTGGTTCACCGGGTCATGGTTGATGCTGACACCTTCCGCCTCGACCTTTACGATACCGAAGGTGACCTCCTCCCCATCCAATGCCTCTCTGCGGGGGAAAAGCAGCTCCTGGCGATCGCCTTCCTGCGGGGCCTCGCCAGTGTTTCAGGTCGGCAGCTGCCCGTGGCAATAGATACCCCTCTGGGTCGCCTCGACTCCGAACATCGCCGCCACCTCGTCGAGCGCTACTTCCCCCAAGCCAGCCACCAAGTTATCCTCCTCTCTACCGATACCGAGATTCGCACCGAAGAGGTCGGGCAATTGAGAGCACAGGGTGCGATCGCACGTGAATATCTGCTGGAGTATGATCCGAGTCAGAGGCAGACCGCAATCAAGGAGGGCTACTTTTGGTGAATCATTCCCTTCCCATCAATCTTCCTAAACCCGCTCTAGCTGACTTTTGCCAGCGCCACCACATTCGCAAACTATCCCTTTTTGGTTCAGTACTGCGAGAAGACTTTTGCCCGGACAGCGATGTCGATTTCCTGGTTGAATTCGAACCGGAGCATACCCCAGGACTGATTCGCTTGGCTGGCATGGAACTCGAACTCTCTGACCTAATTCAACGCAAGGTCGACTTACGAACATCCAACGATTTGAGTCGATATTTCAGAAACGACGTTCTACAGACCGCGATCGTGCAATATGACTAAGATGCAATTTTGAGCGATCGCTACTTTTGAAACGTTTGGATCAACCACCGCGTCAGTGCCCCATCATCCTCAGTCTGACTACGCTGCATCGCCTCTTCCACGACCGACAGCGCCAGTCCTGACAAAACTCGGGAATCGCGAATCTCCCAACTTCCCCCATTTTCGACAGCAAACGCCGTAACCTCTGACGTAGCCACATTCACGACCCAATATTCCTGTACACCCAACCGCTCATACAGGAGTCGCTTCCGCCCTAGATCATCGCTCAAGGTCGTCGAAGCAATTTCTACCGCCAGTTGAGGAGGGCCATATACTCCAATATCGATAGGTTGATTGTTTAGGCTAGGCAATTGAAACTTCTGCCCTAGATAAAAGGCAATGTCTGGCTGTGCCTCACGTTCACCCGGTTTGCGTAAAGAGGTACTCAGAAACTCGACAACTCTAATCATCTTGAGGGCAGCAAACAGCGAAACGACCTTTGAAACCACGGAATTTTCGCGCCCATGTAGGCTCCCTAGTGGTGCCATCTCAATCCGCATCCAACCCTTATCGTAGTAGCACCAAGCTTTGTCAAAATCGGGTCGGTTGCACAGCGCCACAAATGTTTCCCAGGTCGCAGGTACCCAGGTATCGGTTTCAATGCCCTGTGGACGTGATGCCGTATCAACCATGCTGCCAACCCCATCGTTGTCCCTATCCTAGCGGTTGGGGAATAAGAGCGGTTGTATGCTGCCATCCGACAAAATCTCTGGCAGCCATTCGTCGCCGCGATGTTCTGTCCCGTCCCATTTCTCCGGCCAGGTCTTCGCCGCGATCAGCTCCCGAATTCACGCTAGCTCTTCGTCATTAATTAAACTCACCGTCGGCTGGGCGCAGTTGACGGCGGCTGCATTCACTTCCTCCCAGTCCCACACATGGCACACCCGCCAGTGAAGCAACGGTGCCAGGGTATCGGCCACTGCACTCGATGTGGTCTGCTGGAACCAGCCCTGGCCGCACTCGCCGCCGTCTCTGGTACAGCTCATGGCAGCGGACCCTAGTGAACCTGCTGCGCGACGGGGCCATTGGTTTATCCGTCGGCATCAGCGCCCATCTGATCTGGGATGCGTTGCTGTCCTCCACCCGCCGTGGATTCTATATCCATGGATTTGGCGGTTCCCTCTCCTGGCTGTGGTTGCTCGGTAACCTGATAGGGGGCCTGGCGGTACCGCTGCTGCTGGCGACACAGATACATCGGTCTAACCATACCTCGGCTTAACTCTTTGCATATCTATTGGATATACCCATGCGCTTTCTGATGCAACTTATTGGTCTCGCCCTGATGCTGTTGGGCATCTATTTTCTGGGCAAGAATATCTTCTTCACCACCAACGTCAGCCCCTACTGGTGGCGGGGCATTGCTGCCGATGCTTCCATTTTTTTGCTGGTGGGTGGCATCTTTCTGCTGATCTTGATGCCCCTGGGCTTCCTGAAAAATCTGGGTTGGGTCTTGGTGGCCGCAGGCATTCTCTGCATATTTGTGAGCAGTCGGGCTATCCTCAACCCCACCAGCCTCTGGCAGTTATTCTTGTCGATGATATCGATGACTGTCGGCTACCGACTCTTGGCCACGGGACGCATATAGAACGCTACCGCGATTACGACTAGGACACCCCGCCTCTACTGCCCCAAAAGGATCAGCTCATCACAAAGGACTATTCGGGCTACGCCAAGTTCGCCAAACTCAGCCAACAAGAGCGCAAATGGGGCTTGCTCAATGATCCGAAAGCTATCTTTGACCGTCGCGGTTGGGAGCAGTGTTTAGCTGAGCGGGGTGCAGAGTTGCGGGGCCACAGATTAGTTCGGAGTAAGTAAATTACTTAAAGGACTGCTGGGAAAACTAGAACATGCTTGCTTAGCAAAGCTAGTCTTTCCAATCCAGAGCAAAGCCGCAGATGGATAGCACGACAAAATCTTTCAACCTCTACAACCATCTGCCACCATAGAAACGCCACCGAGGAAACCAGATGCGCATTAATGATTGGGAAGTAATAAAGATGCCTAACCAAACAGCAGTGTAATGAACCAAAAACCAGCCGAAATTAATCGACTCAATTCCAGGCAAAATACCTGCTGAAACTAGCATCACTACAAAAACAGCCTCCCAGATACCGGCAAGCAGTTGGAAAATAGCAGGCCAATCATGATCCCAGCGGAGCTTTTGCAGCAGCGTGTAAAGAATGTCCCAGAGAAGGCCAAACAGCAGTACATAACCTAGCACCTGCCAAAAGACTGTACCTCCAGGACTGACAATGCAGAATGCAAAGATTGCTGTGATTAATAGGCCAATAGTGCCAAATAAGAGAATTCGAGTCTGCCAGCGACCGAGTAATGTTGGTGTCATGGTTTTTGATAAGTAGCCCACTTGTACCATTGCCAAAGTGAAGCCAGTCCATTGAGACGACGCAGACCAGGTGCCCGTTTTTTTACCAGGCTATCTATAGAGCGAAGAGCTCCATATTGCAACCCTAAGAAACTGTCTACAGCCGCGTACGGTCCTCCTAGTGTGATTACACCAGAGGCATACATATGCCCTGGTTGCTGGCCCGTCTGCTTGGAACACATCTCAGCAATTTCAAATTCGTTCGAGATTTTGAATCGTCCGTTATCAAGGAGTTGCAAGCTGTAGCAATCAATTAAATCCTTTAAGAGAGGACTCACTTCCAAATCAGCTTCTAAACCAGTAGCGTCAATGATGAAGTCTACTTCCCGAGTGGCAACTCCCTGAACTTTGCCACCTTCAACTTCGGAATATGTAACTTTAAGCTGCCTACCAGCAGGCTCAACTTCTTTCACGGAACCAAATTTAGGCCGATACCATTGATCTCGGAGTCCAGAAGCAATGATCCTTTGCCAATCACGGCGATCAGCAGTAGTTGTGCCACCCCAAGCTTTGAGGAGTTGAGTTCTTTCCGAGTCACTAGCCTTCTCCAACACGTCCCGGAGGTCTCCTCCCCAACAAGCTTTCGGCCAGTTGAATGGTTGTAATTCAAAGTGATTGCTGACTGAGCGCTGCGCTAGACCAAATTTATTTCCCTCATTCCTGCCAATAGGTCGCCGCATCATGTGGATCACTTCTATACGGTGAGAACTTTTCTGGCAAGTCTCATAAATCCGTTGAAGAATTCTGGAGGCAACAATGCCTCGGCCCTGAATCAGCACAGTACCGCCTTGCTCAACTAGAGAGTCATAGATATGTTCGTGAGACTCGTAAGCATTAACCACAGATTTGAGATCCTTTGTTTTATCTCGATATTCTTTCAAGTGTTTCAACAGTCGGATGCCGGGATACCCTGTTGATAGATGAATGTGTTTCGCCACTACAAAACCATATCGGCCTTTTCCTTGGGAATAGGCAATGGCATATCTGCCATCACTCATTTTGCGAATGGCGCGGACACTGCCATGCCGAAAAATGTCTGACCATCCAATCCGGTTCGCTTCTCGGTCAATGGACTTGAAAACATTCCCGGATTTTGGCGTATAAGTTTCGGCAAGAACGGGTTCAGAAAAAACTTGCCAGAGAGATTCGAGAGTATGGTTTACACGTCCTTTCCAGAAATCCTGCCAGGACTCTCTCAGGGCATAGCTGGGCCACCCCCAAATGTTGTCTGGGCAAGAGTCAGAGTTAGAGCGTAGTCTTTCGTGAGGGGGAATTTGAGAATTCAGGCACAACTGTTGATATCGGGCATAGGGCTTATCCTGAGTACCCAACGCCACAATGCGTTCTGCTTTCACCCCAAAGATACGAAGAAAGTCTACCCAAATGTAACTGCCCAGCCCTGCGCCAATGGCAGCGTAGTCGAACTGATCTTTTCTGGGGTTGAATCGCCCCGTCTCCTCCAGGTAGTCAAGCGAAACATACTCAGCTTGTTTGAAGGCCGCAGGTGGAAATTTAGGTTTGGTCTGAGGTTGAGACGTTGGCGGATTGAGAGGAACGTTTGCGCATTGATAACTGGCAGATGTTGGCGAGGAAGCCTGAGAAACCAAGCGGACGCGAATCTCTTGATTCCCCAGGCAAATAACGTCGTGATCTCGGAGAATATGTTTTTGAACTCTAACGTTGTTGATCCAGGTTCCAGCAGGCGTATTTTGATCAATGATGACAGGTTGATTGTTCTCTAAATAAATAAAGGCATGAAATTTGGAGGCGATCGGATCTCGAAATGTCATGCGTGAAACTGCCAACTGCCCTAAATTTGCTGGCATGGCTGAGAATTCGCTTCCCAGTGCAATGGGTAAGCTGAGAAGCGGATTTCGAGTATCTTGGGTAACGCTATCCTTCCAAGTAAGTCGAATTTTAAGGGGAAAGGGAGGCATGATTTACTCACCTTCTCAGTGCTTGGGAGATATCAAGACGCTATCAGCATCTGCCAAGAAATGGCCGCAAATATGACAAGATACATTCTGACTAGTTAAGGGATGGATCGTTTGGCATTTAGGGCACTGAAGGCCGTGTTCTTGGGTAGGCTGAGGCGTGGGTGGTGATGAGGACAATTGAGAAGGGGTAATCAACCGCGCTGGAGAATTTGTAGAGAGGGAATTACGATTGGGTGTTTGGCTAGAGATCGCTTTATTCGATGAGAGTTTGAGTTTTTCAACTAATAATGTGGAGTTACCGAGTTGAATAGTACTCCCTTGCCAAAGTCGAGCTTCGCCTTGAATTAAAACTGCTCCATCGATAGAGATTGGATTTAATGGCTGCAAGTTATGAATGTAGTATCCATTAAAGTCAGCCTTGAAAAATATTGAGGCGTGTATTTTGGCTACAGAAAGGTCTTTGAGATGAACATGACAAGAACTCGAATCTCGACCAATAATTATCGAGGAGTTGTTTCTCTTAGTATCAAAATCCCAAGATGTGGCAGCTTGAGCATTTAAACTCTTATGAATCAAATTCAGAGTAATAGCCATATTTTGTTCTGAAAGTGGTCTTTCAGCTTACTTCTTTCTTGACACAACCAGTGTTCCGGAAACAATATCATGAATAAGTCTTCCACCGGAAACTAATGGTTTGAGTGATACAAGGGTCGAAATTAACCACACACAGCCCAATAGCATCGCCGCTGAACTTCTGGGTGAAGGTTCTCTTAATTTCTCTCCAAAGTCTTGAATAACTGCGGGGATGAAAAACAAAAAAGAGCCGCCGATATAAATAGAGTATAAAAATTTAAGTGTCGTCCTAAACCATATCTGCAATTTAGATGCTTTCTTAAGATCAACTCTTAATACTTTCAATCCAACTATACTTTTCCCTAGAGTTCCCATCGCTTTCGAGTTTTCTGAAAATATTGGATAGGCGAAAACAAAAAGCATAAAAAAGAATGGAAATGGCCAGACAAATAAATAGCCACCATCGTCGAAAACATTCCCCACGAAGCTAACCCCAAGAATTACAGGGAAACCTAGATATATAAGCCACAAAGGGTCATGAAATTCGTTCAATAGTGCTTCGTGGAAGAAAAAATATGCAATACCGACAAATAAACTCCCTATCATGAAGTAGTCGAGCACAAATGCTACAACTCTTTTATAAATATCTTTTCTTATTGTCTTATAGGGCTTCAGATTAGTCTTATAGGGCTTCGAATTAGATTGTCCTTTTGGAGAAGGCTTTTTGGAAATACTCTCTAAGGCATGAATGATATCTTCTGCACTACTTGGCCTTTTAGCTGGAGCATATGCCACCATTGAGTCAATAATTCTGATAAGCCTTTCTGAGATCTGCATAGCATGCTCTTGCCAGATTAGCTCCTTTGCTGTTTCATCAAGTTCAAGATCTTTTATTTCCTTTCCAGTAAGAAGGAATACGAAGGTTCTGCCTAATGCGAAAAAATCAGACTGAGGTATCGCCTTACTTGTTTGTTGCTCTGGTGATGTATAACCAAGCGAGCAAACGAATGTACCTGTAGATTTTATTGCATATGTTTGGCTCATTTCTCGAACAGCACCGAAGTCAATCAAAACTAACTCCCCCTCAGGTTTTAAGATGATGTTGCTAGGTTTGATATCTCTGTGAAGGAAGTTCTGATCGTGGATAACCTTCAGAATTCCAATAATCTGTTCAAGCCAAGCCAAACTTGTCTTTTCTGAAATAGGTTTATTACCGCGATTTCTCATATATTTTTCAAGGTCCATGCCTTCAATTTTCTCCATCGCAAAGCAATGGAAGACGTCTGAAGATCCCCTTAGAGTAAATATGAAATAATCACCTGGATCTACTTTTGGAATGCCATCATTATTCAAACGGCTTAGTACCTCATATTCTCTCTTAAAGAGTTCTAATAATTTTGGAAGTGCTTCTTCCTTATTTTCAGCTTTGTAACTTAGAACTTTAAGAACCTTTGCTTCGCCAAACTCTACAACCTCATATAGCAACCCTAAATGAGTTTAGAATGGGTAGTATATAAATATCATCAAGCTGTCAATACAGTTGTACTCATGAATAGTTTTCAATTAGAACACCAACAAAAAGTAGATAATCGTGCTATTCTATCAGACTTTATAAGTAGTAATCCTGATTCAAGAGAGCTTAAGCGAGCATTGGCTGTAAAAATGGCATTGGAGGGTGAGCCATATTTTAAGATTACCAAATTTCTGGTAATAAACAAGTCTTTTATTACATATTGGAAGAACAGATTCGAAGCACAAGGCATTGAAGGTATTAAACTCGGCTACCAAGGATCAAAAAGTTACCTAACCCCAGATGATCGTACAGAAATTATCTCGTGGCTGAGAACCAGAAACTACTGGAACTTTGATGAATTAGTTTCATATTTAGATGAACATTATGATGTGATTTACAAGTCTAAGCAAAGCTACTATACACTTTTTTCGGAAGCAGGTATTAGTTGGAAGAAATCTCAAAAAACCAACCCAAAATCTGATCCAGCTCTAGTCAAAAAAAAAGAGAAGAAATCCAAGGATTTATCCGTCAAAACCAGTTCAAAATTGAGTCTGGGGAATTGATTGTACTTTTTTTGGATGAGTGTCATCTCCTTTGGGGTGATGTTTGTGGATATGTCTGGGGCAAGACAGATATGCGAATCGAAATCCCTATTACAAACGAGAGAATCAGGCAAACATATTATGGCGCATTAAACTATCAAACAAAAGAATTTATTTTGCATCCTTACGAGAAAGGGAATGGAGAGAATACAGTTGCTTTTATGAAGTACTTGCAGGAACAAAATCCTGGGAAGCAAATCGCATTAATTTGGGATGGCGCTAGTTATCATAAGTCACAAGAGATCAAAGATTTTTTAGCTACAGTCAATCATGGGAAAGAAGAGACAGAATGGCAATTCAAATGTATTCTATTTGCACCCAATTCACCAGAACAAAATCCAGTGGAAGATGTTTGGTTACAAGCCAAAAATTCATTGAGAAGATTTTGGAGGTTGTGTCGTTCTTTCCCCGCTGTAAAGTATCTGTTTGAGTTCTTTATAGATCATCAAAAGTTCGATTTTTCTAAAATAGAAGAATATTCACCTTGTTCATAAATCAACTGGGATTGCTATAGACATCAGCGAAACCGCCTCCGCCCAAATACTGAAGCACTCGATAGCGACCATCGAGCAACAATTCTGATCCGCAGGATTCACAAAAAAGGGGCTGCCGAGAATTTTCAGGATGTGTGCATTGGGGGTTGATGCAGAGGCTCATAACCTTTTCCTGTAAGCTTTTGCGTTTTAGGTGAAATCTAAAAGTTAAAATGGGTTCCAAGCACGACAGTTCAGAGATAATATCATTTGGATATATATCCTCGATTCTAAACGTTTTTATTTGATCAGAACTTTCGTTCTGGATGCCAAATCGTACAAAAAGTTCTTGTTTCGAAGAGTGATCAGCAAAGAAATAACCACAAACAGAAAAGCAGCAAGGCTAAACCAGTAAAGGCTGCCATAAACATAGGTGGCTGATGCAATAGGATAAAGGACAAAAAGCAACCAGAATATTTGTTTAAGAATAGCTCTTGCTAAAGCTTTCATAAAACCTAAATGATTCCCAATTTCATTTCTCAAATGTACTTTAAAAAGTCTTTTCCCTGGGCTTGCTTGCCGCGTGGAACTTTCCGTCAAGGCGTGGTATACGGCCCCGACAATTAGATATGTAGAAACCAAACTTATCCATTGAAAAATATTGTCTAGCTGCCAGTGCAAATCAACTTGCTGGTTATGCAGCTGCTCTTCAATAGGATCTACTTCATCAGAGAACAGGCCATATGGGAATGAAGGATATGGATTAATTCGATCTAAAACTTCATAGAGTATACTGTAAGGAATTACTCCGAGTATCGCTATAGCAGCATAATCGATTACTGCGGCTGGAAACCTCCGCCAAAAAGCTTGCTTTTGTATGTTTTTTGAATGGGGCGTTTCGATTTTCTGAGATATTTTTGGTGATTCGATTTCCTGAAGAACGTCTGATGCTAGAGCAGGTCTGTTGTCTGGAATATAAGCCATCATTAGATCAATGATGCCGATGACTCTCTCTGAAATTTGCTTGGCATCATCCTGCCAGACAAGTTCTGCTGTTCGGGGATCTAAATTAAAAGCTCCAGGTTCTTTTCCAGTAAAGAGGAAGACAAAGGTTCTACCTAAAGCGAAAAAATCAGATTGTATAATGGCCTTGCCATTGACTTGCTCGGGAGGTGTATAGCCTGCCGATGAGATGGCCGTGATTTTAGACTTTTGCATGTAGGTTTGACTCATTTCCCGGACGGCACCAAAGTCGATCAGAGCCAATTGGCCATCAGGTTTTAAGATGATGTTACTTGGCTTGATATCGCGATGCAGAAAGTCTTGCTCGTGAATAACCTGCAAAATTTCAACGATTTGCTCTAGCCAAGCCAACCCCGTCTTTTCTGAAATAGGTTGATTGCCACGTTTTTCCATATATTTCTCAAGGTCCATTCCCTCAATTTTCTCCATTACAAAGCAATGAAGAACTTCTAAAGAGCCTTTTGGCATAAACGTAAAATATGCGTCAGGGTCTACTTTGGGAATGCCGGGATGATTGAGACGACTTAGTACATCGAACTCCCGTTTGAACAGTTCAAGTGCCTTGGGTTCTTTATGATGTAGAACTTTCAGAATCTTGGGTGTACCAAATTCAAAAACCTCATACGTGTCAGCAAAGCCACCTCTGCCGAGACGCTCAATGACTCGATAGCGACCATCAAGCAGTAGATCTGAGCCACATGATTCGCAAAAAAGGGGCTGTCGGGAATTTTGAGGTTTCGAGCACTGGGGGTTGATGCAGAAACTCATGACAATTACCTGTAGGCTATAGACTTCTGACTTGGATTACAATGCTCCGGATAGTTCTTGACTGCTAACACCAGAATGCGGCTTTCAACCCTCTCTAGTGCAGTCGAGCGAACGAGAAATCCAGGGTTTCAGGGCTTGCTTAGAAAATTGTCCGGGCTGTTAGGATTAGAAATATCTGTAACAGCAGATTTTTGATCGCTGTTTTCCTCTACACAGCCGAACCTTGCTATTCCGGATCAGAATTATTTTTCTAAAGATATGTCAAGAGATCTCTGAAAGCCCTTTCTCTAGGACTGTTTAGGGTGTGTGATTGGTCCCTATACTGTCAGACGACTAGCAAATTGTTGGTTTCGATACAAGAAACCGCACAAAGTATCGGGAGCATGTCACCTTGGCTTCCCAATCATGCCATTTAGGTAAGTGCAGCGATGAGCTAAGACTTGTGGAACGTTGTCTTCGCTCCACTGAGCCCCCGAGATTTTGATGCGGCGACCAATCTGTTTAATGCCTGATTCAACTGCGCCTGAACCAATCGAGCAAATCTGCTCACGCTGATAATAGTCGTAGTTGAGCCAGTCCCAGTAGTTTGATGGGCAAAGGGCTCTGCCCGTGCCCATCAAACCCTTCGAATACCATGCTCCGCCTTGCTATTCCAATTCCATATCATCAAAAGCCGCAATAGCCTCCACATGGGTTCCCCAGTCGGCTTGGTAAAACCCTTGCGTAATCGCGTCGGTAGTCCATAGAGATGGCAAATTGTTGACTGGGCAGAGAGTCTGATGGGCACGCTGCGCTTTGCCCATCCTACCCATGACTCATGGTTATCTTCAATTCCGGCAAAACCTACCAGTATTCGGAGGTTCCCCAAGAAACCTATGAGGAACTGTTGGCAGCAGATTCTAAAGGCAGCTACATGCGGAGCCTTATGATTGACTGTTATCCCTGCGCCCTCATGCGGAAACGTTAGATCTCCTGAACGAGTTCACCAAATTGATCTTTGGCTAGTCCTTGGCTGAGCTGGTCGCGATCGCTTGTAAACGCCGACTACACTGAGAAATATACCCAACCTCACAACAGGTGAATTTGGATGACATCAGCAACCGTTTTCCAGGTCAATGCCTTTTGGGATGCTGACGCAGCGGTCTGGGTCGCAACTAGCGAAGACGTACCTGGCCTCGTCACAGAAGCTGAGTCCTTTGACAAGCTACAGCAGAAACTCCGGGGCATGGTTCCAGAATTGCTGGTGCTCAACCAGCCGCCGCTTCAAATCCATTGAGCAAGCCTCACTTGACTCGCGATCGCACCCCAGCGCAAGATTCCCTTAGCATTTTCGTAAGGGAGTCTGTGCCTGATGGAGTTACAGTTTGTGGAATCCAGCATGATTCAAGCCTTTGGCTACGATGAAGACAACGAAACCCTACTGGTTATCTTTAACTCCGGAAAAACCTACCAATACTCCGAAGTTCCCAAAGAAACCTATGAAGGACTCCTGGAATCGGATTCAAAAGGGAGCTACATGCGCAGCTTCGTGATTGACTGCTATCCCACCACGCTGATGCGGAAACGCTAGTCATTTGTTCTGAGACTAAACAATGGCCGCTAAAGACATTTTCCACAATGCTGCCAAGCGCGCCCTCGAAAAAGACGGTTGGACCATCACCCATGATCCGCTGTTCCTCAGTTTTGGTGGGGTCGATATGTATGTTGACCTGGGGGCCGAGCGCATTCTTGCGGCTGATCGGGGTGATGAGAAAATTGCCGTCGAAATCAAAAGTTTCATTGGCCCTTCAGCCACGACGGAATTCAACGCCGCTTTAGGACAATTTCTGAAATATCAACTTGCACTAGAAGAAGAAGAGCCTGATCGCACTCTTTTTCTAGCCATTCCAGTTGATGCTGAAAGGGAGTTCTTCCGGCTGGAGCTGCCTCGGAGGTTGATTGAGCGCTATCAAGTCAGATTACTGATTTATGATCTAGAGGAGGAGGTGATCGTGAAATGGCAAGCGTAGACAGCTACCGTCAACTCGTCCAAGACCTTCTGGAAGACTACAGCAAAGTTGACTTCAATAACCCCGATCTAGAAACTGAGCTAATTTTCGATACCCAGCGCGATCGCTACCAGGTCGTCCACGTCGGTTGGTCCAATAAACGCCGAGTCTACGGCTGCGTGCTGCACCTCGACATCAAAGACGGCAAAATCTGGATTCAGCACGACGGCACCGAAGGCGGCATTGCTCTCGAACTTGTGGAACGAGGCGTGCCTAAGCACGACATCGTGCTGGGTTTCCACTCCCCCTTCAAGCGTCAGTTCACCGAATTTGCCGTTAGTTAGCCCTTGCTTGATGTGGGGCGATCGCGCCACGCCTTCAGCCCCTTGCGTGTCGGCGTTCCCTTTTCCGTAAAAGTCCAAATATCGTGCTTATGCTGCGGCCCGTAGCTGATATAAATGGGCCGCTCTGCCCCGTAAAAATACAGCGAGTCGAACGGCAATCCCTGCGCCACAATCCACGCCACCAACTCGTCACTCGGCAAATCCACAATCCTAAAATCACACGCCGCCCTCAACCGCGAGCAGTAGTAATTCCCTTTGCAATTCATCTCATCGGCCATGTGCTGGTCCAGATTCGGGCTCACCCGGCCATGCTTCATCCCCATCACCGGGTCTTTCTTTGCCAGCGATCGCTTCAAATCCTCTGAGCAAAACCTGTAGGAGAGCTGAAAGCGATCGCGCCGAAACAACTCAACAGTAAACCCAAGTCGCTTTGTCTATGGCCGCAAGAGTTCGGAATATGAGATGGCAGGCGGCACTCGACGGTCTGAGCGGCGGCGGCCCAGCCAATCCTCTGGGGAGCGACAAGCAGCTGCTTAGGTTCTCGAGCAACCCTAAATCGATTTGAGGAGCGATCGCATCGAGACATGCGATCGCTCTTTGCTTTTCAGATCACTGATTAAAGCTGAGTTTCGAGCAAGGCGGCTACTGCTCATCACCCATATATTGCTGCACAAAAGCCTTTGATGCTTCAGGATTAAGCTTTTTCAGCGCTCGAACGATCTCGACCACCGTTTCAGCAGTTGGATCGCGCTTCTCATTCACCCAGCGGTAAACGTTATTCCATTCTATATCCATTGTCACCGGTAGGCTGTACTGACTGATGTCGTACTCCTCCAAAACCTGCCTGAGCACTTTCCCCGCTTTTCCCATGCCCACATGGTGTCAGAGGAAACCCACCGAGTAAACAACAAGTCTGTTGGGTGAAGGGTGCTAGACGTGGAGCGGCTTCCCGGAGGGTAGGGTGGTGGGATGGTGAGGCGGTGAGATTGTAGAAATGTGATGGTTATGCACTAACTAGCGTGGCTTCTCCTTTTGGCGCTGTGGGTAGAACAGCAAGGATGTTGGGTACCAAAGGTTGCAAGTCCGCTAATCGGTTCGACCGAGCTTGCAAAACAATGACAGCAATACTAAATTGCAGCAAATTCTGCTGAAATGCCAGGTTTCGGTCAACCGTGATAAACACATCAAAATGTTCTTCGACTAGGGGCAGCAGTTGGCCATTCTTAATTCCGGCCCATCCCATCTGGGGAACGGTCTTGACTTCATGGCCAGCAAGGTCTCTGGCGAGCCTTCGGTCAAGACACTCATCTAGAATGAGCCTCATTCTAAGCAACCTTAGAGCCAATCAATTGGTTGCCTACTTCTTCAAGGAGTCCAATAACTTGCTCCCTAGCCACCGTAGGAAACCCCTCTAAAAAATCGTCAACGGACTCTCCAGCCTTGAGATAGTCGAAGAGAGTTTCGACAGGAACCCGAGTTCCCACAAAAACCGGAGTACCACCCATGACATCGGGCGAAACGCTAATCATCGCAGAGTTCAACGGCATAGGCATTATGCCTTTAGCAACGCTACTACCATCTTACTGGAGAGTTGGATGTAGATGCGGAGCAGCTTTTAGGAGGGTAGGTGCTAGACGCGGAGCGGCTTCCCTGGTGGGGTAGTGGGATGGTGGGTGGCTACAATTGATGGAGCATTGAAACAGCCATGATGACAGAGTGCGATCGCACGTGAGTATCTACTGGAATATGCTTCCAAAGCAAGACAAACCGAAGTCAAAGAGGGCTACTTCTGGTAATTTAGCGAATAGTTCTAATCCGGCAAAGGCCAAGTCAGCTTAAACCCCGGCAAGACGTCTTCCCCGGATAAACGGGCTGGAAAGGGCACTTTTTTGACGATTGCCCCCGGTCGATAAACCTCGACTTCTTGTCCCTGGGGATTAATCAACCAGCCCAACCGTAAACCACTGGCTAGATACTCCTCCATCTTGTCCCGTAAAGGAGGCAAAGCATCCGTTTTAGAACGAAGCTCAATGACGAAATCAGGGCATATCGGTGGAAACCCGGCTTTCTCTTCGGGAGATAATGCATTCCAACGCGTTTTTTCTATCCAAGCAGCATCAGGAGATCGATCCCCGCCTCCCGGTAGTTTGAACAACGTCGATGAGCTAAAAACCTTGCCTAATTTAATCTGTCGATTCCAAAGCGCTAAGTCTGTGATCAAATCAGCTTCTCGTTCCCCGCTTTCTCCCCCTACGGGTGACATAATGACCAACGCTCCCGAAGCTGATCGTTCCAGGGGTGTATTCGGATTCGCCAGGCATAATCGGTAGAATTGCTCATCCGTCAATTCAACCTGATCCAGACTTAAAACCATCGGCAGACCAGACATCATGCCAGCAACCTTGCTCGACAATCCTCTACACCAATTCTAATCGTCTGACCCCATTCATCCATCAATCCATCTACTCCCTCATTTACCATGCACCCCCCAGTCGATCGCATCAAACTCTCCCAAGCCGCCAAAGACCAACTCATCAAACTAAAGCGGATCACCAAGATTGCCACTTGGAATGTGCTCTGCCGCTGGGCCCTCTACCGTTCTCTGGCCAAGCCCTCCCTCCCCTCCCCCGTGCCCATCCCTGCCGAGAGCAACCTGGAAATGACCTGGCAAGTCTTCGGCGGTCCCATTGCCGATCAACTCCTGATCGCCCTCAAACAGCGCTGCCACAACGACAACCACCTGGGCACCGATCCCGACACCCTAGCCACTCAACTTCGCTTACATCTTCATCGCGGCATTGGCTACCTGGCAGGCGATCCCAAGATGCTGAAGCCTTTGACCTAGAAGAAACTAACCACCAGCTTCAGCAAGTTCGGTAGCGCTTAGATCGTACTACTGTTCACTAGTTTCGTGGAAGGTCAATCTGTGGAAAACCTGATGAACGCAATGCCCATAACCAGCGCCAGCAACATCGCCATCACAACTCCACTAGATAACGGTCAATTTGCCAGAGTTGATCCGCTGTGAGCCAACGCTCGTCTACTTGGCGTAAATCAACAATGTGGCGATCCGGGTCGATGTCGCGGAGCACCTCATAGGCTTGCCAGGAATTCTCCAGTTTCTCCCAATAGACTAGAGTGATGCCCGACCAATAATTCAACGGTTGTGGCATCGTCAAGTCACCAATGACTCCCAAGCGCCCCACCGAAAAATCAGTGCGGAGTTTCTCTGCTGCTTTACGGGCGATCGCCCACCACTCGGCTTTGCGATCAGCATCCTGGCGTTCCCAATCCAGACGCTGCCGCAATCCCTGAATCCAAGCTTGGGGTGGCAATAGCTTCACCACACTGGCCAGACCAAAGGTCATTAACAACATCGCCAGCACATTGCGCGTACCAGGGGTCGATTCAATCAGCGGCTTTCCCTGGATAAACTCAAATTTGGCTCTGGGAGCCCAACTGATGAATTCCTCGAAGCTAATCGGCACCGGATCGATCTGAATATTCGGAATAAACAATAGCGATCCCCAATGGGGTCCCTCGTCCTCTGATTGCCGCTCAAATCCCTCGACCCGCTGCTCCACAACAAACAGCGAAGACTCCAGCGGATGCGGCTCCTCTTCCTGCCACAGCTCTGCCGCTCGAAACGCTAACCCTGGAATGCTGCTAGGGCGGTAAGCGCCGTCTGCCTCTGGCGACTGTAACTGATAGCGACCCTCTATGAGTCGATAAAACGTCACCTGTTCCGCACTCGGATCGATTAGCCAATACTCAGGTACTCCGGCGGCTTGGTAGGACTCGTACTTAGTAGTGCAATCGGCCTCTTCGTGCCCTGGCATCAGCACTTCAACGACGAGTTCTGTTGGCCCACTGATGAAAGCGTCATACAGCCGGTTCAATCCGGAATTTTTGAAAAACACCAAGTCTGGTGTAAACCCGTTGTCCCCCAGGCGCATGACGAAGTCCCGCCCTAGGGACTGTCCGCCGACGTTTCCAGCCAGCCGGAACAAAGCCATCGTCAAGGCTTGGCGCGTTCGATGGTGCGGCCAGGTGGCCTCTGTCCCCCCAGCCGATAAGTCTTCTGGAGTGAACTCAAAGTCCTTCGTCTGTGCTTCCAAGGCGTTGAGTTGTGCCTCGATAGAAGTCGCCTTGGGAAGCGTCAAATTGTAGCTTGCAGCCAGCGCTGAGAGCCAAGTTTCTGTCGGAGCAAGGGCGATCGCGGCCTCAGCTCCCCATCCATGCAGAATTTGCCTCAGTAGCAATCGACTGCCTGTCAGAGCGTTGCCCACAATCAGCTGACCGTTTATCAGCTCCAGCTTATTCTCTGGATGGTGATTGATAAACTCGTCAAATCGCTCTGTGGGGGTGGGATACATAGGGCGATCGCTACCCTTGAAACGTTTGGATTAACCACCGAGTCAGCGCCCCATCATCCTCAGTCTGACTGCGCTGCATGGCCTCCTCCACAGTCGACAATGCTAGCCCTGGCAACACCTGAGACTCTCGAATCTCTCGACTGCCACCATTTTCGACAGCGAAGGTGACAACCTCCGACATCGCTACATTGACGACCCAATACTCCTGCACTCCCAGCCGCTCATACAGCAACCGTTTTCGGCCTAAATCATCCCCTAAGGTGGTCGAGGCAATTTCTACCGCAAGCTGAGGAGCACCATAGACTTCAACATCGACTGGTTGATTGGTTCTCGGTAGCAGTTGAAAGCTTTCCCCCAAATAGAAGGCAATATCGGGCTGAGCTTCCCGCTCTCCGGATTTGTGAAAACTAGTATTGATGAGTTCGACGGCTCGGATATTGGTCAGCCCAGCAAACAAACCAATAACCTTCAACACCACGGCATTATCCCGCCCATGCCAAGGCCCTAGTGCTGCCATCTCAAGCCGCATCCACCCCTTGTCGTAGTAGCCCCGAGCTTTATCAAAACCGGGCCGATTGGACAGCGTCACAAATGCTTCCCAGGTCGCGGGTATCCAGGTGTCGGTTTCAATACCTTGTGGACGTGATGCAGTATCAACCATGCTGTCACCCCCATCGTTGTCACTATGCTAGCGGCTTTTAGGAGGGTAGGGTGCTAGACGCGGAGCGGCTTCCCGGAGGGTAGGGTAGTGGGGTAGTGGGGAGGATATTTGGAAAGTACCCTGCCACCAGAGGTCGTGCCACTGATCCGCAAGCCTTTGCGGAGATTGCAGGAGCGGTAAGCCAGAGCCAAATTGGTTTTGTCATGTGGTCCTTGTCGAGCCAGTGGAACACTGTGCTCAACCTCAAAGGGAAAGCTAAAAACAACCTCTGGGGCCTGACAATACTCACAACGGTGGTTTGCTCGCTCTGCAACAGCCGCGTACAAGGGATTCATAGATTCCCTTGTTGTATCAAGGCAGCAGTACGAGCTGTAGCGGCTCGTAGTTCCGCTTCCACCAGGGCATTTAGTTCGTCTTGCTGTTCTATTGGTAATTCCTGCCCCTGATCTCTGGCTGCACGCCATACATCCATCAGTTCAGATAAACGACCTTGTTGCTCCGCACTGAAAAATGGATCGGGTCGACAGCTCTGAATCAAAAGCAAAGCCCTAAATTCAACCTCACCCAACTGAGCCGTCAGGGCATCAAGGGCTTGCCCAACCGTTTTACCAGTGGAATGCTTATCTCCTGAAATAGCTCGATAGGCTCTTTCACCACTGGAATCAGAGATGGGCAAAATTGCTACTGTAGCCATGGGGTTAATTCAATGCTGTTGCCTCAGATTATAGCTTCTTGTAATTCTCATTTGGCGTTGATGAATCCTCACACGGCCACCAGATGATGCTCAATCTGCCAAAGCTGATCGGCAGTGAGCCAGTTCTGATCTACCCGCAGCAGATTGATGCGCATTTCCGGCTCGATCTCCCGTAGCCCATCATAGGCTCGCCAAGAGTCCTCAAATTTTTCCCAATGAACCAAGGTGATATCCGACTAGTAGTTCAGTGTGCCATTGCTAGGTCGCCAATCACCCCTGCTTCTTCGCCAGTGTTCCGTCTTTTACAAGCCTTTCAGCCGAGTTTCCAAATGTCCTCTCAGGCCGAGCACTAAACTAGAAGCAGGTTCCAAGGCTGCGATCGCAAGCATCAAGCTATGCCCCTATCAACCTCTCAGATTCAAACTGATACCTGGATAAAAGCCACCTGGGGCGAGTTTGCTGCGGCCATGGACGATCCTCAGTACGAGAAGGGGCGCGGTTATTTTGACAACGGCTACATGAGGATCGAGATGGCTCCGTTAGGGGCAGGACATGCACGACAAAATACGCTCATATCTCAGGTGATTAGTCTCTATGGGATGCTGCACAGCCTGCGGGTTGTGGGGCTAACCAATTGCAGCATTTATAAACCTGGGGCTCGAGTTTATACAAACCCAAGATGAGGGCCCCCTTGAGGCTAAGGTGACATGTTCCCTTATCGTCGCTGGCCTGGGGATGAGTAGACTCCGTCAAGGATGTTGCAGCCGCTTTAAGGCCTGACGAGCCGCTTCCTTTTCGGCCTCTTGTTTGCGATGGCCACTGCCCCGCCCATAGGGAGTGCCTTGCAGTCTCACTTCTGCCACGAACTGTTTGGCATGATCAGGCCCGGAGGCTGCCACAATGGTGTATCGGGGGATTTCACCTAGATGACTCAGGGCCCATTCCTGCAGTCGACTCTTGGGGTTCAGCTGCTGCACCGAGGCCACCCGCTCGGCGATCACCGACTCGAAGAAAGGCACCACATATTGACGCACCTGGGCCATATCAGCACCGCTATCGAGAAAGTAGGCGCCAATCAACGCCTCGAAGGCACTACTGAGTAAGCGGGGATTGGTGCGTCCACCGCTACCCTCGACTCCCCGACTGAGGCGCAGCTGTTGACCCAGGTTTAATTGCTGGGCAAACTGCCCCAACTGTTGCTGATCCACTAGTGCTGCCCGCAGCGGCGTCAGTTCCCCCTCGCTCCAGTTGGGGTAACGCTGGAACAAGAATTCCCCACTGAGAAAGGTCAAAATCGCATCCCCCAGGAACTCTAGCCGTTCGTTATTGGCTCCACTGTCGGGAGATTCGTTGGCATAGGAGGAATGGGTCATGGCCTGTTGCCAGAGGGCCGGGTTTTGAAAGCGGGGGAGAGAGGGCATGGAATTACTCCGTGCGGCCTGGGGCGGTGCGTTGTCTCAACCAGACAGCGATGCCATCGGCCAGGGTGGCAGCCAGGGTTCGCTGGGCCGCAGGATCGGTGATCCATTCGAACTCATCGGGATTGATCATGAACCCTAGCTCTAGCAAGACGGTCGGGGCCACGGTGGGGCGAGTCAGGGCTAGATTGTTCCAAAAGACACCGTAGGCTGGTCGGTCTAGCTCAGTGGTGAGGTAGTTGTGCAGAAACATTGCCAAATCGTGGGCTTGGGCATGGTACCAGAAGGCCCCCACCCCGGCGGTGTTGAGGGCGTCGCCGCTGTCGGGCAGGGCGTTGTAGTGGATGCTGAGGGCCAGAGTGGGGGCGGCGGCGACAATCTGATCCATGCGATCGCGCAGGGAGACAGCCCTATCCTCCTGCCGGGTGAGCATTACCCGGGCGCCACGGGCCTCCAGTTCCCCTTGCAGCCGCTGAGAGACGGCTAGATTCACCGCCTTCTCGGGATAGCCAGTGGGTCCCCGTGCCCCCAGTTCCTCGCCACCGTGACCGGGGTCCAATAGAATCGTGGCTCCCTGCAGAGGCGCCCCATTTCCCAGCACCGGCGGATGGCGCAGGGACAGCACCAGGGTCGTGCCCTGGTAGCGGAGGCGATAGCCCCACTGCTGATGGGACGTCATGTGAAAGGTATATTGGGCCTGATCAGGCAGGAGGGGCCGCCAGTCTAGCCGCTGCACCACTGGATCCTCTGAGAAGAAAATGGTATCGGTTTGGGCCACGGTGTTGTGCAGGGTCAGGGTCAGGCGCTCGGCGGTTTTTGCTCTACCCTGGATGGGCACCGGCACCTGCAGGGGAAAGCGCACCTCGGTCCAGCCCGGCACCCTGACGGGCGGTGATGCTGCGAATGATGGAGTGGGGCGGCACCGTATTTCTAGTCACCTGGGTCTGGGGAGCCATGGATCCAGCCGCCGTAGTCTAGCCGCAGCCAGTCGCCCTGGCGCCCCGTCACCTGGGCGCGGGTGCCCTGGGGCAGGGGGGTGAGGCGAGAGTGACTGGTGCTGGGGCCGGTGCGGGCCGTGCCCGAGTCAGCGGTGACCTCGGCAACGTCAAACTGGTCTGGGGCCAAGATGGAGAGGGCGCCTGGGGCCGTCTGGGTCAGGGTGGTGCCCCGGAGACTGAGGCGATAGGTGGGAGCCCCCAAGTTCCCCGGTTGGTCGGCGATGAAGCAGCCCTGGTAAGACACCGGTGCCGCCACATAGGGCTCCCCCTCGTCAGTGAGGGCGGCATAGTTGGGGGGCAGTTCGATGGGAGTCTGGGGAGCCAGGGGGAAGCGTCGCTGGCCCAACTCAACCGAGACTTCAGCCTCGGCAGGGGCCAGGGCACCCAGGCACACCGTTTCCCCGGGTTGGTAGGCCGTATCCACCGTCGGTTGCAGCGAGCCCTCTACGAAGGCGATGCCCTCGGGTGGAGTCGCCCCCTGGGGTAGGCGGGTCACCGTCAGGGTGAGGGTGTCATCGCCTTGGCTGAGGGTGAACCTGTTCTCTCCCAGCTCTAGGGGCAGGCTGGGGCAAAGTGGCCGGCAGCGCTGCGGTCTTCGATCACCTGCCCATTCAGGCGTACCGGCTGATCGGGGGCGGCAGTGCCAATGAAAAAGATGCGGTCGGGCCACGGTTTGGTGCTGGTCAGGAGGATACACCAGCGAGAGGGGCGCGTTGGCATAGCCAGGCATCGTCATTACCAGGGCTCCGGTTGCCCCCAGCGGCAGACTCCAGCGCAGTCGATTCCAAGGTGCCATGGCGATTTGTATGGGACAGTTTCTTGCCAGTCTACGCCGTGACCCGGCTGCAGAAAAGCTCATCGACCCATACAGCCTGACCTCGACTGGGCCAGGCTGACTGTGGGTCGTCTTTACAGCAAACGGGCTGTGCCTTGAGACTCCTGACTAGGGATTGACGTCAGCCAACTCCCCCGCGGCAGCCGTCTTGCCGTTGGTGGACACCGCCGGGTTTTGGTGCCAGGTGTAGAGCACTTGAGTCGGGAAGGCAAAGTCAATGCCCTGGGCTTCGAAGCGGCGCTTTAATTCCAGGTTGATCGCCTGCTGGGCATCCATGTAGATGGCGTAGTCACTGGTCTCGACGTAGTAGACGACTTCATAGTTGAGGCTGAAGTCACCGTAGGAGAGGAAGTGGGCCCGATCGAAGCTGACGTTGGCCGTGTTGTCGATCACCTGCTGAATCATCTCAGGCAGGGCCTCTAGTTTCGCGGTAGGCGTTTCATAGGTGACGCCGAGGGCAAAGGCGATGCGGCGACGCTCCATGCGCTTGTAATTCTGAATTCGAGACGAGGTCAGGTCGGTGTTGGCTGCCACCAGTTGCTCGCCACTGAGGCTGCGCAGGCGAGTGGTTTTGATGCCAATGTGCTCGACGGTGCCCACCAGATTACCAATGACGACGAAGTCGCCGATTTCGAAGGGGCGGTCGATGAGGATGGAGAAGTAGCTGAATAAGTCTTGCAGCAGTCCCTGGGCTGCCAGAGCCACGGCGATACCCCCAATGCCTAGGCCAGCCACAACCGCGGAGATATCGAAGCCTAGGTTATCTAACAGGAAGACCAAGCCTACGGCCCACAGCACTATCTTGATGGCCGGGACAATGGCATTGACAGTCTGCTCCAGGGTGGCATCGGAGCGCCGGGCAACTAGATAGAGACGCACGGCATATTCCACCAGGGAGCCCAGCAAGCAGATGACGAGTATGGTGGCGACAATCACGCACACCACGCGAATACTCTGTTGCAGAATCCGGTGCAGCTCTAGATTGCTGATGGCGACGTAAAACGTACCCAGGTACCCTAACCGCACGGCAGGGCGCTCTAGTAGGTGTAAGAGACGATCGTCCAGGGGGGTGGCGGTGCGCTGGGCCCAATTCTTGAGCCGATTGATCACCACGATCCGCACGATATTGATGGCGATGACGCCGATGAGCAAAATTGCGATCGCAAGGGCATAGTCACTGACTTGATTGCCCCATAGGCCATAATTCCAAACCTCTTGCCACATTAAACTTATGAGCCTCCTAAGGATTGATGACAACAAAGGCTGAGCAGCCCCCGAACCATTGCCCGGGCCAAGTAGTTGAAGCCATGACCAATCCAGTCATTGATCTAGCCTCAGGTGATCTGCTCAGCGTAAAACTGCCAACGCATCGCAGCGATGGCCATGCCCCCTGTTCCGAAGGCATGTTAACAACGGTAACGAAAACGCGAATCCGTCCCTGGATAGATGGGGAAGAGCCGATCCTGACATTCTCTATACTGAAATTGGTGTTATCCCATTGGGTCTAATCATGGGGCCAACCAAAATTCTTGGCAGCAACGTGCCTGCAGGTGGTCTTCGCACCACGCTTGGGGGCTTATTGGCCGGACTTTTAATCGATCTTCGGGCAGGAGCCAAGATAGAACCCCGTATCATTACCGCCCGTCCTTATACAGGCAGTTAAAGGCCAAGGATCACTAACCTATGATTAAAGAGCTCGACGTCGTTATCCCAACCCATGACATCCAGGAGTACGGTCTGACTAAAGGGAGCCGTGGGGCGGTCGTAGCAGCCTTGCCGCTCTAGTCAATGGAGGCGTTATTTCTGCCGCGGAGTACTAAGCCTATTACGACAGCAGGCGAGCAGCCCAATGCCGTACCTCATGCTGTCCCTAACTGGAGGCCAACATGGTTATCAGTCAAACTCCCACCCAACAAAAACACCTGGTTCAGGTGGCGCAAGTTGCAGAAATCGAGGCGGCAGGCGTTAAAGTCGTCCATGCCGAAGGCCATGCCATTGCCCTGTTTCACCACAACGGCCAGATTTACGCCATCGACAATCGCTGCCCCCACATGGGCTTTCCCCTGCACAAAGGCAGCGTTAAAGACTGCATTTTGACCTGTCACTGGCACCATGCCCGGTTCGACCTCACTAGTGGCGGCACCTTCGATATCTGGGCCGACGATGGGCAGGCCTTTCCTGTCGAAGTGCGAGATGGCGTGGTCTGGGTGGATGTCACGCCCCCGGCAGATGCCCATGCCTACCACCGGCAGCGCCTGGTAGATGGGCTAGAGCAGAGCCTTTCCCTGGTGATCGCCAAGTCGGTTATTGCTCAGCTAGCGGCAGGGGTAGACCCGACCGAACCGTTTCAGACCGGGCTGGACTTTGGCGTGCGCTATCGCCGCCAGGGGTGGGGGGCAGGGCTGACCATGCACACCTGTATGATGCAGTTGCTACCCCATCTACAGGCAAGCGATCGGCCCAGGGCGCTGTACCATGGCCTCTCCGCCGTGGCGCGGGACTGTGCTGGCAAGCCTCCTCGATTTACGATTCAGCCGCTGCCTAATACGCCGGCCAGTTTCCAGACCCTGAAACAGTGGTTCCGTCAGTTTATTGAGGTGCGGGATGCCCAGGGGGCGGAGCGCTGTCTGGCCTCGGCTGTGCAGGTGGGGGCCGAGCCTCCCCAGCTGGCAGACATGCTATTTGCGGCCGCCACCGATCACCGCTTTATCGACGGTGGCCATGCCCTGGACTTTACCAACAAAGCCTTGGAGGCCCTAGATAGTGTCCACTGGCAGAACGCCGAGCAGGTGCTGACCAGCCTGGTTTCAGAATATGCCGGTGCCGAGCGCATGGAAGAGTCGAATGCCTGGCGCTACCCGATTGATCTAGTAGACATTCTGGAGCAGACGTTTGAGGCCCTACCGGAGGCGATCGCAACCGGGCAAGCCCAGCAGTTTAGTATCCACGATGCCGTTGACTCCCTCGTTTCGGTCTTGCTGGGGGATGACCCCCAGGCGATCGCAACGACCTTACTCGCGACCCTCGGCCAGGGCTGCTCCCCGGCGGATCTAGCCGGGATGGTGGCCTATGCCGCTGCCCGGCGCATTGCCCAGTTCCAAACCAATAATGACTTCCGCGATTGGGATACGGCCCATCATGCCTTTACCTTTGCCAATGCCGTCCATCAGGGGCTGACGCGGGTGTCGTCCCTGGAGCTGCTGCGGGGTGTGTTCGATGCCGCCATGGCGGTCTATCTGAATCGCTTCTTGAATATGCCCCCGGCTCGACTGCCCGATCTAGACAACCGGGTTGAAGAGCCTGCGGCCTTACTCGCCGATCTGCCCGACTTGCTCAATCGTCAGCAACAGGTGCAGGCAGCCAGCACGCTGGTGGGCACCTATCTCCACAGCGGCGGCGACCCGGCGCAACTGTTGGCAATGCTCGGCAACTTGCTGCTGCGGGAAGACCGGGATTTTCACACCATCCAAAACCTGGAAGCGGCGCTACAGCAGTACCAGCACTGGCAGGGGCATGAAGCGGGCATTCATGTCTTAGTGGCGACGGCCCGGTATCTGGCCGCCCATGCCCCAACCATGCGATCGCAAACCCAGACCTATGAGATAGCGGCTCGCTTGCAGCGAGGTGACTCCATGTAGAAGATCCAGCCAACCTCCCGCGCACAACGTCACCATTAATCGCCCCTGCCTTGGTGCACTAGGCCACCGTCCCGGCCTGAAATACCCGGCCAATCACTTCTTCAATGGGCGGATCTGTCACCCTGAGATCCTGCACCGCCAGATCGGCCAATAGCCGCGACACGGTTTGGGTCAACGCCTCTCGCCGCACGATCAAACTAGCCGTGCACCCCTGGAGGGATTCCACCTCGCCATAGGCTCGCAAATGCTCCGCCTCAACCGGGCTCTCGAGATCCAGCTTGACTTCCCGGTAGGGGGCAAACCGACTCAGTAACCCCTCTAGGCTGCCGTCATAAATCAGCTGTCCCCGATGAATCAGCAACACCCGCCGACACAAGGCGGTGATGTCGGCCATGTAGTGACTGGTGAGCAGCACCGTGGCCTGGTAGCGGCGATTGTACTCCAGCAAGAAGTTGCGTACCGCTACCTGGGCATTGACATCGAGACCCAGGGTAGGCTCATCCAAAAACAACACTTGGGGCCGATGCAGCAGGGCGGCTAGCATCTCTGCTTTCATTCGCTCCCCCAGGGAAAGCTTGCGCACCGGCTGGTTCAGCTGCTCGCGCAGGGAGAGCATCTCCGCCAATTCATGCACCCGGTAGTGAAACTCTTTAGCACTGAGGCCGTAGATGGCAGCATTAATCCGCAAGGAATCGAGGGCGGGTAAATCCCACAACAGTTGCTGTTTTTGCCCCATCACCAGAGTAATCTGGCGCAGAAACGCCGCGTCTCGCTGAAAAGGCACATGGCCCGCCACGTTTACCTGGCCGCTAGAGGGATGGATCAGCCCTGTCAACATTTTTAGGGTCGTCGTCTTGCCAGCACCATTGGGGCCTAAAAACCCCACCACTTCACCGGGGTACACCTGAAACGAGATCTGCTTAACGGCCTCCACCAGGCGGTAGGTGCGCTGGAAGAAGTGCCGCAATGTTCCTGCCATCCCGGCTGCTTTGACAGCCACAGGATAGGCTTTGCTGAGGTTGTCTACCGTAATTTTGGTCATGGGTTACTCATACCAACCACGACCACCACACCAGTGGTGGCAGGCCTTCTAGTCTAAACCAGTCCATCCCGTCGTAACCTCCTGAATCAAAGCTATTCCCAGCCCTTTAGAGTAGCCTATCCCCCATCGTAATCCTATGGCCGTAGCGACTGGTGTTGACTAGCCATGGGAGTAACCCTGCGGTGTAATCGAAGACACCCGAAATTTCACGGGGAGTCTATGTCTGATCAGTCACTAGCCTTGAAACGCTGCTCCTAGACGTCGAGTGCCTCCGGCTTAATTCGTTTCCTGAATCTTAATTCTTCTAAGAGCGGCCAGATAATCCGGAAGAATCTTAATTCAATCCGACGATTCTCCGTAAAGTTATTGATCATTTTCGATTTACGTATTTGAAGTTACCAGTTTTTATGCTGGGGTCTCCGTAAATGCAATGATGTTACGGCGGTATAATTCGTATATCCCTGTTTGGGTTTAGTTCTTAGTGTGAGTCTTCCCGTCTTTAGTCCAGAGCAGTCTAGGCTCAGGTTGAAGCTATTGCTGGGTTTGGCACCTACGGGGTCTAGAACCATTCGGATTGCACGGAATTATCAGTAGGATCACGGGCATCACCTGCAAAGGCCGTTCGCAAAGATAGCCGATCTGCGAGTCTCCAGGGAAATTGTTCTGAAAAGTTTAGGTTATGTGGTTCCCTGAAATGTTGGCGTTTAAACCAAGACGGCCTGAGTCAGGCTTTACGTTGATTGAATTGCTGATTGTCATTATCGTTCTTGGTATTTTGGCTGCCCTGGCCTATCCGTCTTATTTGAACATGACGCGGCGGGCTCGCTATGCCGAAGCCAAGATCGCCATGAATGCGATCGCAAAAGAACTCAAAATTTATCGGGCCGAGCACAACCGCTACCCGGCCGAAGTTGCCTCCGGCGAACGACCCGAAGGCGTAATCAACTGGCCGTCGCGGGTGCCCTTCGATTCCAGCTACGACTATGATCACTGGGCCATCGCTGCTGGGGAGTGCTATGTCCAGGTTGCCTTCTATGGAGAAAACCAGATTCGGGATTACACAACAAATGTAGAGGTTGTGCCTCCCCCGGCCTTAGAAACCATCGACGATGACCTGGTGCTGGCCGTGGAACGCTATGCCTGCGATGAAGCTCCGGCTGGGGGATCGTCTGGAGGCTCTTCCGGCGGCGGTTCTTCCGGGGGCGGTTCTTCCGGCGGTGGCGAGGGCGGCGAGGAAGATTAAGCCACGGCCCGGTTAATCCAGCAGCCACTCCGCTTCATCGTCCTCGGCGGTATCAGAGATAAAGCTGGCCGTCGAGGTCTGGGTATCTTCCGGCATCGGTGGCGTCACCGCTGGGTTGTTGACAATTTTGTCAGGCTCCTTATCGTAGCCCCCCTTGTAGACCAAATCTCGCGGATCGACGACATTGTCTTCCGGATTCGTATCCGCAGACTGAGGATTGGGATTAGCAGGATCATGGGTCGGCATCGGGATGTCCAGATAGCAACGCCTCTCTACCAGTGAACCAAATGGTGACCCGAGCGAGATCGGTCAAAAGGCATACTATACTGGCCTGACTTTGTTGCCAGATAGTTGGCCAGCAGTACCGTCGCGGGCAAACACTGCCATCGGGCGCTATGGGTCCCGCCCAGATATAGACAAGGACCGGGCAAAAATGACTGCGTCCCAGAGAGAAATCTATGGGTCCCGCCCAGCTATGGACAAGGACCGGGTAAAAATGACCGCGTCCCAGAGAGAAATCTATGGGTCCCGTGTAGGGCAGATGAGGACGGGAGCAGCTGCCGCCGGGCCGCACTCACTGGGAGACTGCGGTGAGAGGAGGGCTACTCGTCATCGGCTAGAGCAGCAATGCTCGCCTACGAGTTTGGCAAGATCTATCGATGGGTAGCTGTCAAGCTGATCAACTCCAGTCAGGATAGAAATGTTAGCAGCATCCAATGGGGTGTTGGCTGCGGATGCATGCACGCACTAGCTTTTCTCTGGTTCAGACTCACGTTATGGCATTTCGTTATGGCATTTAAAGATCAACAAGACCCACGTAATTCCCCGAATTCCCCTGGGAGCAATGGCTCTCGGTTTCGCTGGGTGGGGGGTGGTTTACTCATCCTGCTGGCAGGGTTCTTGCTGCTCAACGTCTTCACCACGGCGCGGCAGAGTGCTCAATATTCCTCAATTGCCTATAGCAAGTTTTTAGAGCAGGTAGAGTCTAACCAAGTCAAAGAAGCAACTATTAGAGATGACCTGATTCGCTACGAACTGGAGTCGCCGATCACCACTGAGATGAATGGTGAAGAACAGCAGCAAACGCTGTTTCAGACGGTGCCTCCCCCGAATGATCCAGATTTAACCGCGATGTTGCGATCGCACGACGTCGAATTTTCCGCCGTGCCCTCCAACGACGGCGGCTGGGGTGGCTTTGGCTGGTTCCTAATACCCCTGCTATTTTTGGGCCTGTGGTCCTTCCTATTGCGCAACCGCGGTGGCGGCCCTGGTGGTGCCGCCGCTCTGGGTGTAGGCAAAAGCAAAGCCCGCCTCTACAGTGAAGGCGATACCCGCACCACCTTCGAAGACGTCGCTGGCGTGGATGAAGCCAAGGCCGAGCTGCAGGAAGTGGTTGACTTCCTGCGTAACTCCGACAAATACACCCGCCTGGGAGCCAAGATTCCCAAAGGGGTATTGCTGGTCGGCCCACCCGGCACCGGTAAGACCCTACTGGCCAAGGCCGTGGCCGGAGAAGCCGGCGTCCCCTTCCTAAGCATTTCCGGCTCGGAATTCATCGAGCTGTTCGTCGGGGTCGGCGCCTCCCGGGTGCGAGACCTGTTCAACCAGGCCAAAAAGCAAGCTCCCTGCATCGTCTTTATCGACGAGTTGGATGCCCTCGGCAAATCCCGGGGAGGGCAGAGCCCCTTTGCTGGCGGTGGCATGAGCGAGCAAGAGCAAACCCTAAACCAGCTGCTGAACGAAATGGACGGGTTTGACCCCAACAACGGGGTGATCCTACTGGCCGCCACCAATCGCCCCGAAGTCCTCGATCCCGCCCTACAACGGCCCGGCCGCTTCGACCGCCAAGTCGTCGTCGATCGCCCCGACAAAATCGGTCGTAAGGACATCTTGGCAGTTCATACTCCCGTCGTGAAACTGGCCGATGATGTCGACCTAGAGACACTGGCGGCCCGCACCCCAGGCTTTGCCGGCGCCGATCTGGCTAATTTGGTCAACGAGGCAGCTCTGCTGGCAGCCCGTCGCAACGGTGACGAGGTCACCATGGCCGACTTCAGCGAGGCCATCGAACGGGTGATTGCCGGACTAGAGAAGAAGAGCCGAGTCTTAACCGACGAAGAGCGCACCACCGTGGCTTACCACGAAACCGGCCATGCCATCGTCGGCTCCCTCATGCCCGGAGCCGGCAAAGTGGAGAAAATATCCATCGTCCCCCGCGGGGTTGGCGCCCTGGGCTATACCCTGCAACTGCCCGAGGAAGATCGCTTCCTGGTCAGAGAAGACGAACTGCGCGGTCGCATCGCCATCCTCCTGGCCGGTCGCTCCGCCGAAGAAGTGGTCTTTGGCGCTGTCTCCACCGGTGCCGGGGATGACATCCAGAAAGCCACCGACATGGCCGAGCGCTGCATCACCGTCTATGGCATGAGTCAGAAGCTAGGCCCCATCGCCTTCGAGAAGCAGCAACAGCAATTCATGGAAGGCTTCGGTAATCCCCGCCGTTCCGTTAGCCCCGCCGTCATGGAAACCATCGACCAAGAAGTCAAGACCATCGTAGATGGCGCCCATCATATGGCCCTGAAGATCTTGATGCACAATCGCCAGGTGCTAGAAGAGATGGCCCAACATCTGCTAGAGGATGAAGTTCTAGAGAAAGATGCCCTGCGCCAGCACCTGAGCCAGGTTTCGTCCCCAGAAGCCATGGCGCAATGGCTAGACACCGGCAACCTAGAAGATGATGTCTATCTCCAAGACCAACTAGCAGGCGCTCAATCGTCCTAGAGACGGCCCAGAGAACGTGCAGAGCAAGAGACCTGACCCTGGAGCTTAGCTCCAGGGTTATTCATAGCCCCCTGGCTAGTCAGCCAAGGACATATAGCGTTGGCCAGTCAGCTTAGGACATGGTTGATCGTCCAATGGCCTAGCCTAGGGAGGCTGACTGGCTCGCCACCGCACAAAGCATTGTGGCGGTGACTATAGCTGTTCGATCTCCTGCGTTTAGGGAAGCTCACCGGCTTACCACCACCCCAAAACAGTAGCCTATGTTACCGATATCCAGGAAGTAACCCAGTAATCTAGGGGGCGCTTTGGGGAAAATACTGCCTCAATAGCCCTAACCATGACCCTCAACCAAATGATCACCCGTCAATGCAGGACACTTGAAAAAGTGGTTGCCTCCCAGGCCAGTCCGCCAACACCCATCCCAGAATAGAGGCGCCCCTTTGATCAAGAAGCTAGTGCAAATTATGGCTTTACCAGAGCTTTAGTCAGCTAGCTGGCTTTTTTTTCAGGGCTTTACCCGATGTTAAGGGCCAGATTTTATGGTAGAGCCAGCATAATAAATACCTCATTTACAAGCTCCGTTTATAAAAAACTCCACCCAACACCTCTCCAACGTGCTTAGGGTGTCGGGGCGGTATGGTCCAACCTCGAGAAGAATGAGTGAACGTGATGCTCGGATCGATTTTCAGCTCCTTATCGGGAGTTGCTCCAGTTGCTAATGGGCGGCAGGTCGACTGTCTACATCCTGTACGCCGTCGATTGAATAACCTGACAGTCACTACCCCAGGTCTAGCCCATCGCCTGGTGCGCCTGATCCCAGCCCAATGTCCCTTCGAACGAGACATCCGGCTGCTGGGCCATCGGGTCGCCCATATTCCGCCATTGTGCAAATTCAACCCTCTGTATGACGAGCTGGTCGCCCTGCGCTTTCGCGCTCTGTGCTATCTGGCAGATGAATGTGGCGAAGATATCTCGGCCTATATCTAGCTAGGTCGCTCACCTAATTAAGTAGGTCGCCCTAAATAAACTTCAGATTAGTGCGCTTAGCAACGCCCGAAATCATGAACCTATCCACCGCTTCCACCACTGGGCAAGCATTTGGTAAGTGATTGCCAACAGAATTTGGCGAAGGGAGCTAAGTTGAGACGGCGTTGGTTTCTGGCTTGGATGAGTTGATTGCCTGCAGCAGCAGATAGTTCAGCAAGGTGCGAACGGCAATAATGGCGGCTAATCGAGCAATGTCATCCCAGCGACTGGAGATCATGGTCTTGAGAATGGTGGCGCCGATGAGAAAGCTCAACCCCAGCGAAAAAGAATAGCCCATGGCCAGGCGACTGCGCTGAAAGGCATCAGGGGTCTGAGGGCGAATTAAGGCATCTTTGAGGAAAATAAACAGTGCTTTGGTGACCCCGATGGCGATGACAAAGAGGGCCAGCAGTTGGCACAAGCTAGTCAAGATACCGTTGAGTAGGACTACCAGGGTTGAAATTTCGGTACTGACGACATCTAGCGACATATCCCCTCGCCCATGATCGATTCCATTACAGCACGCCCTAGTAGACCGCGGCGCCGGTTTAACTCCCATCATTTGTGGCAGAGGGCTAGGGAGCTGCAGAGCCCAAGGGTCAGCCAACTTCTGCCATGGCGTACTCGGCTAACTCTCAGAATCATCGTAGCTAAGGCAATCTGCCGCCAACCCTTCCCCCTAATCAGTAGGAGTCCCCTATTATGTCAGGCTTGGGGAACAGCAGAACAGGCTACTGGAGCACTGGCGAGGTTATATGGTATTAGGACGGGGCTGAATAGAGCAGCAATCAAGTCGGCTAAGTCCCCAACCCGAGCGAATCAAGCACGGGCTTGACTGTTTAGCAACAATGACGCTGTTTAGCGGGTTGGCATTGTTGCTCAATGGTCGTCTTCGCCATCGAATTGAGTCTCCAGGGGTTGGCCCGCTACCTGCAGGAATGCCTGCAGGTAGCGGGCTAATGCATCGGACTGGCCATGGGTAACGTAGACTTGGCGAGCTTGGGTTTGGTGAATGGTGTCGATCAACCCAGACCAATCGGCATGATCCGACAGGACAAACCCCCGTTCATAGCCGCGACGACGGCGCGCCCCCCGCACAGCCATCCAACCGGAGGCAAAGGCGGTCTGAGGATGGCGGAAGCGTTTCATCCAGCTAGAGCGATGGGCCGCAGGGGGGGCTAGCACTAATTCACCGGCATAACTGGCATAGGTGAGATTGTCTACTGGCGCCGCCGTGGGAATGGTGGGCACCATGGCCACGCCGGCCTGACGATAGCTCTCCGTCAACCCCTGAATCGCCCCGTGCACATAAACCGGGCGCTCTGTAAATCGAGTTAACTCGCTGAGAATACGCTGGGCTTTGCCAAAGGCGTAGCAAAACAATAAGGACGCCCGCTCCTTATCTCCCTGCCACCACTGATAAATCTGGTGGGCAATTGCCTCCCCTGACTGCCAATGGTAGACGGGCAGCCCGAAAGTGGCCTCAGTGACAAATACATCGCAGGGCACCACCTCAAACGGTGCACAGGAGGGATCGGCGCAGCGTTTATAGTCCCCTGAGACCACCCACACCTCTCCCTTGTGCTCGACCCGAATCTGGGCCGAGCCCAGCACATGACCCGCGGAATGGAACGAAACCCAAGTGTCTCCTAGGCGAACCCTCTCGCCATACTCCACCCCCCGCAAGCTAATGGCTGGGCCCAACCGCTTCCTCAATATCCCCTCAGAGATCTGAGTGGCGAGGTACTGCTGGGATCCTGAGCGGGCATGGTCAGCATGGGCATGGGTGATCAAGGCCTGTTCCACCGGTCGCCAGGGATCGATAAAAAAGTCACCCGCTTCACAGTAGAGACCTTCGGGACGTAGGGTAATCAGTGCCATGGGCTCTTCTAGGTATTTTCTCAATTGTAGAAAGCCGTTCAGGCCCATACTGCATAGACCACTGCTGTAGTTGGCTAGGATGAATGGAGTCTGTAGCAGCCTGCCCCACTCACCCTAGACAGCTGACGACATGGTGAATCCACGTCTACAACGTCCGAGAATATTGCCAGCCCTATCCCGGGCATTAGCCGTATCCCGAGCGATGCTCTCGGTCTATTACGCCTACATGGTGGAGTACCGTGCCGAGTTAATTCTATGGGTGCTATCGGGCACCTTCCCCTTAATTCTCATGGGGATTTGGGCCGAAGCCGCCACCAGCGGTCGCTTTGGGCTGCAGCCGACGGACTTTATCCAGTATTTTCTGGCAGTATTTATCGTGCGCCAGCTCACGGTGGTGTGGGTGGTCTGGGAATTTGAGCGCGAAGTGGTGGAAGGGAAGTTATCCCCCTATCTGTTGCAGCCCGTTGACCCGGTCTGGCGTCATGTGTTCAGCCATGTCTCTGAGCGCTTTGCCCGACTGCCCTTTGTCTTCCTGCTGCTTGGCCTGTTTATGGTGCTCTACCCCGAGGCCAGCTGGTGGCCTACCCCGATTAATTTGGCCTTGACCTTGGCTGCGGCTGGCTTATCGTTTTGTCTACGGTTCTTGATGCAATATACCTTTGCCCTCTTGGCCTTCTGGACCGAGCGCGCCAGCGCCATCGAGCAGTTCTGGTTTTTGATCTATACCTTCCTCTCGGGCATGGTGGCGCCCCTGGAGATGTTCCCCGATGCCGTGCGAGAGATCGTGCTGTGGACCCCATTTCCCTACTTGATCTACTTTCCGGCTAGACTGCTGACCAATCAAGCCGCGCAGGTGAGCCAAGGGTTCCTGGCTATGGTCATCTGGCTAGGCCTCTGCTTTGCCCTCAACCGTTGGCTCTGGCGGCAAGGACTGAAGCAGTATTCCGGCATGGGGGCATGATGACGCGCTATTTGAGGGTGCTGCAGCTGTTCTGGAGCACGGCGGTTGCCGCCGAGTTGGAATACCGCCTCAATTTTCTAATCGCGGCCCTCAGCAGCCTGGGGGGATTGAGTGGGGGGCTGTTTGGCCTGTTTCTCTTCTACCGCACCGGTTATCAGTTTCAGGGCTGGCGCTGGGAAGAAGCCCTGATGGTCTTGGGCACCTTCACCTGGCTGCAGGGGGTATCTGCCACCTTTTTAGTGCCGAATCTGAATAAAATTGTTACCCATGTGCAGGAAGGCACCCTGGACTTTATTTTGCTGAAGCCCATCAGTTCCCAATTCTGGCTTTCTACTCGGGTGTTATCGCCCTGGGGATTGCCAGATATGGGGTTTGGTTTGGCAATGATGTTCTACGGCGGATATCGCCTAGGGTTACAGCCGTCTGACTATCTTTGGGGCATCCCACCGCTCATTTTCGGAGCCGTCAGTCTCTATAGCCTGTGGTTTATGTTGGGGGCCACCAGCATCTGGTTTGTCAAAATCTACAATGTGACCGAGGTGCTACGGGGACTGTTGGAAGCGGGCCGATTTCCCATCGTCGCCTACCCTACCGCTTATCGGGTCTTCTTCACCTTCATCGTGCCCGTAGCTTTTTTGACAACAGTACCGGCCCAGACCATGCTAGATCGGGGGCATTGGGGCTGGATACTGGGTTCTGCTGCCCTAGCTGCAGGGTTGCTCCAGTGCTCTCGCTGGTTCTGGCGCTTTGCCCTGCGGTTTTATACCAGTGCCTCTAGCTAGAAGGGGCCGGATAATATCACTCACCCTGCACCCGTTCGATCTGCTGGATGATGTGACGAATTTCGTAGGCGTCATTGGCATCAGGGCGCTCGCATAGATAGAGTTCCAGATTATGCTGAGCTTCTACTAACCGCCCCAGTTGATAGTAGATCAGGCCCCGATCGCGCAGTTCTACCGCAGCCTTGGGTAGCATTAACAGAATCCGATCGATGGCGGCTAGGGCTTTGGGAATATCCCGTTGCTGCAGGTAAATCACCTTGAGATTAGCCAGCATGCGGGCCAGTAGCATCTTGGCAGTGACCACATTAAGATGCTGAGGTTGCAACTTAGCCCGGCTGCCATAAATCTGCTGCAGCCGCTCCTGACAGTCTTCGGCAAAGAGAATCTCCCCTTGGTTAAAGGGATCGACGAAGATGGCCATGTCATCCAGGGTGGGGCGCACCAGAAAATGCCCTGGCATTCCCACGCCGGCCATGGGAAAGTCGAGGCGTTTGGTGATCTCTAGGTAGATCAGACAGAGGGTAATGGGAATACCGGTGCGGCGGTCGATGACATCGTTGAGGAAACTGTTGCGGGGATCGTAATAGTCATCGGCATTGCCGTAGAAGCCCAGATCGTCAAACAGGTAATGATTAATGGCCTGCAGAGTTTTCAGGGGATAGGGATTTTGGGGTAGGCGTTCACGCGCTTCCGCGGCCATGGTATCGAGGGCATTGAGATAGGCCTGCACATCCAACTCAGGATAGTTTTCCTGGGCGATGTAAAGGGCTGCTTCAGCTAGATCGATGTGGTCGTCCGATTGCTGCACTGCTTGATAAAACCGTTGCCGAGCCAAGGAAAAATCCATATTAATGCAAGGAATAGTCACGACCGGCGCCGTATTGCAGCGCCTCTACCCAACGATGGGGATAGTAGGATTGGGGCAAGGCTTCTAGCCAGCGTTGACTGGCTCGTCCCAGGGGATACAGGCTACTGTAGAGGCCCAGGCTGGCATAGTGTCGCATCCAGTCTAATAGGTTGGCAAGGCCTAATTGGGGCAGTAGCCGTAGCACCAAGCCAGGGTGATGGAGTGAGGTTTGCAGGAGAGTGCGGGCCAGAGGTGAGAACTGGACCACGTCTTGGAGAAAGGGTTTCAGCACCTCATCCCCGAGAGCCGCCATATCCTCAAAGATGGCCGCAAGCAGTCGATTGATCTGTTGCGGGTCGGAGACGGACCGATCCATGGGCACACTCATGGATCGCTGAAATAGCCAGGTAACGGAGAGGCTGGGTTGATAGGGCTGTAACCAGGCCAGATCGGCTCTGGCCAGGCAGTCCTGCTGCAGGGCGTCATCAACGCCCTGGGTGAGGCGGGGCAGATGGCGAATCATGGCCCCAAAACCACCGAAACTGAGGGGAGATTGGCTGCCACTGCTATCGCCGATGGGAATGAGGCGATCCCAGGGATAGGTGAGGGGGCTGTCACGATAGCAGGGGAAGAAGCCGAACAGAGCCCGCTGCAACCGTAGGGCCTCTAGGCTCACTGATTGGTATTGGGGCAGTAGGCTGAAATAGTCTTCCAGGAGGGCTTCTAGGCTGGGGCGTTCGGGGTGGGCATCGGCATAGGTGAAGAGGTAGGTGGTGCGGCCATCCCGGGCTGGAAAGGCTTCCCAAAAGTATTGGCACTGTCGGCGAATCGGGGTGAAGGAGACGATCAAGTCGCCCTTGTCGTTATGGGGCATGCCCTGGGCGCAAGTTCCCACCACCAGGCAGACGGCGTCGGGTTTCTCCTGGCCCCGCGCCTGAGCCACGATGGGGGAGAAGTGCCCCATGGCGTCGATCATCAGGCGGGTCTTGAAGGGCTGATTGGCATCGACGTGGACGCCATCGGGATGGACCTGGGCCGATTGGAAGGCGGTGTCTTCGAAAAGTTGCCCGCCGGCGGCGAGAAAGGTTTGCTTCAGCTGCTCTAGTAGCGTAACGGGGTCAACGCCGATGTTTAAGACGTCGCGTACCCAGATGGGATCGCCACCCTGAAATTGAATGCGGCCCGGATTGTACTCGGTTGCGATCGCATCCTCCAGTTGAGCCGACGTCAGCAGCTCCAGCTCTACCAGGGTCTGTAATTCTCGCCGGGAAATGTTCCACTCCTGGGCCCGGCCCCGCAACTTCCCCTTCTCCAACAGGGCTACTCGCCATCCCCGTCGCGCTAATCCAGCCCCCAGCAAAATCCCCAGGGTGCCGCCGCTAATCACCACATCCCAATCGACGGCCCCAAGAGGCTGCGGCGAGGTTGTCACTACAGAGGAAGGGGCTAGCTGCCCCAGACGATAGCGCTGCCAAAGGGCATCGGCCCGCCGCAATCCAGTCAGCGTTTGACCTAGGGGGGCCAGCATTGTTTCCGTGAGGGTCATGGTCAATGGATCCGGTTTTCCTTGATCCTACTGAGAAGACAGGATAAGTGACGATATCAAGTCCCGCTCAAGCTTGCTGGGTTCCCTGGACGCCAGCCTGTGTATCTGGACTCGCAGGGGGTTTAAACTGGTCAATTTAGTCAAATTCGGTAGTTTATCTGATGGATCTAACTGGCATCTTCAGCGAAAATTGGCTCAATCGATCCTCAGGGTAGTGTCAGTAGACGACGATTATGGGCAAACTCGCGCCAAAAGCTAATCCATTCATGACCTATCGCGACCCCAATACCGGGCGATGGGTAACCGTGGTTCCCAAAACCACCCAGGCCCTTCAGTGGGCCGCTAGCCGTCCTCAAGAGACAATTGAGGTACTAGAGCCAGACCAATTTTGGCAACTAGCCCATGGCGCGGCGACCTGCTCCGACGCTAGGCAGTTAGACACATCTCGGGAGTTGGTCACGGCAAGGAACTAACCCGCTAGCGCTAGCGCCGACCTGATTCTTGGAAAAATGTTAACCTTCATTAAGGTTTTAGGAATGAGGAGGCAATGGGGCAATGGGGTTATGTCGACGAACCTGGCTGCGCTGGTGTTTCGCGGTGGGGTTGGTCGTGCTGAGTTGGCTGGCTACGACGCCAAGCACCTTGGCCATGGGAGGCCCTCAAATTCCGTTGGGACAGATGGCCCCGGACTTTACCCTACCCACCAATGCCGACGATGGCGCCATTTCCCTATCCGATTATCGGGGCCAGTGGGTGGTGTTGTACTTTTATCCCCAGGACTTTACCTCTGGCTGCACCCTGGAAGCTCAACGGTTTCAGCGAGATCTGGACGACTATCGGCGGCATAACGCCCAAATTCTGGGGGTGAGTGCCGATGATGTCGCCTCCCATGATCAGTTTTGTGACGCGGAAGGGTTGGCCTTTCCCCTGTTATCTGACCCCAATGGCACCGTGAGCCAGCTCTATGGCGCGTGGTTAGGCTTTCGCTCCCTGCGGCACACCTATGTCATCGATCCAGAGGGAGTCATGCGGGCCAGATTTCTAGGGGTACGTCCCGCCATTCACAGTCAGGAAGTGTTGGCCAAGCTGGAACGGTTACAGATTCAGGCTAACTAGTGCCTCTGTCTCTTGGCCTCTTTCGCCCCCTACTTGATCTGGGTGACCCGCCAATTTAGCTTCAGGTTGATCCAGAAATTCCAGAGGGTGACGGTGGCGATGGCAATTAGATTAGCCAGGTAGGGCCAGCGCTGGTCAAACACCAGATTAATAGAGCAGGTTCAGCACCAGTACATTGAGCACTAGTCCGGCTAGGCAGATGGCGTTAAATTTCAGCAGCCGCTTCAGCCGGGCGGCCCGGCCCAGCTGCCGAACACTGATGTCGGCAAAGGTCCAGGCATCATTCCAGAGAAAGTTGTTGAGGATGGCCACTTCGGCGGCCAGGATTTTGCTGCGGGTCAGGGCTAACCCTAGGGCGCCGTGCAGCAGATAGAGCACGGCCATGTCTACCACTACCCCACTGAGGCCCACTAGAGCGAACTTCAGAAAACGGGCCATGGGCAAGGCCAGCAACTTGCGACCAGGGGGGCCAGCGGCAAATCGAGCCCAACGCAGCGTCCAGAGATGGTGAAGGTAGTCTAGGTATTGCTGCCAGGTGACTTTGCTCTTACCGGCACTGCGCTCTTGAAACACGTAGCCCACTTCGGCAATGGTCTCGATCTGGCCCCGCCCCAGGAGTTCTAGCAGGATTTTATAGCCTTTGGGCTGTAGGGACCGCTGTGCGATAGCATCCCGACGCACCATGAAGTACCCACTCATGGGATCACTGACCCGACCTACCACCCCGGGCAAGAGTACCAACCCCAGAATCTGCGCGCCTCGAGACAGACATCGGCGGATCAGGTTCCAGTCACTGACGCCGCCGCCGTCGATGTGGCGACTGGCAACGGCCAGATCGGCCCCCTGCTCCATGGCCTGCCAGAGAGGTCGCAGTAACGCGGGGGGATGCTGCAGATCCGCATCGATTACCGCCAGGATTTGGCCCCGGGCTACCTGCCAGCCCCGAATCACCGCCGACGACAGGCCCCGCTCTGTTTGCCGTCGCATCACCCGCAGCTGGGGATAGGCAGCCACCAGGCCCAGAGCCACTGCCCAGGTGCCATCGGGGCTGTCATCGTCCACCAGAATCAGTTCGTAGTCCCCCGGCAACATCTCATCGAGCAACCGGGTAAGCTGAGCCACTAATTCGGCTACATTGCTCTGTTCGTTATAGGTGGGTAACACCAGAGATAGGGCCAGGGTGACGCCGGGGAGGGCACTGGAGTGCCCTGGGACTGTCAGGAGTCCCGCGGCCGGCTGAAGTAATGGCTTGCTCCCCGGTAATGGACTGAAACTGCATACAGGTTGGGCAAAAAGGGCATATCGGACGACTATAGCCCGCCATGGTCGACTTGGGCAGGGTTTAAAATCCCAAATCGGCCTTGGCGGCCTCGGCGGCCCGGAACAGGGGGCCATCGTCGATGTCTTCCCAACTCGGTTGGCCCACCTGGGCATAGAAGGCCTGGTCGTAGGGCCGGGTGCGCACCACCACTGGCATGGGCACGGCATGGCCTAGGATCAGGGCCTGCTGTTTCGAGTCCAGCTTGGCCAGCACCGAGCGCAGGCTCTGGGCCCCAGAGACGCCGGTAAAGATGGCGTCGATGTCTTTCTCATCATTGAGCAGGGCGGTGATGCGGGTGCCGATTTGAGACATGACTTCGTTGTCGATGCCGGAGGGCCGTTGATCCACCACCAGCAAGGTGACGAAGTACTTGCGCATTTCCCGGGCGATGGTGCCGAAGATGGTCTGTCGGGCCGTGGCCGGGTCTAGGAAGCGATGGGCCTCTTCGATGGTGATCATCAATTGCCGAGGCCGATCCTGGGGATTCTTGGTCTGCAGAAAGGTTTCGGCCTTGCGCACGTAGCTGGCATGGATGCGGCGGGCAATGACATTGGTGGCCAGCATATAGGAGAGCAAATTGGATTGGGAGCCAAATTCCACCACCACATGCTGACCGGCATCTAAGGCAGCCAGAATCTGGCCCACGTAGTTGTGGGGGCAGCTGTTGCGGATATATTTCAGGTCAGCCAGGCGCGTGAGTTTGCGTTGCAGGGCCATGATCGAGGATTTGCTGCCCAGCTTGGTTTCACAGAACTCCTGGATCTCCTCGTTGGTCATGGTCAGCAGACGATTGATCCAGGCCTTGCCAAATTCATTGCGCAGAATGATGGCGTTCTCTAGGCTGGCCTCGGAGAGGTTCAACTCCCCCCGCACCAGTAAGAGATCTTCCACGTCGATTTGGTCGAAGCTGATGAAGAGTTCCTGGGCATTCCGCACCCCGCGGCGGCGGGTGGCGTCTGGATCGAGGGTAAAGAGTTGTACCTGGTCCGGAAAGAGCTGCCGCAGTCCTTTAACGGTGTTGAAGTGCTTGCCTTCGCTGACTGCCTCCCAGCCGTATTCCGAGTGCATGTCGAAGATGAGATTGACGGCGGCTTGCCGCTGGATGGTGCCAGCCAGCAGCAGCCGGGTGAGGAAGGATTTACCGGTGCCTGATTTACCGAAGATGCCGTTGCTGCGCTCGACGAAGCGATCTAGATCGAGGCAGACGGGCACGTCCATGTCGATGGGCTGACCGATGGCGAAGTTGCGGCGATGGGGGTCATCTTCCCAGCCGAAGACGATGCGAAAGTCCCGCTCACTGGCGTCGTAGACTTGGCTGAAGTGACCCGGTACCGTCTTCACGGGCAGCAACTCTACGGCCGCACTGCTTTGGGCGTTGTAGGAGGCGAGGCCATTGGCCTCGCCTGGGCGAGGGCCGCTCGCCCCTGCAGGAGCATTCTCCTGGGCGGTGAACATCAGCATGGGAGACAGCTCTAGGGTGCTGTAGGTGCCGGTGCCGGCCAGCACGGCCTGCATTAGGGTATCACTGGGCTCGGGAGGGTTAGCCGCAATCCGAGGGCTGGCGGTGCCCAAGGCCACATCGGTGACCATACAGAAAAAGTGCGATCGCACCCCCTGCACCACCAAAAACTTACCCACCCGCATGTCCTCCACCAGCACATCCGGATGCAACCGGATCTGCAATCCCTGGCTAAGACAGCCCTGAATGACCGAGCCGAGTGGTTTATTCGTTGCCATATCCGCCAACCCCTACGCTTTCTGAGCCATGGTAGCGGAATTAAATACATGTGTTCCAGTTGCGTCCAAGTTGGCAAATCCTGACCACCCGCTTAGAACTGAACCCCCACTCCCCCTTGTAGAGATAGGGCTGTGCCACCGCCATTCTCATAGGCATCGAAGGCAATGATGGCATTGCCAAACAGCACTAAGTTGTTGTTTGGCATGATGTAGTCGACCCCGGGCTGTAGCACGAAGGAAGTTTTGTCGCCAACGGCAGAGGGCTCATCGCCGCCAGTGAAGGCGACCCCAGCCCCGAGATAGGCGTCAGTGTTCCAATTCAAAGGAACATCGTAGGAAACCGTGGGCACGATGGCAAAAGAGTCACCAAACACTAGCGCCTGAGCTCGAGCCGATATGGGAGCCTCTAGAAATCGGTAGCGACCAGCAATCACCCCGGAGATACCATCGCCATCGCCATTGTCGTCTTCGGTTAGCCCCACAGAAGCGCCGGCACCGATGTAGCTGCCATAGGCGACCTGAGCCTGCACCGGAACAGCCCCCATCGCCACCGCCCCTAGGGCCACGCCAGCAGCAACCGTTGCCAGCCAGTGTTCGAATCTACCCATACCACCATTCATACTATTCACTCCCCGAACGCTTACCGACTACCGGTTAACCCCAGTGATAGACCCATGCTCTTCTCAACCGAATGCTGAATCCGGCAAAGGCCTCTACCACCAGCTCGATAGCCCTAATACAATTGCAGATACATTACTGCATTGCGACTGAAAACACCACAAAAAATCAGGTCAAACCCAACTAGATTAAGTGTTTCAGCCAATTAAGTACGCCAGTACGGGTCAATTCAAGCAAATCCCATCGCCAACGCCACCGAAATGTTATCAAACGTTACGTTTTCCTAGCCGGTATTGCGCATGCCTGCCGCGATACCGTTGATCGTCAGCAACGCTCCTCGCAACAATTCTCCCCGACTATAGCGAGAGCGAATCACACCAGCGGTGGCGTTCTTATGCTGGCGCAGCCGCTTCAGCAGGGATACCTGCAGAAAGCCCAGGGGCACGATGGTGCCATTGCGCAAATACACCGAGCGCTGCAACTCCGGATCACTGTCTAGCAGCCGCTGATTTCCAGTGATTTTGAGGACCATCTCACAAGTGAGATGAAATTCCTGGGAGATCTTGTCAAACAAGACCTGGAAGCGCTCATGCTTTTCCCCAGGCGTGAGTTCTCGCAAATAATGCTCAGCAATTTGCAAATCCACCTTGGCCAGAGTCATTTCTACCTTCGAAATCACCATCTTGAAGAAGGGCCACTTGTAGTAGAAGTACCGCAGCAGTTTCAGATGCTCGGTGGGCTGCTGTTGTAGAAATTCATTCAGGGCCGTGCCCACCCCATACCAAGAGGGCAGTAGAAACCGAGCCTGAGTCCAGCTGAAGACCCAGGGAATTGCCCGCAGACTGCCCAAATCTTTCTTGCCACCGCGCCGGGCCGGACGGGAACTGATCTGCAGTTGGCTGATTTCTTCGATGGGTGTCACATGGTGGAAAAAATCCACCAAATCTGGTTGCTCGTAAATCAACTCACGATAGTGGCAGCGAGACCGATCCGCCAACTCCTCCATGATTTCATTCCAAGGCTGGATGTGATCGAAACTACTGTTGAGTAAGCTAGCTTGGATTACAGCCGTGGTCACGGTCTCTAGGTTATATAAGGCCAGATCCGGCAGATTGTACTTAGAGGCCAGCACTTCCCCTTGCTCCGTGATCTTGATGCGGCCATTAATACTGCGGCCGGGCTGGGCCAGAATCGCTTCATAGGCCGGGCCGCCCCCTCGCCCGACAGAGCCGCCGCGGCCATGGAAAATCCGCAGGGCAATGCCATAGCCATCGGCCGTGGATTGTAAAGACTGCTGGGCCTTATGGATCTCCCAATTACTGCTGAGGAATCCCGAATCTTTGTTGCTGTCAGAATAGCCCAGCATCACTTCCTGCAACGGCATGTCTTCAGACTGGGCCGGTTCTATTCCCCCCTGCAGGGCCGTCCGATACAGGGGCAATTCAAACAGTTGATTCATCACCGCCGGTGCCCGTTGTAAGTCCTCCACGGTTTCGAACAGAGGCACCGGTTGAATCGCCGAGCGATGGGTGGCGGGATCGTAGAGACCAGCTTCCTTGGCCAGCAGCAACACCTCCAGCATGTCACTGACATGATGACTCATGCTGACCACGTAGCTGCGGCAGATGTCGGGGCCAAATTCCTGGTGTAGGTGCCGCACCATGCGAAAGGTCTCTATGGTTTCCCGAGTCTTGTCAGAAAACGGCAGTTCACCAGGCACCAAGGGACGACGAGTCTGCAGTTCTGCGGTGAGCCAAGCCGTTTTTTCGGCTTCACTCAGGTGGCCATAGGCGGTGGGCAGAATCTGCAGATACTCGGTGATTTCGTTGAGGGCATCGGAATGGCGAGAGCTTTCCTGGCGGATGTCGAGCTGAGCCAGGTTGAAGCCATAGATTTCCACCTGGCAAATTAAGGTTTCCAGGTCCTGACATACTAGACCAGTTGCCTCTAGGTTGCGCTGAATCATCTGCAACTCAGCCAGAAAGTCGGGACCGGTGCGATAGAAGGTGCCAGGGGCTAACTCCGTCACCTTCTCAGGGCGAGGATCCCCCTGAAATAGGCTGAGGCTGCGTTTCAGGGTGTTTTCTAGCCGCTGTTGGATGTAGGCCAGCTTCAGCCGATAGGGCTCCTGACGATAGCGAATGGCCAGGCGGTCATAGACTTTGGGCATCTGGGCCTGGTCTTGCTCCAGGGACTCCAGCAGCTCTGGCATCACCTCGCTCCAGTGCAGGGACAGGCTGAGCAGTTGAGTCAGATGCTCAATGGAGGCAATGTATTTGTTCAGGACCAGGTTGCGCTGAAACGAGGCCGTGCGCCAGGTAATATCTGGGGTCACGGAGGGATTACCGTCTCGGTCGGCCCCGACCCAAGAGCCAAAGCGACAAAAGTTGGGCTTGGGAGGCGTTAGGTGAGGGAAGGTGATATTAAGGGCCCGCTTAAAGCGGTAATAGAGCTGCGGCAGCGTGTCGAATAGGACCACCTGGAAATAGTGCAGGGTATAGTCGACTTCATCTAAGACAGAGGGCTTAAACTGATGGAGCTCATCGGTACGCCACCAGAGTCGAACCTCTTCTGTGAGTCGGCTCTTCAATTCTTCCAAGTCCCAACTGGAGGACAGTCCGCTGCCTTGGGTACTCTCCTCGGCCCGATCAAGCTCCCGCAAGATGTCAGAAATGCGCCGTTGCTTGTCACGGATGGTGTGGCGCACAATTTCAGTGGGGTGGGCCGTGAAGACCAGGCGAACGTCTAATTGATCGACCAGGGTTTGAATCAGGCGTGGGGGAACATTGAGCTGTTTCAGGGAGGGGAATAACCAGTGGAAGGTGCCAATGTCCCGCTGGTTGTCTCGCCGGGTCATCAAGCTGCGAGCCAGTAAGCTAGCCTGGAAGCGATGGCCGTTACTGCCTTCTTCCACATCAGATACCGGCAGCCCAGGTCGATGCTCGGCCGATGGGTGAGTCTCATAGGCGGAATTAGCAGCGTGAGCGCTCGGGCCTACCTTATCGTAGGCCGCCCGATATTGACGCTGCTGTCCCTGTTGCTCGTAATGCTGCTCGACGATGTTGATCAGTTGAAAGTAGAGGGCGAAGGCTCGAGAGGCTTGAATGGCATCTTCGAGATCGAGTTGCTCGACGACATGAACAACATTGACAACGCTGGCTTCTCGGGCCGTCGGGGCTTGCCCCTCGGGGGAGCACATTAACCGCAACTTTTGCAGCAGATCGACTAGGTTTTGTCCGCACTCTTGCCGTAGAACACCTTCCCAGATCTCCTCGACGACTCTGAGACGATGTCTAAACAATAGATCGTGGGCTGAGGAAGCTGGAGCCACTTTCTCCATTAGGGTATCTACTGCTGTAGAACCAGCCGAAAATTTATCGTCGGAGGGATGCAGGGTAGAACTCATGAAACCAGTGGGATGACGGAACAGTAGGCGAGCAAAATGGGTTAGCAGTACATTACCGCATCAAGCTGGAAGCAGGACGGTTTATTGCAAGCCAGCAATCTGCTGGGACATGTCGCAGGGGAGAACTGGTTAGGGGGTGGTGCCGTCTTTGGTGGGAATCGCCAAAATCGGTAACCGCTCGCCTCGAAAGAGCTCTTCACTGGCTAAGCCGACGTGGTGAAAGATATCTGCGATCGCATGGCTACCCAGTAATCCTACCAGGACAGGCAGGGTCGCCAAACTAATGGTCAGACTAGTCACAGAGGGCATCTGCGACGGCGATGGGGAGGTTAGCTCAACGGAGGTAGAAGCAGACATGACCAGACTCCAAGAACACAGCAGCGCATATGCAACGATATTTAGAAGATCCCACCAATCGGGGAGAGGTCCCAAATCTCCGGCTGGACTTGGGATGGGATCAGTTATTCCACCATCATAAAAGGCGCTGAAGCGCCTCAGACGTCCTCGCCATGCTGTCCATGGATTGCCGATGGGATTCGCTAGCATGACAATAAACCCCTTGAAAAACGCGCGGGTTTGAACATTTATCAGTACTATGATGGCGGCACTGGTGATGGCGGCACTGGTGATGGCGGCACTAACGTCGATGGCGTTATCCTAATTTGCCTGAGATCTCTGCGTCAGCTGAGAGAATCACGGCGGCGAATTAAACGATCCTCCCTCGACCACCCTGTCGGGGTCGCGTTGCCATCTCCAGATTTTTTGTAGTCTCAATTCCTCCCTGTTGATTGATCCTAAATTTCTCAGATGTCATGAGATGTTGTCTACGCTGCTAACGGTGTCTTCTCCTACACTACTCTGATGAGTTAATTGCCCCATTCCCTATGGCTGCTAAGCGTCCCCCATCGGCTATGCACCCAGCCCCGGCTACGGGCCTGGTAACCTGGTTTCACCAGGCGCTAGATCAGCCTGAGCTAGAGTTGAGACTGAAGCTGCGGGGTAATATTCTCCACGTTCTCTGCGAAACCCCGGAGTCCCTGCCTCAGGCCCCACTGCTGTTGAGGCTGGTGCGGGCTCTGTTGCGGCAAGGGGGCGTCCAGCTGATTCAGCAGCTCTATCCCCATGTGTATCAGCTCTATCTGTACCATCGGGTCACAGCCCAAGAACAGCCCGATTGGACGGCGCCGCTCTATCTAAATCGTTTGGAGCGTCACTTAGCTCAACTGGTCCTGCAAACCCAGGATCCCAAAGATATTCAAGCTGCTCAGGGGTTACTGCAGGCCCATCCAGATGAGCTCATGGCAGATCATGATGCTGGAGATGGGGCCATTGTGCTCTCCCAACTGAGCCTAGCCCGGCAAGGGGATCCCGAGGCGGTGGCCTGGTATCTGAGTGAGACGCTCAGTGCGCTGGATGTGGGGGTCTGGGTCAGCATTAAGGCTGTGCCGGGACAAGCTCATATTTCGTCTGACATTGTGCAGTTTGGACCACCGCCGCCGGTTCAAGTCAGCAACGGTCAAGGTCCTGTAATTCCCCGCCTGTGGGTGCTCTGTCAGGCTACCTATAGTCCAGATCCGGCCCTGATTGCCCAGCCTACGGCAGAACGACTGCGGCAGCTAGAACTGACCCAATTCAAGGATGCTGTCCTGTTGTTGCAGGTACAGGGAGAAGCTAAACCTGACTGGCGCTTACGCATTGATCTCACCCCGCCCCAGGAAATGCTGCGGGAGTGGGCCCGCTGGGGGCATGCCGAGGCGATTCGACGATTGGTCCAGGCGGCTCTCACCGCTGCCGGGCTGGCGATGACGGTGACCGCTTCCCGCAAAGACACTACGCTGCATTTGATTGGCCAGGGAGAGGCTGACCCCTTGCCCTCGGCGGAGACCGTGCTAGAGCTGTTGCAGCCGTTACTGGACGGATTGGCCCCCCAGGGACTGCATCGAGCCCTGCTGTACGGCCAGACCGCGACTGCCGAGATGCCAGACTGGGTGCAGGGCGTCGACTTGCCGGGGGCAGATCACCCGGCCCTGGCGGTGTCTGCCAGGACCTTGGCTGCCGAGGCTGACTTACCAGCCCTGGCCTTCCTGCTCACCCAGCAGCTGAATCCCCAGCTAGATGACTACCTGGCTACGGGGGGGATTCGGGTGCAGCTATTGATTCGCAACCAGCTGTTGCATGTGATGCTGGATGGGCCACTTTGTCCGGTGCGATCGCATGTCGCCCCCATCGTAGGCCAGCTATTGAAGCGGCTGCGGCCCCAGGGAATTATCGGAGTCCGGCTCTATGGTCGTCGCGCCGGACAGTCCCAGCCGACCTGGAGCGGGGGCTTCGACTTTCAGGCTCGGCAGCGGCTGGTGCCGGAAGCAACGCCGGAATTTGCCGCCTCAGATAGCTATGTGGGTGAGCTATTGGCCCCGCCTGAAGCTGAGGTCCAGCCTGCAGAGGCGGCCCCGGATACCCTGGGGCATACCCTACGCCAATGGGCCGCGACCGCGGTTACAGGCGTGCAAAAGGGACTGCTCCACTCCCATCTGTTTGCCTCGAGATCTACTCCAGGGCAGCAGCCCTTACGAGCGGGAGGGGATTGGCGCATTGCCATGGTATGGGCCGTTGTCGGCCTACTCTTGACCGTGCAAGCCGACTGGCTGCTGGGGGAACTGCTGTCGTCGCCTCCAGCAGCCACAGCTGAGGCCAACGAGACTGCCGACCAGCAGGATCCTGGGGGGGCCGTTGATCCAGAGGCTGCTGCCTTTGAAGAGGCCCTCGATGACCTGGAATGGGGCGCCGACGACCCTCGCGCCGACCGCTTTGTTGCCGAGCCCTTTGCCACCTCGCCCCCGGCCGGGGCCAGGGATGCTACTGACCAACCGCCGGCTAGTCCTACGGGCCCCCTGGTGGCCACCTCTATCCTGCTGGAGGCATCCCCTTATCCCTCCTTCCGCAGCGAACAACTCAATGAAAAATTGGCCCTGTACCATCAACGACTACAGTTAGAGGATCCGCCGGATGTCTTGATTATGGGCAGCTCCCGTGCCCTGCGGGGGGTTGATCCTACCGCTTTAGAAGAAGAGCTGGCTGCCTTGGGCTATGAAGGGATCGAGGTATTTAATTTTGGTGTCAATGGCGCCACCGCTCAGGTGGTCGAGTTAATCATCCGCCGGCTGTTACCCCCTGACTATCTGCCCCGCTTGATTCTCTGGGCCGATGGTGCCCGAGCCTTCAACAGTGGCCGGGTCGATATCACCTATAACGGCATCGCCACCTCCGAGGGGTACCGACAAATGGTTCGAGGTACCCTGCCCCACGATACCCCTGAGGAGGCCGGTGAGACTGATCCCGAAGCAGCGGCGGCGGCCCCGGGCGAGGACCCGGCAGCCGACATTGCCGTCACCTCCCAGGGGATTGGAGAGCAATTGCGGAGTAGCTATCAGCAAATGGACCAGTGGCTGAGTGATCAGCTAGGCACCCTATCTGCAGTACACCCAGAACGTCAACGCCTGAAGGAATGGCTGCAGGCTGGCTTGGTGACTCTGACCACCCCCCCGTCTCAGGACCCGGCAGCCCCACCCCCGGCCGATGGTCCCAGTGATCCCTTGGATGCGCCGCTGCCAGAGGGTAGCCACATCGACTTCGATGGCTTTTTACCCCTATCGGTGCAATTCAATCCGGCCACCTACTACCAGAAACATGCGCGGGTCTCGGGCTATTACGACAGTGATTATCGGTCTTTCCGGCTAGAGGGACGTCAGGCGGAAGCATTCCAGCGGTTGCTGCAGTTCACCCAGAGTCAGGATATTCCCCTGGTATTCGTCAACACACCACTGACGGACGAGTACCTAGATCCCTATCGTCTCGACGCCGAAACCCAGTTCCTGCAATACATGGTGCGGCTATCTGGCCAGGAGGAGGGCTTCATCTTTCGCGATCTAGCCCAAATTTGGCCTGAGGAATATGATTATTTCTCCGATCCGAGCCACTTGAATCGCTACGGTGCCTATCAGGTGTCTACCCGCTTGGCGCAAGATCCGATGATTCCTTGGCCGGAGCCCATGCCGGAGACTACTCCATGACCCTGCCATCGATCGCCTATCTGCTCTTCTTACTCAGCGTCGTTGGCATCTATTGGTCCCTGCCTAGGCGAGGGGTGCGCCTGTGGCTGCTGGTTCTGGCCAGTATCGTCTTCTATGCATCCCTCCAAGCCACCTATCTGCCTCTGTTGCTGGTTTCAGTCGGGTTTAACTTTTACCTGGGACGGCTGTTGAGCTTGCCTTTAGACACCCGTCTGCCCAATTCCCAATGGCATGTGCTTTGGAACCGGCGGCGCTCGGTATTTCTGGGGTTTGGTATCGTCGTTAATACCCTGCTGTTGGTGGGGTTTAAGTATGGGGAAGGGATCTTGCGCCTGGTGGGCCTATCGGCCTTGGTGGCTCCGTCGGCAGCGGCCGATCCCGGGGCATTGCGGCTGATTATGCCGCTGGGCTTAAGTTTCTTTACCTTCGAATGCATTGCCTATCTGGTGGATGTTTACCGGGGCTCACCAGCTAGTCGAGGCCTGGGGGAGTTCGCGGCCTACAAGCTTTTCTTCCCCAAGGTGATCTCTGGGCCTATCACTCGCTTTCACAGTTTCATTCAGCAACTAGAACCGCCCCCAAAGCCCTCTCTGCAGCTGGGCATCGAAGGGCTATGGCTGATTGCCTGGGGCGCCTTTAAGAAGCTACTGATTGCTGACCACATCGCCATATTGGTCAATCTCAGCCTGGATAATCTGGCGCGGGCTGGCAGTGCCGATATTTGGTTGGCTATTTTTGCCTATGGGCTCCAACTGTTCATCGATTTCAGTGCCTATGTCGATATCGCCCGGGGCAGCGCTCTGCTCCTTGGGATTGAATTACCCCGGAATTTTGACTTCCCTTATTTTGCCACCAGCCTTGCCAGTTTTTGGCGGCGCTGGCATATGACCTTGGGAGACTGGCTGCGCAATTACCTGTATTTTCCCTTAGGGGGCTCGCGAGTAGGCCTGGCTCGCACCTGCCTCAATTTGATGATCGTGATGTTGGTGGCGGGGGTTTGGCACGGTAATGACTGGGGATTTGTGATCTGGGGGGCGATGCATGGGGCTGGGCTGGTGGTTCATCGCCTCAACCATGCGATCGCATCTCGCCTCGCCCCGTTGCGGCATTTTTGGGCCTCGTTGCCAGGCACCCTGCTGGCCTGGGGGCTCACCCAGGGATTGGTGTTCGCCAGTTGGTTGCCCTTTCGACTGCCGCAGCTCCGTCAATTCACCCTGGCCTGGCAGCGGGGCTGGGGAGTCTCTGCCGACGTGCAGTTTGGCCAAAAAGTCTATGGGGAATCCCTCGGCTTCACCTTCACCCAGTTGCTGCTGCTGCTCTGGGGTGGGGTGGGGCTGATGGCCCTGGTCTACTGCTTCCAGCGGGGCTTTAAGCTAGAGCTGAACTGGCCGATTAAGGTCCTGCTGATTCCGGTGTTCAGCTTCTTGGCCTGGCTGCTGGCTCCCCCGGAGATTCTGCCCTACATTTATTTCGAATTCTAAGTAGCTGGGCAGAATCAAACTACAGGCGCTTTCTATGCTGGGGATGGGGTACAGCGTTCGCCATCTTACAGTTAATCGAGCCCTGCTACTTAACAGAACGTCAGGTCAGCAGAACAGTTGGGCTCAGGTCCCATTTTCTAACTGCGACGGGGGCCCATCTTTCCAGGGTTCAATGGCCCTGAGGAGATACTCTCCGGCGGGGGTGCGTGTCATCCGTATCACGTACTGCCCGCCGACAGCTATGCCAGACTTTGTAGGGCTATGGATGTGGAAGGCAAAGGTCTGACCAGAGAACTGCCCTGCCATGACGGCATCAACGTCTAGGACGGCCACCCACTTCAAGTGCGGGTGGGGACCGCGCTGTGGCCTTAGCGCGGTGATGACACCACGCAGCACCACATCTTCGTCATTGTTGTTATTGTCTGACATAGTGGGGTCCTCTCACGCTACCAGGGACTGCTCCATGGTGCCGGGAAGGTGACGGTGGATAGAAGACAGGGTCGGCGCATAGACAGCATCGGGTCCCACAGCTTTAGTAGAGCAACCGATAAGGTTCAAGGCTACGGACAGATACGATTCAGGGCAGCCAGGGCGGCTTGCAAAAACCGACGCTCCCAGCGGTAAGAATTCACCTCGTCCTGGGCCCAGTCGTGGCCGTCCTGCCACTGGGCTTCGAAGGCTGCTACTTCAGCGGGGAAGGTAGCCCGCAGGGTATCTAGCCGATTGGGGACTCCTGCCAGCCGCTTCCACTCGCGGAAGAAAGCTGCTCCTTGAGCCCGCGCGATGTCATTCGTATGGCGAGCATGCATGGTCTCATGGACGAAGGTAGCTTTGTCATCGATGCGCTGGCAGGGATCAGCCGATGGCGGTGGTAGCGTCATTGTGCCACTGGCACTGGTGGAGCCAGCTACGGTAGTACCGGGATGGGCGGCATCGAAGCAGGCTTCAACATCGACGTTGGTCGGATTGGCCGGAACGTCACAGGCGGCATAGGTCGCCGCTGCGGTATTGGCCCAATTAATTCCATCCCGCACCTGCTGGCGGCATCCACACATACTGCGTGTGACGGGTAGTCCCCAGACTCTCTCGCTAGTAGGCGGCGATGGGGACTGTCGTTGGATTCTATGGCTGGATCCCTGGGCTGCCGGTTCAATCCTGTGGTCTCCATGCCTGGCAAGAGCACCACCTTGCTGCACAACATGGGCCAATTCATGGGCCATCAAAAAACGGGCACGTCCACTTCCTGAAGGGGACCTCGATTAATCAGTTTTCTTTAGCTAATGGCGTCTCATTTGAGACCGTCAAGGTGACTCAAAGAGAGTCCGAGACATTCCACCGAAAAAAGCTTCCCATTTTGACAAAAAAATAGGGTTGGAAGACCACGTTTAAGTCGATTTCCCGGCTTTAGGTCCGATTATCTTGCCAGTTCAGCCGATGCAGCACGTTGGGTTTCGAGACACACAAACCGCTTCAGGTTATACACCAGATTTTTCAGACCTAGCTGGGTCTGGGCACGGGCTAACCCGATGCTGCGCACCACCTTGCCACCCATGCTGGTGACGACATCTCCGAAGATGTGCTCCACTCTGGCACGGGTTTTGGAGCGCTCTCGATTCGCGGTTTTCTGGGCCTCGCTTAAGGGGCGATTGCGATAGGCCCGTTCATTTATATGCGGCTCAAACCCTATCAATTTCAGCACCTCGACAATCAGCACGGAGAGATACGCACTATCGGCCCAAAGTCCATCGCCGCTATTATCCGCATCGAGCAACTCGCCCAAGACCTGCGAGTCATGGACCGACGCATCGGTGACGCTGTAACGGCGAATGAGCTTAAAGCCGGCATCACTATTGATGTGGTTTTTGTAGCCGTAGTGGGACGTTCCATTTTTCTTCGTCCATCGGGCGTCAACATCTTTTTGCGCGAGCTGATGAGGGGTCTCTTGCCACTCAACGGGAACCTCACCCTGCTTGAGGGTTTGGTTCTCCTCACGGGTGTTGCGTTGTTTGGGAACTGGAATCAAGGTCGCATCCACAATTTGCCCATCCTTGGCGGCATAGCCTGCCCCTTGCAGATAGGCTCCAAACTGCTCGAACAACGCCTCCACCAAGCCGTGCTGCTGCAACTGTTCTCGGAAGAGCCACACCGTCGTTGCATCCGGGACTCTATCCTCAAGCCCCAAACCGAGAAATTGCATGAAGGACAGTCGGTCGTTGACCTGATATTCCAGTTCGTCATCGCTGATGTTGTATAGCTTTTGCAGCACCAGCATCTTGAAGAGTAACAGGACATCGGTGGGGTTACGACCGGCCTGGCTTTTGCGCGGTTTCTCTCGAATCTGCATCAGAATCGGACGAAAGGTCTCCCACGGCACCAGTTGATTCAACCGATTCAGTACCGCCTTCTTTTGCTCCAGTTTTTGCTGGCGCTCTTCGATATCCCAGAATCCCTGCTGTCCCATGGCCTGCGTGCTTCAACAAAACCGACCTTATGATCTCATACTGAGATCGCTCTGGCTATTTTTCGAGGTGCCCTGAAGATAATCGGTCGTTATCCAAGACAACGTGCTGGCCCACTGTATACCCCTGCGCATTGATCGCTTGTGCTGACTCTGCCGCCTTCGCATCCGTGTGCACTCGCACTTGGCTGAAATCATGCCCAAAACGTGGCTCCATAAAGCTGCGGGTGTGGGCATCCAGGGGCTGGCCGGGTGAGCGCAATACTTCGTGGACGATGGGCAGTGCTGAAATCTGTTCCTCGTTGTTCGACTGAAGGCGCCGCAGTTGTAGGCGCATTGGTTTCTGCTCCGGTCGCTGTGCCTGACACTGGGGACAGCCACCACCACAGGCACAGGTGCGCTGCAGCTTGGGATCAGGCATGCGAATCACTTGGTTCGCAACACGATCTGCCTCCTGTTCATAGATGTCTCCAGGCTGGTCGATCGTGAGTTTCGTCTGTAGTGCTCCTGGATGTGGACGATGACACTGCGGGGGCAACTCATGCCGCTGGATCCGACTGGATATCGTAGGCTTGATCGCAGGCTTGGCAGATGTAATCTGCTGAGTTGCCCTTGATTTCTGTGCAAAAGTACCCATGGCCAATCCTCTGGTGGTTATTGAGTAGCCTGACGGTAATCTTCAGCGGCGCGAGACCATCTTTCGGAAAAGTCCGAACCTTTTGCCTTCGCGTCCGCCTGCAAGAAATTGTTAGGCATACCAAGGTTCTATAATTGTTAGCACTTATACCTCTCTGGTTTGCAAGCTGAAATCATTATTATTACTGGATATTTGACCTGGACTCAAAGCCTGGGCCGGATGCTTGAAATTCGAGTCTATTACTTGCGAGACGATCTATGCTACCAACAAGCTTTTGAACATAAGCAACTCGCTCAGATCCCGACATATTCTCGTTAGGGTCAAGATGATTGAGTAATCTTTCTGCAAGTTCTAGCTTGGAAGTAAGAAGTTCAAGTTCAAGACGGCGATTTGAAAGCTCAAGAGCATCAAGCTCTGCATTCTCACGACCTAAATCCATTTCAAGCTTCCTTTGTTCAAGCTCTTCCCGCCTTCGTTGAAGCACTAGCATCTGCTCAACATGCTCTCTACGCCAAGGTACTATCCACTCAAGAAAAAGCTCTACTGCTTCACGCAGACCTGATAAAGAGATCGAGACAGGAGAGCTTTGTGATATAGAACGTATACGACCTCGATAAGAAGCACCTGACGCAGTAGATGCAACCTCTTGTATCTCTTCTATTCCAGTGAGAAATGGTGAGATTTGATCTCGCAAGGAAGAAGGCGTGAGAGAGACTTGAGAAGTTACAGTTAGTAATGTCGGTGTAGAAACATTGGCGATTGCAGACAGTTCACTCTCAAGTGCAAGCTGTCGCTGCGCTAAACCACTAATCTCTTGCTGAAGACCAGCTACACGGGCTCTCTCAACAGAATCTTGAAGTTGTAGAATAGAGACAGCATTTCGAACAGAACCATTAATAGAGACACTTTCAGCAATTGCTCGTCCTTGATCAGTTTCATCAATCAGGATGGTGTCTATTCGTGCAAAAGGGTATCTCTCAATTATTCGCTCAGCTTCTATTTGAGGGTTCCCAATATTTGCTAATCCATCTGACAGTATAAGCACACTAAGTGCACGATATCGATTGAACGAAGAATCAATCGCAACAATATTGAGCGCCGCAGTAAGATTAGTACGTCCACCACCTTGAAGGACACTAAAGGAAGATGGAGAGAAAGCACTTTGATGTCCTTGAAAAATCTTTTCAGCCTGATCAGCGAACTTAATAACTGCAACATCTTGATCACGTATAGAAGCAATCTGGCGCAGTAAAAGCTCTGAAGCAGCCTCCAGCTTTGTTCGCCAAGCACCTCGTTCTGCTAGAGGATCAGTTGCTCCTCTGCCAGAGAAGCCTTCATTCATAGAACTGGAAACGTCCAGAAGAATTATCCAAATTGACGACATCTTTAGTGCTTAAAGGTTGTTATTTTGTATTTTCCTATAACATGAGGGGACCTCGATTAATCAGTTTTCTTTAGCTAATGGCGTCTCATTTGAGACCGTCAAGGTGACTCAAAGAGAGTCCGAGACATTCCACCGAAAAAAGCTTCCCATTTTGACAAAAAAATAGGGTTGGAAGACCACGTTTAAGTCGATTTCCCGGCTTTAGGTCCGATTATCTTGCCAGTTCAGCCGATGCAGCACGTTGGGTTTCGAGACACACAAACCGCTTCAGGTTATACACCAGATTTTTCAGACCTAGCTGGGTCTGGGCACGGGCTAACCCGATGCTGCGCACCACCTTGCCACCCATGCTGGTGACGACATCTCCGAAGATGTGCTCCACTCTGGCACGGGTTTTGGAGCGCTCTCGATTCGCGGTTTTCTGGGCCTCGCTTAAGGGGCGATTGCGATAGGCCCGTTCATTTATATGCGGCTCAAACCCTATCAATTTCAGCACCTCGACAATCAGCACGGAGAGATACGCACTATCGGCCCAAAGTCCATCGCCGCTATTATCCGCATCGAGCAACTCGCCCAAGACCTGCGAGTCATGGACCGACGCATCGGTGACGCTGTAACGGCGAATGAGCTTAAAGCCGGCATCACTATTGATGTGGTTTTTGTAGCCGTAGTGGGACGTTCCATTTTTCTTCGTCCATCGGGCGTCAACATCTTTTTGCGCGAGCTGATGAGGGGTCTCTTGCCACTCAACGGGAACCTCACCCTGCTTGAGGGTTTGGTTCTCCTCACGGGTGTTGCGTTGTTTGGGAACTGGAATCAAGGTCGCATCCACAATTTGCCCATCCTTGGCGGCATAGCCTGCCCCTTGCAGATAGGCTCCAAACTGCTCGAACAACGCCTCCACCAAGCCGTGCTGCTGCAACTGTTCTCGGAAGAGCCACACCGTCGTTGCATCCGGGACTCTATCCTCAAGCCCCAAACCGAGAAATTGCATGAAGGACAGTCGGTCGTTGACCTGATATTCCAGTTCGTCATCGCTGATGTTGTATAGCTTTTGCAGCACCAGCATCTTGAAGAGTAACAGGACATCGGTGGGGTTACGACCGGCCTGGCTTTTGCGCGGTTTCTCTCGAATCTGCATCAGAATCGGACGAAAGGTCTCCCACGGCACCAGTTGATTCAACCGATTCAGTACCGCCTTCTTTTGCTCCAGTTTTTGCTGGCGCTCTTCGATATCCCAGAATCCCTGCTGTCCCATGGCCTGCGTGCTTCAACAAAACCGACCTTATGATCTCATACTGAGATCGCTCTGGCTATTTTTCGAGGTGCCCATGAGAAGCTGAGTGCCTGACAGAAGTAGCTGAAAGGTAGTCATATCAGGACAAAGAGGAAATAGGCAGAGCTCGTGTGCGAGGCTGTAGTTACCACACTGACGGCCAAAGCGACATGCCAAGCTCTACCCAGCTCTATGATCAACTGCTGCACTATCTGCGTCAATACAGCCACTACCGGGACTTGCGCCATATCAAAGCCCTATCTTGGATGGTCACCGCCCTGATTTGTAGTGGTGAGCTGAGCCCACCTGCTTGGGAGTCCTACGTGATAAGCCGTGCCAACAAAGCGCAAAGCTTCGAGCGGCGGTGGCATCGATTTTTCGGCAACCGGCTCGTTGAGATAAATCAGCTCTACCTACCGCTGGTGCTGCTGACGCTGAGGCAGTGGGAGGGCAAGCGGCTGTATCTGGCACTCGATACAACGGTGCTGTGGAACCAATACTGCATGATTCACCTGTCAGTGGTGTGCTGCGGACGAGCAGTCCCGCTACTGTGGCGAGTGCTTGAGCATGGCAGTGCAACGGTGGCTTTTGAAGAATACCGCCCTTTGCTGCGCCGTGCCCGGTGGCTTTTGAGGCAGTACCCGAACCTAATGCTGCTGGCCGACCGAGGCTTTGCCAACCACGACTTGATGAGTTGGTTGCAAGCGAGCAGTTGGCACTACTGCTTGCGAGTGCCCTGCGATGTCCTGCTGCACGGGCCAAGGCGTTATCCGACTGAAGTGAGATATCTGTGGCCGCCAAAAGGCGAGGCGATTTTCTATCGAAATGTCAGGCTGTGGCAGGATGGCTCCCACCAGTGCAACATCGTGCTGGCGACGCTTAAAGGCGTCAAAGAGCCTTGGGCCGTCATCACCGATGAACCGCCTACCTTGCAGACGCTCTGGCGCTACGCGTTGCGTTTCAGAGTAGAGGAGCTGTTTTTGGATAGCAAATCAGGAGCTTTCGAGATTGAAGACTCCCGAATCCGCTCAGCGGTAGCCCTTGAGCGACTTTATCTAGTGGCCGCTATTGCACTGCTTTATGGAACAACCACTGGCATGGCGGTTCAGATTGAAGGCCTTAGGCAGCAGGTAGACCCTCATTGGCGGCGCGGACTCAGCTACCTCAAGATTGGATTGCGCTGGCTTAAGGGAGTCGTTCACAAAGGACGACAGCTTCTAGAGCCGATAGCGCTGTTAGTCCGTGACCCAGAGCCTTGTTTTGCCTCCAAAAAAGCGGAGCACGACTATTACGACCAAATCTGGTTCTCTCGCATCCGCTCTCTATCCTGCCGACTAGAGTAAAAGATGTGTCAGGCAGTCAGCATGAGAAGCCTAACGTGTGGCATCAGCGGCGGCGCGCAGCGCCGTCCGCTGCATGCTGTTGTTGGACAGCGCCCGCCGAGGCACCTCCACACAAGATCTCCTCGAACCGCCGCCTCATCGCGGGCTTCCCCTTCTCGAATTGCCGCGCGCGGTGACCGTTCGCGCCCGATGGATGTGGGAATCCATGTAGCGTTCGACCAGCCGGGATGCGCTGCTCGGTCTCCAGTAGCTCCAAGGCCTCGGCGACGCTCTTGCCGAGTGGAACGAAGACTGCAGCATGGAGCCGGGACAGCTCCGGCGCAAGAACGTCCCGAACGTATCGCATCAAGAAGGCGGACCTCACGAGCCGCGGCTGACTGCCAGTGTAGTTCTGCCCGTGGAGGAACGTCGGGTACCGAACAGCCGAAGTGGTGTGCAGAAGATGGGAACTGGAACCAAAGAGATCGGCGGTGGATGCGACCTCGAGGAGTTCCGGCACCCCGAGCTCGTCCAGCATCCGAACGAGATTCCCGCGCATGGTGCCACCAAAGCTGGCTTCGTACTTGGCCAACCTGCAAGCGTCTTCGGGGCTCGCACCCAACAGGAGGTGCCTCCGCACTACGCGATAGAGAATCTGCATCTGGGTGAAACCCGGCGTCACGCCAATCAGGGCCACACGCGCTTCTTGGTTGCCCCAGCCGAACGGAGCGTCGTACACGGCAAGCCCCTTGTCGGCATCCTCGGCGACCTTCAGCGCAGGAACGAGAAGATCGTCGCGGGCGTACTCGCGCTTCTCCGGGAGGGACCGGATGAACGTGGCTAGGTGTTCAGATAGCACTTCTCTCATCGGGCACTGTGCGTTTCACGATCGTGTTCGAGCGCTGTCCAACGGTGAAGTTGTGCGGCGGCAGACAACCCTGAACTCTAACCGATAACCTCTGTTCCATCCGCACCAACGTAGTGTTAGCTGGTTTTAGGATCACTTAGGAATAGCAATGCTATCTTCGTAGCGTTTTAAGATGCTTAACGCCGTCTGCAGATACTCTCATGTATTTTAGCTTTCCTACTTTCCGGGTTTGAAAAAGTAGTTTTTTAGAGGCTAATCGCTTCAATGAGCTTGAGGGGTTTGAAAGCTTAATGCCATGATCTTGCAAAGACTGATTAACTTCAGATGTTTTGAAGTCATTATCTGGTGCTTGTTTTTGCACATAAAAAGCTGTGATAAGCGCCTTGTCGAGATCATTGGCATCATCCTTAAAGCCATGAAACCACTCACCAAAAGTATCTGGAACATGAAGATCTTGCTCACCAACTGTCACCAACTTTTCTTCTTCTTCTTCTGCAACAGCCGCTATCTCTTCTTGCTCAATTTCGTCTACTTCATCTGTAGAATTATTAGATATAAGAAGCGCCATATATTCTGCAATGGTATCTATATTATTAAGCTGATTTTCTACAAACTGTTCCGATCCTTCGAATTCAACCTCGCCAGTTTTGAAATTTATTTTCGCCTTCGCTGAAATACTTGGTTCCATTGCCCTATGTTCGAATTCCACTTTTGTACAGTAACTCCTCAATCGTTGCCCTATACTCTAAAACCACCTTCTTTATATCCGTTTTTCTTGCGTTATAATAAATCTTATGTGCAGAATAATTCCCAATCGCACGAAAATCCTCCAAGCAAGTTTTGGTATTTCTTGAAAGGGAGAGCTTCGAATTATTCAAAGCATTAGAAACAATTTTAGAAAGTACTTCATAATTCCCTTGAGAGTCTTTTATTTCTGAATCAATGCCTTGATGTTCATATGAGTGAATTAAGCATATCTCTAGAAGTCTTCGCATTAAAACTGCACATCCATCAAATATATTATTCTCGTAGGAGGCATTGATTTGTTTGGATAAAGATTCTATATATCCACGTGTATTTTCATATAGGGGAGCGGGCAAAATCGTATCAGTTGATAGTATTTCCTCAGATGGCTCTTCCAAAAAAGGATATTTTTTATAAATAGCTTGAATTTCGCTGGCGTGGATTCTATAAGAATTTTTAGTTTTCCCCTTAACAAAAGAACGAGATTTGCTAATTTTTTGTTTCAGTCTTGACTTATTCGGTTTATGTAAACCTAAAGTTTCAAACCAATTGCACACAGACTCTATTGTGAACTCAAAATCATTCTGACCATTTCTTTGATAGTAAGAGGCTAACAATATAACTTTTTCAATTTCTGTCTTGTTGATTAGATCAGTCTTTTCAACGTAATGAACTAGAGAAGTCTCCATTATCAGTGATCGCTCATCCTGACCAGCAGCATTCATGAATTTTAGCTTAACTGAGCAAACTGTCTACACATTCATTCGTGTTGGTAGCACCCGCTGAGCCTAGAGCGTATGACAGCTAACGGTGAAGTGCAGCGGCGGCAGGCAACCTTGAACTTAAAACCAGTGACTTTCGCCCGTCCGCTGCCACGCAGTGTTAGCTGGCTTTCCTCGCCGACCCTACCTACTTGTACTATGCTCTATTTTCCAGCAATGTTTGAATAATGCGACGAGAAATACGGAAATTCGTCTGTTGCAATCGAGCGATTGCATCTGCTAGTTCTATCAACCCTTGACTTGCGGCATCATCTAGAATTCCAAGGGTGCCGATAATCGGGATTCCCCGATCGCTAGCGACACGTCTTCCCAATCGTTCATCGATAATCAGCAAATCTGCTGGCAAGGTTTGAGCAAGGGTGATGGCAGCTTGTTCTCCTGGATCAAGGGCATTGAGGGTTGTATCAACCCCGGAAACAGTTTGGACTGTAAGCCAAGAAGGAGGATGAGTAATCCATTGTTGAAGGGCAGGTGGTGCCAAGGGATCAAGCATTTCCTTCCGAACCACATCGGGAATGATGATTTGCTGAAACAAGCGAGGAAGCAGATCAATCTGGTCAATCAGCAGCAAATAATTAACTGGCGAAGTATCAGAGACGGCGATCATGAGGCGCTATTAGCTCGATTCGCACGAAGTTGGCGAAGGGTTTCACGATCGCTCTCCAGGTCTGTCTCATCGTAATGTAAATAGGCACAATGTTGCTTCAAAAAGCTATCCACTGCCCAGCGAGAGGGTAGACCCAGAATACGACCAACTTGAGCACTAGTAATTTTTTCAGTTTGATAGGCTTGTACCGCTAATGCCTCTAAAATTTCACGAGAAAGGTGATCTTGATCAAAGTATTGAAGCAGTTCTTCAGGTAAGTCGAGGGTGATTTGCATAGTTTGGACTCGGCTAAGGGGCACAATAAAATAGGGGCAACGTGAATATTGTCTATCCAAAATGAAATTGCTACCAAGTGATAGTCTTAGCAATCAACCACGGTCAATTTGTGGTTTAGGATTCATCGTATAACTTAGCACCGAACTCTTCTGCTAGTTCATCATCTAGTTGATCTGCCGCTCCTGCGACATTAAAGATCATCAATGCAATACTTTCCAGACTTAGACCGCTGAGAGGTATTTCTGCTCTCACCAAAACCTTATCTTCACTGACACAAACAGCACATCCAATCAAACCTCTATTGAGTTCAAGGCATCGGCGATAAAACGGCAGAATGTTTTGAGAGGGAAGTTTCAGAATGGGTGAAACCACTTCTATAGTAGGATCATCGTCTTCATCATTTTCTGCTATCAGAATAATGATCTGGGCACTACCTTTCTGAATTACCCAACCCCTGTCATTTTTAGATTCAAGGTCAAGTCTAGACTCTTTGATATCTACGCCAAGTTCTTTAAGTAAAGCTTCTACAATTTGAATATAGCTTCCAACTGAAACCTCGTTATCTTGCTTGTTTCCTAGAAGGCTACCAACCCCTTCAATTAAATCCCCAAAAATTCCCATATTACCTCAACTCACTTTTATAAAGTAGAACCACAGGTTGAACAATATTTGAGACTTGATGAAACAGATGTCCCGCAAGCTTTGCAAGTTGCCAAGGCATCACTTTTCATACTCATCTTCACGTCTTCTGCAAGATCTGATTTGCTTAAAAAATCATCTTCTTGACTAGAATCTCTTTTGAGAGAAGCACCACAATTCTCACAATATTTATCGTCAATGGATGAGAAACCACACACTGCACAATAGCGTGTAAATCCTTTAGCCTCTTCTTCAAGCCAAGTAGAATATCGTTTAACCACTTCATCAATGGGTATGGCAAAATTTAGATGTTCTGAATTCACGTAACCCATTGTATTGATACCAGCCAATTCTCCATAAGCTGTGTAAAGGGCACCACCACTGTTGCCGGGATTAATAGACACATCTATTTGAATAAACTTAGCCGCCTCAATTGTTCTTTCTATAGAACTAATGATGCCCTGAGTCAGGGTATAGTCAAGACCCATTGGATGACCAATTGCAAACACAGGCTCCCCAACTTTAAGTTTCCGCTGGCAACATGGGCTAAAGTCTTCACCAGAAAAAATTAGAGAAGATCTGAGCAATGAAGACTTAGTTAAGTCAAATTTTACAAAGGCTAAATCAATATCTGAATACGAACGAATGACTTTACCAATAAACTTATCGCCGTTTCTCAAGCCAACTAGAGCTTTAGTATTAGTGTCAACAACGTGTCTGTTAGTAACCGCGATACCATTTTTGTTAAAAATAACTCCACTACCAGAACCATCCTTTGTCTTTATACTGATAACGGTATCAGCTACAATTTCGAACAGGTCTTGAGGTTGATACTGTTTAGGCATTACTTCCATCACCTAACTCTAAAAATGCTTTCAGAATAACCCAATTAAATTGTCAAATCCAGAATATGGTCTAATAAGTAAGGAACATCAATTATTGACGACTGCCAAGAAACTTGTTTACAAGTTTTGTCCAGCTAGGAAGATCACGCACGTCAGTTAATGCCAACTCCTTAAAAGTATCTTTTGCTTGCTGATGATATGTTCTAAACTTGGAGCGCAGAAGTTCTTCCTGCTCCAGCTCCTCTCCATTGGAAAGTAGATAATTAACTGTCGCAAGCAATGCTAGCGTAATGACAACTGCAACTCCAGCAGCAGCGACATCGACGATACCTGTTGGAGGCAAGAAGGATTTTACAAACAGAAAAAGATTAGAGCCTGCTGTCTCAGCAACGAATTTAGGTAAAATGCTTAGGGTCGATTCAGCAGATAGGATTTCGCCAGTATAAAGATAAGACAGAGATGCAATTGCGGCTCCTTGCGTAGCTGTAATATAAATGGCACTACCAGGTATAAAAGCTTCTCCAGCTACAGCGGCTAAAGCTACTGCAATAATTTTAACCGCATGAGATTGTTTCTGGGCCATGTGCCTAGCTAACAATAGGTCTTTACCTTTTTTTTCAAGGAAATCCCCAATGTCATTCCGGAGTTTTGCAACACCTCTGATATCCATTGTAGGGAGACGACTTTTAGGATCGTAACCCTTTGCACAAGTTGGGTATATTTTCTCTACTTCAAGATCAGTCTTCCACTGTTGAATAATATCTTCTAAGACAGATGGATCTAAGTCATCCCATTCATCGATTTTATTTAGGACGACAAAAATAGCATCGCAATGCTGTCGCAAATCATCTAAGTTTTTCTTTTGTGAGGAATCTGAGGAGCCAGTTACTACAAATATACCAACATCTATATGCTTAAGAAACTTCTTTGTTAGCTCGCTATTCTCAGTACGAACATCATCAAGCCCAGGGGAATCGACAAGATGTACTTTTTCATCTAGCTTGAGGATTGTTAGATCAGTAGTTACTCCTGATGTGGCACCAACTTTAGCAATTTCTAACGCTTGCCGACGACTCAGCTTAAGCAAGGCATTAATTAAGGAACTTTTCCCCGCACTGACTTTTCCAATGACGGCAATGTTAAGCGTCTGAGACAAATTAGGGGCTTTCTTAACAAACTGAGCTTCAACACGGTCGAAGAAGCTCTCTTCGTTGAACCCTTCGTAAGCAGAGCTACTCATTCTCTAGCTACTCCATTCCAGCGGTAACTGATTAAGGCATAAGTCTAAGATGCCCCAAACTTCCAGGAGCGTCCACAGGTAGATGCTTGCTGTAGGCAGACAGCTAACGGATCAGGCGCTCAGCTGCGAGCGCCGCTGGTGGAGCCCCGATTGTGCCACAGGAGGTGGCCGCCAGCTGGCACGAGCCGCCCTGCGCGCGGAGCGCGCTTTGGGCGGCGTTGGACCGATTCGACTCCCGTGGCGCTCGTCAGCTGCAGCGCCTTGTTAGGCGGCGCGATGCACCCTGGGCGGCTATGCCGTGCCCGAGGAGAGAGTGGAAGCTCTGGAGCGGGCGATAAAGACGAACACCAAAAGGAGAATGCCAAGACCGGAACCGATGCCCGTGTAGCCAGGGGCGTCGGAGAGGTGCGAGACCAGGGTGAGCAAGGCCCAGGCCGAGAAACCGACGGTGGCAACGAGCCGCCAGTGCCGAAGCAGAGGCGAGTCGGGCCTGGCGTGAGCTGTGAAGACGCCAACAACGAGCACGGCTGCAGGCAGGCTAGCGAGAATCGCGACAACGAGTAGGGCGAATACGAGCTCCATGGTCGTACCTCCGAGTGCGCGGAGCGCCGCCTAACGTGTGGCATCAGCGGCGGCGCGCAGCGCCGTCCGCTGCATGCTGTTGTTGGACAGCGCCCGCCGAGGCACCTCCACACAAGATCTCCTCGAACCGCCGCCTCATCGCGGGCTTCCCCTTCTCGAATTGCCGCGCGCGGTGACCGTTCGCGCCCGATGGATGTGGGAATCCATGTAGCGTTCGACCAGCCGGGATGCGCTGCTCGGTCTCCAGTAGCTCCAAGGCCTCGGCGACGCTCTTGCCGAGTGGAACGAAGACTGCAGCATGGAGCCGGGACAGCTCCGGCGCAAGAACGTCCCGAACGTATCGCATCAAGAAGGCGGACCTCACGAGCCGCGGCTGACTGCCAGTGTAGTTCTGCCCGTGGAGGAACGTCGGGTACCGAACAGCCGAAGTGGTGTGCAGAAGATGGGAACTGGAACCAAAGAGATCGGCGGTGGATGCGACCTCGAGGAGTTCCGGCACCCCGAGCTCGTCCAGCATCCGAACGAGATTCCCGCGCATGGTGCCACCAAAGCTGGCTTCGTACTTGGCCAACCTGCAAGCGTCTTCGGGGCTCGCACCCAACAGGAGGTGCCTCCGCACTACGCGATAGAGAATCTGCATCTGGGTGAAACCCGGCGTCACGCCAATCAGGGCCACACGCGCTTCTTGGTTGCCCCAGCCGAACGGAGCGTCGTACACGGCAAGCCCCTTGTCGGCATCCTCGGCGACCTTCAGCGCAGGAACGAGAAGATCGTCGCGGGCGTACTCGCGCTTCTCCGGGAGGGACCGGATGAACGTGGCTAGGTGTTCAGATAGCACTTCTCTCATCGGGCACTGTGCGTTTCACGATCGTGTTCGAGCGCTGTCCAACTCTTATTAGATCGACTCCTTCAGTATATCTACCCCGTTTGGGGCAGATATATGGATTAATCGCAGTATATCTCGCCCAATTCGGCGGATAGGCTGCAAGCTGTCCATATAGTACGTTTATATTGGGTAGATATATTGAAAGCTTCAGTATAGCTGCCGCGTTTTCTCAGGATATTGCGCCAAACATACGTCAAAGTAAATACGTATGTACTGCATCTACCACTGATGGAAACTCAACCTCGCAAACTACTGGACCAAGTCCGAGACCAAATCCGGCTAAAGCACTATTCCTATCGCACCGAGCAAACCTACGTTTATTGGATTCGCCGCTACATCTTGTTCCATCAAAAGCGGCATCCCGCTGAGATGGGAGAAGCTGAGTTAGAGGCGTTTTTGACCCATCTAGCAGTGGTGGGTAAGGTCTCGGCTTCAACGCAGAATCAGGCGCTGAATGCGGTCGTGTTTCTCTATCGTCAGGTGTTGAAGCAAGATCTAGGGGTGGATATCAATGCCGTGCGGGCAAAGCGATCGCGCCATTTACCGACCGTGCTCACCCCTGATGAAGTCAACTCAGTGCTGCAAAATCTGAGCGGCAGTTATCAGCTAGTTGCCAAGCTGCTTTATGGCAGTGGCTTGCGGTTAAACGAAGCCCTACGGCTACGGGTCAAAGATCTCGACTTTGCCCAACAACAGATAACGGTCAGAGATACAAAAGGTGGAGAGAGCCGCCGAACAATGCTGCCTACCAGTGTGAGCGCAGATCTCAAAGACCATCTGCATGGTGTTCGACAATTGCACCATCAAGATTTGGCACAAGGACATGGCTCGGTGTATCTACCCTTTGCGCTGGAGCGCAAGTATCCTCATGCCGACCGTGAGTGGATCTGGCAATTTGTCTTTCCGGCAGAACGATTCTCTCAAGATCCTCGCAGTGGTGTCACAAGACGTCACCATCTGCACGAAAGTGGCTTGCAGCGGGCGATCAAGCGAGCAGTTCGCCAGGCAAAAGTGTCCAAACACGTCAGTTGCCACACGTTTCGTCACAGTTTTGCCACTCATCTGCTGGAAGATGGTTACGACATTCGCACCGTGCAGGAGCTGCTGGGGCATAAGGATGTAAAAACCACCATGATCTACACCCACGTTCTGAATCGGGGTGGCCGTGGGGTAAGAAGTCCCCTGGATTGCTAGTCTTTAGGCACAGGGATATGTCACTAGCAACTTTGGCTCCGACTCAAGCCCTTCCAGGTTTAGGCTAAACAATGCTTTGTGCATTGGCGAGGCAGCTAACCTTCCTAGACTGGGCGATTGGGCGATCATCCACGTCCTAAGCTGACTGACCAATGCTGTAAGATGCGATCGCATCCCCATCATTCATCAGGGGTGAGGGCTAACCTCGTTTCTGAGTGACCCTGTAGCTTGGAATCTTCTAAGGCATCAATCTTCTAAGGCATCAAATGATATCGGCAAAGGTGCGCTCCATGTGGCGAAAATAGAGGATGCCGCTGAAGAGCAATGCGGCCACCAGCAGCAAGGACAGCAAGAAGCCGGGCCAGTAGAGCTGCACATCACCGCCGATGATGGCCCAGCGAAAGCCGTCAATCACCCCCACCATGGGATTGAGAGAATACAACAGCCGCCACTGTTGGGGCACGATGCTGCTGCTGAAGCCCACCGGCGAGATGTAGAGGCCAAACTGCACCAGAAACGGCACCACGTAGCGAAAGTCGCGATACTGCACGTTTAGGGCCGCTAACCAGAGGCCAGCCCCCATGGCCGCCGCGAAGGCGATGGCGATGAACCCCGGCAAGGTGATAATCCGCCAGGAGGGCACGGCTGCGTACCAGGCCATCAGCCCTAGCAAAATGATCCCCGAGATCAAAAAGTCGACGAAGCTGACGATGACGGCACTGGTAGGCACCACCAATCGAGGGAAATAGACCTTTGCAATCAGGTTGGCATTTTGAATCAGGCTGTTGCTGCACTCGGTTAGGGCATTGGCGAAAAATTGCCAGGGCAACATGGCCGCAAACACCAGAATCGGGTAAGGGGCATCTCCCTCTGTGGGCAACTTGGCCAGGCGGCCGAAGACCACCGTAAACACCACCATGGTCAGAAAGGGCCGCAGCAGTGCCCAGGCGACGCCGACGGCGGTTTGCTTGTAGCGCACCAAGATATCCCGCCAGGCCAGAAAGTAAAATAGCTCGCGATAGCGCCAGAGGTCTCGCCAGTACTGGGCTTCGGTGCGGCCGGCTTCGATAATTAGTTCTGGAGGCTCTGGGGACATGCCGACAGGGCTTAGAGGACATTTGAAAATCGGCTGAAAGGCCTGTAAGGCAGGCGTTTTAGAGCGTATGGTTCCGTTGGCCAGACTCCAGTCTGGAGCAAGGTCGCAGAGTACTTTCCAAATATCCTCTTACTGCGATTGGCCGTTGACGTAGGCTGCTAGCACTTGCTTCACCATGGGCGCGGTCACGGCACTACCGCCGCCACCGGAATGCTCGGCAAAGGCCACTACCAGAATCTCGGGGTCGGCGGCGGGTATATAGCCGCCAAACCAGGCATGGGATTTACCCGGTGGGGCTTCGGCGGTGCCAGTCTTACCAGCGATGGGAGGCAGATTGGCATCGTTGAGCGCCCGGGCCGTGCCGCTGGTGATCACCCGGCGCAGGCCTTTCTGTAAGATGTCAATGGTGGTAGGGCTGAGGCCAATAGGCTCCCGCCAGTCTTCGGTGTCTTCCTGATCGTGGAGGAGATGGGGGGTGACCCGATAGCCGCCATTAGCTGCGATCGCAAACATGCCTGCCACCTGTAGTGGCGTTGCCTGCAGAAATCCCTGGCCGATGGACATGTTGATGGTGTCACCAATGGTCCATTCATGGCCGACGTTTTCTATCTTCCACGCATTGTCAGGAACCAGTCCCGCACTCTCATCGGCCCCGATCTCGATGCCCGTTTTCTGACCGAATCCATAACGGCGCGTCCATTCAATCAAGGGGGCTCGCTTGATGCCCATGGCAATTTGATAGAAGAACGTATCACTACTCATGGCCATGGCCCCGGTAAAGCCCAGCGGTCCGAAGCCTGCCTTATTCCAGTCCCAGAACTGAATTCCGCCCACCTGCACATAGGGATAGGTGGGCAGCACGGTACCAGGACTATAGCGCCCCGACTCCAAGGCTGCTGAAGTCGTCACGATCTTAAAGGTGCTAGCTGGTGGATAGGCCCGCAAAGCCCGATTCAGGAAGGGGTAACTGGCACTCTGCAACTGTTGCCACTGGGCCTGAGTAATCTGGGTGGAGAAAATATTAGGATCGAAGGCGGGACGGCTGACCATGGCCAGCACGGCTCCATTGTTAGGGTCGAGGGCAACGATGGCCCCAACTTGATCGCCCAAGGCCGCCTCCGCCACCTTTTGAATCTCTATATCTAGGGTCAGCTGCACATCCTCCCCGGAGATGGCGGGCTTATCGCCCAGCACCCGCAGCACTCGGCCAGAGCTATCAATTTCGACTTGTTGACCACCCCATTCCCCCCGCAGGTCGGCCTCGAAGGCAGCCTCAGCTCCCATGCGACCCACTACATCCCCGAGGCGATAGCCAGCATCCTGGCGCTCTTGCAGCTCTTCCTGGGTGAGTTCGCCGGTATAGCCCAGCACATGGGCCGCCAGGTCGCCATTGGGATAGCTGCGTACCGCTTCCGCCTCCAGCCGTACAGCTGGTAGCTCAGCACTGTATTCGGCCAGAGCCGTGGCCTGGGCCGGGCTGATGCCCCGGGCGATGGAGACTGCTTCTAGGGAGGAATAGCCGGCTTGCTCCAGTTTGGTCTGAATGTCCTCAGTCGGAATATTGAGCAAGGTCGAGAGACGACGGATAACTTCGGGCCACTGGGACTTCGGTAGCGCAATCGGCCATAGGGTCACCGAGTGAGACAGGCGATTGCCCGCTAGCAGTCGCCCCTCGCGGTCAAGCAGACTCCCCCGGGCTGGCCGCTTTGGCAACAACCGAATCCGGTTATTCTCCGCCAATTGGCGATTCGCGTCTCCTTGCATCAGCTGCAGGTAGGCCAGGCGGCTGCCAAAGCCTCCCAGCAACAACAACGACAAGATGGCCATTAGCACCACGGCTTGATAGTCGCGACCCACCGTACGTGTCGTGTCGCGGGTAGAGACCGGAGCAGAAAACGGTATCAGAGCCATAGCCAACCAGAGTCGGGTAGGAAGAAACAGCACCCATCTTAGTGTATCGCCCTCACCGGCTGGGGAAGTGAAGGGTGAAGAGTGAAGAGTGTAGGGCGTTGGCGTAGCCTGCCCGGAGGGCTTAGCCCGTGCGAAGCAGAGTGAAGAGTGAAAAGTAAGTCACTACTCGTTACTCGTTACTCGTTACTCGTTACTCGCCCACTTACTTGCTCACCCGTTCCAGCCATTTGGTGCCACGGCAAGAGCTGGATACAATAGGGCCAACGCCAATGGGAATCAATGGCCAATTTTCGCCCCTTTGAGCCCCTGGGCCGGGTATTTCTCTAGGAGACAGCTGCCATGGCTCAAACCAGTTTGCCTCCGTCTGCGATCGCTCAGGCAGAAGCCGCTTTGGATGTTGAGCTACGGCAGGTGTCTAAGAGCTTTGATGGCGAACCGGCAGTGCGGGCAGCCAATTTAGCCATCCACCAGGGAGAATTCTTCAGTATTCTGGGACCGTCTGGCTGCGGTAAGACCACGGTATTACGGATGATTGCCGGTTTCGAGGTGCCGTCTGCCGGTGAGATTATCATTCGGGGGCGTCCCATGGGCCGGGTGCCAGCCTACCGGCGTCCGGTCAATATGGTGTTTCAGAACTATGCCCTGTTTGACCACCTGTCGGTATGGGATAACGTGGCCTTTGGGTTGCGGTTGCAACGGGTGGGGCGGGCCCAGCTGGCCCAACGGGTACAGCAGGCCCTGCACCTGGTGAAGATGGAGAACTTCGCCCAGCGGTTTCCGTCTTATCTATCGGGGGGCCAGCAACAGCGGGTAGCCCTGGCCAGGGCCTTGGTCAATCGGCCGGCAGTGATGCTGCTAGATGAACCCCTGGGGGCCCTGGATCTGAAGTTGCGTAAACAGATGCAGGTGGAGCTGTCTAATCTGCAGCGGACCCTGGGCATCACCTTCATCATGGTGACCCATGACCAGGAAGAGGCCCTGTCCCTGTCAGACCGCATCGCCGTCATGCAAGCGGGCCGGATCGAGCAGGTGGGCAGCCCCAGTGAGATCTACGAATACCCGAAAACGCCCTTTGTGGCAGATTTTATCGGTGAAACCAACTTGCTGTCAGGGCAGATCCAGCAGCATCAGGGCACTCATCTGCGGGTGTTGACCCAGCAGGGATTGCGGGTGCTGGTTCAGCACCCACCCACGTCGGTGCCGCTACCGGCCATGGGGGCCGCTGTGTTTCTCAGTGTGCGTCCCGAAAATATTCATCTCAGCCCATCGCCCCCTGACACTGACCATAACTGCTATCCGGGCCAGGTGAGTCATGTCATGTATTTGGGCACCCATGTCCATTGCATCGTGCAGTTAACCAATGGCGCGCAGCTGATGGCACTGCAGCCAAATCGGTCAGGGCGATGGTTACGCCCCCAAACTCCGGTTTATGTCCGTTGGTCTCCGGCAGACTGCCTGGTGCTTGGGACATGATTGATTGTGTGTAGACCGAATGTCCGGCCCCGTAACCTGTCTGATGCCTTGTCTGATTGAGTTATCTGCTCTAGTCTCAGCGTTCTAGTTTCAGCAAGGAGCGACTAACGATGCCCCGCAGACCACGCCTTTCCTTTCATGGTTCTCGCCGGCTGTCTAGCACTACGCGGCGACGATTTTTATACGGATCCGCTGCAACGGTGGCTAGTTTAGCCCTGGCCAACTGTCGGCAGAACATCACGAATGTGCAGTCTGAGGCCCCCCCCTCTGCGACGCCCACCGGCACTGGCAATGGTAACGATGGCAAGCTCTATGTCTATACCTGGGCCAATTATACGGACCAAGCCTTGATGGACCAGTTTACAGAGGCCACCGGCATCGAGGTGGTGGTTAATACTTATGAGTCCAATGAGGCGATGTTGGCCAAGCTGCAAGCAGGAGGCGGCAGTAATTACAGCATCGTCTATCCCTCCGATTACATGGTGATCAAGATGCGGAACCTGGAGTTGCTGACCGCCTTAGACCAGGACCGGCTCGCAGGCACTAACGCGCTGTTAGCCAAGTGGCAAGATCCGGTCTATGACCGCGGCAATCGCTACAGTGTGCCCTTTTGCTGGGGCACTACGGGGCTGTTATTCAACCGGGAGGCCCTGCCAACGGTTCCTCAAGATTGGGAGTATCTGTGGCAACAACAGGATGTTCTGTCTCGACGGCTGACGTTGCTGGAGGACGTGCGGGAAACGCTGGGTGCGGTGCTGAAGTCCCTGGGGTATTCCTATAACTCTACGGATTCGGCGGAGCTGGAAGCGGCGTTTAATCGGTTGATGGAACTAAAACCCCACATCGCCTCTTTCAAAACCTCTGGCTTTGAAACGGAGTTGCTGGGGGGCGATCTATTGATGGTGATGAGCTACTCGTCCGATGCGATCGCAGCCACCCTAGAAGACGAGCGGTTCGAATATATCGTCCCCGCCAGCGGCTCCTCGGTCTGGACCGACACCATGGCCATTCCCACCACGGCCCCCAATGTGGATGCCGCCTATGAGTGGATTAATTTCATCCTGCAGCCCCAGGTGTGTAAAGACGCCGTGGAGCGGCTCTTTTTCGCCACCGCCAACCAGAGCGCTTACGATCAGTTGAGTCCTGAGCTGAAAAACAATCAAGACCTATTTCCCCCGGCCGAGGTGGTAGACAAGTGTGAAGGCATCGCCCCCCTGCCGAACGAGGTGCTCGAGACCTACGACCGCTATTGGACTGAAATTACCAGCGCCTAAAGGGGAATATAAGGAGAATAAAGGGGAGAGGAATCGTGCGGGAGGATGCATGGCGATGACAGTTCCTGTCTCTGAGCAAGGCACCGGGGGGGCTACATCGCGGCAGCATCTGGCTGCGGCAGCGCCTGAGGCGACTGCTGGGGCCAATTGCCTTGTTAGGCCCCGCCGGCCTCTGGCTAGGACTACTGCTGGTGATACCCACCCTGTTGATTCTGGATATCAGCCTGGTGCCAGGGTTGCGGCCAGGGGAGCCGGCGGCGGGCTATGGCCTGGATAACTACCTGCAGATTCTGCAGCCGGTGTACCTGCGGGTGATCGCCCGCTCCTTGTATTTCGCTGCCGGTACCACCTCGATCTGTCTCCTCTTGGGCTTCCCGGTGGCCTATTGGCTAGCCCTGAAGGCCCCGCGCCGCTGGCGCAATCTGCTGCTAGTGGCCTTTGTGTTGCCCCTGTGGACCTCCTCTCTGCTGCGAGCCTATGCTTGGATCAGCATTTTGCGCCCCACGGGACTGTTGAACCTAGTGTTGGCGCATCTGGGGTTGCCCACCCAGGCCTGGCTACATACGACGGCGGCGGTCTTCATTGGCCTGAGCTACAGCTTTCTGCCCTATATGGTGCTCATTCTCTACGCATCTCTGGAGAAGCTGGATACCCGGCTATTGGAAGCCGCCGCGGATCTAGGGGCCACCCCTCTGCAGGGGTTCTGGCAGGTGACGGTGCCCCAGACTCTGGCTGGCATCGCCGCTGGCTGTCTGCTGGTGTTCATCACCAGCGTCGGCGATTTCGTGGTGCCGACGCTGCTGGGGGGAGCCTCTAGCATGAATATCGCCCGTTTGATCTATAACCAGTTTCTAGGACCGACCCGCAATTGGGGCTTTGGCTCGGCCCTGAGCATGGTCATGATTCTGGCCGTCAGTGTTGCGATCGCATTATTGCTGCGCTACGGCGATCGATCTTCAGTCTCCGAAACCTAGCTCTGCCCCAGGCAAGGATGACAGGTGCAGACTCTTAGCCCCCAGCACCCTATTCCACCAGCTCCCCGGCTACGGGAGTCAAATTTATGCCGCCGTTTACTAGCCTGAAATCTACCTATCTATGCCGTCTCTCTCCTGCCTACGCCACCGCATTCCCTGGCTCGGCCTATTTGCCTTGCTCATGTTCGGGGGCATGTACCTGCCAATCTTGGTGCTAGCCGTCTATAGCCTCAACGACTCTCGTTACAGTGCTAGTTGGCAGGGCCTGAGCTGGCGCTGGTACCGCTTGCTATTCGACGATGCCCGCATCTTCTCGGCCCTGCAAGACAGCCTCATCGTCGCCACCGGGGCCGTCGGCATCTCTGCCGTTCTAGGTACCCTCATGGCCATTGGTCTGAGCAAATATTATTTCCCTGGCAAAGCCCTCTACCGAGGCATTTCCTACCTGCCCTTGATTGTGCCCGACATCGCCATTGCCGTTGCCACCCTGGTATTTCTAGCTTCTCTGGCCATTCCCCTGAGTATTTGGACCATCATTGCCGCCCATATGGTGTTCTGCCTGGCCTATATTGCCGTGGTTGTCTCCAGTCGTCTGCAGGGCCTCAATCCCCACTTAGAAGAAGCAGCCCTCGACCTGGGGGCAACCCCAGCCCAAGCCCTGCTCAAGGTACTACTGCCGCAACTGACCCCTGGCATTATTTCCGGATGCCTGCTGGCCTTCGTCCTCAGCATGGACGACCTGCTCATTTCCAGCTTCACCGCCGGGGGCGGAGCCAATCCCTTGCCCCTAGAGATCTTTAGCCGAGTCCGCACCGGCGTCAAACCCGACATCAATGCCCTCAGCGTCCTCTTGATCTTGGCCTCCGGTTTGATTGCCGCCATCGCGGAATATCTGCGCTTTCGTAGCCAACAGCAACAGGCTCCACCGCCTTAAGCCAGGGTGGCCCCAGGCTTGCAATATGTCACGAGAATCCGCCAGCTGCAGCAACAGACGCTAGGATAACCCTATCGCGACCGTAGCCCATCTCTCTTCCCAGCCATGTCAACGGCTACCCATACTCCACAACTCCTGCGCATCCTTATCGGCGTTGCTTGGATCGACGGCGCTGTTCAGTCTGAAGAACGGCAGTACTTGCATCAGCTGGCAGCACGCTACCACTTAGAGCAGCATCCCATGGTACGGCCCCTGCTCAAAGAACTCGTCGCCGTTAACCCAGAGCAGTGTTATCAGTGGATTCGAGACTATCTGGGGGATACTCCCACCCCTCAAGACTGTGAGGCTCTGATTGAAGCCATCAGCGGGCTGATCTACAGCGATGGAGAAGTCGCTGCAGAAGAAGCCACTCTATTGAATCGCCTACAAAACTTACAGCCCACCTCCACCAATGGCCACCACTTGCACTCGCAAGTCATCCGCGCGCTACGCCGACTTTACCAAGGCTGGCTACAACAACAGCCCTGATAGGCCCCCTATACGGTCCAAGGATGCAGGAGAATCAATCGAGGGCATACCAATAAGACTCACCTTCTGGTCCTCAAGACTCTTTTTCGGCATTGTCTTTTTCGATATCAGGAATGAAATCAGGACGATCCTTGCCTTCCCAACCGGCCGGTCGCTTGGAGTTGTACCAGGCAATGGAGCCAATCACTACGGCAGCAATGAACCCCACTACATACACCGCTGTAAACGCGATAGGAAATCCAGCTTCACCGGTGGTTGCACCCAAGCAAAAACCCATCAGTTCCTTTCTCCGATAACAGCTCTCAGATTATATCGAATCTCTGGTTATCCCTCCCCATCACCCGCAGGGGAACTGCCACTCGAGGTGGCATCACCAGCCGGAGGAGACGTTGGGGCTGGAGCCGGAGCTGGAGCCGGAGCCGGAGCCGGAGGCGCACTGCCGCCATCATCAACTGGCTGCTCCGAACCAGCCGGAGACGGGCTTACCGATGGATCAGCCGTTTCATCGGCAGCCCCACCTTCACCCTGCTCCTGATTAGTGGCTTCCCTGGCAGGTTGTTCCGATTCTCCAGACCCGGTACCTTCGTTGTCTTCGTCTGCGGGGGGGCAGCAGCCGGGGCCTCCTGCCTATTGGTGCCTTCATTCTCCTCACCACGGTTGGGTTTAGCCGCCCGTACCCGCTTAGGCTTGACCGGTTCCGCTTCGATGGTGCCCTTGCGGTTGGAAAGATTAGGCAGATCAGGAAATGCTCCTCTTCAAAAGACTCGACCAGCTCCTCCATAAACAGGCGCCAGGTATAGGCAGCAGAACTTACTCGCCCCCCAAGTCGGGTTGGTTATTGTCATTCCCCAACCACACCCCGGCTACCAACTGGGAATATAACCAACAAACCACAGATCCCGATTTTTTCGGATGTGCCCGTCTTACCTGCCACGGGACGACCAAGGTTGCATTACCACCTGTGGCCCGCCTCGCACCACCTCTTTGTAACATCCAAGTCATGATGGCAGCAGTGTCAGCATCTACTGCCTGCTGAGGCTCAACCCCTGACTCGTAGAGAACCTCTCCCTGGCTGTTCAACACCCGTCGAATGGCGTGGGTAGGCATATGCTTGCCCTGATTAGCCAGGGTGCCATAGGCGCTTGTCAGTTCCAGCAGAGTCACCTCCGAGGCCCCAAGGCTAAGGGAATAGGTCGGCAGTAGTTCCGATTCAATCCCCATACGTTGGGCCATCTGGATGACTGGATCGAACCCTACGTCGAGCAGCAGCTTAACTGCCACGATATTGATAGAGGATGCCAGCGCGTCCCGCAACGGAACGGTTCCCCTGTAGTCTCCAGAATAGTTCTTGGGTTCATAGCCATCGACTACAAATTTGGCATCAACATAGGGCTTATACGGAGAAAAGCCAGCCGCAATCGCTGTGGTGTAAACAAAGGTTTTGAACGTAGAGCCTGGTTGCCGTTGTGCCTGAGTAACCCGGTTAAACTGGCTTTCGTCAAAATCAGTTCCCCCAACCATGGCTTTGATTTCACCACTGCGGGGATCAATCGCGACCAGGGCTCCCTGACGAAATCGCTGCCGCGGCCCGAGCCGTTCTAGGGCCGTTGTGACAGCTGATTCAGCTTGGCGCTGCCAATCGATATTCAGCGTGGTTTCGACCACCAATCCGCCCGCTTCTAGTTGCTCGGGGCTGAGTATTTGAGCCAACTGGTTTTGAACATGGATGGTGAAATAGGGAAATTCGCTGTAGAGATACTTGGGTTGATTGGGAGTTGTGGTAACAGCGGTAGCAAGAGCCGCCTCGGCTTCTAGGTCAGAAATGGCACCAATTTCCTGCATGCGGCGAATGACTCGATTGCGCTGGCGGCGAGCAGCTTCCGGTTGACTCAAAGGCGAGTAGAGGCTGGGAGCTGGCGCCATACCGGCAATCAGTGCCGACTCAGCCACCGTCAGCTGATCGACCGTTTTGCCAAAATAGACCCAAGCGGCATCGGCAACTCCGTAGGCCCCGGAGCCGAGATAGACCAGGTTGAGGTAACGTTCGAGAATTTGCTGCTTGCTGAGATTTTGCTCTAGCTTCAGCGCCAGTAGTGCCTCCCGTACCTTGCGTTGGAAGGTCAGTTCCTGATTCAGAAAGACGATGCGGGCCAGCTGTTGGGTGATGGTGCTAGCCCCCTCAACGACTTCCCGCTGGCGCAGGTTGGCCATAGCTGCCCGGGCGATGGCTTGGAAGTCAATGCCATTGTGGGCGTAAAAGCGGCGATCTTCGGAGGCGATGAAGGCCTGCACTAAATTAGTCGGCAGCTGTTCGTATTGGATATTCTCTCGGGTGGCCGGTCCCAACTTCTGCAAAATACGGCCATCCGATGCCTCAATGGTGAGGGTGCCGCCCCGTTGGTAGGTCAGCACTCGGGAAATATCATCGGGCAGGGTGGCGTTGGCAGCGACCCAGAAACGATAGGCTCGGGTTGTTCCCCCGGCGACGCCTGCCGCGACTAATAACACCCCCCAAAATAGAGGACGCCGATATAGAGGACGTCGCTGCGGAGGGTGAGGGGAGCGTCGCCGTCGTCGGGCATGATGAGAGGCGGGTGGGGTGGAAGCACTCGCCTGAGTGACGCGACGCATGTGATTCTCGGCGGCATGATGGAGTTTAGTCGGCCCCATGCGCTCAATCAGGTGTCCCAGAGGATATTTGATCAGGGCATCCCATAATGACATAAGCTATCCAAGGTCCCCATAACCCCAAGTATCACGGTCATCATCGTCGCACCACTGCATCGAGGAGTCTATCTCGATGGGGTCTCTAGAATCAAACACCAGCATTTCCTAGGGCCAGGGCCGTAACCAACATGCCCAACACCAGAAATGGTTGGGCACTGGCTTGATATTTCACATCATTCTCTAGGGGAGCCCTGAGAAAGTACATGTCTTGAAAGGTGATTTGGGGAATGATTAGCAGAATCAGGAGCACAGCATAGGCATTCTGGTGCACTCCGATCAGATAGGCGGCGATTCCCCCCTGAAAGACATCGATCATCAGCACGCAAATCCAGGCGGCTGCGGTGACCCCAAACATGACGGGTAGGGATTGCAGTCCTAACTGCCGATCACCCTCTACGCTCTTGAAGTCATTCACAACGGCGATGCCCAACCCGGCTAGGCTATAAAACAGGGTCAGCCCGATGATGGTCAGGTTGAGATCGCCAAAGAGGGCATGACCAGCCCACCAAGGCAGAGCGATGTAGCTAGCTCCCAACGCATAGTTTCCCAGCCAACCGTTTTTCTTCAGCTTCAGGGGAGGAGCCGAATAGATATATGACAGCAGGGAGCCACCGACGGCAGTTGCCGTAATGGTCGGAAATGTATTGCCAGCCCACTGATCGAGGCCATAGGCTAGGGCGATGCCAGCACCAAGTAATATCAAGATTTGGGCGACTACTTGAGGGACAGAGATCGCTCCTGAGGGGATGGGGCGGTAGGGCTCATTGATGGCATCGATCTCTCGATCGTAGAAGTCGTTGAGGGTCTGGGTATAGCCTGCCAGTAACGGGCCTGACAGCAGCATACAGGCCAGGGCGACCAGCACATTGTCTACTGTCCAGCTAAAGTTACCGGAGGAAGCCGATCCACAGACAACTCCCCAAATCAGAGGAATCCAGGTGATGGGTTTCATCAACTGCAGACGAATCTTCCAGATGGAGGTCTCACCTGCTTGGGCCCCTCTCATGCCGAGTAGTTGGCGAGTCTGGCCGCTGCGGTTAGACGCGGCCTGCTGTGAATCTGTGGGTAGCTGAGGGTCAGCCATGACGGAAACGCACCACGTAGGTTTACCAGGATTATGATGACGCATGACAGCAATGGCCGTCAGCACTGGTCATCGCCTAAGATTAGTTCTTTGGGCTTGGTGGTTAGCCCTAAGGGTAGGCACTAGAACGAAATCACTAGGGAACGATCTTGAAATTTAGCGCCCTGCACCGGTCGACCTCGTAATTCTTCTGGCAGCAGCAGATTGCGCCGTTGATCGCCCGCTTCTACCGTGACCTCTGGACCATATTGGGTCAAGGTCACCTGGGTCTTATCGAAACTCGGCAAGAACAAACTGACCCGTCTGGCCGGGACATCAATAACTATAGGACGAGGGGCTGATTGAGCCAATTGGTTAAAGTCAGGCAGAGCGTCGATTAAGGCTGCCCAATCCTGGGTAGCTAGGGCCGGGATGGCATGGTTCGACAAGGGAGCAAAGACCTCTGGTTCGAGGGTTCCAGCCGTAGTCTGGTTAACCAAGACCGCCCCTACGGCCAAGCCGATTTGTTGAGCCCCTCCCCACAGGTGACGGGCCGTAGCCACGGCGGCAGCCTCGGGAGTCGTGACTAGGCAAGCCAATACCCGGGTGGGATCGTTGATGGCAGTGCGGCCCTGTCCTAAGAGATCGGCAGCCTGTTGGCTGGGTTGTTCTAGTCGCCCTGCCCAATCCCCGGCTAGGACAGCGTTGGCGATGGGCTGAATAAAGGGCGATAAGGCTTTGCCTAAATCTGAGGCTTCGAAGACCTGGCGAAAGCGGCGCAGATACCAATCCAGGATCTCAGGTAACCCAAACATGCGCAGGGTGGTTTGATCCCCAGCGCCATCGTAGACAATGACGTCGTAGTCACCGCTGGCATCATAGCGTCGCAGAGCATCTAGGGCTAAGGCCTCGTCCATGCCGGGTAAGACCCCGAGCTCCTGGCCGTAGACCTCTTTGAAAAAGGGGGTGCGCAGGTATTGGGCTTCTAGAGCCTTGACAGCATCCCAACTCTGCTCCAGCAGGGTAGCCGATCGCAATTGCATGGCCCATAGGTTGGTTTCGACCGACTGGGGCGTGGCGGTTAGCGATTGCCCCAACTGAGTTCCCACGACAGGTCCAGCGTCCTGAGTTGCTAACAAGACTGCCTTGCCCTGCCGGGCAAATTTCTGGGCAGTTGCGATCGCAAGGGTGCTACGCCCACTGCCGCCCTTGCCGAGAAAGGTAAGAATAAATGCCATGAAACGCTTACAATCTGGCTGTCTTTATGACTCAGAGCTTAATTCGTCCTCAAAAAACCAGCTCGAGAACTTATCGGGAAACTCCACCACAACGCCCACATCGCTGCCATCAACCATTTTATACTGGCTAACCACGCCGCTTTGGCCCAAACGATTGGCCAAATCCCTAGACACTCGATCCCGCAGCCGTGTCACCTTTACCTTTTGTCCGATCTCTAAGCCCATTCCGGTCCCAGGACTCCTCTTCAATGATTACAACGAGTTAAACCATTCCACAGTGTATCAGCGTCCTGACTCAGAGGCTGCTTTAAAGTCATAGTGAGATCTCAATACAGGACATCGACTCCCATGCTGGCAAAACGGATTCTCCCTTGTCTCGACGTCAAAGCCGGTCGCGTGGTGAAAGGCATCAACTTTGTTAATCTCAGAGATGCGGGCGATCCAGTAGAGCTAGCTCAGGCCTACAACGACGCCGGTGCCGATGAATTGGTTTTCTTAGACATCACCGCCACCCACGAAGATCGCGACATCATCTTCGATGTGGTCTATCGCACGGCCGAACAAGTTTTTATTCCCCTTACCGTAGGGGGGGGCATTCAATCCTTAGAAACAATTAAAAAATTGTTAAGAGCCGGGGCCGACAAGATCAGCATTAACTCAACCGCCGTCCGCAATCCTGACTTTATTAACCAAGCTAGTGAGCGGTTTGGCTGTCAGTGCATCGTTGTGGCCATCGACGCCCGCCGTCGCTTTCCAGATCGCCCCGAGTGGGATGTTTACGTACGGGGTGGACGCGACAACACCGGCCTAGATGCCGTTGCCTGGGCTCAGGAAGTCGTAGAACGAGGGGCCGGGGAGATCTTGCTGACCAGTATGGACGCCGATGGTACCCAGGCTGGCTATGACTTAGAACTGACCCACACCATCGCCGAGGCCGTAGCCGTGCCAATCATTGCCTCTGGAGGCGCCGGGACTTGCCAACACATTCACGCGGCCTTGACCGCGGGCGGGGCCGAAGCCGCTCTACTGGCCTCCCTACTGCACTACGGACAGCTCTCGGTAGGTGAGATCAAAGCCTATCTAGCCCACCATCAAGTGACGGTGCGGCAGAGCTGAAGAAATTGGGCTGGGTAGATTCCCACCTGCCCCCCTAGACTAATCCCTGTATCCCAAGAGGGTTGCAGGCTAGACCAATCTGCCCAAAGCGCGTAGAAATACCCTCCCGTTTTCATGAGTCTCTGTTACAATACGTAAAGTAGACTTTTATAAACTTTCCTCAGCTTAGGTGCTTTCCCCCATAGAGGCATCGGACGAAGTGGCTGAGGGAACGACAGCGACAGCGACCTAGTGTAATCCTTTTATGATGCTCCTTATTTTGGTCATTGTCATTGCCCTAGTTGCCTGGGCATTGCGCCTGATGGAGCGAGCCATTGCAGATCAGGAGTTTTCTCTGATGTTGGCTGGCTTCCTAGTGGCGTCATCGGCAGCGGCCATGATGGGCGTTTATTTTTTGATGGGCAACTATATGCTCTATGTCCAACATGGAGTGTCTGCCCCGCAACAGCTCGAATCCTCCAAAACAGAGTGGGCAGATCCGGTGCCGCCTTGGTTGGTTCAAGCTGAGTAGAGGAAGCATCGACCCGCTCCAATCGTGCCCTCAGGCCTGAACCACTTTAATTGGCTAATAGGGCTTGCCAAGTCGCTGGACCGACAATGCCGTCTACCTGTAGCTGATAGCGACGCTGAATTTGTCGAACCGCTGCTTCGGTTTGGCGACCAAAGATGCCATCGATAACTCCGGCATAGACTCCCAATACCCTAAGGCGCTCCTGCAATCGAGCAACGGCTGGACCAGCTAACCCTGATCTCAACACAGGCAACTCCACAGGACCCTGACCGGATGACTCTGGCGGCTTTTCCGACCCTGCAGGTTCCGCAACCTCTTCCGAATCCTCTGATGTTGTCTGGGCAACGGTAGGCTCTGCCGCAGTTGATGAGGCTTCCGATGCGGCGGTCGGATTGGTAGCTTCTGCCGGTGCTACCGGAGTCACTGAACTAGTCTCAGGGACAGTCGAGGCTGAGGTTGTCGTACTAGGTGGATTGGCTTGCCGGGGTGGGGATGGAAAGAGCTGATTCCAAGTAGCTGGACCGACGACACCGTCAGGATTCAGACCCGCTGCCGCCTGAAACTGACGCACAGCCTCTTCGGTGGCATCCAGATATTGACCATCTACAGGACCTGAATAGTAGCCCAGAAAGAGTAAAACAGTTTGCAACTCTTGCACCGTCTCCCCAGTGCTACCAAGTTGTAGGGTGGGCCGAGTGATCCGAGCTAATCGCAGTGATAGGTCTTTATTTTGGCCCAGGGCAGTTAGCTGTGGCTCGCCAGTTACGGAACCTGCTGGTGCCATCTCTATGGCTTGGCTAGCCTGCGCCGTGAATAGATCGCCACCGGCAACCCCAACTAGCGTAGCCAGAAGCATGGGCCAGATTTGACGCCGATCGATGGAGGCGTGGCAATGATGCGATGGCTTTCGACCGGCTTGGGGCCATCGCACGTCAGTTGAACAGGCACGTATCATAGGAACATCAAAGCGGCTAGAGGTCAGCCTGGGTTGCCCAGGGAGTTACCGACAGTCCCAGCGTCATCCCCCCATTTAAGCACGCCGTCGTTTATTCGGAGTAGGTAGACTGCCACGATGCAGCCCCTCATCTATAGCTATCGCAGTCTCGTCAGTGGTATGGCCATCGCCGTCACCCTGGCCGCCAGCAATGCCCTCAAGCCCCGACCGCCTTCACCACAGTCTCCACCTATGAAAGCGGTGCCTTGGCCCCCAGCAATGCTGCATTTGGGTCACTCCCTAGCTCAAGAAATCACGCCCCGGCTGACGTCCTTGGCCATTGCCCCCCCAGCAGCCCTGCCCCTAGTGCTGTTACCTTGGCGACTGCGCTACCCTCAGCACGCTTGCGACCGATTGCTGCAGACCCTAAGCCATGCCTACGAGCCTGCAGCCTTAGCCGCTGTCTGGGTTGTTCACGAATACCTGCGGCAGCACTTAAGCCAAGCCAGTCTCTCCTCCCCTGCGTTTGCTGTCCCCAACATAACTAGGGGGCTCGATCGAGCCCCCCCCGTGGCTATTAGTGCTCCCATCGCTGACCTCCGCCATTGCCTGACGACCTCTGCCGCCTACTGTCGGCTCTCTCCTCTGCTGCAGCCCCTAGCCCTAGCTCTGCATTACCTGGACAGCAGTGGTGGAGACTATCGCTTGGCCATGGGTCGAGGCCTAGAAGCCAACGATACAGTCGCGACTTGCGGGTTGATCGGGTTGCTGGCAACTGCCACCGCAGGGCTGTCCATCATTCCCCTATCCTGGCGGCTAGCCATGACATCATCTAGGTCCACCATCAGCCCTTTACAACGGATATGGGGATGCCGCGAAACAGATCTTTGGCAGCTAGCAGAGTCTCTCTTGGCCAGTTGGGCTGGGGTTCGCATGACTCAACTGCCCCCAGATCCCGATAGCAACATCCCGGTGATGGGTATGCCCTACCTGTGAGTCTCAGGCAGGAGAACTATAATAATTTGAGCAATCTACTTTAGCAGCGGGTGATCGAGGGGGCAATCTATAGCCTATGCACTCTAACTGAGGCAAGTACCTCGCAACCGTCAGGGTCCATAGCTTGCACTGAGGTATCGTTTCGTTAGAGCCTCGACTGGGTTTTCTAGGCGCTGCTTAATCGATACTCAGTGTGTTAAGGACCAGCTACCAGAGAACACCAGTCAGCCGCGGTAACTGCTACATTCTCATCCTTTCACTCCGGAGTGCTATCACTCTATATAACTTGCCACTGCTAACCACTCTGTGGTGCAGGCTCTACGGACGTAAGACTGGACAACCATGATGAAGTTACTCCGGCTCTTAATCGGCCAAGTGGAACAGCGGTGGAAGCCATCTACCAACTCTCTCCGCGTTTCATTCCGGAGGTCCTTGGGGTCCAGATCTGCCACTTCTCGCTTCACTCACCGCATGTTACATCGGTTTTCTCCTGCCGTGCCCATTAGTCCATCAGACACCTCTTCCCCGCCACCGCCGCGACGGGCAAGACGGCAGTCAGGTCGCCTCAAGCAACCCCGGCTGATTTTTGCCGTGGCAGTGTTATCCCTGACAGCAGGACTGGGGCAGCGCTTCTACAACCAACCTGGGCTGCAGGTGGACAGTCAGGCTCCGGAAACCATCATTGCTCCCAAGGATGCCACCGTCGTCGATACGGAGTCTACAGAGGCCCAGCAAATGGCAGCCCGGAATGGGGTACTGCGGGTGCTGATGCTGGATCCAGCCGTTAATGAGGCAATGCTGCAGTCGCTTGACCAGCTCCTTCAGCAAGGGGAACGGCTGAGACAGCAAGCCGGAACCCTTCCCTTTCTACCCACCCATCGCTTATCCACAGCGGCGCAACGCTATATCCAATCCGCTGACCAAGAGGAGTGGCAATCAATTTGGTCCTTAGTGCAGTCTTGGCCGCTAGAGCAGGCACCGGGCTCATCCTCGCCATCTGAGGGTAATCAGCGTCAGCATGAGGAATTTCAAAGCCTATCGCCACAACCTAAACAGGTGGCCCGAGAGCTGATTACCCTACGACAACAAGAGTCGTCAGTGGCATTTGCAACCCTTGGCGATCAACTTGAGTCTGTTCGCCGCCGTTATCAGCGCACCTTGACCGACATCGAGCAGATGGATCAGCCGTTCGGTCCTCGCCTGCTACAGCTCAGCGAAGAGGAATGGCAGGCTACCAAGACGGGCTTACGCCAGGTCACTGACCGCATGATCACCCAGGGGATTTCCCCAGGATTACCGTCCGATGTATTGAAGGATGCCATTGGGACACAGCTTCAGGAGACTGTGCCGTCAGTGGCCACCCCCCTGGCTACTCAGATGCTGACGTCGGTGCTTACTCCAAATCTGATCGAGGATCCTGAGCGCACTCGCCTGCAAGCAGAAAAAGCTGCTGAAGCGGTGGAGCCGGTCACCGTCTCTGTACAACAGGGTGAAGTCATCGTAGCTGCCGGTGAAACCATCAGCCAGGCTGACTTCGTGCTGCTGGACCACTTCAATCTCAGTCAGCGACGGTTTAACTGGCTTGGGTTTGTGGGCTATGGCGTTCTGGTGGCCGGGGGAGTCTCTATATTTCTGCTGGTAGAGCATATCTACCATGGGGGATTACGGCGACGGGATTATGTGTTGATCACCCTGATGGTGATGACAACGGCCGGGCTGTTGGTGTTTGGTAGTGCCGCCTATGGCCTGCCGGCAGTGGGCTTACTGGTCGGTAGCTTTTATGGGTCGGCCCTAGGGGCTACAGTGATCGCTCTGCTGGGAATATTGGTTCCTATCGGCACTAATGTCAGTAGCGTGCCGCTGGTAGCTAGCGTGGTCGGTGCCCTGGTCGGTAGTGTGGTGGCGTCTCGGTTGCGATCGCGCGAGGAGCTGGCCCTATTAGGGGGTGGCATTGGCTTAACTCAGGGTGGGGTCTACCTAATCCTGACTCTGATTGTCAATCCAGTGTCGCCATCGGCTTGGTATGGCATTCTGACTGGCTCTGCCCTACAGGGGGCCTATGGTCTGGTGTCCAGTATCTTAGCCCTGGGCCTCAGTCCCTACTTAGAGCATGTCTTCGATTTAGTCACCCCAATTCGCCTGGCGGAGTTGTCCAACCCTAACCGCCCCTTGCTGAAGCGATTGTCATCAGAAGCGCCGGGCACATTTCAACACACCATGTTCGTGGCCAGCCTGGCCGAGGCAGCCGCCCGGGTGCTGGGCTGCAATGTGGAGCTGGTCCGAGCTGGCACCCTCTACCACGACATCGGCAAGATGCATGATCCCCAGGGATTCATCGAAAATCAGATGGGAGGCCCCAATAAGCACGATCAAATTGCCGATCCCTGGCTGAGTGCCACCATCATTAAGAAGCATGTCACCGAAGGCATTGTCATGGCCCGCAAGTGCCGCCTGCCCAAGGCACTGCGGGCCTTTATCCCAGAACACCAGGGCACCATGCTGATCAGCTATTTCTATCATCAGGCTAAAGAACGGGCGGCTGAGGACGCTACCTTGGTGGTGCGGGAAGAAGACTTCCGCTATGACGGTCCCATTCCCCAATCACCGGAAACGGGGATTGTCATGCTGGCCGACTCTTGCGAAGCGGCGTTGCGCTCTCTGAAGGAGGCGACGCCTGAAGAGGCTCTAACCATGGTCAACCGAATCTTGCGAGCTCGTTGGAAAGATGATCAGCTGGTGGATTCAGGCTTAACCCGGGAGCATATGCGCATCATTGCCGACATCTTCGTGCAAGTGTGGCAGCAATACAACCACAAGCGTATCGCCTATCCCAAGGCGGCCTTAGCCGCAAAGCCTTCTGCTTAGCCTGGGGTGAGGCTGGTTAGCTTCTGACCTGGAACTCGACAGTAGACAATAACAGCCGACAACTTCAGCGACTTAAACAATATAAGGAGCAACTCCATGAAGAAATTTGTCTACTGGCTGATGGGAGAGCGAGCGGGTCGAGTCGTAGTCATTAGCTGGAACTGGTTGTGGGGCAGACCAATAGAAGCGGATAGTCAAGGTGCTGTTAATGCGGCCGAAGAATCTCTACGCTCCATGCAGACGTCTGTTCAGCAGCTCTCACAGGCTGTATCTACCCAAGCAGCTAGTTACGAGCGGGCCAAGAAAAAATACGAAATCAAAGTCAAAGAACTGCAAGATGCTGAGCATGAAGCCGTTCTGGCGCAGCAGTTAGGTAATATAGAAGCAGCCCGTCTGGCCATGACCCGTGCCTTACAAATCGAGCGATTCCTACCCCAGCTAGAGCAACGAGTGCGGCAAGTTGAAGCATTAGTCAACCAGTCTAAAGAAAAACTCGATCGCGAACGCATGCGGCTGGAGGCCTATAAATTTGAATTCCAGCATATGAAGGATATGGCTGAAATCAATGAAGCGTTGCGACTGGTAGCAGAGACCAATGACAGTCTCAACATCCAGTCATCGCAATCACAGTTTGAAGCGGCCAAAGCGGTCGTTGAAGATCGGTCATTTTATGAAGAGGCGTATGCCGAGCTGTCAGAGGATCCCCAGGACCAGTTGCAAGCTGACATTGAAAAAATGACATTGAATGATCAGGTTGAAAAACGGTTAAAAAAACTTCGAAATTCTGAGCTAACTGAGTCGCCGCAGAGGACCAATGCCATGAATGACAAGCCATTTATCGATCCCGAATCTTCGAGTCAATAACTGCAACAACGTTTCTGTTGCAGTGGCTATACTCCAGGAAAACAACTATATTTTGCTGGCAATACCACTGACTTATGATCTTATCAAGCTGATAAGCATTTGCATGATCAACCAAACGGCCATATGATCATTGCCAGCTAAGGCAGGATTTAGAGTATTACAATTTTTATTTATGGTTCGGCGTTCAAAGGGTCCCCCTCCCATTGTTTATATTCTGATTGGTTTAGCTATCGTTGGGGGTGGGTATTGGTTCTTTAATCGGCAAGGAGAGACTGACACAGAGTCTATTACCAGTTCAGGGTCTACTCCTGACCCAGCGGTTACCGAAGAATCACGGATTAGCGCTGGTGAGCATATTCTCATTTCTACCGACGCGTTGGGCATCGAAAATCCTGCCTTTGGTTCCGCCAAACAGCAGGGGGTACGAGCATTAGCCAATGGCGAGTTTGAGCAGGCAGCGCAGGCTTTTAGATCGGCAAGACAGCTCTATCGCAATGATCCTGAAACGCTTATCTATCTGAATAATGCCGAGATTGGCGATGGCTCCGCTCATCAGGTGGCTGTTTTAGTGCCTGTTGACGTCAATACGGCTCCCTTTTCCCTCGAAATGCTGCGAGGCTTTGCCCAGGCTCAGCATGAAGTCAATCAAAGGGGAGGGATTAATGGTGAACCTTTGAAGCTGATTGTCGCGGATGATAATGATGATCCCAATATTGCCCGCCAAGTGATCTCCGAATTGGCTACTAATTCAGACATATTGGCGGTAATGGGACACTGGAGCAGTCAAGTTACTCTGGCAGTGGCACCAATTTATGCAGACAATCAGCTGGTATTAATTAGTCCAGTCAGCACCAGCCCTGACATTTCAGGGATTAGCGATTATGTCTTTCGCATTATTCCCAATAATGCCATTGTCGGTAGAACAATGGCTGATTATCTGCTGAGCCAAGCATCTATTAGGAATATGATTGTTGCCCACGATCCCACCAGTCAATACAGCCAGTCTCTGAAAACCGAGTTTGTGTCGGCGGTTTCTGCTCGAGGTGGGCAAGTGGTGGGGGAATGGGATTTGAGTACCTCTGGCTTTAGACCCCAGCGCTTGATTCAGGATGCCCTAGATCAAGCTGCTGGCGCGTTGACCTTAATCCCCTCGCCCGATACTGTCGATCGGGCCTTACAGCTGGTCACCGTCAATCAGCGTCGGTTGCAGTTGGTGGGGGATATCGGCAATCTATATGGTCTCAAGACGTTAGAAGTGAGTGGGCAAAATGCGGTTGGTATGGTGCTGCCGATCCCGTGGCATATTCAGGGCGATCCCAATGCCCCCTTTGTCCAGGCGTCCCGACAACTTTGGGGAGCCGATGTCAATTGGGCCACGGCAATGGCCTATGATGCGTCCCAAGCTTTGATTGAGGCGATTGCTCAAGCCCCTTCCCGCACCGGTATTCAGCAAGCCTTGGCCAGTGACACCTTTGAGGCTGAGGGGGTGCAAGGGCCGATCCGCTTTACTCCTGCCGGTGACCGCAGAGGGGGTTTGCAGCTGGTTGAGGTGCAGCCGGCTAATCCATCGCGTTCTGGCACTGGCTACGATTTTGTGCCAATTTCACAATAATCGATAAATTGCCCAGGGCGCCCACGATAACCAATTTGATTCCCCTGTCTGTTGGCGATGCTTGGAGAGCGATGGTGTTGCAGGAGCCGGTCATCCTGTCGATGGCTGGGAGTATGGGTTGATCTGACTGGGGGGCATGCGATCGCAACTGAGCACCTACCCGCCATTGCCCCCATCGCCCTGGGCGTTCATCGCCGCAGACTAGGCATCATCCATCGCCGAGGCTGCGGCCATGGTCACTTTATCTGCCCACTCAGCGTAGTTTCCGGGCTTGCTCCACAGCGGCGGCGGCATTCACTAGTCCCCCACCGAAGTAATACTGCTCCGGGGAAATCGGCTCCGGAAAGCTAAAAATGCCCGTGGGTCGCAACACCTGGTTCTCCACCACCGTACCTAGGCCCACCGCTGCCTGCAGGCGATACTGATTCATCTCTGACTGGGTCAGGGCCAATCCCTCGTAATCGGCAGTGGTCTGTAAAATCTGGCTGACCTGGGCTCGGGTCAGATCGCCATTGGCTGCCAGCATCAGCGCTACCGTCCCAGTAGTGGCAGGAGCCGAGAAGGAGGTGCCCTGCACCTGTACGTAATGCCCCAAGGGATCCAACCCTAAACTCCAAGGGTGGATAGGCTGCTCGATCCCTTGCCAGAAGCCAGGCACCCAGGTGCCGCCAGTGGTGAGAATGCCATACATGGGCACCTGGCTAATGTCACCGCCAGGAGCAACCACATCCAGGCCGCCTCCGTAACTGCTATAGACGGTACGCTCGCCCTCGAGGGTGGTGGCCCCCACGGAAATCACCGCTGGAATCGCCGCCGGGAACCCGACACCATCCAGGCTGTCATTACCAGCTGAGGCCACAATCACTAGGTCAGGGTGGGCATCCAACACGGCCATAATCTGGTCGGTCAGCTCCCGATCCGGTAGCAATCCCCCTAGGCTCAGGTTGATCACATCGACCCCCCGCTCAGCAGCATAGCCAATGGCTTCCACCAGGGCAGCCACGGTGATTTCGCCACCGAGGCCAAACACCCGTACCGGCAAGATCTCGGCCTCTGGAGCCACGCCGACAGCACCGCGAGCACTACCGGGGTTGGCCGCCACTACCCCGCTAGACCAGGTGCCGTGGAATTCGGCCATAATGTCTCCCTGAATGTAGCCACGGATGACATTGGCAATCTGCCGCTGTGACCACTTTGGACGGGCATTAGCAATGCGATTGGCCAATCCCCGGTAAGTTTGTAGCAGCTCGCCATCGGAGAGGGTAAAGGTATTTTGAAAGTCGGTGCGCACCAAGTCTAACTCGGCATCACTGATGCGAGTGTCGGGGTCACCGACAGCGCAACGGTCGGCCTGGCAGGTGGTGTCCCGGTTCGAGAAATCCCAGCCATGGACTTCGCCGGGCAGACGACCGGCTTGGTCTTCGGCAATGGCATAGAGGTTATCGGCCAGATCAGGATGGTCCCACTGGATCAGGCTGTCGATGACGGCGACGACGACGCCCTCTCCTTGGCTGCCTTGGGACCAGGCCTCAGTCACCCGAATGTCAGTGCGGGGTTGGCGGGTGCCGCGAAAGGCGGTGCTGTCGAGGTGCCAGTGCAGGGGGAATAAATCGGTGGCTACGGGCCAGTCCCGAGGGCCAGATAGCCGGGCCAAGAGATTATCTAAGGGGGGGTTGGGCCGGGAAGATGCGATCGCAAGCTGCTCCAGACTCTGGGGCACGGCTCGGTAGGGCAGCGTCTGCACAAAATTGGGGGTAGCCGACTGAATCCCCGCTACTCCATTCAGTTGATTGGCTACGTTCAGCACCTGTAGCCCAGCCCCATCGCGACGGCTGACCAGATAGCGGTTTTGGCTAAAGCGCAAGGGCCGCACCTCTTCCAGGCCATAACGACTCAGGGTCAGCTGCACCTGGCTGGCAGGGGCATCGGGCTCGAAACTGACCACAATTTCATTGGGCAGAATGATTGTGTCCTCCTCGCCGCTGCGGCTGAGCACCGGCAGGGTAGCTTCCACATAGGGCCGTTGCAACCGCTGCTGCACCGCTGCCCTCAACTCGGCAGACACCTCAGGCAGTTCGATCACCGCGTAGCGATTTCCCAAGGGCCGCAGGGTTACCTCTAGGGCTGGCCCCGCCTCACCGCCACGACCGGCACGCCCCCCGGCAGGCCGACCCAGCAAGTTGTGCTGCAGCTGTTGAAAGGGCGAAGGTCCTCCCCGGGCCCCACTGGGTTGAGATTTCAGAGCCACGGCGATCTGATCTTGCCGCAAGGTGAGGGGGACGCGCTGACCATAGAAGGTATAGTAAAGCTCATCTTCGCGGGTCTGAGCCTGGGCCGGAGCCACAGAAACAGAGCCGGTCAAATCTCCCCCAGGAGCCCGCGGGGGCAGCATCGATAGGGCTGACAGGGTCAATCCAGTTAACAGGAGGCCAGAGAATAGGGGTCGCATAAACTCAATGTCTCAGTAGGGTCTACTATCCCCTATATCTGACTACCCTGAACTTATACAGGCTCTGTCCAACCCGTTCAAAGAGTTTAGCCAGCAGATTGGCGTATATCCACCGTTCGATTTCAGTGGCGTGACGCTGTCCATGTTTGACTGGCCACATGTCGGATTCCCCAAAAATCAGCTCCAAGCATCGGCCTAGAGAATCCTATCCTATGACTTCAATGCCAGAATTGAGATAGGCTGCCAAAATAGGGGTTACCCATGAGGGCCAGCATTAGCCAGCAGTATGATGATGGGGCCATCCGACCATGACCCAAGCAACGGTAACCACGGATCTCTACCCCGACTCCGATGGTCAGCCTATGGCTGATAACACGAAGCAGTACCGTTGGATCGTGCGTTTGGTCAGCAATCTGAGCAACCTCTTGCAAGACCAAACGGCTTTTGTCGCAGGGGATCTGCTCTGGTATCCGGTTCAGGTGGAGGCTCCCCCCGTTCCCTCCCAGGCCCCCGATGCCATGGTGGTGCTGGGTCGGCCAGATGGCGATCGTGGTAGCTACAAGCAGTGGGAAGAGGACAACATTCCGCCCCAGGTGGTCTTTGAGATCATCTCTCCCAGTAATACGGCCACTGAAATTTCTCAGAAGCAAGCGTTTTACGACCGGTATGGGGTGCTGGAAATGGTCTTCTATGATCCCGATAATCTCGAGTTTTGGGGACTAACGCGACAGGCTCCAGATGATCGGCCTGTACTGCTAACTTGCCTCAACCTGCCCTGGACCTCCCCGACCCTAGGTGTGAAATTTGACATGTTTGAGGATGGACTGGCGTTGTTCTATCCCCATGGAGAGCGATTTAAAGACCCTGAGGAGCTATACCAAGAGCGTAACCAGACCCAGCGCAAGTTAAATCGGGCTATGGAAAAATTGCGGCAACTCGGCATCGACCCCAGCGAGTTGGAAGAGTAGTTAGGCTGGTTAACTGACACAATTTGATTGTGGGTAGCTAAAGTAGTCGGCCCTATTACTGGGCGGCCTTTGGACTAGCTTTCATCATCAGCGGCGCTGGCCCAGGTTGAGGCGAGGGGGTCCCTTGCGGAAAGCGTTGACCGCAGTCATATATTGGCTCAGGAAGGGCAGGCCGCCGATGGCAGGTAGAAAGTAGCGAGAAGTGCACAACAGCCCCAGGGCCGCCCCGGTGGCCTCGTCGAAGTAGGAACTGTAGAGAAAGACTAGGGCGGCGTCGCGGGTGCCGACCCCGGCAAAGGTGAGGGGCAGCAGCCCGGCCAGAATCGCCAGGGGGGAGAGGGCCAAGTTAGTGAGGAATGGGGTCCAGGCTTTCAGGGCCAGGATGAAGAACCAGATCTGCAGCAGATGCAGGAACCAGATGAAGACGGAGGTGAAGCTGACTCTGAGCAGCTGGGTGCGATCGCACCAGATGTAATCATGCATCTCGCCCCAGGAGGCCTGCAGGCGGTGCACTTTCTCGGCCACTTTGCCCGGTGCCAGGCGGCGAGCCGTACCGAAAAACAGCTTGGCGAAGCCCTTAGAGCCCAACAACAGCAGCCCCAGGGCCAAGCCGCCGATGATGCCGGCAGTCATGAGCACAAACCAGGCATCCTTGTAGGGATACAGCAGCAGGCCAAAGGCGCACCACAGCAGCAGCGAGAGCATATCGCAGGTCTTCTCGAACACCACGATAGACAGGGACAGGGAGCCGCTGAGATGGCCCCGATCCCGCATGAAGTAGGCCTTGATGATATCCCCCATCTTGGAGGGCAATACCATATTCAGGGTGCTGGCGGCCAGGATCAGGCGATTGGCCTCCCCCACGCCCAGGGCCGCCTTGGGCGGCATCAACTGTTGCAGCCGCCAGGCGGTGACCCCGGTGATGGGGATCACCATGGCCAGGCTGATGGCCATCCAGGTGCGATCGCAGGTCTGAAACACCTGCAATAGCCCCGCCAGGTCGATGCGGCGATAGAGCAGGGCCAGGATGCCAAGGCTGACCAGAATCGAGACGAATCGTTTCATAGGGTACGCTCCACGATCAGGGGCTCTCCAGGCGACAACTGCCGTACCTGGGGGGTCAGATCCAGCCAGGGGTGCAACTGTCCGGTTTGAAAGGTGCGACTCATGACCACATAGATAGAGGTCTGGTCGGGGCCGATGCCAACGGCCATCACCTGACTCCAGGAATCAGCCCGCAGTTCGTCCCGCAGTTGCCAGCGCCCCTGCTGCCAGCGCAACTGGCGGCGAAAGCGAAACGGTGCTGGCGTCTTGCCAGTAATCAGCAGGGTCTGCAGCAGCTTGCGAATCAGGTTGGGGAAGAAGCGACCCACCGTCAGCATCACCAATCGTAGGATGATCAGATTCAGCGGCGTCATCTGCTTCTGCTTGGCCCAGCCCAGGGACCCTTCCACCACGACCTCGTCCTCGCCCAGGTGATAGCGATAGGGACCCACCAGATGGCCGACGGCGTTTTTCACCTTGCGGCCCTGACGCACCACCAGGGAAAATTGAGTATCGGAGAGCAGTAGCCGCTCGTCACGAAAGACCTTAAAGGCGCCCCCCTTATTCAGGGCCAGGTAGAGACGGGTATCGGCCCGCTGGTCGATCAAGATACGGGCCTCGGGCAGCCATAGGCGCCCCATCGAGGGCGGCTTCAGTGGCGGTCGCTCGGCCACGAAGTCGCGCCAAGCCAGTAGATAACTCCAGCTGTGGTGCCCCACGATATGGTCATCGGCATAGCAGGCTCCTTTCCCCTGGGCCAGCCCTTCCAGGATGCAGTCGTTGATACTGAGGGCTGGCGGAAACCAGCGGCCGATGCGCTCAAAGCCATGGGGGAAGAAATTGTAGGTGTTGCGGCTGGTATATTCGCCGCCGTAGGAACCATCGGGATGGACAAAGTAGGCGGTGAGGTTGACCCCCTTTGCGATCGCATCCTTGAGGCGGGAGCTGGGCCGTAGATCATAGAGCCAGGCCAAACAGCCCAGCGTCAGGGTGTGATAGCCCGGATCACAGCCCTCATACTCCTGAAACCATCCCTCCGGATTTTGCCAGGAAAACACCAGCTCCAACCGGTTCTGAATGGCAGCCGCCCATTTATCGGTGCCCAGCAACCGAGACGCCAACTCCAAACACAGCGCAATCAATGCCTGGTGGTTAGTCAGGCGACCGCTCTCCAGGTGGTGAGCTAGCCAGTCAGCCCGTTTCTCAAAGAACCGCAGCAACTTGGGATCATCGAGATCCAGCAACCGATAGCTCTGCAAACAGGCCAGCAACGAGAAGGCCGCCGCGCCGCTGGCTCGCTCAAAGGGAAAATAATCATCACAGGAGCCATCCCGATGGGCACTAGACGCCGCATAGCGGATCCCCGCCTCCACCCAGTCCCGTAGCCGCGGTTGCCGGTAGAACTCATTCCCCGCTAAGTCCGTGTCATAGGCCAGGGCCAAGGGCCAGACAAACTCCTGGGCCATGCCACTGGGAAAATCGATGATCTTGTACTGCCAGAAATTGCGATCGAAGCAGCCATAGGTAGGACTGTGGGGATTGCGGTCCTGAAGGGTGAGGAGCTTAGGAATGTGAGCTAAGGCTTCCCGGGCAAAGAGATCTCGCATGAAGCACTCCAATCAACACCGCCAACGCTAGCGACCAGAACGCCCTACCTTCAGGGACGAAGATTGCTGCTGCAACAGCCGTCGCTGTCGTTCCGTTTCGATGTCGTTACGGCGCAGCCGCAGCTGAATGTCTTCCAACAACTTGCGGTTCACCGATAGCAGATCGGCCACCAGGCCAAAGACCCAGAGCTGGACACCAATCAAGATCAAAATGGCCGTCAAGATCAAGCTGGGAACGCGGGTGCGATCCGAGCCCACGATTAAAAAGAAATAGAGCCAACGGAGGCCCAATAAAAAGCCGGCCGAAAATGGAATCGCCCCCAGAATCGTGAAAAATTGTAGGGGCCGATAGGTGACAAAGATGCGCAGGATGGTGAGCAAGGAGCGCTGCACATAGGACACAATGCTCTTGACCAACCGCGAGGGGCGCAGATAGTCATTGGTATGCACTGGCACCGAGATCACTGCCATGCCCCGCTGCCCCGCCTGGATAATCGTCTCCAGAGTATAGGTATATTCGTTGAAGACATTCAGCTGCAGGGCGGCCTGACGGCTGATGGCGCGGAAGCCGCTGGGGGCATCGGCCACAGAGGTGCGGCTAGCCATCCGCACGGCCCAGCTACCCAGTTTTTGCAAGACCTTCTTGACCGGAGAAAAATGCCGGATCCGTTGAATCGGTCGGGCTCCGATGACGATCTCGGCTTGCCCCGCCAGAATTGGCTCTACTAGGCGGGGAATGTCGCCGGCATAGTACTGGTTATCGGCATCGGTGTTGACGATGATATCGGCTCCTGCCTTGAGGCTAGCCTCTAAGCCAGCCATAAATGCCTTAGCCAGACCGCGATTGTGATCAAAGTCGACGATATGGTCAACTCCCCATTCTCGCGCCACCTCCACCGTCCGATCGGTGCTGCCATCGTTGATGATCAGCCACTCGACGTCGTCGATGCCGGGGACTTGTCGGGGCAAATCTCCCAGGGTGATCGGCAGAGTCGCCTCCTCGTTGTAGCAGGGAATTTGAATAATCAATTTCATGAAAGACACCGAGTTAGGAAAACCATGGTGACAATAGTCGTCAGACCAGCACCAAAGATACTGCTAGGGGTCATCTAACCATGGCTGCAAAATTCATATAGTTAAGAATTAGGGGGATGACGGTCCACCAGGTTCAGATAGAGCCTTGGGCCCCAATCAGCGCAGAAACCAAAAATATAGTTTTAATAGGAGTTTGCTTGGCGAATCACCTCTTAGAGAATACGTCTTGAAGGCCCTGAGATGAACAAAGCCGCCTTAAAGATGTCTGGGATTTTCCATGAAGTTTAATCCTGGGCAGGTAACGTGGGTCGTTCTGCTCGTGGGTCCTTCTGCTCGTGGGTCGTTCTGCTTGAGTCTGGGTAAGCAATGCATGGCAGTAAGACCCACGGTCGAAGAGTGGAGCACTGCTCAGTGAGGGGAGGTCCCAGGGAGAGGCAGGCCTGGGGACTAGCGCCAAATCATCAAGCTGCCGAGCACCAGCAGCAACCCAGACAAGAACCGCTCGAATTGCTCGGTCGGTAGCCGTCGATTCAACCAGTGGCCCATCCAGACGGCTAGGAAGACCAGGGGCAACGAGAGACCATAGAGCTGAAAAATGTGAACACTCCAAAGCCCCCCGAGACCATGACTGGCCAGAATCGCTAAGCCGGTTGGCAGAAAATAGCCCTGCAATGTGGCTCGAAATCGCTCTGGCGGCCAGCGACACAAGTTGCCATAGACCACTACGGGTGGACCGTTGGTGTTGTAAGCCCCGGCTAGGATGCCGGCCACGAAACCAAAGGGGTAGGCCCAACCGGGATGAATCAGTCTCGGCAGGGTGACCCGGCCCAGGCGATAGAGACCAAACCCAATCAGGGCCACACCGAGGCCATCGGCTAACCAGTCCCCAGGAAGGGTGCGGATCAGCCAGACCCCAATGGGAAGGCCGCAGAGGGTAGCCGCAATTAGGCGACTGGTGACGGTTAATTGAATCTCTTGCCAGCTCATGATGGCAATCGAGATGGCGATGGTGGGGCCAACCAAACCGAACAAGGGAGTCGCTGTCTCAATGCCAACCACCAGGGTCAAGAGGGGCATGGCAAAGAGAGCACTGCCGAAGCCAAAGGTAGAGGAAATCAAGGTGGCCCCAAATAAGACGGCGGCGGTCAATAGGCTATCGGTCATAGGCAGAGCGGAGGACGGAGAGACGGGGAGTGAAGAGTGAAGAGCTTGCCCTGAGCGCAGTCGAAGGGTAAAGCGTGAAGAGGGGACAGGGAATAAGGGGGAAAGGTCCCTCGCGTCCTTGCCGATGCGACGCGATCTATTGCGCCTAACCGATAAGTCCTTCCGCAGGTCCAGGGCAGTAGTTCGACTTCGTTGCTCCTGCGGAGCCGCTTTGCGAACACTACAAGCGGTTTGCCCTGGTCGTAGGGGTCCGGGGAAAGCGAAATTTCCCCGGGTGAGTACCCCGAGCTGCACAATTAAGCATGGTCTTATCGAGGTCTATGACTACTCACCAACAAGCCCGTCCACGGGATCTAGGGCGGTGGTTCGACTGCACTCACCACCATCAGCATCCCCCAGATTGCATGAGGACAGTTGAGTTAGGATCACGCTAATTGTTGAAAGGCACCTTGTCCAGGCAATCCGGGGGCAGGGAAGGACCCACAGGAGAACTGAAGAAGGCTACTATTTTGTCATTGTCCATCACATCATCGGCATGGGGGGGTGGAGTCTACTGTATGGGTAAGATTAACCCCTATCGACTAAAAATTTCCCAATTGCGGGCCCTGGTCACCATTGCGGACAGCGGCTCCTTCAGTGATGCGGCGTTGCAATTAAATTTGTCGCAGTCGGCTGTTAGTCATGCGATCGCAACCCTAGAGGAGGAATTGGGAGTGGTGCTCTTGAGCCGCAGTCGTCAGGGGGCCATCCTCACTCCCATTGGGGCTCAAATCACCGAAGAGGCGCGCCGGGTCTTGCAGGGCCTAGAGCATCTCTGTCGCCAAGCCCAAGCGGCTCGGGGCCTGCAGGCCGGGCAGGTACGCATTGCCGGTTTTCGTAGCGTTGCCACCCATCTGCTGCCAGTGGTGATCCAGCAATTTCGCCAGCAATATCCCGGCTTAGGCATCACCATCAACGAATACCAAAACTTTCAGCAAGTCGAAGAGGATCTGCGCCAGGGGCGCGCCGATGTCGGCTTTACCTACCTTCCCACCCAGCCGGAGTTCGAAGCCTGGGAACTGCTCCACGATCGCTACGTAGTGCTGCTGCCACCGGCTCCAGAGCCTCCGCCCCAGCCCTTCACCTGGCCCCACCTATCCACCTACCCGCTGATCTTAGGACCAGCCCACGATAGCGATCGCACCTACGTCGATCGCCATCTGAGGCGATGTGGGGTGACCGTGAAGCCCACCTACGAAGTCAAAGAAGATTCCACCATTCTGGGCATGGTGAAACGGGGGCTAGGGGCCACCATCATGGCTCGCCTGGCGGCAGAACCGATCCCCTCAGGCATTCGCGTTGCCGAGGTTCCAGTGCCCCTAGAGCGCGTGATCGGATTGATCGTCCTGAAGGATGCCCTGCTGCCCCCAGCCGTGTACGCCTTCATCGATATTTTCAAGACGGTCGTCCAGCAGGTTCCCCTCGACATGATCGACAGTGCATCCCCAGTGGTATCCCTGCCCTTTCCAGATCAGGGGAATTCCTCGGTACCCCCTCAATAGCCCTAGGGCTCTTTGTTACAATTTGAGCCCGTAAGCCTGTGTAATCCTACAGCTCTCCTGGCCTAGTGCTTAGCCCTAGGCCGTCCTTGTGTTTGGGACCTCAGGAGGGGCTGGCGGGCATCATGAGGTTGGCCTAAAACGGCGGAGAACCCCTATGAGTCGCATCCCATCATCGCTTTATCAGCCTCAGCCCCAGTCACCGTCATCAGATGATACTGCTCAGTTACTCGCTCCCAGTGCCTCGTGGACCATCGAGGACAGTGAAGAACTGTACCGCATCCAAGGCTGGGGAGATCCCTATTTTTCAATCAATGCTGCCGGGCATATCACCGTCTCCCCCCAGGGGGAACGAGGTGGCTCCCTCGACCTCTATGAACTGGTTCAGGCTCTGCAGCAGCGCAATCTAGGCCTGCCCATTCTGATTCGCTTCTCCGACATTTTGCAGGATCGCCTGGAACGGCTGCAAGCCTGTTTTGCTAAGGCCATTGCCCGCTATCGCTATGGCGGCGTCTACCGCGGCGTGTTTCCGGTGAAGTGCAATCAGCAACGGCACCTGGTCGAAGATTTAGTTCGCTTTGGCAGTCCCCATCAATTTGGCCTAGAGGCGGGCTCCAAACCTGAGCTATTGATCGCTCTGGCCACGTTGAACACCCCTGGCTCCCTATTGATTTGTAATGGCTATAAGGACCGCGAGTATATCGAGACGGCCATGCTAGGGCAGCGGCTGGGGCAGGTGCCGATCATCGTCCTGGAACAGCAGGAAGAAGTCGATCTGGTGATTCAGGCCAGTCATCACCTCGATATCCAGCCTGTACTGGGAGTACGAGTCAAACTGAGCAGCCAGGGCATTGGTCGCTGGGGTAGCTCAGCCGGGGATCGGGCCAAGTTTGGGCTCACGATTCCCGAGGTGCTGACGGTGGTGGAACGGTTGCGCCAGGAGAATATGCTGGATTGCTTGCAGTTGCTGCATTTCCACATTGGCTCTCAGATTTCGGCCATTAGCGTAATTAAGGATGCCCTGCGCGAGGCCAGTCGTATTTATGTGGAGCTGGCTGCCCTGGGAGCGAATATGCGCTATCTGGACGTGGGCGGTGGCCTCGGGGTCGACTACGACGGCTCTAAGACCAATTTTCACGCGTCTAAGAACTACAGCATCCAGAATTATGCCAACGATGTCGTCGCCGAAGTGAAAGAGGCTTGCGCCTCCCGTCACTTAACGCCGCCAACCCTGATTAGCGAGAGTGGCCGTGCGATCGCATCTCACCAATCCGTGCTGGTATTCGATGTGCTGGGCAGCAGTGACGTGCCCACTGGGGCGACCCTGGAGCCTCCCGGCGAAGACGACCATCCCCTAGTCCGCGAACTCTACGAGACCTATGCCAACATCGGCCTGAAAAACTACCAAGAGGTCTACCACGACGCCCTCCAGTTCAAAGAAGAAGCCATCAGCCTGTTTAGCTTCGGCTACCTCAGCCTCACCGAACGGGCCACACTAGAACGACTCTTCTGGGCCTGCTGTGCCAAGATCTGCACCATCATCCGCCATGAAGACTATGTGCCGGATGACTTGGAAGACCTGGAAAAGATCATGGCCTCCATCTACTACATCAACCTCTCCGTCTTCCAATCGGCCCCGGATGCTTGGGCCATTGGCCAGCTCTTTCCCATCATGCCCATCCATCGCCTGGACGAAGAGCCCAGTTGTCGGGCTACCTTGGCTGACCTCACCTGCGATAGCGACGGCAAAAATCGACCAATTTATCGATCTCCGGGATGTCAAATCAGTACTCGAGTTGCATCCCTTAACTCTGGTGAGCCCTATTATCTGGGCCTATTTCTGGGGGAGCCTACCAGGAGATTATGGGGCAATCTGCCACAACCTGTTCGGCGACACCAATTGCAGTCCACATCCAACCTCACCCCCATAAGGCTATCAGATCGAACATGTAGTCAAAGGGGACACCATGACCGAAAAGTGCTGGGCTATGTGCAGTATGACTCAGAAGACCTGGTGGAAAATATTCGCCGCCGCACGGAACAAGCCCTGCAGGATCGGCAGATCACCCTGCACGAGTCGCAGCTATTGCTACAACACTATGAGCATAGCGCCTGGGTGCGCTATACCTATTTGGCTAGGCCGAGGCAATAATACTGAACACTAGTACCGTCATTCTCGCCTAGGCGAGAATCCAGAGCGTCACCCTCGGCCAGCAGCCAGAGCGTTCTCCGACCCAGACCTGCTTGTGGTGAGCGCAGTCGAACCATTGCTCTGGACCCTGCGGATGGGATGGTCGATAGGTAGTGATAGATCGTCGCATCGCATCGGCCAGGAAGCGATGGACCTCGATAAGACCGCACTTGGTTTTCCAAGCCAGAGAGCTCGCCCGAGGGGATCTCGTTCCCCTCGGACTCCGACGACCAGGGCGTTCCGCCGCCCTGGACCCCGCGGAAGGAATGGTCGATCAGCCGTTCAAGATCGCGTCGCATCGGCGGAGACGCGAGATGGAGGGTTTTCTGCATTGGGCGCGGCAACCGCGCCCCTACCCTGTCCTCTTATCCTTTATCCGCTATCGGCCTACTTGCCGGCCCATCCACCGTTTGACAGGGAGCCAAAACATTCACTCACTCAAAACTCAAAACTCAAAACTCATCAACCCGTGGGGCCTTCCTTCTCGTCACTCCTCACTCCTCACTCCTCATCACCCCATCACCCCAAAGCCCTGCGGGCAGGCTCCGCCAACACCCCATCACCCATCCACCCCTTTTCCGTCCTCCGTTCCCCTCTACTAGCCTCGACCTGGAATCAGACTGCCGCTGAGGCGCTTAATTACTCGATTGGCAATATCAGCATAATGGATGTCTCCGGCCAGTAACTGCCCTAAGCGGTCAGTCGCCGTGGGTCGCTTGATGCCCACTCGGAATCCCAGACCAGGCATTCGATAAAATAACCCGGCAATGCGCTGAGCCCACTGCATATCAGCCCCCCATTGCTGTTGGATAGCTTCTGTGTAGGCGGCTAGAGCCTTGGCATCTCCCTGCAGGGCGGCGTCAATGGCTTCGGCAGCCTTGACACCACCGTACATGGCCGGTCGAATCCCCTCAGCCGTCAAGGGATCTACCATGGCCGCAGCTTCCCCGGCCAGCAGCGCCTGCTGGGTATGCAGGGGGCGATTGCCGTCCCACAGTTGCAAGGGATGCTGATATTCTGTGCCCTGCTTCAGGGAAAGGCCGAGTTCGGCGGCATAGTCGGCCAGGGGAGATTGGAAGTCCTTGAGGTTATTGCCCAGGAAAGAACCCACCCCGATGGAATAGCCTTGGCGCTTGGGAAAACTCCACAAACACCCGTTCTTGACCAGGCCAAACTCAAACTGAATCGGGGCATCGGAGTTGCCGTCTGCCTTGGCACTGATCTCTAAGAGACTGGTCAATCGGGGTTTGTGGTCTTTGAAGCCGAGCCACCCCGCCATCGGTCCCTTAGCTCCATCGGCGGCAATCAGATAGCGGCCATCGAAGGCTCCTTGAGGAGTCATCACCTGCCAGCCATCGCCCTGAAAGGTAATGCCTGTGACCGGGGTATTGTCCTTGAGGGTTGCCCCCTGCTGCTGAGCCTGCTGCACCAGAAAATGGTCGAAGACATCCCGCTTCACCATCCAGATCGGCTCTGAGGTATTTAAGCGGGCATCAATGGCATCCCCGAGTTTCCAGGTGTAGCGAATCCGGCTCACCTTTAAGTCGATGGCGGGGCTGAAATCAAAATCAAACCACTGGGCCACACTAGGTGAGACTGCACCACTGCAGGGCTTGTAGCGGGGCAGGGGATCTTTATCTAGCAGGAGTACTGAATGCCCTCGCTTGGCCAGATGATAGGCGGCAGTCCCTCCGGCGGGGCCAGCCCCGACAATAATGCAGTCAAACATAGGCGCAATATTTAATAGGGATTACTTCACAACTGACGAATATGAACCCAAATGGTTCAGTCACAGCCTAGCCGAATCTAGAATTGGCTGGTAGCGCCCTTACAGACTCTTTAGCAAACGCTAGCCCCTTAGCCATCGGACTTTACACCCCTGGTTACCGTCCCAGCTAATTCGGCAGAGGCAACCCTGAGGGGTGCGATGGTCTACGACCGGCCTTTGGCCATCGCATCTGTTGCTGGTACAGCTCATATTGCTTCATGATCACGCGCTGCAGCGCGATAATGGCCGGATTCACCTCCACATATTGTCGATTGGGGCTGCGGCTATAGGTTCGCTGTTCGCTGGCCATCATCGCCATATCCTGCTCCAGGAAAGGCATAAATAGCAATCGACGAATGAGCGGAACTACCGTTGGCTTCAGGGGCCGTAGCAACCATTTCGGCAGGCGAATTTTGGGTAAAAACAACCACGAGAATGAGCGAGTTTGAGTGGGGCTCACCGGCAACCGCATCAGGTATAGAGATGACACCCCTTCCAAAGTGCTGTGGTAATGGGGGTATTGATAATGAATGGAAACAATACGAGTAGACACGCCAGCATTATCGCTACCTAGCCCTAGAAACTGACTGAGAAACCCTTTATAAGAGACCTGATAGCGAGCATTCACGTAATCGTCACCCTCCTGCAGATCTAGCAATACCGGGTTGAACCAGCCCTGAAGATTTTTATGTAAAAACCCATGGAAGACATCCATCGTATTTTCATTGCAAATTGAGAAGTGGGCCGCAAAGATGCCGGTGATCGGAATGGCTAGGCAATTGGGATCGTCATACTCTGGAATGGCGGGAATTGCCTGTGATGAGGCCTGTTGGCTATTGCCTGGGAAGACCCAGATCATGCCGTACTGATCGGCAGCTGGATAGCGGCGAGCTTGAGCTCGTGGTAACTTTTGCTCGGCTGGAAAATAGGGAATGGCCACACACTGGCCCTGGGGATTAAACTGCCAGCCATGGTAGGGGCAGACGAGACAGTCGCCCTGCACCTCTCCTAAGTGCAGTTCAACCCCCTTATGAGGACAGGCATTTTCCAGGGCATGAACCTGACCCTGGACATCTCGATATACCGCAATTGAATGGCCCCAAATGGTGATGGCAAGAATTTGCCCTACTGGCAACTGATGGGACCAGGCCACGGGATACCAGTAGTTCTCATTAATCCCGACCTGGCGAATGCGATTTTGAATAACGTGGTGCTTGAGGGAAATTGACGACTCCATAGATACGGAAGGCTGAATTCGCTCTGCATATGCTTTGACTACAGATAGCGCACCAGCCTGAGATCCCCCTGAGTAACCCATCACTCAGGCCTGGATCCCCAGATGGGCAACAGCGCTAGGGGCTCTCTCGCAGCAAGAGATAATAGAGCTCTCCCGCACCGTGAAGGCGCCCGGCTTGTTCACCGGCAACGAAGCCGGTGCCGAGAAAGACATCGACCCGCCCGGCTCCTTGAATTGCGCCGCCGGTATCTTGGTCAAGGACACAACGGTCTACTGTTTGGCTGCGCCAATATCCGTCGGCAGTCAGCTGGGGCAGGGGCAGGCGGATCAGTGCTAAAGCGCCTGGGGGCATCAAGGCTTTGTCGGTGGCGATGGAGCGGCCAGCGGTGACCGGGACATTGAGGCTGCCCAGGGGCGGTCCGCCAGCAGTCTCTTGAAAGAAGATGAAGCGTCGGTTCCGGGGTAGATAGTGATCTAGGGCCTCGGGATGCCGCTGAAAATAATCGAGCAGCACTGGCAAGGAGAGATCGGCCTCGGCGACGACACTGTCATTAATCAGCTCGCGGCCGATGCTGGTGTAGTTATAGTCGGTGCGGCCAGCATAGCCCACGGAGAGTTGCTCACCATTAGGTAATTGCAATCGGGCTGAGCCCTGCACATGGATCAAAAAGGCTTCCAGGCGCTCCCGTAGCCAGACCAGTTCTAGCCCGGCTAGGGGCCCCTGAGATCCTTGCAAGCCATCGCTGCCCTCTAGCTCCAGGCGGGTGGGATGCGGGGTGGGCCAGTGTTCTAGGTCGGCAGGGCGGCGGTAGAGGGGGTAGCGATAGTCGGCGGTGGGCACCCGACTGGCGGCGTAAGTGGGCTGGAAGTAGCCGGTGAAGAGTACGGTTCCGGCACCATCCTGACCCACAGAACGATAGAGCATAAACTCCTGCTGCAGAGCCTGCTGAAAGTCGGCAAAGGAGCGACTCTGATAGAGCAACTGGCGAAAGCGCACCAGACTGCGACGTACTCGCCGGTGGGTAATCCCAGCGACGGGATAGGTAGCGTAGGCGCTGGCCGCCGCCTCGGTGTCCAGGTAGCGGAGGCTATGGCCTATGGCTCGGATTAACCGCACCCGTTCACTAGGGGTTTCCCAGAGGCTGCGATCGCATCCCCCCTGCGGCCCCAGCACCTCGTCCAGTGGCAGCGGCAGCGGTTCCAACGGTGAGGGTTGAGCTCTCAGAGACGAGCCCCAGCTGAGGCTGGCGACGATGGCCAGAAGCCCTAAGCCCTGAGACAGGGAACGCACCATGGCCACAGATCCCTAAAAGCGCTCCACACTAGAGCTAAAGACGGGTTCCACCCGAATGCTGACCAGGCGCGAGGGCCGAATCACCATGTACTCACCGGGATTGATCTTGGGCACCGGCACGCTGATGAAATCATCGGAGTTGGCCTTAGGCATTAACTCACCGCTGTACCACTTCTGAAACTCTTGAATACTGGAAAAGCGCACCTCCTGATGGTGGCCGCCATCAAATAGTAGGTGAATGATATATTCGCTGGGCGTTCTTGGCATAGGGTGTCGAAGTCTGCGACATCGTCCCCATTATGAAGTGAGGCGGCCCGAAACGGACACTTGTTTGCTGGAATATTGTCAGAAAGCACCGAACCAGGAGATGCCAGGCAACGGCGGCTACGATGCCTTCGAGAGGTTGCCCTGCCTGGCCTTAGCTGGTTTGATGCCCGGTAAGAATTTCTCGGCCAGGGTATGGCTTTCTGTTTGCAAGTAGGTCAAGAACGTGTCAGCTACTACGGAGAGTTGTTTGCCGGCCAAATGGGCCACATACCATTGCCGCTCGATGGGGAAATGGTCGATATCGAGAATGGCAAATTCGCCGCTGGTGCCCTCGGAAATAATGGTATGGAGCGACAGGACCGAGATCCCCAGACCGCCAGCAATGGCCTGTTTAATGGCTTCATTGCTGCCCAGCTCCAAGCGTACCCGCACGTCTATCTTGTGCTTGGCAAAGAGAGATTGAACCGCATGCCGGGTCCCTGAACCCGGTTCCCGCATGATAAAGGGCTCATCATTGAGGGCTTGGATGGCGACATTAGATTTGCCGACCAGGGGATGATTTTTGGGAGCGATGACCACTAAAGGATTTTCCAAGAATGGATAAATCTTGAGATCGGGTTGTTCAGGGGGCTGGCTGATGATGTAAAGATCGTCTTCGTTGTTAGCCATGCGCTCCTGAATATGCTGGTGATTGGTCACCTTGAGGGAAATGTCAACGCCGGGATAGCGCTGGCAAAAGGGACCGAGTAGCCGCGGCACGAAATATTTGGCGGTGGTAATGACCGCTAGCTTGAGCTGGCCTTGTTTCAGGCCCTTGAGGTCGGCCACTGACATCTCAAATTGATCCAGCCCTGCGAAGATCTCTTGGCAGGTCTCCAAGAGTTTTTGGCCGGCTTGGGTGAGATAGAGGCGCTTACCGATTTGTTCGAACAGGGGCAACCCAACTGCTTTTGTCAGCTGCTTGACCTGAATCGAGACAGTGGGCTGGGTTAAGAAGAGCTCCTCGGCAGCGCGGGTAAAGCTGCCATGGCGGGCCGTTGCCTCAAATACTTTCAGTTGATGTAGCGTTGCATGAATCAACGGTACGTCCCCCTTGATTGGCCAATGTCTTGGTTGGTTGAGCGGGTGAGTATCAGATAGCTCCCTAGCCTGGGATCTGGATGCAGTCCCCGTTGACTACAGCCGTCTGATCAACCCGGTAATCGACAGGGATAGCTGGTAAAGGCAAGGTGGCTCGTCTCCTCCTACCTGGACCATTTCCCATAGATTCAATTCTATCAAAGATGGCACCGTTATTGTTTTCCTCTATGGTTTAATCCCCTCGGATTGATCAGGGGACTGGGGCCATGGTCCACAGGGGAATCACGAGGGGCTCTTGCAGGGGCTGGCGCTTATTGGCCAAGATGTGCTGGAGATAGTCCCAAAGTCGCTGACACTGGGCTGAGTTAGGGACATAGATCTGGCCCGACCCGCGGCTAAATAGGGGAACACTCCTGAGGGCCTGTAGTCGGCCAGGCTGATGGCTACTCCACTGGGGTGGAGGCAGTAGGCCTGGTGGTAAGTGTCCGTCCAGCAGTGCGAAGAGGTGGTCTTGGCAGGCTTGGATGTTAATGCCCCGTTGCTCGAGCAAATGGACAATGCCAGCCAGCGGCATCGGCTGATCGGGGAAGGTGCGCAACAGCTCCAGCAGCAGGAAGTAGTCGCTGTATTGATGGCGAGTCTTTTCCAGCAGTTGGGGATATCGGGCTAGATTGACTAACCCATAAGCTACGCGGCTGCAGCTGGGGGGACGATTGCTGGGGTAAGTATCCTGGATGATGGTGGCGTTCGGGAGTTTTTGTCGCAGCCAGTCACTGAGAAATTTAAGGGAGGCGGTACCACCGGTGCAAATGACCTGGTTAATGGCTTGATTGCTCAGTCCGGTTTGACTCAGCAGCTGATTCAAGGCCTGGTTGAGTCGGCGTTGATAGGGCAGTAAGATTTGGCTCTCTAGCTCTTTGCGCCGCACTTGCCAGCATTGATTCCCTAGGACCAGGTTGAATTGGGATTGGTGCTGCAGGATTAGCTTCAGGTGGCGGGCTGCTTCCAAGACGGTTTGCCCCAATAAGGAGGATTCTAATCGTTGCTGCAGCTGCGATCGCATCTCCAGGTCCGGGTCCCCTGGCCGGGGTAAGGATAGCTGCGAGAGCCCTAGGCTACTCCAGGGGGTATGGGCCAGCTCTGGCAGGGCTGCCTGCCAGCCCCAACCCGTGTCATCTGGATCGGGGGCGGCAGATGTCTGGGTTGGTTGGCGACGCTCACTGGGATGCAAGAGCTGGCAAATGATGTCCAGATCGATGGCATTGCCGCCATAGTCTAGCCGCTGTAGGACAAAATCTTCTCGACTCAGGGCCTCGGCGTCGTGGGGCAGGTTGACCACGGCAATTTCGCTGAGGCTGGCCCCAGCACTGATGACGACGGTGCCACCGTGCCATTGGCCGCCGTAAAGGTTCTGCTGCTTCAGGGACTGAACTTGGGGCGGGGCGAGGCGGTCCGGATCCGGCAGGCCAGAGAGAATCGCTGCGATCGCATCTTCGATGAAGTAGATGGCATCGGGTTGCGAGACTAATCCCGCCGCCAGAATCGCTTCCCGCAGGTTGAAACTATAGGTATCAGACCATGCCGCCGGATAGTTGACGATGACCCCTTGCAAGTGGGATATGGCCTGATGTAGCGATTGCTGGTCGAGGTCTGTGGCCCCCAAAACGAGGGCTGTCCCTTGGCTAGGGGTTAGGGTCTGCAGCAGCGATTGCAGTCCCAACTGCACCGCCTGCAGGGGCAGCGGGTCCCCCTCGGGCCAAGGCAACTGTGGTTGCCAGTGCTGGGTATCAGGGGCTTGGTAGGGAATGCCCAGCTGCAAGAGCGGCTTCATGGCCGTCAGCAGCCGGTAGGGATGTGCCGCCTCCTCTGCCCAGTTCACAGCTAAGGCAGCCATACCATGCGATCGCACCCGCCACGGCATCGAGGTATCCCCCGAGTCAGCCGCTATCGACACCACTGCTGGCAAGCGAAAGATCTTCTCGGCCACACTATCTGCCAGAGTAGAGTCGATCCAATAGAGGGGATACACCTGACCATCGGCCCGGTTGAGCAAGACCGCTGACAGGCCAGTGGTACCAATATCTAGCCCTAAAAACCACTCGCCCGAGGTCTCCCCAGGCAATGCCGAAGCGTCAGGACTCATCCCAGCCGGGGTCGCCGCCATCTGCGTTGGCTCCGCCGTTGCCAATGGTGGTTCCAGCCGCGACTCACCCGTTGCGCCCTGCTCACCGTCGGTTGATGCCGACACGCCTGCGTCTTCAGCCCCAGGCTGATCCAACCGCGCCTCTTCTACCGAATCAGAGTGCTCAGACGAGGGGTCAGCAGTGGCAGGACTAGGGGAACGCAGCACCGTACCAGCAATAGCTGGCTCCCTATCCTGAGAGTCGGTGTCATCCTGCCCTACCCAATCATCCTCGCTCTCAGTCGCCAGCACCTCTGACCACTCTGCCCCGCCCTCCTCAGCATCAGAACCGGACAATGCGGTCATCTCTGGCAGAGGTTCTTCGACCCTGGCATTAGCGGAAGCTGCCGCTGTTTCTTCCCGGGCTTCTCCAGCCACAGAGGGCCATGGAGCAGCGGCGTCGGTTTCCACCAGGGGCTGCTCATCTAGAGTGGCCTCAAGCTGCTCTGACGATTCAATCGGTGCTTCGTGTGTGTCAATCTCAGCCGCTCCAGACATGGACTCAGCCGCTGGGGCTGCCTCGGGTGTCGTTGGCAGTGGGGATGCTGCCAAGGAGGTATCTGACGACCAAGACGCTTCACCTTCCGGCGCTGAGGTAGTCGCTGACTGTCGGGTCTCCTCAGAGGCCGCCGGGATGGCACTATCGATCGACTCGGGATTTTCCTCAGTGCCTATCTGCTCTGGGTCCTTCCACTCAGCGGTATATGACTCTATTTCTGGTGCAGCCGTTGTCTCGTCAGGCCGATCCGCCTCTGACGTGGCTACCGGACTAGTATCTATAGACAGCCAGTCCTCTGGTGGCAGGGTTTCTGCCAAGTCCTCCTCGGTGGCTTCAATGGAGGTAGGTGTAGCGGCTGCATCCGCCCAGGTCTCCCAAGTCAGCGTGTCCGGATCTAACTCGGCCGGGGAATTTGGTTCAGGTGTCGATGATTGGGATGTCCCCACGGCATCGATAACATGTTCGGCCCTAGGGGAACCATAGGGAACCTCTGACACTTGAGCCGCGAGGGGATCTAGGTCATCATCCGGAAGATCAAGATGCTGGGCAGACTCCGGCGCCTCTGCAGTCGATGAGGACATCTGGGGAGCCGACGCTTGGGCGCTTGGTGTTTCGGCCTCATGCTCCTCAGCCATCAACCCCGATTCATCTAGCAGGGTATCTGTCGTGGACTGCACAGCCGTCTTCCAGTCATCCACAGTGGTTTCAAAGACAGACGAGTCTGACGCCCAGGTCGCTGCTGAGGAGGGGGGTGGGGGGGCTGGTTCTCTATCGGTCGGCTGCTCGGGGATGTCATCCTCCTCTAGGGCTTGCCCCCCAGCTAAGAATTCCAAACCATCTTCTGCGGATACCGATGGTCCCTCCAGGCGAGAGAGGTCAGCGGTTAACTGGGCCAGAATATCTGGATCAAGGGATAGAGGAGACGAAGCCGACTCCGTATCAGTCTCAGTAGTGAGCAAGTCCTCATCGGGACTGGCAGGAATAAATGGCTCAGCTGCTAGGGCCTCAGATTCGGCCAAGGAAGGGCTGCTAGTATCGCGGTCAAGGCTGCCGCTCGGGAGAAGCTGATCCAAAGAATGTATGGTGTCGGTCACCTCAACCCTAGGCTGCTCTAAGGTTGCCGCGGTAGCTTCCCCAAATAGATCTATCTCAGTGCCAAGATGGTCTGCGTTCGACGACTCAGGGGGCACCTGCAAGAGATCCTCGTCAAACAATATTTCGTCTAGCCGGTCTATGCTGGTTGAGGGCGCTCCGGTCTCGTCAGTCTCTAAAGAAAGATCGTCATCTGCCGCTGGTGACGAGGCCAGGCTGTCATCAGGAGATGATTCAGTAGTCTCATCAGCATTGTCAGGAATGGAAGGCTCGGCTGCGGTGGCGGTATCCTGGCTAGAGGATGCTGGTGCTGGACCGAATAGATCCGCAAAGAGAGCCTCAGCCTCAGCCTCAGCATCCGGGAAAAGCTCTTCAGCGGCAGCGGCAATGGTGGCATCAACGGAGCGGTCGGGAACATCTACCCGCTGCTCAGGATCAGGGAGCGCCTGATCGAGTTGCCCTAACACGGTTAATGGATCGACAGGAAAGTCTGAAGCGGCAGCGGCAGTCGGCTCCGATACGTCAGGAGCTTCTGTCTCGGTGTCCTCTTCCAACAATAGGGAAGGATCTGCCGTAGCGTCCAGTTGCAACTGCTCGATTTCCTGATCGAGTTGCAACAGAGTAATTTCTTCGTCGGCTTCAAACTCAACTTCGTCGGCCAGCTCCCAGTCTAGATCAGGAGCTGCAGCAGCCGTTGCCGCCGTCGAGATGCTATCGGTGTCGGTATCATCAGGCCGCTCTGTTGAGGATGGGGATGTCTGCTGAGCCGCTAGCAATTGCCCCTGCTCATCAGTGCTTGCTGCCTCTAGGTAAGCCACTTCTTGACGCAGTTGCTGCCCCAAATCACTGATCAGAGCCCGCAGGGTGACTTCTCCCTGTTGACCTAGGGAATGCATGGCGGCTAATCCCTGAGCTAGGGAATCTTGATAGCTGAGTGCGTTCTGTTGCAGAGTTGCAAAGACAGCCCGGAGGGTATTGTCTAGCTGGAGCAATGCCTGATCGGCTTCAGCCTGAACTCGCCTCACATAAGCCAAGCGCTGATGGGGATCTAGCAATGACAGGTCGGCTTCTGCTGGCTGGGGCGGTGTACCTTCTAATAGGGGACGATTACTCGTCTCTGCCTGCCGGCGTGCCACGGCCCGGTCAAGGCGCTCTGCTAAGGAGGCCTCTAGGTGGTGGGCCACCACTTGTATCCACTCCTGCTGGGAAGATGGCTCAGGAGACTGTCCTTGCAGCCTGAGACGCTCCACTTCTAATTGCCGCACCTGTTCCAGTAACTCAGTCCGCTCCTGCTGCAGTGTCTCTATCTCAGTACGCAAGGGTTGAATGAACTGGCTGCGCAGGTATTGCATCTCTTGTAGCAATGCCCGTAGCACGGTTTGGGCTGACTCAGTAAGATCCGGATTAGAATCCTCAGGAGGGTCAACGGCACCACTGGCAGGATCAATTGGTCCCCACCCTCCCGGCGCAGTCATCCATTGCTGCAGATCAAGGATGTGCTGGCGGGCTCGCTCCAGGATCTGACGCTGTTGACTGTCCTCCTGGGCACCACGCCCAAACCGAGGAGATGCCTTCTTCAAAAGGGCATCGATATCTTCTATTAGCGTCTCGAGTTGATCCCGTTGCTCTGTCACCTTACCCACCTTAAATCCATCAAGGCATACCCATTTAGCGCCTACAATACGGTGGTACCAAATCCACCTCGGTATATAAAGGCCCCCAAGTCCAAGAAAATCATCAGCTACTGCCCTCGATAACCGAGGGATTGCCCAAAGTGTAGGCCAACTCACACAAAACGTCACAGAATGCCTTAGTTAGACGTGACGAATACTTCGTGGCTAAGCGCATTGATGCCCAGAGGTCGACCGATGGTGGCACCGGGGTCAGAGGGAGGAAATCTCCGGGGTAGTATGTTAATAGGTTTCTGGGAAAGTTTGCCAGAGGACTCCCTGCGGCCACTATTGATCAGCCTGGATGAAAACGATAGCCAATATATCCGTAAACCTGCTGATTTTACCTGATGACTCCCTTAGGGAGATGGTAAGCATGGCTAGTAACCCATAGCTACCCTGAGCCTGGACTGTCTCTAGCGGCAGTGGTGGGCTGCGGGCATGACTATCGGCTCAATAGCATGTCGAATCCGTTTCCCTGACCAGAACTTAGTGTAGTAACCTATGGACCCTCGCTACGGCCCTCGTGATCATCACTCAGAGAGTGAGTTGATCCGCTCAGCTCCTTTCTTTCAAGGTATTCCTGACGCCGCAGTGCAGCAGGCAACGGCTCAGGTTGTTACTCGTCGACACCCTGCTAACCAGGTGTTGCTGCTAGAGAATGACTGGGGATCCTCTGTTTATTTTATTTTGGACGGTTGGGTCAAAATTCGTACCTACAATCTAGACGGCAAAGAGGTAACGCTGAATATTTTGGGCAAGGGAGAAGTCTTCGGGGAAATGGCTCCCCTAGATGAGGTGCCTCGCTCCACGGATGTGATTACCTTAGTGCCCACCATGATTGGCAATATGCCAGCCAACGATTTTGTGCATCTCATCCACACCGAACCTATTGCGGGTATTCGATTGGCTCAACTCATGGCTCGGCGTTTACGTCAGGTAAATCGCCGCTTGCGTCTCCGAGAGTCGGACAGTATGTCTCGGGTGGCCGACATTATCTTGTTTCTAGCGGATGGTCAGGGGCAAGAGGGGGATAATGGCGTTGAGATTCCTAATTTACCCCATCGAGAACTCAGTAGTTTGAGTGGCCTAGCTCGAGAGACAGTGACTCGGGTTCTCAGCAAACTGGAGAAAAAGACTTTGATCGTGCGAGAGCGCGATATTATGCGGATTCCAGACATTGATGCTCTGGAGCGTCTGCTAGTTTGAGGAGTCATGAGTGATTCGTTTGCCCACCGGGCATTTCAGGCCAGTTCGTCATCGTCGTCATCGTCTCCAGATGGTTCTTCTGACCGGGAGATAGAGGCAGAATTTGAGGACGTTGAGGCATTTCTGACCTATACTCCGGCATCGGGAGTGGGAACTCAGCGCTTGAGACACCAACTGGCCAGTAAGGCCGGTCCCTTAGTGATGGTGGAAACGGCATTCTTGGCTAGCACGGCCAGTTTGATCTGGCTAATTAATGCCTACTTTCCGCCAGGACCTCTGCTCCGCATCTTCTTCCCGGTGCCCATGGCCATGGTGTATTTGCGTTGGGGAGCTCGGGCGGCATGGATGTCGGCATTGGTGGCCAGCCTATTGTTAGCGGTGTTGATGGGACCCCCTCGCAGCCTACTGTTTCTGATGCCCTATGGAGTCTTGGGGGTGCAACTGGGATACCTGTGGTTTCGTCGGGCCAATTGGTATGTTTCGATTGCTGTGGGCACTTTGTTAGGTAGTTTGGGATTTTTCTTCCGCATCTGGTTGTTATCAATGCTGATCGGCGAAGATCTCTGGGTGTATTTGATCAATCAAATGGCCCAAATCTTGGATTGGATCCTGGAACGGTTGGTTGATCTGGGTATACTCGGCGTTGCTGTTCTGGGCCAGGTTGATCTGCTCACGGTTCAGGGATTGGCGCTGGTGATGGTAGTGATCAGCAATGTGGTTTACCTGTTCACCGTGCACCTGGCTGCTGGGTTGTTGCTAGAACGACTGGGGATGCCGATGCCTGCCCCTCCTCGTTGGGTACAAGTCTTGTTGGAGAGTTAACCTCGCTTGCCTTCTCCATGAACCAGGTTCATACTCAGGTTGAGGCTGGACAACAATGGTTAGATTGCTGTCGCTGGCGACGGCCTTATATTGCCATTGTCTTTGGCTTTACGGCTACGGGCTTGATTCCCGGAATTTCAGCGGCAGGGGCAACTCCAGCTGATCGACAGCAGACGGCACTGGCAGACGCGGAATTTCTCTATAAGGGTCCCCATCCTCGCCCTCGTTATGCCTTACCGCCGTTGATGGCAGGAGCGTCACCGGCCATCATTACCCGGGCGCTGGTGACTAGCCAGCACTTGCCGTTGCGGCTATTTAATGCCGGATTGCCTCACCCTCTACCCGCTCCTGCGATTGACTTGCAGGGGCCTGTGGCTAGCTGTTTGAGTGGGGGAGAGGCTATGCCGATGGCTCAAGTGCGGCAGCTATGGCAACGGGGGGTGCACTGGGGGGAGCGGTTATCTCGAGAGGCCCAGGCAGGGTATCTCGTCCTGGGAGAATGCGTGGTAGGGGGAACCACAACGGCCTTGGCCGTGCTACTGGGGTTAGGGATCGACGCCACGGACCGGGTCAACAGCAGCCATCCCACCTGTAACCATACACAGAAGTTAGCAGTTGCCCAAGCCGGACTGTCTGCCTGGCGGCAATCCCCTGCCTTTACGGAGGGGGCCCTAGATCCATTGGCACTGGCGGCGGCGGTAGGTGACCCGATGCAGGTGGTGGTGGCGGCGATGGCAATTGCGGCAAGTCGACGGGTTGGGGTGTTGCTGGCGGGGGGGACCCAAATGTTGGCTGTCTACGCGCTGCTGCGGGCAGTGGCAGGCTACCATGGCCTAGCTTGGACCCCGGAGCGCATTGCCGTGGGAACGACCCGTTGGGTGGCCACAGATGGTAGTGGAGACACGGTTGGCCTTGCTGTGCAGGTAGCAGATGTGCCGCTAATCGCCACTCAGTTGAGCTTTGAGAGGTCTCATTATCCGCAACTGCGAGCCTATGAGCAGGGATTTGTGAAGGAAGGGGTGGGGGCTGGCGGATGTGCGATCGCAGCCCATCTCCACAAAAACTGGCAGCAGCCAGAGCTTTTGGCTGCCGTGGAAGCCCTGTGGGAACAAACGCTTCGAATCAATGGCATGTCGGGACAGGGACAAATTGATTGAGATGAAGGGGAGGTGTCCCGTCATGGATACTGTCGACGAAAATCACCCCGGGAAGGGAACTACTCAATGGTGACTGCGTAGCGCCAGCAACTGCTCTTCTAGGGCCGCAATGCGATTATAGGCGGCAGTTAACTGAGCCGTTAGTCTTCGCACCTGTACTTCTGGAGAGATCTGAGTTTCTGTACTGGAGTGGTCCAGCTTTGAGTAGGTGGTATCCATCAGAATATCTTTGTGCTCAAACATCCCCTCGGCAATCACAGTGGATTGACCATCGTTTCCCATCACCGAATCAGTGAACCCATCGTTCAGGGTTGGTTGGGAGGTATTTAGGATTTCAGAGACCCGATGATTGACCTGATCCAGGGCGGTATGCAAAGCATCTACCTTGGTGGTCAAAACTGTAACCTGTTCCTGAAGAGAGTCCATAGGACATTTCATCTCACATGAGTTCCTTCCTATCCTAGGCTCTAGATTCGGACATCCCTGAATAGCTCAATCAACATTTAACCTTTCACAGTCTGAAGAGGACTAATTGTTTCGAACGATACAGTAGAGTGCCACGGACAGGAATGTCTGTGGCTGTGATATCGGTTTAATAGTGGGCAATAACGGTGAGCATCCCAACGATGAAGCGTAGAACGTTTTTGCAGTTAGTGGCGGCAACTATTGGCCTAGGACTCTCGGCCTGTGGCCCCGCCTCCCCTGAGGTTGAGGTGAGGCTGTTGGAGGGGTCAATCCCGGCCCGACTGATCAAACGATTTAAACGGCAGAGCCAAGCGTCGGCTACGTTTACGGCCACCCCTTCTCTGTTATCGCTATTCCAGGATTTACGCCGGTGGCAGAGGCTCCCTGGAGAGGCGGTTCCCCGGTGGCAACGGATTTGGAATTGGGTGCGGTTCTGGCAATCAGAGTCATCCCCAGGGAATGCCCCTGATTGGGTCAGCTTAGGTGATTATTGGCTGACGGCGGCAGTCCAAGAGCAGTTGATTCAACCACTGCGCTCAGAGCATTTACCCGGCTGGCAACGGCTATCTCCTGCTTGGCAGCAGTTGGTGCGACGCGATCGCAACGGTCAATTCGCAGAGGACGGAGCGATCTGGGCCGTCCCTTACCGATGGGGCAGCTTGATTTGGATCTACGACCCCCGGCCATTTCAGCGGTTAGGCTGGCAGCCTAGCCAATGGCAAGATCTGTGGCACCCAGATCTACAGCGTCGTTTTGCCTTGCCGGATCATCCGCGGTTGGTGTTGGGGCTGGCCCTGAAGGCCCTGAATCAATCGGCCAATTCTCCTGATGTGCAGGCCATGGCCGCACTATCGGAGCGACTACAGACCCTGCAACAACAGGTGCAGCTATACAGCTCCGAGCATGGGTTGAAAGCCCTAATCAATGGCGATCTCTGGTTGATCGTGGGCTGGTCCACCGATTTGCTGCCCCAGTTGAGCCAATATCGCCAATTTCAAGCCGGAATCCCCCAGGAAGGAACAATACTGACGGCAGATCTGTGGGTGCGTCCCACCAATGCGCCATTGCCCTTGTCTGCGGCAGCAAAACAGTGGATCGAATTTTGCCTCACGCCTGACCATGCCGCGCAGCTATCGCTCCTGAGTCAGGGAGGGTCTCCGCTCTACGCTGGGCAGCAACGCCAGGCATTGCCTTCTAATCTACAGGAGCAGCCGTTGATCTTTCCACCAGCAGACCTCTATGGCCGCAGTGAGTTTCTGCAGCCCCTATCGGACTCGGCGCAAACTGCCTACGATCGGCTCTGGCAAGAGATGCGCAGCCCTGGTTAGAGTTGGCCAGGGTCATACAATTCAGCGTTGCAGGGGATTTGGGCCGTAGCGTCTGAGTCTGTGCTTGTCTGCCCCTCTAGCTCCGGAGTGTGACTAAAATCGCACACATACAGCGCCAATCGCTCTCGAAACTGATCGCTGCCCCGATATAACCGCACGTTATAGCCGTAGGCTTTAGCCGCTGAGCCAAACTGGGTCAGCAAGCCATAACGCTCCGCCAGGGTGAGGATCCGCCAGCCCTGTCCATTGATGTCAATATCGATGACCTGCATGGTCGGGTCGACCAAGTGATAGGCTGTCCAGCCCTCGATCAGGCGATCTCCGCCTAAGCGAGAGGGCAGCTGATCTCGACGCCACCAGAGGCTGGGCCGGGTCATTGTCGTTAGGGATAGGGTGTCTTCGTCGACGATGGTGGCGTCGCTTTCTGTGGATAACAGGGGAGTGGCTTCCAGCCAACATTGCCGCCATGCCAACTCCGAGCCCAGGATATCTACCTGGCAGGTACTGGCCCCGGGGGATGACGTCTGACTCCAGGCCGGTATCCCTAGTCCTAGGAGCAGGCCCGCAGCCGCCAGCACCCTCACTCCAGGATTAATGGGTCCCCAAAGAAGCCGTAACCGAGGCCGTAACCATTTCAGCTGCATGGGTAGAATCTCCCGGCGTAGGAGTAAGGATAAGCCGTTGACGATGGATGTGACAGAGCCGTAGGGGCCGTTGGCTCACCTGCTCTAGCATGAAGACCACATGGTCGGGGCGCAGTTGGCTGCCGTCATTGCGACAACTGCCCCCATAGCGAATCAGGGCCTGATGGGCTGGATCGCTGAGGTGGCTCTGGGGTGGCAGGTCCTGAGGAGACGGAGCCGCTATCGGGTCAAGGCTATCGAGGCGATCGCACAGATTGACCTGCCGCAACTTGCCCGACTTAGTCCGATGGTCCCAGATTATCCTATCGGCCGCCTTGACGGCAGCGACCCAGGCCGCCCACTCTGCTGGTGCGATCGCAACCTCGTCGGCCCCTGCCACCGTGATCACATACTCAGCCTGCGCCAAGGCCTTGGTCGCCGACGGCGCCGACAAAGATACTTCCGCAGCCTCATGAATAGGGAGCTCCGAGGGCAGTTCTGCCCCTAGCCGCTGGCAAAAGGCTGCGACCGCTAAGGGAGAGGTCAGCTCAAAATCGACGATTTCACCGGCACTAGTGGCCCCCAGGGGTAAGGCATTGGCCGCAGAAATTCGCGGGCCCGGATGAAACCCTCCCGTAAAGGCCAGAGGTAAGGCAGCCCGGCGTACGGCTCGATCCAGCAACCGCATCAAATCCAAATGGCTGAGCAAGGTGAGATTGCCCTGCTTACCCAGGCGCACCCGAATCCGCTGCACCCGCTCTTGGGGCGGGGTAAAGTGTCCCTCAAAGGTGGGAATTGGCGGTGGCGCCACCACCACGTTGTGGCCGAAGTCGGGGCCACAGACCCCACAGTGGGAGCAGCCCTCAAAGGAACAATCGGGCACAGTGGCGGCCGCCAAGGCCCGGCGCAGATCGGCCTGCAGCCACGCTTTATCGATGCCGGTATCGATGTGGTCCCAGGGCAAGGGAGCCTCCAGGCTTGCAGCCTGCTCGCCTGCCTCCAGCGTGTTCCAGTCCTGCTCTCGCTGCCGATACTTCCAGCTCAGCCCCGCCTCGTCAATGGCTTGGGTCCAAGCGGCAAAGGCCCGATCTAGACTTTCCCACCAGGCATCCATACCCGCCCCCAGTTGCCAGGCCCGATGCACTACAGCGGCTAGACGACGATCTCCGCGACCGACAAAGTCTTCCATGGCCGAGATGCGCACATCCGTGAAATTCATCTTGACCCCTCGTAGGGAGCGAAACTCTTCTTTAAGCAGGGCTTGCTTCCGTTCAAACTCGGCGGTAGACACGGCATGCCACTGGAAGGGGGTATGGGGTTTGGGGGTGAAGTTCGAAATGGTCAGGTTCACCGCCAGAGCCTTGCGTCCTGGCTGGCGACATTCTTGCCGCAGCCACCGTACGGTCTCGGCAATCCCCAAGACATCCACATCGGTCTCACCCGGCAGACCAATCATGAAGTAGAGCTTCACCCGATCCCATCCCTGCTCATAGGCGGTTTTGACACCCCGGAGTAGCTCTTCGTTGGTTAGGCCCTTATTGACAATGTCTCGCATCCGCTGGGTACCAGCCTCCGGGGCAAATGTCAGCCCGGTTTGACGAGTACCGCCGATAATGTGAGCGATATTTTCATCGAAGCGGTCAACCCGCTGGCTGGGCAAGGACAGGGAAATATTCTCCTGTTGCAGCCGATTTTTCACCTCTACACCTAGGGAAGGTAGGGCCAGATAATCGGAGCAACTCAGGGAGAGCAAGGAGAACTCGTTGTAGCCAGTTTTTCGAAGACCCTGCTCAATGGTGTCTACCACTTTGTCTGGCGACACATCCCGGGCGGGACGGGTTAGCATGCCGGGCTGGCAGAAGCGGCAGCCGCGGGTGCAGCCACGGCGAATTTCCACCGTGAGGCGGTCATGGACAGTTTCGACATAGGGCACTAAGCCGATGGAATACTCTGGCATCGGTGTTGCCACCCGACGCACGACCCGAGCCGGGACATCAGGGCGGTTGGGATACACGGAACCATCGGCGGCCATGTCATAGAACTGGGGTACGTACACCCCTGGCACCTGAGCTAGATCGAGCAGTAGGTCTTGACGACTGAGCCCGGCGGCTTTGCCTTCTTCTACCACTAGGGCAATCTCAGGCAGTAATTCCTCCCCATCCCCGAGGGCAACGAAGTCCAGGAAATCGGCGTAGGGTTCAGGATTGGAAGTAGCCGTTTGCCCCCCAGCAAAGATCAGGGGCCAACTGCCGCTGTCTACGGCCCAGGGACCCGCCTGCTGTCGCTCTCGCCAGGTCAACGGAATCTGAGCCAGATCTAGCATTTCTAGCAGATTGGTGGCCCCTAGTTCGTAGCTGAGGCTGAAACCGAGAATGTCGAACTCGAGCAGATGGCGACGGGACTCGACGGCAAACAGAGGCGTCCCGCTTTGCCGCAGCTTAGTCACTAAATCGGCAGCAGGCAAATAGGCGCGATCGCACAGTTGCCGAGGTTGAGCATTGAGAATGCTGTACAGGATGATATGCCCCAGATTAGAGGCGCCCACCTCGTAGAGTTCTGGGTAGGTGAGGGCCCATCGCACCTGAGCCTGATGCCAGGGTTTATGGACAGCCCCCAGCTCATTGCCTAAATATCGGGCTGGTTTGGCAACATCCGCATTGATCAGGGATTCGATAGCAACGGGCACGACAACTAACCACACTATGCTTGCGACATTGCCTTCACTATAGCGGATAGCTGCGGGGGCCTTGGCGGCTTAACAGAGCCAGTAAAATACTCCCGAATCATTTGCTCCGAGAGCATTTCCGAGAGTATTGCCAGGTATTCCAGAGACGGCATAGCGGCGATGAACAATCGCCAGCACGTCTAAGGTATTTCGTGCCACTGGGGCTGCACCATATCAACGTTAAGCAGCCACAGGCAGCACTGCCGAGTCATCAGCTAGCTCAAACACCCCATCCAACTGAGTCAGCTCAAAAATAATCTGAATGGAAGGAGGAACTGCCTTGAGGCGAAACGTCTTGTTCAGAGTTTGTGCTAGCTGCAAGGCAGAGGCTAAGGCATTTAAGCCAGCACTGTCTAAAGATTCCACCTGGCTCATGTCCACAACTAAGCCAGTTACCGGATCGGACCGTAGCTGGCTAGCCATCTGACCATAAAAATCTTGGGCATTGGCGGCACTGAGAGCACCGCTAGGCTGCATAAACATCATAGAAGTATCGAAGCTGTACATACCCATTCACTCCTGCGAAGTCTGACAACAGAGGTCGCCGTACTCAAACCCGTCCGATGACATTGACGTTAAGCTGCTCAGCTGGGGATGCCCAGACCGAGGCGTTTGTTTCGCTGAATCTTAATGACCATTCTGATTTGTTTAAAGTTTCAGGTAAGTGATATCACGTACAGTGCCCTGCGTTACTACTAGAGCAAATGTGATCTAAATCACCACAGTGTTTGACGCTAATCACGCAAGAGCTTATGGCTGGATCACGCTCTGGATGGAGTCGGTATCAGAGAATCATAACTAGCACCTTACACACTAACCAGCTTGGCTGGCTCTTGGTATGCAGGCATCATCGACTATCATTCGAACCCTCGTTGAAAGAGCACTGTACATTCGTCGCTTGACCCCTGATATCGAGCAGGGCATCAACTGCGAACTGAGTCGCCTTGGCTATGTCTCGGAAGTGGATTTCGAGGCCTTGGAATTGCTCATGTGTGAGATGGATGCTGGGCGGGTTAAGTTGGTGCCAAGCCCTTAGTGGGACTTTACCCAAGGCTGAACCCAAGGCTGAAAGGACCATAGGCCATAGGCGTCAAGGGCTTTAAGGGCACTGTAATAGATATTGAAGGATTCTGAAGTGATTTAGCGAATTTGTAAAGATTTTTCTCGGTTTTCGCGGTAGGGCTCTCCGTGTTTATGGGTAAGTGCCTGAGTTTTCCTCGAGTTTTCCTTAGGCACCCTGCCCGAAGAACTGCTGTTGCTGATCCATCCAGAGGGCATCCATAAATTGGCGCAGGGGTTGATGGAGGCGACGCTCGGAAAAAGAGGCCGATGTTGGGAAGGCGCCAGAGGGAGTCAGGTAACCCAGCAGCGGCAGCAGGGCAGTATCTAGGGCAGGTTGAAATTGGGCCAGGGGCCAGAGAATGTCGGGACCACCCTGTAAGCAATGGAGCCCATGCTCAGGGGAGATGTCGTCTGGCATCTCCTGGCTATCTGAGACATCGACCAGTAGCAGTGGCCTAGCCCAGCAGATTTGGCGTGACTCGATAATCTGAATGACCTCCACATAGAGACGCCGGCCATTGTGTTCTAGATAAAGAATTTGGTTAGGTCGAAAGGCCATGGCCTAGAGACGGACGCGCGACTCGTGATGTAGGTAAGCAGCCCTATTGTATCGTTGGCCAGCTAAGCCCTCTAGGGAATGCTGCCCAGACGATGTCCACGAGGGTTCTGCCCATCTCGCTGCTCCCCGTGGATAAAGCAGTGTGATACAACGTAGAAAAGGTCGCTTTAGGCCCTATTAGCGTCTTTAAGTCCATACCTTAGTGAACATAGGGGGACCCCGTGTCGGTTGAGACCATTGAACGCTCCTCAACATCGACAATTCGCAAACCTGCTCCCCGCTACCGGGTGCTGCTCCACAACGATGACTTCAACACAATGGAGCATGTGGTGGAGTCGTTGATGAAGGTAGTCCCTAGCCTAACCATGCCCCAGGCGGTCGATATTATGATGCAGGCCCATACGGCGGAGGTGGCTCTGGTGATTACCTGCGCCCTGGAGCATGCCGAGTTTTATTGTGAAGGCTTACGGGGGCGGGGATTGACTAGCTCCATCGAGCCCGATGAGTAGGAATTAGGGGCAGAGGATGGTTGAAACTGCTTAGGGCTATGGGCTGCTGGCCAGCACCGCTTCGGATTGGCCTGTTCCTGATGGTCTTAGGGGCGGCCTGGTTACCGCTGGGACTGCCGTTATATGGTGTTGAGGAGCGGTGGACGGCAGCAGGGCCATTGGCTTTAGGGCTTCTGTATATTGTGTTTTTGGGCTTACTGCCTGGGTGGGGACGGCGCATCCATGACCTCAGCCAACCCTATCGCACCTTGGGGCTGCATCATCCTGGCAAGATGGTGGCTGGTCTGGGGGTAGGATTGGCCCTGGGGTACCTCAGTGTTGGTGCGCTATTAGGGCTGCAGATTGGGTTAGGCTGGGGAACCTTACAACCGCTGCCACTGGCAATGGGGCACTATGTCTGGCAGGGGTGCTTGGTTGGGTTAGGGGTGGGGATGGCCGAGGAGCTGTTTTTCCGGGGCTGGCTGTTGTTTGAGCTGGAGCAGGATTATTCTATGGCGGTCGCCCTTTGGGGTGATGCCGGACTATTTGCGATCGCACATTACCTCAGACCCCTGGCGGCTATTCTCGACAGCCTGCCTCAATTTGTTGGATTACTCCTACTAGGGCTTACCCTTGTCTGGGCCCGCCGCACCCGCTTAGGCCACCGCTCCCCGAGCTTGGCCCTACCCATCGGCTTGCATGGCGGCTTAGTGGGAGCCTATTACGTGGTTGATGTGACCGATATGGTCAGGCCAGCAGCCCACATTTCCCCTTGGTTAACCGGCATTGGGCAAAATCCTCTGGCAGGGTTACTGGGGCTAGCCCTGCTAGGCAGCTTGGCCTACGGGTTTTACCGTGGCTGTCATCGCCGCCTGCCATAGCCAGGATCTGCCCTTACTCGGCCGACTGCAGGGCCATATCCATGAAGATAGCCTGAGAACTGCGCACGGCCTCATCGCCGGGATGCCGTTGGCGATAGGAGCCATCAGCTTGGAGATCCCAAGCTTGCCGGTTGTCCGCCAGGGACACCTCCAGAATGGTCATTAATTCCTGGCGCAACTGCGGATCCTCAACGGGCACTACCGCCTCAACCCGCCGATCCAGGTTGCGAGGCATCCAGTCAGCACTGCCAATCAAAAAGGTTTCATCCCCACTGTTGTGGAAATAAAAGATGCGGGAATGCTCTAGCAAACGCCCGACGATGCTGATGACGCGAATGTTATCGCTGATCCCCTCCATCCCAGGCCGGAGGCAGCAAATACCCCGGACAATCAGATCAATCTCTACCCCTGCCTGGGAAGCTTCATAGAGAGTAGCGATGATCTCGGGATCGACCAGAGAATTCATCTTGGCAATGAGGCGGCCTGCTTCTCCAGCCTGACAGCGCTCAATTTCTCGATGAATGAGCGTCGTTAGCTGTTGGCGCAGATTAACCGGGGCCACTAAGAGTTTACGATAGGACTGCTGTTGCGAGTATCCCGTCAGATAGTTAAACAGATCCGTCAGGTCAGCCCCCAAATTAGCTCGGCAGCTCAATAGTCCTAAGTCAGTATATAACCGGGCTGTCTTCGGATTGTAGTTCCCCGTGCCGATGTGCACGTAGCGACGAATGTGGTCGCCTTCTCGACGCACCGCCAGGGCAACCTTGGTGTGGGTTTTGAGCCCCACTAATCCATAGACCACATGGACACCGGATTTCTCTAGCTTGCGGGCCCAGTTGATATTATTTTCTTCGTCGAAGCGAGCCTTTAACTCCACCAAAACCGCCACCTGCTTGCCATTCTCTGCGGCTGAGATCAAGGCACTGATGATGGGAGAGTCCCCCGAGGTGCGGTAGAGAGTCATCTTGATGGCCAGCACCTTGGGATCCTGGGCGGCTTGGGTGATAAACTGCTGCACCGTGCCCGCAAAGGAATGATAGGGATGGTGAACCAATCGGTCTTGCTGGCGCAATAGCCGGAAGATATCGGTGCCATCTTCTAGATCCAAGTTAATGTCATCCTCATCGCTGGAGCTGGGGATAGCCTTAAAGGTGCTAGGCACGACTGGACTCCAGGTGGGGTCCTTTAGATCCTCCAGGGGGAGTCCCATGAAGGTCATGAGATCGCCTAAGCCCACTAAGCCATCGATGTCATAGACATCATGCTCAGTCAGCCCCATTTCTTGCATCAGGGTCGTGCGCACTGGCTCGGGAGTATTCGCTTCGATTTCCATGCGGACGACAGAGCCCCCCAGACGCCGCTTCCGCAGCTCTTTCTCAATGGCCAGCATCAGGTCGTCGGCTTCATCTTCTTCCACTTCCAGATCGGCGTTACGGGTAATGCGGAAAGTGTGGTGGTCCTCGACGATCATGCCGGGGAAGAGAAATTCCAGGTTGTGGGCAATCACTTGCTCTAGGGGAACCCCCATCCATTCACCTGAAGCCTTGTCTTGGTCCTGTTTTAGGGAGGGGGGCAGGGACACAAAGCGGGGCAGCACTTTAGGCACCTTTACCCGAGCAAAGCGCTCCCGGCCAGTATGGGCATTGCGGACAACCACGGCCAAGTTGAGACTGAGATTAGAGATGTAGGGAAAAGGATGGCCAGGATCTACTGCCAGAGGAGTCAAGACCGGAAAAATTTGCTCTTCGAAGTACTTTTCCAGGTAGGCTTGCTGCTCATCGGACAGGGCCGAATAGTCTACCAGGGAGATACCATGGTCGGCCATTTCTAGCCGTAGGACCTGCTGAAAGTGAGTGTGCTGCTCTAACACCATGGGTCGCAGGGTTTGGCTGATATCTCGCAGCTGTTCGCTGGGGGTGCGGCCATCGGGAGTGCGTTTGCTGACCTGGGCTTCTACTTGCTGTTTTAGCCCCGCCACTCGCACCATGAAGTACTCATCTAGGTTGCTGCTAAAAATCGCCATGAACTTCAGGCGCTCCAGCAGGGGAGTGCGACCATCTAGGGCTTCGTGGAGCACCCTGCGATTGAACTCCAGCCAGCTCAGTTCTCGACTGAGATAGTATTGAGGGTCTCGTAAATCTGAGGGGGCAACGGATCGTTCTGCAGTGGTCATGATTAGCTCCCTAGAACACTTCGTCTTCGCGGCCAATCCACCATTCCCCCAGCTCCATCAGATCTTGATGGAGTGCCCTGAGAGCTTGCATGTAGTCATCGGGGCTCATCGGGGCTCGCTGCTCTTGCAGAGCCTTGAGGCGTAACGTCACCAATAGCCAAGGCTTCGATAGACCGTCAGTGGCTTCAATGTAGTGAGCCATATCCTGACGGGTGAGACCATCAGCAGGGTCAGGGGTAGAGAATGCCATGGTATGGGTGTTGGGTTCTAAAAATGGGTAACGGTAGGACCTCATTCGTGGGGAACGCTGCCCACGAGTATGGTTAGCTTTAGACACATTATGAAGGCACTGGAAATTTCCTGCAGAGCCAGGCCAGTGCCTTCAGGCGGGAGCTGCTTTGCCAAGACTGACCTCAGACCTCAGACTCTGAATAGCGTCAGTTCATCGGTTAGGTGTGGCCTTGGCAAAGGCATGGAACTACTGATTTTGCTTGAAGTTGTTAAGCCATTCCCGAATTTGCTCAGAGGCAATGTCACGTCCCCCTAAGCCAAATGCGATCGCAATGGCCACGGCAATGGCCCCCAACAACAAACCAAAGGCCAAATTGACGATATCAGTAGCCACCCCCATCTGCTGTAATGCCATAGCTCCCACCAGGGCGATCACAGCAATCCGGGCCGCTTGGGCTAGGGTACGGGCCTGGGAGGTTCCCATGGCGCTGATCAACCGGAAGGCCAAATTCGCCAGATAGAGACCGACGCCAAACACCACCAGCGCGCTGATGATGCGAGCCGATACCCGCAGAATCGCCTGGACGATATTGGTCAGGGCCGCGAACTGGAGAATTTCAGTGGCGGTGACTGCCCCAAACAACACGATCCCTGCCAGCACAATCAACCCCACCACTTCTGAGGGAGTGCGACCAGGGGTTTGCACCGTGGTGCTAGGTTGCCCTTCGGTGTCTACCGTAGGCTGAGCTTGAGCAGCCGCTGGTACAGACAGCTCAGGCAGGCCTAAGATCCCCATGATATTGTCAAAGCCGATGCTGCGCAGGATGCTGACCACCAGATCCGACACAAAACGACCGATGACGTAGAACACCACCAGCACCAGGCCAGCCATCAGAATTTGAGGAATGGCCGTCAAGATCTGCTCCAGCATCTGCACGGCAGGATCAGAGATAGCCTGAATATCTAGCTCATTCAGGGCGGCCACGGCAGCCGGGATCAAGATCAAGACATAGACGATGGTGCCCACCAGCCCAGAGAGGGAAACGCCATCTTGGGTATTAGCCGCTAGCCCCACCCGGGTGCCAATTTGGTCAGCCCCAGTAGCGGCCAGCAGATTACTGACGATGCCGCGAGAAATGCGAGCCACCAGCCAACCGATGGCCAGGACAAGCAGGGCCGTGAGAATGCGGGGAATCGCCTGCAGGAATTGATCAATCAGTCCCTCCACGGGCTGCAATAGCCCCGGCAGATTCAGGGCACTGAGGATCAACGGCAGGAACAGCAGAAAAATAAACCAGTACAGAACATTGCCGATGGTCTCATTCAGCACGATGGGGCTGCTGCCGCCGGTTTGCTGAGCCAGTTGATCGTCCAAATTAAACCGAGAGAGCCCCCGGGTCACAATGGCCTTGACCACCGTGGCGATGGCCCAGGCAATCCCTAACAGCAGGGCGGCGCCGCCGATGCGAGGCAGATAGGCAAAGATCTGCTGTAGAAAATCATTCAGCGGCTCTGAAACCACATCTAGATTGAGCGCCCGCAGGAAGGCCACGATGGTGAAGGTCATGATCACCCAGTAAACCGCCGTCGAGGTCCACTCCTCGATGGGGACATCCTGGGTCGGGCTTTCGCCCATCACCCAATTAGCGAGGCGATCATCCCAATTCGTCCGCTTGAGCAGGTTTTTGACGCCCAAGGCGACTACCGTGGCGATGATCCAGCCAACCAGTAACAGTAGAATCGCCCCAATCAAGCTGGGCAAGAAACTACCAATCCGTCCAGTAAAAATGTCTCTAAAGGTTAGAGACTCAGGCACCTGGGCTAGAGACAAGAGCGACCAAGGGATATCCCCCCCAGGACTAATGCCACTCAGTTGTGCGATGTAGGTCATAGCATCTAATCGTTGACAAACTTGTAGTGGGCGATGTGTGATTAGCCAAAGCATCACAGGCATATATCACCCTCTGAGCGCAGCCAAGGGTGTTGGGAGTCCCCCCCTTGTCCAAAACGAGTTGGACGTGCTAACCCACCCTGGCTCCTTCTGACCATATGCTAAGGGGTAAATTCACAAAATCTAGGCATTTCAAGACACTTTTTATCAGATTTCGATAATTTTCTTTTCTGAACAGCCATCCCTCTCATCAGTTCTCACGGGTAACGCTATCCATGGTTGCCTGGAAGATCAGGAGCATAGAGATACCAAGGAGAGGCTGTCACTTTAACGTAGGGAATGGATATCGGAGGTGTCTGAGCATGGAATGGTTGTCTGTAGAGGCATCGAAATGTGGGTCTAGGGAGCTTGACCATGGTCGACCAACAAGTTTTTGAGCAGACTATCTATATTCAAGCCAGCGCCACCCAAGTGGAACGCTGTATTACCGATAGAGAACTAATGCACCGCTGGCTCAATCCAGCCTTGCGGTGTGAGCCGGTGGGACCCTGGAACACAGAATTGGGAGGAAAGAGTCGCTTCGTGGTGCAACTGCCCCTGTGGCAACCCACGCTCGACAGCACCGTGGTGGAGCGACAACCGGGGTTGGTAGTTTGGGCCTTTGAGGGGTTTTTTCGGGGTCGAGATCGCTGGGAATGTATCCCGGAGGCTAATGGCACCCGATTACTCAACCGATTCGAATTTACGATTCCGAATCCCTTGGTCCAATTTGGCTTTCAAGCATTTGCGGCCGCCTGGACTCGTCAAGATATGCAGACCCAACTCCAGCGCCTGAAGCAGGTGGCAGAGCGGCTATAACCCTACTGAGGGAACGGCCTACGGCAGGGTAAACCACAGCCCTGAGACTAGCTGGGATGAAGAGATTCTCAGGAAGTTTTCAGAATTTGTTCACATAACCATCAGTTCTTTCTAATTTTGGTATTCAACAATACAGACAAGAAAGGTTAGATACAATCCAGTTTGATGGTTTGTCAGAGATGTGGATGAACAGGCGAGAGGGTGATGAGGATATAGTCTCCCCTCAGGGAGACCGAGTCAACGACCATCGCATCAAAGAGAACCTCCATCGAACTGGCTTATGTAGACAGTTTAGGAGGAATCTATGAAACGTTTATTACTCAGTGGTACGGCCCTGTTGCTGACAGCTAGTATCATGCCCGTCGCCCAAGCCCAAGCAGAGCGAGCCGCTAACCCTGATCGCACCGGTGAATTGGTGCAAATAACTACAACTCCGTTCAACTTGGTATCTCTGGCCTATCGTGGCTATTTGTCAGAGGCTGGCATTCCCAGTTATCAGATCTTTACGGCTAAGGCCCGTCACCATGATCTCGTCGCCGAAGATGTGGTGCAGGCAGGGGTCGATTTAGGCCGCATCCCAGCCTCGACCCTGGAAGACAGCGGCTATATCAGCAGTGTTGCCACCCATATGCGGCACATCGTCCAACAAGACACTGACTAAGCTCACGCAGTTGCAGTCAGCTATGGTCCGTGGAACAATTGCCTCCCCCGGGACATGCCTGGGGGAGGCATCTCTTGGAATCGGTATTAGGGACTTACTCCACCGCCGGATCGGCTGTATCCTCAGGAACTGAACCAGGGGTCAGGGGGGCCGGCGGCACCGCTGAACTGGGGACACTCTCTGCCCCTGGAGTCTCATCGGTAGCCATGAGCCACTCGTCCAAGGGCCGATTGATGCCACTGGCCACCTCCCCAGACACTATGTGGGCGGTAATTGTCTCTGCCTCTGTATCCTCTGACAAGGGTAAGGCCGGGGGATCCACTAGGGCATAGAAGCCACTGCCACTAAAGTCAGCACTGCCCAATAACAGGGTATGGCGGTCGCCGTTGGCCAAGGTTAACTCTACGGTGGCAGCTGGTTCCGTAAACCCAAAGTCGGCCTGGTTATCGGGGGTGACCGAGACGGGTTGCCCAGCCTCACCGCTGGTCAGCTGGCTCAGCAAAAACGCTACGGATGACTCCTGGGCCGGTTGCTGCTGCGGTTGGGTCATGCGCCAGCCTGCTTCCCCCTGTTCAAAGGCCAGGGTCTCCCCCTGGCGCTGAATGGTCAGGGCCGTTACTTCATCCTCCTGAAAGGAGAATAGGGGGTGAGTGTCGGCGGCGCCAAAAGCATGTCCCCATGTTGCTGACGATAGGCTTCTAGACCTAGGGCTCCAGCGCCTAGGAGACAGGCGATGCCGACCAACACCAATGTGCTCTGCTTCAATTTCATGGTCGATTCTCGTTAACGACGACGCAACCACATCACCACTGCCAGTACGCCCCCTACCATTGGCAACACTAGGATGGCAAAGACGCCGAGCCCGACCTGCTGTTGAGCCGTCATGGCGATGCGGCGGTCAGTTACTTCCTTGGGACGAATGGAGAGGGTGGCATCAGACTGCTGCCCCAGCCAGTTAACGGCATTCAGCAAGACGTCTCCATTGAGTTGCTGCTCAAATAAGCCATCGGTGGCGAAACTAGCGTTGCCGATGACCACCAGGCGTGCCTCTGGGGGCTCCTCAGCTTCAGCCGCTGCCTCCTCTGTCAAGGACCGACTGAGGGCTACTCCCAGGGTGAAGGGCCCCTCGGCTGGGGCTTCTGGGTCGAATTGCAGTTCGCCTGCGGCGGAGATGGCTTCGGCCTGACTCTGGGGATTGGTCTGAAGCAGGGGAGTGGCCATCACCCCCCCGGCACCTCTTGCAGCTGGATCGGGCGGGCTAGGGGATAGAAGGAGCGGCCACCATTGAAGTCGCGGGTGATGGGATGATCCCCATAATCAGTCACCAGGGGAGCTGCTGGCCCTAGGCCAACTAATTGACCCGCCCCCGAGGTATCGAGCACTAGGCGGTCGTCCAGGGTAATGCCCCAGTCATCCAACAGGGGAGCCAAGCCTGGATTCGTCTGGGGATCGAGCAACAGCAGCACCCCTCCCCCTTGTTCCAGATAGGCGCTGAGACTTTCCACCTCGGGCTCAAAAAACTCCTGGGCCGGGCCGGCTACCACCACCACACTGGCATCCTCGGGGACAGCCTCTGTCTCTGCCAGATTCAGGGTTTCGACGGTATAGTTTTTCTCTTCTAGGCTAGTGGCGGCTTGGGTGTAGCCGGCTTCACCGCTGCCATCAATACCGTATTCCCCATGGCCCTGGAGGAAATAAACCGTCAAGGTGCGATCGCGTACCACCCGATCGATGGCATTAGTGATAGTACGCTCCGAGAGCCGCTGGTCTGGCCCCAACTGTTGCAGGAATCGCCGCTGGTCACCCACTTCCAGAAACACCATGCCTGGGCGCGTGGCCTCGAACTCCTGAGCCAGGCGGGGATTGGCGTAGGGATTGACATAGTCATAATCAAACTGGGAATTGAGGCGGCGATAGCGCTGTAGTAACTCCTCATCCTGGGTATTGGGGCTGGTATCGAAGATGACCAGGCGAATAGGCTGCGCTAGTTCCTGGGCAATCTGCCGAGTTTGGGGGGCCAGGGTAAAGATTTGATTCTCGGTCAGATCGAGGCGAGCGGAATATTGCACCGACAGCCAATTGATCACGCCCAAAATCACCAAGACGGCTAGAGTCCCCACTAGGGCATTGGCCCCCGGCTTCGGTGGAGCGTCGCTGCCAGAAACGCCCCTGGGCCATATCGCTATAGGCCAGGCCCACTAGGATCAGCCCGATGCCTCCCACTAATAGGGCAATAGGCAGGGGAGTCCAACCGGTTAGCGCCCCAGATACCAATCCGGCGGTGGCTAGGAGCAGACCTAACCAGGCCAGGTATTTGAGATAGCGACGGGAAGCCTTGAGCAGGTTCATAATGACTCGCTAACGAGAAAGGCTAGGGTGGACAGGGGGTATGGCTGCGGCTCAGGTGCGCTGGAATCGTAGCGTCTCTACGGACTGGGCCCGTTAAAAACAACCCCAGGAGAATGTAACTGGCAAAGAGAACGACGCCGCTTGTGTCTAGCACCCCTTCGGTGAAGTCAGTGAAATGTTGCAGAAGCGACAGGTGGCCCAGGGCCTCACCGATTAGGCCAGGCAGAGCATTGCCTAAGGGCGTCGACGAATCCACAACAAAAAACACCAGCACAAAGGTCATGATGGCCGAGAGCACAGTGCTCTCGGTCAGAGATGAGATAAACATGCCCAGGGATAAGACCCCAGCGGCTAATAGAATCAGTCCTAGATGACCGAGTAGCAACAGGGTGGGCGAGGGTGGCGGAGTGGCGGCTCCGACGGCTACTGACTCACACAATCATCAGGGGCAATACCATGGTGATGTAGAAGGTGACCACCGCCAGTAATTTGCCCAGGCCACGGCCCAGTTGGTAATGGGAGACGTAGCCAACAGCTCTAGGGTGCCTTGCTTGCGCTCTTCGGTATATAGCCCATGGAGAGGATGGGTAACACAAACAGTGACAGGGAGCCTAGCAAGCCTAAATAGGCCTTGAGAAACTCGTACACCACATCAATGGCGGGGGGCTCCATGCCTAACTGTTGGGCTTGATCGGCTTGGGCTACTTGGGCAATGATGCCGTTGGGGCCCGAGTAAGATCAGCACTAGGAAAAAGCCCCCCAGCAGCCAGAATAATCCGGCGACGATGTAAGCCAAGGGCGAGGAAAAATAACTCTGCAGTTCCCGCCGGTAAATGGCCAGAATGTTTGCGAAGACGATGCCCATGCCATATCTCCTTTGCCGACCTCCGGTGCGGCTGCCTAGTGGTGCTACAAACTCTCGACTGGCGAGGCGTCAGCCACCTTATCCCCAGAGCGTCTGGTGCTGCTTCCTGGGTGGTCAGGTTGAGAAATACCTCCTCGAGGCTGACTTGCTGTCGCCGTAACTCGTAGAGCTCCAAACCGTTTTGCACCAGGGTCAATGCGATCGCATGCCCCGGATCCTCCTGAGGATGAGCAATCACCTGCAGTCGACTGCGCCCAGGCCCATGCTGATCTTGGCTATCTTGGCTGAGGGGCTCTACCCGAGTAATGGCCGGCAACTGACCCAATAATTGCTGAGCCCGCTGTTGATCGCCAGCCACCTCCACCTCATAGGTGAGCTCCCGACCCAGATTACTCATCAGGTGTTGAGGCGAATCAGTCGCGACAATCTGCCCCTGGTGAATGATGGCCACCCGATTGCAGGTGACACTCACCTCCGGCAGGATGTGAGTAGACAGAATTAGAGTATGCTCCCCAGCCAGCCCCTTGATCAACTGACGCACCTCTATAATCTGGCGCGGATCCAGCCCCACCGTTGGTTCATCCAAGATGATCACCGGTGGATCGTGGATGATGGCCTGGGCAATCCCCACCCGCTGCCGATACCCCTTCGACAACTTGCGGATCAAGACCGAGCGCTTCTCCAACAAACCACAGCGCTCCATGGCAATCTGCACCCGATGGGGCCGATCGCCAGCAGCCATGCCCTTGATGCGCCCGACAAAATGCAGAAATCCCTCCACCGTCATCTCTAGATATAACGGCGGATTCTCCGGTAGGTAGCCGATCCGCTGGCGCACGGCCATGGAGTCGCTATGGACGTCGTATCCTGCTATTCGAGCCGTGCCCGAGGTGGCTGGCAAATACCCGGCTAATATCCGCATGGTGGTGGTTTTTCCCGCCCCATTCGGTCCCAGGAACCCTAGGATCTCGCCGGTCTCAACGCGAAAGGCAACATCTCGAATCGCTTCAGTCGATCCGTAGGTCTTGCTGAGATGCTCGACTTCAATCATGGCCTGCCGATCTCATTCCTCCTGTGATTATTACGCCAAAGGGGGCATTTTCAACAAGGGGGCAGGGGCTTTCCTAGACGGCGGCCTTCGCCGAAGATAGGAATCGTTAGCCCTGCCGCCTTACCATGTCTGATCAACCGTCTTTGCCGCAAGGCCCTAGTTTTATCCTGACTTTTCTGTACTATTTTTCGGGTACCGCGCTGATTACGACGTTCCTGGCCGCCAAGACCTTGGGAGTCGGGCTCGACACCGGTATCCCCAACCAATTTGGGCTAATATTTGGCACCGTGGCAGGCCTGTTGGGAGCCTTTGTCTATCGCAGCGTTACCTTAGAGATGGCGATTACCAACCGTCAATCGTTTCTCAAACGACTCAATCGCGCCCTCGAGGACATGGGCTATCAGCGCGACCCCGATGCCGATGAAGACGGGGTCAGCGTCTATACCCGTCCCTTCCTGCGGCAGCTCTTCTCCGGTAAAGTCTACGTCCAGGTGCGGGATACCCAGGCGATCATCAGCAGCCGCGCCATTCACATCCGGGGCATCAAGCAACGACTGGCTGACTGAATCGATGGCTAAGCAGCAAAAGTTTCCCCATTTGATCGGGTCTAAATGGACTGCCCGCACCACCCTACAGGGCTGGCGTCACTTTCATGTCGTCAACCGCAAGAACCAGGGAAGTTGGGTCTTTGCAGAAATTGTCGCCGCCTGTGATCCCACCGTGCGATTTTGGATCACGGCTAAACAACTGAAGAACAAAGCCCTCTGGCAGGCGGGATGGCAGTCCTTAGCCGAGCAAACGTCATACTCAAATGAGGCTCAATGACGGGATACGCAGCGATTCGTGGTCAAGGCACTCAGGCAGAATGTCCAGAAGTTTGGCAAAATATTAGATGAGGATGTTAATAAACTTCATCTAAGTCTTGATCTAGGGGCCACTCCCAATAGCGCTCTAGATCGTCGGCTGGACCTGGCAAGATGCTGAGTCGTTTAATTACTTCAGTTGCTAGAACCTAGGGTCCCGTGAGGCAGATAGGTTTTACCCGCCAGAGCCCAGCTATGCTAAGAGGTATCGTTCGCGCAAGCTTACGACTTCATTGAGTGAAATCGCCAAGCTTGCCTGTTACCTGGGGAAGCTACCTGACCTAAGGACATTGCTATGTTCCACTTGCTCTACATTCTGGCCTTTGCCGTTTTGGCAGTACTAGCTGTTGCCAATCTGGTTCGCAATCTGATGATGCTGGGGTCGGAAGCGCGTCGCCCTGGCTCCCGCAGTCGCACCTTTGGGGCCAATAATTCCTCTAGGCCAGCGCCTCATCCAGAGCTCCTAGATGACCAGGGCCAGGTGATCGACGAGCCGCTAATCGTGATGCGCTCAATTTCGGTGAGGGACGTCAGAGACCAGCTGGATGACCTCTACGACGCCAAGGAAACCTCGTCTTCCGAAGAGTCTGACGACTGAATCGCCCGCTTGGGGAATCATCATGATGATAGGTCCTATGGCTAAGGGCGGCGAGCAGTCTACCCCATTGCTCGCCCTCGGCACAGGGCCATTGGGGCGCTCATGAGCCGCTACCGAAAAATTTAGGTTGTTGGCGGTGCCATTGCTGATCTGCCGGTTTGAGTGGCCTAGTCTAGCCTTGTTTTGCAGTCGTCAGCGTCAGTGGCCCCTGGCTAGGGGGAATGGTAAGGCCCACCATGGTGTGAACCAATAAGGGAATCAATCACGAGCGGCACTCTGCACCGAAGCCAATCCCCTGGCCACGACGAGGAAGAAAACCGATGGCCTGGGGCCAAAGTAGGTGCTCCCTGGGGATCTCGGGGCTAACGCCACAGCAGTTCGGAGGTATAGAAATCCTAGTTTCAGTCTCAATCAGGGCGTTTCGCGCTACGGGATAGACAGCAGCAAAAAAGGGATGCCTGGCTAGCATCCCCCGTGTGTGTTGCTCAGAAACCGCCCTAGGAGCCGTTGACCCTAGTCCACCGGATCTAGGCATCGCTTGGGGCACGCCATTGACCTGAGGCTGGCTGGGTCTGTTAACTCCTAGAGGTGTGAGGAACGTCTATTCGCAGAGTAAGCGGTGGCCATGACACTCCTGTGACATGTCAATGACAATGGCATGACAACGTCAATGTGTCTTTAAGGGACCTTCAAAACAGGACCTTCAAAACAGGAAGTAGCGCTGGGCCATGGGCAATACCTCGGCGGGCTCACAGGTGAGTAGGTTGCCGTCGGCGCGGACTTCGTAGGTCTCGGCGTCGACGTCGATGTGAGGGGTGAGATCGTTCAGCTTCATGTCGGCTTTGCTCAGAGCCCGGCAGTTGGCCACAGCCACAGTGGAGGTGGTCAGACCAATCTGCTCGGGAATGCCGGCTGCCAAGGCAGCCTTAGACATAAAGGATAACGATGTCGCAGCGATGGCACCGCCGTAGCTGCCGAACATGGGCCGCATGTGAATGGGCTGCGGCGTGGGAATGCTGGCGTTGGCATCGCCCATTTGGGCCCAGGCGATGGCTCCGCCTTTAATCACGATGTCTGGCTTGACGCCGAAGAAGGCCGGGTCCCACAGGCAGATATCGGCCAGTTTGCCTTCCTCCAGAGAGCCCACGTGATCAGCAATGCCGTGGGTGATGGCGGGATTGATGGTGTATTTGGCCACGTAACGCTTGGCCCGATGATTGTCGTTGCGATCGCAATCTTCCGCCAGGGCTCCCCGTTGCACCTTCATCTTGTGGGCCGTTTGCCAGGTGCGTAGGATCACCTCTCCCACTCGACCCATGGCCTGAGAGTCAGAGGCAATCATGGAAAAGGCCCCGAGGTCGTGCAAGATGTCTTCAGCGGCGATGGTCTCTCGGCGAATGCGGGATTCGGCAAAGGCGATATCTTCGGGAATGCTGGGGCTGAGGTGGTGGCACACCATCAGCATGTCCAGGTGCTCATCCAGGGTGTTGCGAGTATAGGGGCGGGTAGGATTGGTCGAGGACGGCAACACATGGGCCTCGCCACAGACCTTGATGATGTCGGGGGCGTGGCCGCCGCCTGCCCCTTCCGTGTGGTAGGTGTGAATCACTCGATTTTTGAAGGCGGCGATAGTGTTTTCCACAAAGCCGGCCTCGTTGAGGGTATCGGTATGAATGGCCACCTGCACATCAAACTCATCGGCCACCCCCAGACAAGTATCGATGGCGGCCGGAGTCGTGCCCCAGTCTTCGTGTAGCTTCAGGCCCATGGCCCCGGCCTGGACCTGCTCAATCAGTCCCTGAGGTTGGGCACTGTTGCCCTTGCCCAGATAGCCCAGGTTCATGGGAAAGGCATCGGCGGCCTGCAGCATGCGCCAGATGTTCCAGGCACCGGGGGTGCAGGTGGTGGCGTTAGTGCCGGTGGCCGGGCCAGTGCCCCCCCCCAGCATGGTGGTAATACCAGAGGCGATGGCGGTTTCAATCTGCTGAGGAGAGATGAAGTGAATGTGGGCATCGATGCCGCCGGCGGTGACGACCATGCCTTCGCCGGCCACGGCTTCGGTGGCAGGGCCGATGATGATGTCGACATTGTCCTGGATGTAGGGGTTGCCAGCCTTGCCGATCTTGTGGATCTTGCCGTCTTTAATGCCGATGTCGGCCTTGACGATGCCCCACCAATCCAAGATGAGAGCATTGGTAATCACCATGTCGACGGCTCCCTCGGCCCGGGAAATGGGGGATTGGCCCATGCCGTCCCGAATCACCTTACCACCGCCGAACTTGACTTCATCGCCGTAGAGGGTATAGTCCTGCTCCACCTCGATGATCAACTCGGTGTCGGCTAACCGGATGCGATCGCCGACGGTGGGACCAAAGGTTTCGGCATAGGCGCGGCGATCCATGCGATAGCTCATGCAGGCACTCCTTCACTCTCAGGGTTAGCCGGGCGACCAGCCCGCATCACTTTAATGTAAAGGGTGAGGGTAAATCGTTAAAGCGTTTACATTTGCCAGGATTGCCCAATTTCAATTAAGGAAATCCCTGATCCCCGCTAGGAACTCGCCCTATGGCCGTGGATATCAGCCATAGTAGAAGGTTCAGGGGATCTTAAGGAATGTCACGGTGGCCCTATTTGGCGCTAGGATGAGAGCCTAGGTCGCCACAGCTTCATCCGGATGGCCTCAGCGTTCGCGTTTGATGAGTACTGCTCTATGGCTGATTCCCATTTGTCCGTGCGTCCGTCGTCACTCTCTCCGCCGACCCATGACCCTGAAACCGCCTGGGAGGCTGCCGCATCAACGACGACTGGCGTCTACATCTGTATCCATGGCCATTTTTATCAGCCCCCCCGGGAAAACCCTTACCTGGATATGATTGAGCGGCAGCCTGGAGCCGCTCCCTTTCATGATTGGAATGAACGGATTCACTACGAATGCTATCGCCCCAATGCCTTTGCTCGCATTCTGAACGATCGCGGCGAAGTCATTCGCATCGTCAACAACTATGAGTACATCAGCTTCAACATGGGGCCAACCCTGTTGAGCTGGATGGAGCGCTACGATACCGAGACCTATCAGCGTATCCTAGAGGCGGATCGGCGCAGTTGCGAGCGCTTCAATGGCCACGGCAATGCGATCGCACAGGTCTATAACCACATCATTTTGCCCTTGGCCAACCACCGCGACAAAGTCACCCAGGTGCGCTGGGGCAAGATCGATTTCATCACCCGCTTCGGCCGTGACCCCGAGGGCCTGTGGCTGGCCGAAACCGCCGTCGACTACCCCACCCTGGATGTCTTAGTGGATGAGGGCATTCGCTTCATCATCCTGGCCCCTTCTCAGGCCCAGCGCTGCCGCCCCCTGGTGGAGAGCAACGGCGCCAGTGGCTGGCACGAAGTCGGGGGCGGCCAGATTGATCCCACCCGGCCCTACCGCTGTTTCCTGAGGCAGGCCGATGGCCATGCCGATCCCAACCGCTACATTGACATCTTCTTCTACGACGGTCCCATCTCCCGGGACATGGGCTTCAGTGACGCTCTCACCTCCTCACAACTGCTAGCCGGTCGCCTGGGACAAGCGGTGCGCGGGGATCATCGTCTGGCCCAGGTGATCTCGGTGGCCACCGATGGCGAAACCTTTGGCCACCATCGCGGTGGGGCTGAGAAAACTCTGGCCTATGCCGTCACCACCGAGATGGCCCAGCACGGCTGGACCGTCACCAATTTTGCCCACTACCTCAGCCTCTATCCCCCTACCTGGGAAGTAGAGCTCAAGCCCGTGACTGCCTGGAGCTGCTCCCACGGGGTCGATCGCTGGCAAAGTGATTGTGGCTGCGGTGGCGGCGGCGAGTGGCACCAGCAGTGGCGTTATCCCCTGCGCCAGGCCCTAGATTGGCTGCGGGATCAACTGATTGAGGTGTTCGAGAGCCGTGGCGGCGAACTGCTGCAGGATCCCTGGGCCGCTCGGGATGAGTATGGCACGGTGCTGTGCGATGGTCATTGGCAAAGCCACCCCAGAGGGGCTAGACCGGCCCCGCAGGGCCATCGCCCCCCAACCCAGATCAAGCGTTTTCTGGACGCCCATCAGAGCCATCCTCTGACGGCGGCAGAGCAGATCGACGCCCTACGCCTGCTGGAAATGCAGCGCCACGCCCTGCTCATGTACACCAGTTGCGGCTGGTTCTTCGAAGAGCTCTCCCGCCCCGAAGGCACTCAAATCCTGCGCTATGCCGCCCGGGCCTTAGAGCTGGCTGGAGACGCCGCCGGCCTGGAATTAGAACAAACCTTCATCCAACGGCTAGAACTGGCTCCTAGCAATATAGCTCTATTTGGCAACGGGGCTGGCATCTACCGCCAGCTGGTCATGCCCTCCCGCATTACCTTGGAACAGGTGGCGGCCCAATATGCCATCAGTTCCCTATTTACCCCCTATAGCCGGGAGCATCAGCTGTTTTGCTACACCATCCAGCAACAGGACTATCAATTGCAGCGTATGGGTCCCCTGTCCCTGGCCGTGGGACAGCTATCCCTGGTCTCCACTATTACCCAGGAGACCCTAGAGGTCGGGTTTGCCGCCCTGCACATGGGTAGCTGGGATTTTCACTGTAGTCTGCGCCCTTTCCGCTCCCGACTCGCCTACAGCCGGGCCAAAGAGGCTGTATTCGCCGCCCTGAGCCAGGCCAGTGCCGCCCAGACCGTATTGGCCATCAACCGGGTCTTTGGGCAACGGTTCTATAGCTTGCAGGATCTAGTCGCCGATGAACGCCACCGCCTGATGGGGCTGCTGAGTCAGGAAACCTTGCTGCGATTAGATCAGCTCTATACCCACGTCTATCGCGACAACTATGGCATTCTCAAGGCCTTCCATCGCGATCATCTACCGGTGCCCCAAGAACTGCAAGTGGCCGCCGATATTACCCTCAGTCAGCGGGCCCTAGAGGGACTGCGAGTCTTAGATCGAGAGACCAGTGATCCCGACGGGGAACCCTGGCAGCGAAGCGCCGAACATCTTAGCGAACTCGAGAGCCTGGCCAATGAAGCCCAGCATTTCCACTGCCAACTGTCCCTGGCCACGGCTCGGCCACTGCTGGAGCGCGTGATTCTGCGTACCCTAGAGACGCTGTTGCAAACCACGAAACCGGAGACCATCACCGGCTACCGGGAGTGGCTGGCTCGCTTAATTCAGCTAGGCTCTACCCTGGGCATGGGAATATCGTTGGAGCGAGCCCAGGAACGCTATTACCAATATCTGCAAACAGTAATTCTGCCGGAACTAGGACTCTCAGTTGCTCCTACCACTAACGTGGCTCCCAGTGCCCTAGCTAAATCCCTATCCACCACTCGTCGCCTGGCCCTGCGGCCTTTACTGGAGCTGGGAGAGTTGCTGGTAGTCGATGTAGCCGGGCTGACTGTGTTGCTGGAGCGGCTTTAAAATGTTCCAGCTAAATACTCGTCCGAGGGCTGGCTGAATAGCCTAGATAGGCTGAGGTCAATCGCCTAGATCACAGGACACTTTTCTTAGCTGGAATACTCTTAGCGGTAATTTACCCGCCGATAGAGGAGGCGACTCTCGAACCCCTGCCCCCGCAGATCAAACACCCGAGCCATGGCCGAGTCCCGATTACGGAAGTCGCCGACGTTAATGAAGGTGCCTAGATCACTTCTCTCGAAGGACGCCTCTGGATAAAAGGTTTTGACTCGGGTGAGGGTGTCGTCGTCACCGAAGACAGCGACTACGTAGGGGGCATCCTCAGCCGGGATATTTTCAGTCACACGAGTGATATTGGCTTCCCGAAAGATGACCTCACCGTTGAGGTCGACCATTTCGACAATCCCCCGACCATTGGGCTGCAAATGCACAAAATACTTGACGGGTCGACCATCACTGCTGCCGCCACTGACATAGCTGATGCGATCATCGTTAGGGCCGCGAGGCTGCGCTAACTCGGCCGGAGCACCATTCAGTCTCGTCTGACCAGTCTCACGAATGTATAGGTTCATGAAGTACTTATCTTCCCGGCGGAAGACCCGGGTGGCGTAGGTCTCGGTCTCGAAGGCCAAGACATTATTGCGGTTGGACTCCCCCAGACGCTCCTGACCGAAGGGAATCTCGGCAATGTCGAATTGGCGCACGGATTGGCCGTCTTCCTCAACTAGCTCTTCCCCATTGAGGCCGACGATGCGCAGTTGGGTGTCTCGGTTGCGACTGACCCGAGCCGTGTAGGCGACGGCTTGGCCATCGCGATTGCCAAAGCTGGTGTAGTTGACCCAGTTCCCCTCAGTGGTTTGGTTGAGATCGACGTCGGCGGCGGCGCCACTTTGTTCGGTGACGTTGGTGCGGCGGTTGTGGACATTCATGAAGGTGCGGTCGTTGCGCTGGAAGACACGCACTGAGTAAGTTGGAGTCTCAAATAAAAGGATGGTCTGAGGTACTGCCTGGGCTAGATAGTATGACGCTGTCTCAGCAGAGGTAGTGGCCACAGAGTCATAGGCCTGGCTGGCTCTGGCCAGGGGCGTCGGTAAGACGATCAGGGTACTTAGCGATAGCAGCGACAGGACTCGACCCGAGGGCCAGGGATGATGCGATCGCATGACAGAGTGTTTCATGGGGGTTAACGCTCGGAGTCTTGGTATAGCCTACTCAAAATAGTACTGAATCTTGCCAAAAACCCACCAAATCTCCCCAATCTTCATCTCTAGTGTCCCGGAGATTATCCTGGCTTACCCGACCCCCGGTCTCCATTGCTACGGCTAGCCCACCCAGCCAGCCACTGCCGCATTTCCGGCGAGAGATCGACCGGCAAAGACCCGGTGCGCAGGTGTAGATCCCGCTGGGGAAAGGGAATTTCAATATTGTGCCGACGTAGGGCAGTTTCAATGGCGAAATAGAGATCACTCCTAATCAGCAATTGCTGGCTAGGATCCCGAATCCACACCAGCAATTCAAACTCCAGGGCGCTGTCACCGAAGCCGCCAAAAAACACCTGGGGTGGCGGGGTCGACAGCACACCAGGATGGCGATGGCTGGCCTCCATCAGGGCTTGACGCACAGCCTGGGGATCGCTGGCATAGGCCACTCCCACCGGTAGTCGAATGCGAGAGGTGGGGTTGCGGTGACTCCAGTTGATCACCTCTTGCTCCAGGAAACGGGAGTTGGGCACGATGATAGAGACCTGATCCAGGGTTTTGATCTCGGTGCTGCGGGCGCCGATGCGCTCTACCGTGCCCTTAAATTCTCCGAATTCCACGAATTCTCCCACCTGAATCGGCCGTTCAAATACCAGCACCAGACCGCTACCGAAGTCCTTGGCAATATTTTGCAGCCCCAAGCCAATCCCCACCCCCAGGGCACTGGCGATCAACGCCAGGGAGCTCAAATCTAGCCCCCACACCTGCAAAATGACGACGGTGCCGATAAAAATCAAGCTGTACTTGACTAGAATCGCCACTGCCTCTTGAGCGCCCCGGTTGATGCCGGTGACATGCAGCACTCGCGATCGCAACAGATTGGTGACGGTGCTCGAAACCAACACCAGGGCTAGCAACAGCCCCATCAGAACCAGTAGATCGAGGATAGAAAAAGCCTTATCCCCCAGCTGTAAGTTGCGGGTAATAAAGCCATCGACGATCCCTTCGAAGACCAGATAACTCCAACGGCGAGTCAGGGGAAAACGGTTAGTGACATAAAAAAGAGCACCGCCCCACAGCCCCAACCGCACCAGAAACAAACTAAACCGCAGAAATACATTGATGCCGGTGCGCTCCTCCGGTCCTTGGTCAGCCAGGGTTAGACTTTGCATCAGAGGGCGTAGGGTATGGCGCCAGAAGTAGCCCAAGGCTCGATGCAGCAATGCCGTGGCCAAGAGTACGATCAGGGACGCCACCAGGGCGCGCCAGACAAACTCCTGGCTACGTTCTTCCTGAGCCTGCTGCAGGGCCTGCTCCAACTGTATCTGCCAGGTAATGGCCTGCTCTGTGACTGAGGGTTCTCCCCCCACCTCGGCATCGGTCTGATTGACCGTCATCAGATACCGATCATTGATCAAGATCACCGGCAGTCCGTTACGCAGCTCCCACTCCACGTCTATGGACTCATCACTGGTGACCCAATCCGCCAATTCTTCGTTGATGGTCTCGGCCCGTTCCTGGGCATTGATCGGATCGGCCTTAGTCACCTGAAACAAGGGGCGACCATCCACCACGACCGTCTCAGTCGGAATCTCCTCTGGTTGCCCATAGCTGGAGCTATCTGGCATCCCCAAGGTCAAGCTCAACGCCATTAAGATGGCCATCAGGGCCAACTGCCAGTACCGCCAACGATGACTTCTGCGGCCCCTGCCCATGTCTGCCTTCCTCAGCAATGGTCCCCCACCATAGATAACAGATTCCTAGGGGGAGCGTCGGGACTTGCTCAAAATCGACAGCCCGCCAAGTAAGACGAGGGCAGCCAGGGCTAATAACAGGGACCCCCAGCGCCCCGCGGTCAGGGCTTGCCGACCAGCATGTCCCAACCAGGTATAGATCAACGTCCCCGGTAAGATCCCCAGGCCAGTGCCCAGGACATAGGTCCTGAGGGGGATAGAAGTGAGACCAAAGAGAAAGTTAACCACGTTAAAGGGAGAAATGGGCACCAATCGCACCGCCAACACATAGCGCAGCGGCCGATTGCAGAGACGGCAATTTAGCCGGCGTAACTTGGGATGACGCTCAAGGTAGTGTTTACACCAGTCATGCAACCAGTAGCGGACCAGTAGAAACGATGCGATCGCACCTAAAGTAGCCCCTAGGGCCGACCAAAGGGTGCCCCAGACTACGCCGAAGATCATACCGCCCACCACCACTAGCAGAGCCCCGGGCAACCCTAAGGGGGTAGCAATCACATGGGCCAAGACAAACCCGGCTTCCCGCCAGGGCCCCAAGCCACAGATAAACCGCACCAACTGGGCCTGATCCAGCCACTCTGGAGCCACCGTCCAGCCCACAATCACCAGGGCCGTCACGACCAAGAGCCCCCAAAACCGTAGGTGCTTCAGCCCCATAGGCCCTCTCGACACCGATGTCAGTCCATCTCAGGGACGGTTAGACTCGGTCACTGGCTCAGGTTGATCCGGCAAGGACTCTTGCAATGCCTTACGGGCAATCCGGGTGACATAGAGGGTTACCGCCACCGTGGCAAAGAGACCCACAACCCGAATGATCCACTGAATCATCTCCGCCTGGGGGCTATCGGTAGCCTGGCCAGTCCCCAGCGTCGCCAAGTTCCCCACCAGAGATCCTAAATACACATACATGATGGTGCCGGGAATCATGCCAAGATTACCCAGCACATAATCCTTCAGGGACACCCGCGTCAGTCCTAGGGCATAATTCAGCAAGTTGAAGGGAAAGACGGGGGACAGGCGCAGTAAAACGACGATTTTCAGGCCTTCTCGGCCAATCGCCCCATCAATAGCATTAAATTTGGGATTGCCTGAGATTTTCTGGGCTACCCACCCCCGGGCCAGATAGCGCCCCACTAAAAAGGCAGCGGTGGCCCCTAGAGATGCCCCCACGAAGACATAGAGAGACCCCTGCACCACACCAAAGACCACTCCGGCGCCCAAGGTAATGATGGATCCGGGCAAAAAGGCCACCGTCACAATGACGTAGAGCAAAATAAACACCAGAGGCGCCACCGGCCCCAAGCCATTGATCCAACTCAGGGCATCCACTAGCCCCATCTGCAGTCGTTCCAACACAGAAGCATCGCGAGTAGCTTCCTGGGCCAGGGCTGACCCCTGCACCATCAACACAGTACTGATCATCGTCAAGAGGCTCAGCTTGAGCATTCTATTACGGGCACGAAAACGTCTGGCTCGGGTAGACATAGCAAATAGGGATGGCGGTTTAAGACACTATCTAAAATCGCGGGCTATCGACAGAGACCCTCATGGGATCATCCCTGCCAGGTCTTGCTGGGTTTGAGCCCGTGCCAGCGCATTGAGGCGACCGTGCTCCCCTGTTGCCAACAGACTCAACCAGCCATACTCGACCACGCTTTATTTAAGCCCGGCCATCTGAAATTTCCCTGAGAAGGCACTATTGTTTTGATGAGATGTCCTATCAGGCTCTTCTCAGGTTCTCTTGCTACAGTCACGGTCAGTAACCCTATTCCATTCCCTATGCCTTTTCGGGTATCGGTGCTAAACACACTGCATCACTTTCTCGATCCCAACTCAATCCGGATGCGATTGACCTTGGGTGTGGTGTTGGCCTCGGCCATCGGCATCGGTGGTGTAGCTGGCTGGATGGGCTGGCGGATGCAGCAAATTTTATTGGAGAGTCACAAACGCAAGACTGAGACGATTGCCGAGCGGTTCGATCAAGATGTTGAGCTGTATCAAGGCATCATGCCAACTCAAGCGGCCTTAGAGAAGGTGATCGACTACCGCACCACAGCAGACATGGCCCTCTGGATTAAGCTTCCCAATGGTCAGGTAATAGCCCAATCCGACATCTTGGAAATGGGATCCTGGCAAGAAACGGGGGTCACCCAACAGCTGCTATCCCTGACCCAAGCAACCGGCACGTCCACCTATCATCTACAAGACCGCTACTTGGTGATTTGTAGTAGCCCCCTGAGACTCGATAATTCATTGCTAGGCACCCTCTATGTCGCCGATGAAATTACCCAAGATCAGCTCAGTTTTCTAACCCTGAGTCGCAATCTTGCCCTGACTAGTGGGGTCATGATTGTGGTACTAGCTGTTTGGATTGCCCTGTATGTGCAACGGTCTCTAGCACCTATTTGTCAGTTGAATCAATTGGCCACCTCGGTCTCGGCTGATAACTTGGCCCAGACTCACCTCACTCTGAGGCAAGCGCCTACGGAAGTGAAAGAGCTCTCTCAGTCCTTTGACCGCATGCTGGGGCGTCTGGCCATTGCCTGGGAGCAACAACGTCGCTTTCTCAGTGATGTGTCCCACGAATTGCGCACACCCCTGACCTTGGTGCAGGGCTACCTGCAGAGTACCCTGCGTCGCTGCCAAACCTTGAGCGATTCCCAACGCGAGGGGTTGGAAATTGCAGCGGCTGAAGCCGATCGCACGATTCAGGTATTGCAAGATCTGCTGGACTGGGCCCGCCTCAATAGCGGTCAACGGCACATTACGCTAGAGGCCTTTGATCTCAAGGCGGTTCTGTTAGAAGTGGCTATCCTAACCCCGACCTACCAAGAACGAATCATCGTCGATATTGAGACGGCCCCGGTCATCGTACAGGCCGATAGACAGTGCTTAAAGCAGGTGCTGATCCATCTGATTGACAACGCCATTCGCTATTCTGAGCCCAAACAACCAGTAATCCTGAGACTGCAGCAACAGGCAAATTGGGCCATCATACAGGTATGCGATCGCGGTCGCGGCATTCCTGAGGCAGATCAGCCCCACATCTTTGACCCGTTTTATCGCGTGGATGTTGATCGCTCTCGCGCCACGGGAGGCACTGGCTTGGGCCTCTCCATCGTTAAGCAATTGGTAGAGACGATGCAAGGACACATTGTCGTCAGCTCCACCCTAGGAGAAGGTAGCGTTTTCTCAGTTAGCTTACCGGCATAGGAGGGATATGGCACCTCGAATTTTGATCGTGGAAGACGAAGAGAAGCTGGCCAAGTTTGTAGAGCTCGAGCTCAGCTATGAGGGCTACGAGGTGACTGTGGCCAATGATGGCTTAGCTGGATTAATGGCGGCTCGAGATCAAGACCCTGATTTAATCATTCTCGATTGGCTGATGCCGGGCTTGAGTGGCGTTGAAGTCTGCCGTCGCTTGCGCGCCACCGGCTCCCAAGTGCCCGTAATTCTATTGACCGCTAAGGATGACATCGGGGATCGGGTCGAAGGCCTCGATGCTGGTGCCGACGATTATGTGGTCAAGCCCTTCAGCATCGAAGAACTCTTGGCTCGGGTACGGGCCCATTTGCGGCGAATTCAGCCCCAAGATGCTGACATGCTGCAATTTTCAGATTTGATCCTGAATCGTAAAACCCGGGAAGTATCGCGGGGGCAGCGCTCCATTGAGCTAACGGCTAAGGAATTCGATCTTCTCGAGTTCCTCATGGTCCATCCCAAGCAGGTGCTGACTCGCGATCGCATCTTAGAAGAAGTCTGGGGCTACGACTTCATGGGAGACTCCAACATCATCGAGGTATATATTCGCTATCTACGGCTGAAGTTAGAAGCAGAAGACGAAAAACGGCTGATTCAGACCGTCCGGGGCGTCGGTTACGTCCTGCGCGACTGAAGCGTCAAGGCCAGCGCACCCAAACCCGAGCCGCTTCTTGACGGCGAATGGCGATCTCCGTAGTAGCCCCAACCCGAACATGTAAGGGACCGCCCCAACCTGCCTTTCTCAATACTTTCACGGATCTATTCACCGCAACGCCCATAGCGGCTAACCGCTGCTCTAATCCAGACCCATGAGGCGCTTCCTCAATGGCAACCACCGTGGCAGGCCTATCTAGGGGAAGGTCAGATAATGGCATCTGGGGCATGCGAATGACACATCGGTCCGATACCTTAGCGTATCGTGTATCGATGTGCAGATCGATGAGGCGCTCAATGCCAAAGAGGCTATGCCGCCAGAACGAGGGACTCAGTTGCTGCAACAAGCCCGGCTCTTACTCACCCCGACAGCCACGGGATCCACTCCCCAGCAACGGTATCACCACGCCATCCAACAAGATCCCGACATTGCCCAGATGCATCACCAGATAGTCCAGCTTTTAGAGGATGCATGAGCGGCAGCAGGAGGCTACTCCCCCTGGCAGGCATTACCAGTGCCCACTTGTAGCAGGCATCTTCCCCGTAATTGCCGCAAGTTTATGTGCTACGAGATACGTCCTGGATTTGGCTTATGAGATTCTTTGTGTCTGCATGAAGCCTGTGAAAAGACTGCCTGCAGCGACCTACAACGCCCTGATAAGCTGACTACCCTAAATATATGCCCCTTACCGATTGCTTGTGACGTGTAGTCTTTTGCCCCCAGACTGCCTCTCAGCTAAGTACATCGCTCAGAGATTACTAACAGATGAGGTGTCTGATGAAATGGGCTTCTTTCCTTCCCGCTGCCTTAATGGCTGGGGGGTTGTCTGTCGGCCTGACCCTGATGGCTCAGCCAGCCCAGGCGTTTTCCCTATTTTTTGATGCAACCACTGGCAGCACTAACAACACGCCAACCGGAGCATCAGGCCGGGTAGACTTTACCTTTACAGACCTAGATGCCGATACCATCGGCATTCAGCTAGATATCTTTAATACCACTGATGCCATCACAGGGGGAGCCGGCGCCACAGAGTCCAAGTTCATGGGCTTTGGATTTAAGTTTCAGGACACCAGCCTTACGGATCTGGGTTTAAATACTGACTCTGCTACTTTTACGGGCAGCGAGTACTTTTCAAATCTGCTACTCAAAGACGCCTTGACCCTTGCCGATGACATCACAGCCGTCGGCAGCAACTCCGATATCTCAGTGGTAGGCACCTCTGCAGGCGGGGGCAAAGGTAAAGGCAAAGGCAAAGGTGGCGGTGGTTCCCAAGCCCTGTCCCTAGGGGGCAATATTGACGGGATCAGTTTAGATAATTTTGATCTGGTCATCTCCAACAAGGACGACTTTAAGGGATCAGGCTCTCCTCAATCTGCTTTGGCTGCAGGGCAATCCTCAACCGTGGCATTTACCCTGAATGCTGTCCTGAACCAGCAAAACGAACGGGTCACAGCTAGCGAGTTAGAAGACGTGCTGACCAATGCTTTTAAGAACGGTGATATCTTGGCAGCTGCCCGCTTTAAGGATGTCAATGCCGGGGAAGGGAGCGACAAGCTTCTGGGTGAGTTTGACCCTGGTGATGCAGAAGGCGATAACAACGACGACGGCGCCACGGAAGTTCCCGAACCATCGGCCATCTTCGGCATTGCCATTGTGGCTGGCGCTCTCATTGCCCTGAAACGCCGTCCGGCTATGACCTGACTGGGCCTAATCGTCCCTAATGTTTCAGCCATGGTCAATGATCCCGTTGTCCGAATGGCTCTGGCTTGTGTCAGCTGACTGGATAGAGTGACAGGCATTGATACAGTAATAACTGTCGATGGGCCCACGGCAGCTTGAACTCCCTCATCATCCCTATTGGTTTGTTCATCGTGGCGGCGATGGTCATTGGTGTCGTTGGCGTTCGCCTGACCCGGGTGGCTGATCAGCTGGCGGATAAAACTGGCCTGGGGGAGGCGGTGACAGGAGCCCTCTTTCTCGGGGGCATTACCTCGTTGCCGGGCATTGTCACCTCGGTTACAGCTGCGGCTACGGGCCATCCAGAACTTTCCATTAGTAACGCTTTGGGAGGGATTACTGCCCAAACAGCGTTCCTGGCCCTGGCTGATATTGTCTACACCAAGGCTAATCTGGAGCACGCCGCAGCCTCGGTGGCTAATCTGTCTCAGGGTACTCTTCTCGTCAGCTTGCTGGCACTTCCCCTATTGGCAGCCTCGTCGCCGCCGGTGAGCATTGGCGGCGTTCATCCGGTATCAGTGGTGCTCCCCATAGCCTATCTGTTGGGGTTGCGGCTGATCTCTCAGGCCCGAGCAGCCCCCATGTGGGCTCCCACACGCACTCCTGAAACTCGCATGGATGAACCGGTACCCTTGCCAGAAATGAGGGTCAGTTTCAGGGAGTTATGGCTGCGCTTAGCTATTTTTGCCTTGATGATTGGCACTGCTGGCTATGTTGTGGCCCAGGCTGGTGTTGCGATCGCACAACAGACCGGGCTCTCAGAAACAGCTGTTGGTGGCCTCTTCACCGCCATTTCCACCTCGCTGCCAGAACTCGTGACGTCCGTTGCCGCCGTTCGCCAGGGCGCTCTCACCTTAGCGGTGGGCGACATCGTCGGTGGTAATAGTTTTGACGTCCTCTTCATAGCCTTCGCCGACATCGCCTATCGGTCCGGCTCCATTTACCATGCCCTGACCCCCTCGCAGACCTTCGTCATTGCCCTAACAATCCTAATGACAGGTGTTCTGCTGTTGGGATTACTGCGCCGAGAAAAATACGGCATCGGCAACATCGGCTTCGAAAGCGTGCTCATTCTCATCCTCTATTTGGGTGGCCTGTTAGTGTTGTTTCTGTAACACTAAGCCCCGTTAATCCGCTAGCTCATAGGTCAGTCGCGTGATGCAACCGCGCCAGTAGGGCTTCGGTCCCTCAGGTAATAACCAGGCCACCTCTCCTGCCAGGGGCACCCGCATCGGTCCCCGTTGCTCATAATGCCAGAAGCGCCCCTGCCAGGGGGTTGGGATAGTCTCGCCATCCACCAGGCGACCACGAGCCTCTGCCTGTACCGTGTCAATTAATCCCTGGTCGGTAAAGCGAAAGCGCAGGATCACAGTGACTGCGCCATCAGTGAGAGTAGCATCGGCGCAGCGTTGATCCACGGTCTTCCACTGCACCCCCTGACCAGGCAGCAGCGCCGTCGGATACCAGGCAGCCTCAGCCAAGAACCGCATCAGTTCTCCTTGGGCTAGATCTCCAGGCCCCCGTAGCGTCAGTAGGGGGAAACACCCTAACAGAGCCACCTGTAGCAGCCCCTCACCGACCACATAGGCATCATGGACATAGATGGGCACTCCCGGCAGTAGGGAAATGCAGGCATCCCAGTCAAATCCGGGGCGCTGGATGACCACTCGCTGTTCCGAGGTGAATGGCTGCCACCGATCGGCAGTGGTCCCTAGGTTGAAATGCCCCTGATGCTGCACCCGCACCGCCGTTACCAGGGGTTGCCCCGGTTGCAATACAGTGTGCAAATACTGCTCCACAGGGGCTGGCAGAGATCCAAGAGCCTCAAGGTCGACAGGCTGCGGTGCTCTGGGAACACGAGTCTGTTCTAGCTGAGTCCGCAGGGTTTGTGTCCCTTGCTGCCAGCGATAGGCCCCATAGATCCGAACTATCCCTAGGGCCAACGCCAGGATAATAACCAGAATGACTATCAGCGTCAGCATGATCGCGAAGGATATGGTTTCTGGGGATGACATCACCGCAATGGGATGATATCAATCAATGCCAACCCAAGATAGAATCACTGCTCTATTCCTCAGGAATCACGTCAGAAAGTTCTGACTGAGGGCACGATCAGGCTACCCCCACATTGAGATGCCCAGATGTCCCCCTCTGCCTCCAGTCTGCCCAGGTGTCCCCAACGAATAGTCGCTTTGATGCGGAGACTAAGGCCACGGTTGCAGTGGCGACGGGATCGGATTGACCGTTCACGTGCGATCGCACTTGGTCTGATCAGCCTCTGTCTGATTGTCCTGACTGGGCTCCATCGCTATGACATGAACCTGCTCACCAAAGCAGGACTGCAGCAGGTTATTTTCCAGCTGGGGATGTGGGGACCGCTGTTCTACATCACAGTGCTAGCCCTGTCGGTAGTCGTGAGCCAAATTCCAGGATTGCCTATGGCCTGTGCCGCTGGGACCATCTGGGGTACTTGGCTGGGCGGACTTTATAGCATTGTTGGCGGCTTCCTGGGTGCCCTGGTGGCCTATTACCTGGGCCGCACCCTGGGTCGTTCTTCGCTGCAAGCACTCAGTGGTAAAACCCTATATTTCACGACTCATCGGGGCCATCTGTTCTTGGGATGGATGGTGTTTATTACCCGCCTACTGCCGTTAATCTCCTTTGATCTAGTCAGTTACGGAGCTGGCATGGCCCGGTTGTCTCTGCCGATCTACGCTACTGCAACCATCCTGGGGATGACCCCCTCCACGCTACTGATCACCCATTTAGGAGAATCCTTGACCCCTTCCATGCCAGTCACAGCTGCTTTTTGGACCGTGTTCTTACTAGTGTTGATAGGACTCCCCTGGGGCATTCACCGCTACAACTGGCTAGGCCTGCGGGATGTGATTCAGATTGACTAACGGCATGGCCACAACACCGTCGACCATATCCTCTCCCATTCGGCTACCCTACAGAATCCGGCACATTGGCGCAAAAATCCAGCAGGGCAGCGGTGAATCGCTCTGGCGCCCTGCTGCACCCAGTGAGAGGCTCCCTCAATGGCCTGGAAGACAGCTCTGGGGATCTCTCTGGCCAATCGCTTGCCGTCATCTGCCCGTTGCCAGGGATCATCCATGCCCCACAAGACCAGGGTCGGAGCCGTGATCTCACCGTGGCGATCTACCAGTGCCACGGTTTGGTTGGCATTGAGAGCCGAGGCATTGCGCAGTAGGCTCAATTTCCCTTCCTCACTGGCCCATGGAGCAATGATGCCAGCCCGAAACTCTAGGGTAAGGCGGTTCTGATTCGATAACCCTGCCGCTAAACTTTCCTCCAGAACTGCCACTAGGTCTGCAACCGGCCGAGGCTTCCACCGCAGCGGATGGCCAAAGTCGAGCATGTCATCGTCAAAGCGGTCGGAGCAAACCGAGTTGCAGATCACCAGACGATTGACCCGCACTTTATGCTCAATCGCCAGAATCAGAGCGACTGCTCCTCCGGTGTCATGGCCGACCACATCTACCGATCCCAGTTGCAAAGTATCCAGCAGAGCAGTCACCATGCGGGCCTGGTCTTGAAAAGAGCGGTCAAAGCGATCGCGGCGATCTGACCAGCCATGGCCTAAGAAGTCTGGGGCAATCACCCGATAGCCTGCCTGAGCCAGCGGCGGAATAATTGCATGGTAGAGGCATCCCCAGGTAGGAATGCCATGCATCAGTAAAATAGTGCCCCACCTAGGCTCTCCAATGTCGACATAGCGGATAGTGACCGCAATATGAACCACCCTGCCAGCGGGCAGCACGATCTCTTGCTGCGCCGCCTTGAATGTTTCCCAGGTGCTCCAATTAGCCAGAGTTGGCGTTATATTGCCTGCCATCCAGGTCTTACCCTCATACTGAGACCAATTCGAGATTGGCTAGCTGCTCGAGCAACCAGAACCAACGTAAATTCTGAGTCTTAGGGCTTGAGTTAATACGTCGTTACATAACTAGCATCTCTCATAATGACGCCTCTGCCTAAGAAACACTTGATTGGATGGGTACTGAGTCACATGAACACCTAGACAGTACACATGAACTTCGGCTATAGTTCTTTTGTACTGCTGGGGACAATTGCCCCGTGTTGGACACAGAGGTAGATCTATGGCAACGGCAACTCAAGCTAGGCGCACCAATAAGGCCCAGCGCGCCAAATCGGCTACTACTGGGCAAGTCCTAGCCCTAGATGCTGGCAACTATGACCTAAAATTCTACAATGGGCATGGCCATCCCAAGGCCATTCGCTCCGTGCGCTTTCAACTTCCCCAGGGGCGAGATGCGGTTAGCTACTCAGACGCGTCCCCTCTAATTGAACTAGCCGATGGTCGTCGTTACCACTTCGGGGCTCAAGCCTACAAATATCGGCGACAACAACAAACGGTTATTGAAAATAAAGTGGAACTGGCTCGCCTCCATCTCTATGCCTGTTTAGAACCCATTAATGGTAGCGTGTCCGAGTTTCCCTTACATCTCTATCTCTCCACCCCTGATCCAGGGCGTTACGAGGAAGGATTACAGGAAGAACTACTTGGTTTGCATGAATTTTGTCGCAACGGCATTGATTTCCAGGTAGACGTGCAATCGGTCACCGTGGAGCGAGAAGGCATCGGGGCCTACTACTACGCCCAAACCCAGGGACTCATTCCTGACAACGGCTACACCATCGTCATCGATATTGGCGGTGGCACTTGGCTGACCCGATTGGTAGATGCCGACGGTGAAGTCATCGACGAGAACATCATGGATCGAGGGGGGACTTACGAACTAGCGGCCTCCATCAGTTTCGATCGTCGTCTCACGGATGGTCTAGGCACCACAGCCGATCCTTGCATCGTCATGGATGGGTTTCGAGTAGGCCATATCTATGCCGATACCGGCCTATCCTGGGCGGGTTGGTTAGATGAGTACCTAGATCCTTGGTTCAGAGGTATCTTCCAGACCGTCAAGGCCCAATACACCCCCTACATGCTCCGGGTCACTCGTTTTCTCGTCACCGGTGGAGGGTCCCACCTAATTGCCGATCGACTCACCGGACGCTCTCTTTTCGCGGTCATGGGTGACCCCCAATTCGCCAATGTGCGCGGTTTATTTCTACTCTCCAGTGAGCAGCAGCTATGTATGACAACAAAATCCGCTTGAGCAAAGACGTCTTAGATAAAGCTGAACAAATTGCTTCCGAGTGGGGGCTGAAAAATACTCGGGCAGCGGTGGAAGCCGTATTTCGTCGCTACTGCGAGGAATATCGCCATGGTCGCAATCCCTCTACAGCCTTAGGGACAATGCAGTATAGTATGCCCCCCTCTCCTCCACGGGCCGCCAGCTCTTCCTGTGAGGCTCTAGATGCCCTGGATGAATTGCTGGCGCTCTAGGGAAGGCAGTATGGCACAATGAAGATCGTCTCAAACCACAGTAGTTTCAAGCTTAGAGAACGCCTGTGACTTCAACCGTTGCCGTCAAACCGCTTGCTCCCCGTCGGGCTATCTTTCCGTTCACGGCCGTTATTGGCCAAGAAGACATGAAGTTAGCCCTATTGCTCAATGTCATTGACCCCAAGGTTGGCGGAGTGATGATTATGGGCGATCGGGGGACCGGCAAGTCCACCACGATTCGTGCCTTGGCGGATTTGCTGCCTGAGATCGAGGTGGTAGCGGATGATCCCTTTAACCGGCCTCCCACGGACGTAGATGTTCTGGCCGAGCGGGCTGGCCAAGAAGTGCCAGTGACCCGAAAGAAGGTAGCCATGGTTGATCTGCCCTTGGGGGCAACGGAAGACCGCGTCTGCGGCACTATCGATATCGAGAAGGCCCTTTCGGAAGGAATTAAGGCCTTTGAACCAGGACTGCTGGCCAAGGCCAACCGAGGCATTCTCTATGTTGATGAGGTCAATCTGCTCGATGATCATTTGGTAGATGTGTTGCTAGATTCGGCAGCCTCAGGTTGGAACACAGTGGAACGGGAGGGAATTTCCATTCGCCATCCGGCTCAGTTCGTGTTGGTGGGGTCGGGAAACCCAGAAGAGGGGGAACTGCGACCCCAATTGTTGGACCGCTTCGGCATGCACGCCGAAATCCACACAGTCAAAGATCCAGAGTTGCGGGTGCAGATCGTGGAACAACGGTCCGAATTTGATCACGATCCCAATGCCTTCCTAGATAACTATCAGGACGCCCAGGCAACTCTGCAGCAACGCCTGATCGAGGCCCAGAGCCTGTTACCCCAGGTAACCATTGATCACGAAAAGCGGGTGAAGATTTCTCAAGTGTGCTCTGAGCTCAATGTCGATGGTCTGCGGGGCGACATTGTTACCAATCGAGCTGCTAAGGCATTAGCAGCTTTTGAGGGGCGCACTGAGGTGACGGCGGAAGATATTCGTCGTGTCATCGTGCTGTGCCTACGTCACCGACTACGGAAGGATCCTTTAGAAGCCATGGACTCTGGCTACAAGGTAGAAAAGGCCTTCAGTCAAGTATTTGGTGTCATGGATCCAGATGGGGTCAGCCAGGAGAACGGCCGACAGCCCTCTGGAGTCCACTAAGTCGCTCTTAGGATGGCTACACGTATCCTGGGGCTTGATCCTGGACTAGCCATTCTCGGATTCGGAGTAATTGAGGTCGATGGGGCTGCTCGAACTGATACTGGGATTGCTGTGGTCGATTTTGGCGTGATCGAAACCTCGGCCAAGACTCCCCTACCAATTCGTTTGGGTACCATTTATGACGATTTGCACCAACTCTTGCAACAGGTGCAGCCCGATGTGGTCGCTATTGAAAAATTGTTCTTCTATCGCATGGGCAACACGATCCTGGTAGCCCAGGCGCGCGGGGTGGTGATGCTGGTGTTGGGCCAGCATGATTTATCTACGGTGGAGTTTACCCCGGCCCAGGTCAAGCAGGCCTTGACAGGCTATGGTAATGCCGATAAGTCATCGGTGCAGGCAGCAGTAGCCCGGGAACTGGGGTTAGCCCAGAGTCCTCGCCCCGATGATGCCGCTGATGCCTTAGCCTTGGCCCTGGCAGCTTGGTTTCAGCGGTAAACCTATTTAGAACTGCACCGGCCTAGCAGAGCTTATTTAAAGATGACGAATATCGGCGTTACAGGCGAGCATAGAGCCTGACGCCAGCTGTGGAAGCGGAATCATTATGGCAATCGATCCTTATGAACCAGAACTAGCCAAGCGCCAGAAAGCTTTTCAGATAGCCACTCGCCAGTTGAATAGCACAGTACAACGTGCAAGTTCTCTTGCTAATAATGGCTCAGAACTGAAGCAAAGCCTGGCTATGGTCTTCGAAGCGATGGAGGATTACCGCCAAACTGGCGTGGCCTTAGCAGATTGGTTGCAACAGCATCAGCAGAAGCAATAGATCAATACCTCACACCCTGTTTTGACAAAACCAAAGCTAGTTTGGCTAAATTGCCGGGGCTCGAAGCAGTAAAGGGGAATAATTGCTGCAACCTGCCCTAGGGCAGGTTGCAGCGGATCGTGATCATGGAGCCGCAGATCGTTACGGTACCAGAGGAGAGCATTCATAGCGGGTAGCGCAAGTAAAACGAGGTAGATTGGCTTCACATAAGTTAACGACTATGACTGAGCTGTGCCGTAGCCCCCCAGGTGCTGGCGTAAGAAGCTAAGGGCTGTGGTTGAGGAATGGCTATGGGTAGAGACTTGCCATCCCCAGGTTTGATCTGGCCATTGCCAGAGATCCTGATGGGCTACTGCTGGATCTGCATAGAAATTCACGGCTCCTCCACCCAAGAGCAAGGACGAATGGTGGGTGAAGGCATCATGGCTCAACCGATAGCTATCCCATGGTCCCACCACAGGGACTCCCCAACCATCAACGGCAAACAAGGCTAACACCTGGCCACCACTGCGATACCAATACCAGGCCAGCCCCGTTGCTCCCACCACACCGGCACTAAAGGCCAGCATAATAATTGGTGGTGCGCTAGCTGGCTCCCCTAAGCAAGCTTGTAGCCCTTGACGCAGGGCGTGGGCAGAGAAGGGAGGGTAGCGATCAGGGCAGAGTATTTGGACAATGTTTCCCCATAACTCACCATCAGTTGTGAGGCAGGCCAAAAATCGCTCCGTGAGTTCTGGAGGATGCATGCCGGGACAAATAATAGCCTGAGGACTAGTAATCAAAGGGCGGAGACAGTAGAACGGTTTAGCCATGATATGGCATTGATCAAATCTAATTACAACGGTTTCCAGCAGGCTACGTGGTGATCTCCATTCACAAACTCCCGGACCAGCGGGGTCTGATCACAGATTCCGGCTTCAAAGCGATCGCATCGCTGGCTAAACCGGCAGGGCGGTAATGTCGTGGCCTTGAGGTCAGGGAGGCTACCCGGAATCGGAGTGAGATCGGCGAAGGATTTATGGGGTTCGGGGGTGGCGGCGATGAGTTTGGCGGTGTAGGGATGACGGGGATGGCTGAACAGGGTATGGGTGGGGGCCGATTCCACCACATGACCGGCGTGCATGACCACGATGCGATCGCAATATTCCGATGCCAGGGCCAGGTCGTGGGTAATCAACAACGTGGCCATTTGTCCCTGCTCGGCCAAGTCTTGGATCAGGGTCATCACCGTGGCTTGGGTGGTGACATCGAGGCCGGTGGTGGGTTCATCGGCAATCAGTAATTTTGGCGAGCAGGCCAGGGCCAGGGCAATCATGATCCGCTGGCAGAGACCGCCGGAGAGTTCATAGGGGTAAGCATCGTAGCGCTTCGGCGGGTCGGGGATGCGCACACTGGCCAATAGTTCCAGGGCTCTACCGGGCAACTCCTTCGGGGGCAGGTCCGTATGGCAGCGCAGCACATCGGTGATCTGCTTGCCTACCTTGCGAATCGGGTTGAGAGCGGTACGGGGGTTCTGGAAAATCATCGAGATCTCCCTGCCACGAATCTGCCGCAGGGAGGCCTCTGATTCTTTCAGCAGATCTACCGCCACCGCCTCTGTTTGCAGCAGGGCCCGGCCCGCTGTGACCTTCCCGGCTCGATCTAACACACCCATTAGGGTAAAGGCCGTCACCGACTTACCGGAGCCGCTCTCGCCGACAATGCCGACAGTTTCACCGGGTTGGACGGTAAAGTCTACTGCTGCCAACGCCTTGACTACGCCGGAGCGAGTGCGGAATTCCACCGTCAGGTTTTCGACGGACAGGAGAGAACACAGAGATATGGGGAGCTGGGGAGATGGAGAGTTGGGGAGAGGTTGGATTGTCATCGTTAGGTTCTCATCCTCGGATCAATCAAATCCCGCAGGCCGTCGCCCAGCAGGTTGAAGCAAAACACCGCCAGCATCAATACGGCTCCAGGGAATAGGGCCAGCCACCACTCCCCCGAGACGATATAAGTCGCCCCTTCGGCCACCATGATGCCCCACTCCGGAGTCGGTGGCTGTACGCCCAGACCGATGAAAGACAGGCCCGCGGCATTGAGAATGGCCCAGCCCATGTTCAGGGAAATGTGCACCATCATCACCGGCAATACATTGGGAAATAGATGCTTGGCCATGATCCGCCAGTCGCCGTTGCCGGTGAGACGGGCCGCTTCCACGAAGCCAGCCTCCCGCCGCACCAGTACCTCAGAGCGGATGACGCGGGTGTAGAGGGGCAAGTTGATGATGGCTGTGGCCAGAATAATGTTCTCCACCGTGTTGCCCAGGGCAGCCACCAGCCCCATGGCCAGCACGAACAGGGGAAAGGCCATCAGGGTATCGATGCAGCGGGAGATAATTCGATCCACCCAGCCGCCGAAGTAACCGGCACAGGTGCCTAAGATACTGCCTACCAGGAAGGAGAGGGCCACCGCCATGACGGCAATGCCCAGGTCTAGACGAGTAGCCACAATGACACGGCTGAGCACATCCCGCCCCAATTGATCGGTGCCGAACCAGTGGGCGGCGGACGGGGGTTGCAGGGCAATGGCAGAATTACTGGCCAGGGGACTGTAGGGGGCAACCGCATCGCCCAATATCGCGAATAACACCAACACCAGAAACAGCCCGAAGGCCGCAAAGGTGATCCAGTTTTCGCTGATGACGTAGCGGGTGTGTTGCAGAGTGGTGGAGGTCATGGGAGGACGGAGGACAGGGAGCTTAAGGGTGATGGGGATTCTGTAAACGAGTGCAGCGAGGCTTCCCGCAGGGTATTTCGAATTTTGAATTTTGAATTTTGAATTTTGAATTCCACTCTACGCATCCACACCGGCTCTGGGGTCAATCACCACGTAGAGCAAGTCAATTAACAAATTCAGTCCCACATACAGCAGCGCCATGGTCAGAATGAATCCCTGAATCGGCGCATAGTCTGAGGCCACTAAGGCTTCCACGGCGTAGGAGCCGATACCGGGCCAGGCGAAGACCTTTTCCACCAAAATATTGGCTCCCAGCAGAAACGAAAACACTACACCCAGGGTGGTGATGACGGGCAACATGGCGTTGCGAAAGGCGTAGCCGAATAACACCTGACGCGGCGGCAGGCCACTGGCCCGGGCGGTGCGGATAAAGTCGCTGGAGAGCATGCCCAGCATGGAGGCGCGGGTGACTCGAGCCAGGGGAGCCAGGGCAAACAGCCCCAGGGTGACCGCAGGTAGGAAGAGCTGAGTGGCGGCGGCCCAGAACAGGTCCAAATCGCCCTCTAGAAGACTGTCGATCAGGTAAAAGCCGGTGATGTGGTCAGGGGGGCTGTAGAGAATATCCAGGCGCCCCAATGGTGCTGGCACCAGGCCCAGTAAATAGTACAGTATGTAAATTAGAAACAACCCGGTGAAGAAGGTGGGCAGGGATACGCCGGCAGTGGCCAGCAGGCGAACGCCGTGGTCTATCCAGGAGTTAGGCCGGGTGGCGGCCAGTATTCCCAGGGGCAGGGCTAGTGCGATCGCAAACCCCAAGGCAGCTACGGTCAACTCCAGGGAAGCCGGCAGCCGGGTGATCAGGTCATAGACCACCGTCTGCCCCGTGGTCAGGGATACCCCTAAATCTCCCCGCACCAAATCGCCGATATAGAGAAAGAATTGCTCCGGCAGAGATTTATCCAGCCCCAGGTTGCGACGGACCTCGTCAATGGCGTCGGCAGTAGCCGCCGGCCCGGCAAAGAAGGCGGCCGGGTCCCCGGGCAGGGCCCGGGTCAGCAGGAAGGTGACGATCACCACGCCAACGATACTGGGTACCGCCCCCAGAATACGCCGAGCAATAATTTTGCCAGTGGACTGGTTAGCCATGGGCTTACGCCTTCTGCAACTGCCGGAAGTCTAACTGGCGGTGGAACCAGTACTGATAGCCGCTAACACTGGGTTGCATCGCCACCGATAGCTTCGGCTGCACCAACGGCACTCGCGGTACCTCCTGCCAGGCCATCTGGATGAAGCCGGTGACATTCTCTTCGTACTCGAGCTCCCCCGGTTTTGACGCCAGGGCCGCCTCGATCAGCTTGTCCATCTCCGGGTTCTGGTAGGAGCTGCCGTTAAAAGTGGCATCTTGGCCGTGGTAGGCATAGAAGAAGAAATAGTCCGGGTAGTTGAGCCAGCCGCCGAAGTTATTGATGATCATGGGACGGCTTTTTTCCACCAGCACCGAGCGGAAGTTGGCATTGGGCACCTTTTCGATATTGACTGTAATGCCCAGTTCCGCCAAAGCTTCCTGAATCAGCACCACCGCCGGTTCGGCCCATTCTTTGGTACCCATATCGAAGGCCAGGGTGGTCTCGAACCCATCCGGATAGCTGGACTCGGCCATGAGTTTCTTGGCCATGGCCAAGTCAGTCTTATAGGGGGTGGGTTGAGGCCACGTGGTGGCATCGGGCTCGAAAGTTCCCTCTGCGGTACATGGGCACCGCCTGACCATACAGGCCGTTTCCATGATGGCGTCGTAGGGAACGGCATAGGCCACCGCCTGCCGCACCTTGACATCGGCAAAGGGGTTCTCGGCTCCTTTCAGCTGAGGATTGGCGTGCATATCGACGGAGTACAGACAGTTCTCAATGGGGGTCGAGACCATGGTGAACTTGCCCATCTCCGAGAGTTCTTTCTGGTCCTTTTCCGACAGGTCGTAGTTGATGTCGATATCGCCTTTCTCCAGCAGGGCACGGCGATTGCCGGTCTCCGGCACATTCAGCACAATCACCTCTTGAATCTGCGGCGGCGGGCCAGACTTCCAGTCATCGAACCGCTGCAGCACGATCCGCTCATTCGGCTTAAATTCCGCCACCGTGTAGGCGCCGCCGCCGGCATCGTTGCTGTTTAACCACTCGGCCCCCCAGGGATCCGCTTCAGTCAGATGGGGCTTCACCAACTCAGCGTTGATCACCACCGGAATCGGCACGGCCATGTCGATCATGGTCAGCTTGTCGGGCCGCAGAAACTTGACCCGGAAGGTGTGGTCATCGACCACTTCAAACTGGTCTGGACTTTCCAGAGCACCGGCTTTCATCTGAAAGGTGTGGAAAGCCGCCAATGGACACGGCCCTGTCGTAGGACACTTGACGTCATTGGCCGTCACCGGGGTGCCATCGTGGAAGGTGCATCTTGCCGCAGGAAAAAAGGTGAATGACATGCCGTCCTCAAGCCATTTCCCAGCTTTCCGCCAATTTCAGGCTCCAACACCGTGTAGTCATAGGAAAGGGATCCATCGGGCCATTGACTCCTTGGTACCAGAAAACGTCATCAACCGGTCGTATATGGCCCAGGAGATACCATAGGCCGGACGGTTTAGTGCCCAACCGATGCAGGTCCAGGCTGTTGGGGAAGCCGCCCCCCTGCACCACCGTCAACTGGCGTCGCGAGGGCTTGGTGCCTGCTGCGGTTGATTCTGCAGGGGGCATCGGCTGTGGGTCGAGAACTACAGGCTTTTGAGGCCATTGGCTAGGGTTAGACCGACTGTTAAGCCGAGGCTGGTTTTCAGTAAGCGTCGTCGTCTCATGGCAGATAAAGTCAGTGTTGAAGGGGGCAAAAATGGCTTCCCAGATACTTTTCAAAAAAGAGTAAAAATCGCTACACTTTAAGAAAAGCCAGTCTCGTCTTTGTCTGAAAGTTAGGAATCACCTTACTAGTAGCTGCAGCAAAATTTCGGAAAGAAAACGGGAAGAAAATGGGAAGATCTGCCTTGTAGATTTTAAAGCTCAGATCTTGCCTTTCTTGCTGACAAAACCTGTGTGACAATAGGCATTCTTAATTGGATTTCTTACTGGCCTCCAATGCCTTCCCTGCACCGCTATTTCCCTGCCGGATTCATCTTGGCTTTGGGTTTGGAACCCACCATGATGGCGACGACATGGGTCAGTCGTTGGGAACAGTTGTCTCGGCAGGGAGAGTTTCAACGGCAAATCGGCAACCTGACCACGGCCTTACAGCGCACTACCAATCGCTATAACGAGTTGTTGCTGGCTATCGGCGATTTTTATGCCGCCAATGCCAATGACATCACCGACGAAGCCTTTAGTCGATTCGTGCAGCGGGCGGTGCAGACCTATCCCGGCATTCAGGCCCTGGAATGGGCGCCGTTAGTGCTCCATGGCGATCGCGCGGCCTATGAAGCGTGGCTGCAAACCCTGACGGAGCGATGGTCGCAGACCGGCCCCTCGGGGCCATCGCAGCTAGGCATTACCGAGCGCTCTGCTACGGGGATTTTGCGTCCGGCGGCAGAGCGCAGCAGCTATGTCCCCGTCACCTTCCTAGAGCCCTGGCAAACCAATGAAGTGGCGCTGGGCTACGATCTGGCCTCCGACGACACCCGTCGCATCGCCCTAGAGCAGGCCAGAGACACAGGCGCCCTAGCCGCCACTGGCCGTATTCAACTGGTGCAAGAAACCGCAGACAACCAGTACAGCTTTTTGGTATTTCTGCCCATTTATCACCAGCCGGCCACCACCCCTAGAGCCCGACGACAACAGCTGAAGGGCTACATTCTGGGAGTGTTTCGGGTGGCGGATGTGGTGGAAGAGTCCCTCTCTGATTTGGACCACGAGATCGATTTCTGGATCTTGGATCAGACCGCCAGGGCTGACGAAAAGCTATTGGGGTTTTACGACGGAGATACCCAGACAGTATTGCCAGATGGGGATGAGGCTAGGAAATGGTCAGAGCCGGAAGGGAAATCGTCTGGCTGGCTCCGCTCTACCTCCCTCTGTCCAACGCCTTTAGAGTGCAGTCAAACTCTAGCTGTAGGGCAACGGCAGTGGCACCTGTTGTTTCTACCCCCCTCCTATTCCCCTCCCCCTTGGGCGGCCTTGGCCACGGTGCTGATCGGCTTACTGATGACGGCGATTTTGCTGATTTACTTGTCTCGCTGGCAGTCGGAACTGGAGCGTACCCGAGAACTGAGTAATCTCAAGTTACGCTTGTTTTCCATGGCCTCTCACGAATTGCGCACTCCCCTAAGTGTGATTAGTATCTCCGCCCAATCCTTAAGTGCTAATCGTGATGCCCTCACGCCTCAGCAACAGATGAATACGGTTGACCGCATTCAGGCAGCCGCTCGACGCATGGGGCAGTTAGTGGATGATATTTTGACCCTGACCCGGGCTGAGGCCGGTAAGCTGCAGGTCAATCCAGAAATTGTGGAGCTGGACCCCTTTTGTCGTCAGGTGTTTGACCAGATTCAGCCTCAGGTAGATCAACGGCTCAGTTTGTCGGGTAACGCTATCCATACCAAGATCTACTTGGACAAGAAGCTGCTGCACTCAATTTTGGTCAACTTGCTCTCCAATGCTGTGAAATACTCCGCTGCTGACAGTCTGATTCGGTTGGTTGTGACTGCCAAGTCAGATATTCTGGAATTCCAAGTCATTGACCAAGGCATTGGTATTCCCCTGACAGCGCAGCAAAATCTATTTAAGGCCTTCTACCGGGGGGCCAATGTGGGATCGGTGCCGGGAGTGGGCCTAGGTTTAGCGGTGGTGAAAACCTGTGTTGAGTTGCAGGACGGGTGTTTGACAGTGCACAGCCAGCCCGGGAGGGGGACTTGCATCACAGTGATGCTGCCCAAAATAGAGTAGCTGTTATGCCAGTTCTTTTGATCACAGCTACTGATCCAGCCTACCCGACGCCTCACCACTGCATGGTGAAACAAACCACCAACATGCCGAGAACCACTCGTTGCCCCATAAAGCGGAACTCGGCCTTCTCAAGAACCCGCAAGGACGGCCCATTCTCAGGATGCAAGAAGAGAGGCTAAGTTTGTTGAGACCGAGTCTCTGGAACGCGGCCTAGCCCTACACTGAGGCCACTTCCGTCGCGAAGCCTCTTCCCCAGAACTGTTGCGCGAATCGGAAGCCTAGGTCGATCCAGTTGGGCTCTTCGAGAACGATCAGGCCCACGTCTCCGATTGTTTGACTGGACGCCTTTGAGGCCCTATTCCCGCATGTTCGAGATCCGCCCACTATCTTCTCCCATGACTACTAAATACGCCCGTTAGGCATTCTCCAGAGCTCCACACTATATGTCGGCAGAGACTGAATTAAATTTCAACAATTGTAATTGACTATTATTTTGATTCAATGCATAACTCGATTTCTCCTTTTTAACAAGATCCTCCTGCACAGCCTTCTTTAACCAAAGTCTTGCTTGGCCTATGGCAACATCTAGTAATTCAGCAACTTCTTTATCTTTTTTAGGTTCACTTAAATGATAAAGAAGTAAGGGTAGAATTGCTTCATATGCATTTTTTGGAAATTTTTTAAGTTGCTCTTTTTTCTGAATATCAATATTACTCAGTTGTTCTTTTTGATTATTTATTTCGCTTAGCTCTAATTGTTCTGAAGTATTTTTTTGAGCTTTGTCTCGATGAAGTTGTTTAGCTTCTTCTAGCAAGTTTAATATGTTACGATTCCAAGGCTCTATCGGAAAGGGTATAGCACCTAGCTGAACCAATTGATGATTCCCTTGCGGTACGTCTTCTTCTAGCCGAACCCAAACAGGGATATGGCTTTCTCTCTTTAATTCTTCCTTAGCTCCGGCCCAAGTTCCACCTTTTTCATAAGAAGAGTTTACGACAAGAGCATGATCAGCTAATGCATAAACATACTTATTTCGGTTCATTGCATTACCAGCATTAAATCCAGCGGAGGGATCATAGGATGAGACTAGAGCAACCCGTCCTTGGCGAAGTCCTTCACGATACTTTGTTGATACAACTGCTTTAATCAAACTATCTGCCAAGACCCCTATTGATGTCCCTCCAGCGTTAATAGACGCTAGCATAGCGGTTTGGTCAACACCTCTTGCTCCACCTGATACGATTTGGATACCTTGCTCAGCACACTTTTCAGCTATTCTTTGGGTATAGCCAAGACCCTCATCATCAATGCTTCGGGAACCAACCACGGCTAAACCCCCTTTTGATAGTAAAGCCAGATTTCCTACCCCATATAGAATTGGAGGAGAGAAGTGTTTTAGTTTACGCTTAAGTCGCTGTGGATAGGTCTCATCACTACGGCTTAAGATCCACAAACCCTTGCTAGTCCAGTTCTCAACAGCAACCGCCAACATAGCCCCTCGTTCTAACAGATGGACGATCCTTTGAGGACTAAGGCTTCCATTAACTTCGCTTTGAATCCAACTTTGTCCGTCTGGGGATAGTAAATCGGCAGGACGTAAATGCTGCTGTTGGAGTTTTTGGGCCAGAGAGTTATACTCACTGAGGCTCAAGGGCTTTGGCTCTACTTGACGCGACTGACCGAACCCCGCGCATAGAAGCAAGATAGCCTGGGTGTCAGGTTGTAATATGTGTGTCAGTATTGCCATCTATTCTCTCTAACTAAGCGAGTTGAGGGCTAGAGCTAATGGAAAGACTCTACCACTGCCTGATTGATGTAATAAAGCGGTAACTACTGTAAATGTCCAGCGGGAATCTACCATGTCGTCAACCAAGAACACAGGGCCTTTTATTCCTTGCCAGCTAGTAATTTCAAATACCCCATCTAAGTTTTGAGCTTGTTTAACACTATTTTGCATATCTTTTTGTGGATGATTACGTCTTATTTTTCTGACACAAGATATAAAGGGCAGATTTAACTTACGGGCTAAACGTTCTGAAAAGTTAGGAACTAATTCAGGACGAGTTAACGAAGGTACACAAGTTATCCATGTCGGAAACGGATCAGGCTTCCAGCATTGGATTAATTCACTTACAGCATCTACTAATTGATCATTGAAGCATTTATCTTGATATTTTCCTTGCTTCACTAAACTTCCCCAACCCGCATCTCCCCAGAGTGATAAGGCTAGACCGGTCTCAGCTTGTAACGTAATTGGAATATTTCCACTCCATGAATAAGAAATAAAGCTACCTGCAGGCCAACGCTTTCGTGGGGTAATGGTATGATCGGTTCTACGTAGAAAAGATATGGCATCTTGAGCCTTTTTTAGAGAATAGGTTTCTGGAATTAGAGACTGATCTAAGCATACAGCGCAGCGTCCGCATTCTGTTGTAGAATTGTCATCTAGTTCCTCAGCCAAAAACAATATCAAGCAATTATATGTATTGATATAATTTAGCATCCGAGCTTGTTCACGTTTTCTGATTTCAGTTAGCTTGGCTACCTTTTCTCGATCTATCTCATAGTTAATAGGCGTAGAATGCCAGTGACCATTAATTTTTGTGACTGGAGAAGGGGCTTCTACCGATAATAGGGTTAAGACTTTTTCGATTTTTCCTCTTGAAAGATTTAATTTTCCTTCAAGTTGGGAAACTGATAAGCCATTTTGTGTAGACAGCGGCAATAGAATCTCTTCCTGAAATTCTTCATTTGCTAGGCGTTCTGGCGAAATTAGTAGTATATCAGCTTGCCCAGCCAGCAACTTCTCTTGGATATCCCTCCATGTTTTCTGATTGGTAGAGTTAATGGTTACAGCTTGAAGTCCAATGCGTTCAGCAGCAGCAATCTGATTTCTCATTAAAGCCAAGAGGGGTGATATCAGTAGAGTTGGCCCCATTCCCCGATTGCGTAAGAGACGTGTAGTTAAGAAATATATTAAACTCTTTCCCCATCCAGTTCGTTGCACCATTAACAAGCGTGTCCCTGGATTCAACAATTGTTCAATTGCTTCCCATTGATTGTCACGAAATGTAGCTGTTGGATTATCTAGTGCAGTACGGAGTAGCTGTAAGGCAGTATCTTGCAGATCAGACATTTTTCACTGCGTTTGAGATCACATTTCCCTAAGCTAGTCCACGCTATAAGCACATAGGTTAAGTTGATACTTTCTTTAAAGTAGTTTCAAAGGCACTTGGAGATCAGTGTTGCTCAGAAGGGTGGTGTAACTTGGCCAAGCAGACGGATTATCAAGATGCCCATCTCCTAATTCAAGCGATAGCCTAAGCCATGCATGGTTTCGATAAAGTTCTTAGGGGCCCCTGCTTTACACAGCTTCTGCCGCAGGGCTTTCAGGTGGGCTTTCACGGTTTCTTCGCCGGGGGGATCGTCTAATTGCCAGATCGATTCCAGGATGAAGTGACGGCTGAGCACCCGGCGGCCATGGCGCAGCAGCAGTTCTAGAATGGCAAACTCCTTAGGGGTCAGGCGAATGGGGATATCCTGATAGGTAACGTCGTAGGTGGTTGGGTTAAGCTGCAGGAGTTCCCACTGCAGAGTCGTGGGTGGGGCCATTTGCCCTCGCCGCAGCAGGGCCCGAATTTGAGCAATCAACTCGGACAGGTCGAAGGGCTTAACCATGTAGGCATCGGCACCGGCATCAAGACCGGCTACTTTATCGCCGCTGGTATCGCGGGCGGTCAGCATCAGCACCGGGGAAACCACGCCATGCGATCGCAACCGTTGACACAGGGTCAAGCCATCCACCTGGGGCAGGGTAATATCCATCAGCATCAAGTCATAGGACAACAGGGTCATTTGCTGCCAGGCGATATCACCATCATGGGCCACATCCACGGTATAACGCTGGGCCTCAAGGGCTTCCGATAAGGAGGCCGCTAGGTGATGATCATCTTCAACCAATAGGATTCGCATGGTGTCATCAGCCCTCCCAGAGTGAGTCCCCTCTTGCCTGCAGTGGCGGTGTGGGCATGGCTTTCTCCTGATGGTGAGGTGATTTGACCGCGAAGATTGTAATACTCAATACATCTACGCTAGCTGGGGGAGCATCGCCCCGAGCCGAGGACGGTAGCCATAGAATTGGGCTAGCAGAAAGAGGCGAGACTTCCCGGAAGCGGGATCCTCTAAGTTGAAGCTTCAGAAGGTGACCGTCTTCACCGGCTGTCATCACCCCACCGGCCTAGGATAGACTCATGAAGATATCCGTCAGCAGGTGGGGTGCAGCGTGATGACATCATGAACGAAATCCCAGTGGCAGGGGGGTAGGTCTTTGACCATCGCCTATACTCGAACCAGATTCCTGCTAGGGATTTCGCCATCCACCACAGCGTTAGAAGGTGCTAGCAGCCATGGTCATTAATGTATCGCCGAAGCCATTGGTGACTCAGGAATCAGAATTTCGCCGCCTGCAGGCCCAACTCAGCAGTCGCTGGCGGCCCATTGATGAATTTGATCTGCAGGAACGCCAGATTCTGGTGGTGCCATCCCTCAGCTTAGACCAACAAGAACTCGAGAAAATCGCTGGGGTGCACCACTATGAAGAGCGGCTGCTGTTCGCGCTGATTCGGCTGCGCAATCCCCAGACGCGACTGACCTATGTCACCTCGCAGCCCTTGCATCCCAGCATCATCGATTACTATCTAGAGCTATTGCCCGGGATTCCCAGTGCCCATGCCCGGGATCGGCTGCAGCTCTTCTCCACCTACGATTCCTCCAAAAAACCCCTCACCCAAAAGCTGCTGGAACGGCCGCGGCTGCTGGCTCAGATCCGCAAGAGTCTAGATCCCGATCAGGCTTACATGGTGTGCTTCAACTCCACCTCTCTGGAGCGAGATCTCTCCTTAGCCCTAGGCATCCCCCTCTTGGCCCTAGATCCTGATCTGCTCTACTGGGGCACTAAGAGCGGTAGCCGAGAGATCTTCGCCGAATGTGGCATTCCCCATCCCGATGGCAGTGAATTGGTGTGGACTCAGGCAGACTTGGCTGAGGTCACCGCCGATCTGTGGCAGCGGCAGCCCCACCTCCGGCGGATTGTGATCAAACTCAACCAGGGCTTCTCGGGGGAAGGCAATGCCCTGCTAGAGTTGGCGCCGTTGGCCGCAGTCGCCCCAGGGGAAGCCTCCCGGCGGGAGCGGGTGGAGGCGCTGCAACAGGCCTTTAGCCAGCTGCGATTTCAATGCCCCATCGAGACTTGGGCGCATTTCTACACCAAGGTGCGGGAGTTAGGTGCGATCGCAGAGGCCTTCATCGAAGGTGACAGCAAACGCTCCCCCAGTGTGCAGGGGCGCATTACTCCCCAGGCCGAGGTCGAGATCCTCTCTACCCACGATCAAGTCTTAGGCGGTCCCGATGGCCAGATCTTCTTGGGCTGCACCTTTCCTGCCGACGCCGACTACCGCCTGGAACTCCAGGAAATGGGACGACGCATCGGTCAAGCCCTGGCTGCTAAAGGAGCCCTAGAGCGCTATGGGGTCGACTTCATTGCCGTACGCCAACCCCCCGGTAGTCCCCAACCCTGGCAACTGCAGGCCATCGAAATCAACCTGCGAAAGGGCGGCACCACCCACCCCTTCATGGCCCTAAAGCTATTGGTCGAGGGGCGCTACGAGCCAGAGGACGGTATGTTCTACACCCGCAACGGCCAGCCCAAATTTTACCGCGCCTCCGATAACCTACAAAAGCCTGCCTATCGAGGCCTGCTCCCGAGTGACTTGATGGATATCATCATCAGTCATCGGCTGCATTTCAATTCCAGTTACGGCACTGGGGCCGCCTTTCACCTCATGGGGTGCCTCTCGGAATACGGCAAGCTGGGCATTACCTGCATCGGCAATACCCCCGCCGCTGCCGGGGCCATCTACGACCAGGTGGTGGCTGCCCTAGATCGGGAAACAGCAGCCTTTGATGAGTAGTCGATGAGTAGTCGATATTAGTAGTCGATTAGTAATTGCCCTTTAGCGCCCGTTCAATCTCACGCTTGGCCTGCTTGCGCTTCAGAGTCTCCCGCTTGTCGTGGAGTTTTTTACCGCGCACCAGAGCCAGGTTGACTTTGACCATGCCTCGCTTCAGGTACATCTTCAAGGGCACTAGGGTCAGCCCCTTTTGCTCCACCTTGCCAATGAGCTTGCGAATCTCATAGCCATGCAAGAGCAACTTACGGCTGCGGCGGGGCTCGTGATTGTAGGCCGGATTCGTGCCACTGTGGGGAGAAATATGAACATTGTGCAGCCAGACCTCCCCATCGCGGATCTGGGCAAAGCCATCCCGCAGGTTCACCTTGCCGGCCCGGATCGATTTCACCTCAGTCCCGGTGAGGGCAATGCCGGCCTCATAGCTCTCCAGGATTTCATAGTGGTAACGGGCCTGGCGATTATCGCTAATGACTTTATAGCCGCTACTGGGGTCTGCCATGGCTGTTCTTACTCGACGACAATGCACCACTGGTGCAGTTCATACTCGACACAGTGGTTGGCAATTAGGGGGTCAGCGGCAACGATTGCCTCAGCATCCTCGAGAGACTCGGCCTGAAACAAGAGCATGCCACCGCCGCGCTCGGCCCAATAGCCACTGCGGGCCTGATGACCCTTGGCAACTAGATCCTTAACATAGGCCATATGAGCCGGAACGTGCTGATCAAAGATGGCTTTATTGACAATTCCCCGCTCGATTTTGACGAACCAAGGCATGTGGTCCCCTCTGTGGATAAGCTCAGGCTTTCTGTAGACCTAGCGGGCGCTATTCGTCACCAGCAGATCTAGGGTAAACCAGATTCTCCTACCACCAACATGGAACACCAGCCCCCAATCCAGAATTCCCCGCAGCCCGACGATACCCCGCGATGGTTTATTGCCCTGCTGCCACCACTGCCGTTGCAGGAGCAGATAACGGCCATCAAACAGGAGATATGCGATCGCTACCAGAGTCGAGCGGCCCTGAGGTCACCACCCCACATTACCCTACAGCCTCCCTTTCGCTGGCCTTTGAATCGGTACGAGTCTCTCCTGGAGCATCTCAGTGCCATTGCCCAAGAGCATGCTCCGATTCCCATCCAGCTATCCGGGTTTGGGGCCTTCCCGCCCCGGGTGATTTTTATTCATGTGGCTAAGACCCCGGCACTCATGGCCAGTCAGCCAGCAGTGATGCAGGCATTAGCCGAGCGGCTAGGTATTAGCGACGAGAAATCCAAACGACGCGCCTTCACACCTCATCTGACCGTGGGCTTTCGCGATCTCACACCCAAGGCCTTTCGACAGGCCTGGCCTGAGTTTCGGCAGCGTTCCTTCCAGGCAGAGTTTGTCGCGTCCCACCTCACCCTGCTACGCCACGATGGACAACGCTGGCAAATTGACGGCAATGTTCCTTTTGCTGGGGTGCTGTCCCCTAGCCACGGTCAGAATACCAGTAATTCTGAGGAGAACTGACTAATACCCCTAGCAAGCCGATCTGATGTCGGGACAGTTGACGCCGGGGACAATGCTGATTCCCTGACTCTAGAATCACTGAGGCATCGCCTTCTCGGTAATATAGGCGTTTCAGAGTGGCTCCTTCCCCCTCGATCCAGACTGCTGCCACCTGCCCCGCCTTTATGCTCCACAGATCATTGGTCGGCCGCATCACCACCAAATCCCCTTGGCAAATCTGTAAGTCAATCATGCTATCGCCACAAACCTTGAGGGCATAATCTTGAGCTAAGTAGCGCTGCCCTGGGTGCTCCGGCAGAACCCAGACATATTCCAGGGTATCGGTGGGATGCTCTACCAGATAGCCGGCTTGGATGGTGCCCTGCAACGGTAGATTTGCTGCGAGTAATTGGTAGGTGCGGGCTCGCCCCAGCTGCCAGGTAAGACATCCCTGCTGCCGTAGCCGCTCTAGGGTATTCTGAAGCGCCGAGCGTGAGGATATCCCCAAATGCGTCTCCAGCTCACGAATGGTGGGCGAATAGCCATGCTGGGCAATAAGATGCTTCAGGCCTTCCAGCAATTGCCGGTCATTGAGGGAAAGAACCATAGAGACAGATCAAATGTACTATATATGTACTAGTGAGTTAGTTTACCCCAGATCCCTGCGGTTGTCCGGAGTCATGGAGGGAAAGTTGCTGGGCAAATTAGGAATTTAGCGAGCTTATCTGGGCTGGGGAACTGGACCTGTCACAATGGAAAGGTGTCGTCCAGAGATCTGCCATGGCTGATCGCCCGACCAAACCCCCTGGCATGAGTGATGAAAAATATGCCCGGCTCATGGCCGAGGTTAAAGCACCTTACCGAGGGCTGCGTAAGTTCGTCTATGGTGCCGTGGGGGCCTCTGGTGCCATTGGAGCTGTGATTTTTTTGACTCAGATCTTGGCTGGGCGAGAGGTCTACGCGGCCTTGCCCAACTTTCTGCTGCAGCTCGGGATCGTGGCCCTGATGGTTTTTCTGTTTCGCCTAGAGAGCCGCCAGTCTTAGCCAGTTCAACCACTGGCTCAAGTTACGTCACTGAGGAGTAACCCATGGGGCATCCTGGATTCATGCCATCGTTTTCACAGTTGTACCCATGGGCAAGAATCCGGTCATTCTGATTCACGGAATCGACGATACCCAAGCCATCTTCGATTCCATGGCAGCCTATTTGGAAGCCCGGGGTTGGCCGCTTCATCGATTCGATTTGGTCCCCAATAACGGTGATAGGGGACTAGAGCAATTGGCCCAGCAACTGGCTGATTACGTCACGCATCAGCTTCCTCCCCAGCAACCCTTTGATCTGCTGGGCTTTAGCATGGGAGGCATCGTGGGGCGCTACTACTTACAGCGGCTAGGCGGGCTGACTCGGGTGCAACGATTTGTGGCGCTGTCGCCGCCTAACCAAGGCTCCTACCTCGCCTATTTGCGCTGGAATAGAGGAGCAAAACAATTAAGACCCCATAGTCGCTTCCTACAAGAGCTCAACCGGGACCTGCATTGCCTGGCCCATGTAGCCATGACTACCCTCTGGACCCCCTTCGATTTGATGATTCTACCGGCCCAGAGTTCTGTGGTGCCCGTAGGTCAAACCATCAGCCTACCTGTGCTAGGACATACTTGGATGGTCAGTGATTCCCGCTGCTTAGCCGCAGTAGCTGCCGCCCTATCGGTTACTGTTGAGTCAACCATCCCCACCCCTGGTGATCACCCTGGCATGACCCCGACGGGATCCAACCGTCGCACTGATGGGGCATAGTTAACCATAGCGAGTAGCTCAGGTAGTAATGCTGTTGCAAAAGCGGGATATTCGCACCCAGAGCGATCCTAAGGCCCTAAATACAGTCTTAGTTTGGTTTGACCAATTCCAAGAGCTATCGTTGCCCCATACTATCTGGTTGCAGTGTCAGTTGGCCTTGATTGAGGGCTTTACCAATGCTGTGCGCCACGCCCATCAAGGGTTACCCGAGAACACCCCGATTGATATCGAGGTCACCATATCCCAAACCACGGTCGATATTTATATCTGGGATTCAGGGCCAGGATTTGATCTGATGGCCATGTTGGCCCGAAAGCTACGCACAACTAACCATGATTCCGAGGGGGGGCGGGGCCTGCGAATCATCCATCTGATTGCAGACCAAATGACCTATCAGCGCATGGCAGATCATCGTAACTGCCTGCATATCTGCAAGCACTACCAGTCAGAGGCTTAGGTACTCTGAAATCGCAAAGTGTAAACAAAATGCAGCATTCGGCGACAATTCACAGTAGTCTATTCTTTAACTGTATAATTTTGTGGAGATAGGCCATGGCTGCTTCCTTTTTGCCGTCCGTGATGGTTCCGTTAGTAGGTCTTGTGTTCCCTGCCACTGCAATGGCATTTCTATTTCTCTATATCGAGCGGGATGACGCCGCCTAAAGACCAACTGCAGTCCCAGTGATAGAGATGGCATATTACTGCTCAATGCCACACGCTGAGCCCAGAGGTGCTGGTTGCTTTGCTGCTGCTTAGGGAAAGGCGCTCGACGATATCCTCCTCCAGGGTAGGTTGGGGGAGGATATCTCTAGGTGTGAGGTTTGCCTTGGTTGCTCTAGCTAAGCTGTCGTCGTCACTGCTTCCTCGGAGTTATCGGCAGCAACGGTTTGGCCGCCATGAACTACGAGGACTGAGCAGGGAGCGTGGTGGGTCACATAGTTGCTGACACTCCCTAGCAGCAGTTCTGTCAAGCCACGACGGCCCCGGCTACCGATTACGATTAAATCAGCATTCCAGGTGCGCGCCAAATCACAAATTACCTGAGTTGGTTCCCCGGCTGATTGGGTGAACTCAGTGTCGATATTGCGTTCACGGGCCCGGGCCGCTTCCTGTCGCAGTTTCTCTAGGCCTGCTTCTTCGTAGACGGTCCATTCTCTTTGATAACTTTCCCAAGCAGTGCTGTCTAGGACGGGATAATACGCATGGTAAGACCGTACCGGTAAGCCGGGACTGCTATCGTCGTAAGCCGATAATACATGCAGTAGCATGAGTTGAGCTTGCGTGCTTTCTGCGAAGGATAGGGCTTGGTCAAATACCGTGCTCCGCAAAGCGGAATTGTCGAGCGCAACCAGAATTCTCTGGAACATGGTTGAGCCTCTCCTATGGGGCAGTGTGCGTCAAATCGGACCTCTAGCGACGCCTCAAAATGCTAGTCGAGGTTACTAATTAGACAGCTAATTAGACAGCTAAAGAAATCCGTCTAGCCATAGTCAACATTGACTATGACCTCTGAAGAGCATAAGCGTCTTGCTATCTCAATTATAGGAAAGATGTTCTAGGCTCCCTGGGTTTTGTTACATGGCCTCATAGTTATCCTGCTGGCGTTTTACTCGAGGATTGCCTCTGGGAAAGCCCTATTATCGACCGATGGCTTTGACCATGCCGATGCCACTGAAGTATAAGATCAGCACGGCTCCACCCAGAAGACTTTGGGTAATTGGATCGGTAGAGGGAGTTAAGATGGCGCCCAGAATGGCAGCCCCTAAGAGAACATAGCGCCATCCCGATAACATGCGGTCGGAGGAGGCAATGCCCAAGAGCCCTAGAAGTACTTGAATCACCGGAATCTGGAACGCTAGACCGGTGCTGAATAGCAACAACAGGACAAATTCAAAGTAACGATCAATAGACCACAGTTGTTCGACGACGTCAGCGCCATAGCTAATAAAGAAGTTTAGGGCGGCTGGAATCAGTGCAATGTAGGCAAAGACTAAGCCAGCAAAGAATAAAATACTGGAGCCTAACACGATGGGTCCTAGTAGCTTCCGCTCTCGACGGGTCAGCCCTGGCAACACGAACATGATGATCTGATAGAGGATGAAGGGACTCGCTATCAGCAGGCCACTATAGCCAGCCACCTTAAGGGAAACGAAGAAGTATTCCCCTGGGGAGAGCTGCAGGAACTTAGCGCCTTTGGCAGGAACTTCTAACAGCTCTACGATGCGGTTGACTTGAAAAAAACAGCCGATAATCCCCACCAGTACAGCGATGAGCGAGAGGAAAATACGCAGGCGTAATTCCTCCAGGTGATCGAACAAGGACATTTCGACGTCGTCAGGGGGACCGTCCCAATCGCTGTCCTGAGAGGTATTGGGGGCTTGATCGACAGTGGCAGGGCGGTCTTCGACCGTCTCTAGCTCAGGGGGCGGAGTCATAGGGCGAGCATCTGGGGCACAAGGGTCAGGAAATAGGTGCTAATCATTGTAACGATAGGGGACTGCAGCCCGCAGCCACTGACCGGATCACCTACTAACGCAGGCTGTTGAGATCGGTGGTGGGCGTCAGGGTCAGGGTAGTGACATCACCGCTATCGCCTAAGGGCATGGGCTCACTGCCATTGAGGGAAAGCTCGATACCACCGGCATTGCCGGCCACTAGCTTCACTTCACGGTCGCCACTCCAGGTTTCTTGCTCGCCACTTCCCATGATCCCCTCGAAGATGGTTTCGCCATCCACGGTGACTCGCATCCAAGAGGGAGCGGTTAATTCCACCTGAACGGTCACGGGAGCAGCCGTGGGGTCCTCGGCCGGGGTTTCCTCAGCCGGAGAGATGGTGACTGAGTCTGCCGGGTCTGGAGAGGTTGGCTCCGGTGGCTCACTGGCAGTCTCAGAGGACGGGTCGGGAAGACTCGGCTCGGGTAAGGACACGCTCCAATTACTGGGCCACTGCCATCCAGCTCTGGTCAATCCCCAGATTCCTGCTATGGCTGCGATCGCAACTATCCCTCCCCCCAGCCAGGCTAGCTTAGTTCGCGTCAATGTTGGTTGGGGATCAGCCTTAGACAACACCTTCAAGCCATGCTGCGTTTGCTTATCGACGATGCCATTGCCACCGTCAGCCTCTGCCGCCGCAGGGTCTGGTAATACGGCGACTGGGGTGACTGAGAACTGGCTGGCCACCTCAATGCCGTTGATTCCCAGGGCATCACCATAGCGCCGAATAAACCCCTGCACAAAGACGGGTTCTGGTAACAGCTCGGCATTGGCGTCTTCTAGGGCATGTAGTAAAGCCGGTCGAATAAAAATTTGAGTGGCCACCTCTTCCAGGGTGCGGCCTTGTTGTTGCCGCAGCTGACGTAGGTAGGCACCAATCTCTCGCAGTTGCTCGACTTGAGCCGGGACTAACTTGGCCACAGTACCTCGCTGAATCCGGGGATGCGCATCATTACCCTAACGGTGAGTATTGTAGTGGGAAATTAGCCCAGACGAGGAGTCGGCTACGGCATTTATCCCTGGCAGACGGGCTATTGCTGGGTCATGGAGCCTGAGATAGTTCCAATAGCCGCCGAAGACAGCCTCGACATAGCCCTTAGTTTCGGCGAAGGGAATTTGTTCGGCAAACTCATCGGCATCTCGGAAGCCGCCCCGACGGAGCCAACGGGCCACGTTGCCGGGACCGGCATTGTAGCTAGCTACCGCAAACAAAGAGTGATTGTCATACTCTCGGTGGGTGTAGTCCAGATACCAGGTGCCGAGTTTGACATTGTCCTCGGGATGGTCGAGGCGATAGTCGTTGAGGCCAATCTGACCGCGAATCCAGTCGGCGGTGGCCGGCATCACCTGCATTAGCCCCACGGCCCCGGCGACGGAGCGGATCTGGGGCTCAAACCGCGATTCTTGCCGAATTAAGGCGGTGACCAGGAGGGGATTGAGCTGGCGCTGCTGGGACCAATGGGTGATCAAGTTGCTAAATAGCAGCGGATAGAGGCCGTGCCAGTAGTCGGGGGCTTGCTGCAACTGCTGCACTCGGGCCTGGGAGTCGTCTCGGTTAGCCAGGCTAGTGAGTTGGTAAATCCCATCGAGGTGATCGCCAGTGCCCAGCCGCATCAGACCGTCAGTGAACTGCTCATCGACCGTGAGCTGCTGTGGGTCGGCGACCTCTACTTGCCAGCGGTTCCAGGCCAGGCGATCTTGGCCCAGCCGGTAGAGTTCCTCTAAGGCGGCAGACCCGGCTGGGAGAGGCCCCCGCTGGGGTGGCGCTGTGACCGAGGGCTGCTGGTGTCGCAGGGTAGTGAAGTCACCGACGTTCCAGCCCAGGGCTACGGCCGCGCGCCAGGCAAAGTAAGAGTCGGGGTGCGCTTGCAGGACTTGCTCGAATAGCTGCTGGGCTTGGTCACTCCGGCCCGCTTTTAAGGTCCATTTCCCCTGCCAGAAGATGGCCTCGGCGGCGGCCTCAGTGGTGAGGTCAGCTTGAGAAATAGGGGCGACCCAGTCGATGGCAGCTTGCCAGTTTTGCTGGGCGGCAGCCGCCCGGGCGCGGTTGAGGCGCAACTCGATGGTGGCCTCTGCCTCCGGGTATTGACTCAACAGGGACTGGCGGGCCTGGGCAGCCGAGGTGGGGCTGTTCAATGCTTCCAGACGGTCGGCTCGCCGGGATAGGGCCTCGGCGGCTCGCTGGGGAAAGCGTTGAATCACCTGGTCGAGGATGGTCAGGGCGTCTTGGGCCGGGACCAGCGTGGCCAGATGCAAGAGTCCCTGGGCCGTCTCTGGTGCTTTAGGGAAGGCCTGGGCCAGGCGACGGTAGGTTGCGATCGCAGCGTCACGGCGCTGCCCGATCTGCAATCCCCGGGCGGCGCGATAGAGGGTTTGGGGCGTGGCTGGGGCCTTGGCATAGGCAGGCCCCGCCTGGCCATAGATATCTTTTTTCCAATAGCCAAAGCCAATGGCTTGCCAGTCTTCCGGGCGGAGAGAGGCGCCGTACTCGGTCACCAATCGCTTCAGAACGGCCTCGGCCTCAGCATGATGGAGCCCATGGCGGGCCACCAACAGCAACAGGGAGCGGATCTGCTCTGGAGCGGAAGCCGTTGATAATCGCGCTAGGGCCACCTCGACGCTGCGGGGGTGGGCCGGAAACCGCTGCAACAGCTGGTCTAGGTAGCGCTGATCATGCTGCCCCAGCTGGTAGAGGGCTGCTGCCGCTGCCGGATCGTCCCCATAGGTCTGCCGTAACTGTTGCCAGGTTGCGATCGCGGCCTCAGATTGACCGGCCGCCATTTGGGTCCTGGGCCCTTGTCTGCAGCACATAGGGAGCCAGCACCGGATACCCTTGCTCTAGCTCCTGCAGCCATTCCAGGGCTTGCAATGCCTTGCCCTGGGCGACCAAATCCACCGCCAACAGGTAGCGAGCCCGATATTGGTTGAGAGAGGGTGGGGCCTGGGCCATAGCCTGCAGACGAGCCGACCGCTGCTGCGGGGCCAGTGCAGCCAATGTCAGCACTGCCGTGGACTCGGTCTCAGCGACCTGTTCTAGGGCAGGCCTAGGATATCGGGACGCCAGCGCCGCCATCCTAACGATGACAGCAATGCCATGGCCATGCCCAAAGACAGGGCACCGACACCTACCATAGCTAGCAGAGGGACCTTAGCCTTGATCTGTCGAAACACGGGACACGGTATACAGTAAACCTGATAAGAGTTCTAGCAAACTTTTGCAGGATTGGGTGGCACCATTGCCCCAGCCACCGTCCTGTGATCCAATCGAAGCAATGCTAAGCCCTATCAGCTCACCAATTTAGTAGGACAACCATGGAGTTTTACGCCTCAGATCAATCGTGTTTAACCTGGTCCGGTGACTGTCTAGCCATCGGCCTCACCGAAGCAGATTTGCCCCTGTCGGGTCGTTTAGCAGAGCTTGACGGCCGAGTGAGCGGCCTGATCCAAGAACTCGTCGATGAAGTGGACTTCAAGGGGAAAGTCGGCGATACGGCTAGCACTCGGGTGGGCAGTACCGTCCGCAAACTAGGACTCGTCGGGCTTGGGGCTGCCGACACGGTGACCTCAGAGTCCCTGCGGCGGGCAGCGGCCAGTGCCGCCCGTCTGGCCAAGGCCGAGAAGAGTGGCCAGCTAGGGCTGAGTTTACCCTGGGGCAGTGTTGACCCAGCCATGGCCGCCCAAGCCATGGCCGAAGGCATCATCCTGGCTCTCTACGAAGACACGCGCTTCAAATCCGAATCCGATACCCAAAGCAAACCCCTAGAGCAGGTGTCTTTGCTGGAGCTACCAGGGCAAGAGGCGGCCATCCAAACCGCCTGGGCGGTTTGTCACGGGGTAATTTTAGCCCGCGATTTGGTCTCGGCCCCGCCTAACGTGGTCACCCCGGCCAAGCTGGCCGAAACCGCCGCCGAGATTGCCAGCACCTATGGCATGGAGTTAGAGGTGCTGGAGCGAGAAGACTGTGAAAAATTAGGCATGGGAGCCTATCTCGGCGTGGCGCAAGCCTCAGATCTGCCGCCCAAGTTTATCCACCTGACCTATCGCCCCAACGGCACGCCGCGCCGGAAGCTGGCCATCATCGGCAAGGGCCTCACCTTCGACTCCGGGGGCCTCAATTTGAAGGTGTCCGGCAGTGGCATCGAGACCATGAAGATCGACATGGGCGGTGCCGCCGCCACCTTTGGCACCGCCAAGACCATCGGTGAGTTGCAGCCAGATGTGGAAGTGCACTTCATCAGTGCCGCCACCGAGAACATGATTAGCGGCCATGCCCTGCGCCCAGGAGATATTTTGACCGCCTCCAACGGCAAAACCATCGAAGTCAATAACACCGATGCCGAGGGCCGGTTGACCCTGGCCGATGCCCTGGTCTTTGCCGAGAAGTTGGGACTCGACGCCATGGTGGATCTGGCCACCCTGACCGGAGCCAGTATCATCGCCCTAGGAGATGACATTGGCAGCCTGTTCAGTCCCTACGATGATCTGGCTCAGGCGTTGAGCCAGGCAGCAGAAACTGCCGGGGAAAAGCTCTGGCGCATGCCCCTCGAGGAAAAATACTTCGAAGGCATGAAATCGGTGGTGGCCGACATGAAAAATACCGGCCCTCGTCCCGGCGGCTCCATTACTGCCGCCCTGTTCTTGAAGCAATTCGTCAAAGACACCAACTGGGCCCATTTAGACATTGCTGGGCCGGTGTGGAGTGAAAAAGAAGGACCCTACCACCCTCCGGGAGCGACGGGCTATGGTGTGCGCACCCTGGTGCAGTGGGTGCTGAGCTAGCCAATGGACTCAGGTCTGTTGGTGCTGCTGGGGGCTGGAGTGGTTGCCGGTATCCTAGCCGGGTTCTTGGGCATTGGCGGGGGGACGGTGCTGGTGCCGATTATGGTGGCCCTGGGGGTACCAGCTGTGCAGGCGGTGGCCTCCAGCAGTCTGGCCATTGTCGTCACGTCCCTGTCTCAGGGCAGTCTGCAGAACTGGCGCATGGGCTACTTGAATCTGTGGCGGGTTTGCTGGCTGGGGCTGCCGGCCCTCTTTACGGCTTGGGTGGGCCAGGAATTGGCTAATCTGTTTCCCGAGTATGGGCTGCTGGCGGTTTTTGGCCTGTTTCTGCTGCTCAATATCTACCTGGTGGGGCTGCGTAAGCAGGTGGTGGCCCATTATGGGGGGCAGGTTTCCACTGTGGTTGCCCGGGGGACGACCCTGGAGCCAGAGCGGCCTGGCTGGCAACAGCGGCCGGTAGTATCACGGTTGATGATTGGTAGCCTCGCCGGCTTCTTAGCGGGGCTCTTTGGGGTGGGCGGCGGAGTGGTCATGGTGCCCTTGCAGATTGTATTGCTGGGGGAGCCGATTAAACTGGCGGTGCAGACGAGTTTGGGGGCGATTGTGATCATTGCCCTGGCCGCCTGTGGTTGGCATGCCATCAGCGGCAACGTGCAGTTTGAAACCGGCTTGCTCCTGGGGGTTGGTGGTCTGGCCGGAGCCCAGATCAGCACTCGCTTTTTGCCGAAGTTGCCCGAGCGCGTGGTCAGTCACATGTTTCGCCTACTCCTGGGGCTGATGGCGGTGTACTTTTTCTGGAAGGCGGCTATGGCAGGCTAGGGGTTAGAGAGATAGGTGGATGGGGTGGTGGGAAAACGGAGGATGGCTTGCCCTGAGCGTAGTCGAAGGGAGAACGGAAAGGGGAAAGGGGGAAGGATGAAGGATGAAGGGGGAAGGAGGAAGCAGAAAGGTCCATTGCGTCCCTGCCGATGCGACGCGATCTACAACGGCTGATCGACCATCTTTTCCGCGGGGTCCAGGGCGGTAGTTCGACTGCGTTGCTCCTGCAGTTCGACTTCGCTCACTACGAGCGGAGCCGCTTTGCGAACACCACAAGCGGTTCGCCCTGGTCGTCGGAGTCCGAGGGGAACGAAATCCCCTCGGGTGAGCACTTTGACCCGGGACATTTAAGTGTGGCCTGATCGTAATCCACCGCTCCTGAACGACAAACCCTTCCAGGCGGTTAGGGGGGTAAGCGGTATTCCGTTGGCGCAGACTCAAGCTTGCACTACAAACTCACTCTAGGACTCGGTCCTGAATTGTAACAGGAGCTACAGTCTATGGGGACAGCTAACGCCTATATCAGTAAGGCATTGTTGCCCATCGCAGAACCTGGGGGAGACGCTGCCCGTGTTATTAGATGTCTACGAACCAGGGGATTTTTATGACGAGTTGTTCTTAGCGAAAGAACAGCCCCGCCCCGAAGCTGAGCTGTTAGTGAAGCGGATCAATGGCCTCTCGCTCGAGGAATTGAAACAACGGCAGCAGGCTGCTCAAAATACCCTGTTTAAGTTGGGGGTGACCTTCAATGTCTACAGTGATAGCCAGGGAACGGAGCGAATTTTTCCCTTCGATGTGATTCCCCGCATCGTGCCTGATCAAGAATGGGCCTGGCTGCAACGGGGATTGAAGCAACGGGTGGAGGCACTCAACTGCTTCGTGCATGACATCTATCACGATCAAAAGATCATCCAGGATGGGGTCATTCCCAGTCATGCCATTGAGTCGGCGCCGGGTTATTTAACTCAATGTCTGGGTCTCGACCCTCCCCATGATGTCTGGTGCCATGTCACCGGCACCGATCTGGTGCGGGATCGGGATGGTCGCTGGTATGTGTTGGAGGATAATCTGCGCTGTCCGTCGGGGGTGTCCTATGTGTTAGAGAACCGGCGGGTGATGAAGAGTAGCTTTCCCCAGTTGTTTGCCGCCATGGATATCGAACCGGTGGATGACTATGCCAGCCAGTTGTTGGATGCGTTACTGAACCTGGCGCCGCCGACATTGTCGGATCCGCGGGTCGTTGTGTTGACGCCAGGAATCTACAATTCGGCCTATTTTGAGCATTCGTTCTTGGCGCAGCAGATGGGGGCGGAATTGGTAGAAGGGCGAGATCTGGTGGTGGCCGATGGCTATTTGCAGATGCGCACCACTAAGGGTCTGCAGCGGGTGGATGTGATCTACCGACGCATCGATGATGAGTTTCTCGATCCGAGGGTGTTGCGCTCGGATTCGCTGCTGGGGGTGCCGGGACTGATGGAGGTCTATCGCCATGGCCGGGTTGCGATCGCAAATGCTCCCGGCACCGGCGTCGCCGACGATAAATTGGTCTATGCCTACGTACCCGAGATGGTGCGCTACTACCTAGGCGAAGAGCAAATCATTCCCAACGTGCCCACCTATCTGTGCGAAGAGCCCAAACAACAGCATCACGTCCTCAGCCAGATTGACCAACTGGTGGTGAAAGCCACCAACGCCTCCGGTGGCTATGGCATGTTGGTGGGGCCCCAAGCCAGCCCCGAGGAGCGCGAAGAATTTGCCCGTCGCATTCAAGCCCATCCTCGCGGCTATATCGCCCAGCCCACCCTCTGCCTATCGCGGGTGCCGACCCTGGTAAGCGACCAGTTCCAAGGCTGCCACGTGGATCTGCGCCCCTACATCGTCTATGGCAAAGATATCTACGTCAACCCGGGCGGTCTGACCCGGGTAGCGCTGCGCCGGGGCTCCCTAGTGGTCAACTCCTCCCAGGGAGGCGGCAGCAAAGATACCTGGGTCCTGAAAGCCGCCAAAGGCTAAGCCGACCGCACAGGGGGCCACTTAGTTACGAAAGGTAGAAGGCAAGGCAGAAAGGAAAATCCCGATAAGTGCAGCCTTGCCGCGCTAGTCAATAGAGGCATTACTTCCACCGCAGAATATACCCCCCGGATTCCGCCCACGTCACCGATTGCACTCAATCTCTAAGCCATGCTCAGCCGAGTCGCCGATTCCATCTACTGGATGAACCGCTATGTAGAACGGGCCGAAAACGTGGCCCGCTTTGTCGACGTTAATCTCAATTTGCTGATGGACGCCCCCATCGGCATGCAACAGCAATGGGACCCCCTGGTGGTGATCACCGGCGACCAAAAGATTTTCAAGGAACGCTATGGCGAGGCCACCGCCGACAATGTGCTGCGCTTTCTCACCTTCGACCGCAGCTATCCCAACTCGGTCATTTCTTGCCTACGGGCGGCCCGAGAAAACGCCCGCTCGGTCCGTGAGATCATCTCCTCAGAAATGTGGGAGCAGGTGAATGCCTTTTATCTGATGGTGAAAGAGGCCGCCGACAACGGCTCCCTCTCGGATTTGCACAGCTTCTTCCCGGAAGTCAAAATGGCTAGCCATCTCTTTGCCGGGGTAATGGACGCCACCATGGCCCACAACGAAGGTTGGCACTTCGGCCAATTAGGACGATTGCTAGAACGGGCCGACAAGACCGCCCGCATCCTAGACGTCAAATACTTCATTCTGCTGCCGGAAGTCAGCGACGTCGGCTCTCCCCTCGATGACCTGCAGTGGATTGCCCTGCTGAAATCCGCCAGTGCCTACGAGATGTACCGCAAGTGCCAGTATCGCATCACCCCCATCGGCGTCACCAAGTTCTTGATTCTCAACCGCGAATTTCCCCGCTCGATTCAATTTTGTCTGTTGCAAGCAGAAGAGTCGCTGCATAACATCGCCGGCACCGTCACCGGCACCTGGCGCACCAGCAGCCAGCGAACCCTGGGTCGACTGCGCTCAGAATTGGATTACACCACCATCGACGAAGTGGTGCAAGCAGGCATGCACGAGTTCCTAGACAACCTGCAAAGCCGCCTCAACGACGTAGGCCACAAAATCTTCGACGATTTCTTTTCGCTGCAGACAGTCTGAGATCACACTTGTAGCAGCCATAGAGCAGGACCGGTCAAAAATGGTTGCGTCCCCCCCCCCAAAACTCCATGGGTCCCGCCTAAAAATGGCCGCGTCCCAGGGCAATGCTCAGAAATCAGGGGCCTCCAGGCCAGCGAATAGCCCCAGAGCGGTCCGCTATTCCAGACCAGCCTAGTGCAATGGGGCGGTTATTCTGACCCAGATCTCAGACAGGCTTAACCGACGATTGAAACTTGCATAAAGCAGCAACGGCAACCATTAGCGGCATCGACCCTAGTGTTACGTTTAACCCCTGGACAACTATCAGCCTACAGGCTGGTTCCCATGAAATGAATCGCTAGAGTGAGTCGGCTGTCCCCAGGTGTCCGTCCGAGACTGGGGACAGCTTTTTCTTAGGATGGTCTTGCCGCCCCCTGTTCCGTAGGTCCTTTCCTTGCCAAGCGTTGCTTACCCAGTTTCAGCGGCACGACCTACGCTAACCCATCCCCCCATCCACTCTCCCTATGCCCTCCGGGCAGGCAAAGCCTTTCATGTCGCTTGGCGAAACGACTACGCCCAGGGCAAGCCGTCCTCCCACCTATTCATCAGGGTCCATAATCGGCTGAGAGCGCCACCAACGGGTCCCTTGCACCAGGGTATGCGTGCGCCACGATACCTCGGTGTGGGGGAAGTCAGTGCGGTAATGCCCCCCGCGGCTTTCCTGCCGGAAAGCAGCACTCTTAAGGATGAGCCAGGCACTATCGAGGAGATTTCGCAGTTCTCCCCATTGCCGCAGGGTGTTCTCAGACAATGTTTCTGGCAGCTGGTAGGACGTAGCAGGCGTTAGGGTCTCGATCAGTTGGCTGAGGGGATGCTGGGCGAGCTGTGTCTGCCACTGGGTCACTCGATCAATGGCAGGGGCGAGCCGATCCTGATGCCGACAGATTCCAGCAGTTTGCCAGAGTAACTGAGTTAGGGCGGCTCGCCACGCTAGCCAATCTATCGAGGGCAGCTCTAAGGGCGACAAAGGGACAGGGGAAGACCAGGCTACGGCTGCAATGGCGTGGATGGGAATGGTCCTAAGCTGGGCACCGTATACCAGGCACTCTAGCAGGGAGTTGCTGGCTAGCCGATTGGCTCCATGGACACCAGTGCTGGCGGTTTCTCCGAGGGCATAGAGGCCAGAACAGGAGGTGGCGCTGGTTAGATCGGTCCAGATGCCTCCCATCCAGTAGTGGGCGGCGGGGGACACGGGAATCCGCTCCTGTAGGGGATCTAGGCCCCATTGACGGCAGACCTTGAGAATATTGGGGAATCTCTGCTGCAGCCGGTCGGTGGGAATTGGGCGCAGGTCTAACCAGACTACGCCAGTCTCGTTCTTTTGGGCTTGCAGGTGGGAAAAAATGGCTCGACTGACGATATCTCGAGGGGCTAGCTCTCCTTGGGGATGGTAGTCGAAGGCGAAGCGATGGCCGCTGTGGTCGATTAGGTGAGCCCCTTCACCGCGTACGGCTTCACTGATGAGGAAGCGCGGGGCTTTTGGCAAGGTGAGGGCAGTGGGATGAAATTGAACGAATTCCAAGTCCCGCAGCAGGGCCCCAGCTCGCCAGGCCATGGCAACGCCGTCGCCAGTGCTGGCTGGGGGATTGGTGGTCTGGGCAAATACCTGGCCGCCACCACCGGTGGCCAAAACTGTTGCCGCCGCCCTAAACCAGTGGAGATTGCCCTGATACAGACTGAGGACTCCCAAGCAATGGCCTGCTGAGTCAAGCCACAGGTCGATGATGAAGGCCTGTTCCAGAATAGTGATATTAGGACGGGCCAAGACCGTATGGACCAGGGTTGAGATCACGGCATGGCCGGTGGTGTCGGCGGCATGGAGCACTCGGCGGCGAGAATGGGCGGCTTCTAGGGTGAGGGCTAGCTGGCCGTTGTCGCGATCGAAGGCGACCCCTAGGTCCACTAGGTGGGCAATGCAATCGGAGGCGTGCTCGGCTAGCTGTCTGACGGCATCTGGATCACAGAGTCCACCTCCTGCCTGCAGAGTGTCAGCGATGTGCAGGTGTACGGAATCATCAGGTGCGATCGCAGCAGCGATTCCCCCTTGAGCCCAATCACTGGCCGATCGATCCAGGGTATCTTTCGTGATCAGACAGACCCGTAGCCTTTGGGGCAGGCTCAGGGCAGCATACAGCCCAGCTGCACCGCTACCAATCACCAGCACGTCGATCGCATTTGGAAGGGAAGACTGGACCAAGACAGTTCACTCAGATATGGCGTTGACCAGCAGCGTTGGACAAGTTTAACGCGCCATGGCCAATTCTGCGGCAACTGACTAGCTGGCACTCGTAATATCAAGTGTGATGTCAGTTGCTACAAGAATCGCTCCGATCAAGGTACCTAGAACGACCACATAGTGATCTTCAGGCCATCGATCGGAGCGAAATCAAAAACTGGATTGGGACTGGAACCGTTTACTTGTAAACGCCGTTGTTAAACCGATCTGCCCCTTCTACCAGGGCCGGATCCGGCGGAGTCACGGTGAAGTTATCGAGATTATCCTTTAACACCTGAACTTGGCGCTCACTTAGACCCGGTAAGTTCAAGACATCCTCCACAGAACCATAGGGAGCATTAGTCAAAATCTTACGGGCCAGGGTGGGATATAAGCCAGGATAATCAGTGAAGGCCTGAACATTAGCATTATTCAGGTCTAATTTCGAACCGTACTCGGTGCCTAGCTTGGCATCAACGGGATTGCGAATCTCTTCTGCCAACACCAGAGATGTCATCCCATTGCCATGGAGTAGTGCCGCTGTTGCCGGCGGGGCAAACAGACCACTCATGGACGTAAACAGTACACCCAACGCAATTAATAGGCCTAACAATCGTTTCATCTGCCCTAGTCCTCTCACAGATAGAAATCTATACACAGCATCTAATAATTAGAGACTACCATTTCAGCCTGCGCATCGGACCAAGGATTCTGATCGTTGTCCGTAGAGAGGCTGGGATCAGCTAGGCAATGGCGTCGGAAATATAGGGTCAGGGCCTGATTCCGCAGTCTAATGGTCACCCTGGGCTGAAGGAGTAGATGATTGCGCAGGCATTGTCTCTGAGAGACGTTCTAGCTCTTCAATATAATGCTCGCCTATGTCTTGTCCGTCGATCAAAATGGGCTCATAGTGAATCTGTCCCCGCAATGATACCTGATGGCGCAACGGCGGCAGCGGCTCCTGGGTCAAGATCCAGATGTCGCCCGAGCGATCTCGCAGTTGGTAGAGGCCACTGTTGAGCAATGGAATTTTTGAGGTGACTCGGCCCTGCAAATAGACCGGGGCTGTTCCTTGATCGGGAACAGCCTCAATAGAAATGGGAATGGCTGAAGGGCGAGCCGACGACGCAGACCGGAAGGGGGGGGGGATGACGAGGTGCTACATCCCCATATACTGAGCAATATTGCTAACTGGCTCAGACCCCAGAGATAGGATGGCGATAACCGCATGGGGGAACAAAATCTGAGAGACTAGGAAGGACATGTTAACCCTGGGCCCAAGGCGGGTAGGCAATGGGAACAGGGAGGAATGATCGCTGCCACGCTGGACTTCCGCTGCCCTTTAATGTCTATACTTTAATGCCTATACTTTAATGCCTATAGTTGCAGGAATGTCTATAGTTGCAGGCATTCCCCAAGCTACTGACAATGGAGGGCTAGATGTCATTTAGGATGACTTACGTAGGGAGAGATGGCTCAGCGTCTTGACGGTAAAGCACTAGCTCAGGAGATTCAGCTAGCATTGGCCCAACAGGTGAAAACCTTAACGGCAAAGACTGGTCGGCCTCCAGGGCTAGCTGTGATCATGGTGGGCGATGACCCGGCCAGTGCTACCTACGTCCGCAATAAACATCGAGCTTGCGATCGCATCGGCATTGCCTCCTATGGCAAGCACTTACCAGCCTCTACACCCCAGACAGAGCTACTAAACTACATTCAGCAGCTGAATCAGGACGATCGCGTCGATGGCATCTTACTGCAACTTCCTCTACCTCAGGATTTAGACGCCGTCACCCTGCTCAATAGCATTGCCCCCGACAAAGACGTCGATGGCCTACATCCCATCAACATGGGTAGATTGCTTCGGGGAGAACCCGGTCTGCGTAGCTGTACCCCGGCCGGAGTGATGCACTTACTGCAGACCTACGATGTGCCCATAGCCGGTCGCCACGCCGTCGTTCTCGGGCGTAGTATTCTGGTGGGCAAACCCATGGCCCTGATGCTCTTAGCCGCCAATGCCACCGTTACCATTGCCCATTCCAGCACTCGGGATCTCGTCGCCGTGACCCGTCAGGCTGATATTTTGGTGACAGCAGTAGGGCGTCCTCATCTCATCACCGCCGGGATGGTCAACCCAGGTACCACCGTTATCGACGTTGGCATCAATCGGGTTGAACACCCCAACGGCAAAGGCAAGCTAGTCGGGGATGTAGACTTTGCTGCTGTGGAGCCTTTAGTGCAAGCCATTACCCCCGTGCCTGGGGGAATTGGTCCCATGACGGTTGCCATGCTGTTACAGAATACGGTATTGAGCTATTGCAAGCGTTTTCACATAGATGGTTAGTGGTTTCTCCCGCATTTGTTAGTCGCCTGTTTTACTTCTAACTTCACCATGGTGTTGACCAACTCTCGTGATCCTTACGCATCCTCCTTTAACCTCTCCGACTATCTGCAAGAGCGTCGTCGCCAGGTAGAGGTGGCCCTCGATCAGGCCCTGCCGGTTATCTATCCCGAAACCATTTACGAAGCCATGCGTTATTCCCTTATGGCAGGGGGTAAGCGCTTACGCCCTATTCTCTGTCTGGCCACCTGCGAACTGGCCGGCGGCACGATTGAAATGGCCATGCCCACTGCCTGTGCCCTGGAAATGGTGCATACCATGTCCTTAATTCACGACGATTTGCCGGCCATGGATAATGACGACTATCGGCGCGGGCGATTAACTAACCACAAGGTCTATGGCGACGGGGTGGCAATTTTGGCTGGGGATGCCTTGTTGACCTATGCCTTTGAATATATTGCTTGCCACACCAGAGGGGTGCCGGCTGAACGCATCTTGGCGGTTGTCAGTGACCTTGGCAAGGCCGTCGGTGCCGCCGGATTAGTCGGGGGGCAATACGTTGATTTGGCCAGCGAAGGAGATCCAGACATTTCCTTGGACACCCTAGACTTTATCCATACCCACAAAACGGCTGCACTGCTGGGGGTTTCCGTCACCTCTGGAGCCATTTTGGCCGGAGCCTCTGATACTGATATAGAGCATCTTTCACGCTATGCCCAGCGTATCGGGTTGGCCTTTCAAATCGTAGATGATGTGCTAGACATCACCGCCACAGCTGAAGAGTTAGGCAAATCGGTGGGCAAAGATCTTCGGGCTAAGAAGGCCACCTATCCTAGCTTCTGGGGCATTGAGGAATCTCGCCAGCAGGCCCAGCGCTTGGTAAATGAGGCTAAAGCAGAACTCCAAAACTTTGGGGAATTACGGCAGCCACTTGAGGCTATTGCTAACTACATTACAACGCGCACGTATTAGCCTCCGTCAATATCCTAGACACCATGCAAAACTTCAGCGACATCATCAATAATCATGTGCTTCTGGTGGCGTTGGTAGCCTGCTTACTGGCCCAAGTGGTCAAGGCACTGATCGAATTTGTTCGGCATCGCAAAGTCAACTTGCGCGTATTAGTCGAAACCGGCGGCATGCCTAGTGCCCATTCGGCCTTAGTGACGGCCCTGGCCTGCGGCATTGGCCAGACCCTAGGCTGGTCGAGCCCGGCCTTTGCCGTAACCTCGGTGTTTGCCATCATTGTCATGTACGATGCTGCCGGAGTGCGGCAAGCTGCCGGTAAACAGGCCCGAGTGCTGAATCAGATTATCGATGAACTGTTTCAGGAAAAGCCTGAATTCAACGAAGATCGGTTGAAGGAATTACTGGGGCACACCCCCTTTCAGGTGATCGTAGGTTCGATGCTGGGGGTCGTGGTTTCCTGTTTAGCATCCCCTGCGTATTGAGGCGATCCCCATTAGACCCCATTCATTAATCGCCAATAGCGACCTCTGAGGTCAGCACCATGACCTCGAGACCACTGACGATAAAACTAGCTAGCCCGGCATCGCTGAGGCGGCGTAGGAGGGCGGTGGCGGCTTCGGGATCGTTGCTCTGCTGAGCCAGTAGGTAGGGGCGTTGCTGATAGACCACCAGGCCCACCGGTTGCCCTAACAGCGATCGCACCTCAGTGGCTACTTGCGGCTGATTGGCATAATCCACCAAGATGGCATAGCCTGCGCCCAGAGGTTCCGGTTGGTACGAGGGAAGATCGGGGCTAGTCGCTTCCGGCTCTGGAGTCGTGGTAGAGACAGGCTCGGTGGCCGGGCGAGCAACGAAGGCCTGCAAGCCCTCGACTTCGGTCATGTATTGAGCCCAGGCATTGGCGTTTTCAAGACTGGTGAAGCCTCCGGCTCGTACCACCGTATCGTTGAGATAGCTGCAGACCATGGCTGAGTTACTGGGAGGCAGTACTGCTTGTACCTGTTCGCGCTCAGCCTCGGAGTCGCCTCGCACCAGCAGCAAGTATTCGTTACTGGCCGGTGGTGGACAGGGAGGGAACTCGGCGGCGAGGGCGGTGGTGCCGAGCAGGCTGAAGACGGCAGCACTGCCAAGGCTAAGAGATGGCCAAACGTAACCCACAATGTTCTCCATGGAATGCGACGATGGACGATGATGAAGATGTCTGAGCTGACCACCAGTTGCGGTGGTGTCTGCTGATCTGCCCTTGGCAACCAGGCCCTAGCCGGGGAGTAAGGGGGCAGGCAGATTAGCGATGTCTGCCATTAGGTATTAGGTATTAGGTATTAGGAGACCGCTTCCAGCGAAGCGAGGGGCTCGGGAATGGTGTCAGACGGGGCCTCAAAACTACCCACTGCCACGTATTCTAACCGCAGTTTTAACCAAGTAATGAAGGACTGATTGGTGGAGACGATGGCGGCGGCGGGTTGGGGACAATTGGCTCGCACCTCTGCCAGCTCTGGTGCTTGCAGAAAGGCGGGTTGCTTGATTAACCAGAAATCAATTGGCCGGTTCTGCTCCTGGTAATGGCGGGTACGCTCCCGCAGCACCTCGTCTAGGGGTTCTTCCTCAATCAGAAAGCGCTGACTTGCGATCGCATAGTAGTAAGTCTGCATGGTTCCGTAACCCGTTCCTGTTCTTGAACACGACCTTGTCTATCAGAGCCACCCTGGCTGCCAGTTATCCGTTACCGTGGATGACCTGTTTCATATCCTGCACGGCTCGTTCTAAGCCCACCAACACCGCTCGACTAATGATGGTATGGCCGATATTGAGTTCCTCAATTCCGTCCAGGCATGCCACCGCGTAGGTGTTCCAGTAAGTCAGTCCATGGCCAGCATTCACTCGCAATCCCAGCTCCAGGGCTTGATGGCATCCGCTTCGTAGCACCTCAAGGGCCTGGGCCTGGGCTAGCTCTGTCTTAGCCTCGGCATAGGCACCAGTATGCAATTCAATGAATTGGGCCTGAACATCGGCAGCTGCCTTAATCTGGGGGGTATCCGCATCGATGAATAGGCTGACTGGAATCCCGGCTGCTTGCAGGGTAGCCACCACCTCCCCAACGCGCTGTCGCTGACCAGCCACATCTAGCCCTCCCTCCGTGGTCACCTCCTGGCGTCGTTCCGGCACTAAGGTGATGTAATCAGGCTGAATATCTAAGGCAACAGCTACCATCTCATCGGTGGCAGCCATCTCCAGATTGAGATGGCTGCGGACGGTTTGCCGCAGTAAGCGCACGTCCCGCTCTTGGATATGCCGTCGATCCTCCCGCAGGTGGACCGTAATGCCATCGGCCCCTCCTAACTCAGCCAAGACAGCGGCAGCGACTGGATCCGGCTCCACGGTGCGACGAGCCTGGCGCAGGGTGGCAACATGATCGATGTTGACGCCGAGGGTGGGCAAGCGAGGATCTCCTAAAACAACGCCTAATGATTGTATCTCAGACCAGCCAATCGGCTAACAGAGACATGAACGACTCTTGGTGGCTCTTCCTGTGGAGCTTGTCCCAGGAGCACTGGAGTCGATTGAGTCCCAGCAAGGGGGCGCGAGACCCGGTATTTTCCCTGATCAAACTCCAAATATCGATTTGAACGAGGTTTATGTTAACCAGGATGAAAGATCGCGATGAACCAAGTCCTGTAGCTTCAAGATATCCTCTCGATAGAGTTCAATCAGCTGCTGCCGATCTTCTGGCCGCAGGGGCTCCTGGGATTTATCCTTGGAATTCAGATTCAGCAGTTGAGCCCGGAGTCGATGTCTAGCCTGGGGCGACATCAATGGTCTAAGTATCGTAGCGGCCACCCGTCTGGCTCTATTTTCCCTACGCAGTAGCTTATTGAGCCACTGATTCTGAGGGACCTGAGCCACCTGAGCCTTACGAGATACATCTGGCCGAAAGCTGCTGTCCACCTCCAGAAATCGATAAATCTCCTGCATGAAGTCAACGGCAGATTCGCAGAGATCGTCATATAAGTAAACTCGCAACTGCTCCCGCCCAAAAATAGTATAAAAGTGTTTTAGTGGGGCATAGTAGAAGCCTTTACGAATAATGAATGACTGTTGAGCACGATACCGAATTTGCTCTGATAAGCTACGGGGTTTATCGTGGATAGCATCACGCAGATGCATCAGGTAATCAGAATAAGCACGATCGACAGGATTTCGTAAAATACAGATCAACTTCGCCTGAGGAACATATTTCTGAATCTGATCGGCTGCAGACTGATAGTGAAACAGATAATTCGGAGAGGCCTCTCCAATGGCAACCTCATCTTGGCTGGCTTGAAAAAGCTGGCAATAGGCTTCCAGCGTCCGAATCTTACCTTTATTTCTTTGGACTCGAGTAGTTGGGTCAGATTGCCAATCTCTCATCAAGAAATTGGGTTCCTTGATCGGGCTCATATAAACTTGGGGATGCCCTTTTAAGTAGTGATAAACCGAGCTGGTTCCAGCTTTCTGCACGCCAATAATCAAGAAGTTAGGCAGTTTCATCAGGCTACCGTTATACACATTAGGCTGTCGCCGCCCCCAGTGTAATCTGCCTCAGGTGGTGCGACAGGTTCGGGCAATGGCAATACAGTCAGCCAGGGAAGCATCGGTTTTGATGGCATTGGGATCGAGATGGGTGACCGTGGCCCGAAAGGTGCGATCGCATAGTCCCCGAATCAGGGCAGCCCGCGGTGGAATATCCAGCGCCCCCCGGCGTCCAATTTCCCCCAAGGTAAAGAAGTAGGGAGGCATCGTCGCCTCAGCCACCATCACCTCCAGCATCTTAGCCACCGACATCCAACCCCACTCTTGGGCCAGGGCTGTCATCGCCTGCAGTGTAGTCACATCGTGTAAAGGCCCCAACCACTGGGGGCCACTGAGACTTAAGGGGCGCTCGATACACCTGGGGCAGCGGGCACGGCTTAGCCGGCGCCAACCCACCACCTGAAACTCGCCACAGTCAGGGCAATAGCCGATAAACCCATAGCCTTTGCCATCCCACCGCCGTTGCCGCAGCCGCACCATGACTCGATGCACCTGCCCCTGGAACAGGGAAAATACAGGCTCAAGGCTCAACCCCTTAGCTGCCGCCTGCTGTAATGTCGCCCCAATCATCAGCCTTAGACCTTGCTCATGCCCAGCCGGATGAGCTCGAGCATAGGCGCCATACACCGCCAAACTGCGGCTCGGTTCCCGGCCACTGGTGGTGCGCCCATCGGTACTGGTCAGGTAGAGTAGTCCCCCGATGCGAGTAGCCCATAGCCCCGTGGATAAATAGGGAGTTGGGCTGCCAAAACAATCAATGTCCACCAGGTCATAAAAATCCTGCTCCTGGTAGCAGCGACAGAAAACTCGATTAGCCTCCCAGTGGGTAATGCGATAGGAGCCGGGCTGCAGCCCTCGATTCAGGTTTTGTCGCAGCATGTCCCCCACCTCAGGATTGCCCTCGTTGGCCCAAATCCAATCGGCTGCCGCCTCTTGCTGATAGCGTAGAGACCGCACGCCACAGCCTGTCATCGCATCCAAGACTCGCAATTGACCGCGCTGCTGGCGATAGCACGCTGCGGCTAACACCGCTAAGTCTCTGGCTAGACGACTGTGGGGGCGATAGAAGGCATCGCCAACTTGAAATCGACTCCGACCTTCCTGATGCCAATCGCTCACGTTACCTGAGCAACAATCTCGGCTAGGGTCGTTTCTAGACCAGCCTTGTCTTGCTCCGTAATCACAAACACTTCTTGAACTGTCTTGCCTCGACGAGCGATGAGCTTATATCCACCTCGGATGGGCACCGAGACCTTGATGCGTAATGTGGGCGAGTGCCCACGCACCTTGGCAATTTCGCCAGGTGTCACCGTCCGGATCCCGGGATAGGCTACCAACCTTTCCAGAATGGGGATCAACCCTGGCAAGTGGGTGGAATGGTTCCAAACTAAGCGCCCATCCGAGGATTTACCCATGAATTTCCTAAGCTTTCTCCAATGGCGCCATGGTCAGTCCGGCTCGACTGAGTTGACTGTGATATAGCTCAGCTTGCTCTAGGGGACCAATCCAAACAATGGCCTGCCCCTCATTGTGAATCTGGTGCGTTAATTCCCAGGCCCGGTCACCATTCATGCCAGGGATATACTTCATCAAGCACTCAGCCACATGCTGAAATGTATTGAAATCATCATTCAGCACGATGATCTTGTAGTTGGGGTAAGGCTTGCGGGTGACTTGGCGGGACTTTTCAGGAGCAACGGTTGGGGCGGCTGACGTTGCTTTGGGAGCTACTGAAATTACCGCAGTCATAGGCTTATCTATCAACGCTCAAGTGGGTAACATCAAACGAGAACCGATATCCATAAGTTTATACAATTTGGCTCAGATCCCGAATTAACTAGCAAAACCTATAGATAACAAGACAAACAATGAGTCACCGGGTTGTGGGTTCCGACGCTTGACCAAGGGCACTCAATTTGAATAGTCAACTACCAGGCATCCGCTAGTTGCCTCGGGTACAGCACCACCTATTGACAGACGCCACTATAGCTACCCTGGGAATGGGGATGGGTGATTAGCAAGATCGCCTGGTATGGATAGATAGATCATAACAACCGACGATTCGGAAGCGCACTGTAGCACCCTTCTTGCTAAGCCAATGCCTCGCCAGTAGTCACCGACGAGGCCCATCGACATATCGCTCCAGATACCCCCTAAATGGGGTGTTTTCATTAGGCTGTTACTAAATTCTCTGGAGAGGGAACTGCGGTTGATGTCTGTTGCATCTGCCCTAACACAGCGATGACGTTGCTTTTGGCATCGCCAAACAACATGCGAGTGTTATCCCGGTAGAACAGCGGATTATCTATGCCAGCGAATCCAGGCGAGAGGCTGCGCTTCAGAACCACCACATTGGCCGCTTTCCACACTTCCATCACCGGCATCCCGGCGATGGGACTGTTGGGATCTTCCATGGCAATCGGGTTGACGGTGTCGTTAGCACCAACCACCAACACCACATCGGTTTCCGGCAAATCATCACTGATCTCATCCATTTCCAAGACGATGTCGTAAGGGACATTGGCCTCTGCCAGCAACACATTCATATGGCCGGGCATGCGACCAGCTACGGGATGGATGCCGAAACGGACCTGTTTACCCTGTTGCCGCAGGAGTTTGGTAATCTCTGCGATCCCATGTTGGGCTTGGGCCACAGCCATGCCATAACCCGGCACAATTACCACGCTGTCAGCGGCATCTAATAGTTCGGCGGTTTCCAGTGGCGAGGTGGCGGTAACACTGTCGGCGGAACCAACGGCTTGCCCTGAAGCGGTGCTAGCGCCTTCGCCGAAGCCTCCTAGTAGCACGTTTAGGAAAGAACGGTTCATGCCCTTGCACATAATGTAGCTGAGGATGGCACCGCTACTGCCCACCAGGGATCCGGTGATAATCAACAGATCATTGGAGAGCATGAAGCCCGCTGCTGCAGAGGCCCAGCCAGAATAGCTATTGAGCATGGAAATGACCACCGCCATATCGGCCCCGCCGATGGCCATGACAATGTGAACGCCCAGAACGGCAGAAATTGCTGTCGTGATTGCCAGGGGGACGAGTCCGGTGATGCCGCTACCGCTCATAAACGGAACAGCACAACCGATGATTCCGGCTAGCATGGCGATGTTGAGCAAGTGACGGATGGGCAGTAGCAGGGGTTTGCTAGGGAGAATGGCCCGCAGTTTGCCCACAGCTACCATGGAGCCAGTGAAGGTAACCATGCCGATGAATACGCCGAGATAAATTTCGATTTTATGGATGGCAATATCAATTCCTGTTAGCCCCCCACTGGGTTGCAGGTATTCGGCAAAGCCCACCAGCACTGCCGCCAAGCCGACGAAGCTATTGAGTAGAGCCACCATTTCAGGCATGGCTGTCATCGCCACGCGGGCAGCGGCAACTACCCCGATGATGATGCCCAGCATTAGAGTCAAGGCTAAGACTACATAGCCTTGGGCAGCTAAAGCCGTGGCCAGGAAGGCAATGGCCATCCCGACGATGCCATAGATATTACCCCGCTTGGCAGTTTCCTGGTAGGAGAGGCCACCTAAACTAAGGATGAAGAGAGCGCTGGCTGCAATGTAGGCAACCGTTTGCAAGTTACTAGACATAGATTTCGAAGATAGTGGACGGTTAGGAGTCAGTCGCGACAGATCACCACACTGGAGATGACCAGTGTTGGGGGTAGCGCAGAGCGACTATTTGCGGAACATGTTCAGCATGCGTTGGGTCACCAAAAAGCCACCGGCAATATTAATGGTGCCGAGTAGTACTGCGATCGCACCTAGAATAGTCGTCGGCGAGGTCAAATCATTGGAGATTTGTAACATCCCGCCAATGATGATGATGCCGCTAATAGCATTAGTCACACTCATCAGGGGAGTATGCAGCGACGGTGTTACATCCCAGATCACCTTCCAACCTAAAAAGCAGGCCAGCACAAATACCGTCAGATGAGACAAAAATGACTCCGGTGCCCAGCGACCGACAGCCACTAACGCTATTCCAACTAAGCCTAGGCCGACCACTTGCCGGACCATCTGCCCCCGTTTAGGCGACTCTACCACCACTTCAGGAGGCTTTTCTGGAGTTGATTTCGGGGCAGATGGTGCCGGAGTACTGGGTTTTGGTGGGGGCCAGGTGATCTCACCGGCATGGATGACGGTGGTGCCACGAATCACCTCATCGCTCATGTCCACCGAAAAGTCTTGGGATCCGCCTAAATCATTGAGCAGGTGATATAGATTATTGCCATAAAGTTGACTAGCCTGAGCGGCCATGCGACTGGGCAGATCGGTCAGGCCTACAATCGTGATGCCCTGATGGGTGTACACCTCGCCCGGATGAGTCAGCTCGCAGTTTCCCCCCTGCTCAGCCGCCAGATCGACGATGACAGAACCGGGCTTCATCGCTTCCACCATGTCTCGGGTAATCAACAGCGGCGCCTTTTTGCCGGGGATCAACGCAGTGGTGACGATGATGTCCACATCCTTGGCTTGATGAGTGAATAAAGCCATCTCTGCCGCTATAAATGCCTGGCTCATCTCTTTGGAGTAGCCTCCTTCACCACTGCCATCTTCCTCTAGATGCAGCTCCAGAAATTCCGCCCCCATGCTGGCCACTTGCTCTTTCACCACCGGGCGAGTATCAAAGGCCCGCACGATAGCCCCCAGCCCTCGAGCCGTGCCAATGGCAGAAAGGCCCGCCACTCCAGCACCGATAACGAGAACTTTAGCCGGTGGCAGCTTTCCTGCAGCTGTGATCTGTCCCGTAAAGCAGCGGCCGAAATGATTGGCGGCCTCAATGATGGCCCGATAGCCGGCGATATTGGCCATGGAGCTGAGGGCATCCATTTTCTGCGCCCGGGAGATGCGAGGCACAGTATCCATGGCCAGAACAGTGGCTTCACGACTGGCCAGATGGTTCATCAAGGCGGTGTTTTGAGCGGGCCCGATGAAGCTAGCTAAGGTTTGCTCCGGACGTAACAGGTCCGCCTCATGGATATCGAGCTCTGGATGAAACTGGGGCGGTCGTACCTTTAGCACAATATCGACTTGTTGCCATAGAGACTTGGCATCACTGACGATATGGCAGCCCGCCGCCTCGTAGGCCGGATCCGGGAAAGTGGCAGCAACCCCTGCTCCCTGCTCGACGAAAACATCGAAGCCTAATTTGCGCAGCTTCTTGACCGTATCTGGGGTGGCGGCAACACGACATTCGCCTGCTGCAACTTCTTTGGGGATACCGATCCGCATGGGTACGATCCCCTCTGGCGATTGAGCCGGGTTGTCTGATGTATCAATCGCGATGGTCATGGATATCCTTCCAAAGTAAATAGATGGTCAATCTGGGGTACGTAACTGTTTGAATACGCCTCAAGGGCTCTAAGCGGTTAGAGTACACCCAGGGGATAGACTCATCACCAACAGGTTGAATCGTCGCCCCTTGGAGAGGCTAGACACGAGAGGCCTCAGTCTAGGTCCGATAATGTTGGTGGGAAATTCTATCTGCTGAGTTACTAGCTGCTAAACCATGATTGGGTGTGCGGCTATCTGCTGACTACTCACCTCGCAGAAGTAGCACACATTACAAAAGCTGGCGCAGAATAACACTCCACTCTGGCATGCATCCTAAACCGCCGAGTCGGCTATCTGCCGTTTTTTTCAACAAGGTTTTAGGAATAGGCGGCTAGGGTCACAACCTCATGACTTTGTAAATTTATACCAAGCGCTGATGCCGCCCCAGGGGGCCCTGCCATACCAACTGAGACGGACGACTGCTCCTATTTACTTGGCTCTACTATTGCTTGGCTCTACTATTGCTTGGCTCTACTCCCTGATAGCAGGCTATGGCGACGACTCTGCTGGAGCAGCGATGGCGGGCTATGGTCCAGGCAAGTCCCCTTTCAGAGAGGCGACAACATAGACTGGAGAAAGGCCTATGCCTATCGGGTCGGACTGCTGACAGGCCAGCCCCATCTCAGGGAAGTTGGCTCGATGCTATAATGATTGGCTGGGACAATAGAGGAATCTGGCAACCCTATTGGCAAGACCAGGCACTTTTTTGAGCTGGTTCCAGTCATGACTAGGTGATATGGATGCTGGATGTCCTAGAAGGTTGACGGAATAGACGATGGCCTAGGGATTGTGAGGGCTATCTCCGTCTTCTTAGGCCCAGGGAACTTTGTGAGGAGGTAGTTTTCATGGTCGCACGACGGATTCAACGATATTTGGCAATTGGCATGGCAGCTGCTGGGCTTGCGATCGCAACGGGGCTAGAGCTAGCGGCTCCCCCCACTGGACTCGCCCAGAGTACCACTGACGGCTTTACCCTTTTTGGTGGCCTCGATCCAGAGCTACGCCTAGGCTATAACATCGACTATAATAAGCCCCGCAGTACCCGCACCCGCCTGTATCTGCAAGTGCGGGCCGAGAAACTGCCCCGAGAGGCTCTAGAACTAGAAATCGAGTTGCCTGAGTCTTTCTTCGAGAAAAATGGGTCCTTCGACCGCTCGCGGGTGGAGCTGCGAGAAGGTACCTGGCGTGGCGGAGATAATATCCCCGTGAGTGAAGTAGTCTGGGACGAAGACAGCCTCACCCTAGAAATCTATCCAGAACAACCTTTAGCTCCTGATTCCAGCTTTGTCATTGTCATTGACCGAGTACGCAATCCTAACCGCTATGGTTACCACATGTTTTTGCTGAACATGCTCTATCAGGGCGATACCCAGCGACAGCTAGTAGGTGCTTGGCCCCTAGAATTGGCCGCCGAGTAACTGTCCTATTTGTTAGTTAGTCTGTGGTTAAAAGTCGAAAGGTAGGCAGGAGCTAGATTCTGGCTCCTCCTAGTCAGCTCTTTCCAGTTGCAGTTAGTACGCCCAGTTCGAATGTCCAGCCATTGCCATCAGAGGCCGGCTGGGCAACACTACTCCTTCATCTCATCCATCTCATCTCCTGACGCTCGATGGTAACATTAGAGATCGTGACTTTAATCTAGTTCCGGTTGCAGGAGAGCAAGCTATGACTAAACGAACTTTGGGAGGCACTGTCCGCAAGCGCAAGCGGACCTCTGGCTTTCGCGCCCGTATGCGTACTCAGACTGGGCGTCGGGTGATTCGGGCTCGCCGCAGTAAGGGACGGGCTCGCTTGGCCGTTTAAATCTAGGGATCAGCTGAGTTGGGAGCTTCTCAGAGAGATGCAATAGCTATTGGCCTAGTTGCCCTTGAGGGGCTAGTACGCCAAGGCAGAAGTAGGAAGACAGAAGGCAGAAAGGGCGATCCTGATAAGTGCAGCCTTTCCACGCTAGTCAATAGAGGCATAATTTCTGCCACAGAGTACTAGCTTGGTTGTGGCCCATCACACTTGGCAACATCTCCTGTTTTGTTGATCCCGCAGATCAGACCGTGGCACTACCCAAGCAACATCGGCTGCGGCACTTCAAGGAGTTTGCGCAGGTATATCGTCACGGTCGGCGGGCCAAATCTCCACACTTATCCGTACGAGTTTTAGATGCCGTCGACCCTGCTCTCGCTCGAGAGTCTGCCCAGCCATTCGATCTCCAGCCCCAGACACAGCAGCCACCAAGATGCGGTATCTCCGTTAGCCAGAAGGTGAGTAAGCAGGCTGTTGGGCGTAATCTTTGGAAACGTCGTATCCGAGCGGCTTTCCAGCAGCTCTTACCTCGGCTACACCCAGGCATCACTGTGGTAATTACAGCACACCCCACCGTGCAACAGTGCGATTATCGGCAAATTTTGCAAGAATTAGAGCAGCTGTTGATGCAATTAGAGGTAATCGATGGGCATTCGTGAGGATGTTTATTATGAGGGAGGTCCCCACATTGGTGATCTCATCATCAATGTACTATTGGGCCTTACGGTAATCTGTTTGCCGCTCACCGTCGGTGCCGTTATCCGCGCCTTGTGGCTACGCTACCGCATCACCAATCGCCGTATTTCCGTCACCGGTGGTTGGCTGGGGCGTAGCCGAACAGACATTATCTACTCCGAGATTACTAAAATCGTGACCGTCCCCCGTGGTATTGGCCTATGGGGAGATATGGTTATCACCCTTCAAGATGGCAGCCGTCTGGAGCTCCGGGCCGTCCCCAAATTTAGAGAAATTTATGATTATATCAATAGTAAGCTATCCAACCGAGCCCAAGCCGTTAGCGGTGCCTTGGGTAGCTAACGATCCCAACTTAGACTGCTAAATGATAGGAATCTTCAGATAGAGTAGAGTAGACAACGCCCCATCTTGAGGCAAAGAGCGCATGGATTTTGGTATCGGTTTCCTGTCTAACAACATTATGCTGCCGATCCTGGACTTCTTCTACGGGATCGTCCCCAGCTATGGATTAGCGATTGTAGCATTAACCTTAGTAATCCGATTTGCGCTCTATCCCCTCAATGCTGGCTCCATCCGGAACATGCGACGCATGAAGGTGGCTCAGCCAGTCATGCAGAAGCAAGTCAAGGAGATCCAGGAGCGTTACAAAGACAATCCCACCAAGCTTCAAGAGGAGATGGGGAAAGTCTATAAAGAGTTTGGCAATCCTCTGGCGGGATGCTTTCCTATTCTGCTGCAAATGCCTATCCTGTTCGCCCTATTTGCAACCTTAAGGGGATCGCCCTTTGCAGATGTCACCTACGACGTTAACTTACAGATTTTTCCTCAGGAAAAGGTCGAACAAATTCAACCTCAGACATTCTCAACCTCACCTAAGACAATTTATGTCTCCGACGGTTCCCACTTCCCTATCTCAGCAGTCGTCCCAGGAGGGGACCGTCTTGTCACCGGAGAGGCCACTGATATTCGATTGCAATCTGATGAGGGTGCTGGCATTACGGAGTTGTCCCAACAATACGGTGATCAGCCTTTGAAACCCACATGGACCGTCACCAAAGGTGAAGATCTAGTATCTATTGACGAAGATGGTCATCTTACAGCTCTAGCTCCTGGTGATGTCACCGTACAAGCAAAAGTACCTGGCCTAGCTGCCAACAAAGGGTTTCTATTCATTAAAGCTCTGGGTCGAGTTGGCGTTGTAGGAGATGAAGGAGATATCCACTGGGATATTCTGTCGATGGTCCTCTTCTTTGGGATTAGCCTCTACGTTAACCAAATCCTATCTGGTCAGAGTGGTGGTAGTGGTAACCCTCAGCAGAATGCCATCAATAAATTCACTCCCATCATTTTCTCTGGCATGTTCCTTTTCTTTCCCCTGCCAGCTGGGGTGTTGATGTACATGGTGATTGCCAACGTCTTTCAGACCTTACAGTCTTTTATCCTGTCTCGGGAACCCCTGCCTGAAAACCTCCAGAAGATTGTTGACGCTGAGGCCTCCAAGTCGTCGACCAAATCATCTGACGATGGTCGTAAGCCCCTTCCCTTTGAACCAGGACATTCGAAGAAAAAAGCCTAGATTTACTAGCGAGTCGCGTCTTTAGACCCTCCCTAGGACACTTCAAGCACCTGCTAAGACCCGCAATGAGCATCGGCCCTAATCGAGAAACCACTGGAGTTGACTGGCTGCAATCCCTGTTGACCTTACAGGGCATGCCATCCAAGGTGAAGAGTCAATGGGTTGAAAATGAAGCAGGAGCTAGTTGTTGGCTAATTATTGACGACACCTCATTAACCCCAGAACAGATTGATACCCTGTTAGGAGAAGGGGGTATCGTCCTGGACTCCATTCAGTATCTGGCTAATACCACGCTCAACCTTGGGAAACCTCAACCTGAACAGCAGGCGTATACGATTGAGCTATGTGGGTATCGAGAACGTCGCCAGGCAGAACTCAGGGCCATTGCTACCCATGCTGCTGAACAGGCTCAAACGACAGGCGAAGAATTTGAAATCGGAGCCCTGTCGTCAGCTGAGCGGCGCCAAGTCCACCACTTCTTGAAGGTTTATGAGGGTCTAGAGACCTTTAGTCGTGGTAAAGAACCAGATCGTCGTCTTGTAGTTCGATTAGCCAAGTCCTAATTGTTGGTATCGTCACCCTTACTATGGATGCGGTTTATATTCCTCAGCTGGTGCGTGCACCCAATCAGACTCAGGTAATTTCTATCCAAGAGTACTTAGCTGACCTAGAAACCCTGACACCAGTGCGTGGAGATGTCAGCGTCAGTCACCAGGGGAATTACCTGCAGGTCTCAGGCCAGGCCGAAACCATCGTTACCCTTACCTGCCACCGATGTTTGCAAAACTATAATCATCGACTTCTGGTTGAAACCCAAGAGTTAATCTGGCTAGAAAACTCTCAAGAGAAGGTGGCAGCTCCTCTCGAACAGGAGGTGACTACGGAGGACCTAGTGGAAACTTTACCGCCTAATGGCTACTTCCATCCCAATACCTGGCTCTATGAACAACTCTGCTTAGCTTTACCCCAACGGCAGCTATGTGCCTCTGACTGCCCTGGCGTCAGTGCAAAGGAATCCTCTGGAGAAGTCCCATCCTCTGGCTTAGCCGACCAGCGTTGGTCAGCCCTAGCCGCTCTCAAGCAACAACTAGCTGACCAAGAATAATGGAGATTTTTGAAACGACTCCCGCCATGGAGCTGATGTGCTATTCTCCCGCGTAGGCATTTATGAATTTTTCCGATGAACTCAAGTTATTGATCCGGGCCCGCTACCCAGTCATCTATATCCCCACCCAAGAAGAGGAGCGGGCCGAAGCAACGGTGCTTGAATGTGCCCAAACTCAGGGAAATCGAGGGGTTTATATTTGGGACTTCGTGGAAGGGTATCAAGGCAATCTCAACGATGCTGGTTTTGGTCGCCGTAATCCCCTGCAAGCTCTAGAGCTAGTAGAACAGCTGCCTGCCTCGGCTCCGGCTATCTTTCTGCTCAGAGACTTTCATCGGTTTCTCGACGATATAGCGATTTCTCGCAAACTCCGTAACTTGAGTCGCCTCCTCAAATCTCAACCCAAAAATATCGTCATCCTATCGCCGCGGTTAGCAATTCCCGATGATCTCAGTGAAATTATCACGGTGCTCGAGTTTACTCTGCCGTCTCCGACTGAAATTCGCGCAGAGGTATCCCAGCTGTTGACAGCCATCGGCAGTGCCCCATCAGAGTCGATGTTAGATGATCTAGTTCGCTCTTGTCAGGGATTGTCACTAGAGCGTGTACGCCGAGTGCTTGCCCGCAGCATCGCGGCCCATGGTACTTTTCAGGCTGATGATCTGGATTTGATTTTGGAAGAAAAGCGCCAGACTATCCGCCAGACTCAGATTTTAGACTTCTACCCAGCGGTCGAAACCATCTCTGATATTGGCGGGCTAGACAACTTGAAAGACTGGCTATTAAAGCGAGGCAACGCCTTTTCAGAAAAAGCCCGCCATTATGGGTTACCTCATCCCCGGGGCTTGCTACTCATTGGGATTCAGGGCACAGGAAAATCGCTGACTGCCAAAGCCATTGCTCATCACTGGCATTTGCCTCTCCTACGATTAGATGTGGGGCGCTTATTTGGGGGGTTAGTCGGAGAGTCAGAGGCCCGCACTCGCCAGATGATCCAACTGGCTGAAGCTCTGGCACCGTGCGTACTTTGGATCGATGAAATTGAAAAGGCCTTTGCTGGTGTCGAGGGCCATGGCGACTCTGGGACGGCGAGCCGCGTCTTCGGCACATTTATTACCTGGTTGGCAGAAAAGACCTCGCCAGTATTTGTGGTGGCTACGGCCAATAATATTCAGGCTTTACCTCCGGAGATGCTGCGACGGGGACGATTCGATGAAATCTTCTTTGTGGGCCTACCTAGTCAGGCGGAGCGCAAGGCCATCTTTGAGGTGCATCTCTCTCATCTGCGACCCCACAACTTGCAGAATTATGATCTGGGCCGTTTAGCCTATGAAACCCCTGACTTTTCTGGGGCTGAGATTGAGCAGGCTATCGTTGAAGCCATGCATATTGGGTTTAGTCAAGATCGAGACTTTACCACTGATGATATTTTGGAAGCGGCTAGCCAAATTGTACCCTTGGCCCGCACTGCTCAGGATCAGATTAAAGCTCTGCAGGCTTGGGCGACCTCTGGCAGAGCTCGCTTAGCTTCTCGCAGCAATGAGTTGAGTCGTCGTCTATCGCCGCCGTTCTCAGAGCCAGACTGAACCAGGCTAAGAGGTGATTTGCAAACTGCCTAGACAGTAGCCAGAGCAAGGCTTGCAAAATCGCCGTTAGAACTCACTTTGCAGGGCATTTAAGATTTTCTTTGCGAATTAGCTCTAAAGGATGATTCCGGGACGTGAACAAGGGTTATGGCATTCTGGCGTCGATAGCACCATGTTATAACGTAGAGGCTCGGACAGGGAGAAATCTAATGAGGGGGTTATTTCTCGGACTGACCAAGGTCATGTTGGGGATTGTGGTGGCCTTACTATTGATGTCGTTAGCCGGAGTCGTGACGGTCCGATACTTTATGGCTCGGCTGGCTGTACAACCTCCTAAGCCTATTTTTGAGAATGATACGCCGATTCGATCGAATCCAGAATCTGTAACGACTGCTGCCCTTCCTGCGGATTCCACTCCTGCGATCGCAACGGCCTCTCCCACCCCAGACCCCAGTGCTTCCCCAGAGGGATACGAGGCAATCATCGTCCAACCCATCGGCATGGTGTTGCGAGAGGGACCAGGGACTACCTTTCAGCGAGCTGGCGGTATTGACTATAACGAAACCGTGATCGTCTTAGAAGAAAGTGCTGATCAAGAGTGGATGCGGGTGAGACTGCCAGATACCGGCCAAGAAGGGTGGATTAAGTCGGGAAATACGCGTCGCCTTGACTAATACCTGCTTGAGTAGACAGCAGGGAGTCCCTAAGAGCGACTTTTGTAAAGAAAACTCTCGCTAACTAAAGCTTCGTCTCAAGATCCGTCCTCCTCATCCATGGCCCCAGAAGGAAGATGATAAGTTTGGTCAACGCATGTGTTTAGGCTGACAGTATCGCTTCCGGAAACCATTATGTATAAGACCCAGAAAGATTGGATTGGAGCCGCAGTGACTGCTGGATTGGGCGCCGGGGTGATTACCTCGTTTGCCGTTAGTCAGGGGCAGTCTCCTTGGCTTGCCTTAGCCATTACCCTGTTTGCTGCGGTTGCGGCTGTGTTCTTAGATCATTCCATGGGCAATTGAACTCGGTCTGAACACAGATCTAACCGGCGCTCTTAGTCTCTGATATTTTCTGAGCACGGCGACGACCCCAAAGCTGTTTTATCGCTAACCATAGGAAGGGAGGGATCGTGGCGCTGTATCGTTTCCACAGACGCTTCGGTTCTTGGATAAGCCGATAGAACCACTCTAGGCCTAAGTCTCGAATGAAACGAGGGGCTCGTTTATGTATCCTGGCATAGACTGAGAACGCACCGCCCAACCCAACCATAACCGCCGAAATTTTGCCCCGATGCTGGCCCATCCAATACTCCTGCTTAGGGCAGCCTAGGGAGACAAAGACGATGCCAGCCCCACTGTTATTGATTTGCTCAATCAGGTCGCTGTCCTCTGCTCGAGTGAGGGGGCGAAAGGGTAAGGGTTGCATGCCAGCGATGGTGACGTTGGGGAAATCCCGCAGCAACCGTTGTCGCATTTTATCTAGAACATGCTGCTCGGAGCCCACGAAGAAAAGACTGACCTCCGTGTTAGAACAACGTTTTGCGATCGCTTCTAAGATATCGAAACCCGCCACTCGATCTTGGCGTGGAGCCCCTATTAGTCGCATCATCCACACCAAGGGTGTGCCGTCGGGGCTGACGATATCGGCTTGTCTTAAAATATCTTTCAGATCACTTCGCCAATAGGCTTCCATCAGCATATGCACATTGGCCACGCACACACATCGACTGGATCGGGCTTGGGCCCAAGAGACGATTTGCTGCATCTGCTGAGTAAAGGTAAGGGCTGTGACCGGGGAGCCAATGATCTCAATTTTAGGGATGTAGTCAGCCATACCTGGATCTCTTCAAGGTAAACGTCTGCGGATAAGCTAAAGTTAAGGATTTTTTAGAGCCATGGATCGTCATCCCGTCCATCAATCGTTCCCCTGATTTATCGGGGTCAATTTTGTCTTTTGTCGATGATGAGACGAAAACACAACGGCTCAGATGTCAGGATGGTGCGCTAAGAGGTTCCTGGTCTGCCAGCCAATATTTCCCAGAATTGATCGAGGGAGCGACGACCTAGCAGCTACACAGGAATGTCTTGAAACCTACACGTTCACTCAATAAATCTAAGAGATTGGCAAAAATCTATCTTCTAGGAGGAAACTATAATCCTGACCAAGGCGGTAGAAACTCTGATTTGTTTAAGTAGGCTTTGGAATTATAAATTCAATGTAAAGAGGCAGCATAATTGGGTTCCTGTAGGCTACATATCAACGTTGCTTGCCTCTAATATTAGGCAGAAATCCCCCGAACTACTGACAAGTTGTTGTGAAGAATGCCGTGACTCTGTTTAAGAGGCTGTTTGGACGAGGACTTTAGGACGTATCCATGCCATTGACAGGGCGACCTATGCTGGGAAATCAGGGATTGTACGGTCATGGGTTAGTGACAAATGGCACCATGACAGCAGCGTTACTCCCTTGACTGCTCCCTGACGAAGATTCTGTATTACGATGAGTGCTCCGTTGCGGCCCTATCTAGGCGTTGGTCCAGAAGCCGTAATCCGCCTAAGCCTAGGGCGACACTCAAGGCAAGGGCTAGCCAAAAACTATTTGCGATCGCACGGGATTGGTCCAATGCCCAGCCTCCCAACGGTGGGCCCATGAAATAACCGATGGCCCAACACATGGAATTAATCGATAAATACACCCCTCGTAACGCCTCGGGAGCCAAAACCGCCACCAAAGACGAAGCAATCGGAGTATAGGCCGCCATGGCCAGGGCCATCACGCCGAGGGCCATAAGGGCCCAGCCTAGGGCCCCTGTAGCGGCGATCCCTGCCTGCCAAGTGAGACAGAAACTCAGGCCCCAGAGACAGGCGGAGATCATCAAGGCCCGAGGTAAGGGGAGTGGTTTCAGGGCCCGAGCAATGGATAACTGGCAAAGGGCTGCCAAGGCCACATGGCCGGTAAACAGCCAGCTGATGGCATTCTCTGAAAGACCGCCACCCACCATGGCTTCGGTGGCAGGCCAGTAGAGGCCAATGCCAAAGCCCATCAGCAAGTTGCCCAGAATAAAGGTGGGAAAGTTGTGGGTGGCCACTAAGATGCCATCGGCAGCGGCCGACACTAGGGCCGAGAGCAGTAGGGTGAAGCGGCGGCCCCAACGGGGGGAATCGGCCATCGATCCGCCCAGAAAGCGAGCAATCATTCCCGACAGGGATCCACTGCCAATGCCCAATCCCACCTGAGTCGCTGTCAGGCCCACTCGATCAACGAAGAAGATGGGGGCATAGAACAGGGTGAAGCCAATGCCGACTTGGGACAGCAGTCGTCCCCCCGCCAATATCCACACTCGCTGGTCGAGATCGGGAAGCCAGTCTCGAAAGCGACGCATCCATCCATGCACCATAATGTCCCTGTCTATGCAATAAGCAACTGCATGGCTCAGCCGGCTCAGCAAGCCTAACAGAGGCCACGACACCGAGGTTCCCTAAGGGGGAATACCGGTTCTATCAGATGTCGGTCATTCCTCTAGGAGTCAATCTAGCTCTGGCCGAGATCTAACGCAGATAATCGCCCATATGTCCTGGTAGCAGGTTAATCCCGACGGCTGATTTGACCAGATAGGCCGCGAGAAACAGCCCCCCACTCACGGCTAAGTTAAGGCTCAAGAGCAAGACCACGGCGGCGATGAAATTCCCCAGTCGGTTCAGGGCGCTTTGGGGATAGTGACGCCGCTGGCGACGACGATCCTTACCCACGAGCAACACCACATAAAAGCGGGAGAGAATCAGATCGACCCGAAAGCGCAAATCGACGATTTTGGGAGCCGGTTTCGGCAGGGCCTGGGCCAAGATGCGCTCCACTTCACTCCGCTGGGTCAGGCTAAGACTCTGCAGCACCTCAGGATCCATCTGGTGCAAGTAGTCAGCAATTGTGTTGGGAGCGCGGTGGAACTGACGGGGTAAGGACGAGGTCATTGTGGTTGAGGAATAGAGGAGACAGAGACGGAGAGTAATGGGGCTGACCACGATATTTAGTATTTAGCCATCGCTGATACTATCGCCGCTAGCTGCCTAGGCCAACTCGGTAGATCCAGGCACCAATGCCTAGGGCGCCCCAGCAGAGGGGCAGCAACCAGATGACTCGGTGACGACAACTATAGCCCTTGGTGTCTAACCAATGGGAGAACCAGGCTAGGAGCAGGATCAATGCGATCGCAACTCCCCAGAGCCCGATCAAAATCGTGGCCCAAGTTTGGGCATGGTGAGTAGGAATACGAGCCGGCCATAGGGCAGGCCAGGGTTGCTCTGCCGCACAGACCAACATCAACCCAATCACCCAGAGATTACTCAGCAAAATGGCACTGGGGCCCGAGATCGCCAGATGCACCGTACAGGCCTGAGTCACCCACCAGACGATCCCAGGTACCTGAAAGGCCGCGAGCAGCCACCCCCCGACCCCATAGCCCAGGGACATGAGCACCAATCCAATCATCCAACCGTAGGCATGGCCCATGGGAGGTCTGTGTCTAGCCATAGGGAGATCCTGTGTCTCTTTACGGTAGAGAGAATAACCATCAGGGTGATCTGGGCGAATCGGCCAATACCATCACCAACGCTAGGGTTCCCCCCACCATGCCCCAAATCAACCATCGGCCCAGATCTCGTCCCTGCTGGTGAGCTAATTGGGCCGCTACTAGGCCAATAGTGCAGTGCAATAGCAGTAAGACATCGGTCGGAGCAGGGGCATCATACACCATGGGTTGACCCGTTGCGATTGACTAGAGATGAATGGCACTGACATAAGAGAGCAGAAAAGGCTTCAAGCGCTTGATCTGTAAGAATCGAAGTGTTGAAGCCCATAACTATGCCTCTATGATGCCGAATCGTGCCGAAGTCCTCAAGGAGAAATACCAGAACAGTATCGCTCTCCCGTTTGCTGAGGTGCTGCCGGAAGCTGAGATTCAGTCAGTGCTGAACGAGCAAGGAATCCGGTATCGCCGAGTGTTATACACGCCCATGGTGGTGCTCTGGAGTTGGCTCTCCCAAGTGCTCGATGTCGATGGTAGTCTCAGTCATGCCGTCAAGCGGGTGACGACCTGGATGAGCTTGTCGGGATTGACGGTGCCGTCAGCCGATACCGGGGGCTACAGTAAAGCGCGAAAACGTCTTCCCGAGTCAATTTTCCCGCCTTTGTTACAGCGGGTAGCGAGGGCCTTGCGACAGAAGGTGCCGCCCGCTCAACGGTGGTGTGGTCGTCCGGTCAAGGCCTTTGATGCGACGACCGTCTTGATGAGTGATACCGCAGCCAATCAAGCGGCGTATCCCCAACACAGCAATCAAAAAGCCGGCTGTGGCTTTCCCATTCTCAAGCTGCAGGTGTGGTTTTGTGTGACGACCGGCGCGGTCCTGGAGGTGGCGATGGCCCCCTTTCGGGTGAGTGAATGGCGCTTGGCCCGCCAACTCTATCGGAAGCTGCGCCCGGAGGATGTGGTGGTGGCCGATTCAGCCTATGGCACCTATGTGGATCTGGCCTGGGTCGCCTTGACGGGAGCCGATGCCGTCTTTCGCAAGCATCATCAGCGCCGCTGTGATTTCAGGCGAGGCAAAAAATTAGGCATTGGCGACCACATCGTCCGTTGGCAGCGCCCGAAACAATACCCCAAGGCCCTCTCATCTGGGGAGCTTGGGGCCTTGCCCGAGTCGATTGAGGTGCGGGAAGTCTATCTCTCGATTCAGGTGCCTGGGTTTCGCCCCACCAACGTAGTGGTGGTGACCACGCTGAGAGACCCTAAACGCTATCCCAAAGCCAAATTGGCCGAACTCTATCACCGCCGTTGGCAGGCTAGCGAAGTCAATCTCAGGCATCTCAAGACCACCTTAGCCATGGAGATGATTGCGGCCAAAACGCCGGCCATGGTAACCAAAAGTATTTGGCTGCATTTGGTGAGCTACAATCTGCTGCGGACGCTGATGTGGGATGCCACAGCCCACTCTGAGGTCGGCGCTTTACGGGTCTCCCTGCAGGGCACTCGGCAACAATTCAATCACTTCCGAGCCGAGTTCCTGCATCTGGCTCCATCCAAGCGAGGGCAGGGGTACCAAGCCTTGTTAAGCGCTGTGCGAGAGCTGATAATTCCCCCTCGACCGAACCGCTCAGAACCTCGAGTCGTCAAACGTCGTCCTAAACCTTTTCCAAGAATGCAAGAACCCCGCTCGGTCCTGAAAGCTAAGCTGGTCGCTTGATAGGGCTTACGTCAGTGCCATTCGACTAGAGATTACTATCATCCCCAGTGGAATCATCCCATAATGGGCACAGACCTCTCTGACCGGCATAATTCATGCGTGATCCCCTCTGGCGCTTGAAATCGATTCCCTGGGTGATACTACTGCAGAATGCCCTGCTGACAGTGATCATCGCCACAGGACTAGATCTACTGCTGCTGCAGGGCTTACTTGGCCTTAGCCGCACTGGATTGCTTGCAGGTTCAGGACGTCTGTTTCCCCTGGCGGGGCTACTGGGACTGATATTAACGGTATTGGTTGGCGCCGGTATCGGTGCCCTAGCCGTCATCTTATTGGATCGTTTTTTTACTCAGATATTGCCCGATGCAGCCACCCTCTGGGCCTTGGTTGCTTGCTTGGTTTTGATGCTGTGGTTGAAGTCCATCATTCCCCTGAGTACTTTTCTAGTCCGATTCAGCTATCCCCTGTTTGTGGGCCTCCTGTTGGGGGTGTTTGTCAAAGGCAAACGGCACTGGCGCTACTAGGCAGAGGTCAATAGCATCGCTATGAGTTATCGAGTTTGAAAGATATTCTGGACCATGTGGCGTTTACAGCGGGCGGCGGCTCGATCGAGTTCCATGACTTCTCCGGCCTCGAGTTGCCAACCCAGAGCCGCTAAATTTTGTTGGGCTTGAGCTAGGGTTTTAGCGCCCGGAATCGGGATGGTTCCCTTACAGATACACCAGTTGATGGCCACCTGGGCAGGGGTTTTCTGACGGAATAGGGCAATGGCCTGCAGGGCATCTAGTACCGGGCGGATACCCGACAGTAGGTAAGGAAATAGAAACCGTCGCAGGCCCTTCGGGAAGGGCCCCTTTTCGTCGTATTTACCGGTCAAGAGGCCCAGCCCTAGGGGACTATAGGCAATCAGCTGAATTCCCAGTTCGTCGCATAGGTCCTTGAGGCCCAGCTCTACAACCGGATAGGTAGAGATCAAAGAGTATTGCACCTGCAGCGTGGCGATGGGTACTCCCCGCTCCCTAAATCGTTGATATACCTGTTTCAATCGCTGCGGGCCAAAGTTAGATAAGCCAACGCCCCGCACTAGGCCCCGCTCATAGAGATCCATGAGGCCATCTAGTAGAGGCCACTCCTGCCAGGGAAAATAATTCGCCGTCGACCAGTGTAGCTGGGCCAAATCCACCGGGCGACCAAGGCGTTCAGCCGATGCCTGACAGGCCCTAACCATGGCCTCTGAGGTTAACCGCCAAGGGTAAGCAGCTAGCTTGGTGGCGATGCAGAGACTCTCTTGATTGGGGCCAGTGTAGTCCTTGGCGAAGCGTCCTAGCAGTTGTTCACTGCGACCCAGCAGGCGCCCAGTACCATAGGAATCTCCGCTGTCAAACAGAGTGATACCACTGCCCATGTAGAGGTTGAAGACAGCCTGTAACTCGGCATCCATACTTTCGTCATAGCCCCAGAGCAATCGATTGCCCCAGGCCCAGGTGCCACAACCCATGGGGGGCAGCGACAGGGTAGGGGACGGATCCACTGGAACGTTCGCGGTCACAGGAGACTTCCTCGCTAGCGGAGTAGACATGGGATTGGTAACAGTTAGGGAGAGGCTCTCTTTAGTTAGGATACAGGTCAAAACGGCCCTATTTATAGCGTTGGGATGAGCCGCCTCAAGGAGTCGAATACCACAGTGCTGCTGCCCTCAGATAAGGGCAAGCAGAAGACATCATGCTGTAGCGCGGCCACGGTAAAAGTGGTGTCCTACGCAACACGTTGCAGTTTATAGGATCGCCAAAATGTTCAGAAATAAATAGTCTTCGACTGGCCTGTAGGCAGAGCCTGGGCTATACCAACAGCCATCGCAACTGGGCGAGTAGCCACCTTTAAACACTGGGTAAAGTGTTTGGTAATCCTTTGATATGTCTATGGATTTGCCTCGGCTTGAGTCCGGGAGATGAATTATCGTTCTGTAAATCTACGGCCTATCGCTACTGGAAACACGCGATAATAAACAATAACTTTAGATATGGCAGGTCGCTGTATCAATATCTCAGTGGGCCATTATCTTGGCTGGTCATGAGATGTCTCTGGCCATATTAAAAAGTCCAGCTGAGAGGCTGCTGGAGTTTTCCCCGGGGTCAATCTTCAATCCAAGAGTCCTAAGGGTGATCAACCTGCTGGTGTCTAAAGTCGTGTCCATTTAGACAAGGACGTAGACAACATGGATATTCAGCAACTTCTCCACGAATTCAATCAAGGCCACCGTAACTTCTCTAAAGTGCAGCTCCATGGCGTTGATCTGACTGGTAAATTCCTCAGTGGCGTCGATTTTACTGGGGCAGACCTGAGTGGAGCAGACCTGAGTGGGGCTAACTTGTGTCGCGCTGACCTGAGCTGCGCCAACCTCACAGACGCTGACCTCAGCCAGGCAGATCTGAGTGGAGCCACTCTAAGGGAAGTCAATTTCATCGGTGCTGAACTTCGACACGCCAGTTTAGTCGGGGCAGACCTGACTCAGGCTGACCTGCGCACCGCTATCTTAGATAACGCCGATCTACGGGGAGCTAACCTCACAGAAGTCGCCCTAAGCGGTGCCAGTGTCCGTCACGTTAATTTGGCCAGTGCCTGCATCACCGGAGTTGATTTAGAAGACACCGACATGGAGGGTACTGATTTGGCACAAGCCAAGACATTGCAAACGGAAACCGCCTGTGGCACTGACCATCGTTGGGTGTCCTGGGGGAGTCATTGAGTTGGAGGATATCATCCGATGTTTTTGAAGCATACTCCCACCCATAATCTGGTAGAAGTCTTGAGTCTGCATGACCTTTGGGATCCCTGTCAGGATCAAATTAGCGGTCGATTTCACGCCGGAGAAGAGCTGCAGGAGCCGGAAACCTTCGTGAAATCGGAGTTGCGGTTCCCCTCTGGCGAAGCGCTGCCTCTCTGTTGGCGAGATCCTCACTACCGGGAGGCTACAGGGTCTGACCGCGACCAGGCGGCATTAGTATCATAGTTGGCAGCCGGGGCAACGCTGGCCCCGGCTCAGAGGCTAACCCCCTCTAGGGCCATATCAGCCTCGTCGTAGAGAGATTGTAGTCGCTCTAGGGTGTCTTCATCAGGGGTCCAGAAGCCACGACCATGGGCCTCCAGCAATCTCCCTACCACATTGCGCCAGGCCTCTGGATTGGCTTGGCGCAGTCGTTCTGCCATAGCCTGGTCAAAGGCGTAGGTGGCAGCAGCTTGGTCGTAGACCCAGGCGTCTTTGAAATTGGCAGTGCCGGCCCAGCCCACCATGGCTGTTAGCCGTTGGGAGATTTCGTAGGCTCCCCCCGAGCCCTGGGCAGCCATAGCTTCGGCCCATTTGGGGTTGAGCAGCTTGGTGCGATACTCTAGCCGTAGCACCTCCTCTAGCTGGCGGGGGGTGGTGTCTTTGGAGAAGCTCTCGACGAAGCTAGCGGTGACGGAGCGCCCTCGTCGTTGCTCGGCGGCCTGTTTTAAGGCCCCGGTGTTGGCGTAGTATTCCTGGATGTCGGTGAGGCCATATTCCACCGAGTCGATCTGCTGCACGATGCGATCGGTGCTGTTTAGGAGGGTTTGCAGGACTTCGGGGCGAGCTTGGCCTTGATCTTGACGGCCATAGCTGAAGCTGTTGCGATCGCACCAGGTATCCCCCAGTTCCCGGCTGGTTTCCCAGTTGCTGTCCACCACCCGATCATTGACCAGGGAGCCATAGTCTCCGGCGGGGTTAGAGAATAGGCGCGCCGAGGGGTTCTCGATGCCCTGGGCCTGCAGGGCCAGGGCATGTTTACGGATGAAGTTCTGGGTCTCGGGCTCATCGGCTGCTGCCGCCCGGCGAAACAAGTCATCCAGCAGCTCTAGGATATTGGCGAAACTATCGCGAAAGATCCCCGACAGGTTGGCCAGAATATCGATGCGAGGATGATCCAGCTGCTCTAGGGGCATCAGCTCATAGCGGACGATGCGACCAGTCCCCTCCTTCACCGGTTCGGCCCCCACCAACTCCAGCAGAATCCCCAGGGACTCGCCTTTGGTTTTGATGGCATCTAGGCCCCAGAGCATCACCGCCACCGTCTCTGGATAGGTGCCCTGGTCTGCTAGGTGCTGGGCAATGAGCTTGCGGCCAATGGCCCGGCCCCGGGCATGGGCGGCGGGAGAGGGCATGCGGTAGGGATCGAGGGCATGGATATTGCGGCCCGTGGGCAAGACGCCGGGGCCATCCCGCAACAGATCGCCCCCTGGGGCCGGGGGAATATATTCGCCATTGAGCCCTCGCAGCAGATTGGTGATCTCATCGCTGGTTTGGGCTAAGCCCTCACAGATGGTAAGGGCCTGGCGCAGGTGCGATCGCACCTGCGCCAGCTCTGCCTCGCCAGTCACGGCCCAATAGTAGCGCTGGCGTAACGCTTCCACCCGTTGCTCCAAGGCTAGATCCTGATCTTCCCCGGTGGCGATGGCCTGCAGCACCGATGGCGACAACCGCTCGCCAAAATAGGCCTGGAGGTAGCTGGCTAGGGCAGCTGCATCTGGAGGCTGTCCCAGGCGATGCAAGCCACTGGAAAACAGGCGATTCTCGAGCACCTGCAAATAGTCATAGAGGCTGATCAGATAGCGATGAAATGCCTCATTACTGAACAAGCGGGCATTCTCGGGGGTGAACTCCATGCCCAGTTGTTTAGCTTCTGGAAAGGGGCAGTCAGCATCTAGGCCCGTGTCAACAATTTTGGCCAGAATCGCCTCTTTGAGCAGGGCATTTTTCTGGGGGTCTTCCCGATACTCGCTGATCAGGTCCCGCAGAGTTGCCAGTTCCTTGTAGAGTCCGGCCCGACCGTAGGGGGGCACGTTGTGGGAAATCAGCACCCCATAGCCCCGGCGCTTAGCCAGGATAGATTCTGACGGGTTGTTGGCGGCGTAGACATACAGGTGGGGCAATTGGCCCATCAGGATATCGGGCCAAGAATAGCCGGTGTTGCCCAGAGGAGAGCCCGGCAGCCATTCCACGGTGCCATGCATGCCGAAGTGGACCACGGCATCGGCCTTGAAATCCCGTTGCAGCCAGTGGTAGAAGGCAGCATATTGAGGATGAGGGGTGAGATCGCGCTCGAACATTAATCGCATCGGGTCTCCAGGAATGCCCAAGGGCGGCTGTACGCCGATCCAGACATTGCCCAAGCAGACGCCCCCCAGCAGAAATTCCTCCCCCCAGGTTTTGATGCCGGTCTGGGTGAAGTCGCCCCAGTGCTTCTCCATGCGGCGACGCTGGATATAACTCAGCCAGGTTTCCAGGGTTCTGAGGGACACGGTGTCTGGGGCAGGGGACTGGCCAGGCATGGCTTCATCGGCGGCCTTGACCTGGGCCAGCAGGGTGTCGCCATCGGCGGGTAGGTCCCCCACGATGTAGCCAGCCTGTTTGAGAGCCTGCAGCAGGCTGATCAGGGAGTCGGGCACATTCAGCAGGGCCGCCGTGCCCGTGGCCCCATACCCCGGTGGAAAGTCATAGAGAATGATGGCGACCTTGCGCTCTGCCACGGGTTTGCGCCGCAACCTAATCCAGGCCCTCACCCGTTGGGTCAGTCGCTGCAGCCGCTCCGGCACTAGATAGATGCGATCGCCCACCAAGCCGCCCAAGGGCACCGTATCGATGGCCCCGTCTAACTCGGGCAGGGCATAGAGCACCACACTTTGCAGCCCCGCCACCCCCTGACGCGTCCAAGAGTGGATGTCTTGGATCAACAGCGGGGCGGCCACGCAGTAGGGCACGTTTTTGGCCCTGAGAATGCGCGTGGCCACGGCCACTTGGCGACCGGCCTCCATGGACCCGGCCGGGCCGCCTACCAGAGGAAAGCCGATGGTGGAGACGATGGCATCGACCTGGCCTGCCTCGTCGGCAAGGGAGGGGATATCGATCTGGCCTTGGCGCCGTTGGCTCTGCTCGTAGGCACTGGTGAGCCAGTCACGCACCGCCACATGGCCCTCCACCCCATTGATGAAGATGGGCAGGGGCACCAGCCCGGCTGCTTCGAAGGCCTGGATCAGTTGGGGAATATAGGGCTGTTTAGTAATGACATGTTTACGGTAGAGCAGCAAGCCCACCACCGGACGGTCGGCGATATCGCCTTGGGATTGCCGGTACCAGTCTAGATATTGCTTGGGGGATGCAAAATAGCCGCCATGGTCTGGATGCAAGAGGGCTTGGTTGGGGGTCTCAATCACCTCGGGAATGTCGCCCACGGATAGGCCTAGATACTGCTGGGCCAAGTACCAGAGCATGGCGGCTACGTTATCGGGACCACCGGCATTCCAATACCCGTAAATGATCAGCCAGTTACGCAGGTCTTGCACCTTGCGGGCCGGAATGTATTTCAGCAGTTTCGGCCCTACCTTTAGGAAGCTCAGGTATCCGGCCAGGCGATCTTCTTCGTTGCCACTGCCGAATTTACTCAGGATGAACTGCACTGGCTTGGGCATGCCTTTGGGTTTCTCGCCAATGGTGAATTTGCCCAGGCGAGTCAGGGCCATCAATTCTAGGGCCGACTCAAACACCAGCCGCACCGGAATGGCTTGGACCCGTTGCCGCAGCCACAGCACTTGGTCATAGTCAAAAACGAGGCTGGCGAAGACGGCGTCGGCGCCGGCCAGGGCTGCCTCTACCCGCTCCGGTTCGCTGCTGAGGCTGCGATCGCAAAACACCCGCACGTCTAACTCAGGGCAACGCCGTTGGGCCAGTTCAGCGGCCTGGCGATAGAGGTCGGTGTTAAAGGCCTCAAATCCGGCGATCAAAACGATGCGTGCCATAGGGAAATCCGTTGAATCAGGGGTAGGAGCCACTTTGATCATAGTCAGAGATTATCAGTGTTAACAGCCAGGTCTTGGTCCCTGGGCTGCCCCGATCCCTGAGATAATGCAAACCGGCACCCTTGGAGATGTGCGGATGCCCACTGCCCCGATTGCCCCCTTAGCGGCCATTGATATTGGCTCCCATTCTGCCCTGTTGTTGATTGCCCAGTACCGCCATGGTCACTTGGACCCCGTGGTGGACTTGGCCCGCACCACCCATCTGGGGGAAGGGGTGGTGGCCAGCGGCCAATTATCTGAAGCGGCCATGGCCCGCACCCTCATGGTGCTGCGGGACTACGGCCAAATCTTAAGCCAGTATGGCGTTGATCACCCCGTTTGTTACGGCACGGCTGCCCTGCGTCAGGCCCAAAATACCGCTACTCTGCAGCAGCGAGTCCAGCAGGAGTTGGGCTGGTCCATTCGGGTCTTGAGCGGGGAAGAAGAGGCCCATTACACCTTTCGCGGCGCCACGGCTCAGATTCCTGCCGGGGGAGCGGTGGTGATTGATATCGGCGGCGGCAGCACCGAGGTGGTCATGGGGCAGCAGGGCCATATTGAGGCCAGTTGGAGTTTGCCGGTGGGGGCTGTGAGCTTGCGGGAACGGTTCGAAATTTGCGATCGCATTCCAGGACCAATTGCCCAAGCCATGGACGTCTACCTGGCCCAAGTATTCCAGTCGATCCCGGCCACTACCCTACCGCTATTAGTCACCGGTGGTACTCCCACAACCTTAGCGGCCCTGATGCTGAACCTCGCCACCTACGACAGTCGCCGCATCGATGGCCACTGCTTCGAACTCGAGGACTTCGAGATGCTCTACGACGAACTGAACCATCTCAGCCTGCACCAGCGCGCCGACCTCCCGGCCATGGAATTGGGCCGCGCCATGGTGATCTTGCCGGCACTGCGCCTGCTCATTACCCTGATGCGACAACTGCGGAGCCTGCACCTTACTGTTACCGTGCGCGGTCCTCGCTACGGCATCTTGCTCTGACTCTCACTCTCCTCACCTAGGAATCGAGAGGATAGTGATCATTAAATCGTTCCTGATCAAAGTGATACACCGTGCGAATCGGATAAGGAATGACAATATCGGCCTGGTCGCAGGCCTGCTTCAGGGCAATCATCACTTGGGTCTTGACCTGCCGTACCCACTTCTGCTCCGGGCTAGTCCAGTAGCGCACCACTAAGTTAATAGAGCTATCCCCAAAGCCAACGATGTCGACCTCTGGCCTGGGGGTCTCGAGCACCCGTTCCACTCGTTGTACTGCAGTTAACAGGGTCTCTACGGCCAAGGGCAACGGCGTGTTGTAGTCAACGCCAATATCTAGATCAGTGCGACGATAGGCATAGGCCGTCATCACCTGCAGGGCACTGGTAAAGACAATGGAATTCGGGATAACCACCTCTTCGCCTCGATAGGTGCGAATTTGAGTGGACCGCAGCGCAATAGTCTCGACGGTACCCTCGAACTCATTGACAATAATCTGATCCCCGATGCGAAAGGGCTGTTGTAATAGCAGCAAGATCCCGGCCAGAAAATTTTTGAAGATGTCCTGGAAGGCAAAGCCAATGGCCACAGATCCTAGCCCCAGCAGGGCGATCAGATCCCCCAGCCCCAGATCTGGAAAGGCAATAATACCAGCCGCCAGGATACCTACTACCCAAGCGGCAATGTAGCTGGTCTGCACCAGTAGTGATTGCAGGGAGCGATTACTCAGGACACGGGAGGCCAGGGTAGCAGTGAACCGGCGCACAACGTTGGCGCCATAGCGGGTTAGGAGCACCACCACAATGGCCACGAGGAGACCTGGCAGGGCCTTAGTGATGTCACCGACCAGACTCAACAGACTGGTCTGGATTTCTTGTAGCAAATTTTCCATGGAGAGGGAGACTATCGGCATCTGGGCAACGACCATCGGTCTACGAGCGTTACCCAAGCAAGCATAATAGCCCTTTCCGAGAATTATTCATGACAGTAACAACCATTTATTAATGGCTGACTAGTAGGGGGCTACTGGGCGCCGACTAAGTCGCATTGCCAATCCTGCAGCTGGGCATCAGCCCGGGCAACCAATTGCGCTTCTTGGGGCTGGGCCTGGGGCCAAAACTGACCGGCTAGGGCGTATTTAGCCAGGGCGATATATTCTCGCAAAATGCGCTGAGAGCGAGCCAGGGAGACGGGGGAATCAAACTGGTGGCAAGGATGGGTAAACACCTCAAAACCAAAGCGCTCGAAAACCAGATAGGCTCGGGGCATATGGGCTGGATCGGTCACCAATACAATCCGATCGATCTGACGGGGTTCCAGCAATAGTTCAGAGAATAAAGCGTTTTCCCAAGTGCTCTGGGAACAGCGCTCCCCCATGAGCTTCTGGGGGGGAACCTCCATCTGGTTGAGCAGATCTAGTATCTCTACCGAGTCACTCATGCCGCTGATATCAGCAGATAGGCTGTACCTCACCCAGTAAGGAAATGCTGTATAGACGGCAATCGAGCCAGGGCCAGCGTTAGACTTTACCGATTAGACTTTACCGAAACGACGCTCTCGTCGCTGGTAAGCATGCAGGGCCAGATGCAATTCATGGTCGTCGAAGTCGGGCCACAGCACTTCGGTGACATACATTTCGGCGTAGGCCAGTTGCCACAGCAAAAAGTTACTGATCCGCATTTCGCCACTGGTGCGGATCAGCAAGTCGGGGTCGCCGACCTCGGCCGTGTAGAGGTGGCGGGTAAAGAGGTCTTCAGTAATATCTTCAGGCTTGAGGATGCCGTCTTGAACCTGGGTTGCGATCGCACGACAGGCCTGCAAAATTTCCTGGCGGCCGCCATAATTGGTCGCCACCGTGAAGCAAATTCCACTATTGCCCTGGGTATCAGCGACGGCCCGATCGATTTCATGGCGCAGAGACTGGGGTAAGGCTCCCAAATTACCCACAAAGCGAATCCGCACATCCTCGGCTATCATTTCCGCCAATTCCTGCCGCAATACCCGCTCAAATAGGGTCATGAGGAAGTCCACCTCCTCCACGGGCCGGCCCCAGTTCTCCGTGGAAAAGGCATAGGCAGTCAGGGCTTCAATGCCCCAGTCCCGGCAGTGGCGCAACAGCTTCTTCAGCGTATCCACGCCACGGCGATGGCCCATGATGCGAGGTAATCCTCGCTGCTTTGCCCAGCGGCCATTGCCATCCATAATGACAGCAACATGTCTAGGGAGGCGATCCCGGTCTAAATCGGTCGGCAATGGGGGAGGAACAACAGGCTGAATGGTCATTTTCTTTTCCGAGAGGCCGACGATGGCAGTCGAAGCAAGCGTTGCAGGAAGGAGAGTCCCTGAAGGCCAAGACGCTTCCCTAAGCTACGGAGTTGGGGCGCCACCACATCCCGCTCGACAGACCGGGAAAACTTGGCCCGCAACAACTCCCGTAATTTACTGCTGGTGAGTGGCCGGTTTAGGATACCCTGTTCGGCCAGAGAAATGGAACCCGTTTCCTCTGATACCACAACACACAGACAATGCTCCACCCGTTCGGTGATCCCCATGGCGGCCCGATGGCGAGTCCCAAGCTGACGAGAGGCAGACCGCTCTGAAATGGGCAAGATCACCCCGGCCGCAATGACCCGAGAGGCCCGAATCAGGACGGCCCCATCGTGGAGCAAGGTACTGGTTTGGAAAATGGTCTGCAACAGCTCCTTAGACACTTCGGCATTGAGGCGCACCCCTGGTACCGAGAAGTCCCGTTCGTCAATCGGTTGGTCGGTCTCCAGAATCATCAGGGCGCCGGTACGATTTTGCGATAGCTCTTTGACGGCATCGACAATTTCATCGATGACATTGTCAGGCTGGGGAATGGGCTCATGGGATGGACTTAACAGCTGCCTCAGGTGCCCTTGACCAACTTGCTCCAAAAGTCGCCGAAATTCCCCCTGTAAGATAAACGCCATGGCCACCGCCGAGCCGATGACGAGCTTGTCTAGGACAAAGCTCAATAGCTGTAAGCCTAGGGCCTTGCTCAATGCAGCGGCTAGCATCAAAAAAATGAGCCCTCGTACCATCCACAGGGTGCGGCGCTCGCCAATGATGACCAGAACCATGTAGGTCAACAACAGCACTAGGATGATATCTAAAGCTGGAAGCAGCACAAGTCGAAACCTATCCAGGTGTATCAGCCATTGCTCCCAGGGGCGATCCATGTCAGTCGGTTGGGCCTTGATTGGAACAGTAGCTAGGTCTATAGCGTACGATTGTCAGCTTGATTAGGCTCGAAATCTACGGTGTCTAGCCTCGGAGCCCGATGTCCCCACGTCTACAGGTGACGCGCCAAGGCACCAACTCTACGTACCTTCCTCAGATGAGACCCCTAGAGCATCTGGCAAACAATCTTGCCGAATCAAATCCTGCAGGGTCTCCCGCCGAATAATCAGATGGGCGTCACCGCCGCCGACGAGTACTGCCGCAGGGCGTGGCACTCGGTTGTAGTTAGACGCCATGCTGTAATTGTAGGCACCCGTTGCCGGGATGGCGATGACCTCTCCTGCGATGAGGGGAGGCACCTGGGCGGAGGTGATTACGACATCTCCTGACTCACAGTGTTTACCGGCTAGGGTCACGGTGTCGCTCAAAGGAGCCGCCATGCGACTGGCGGCTAGCACCCGATAGACGGATTGGTAGGTAATGGGACGAGGATTATCAGACATGCCGCCATCTACCGCCACATAGGAGCGAATCCCAGGCACCGTCTTTTGGCTACCTACGGTATAAGCCGTGACGCAGGCGGTTCCAATCAGGGAGCGGCCCGGTTCACACAGCAGACGCGGTAGGGGCTGCTGGCTGGCTTCGCAGGCAGCGACCACCCCCTGGCAAACAGTCTTGACCCAGGCTTCGATACTGGGCGGATCATCCGCTTCGGTGTAGCGAATGCCAAGCCCCCCGCCAATGTCTAGCTCTTCCATGGCCAAGCCATAGCGGGCTGCGGTTTGGAGCCAACTCACCATGACGGCAGCTAAGTCATAGTGGGGCTGCAGCTCAAAGATTTGCGAGCCGATGTGGGCATGTAAGCCGATGCATCGTAACCCTGGCTGCTGACTGACGAAGCCAAAAACCTGTTCCAGCTGATCGGGATCAAAGCCGAATTTACTATCAATATGGCCGGTGCGAATGTAGTCGTGGGTATGACATTCAATGCCAGGGGTGAGCCGCAATAAGATAGTCAGGGGAGCGGCGATCTCTGCGGTCAATTGAGCCAAGCAGCGCAGCTCATACCAGTTATCTACTACCACCCGACACTGGCTTTCCAGGGCCAGCTGCAGTTCTGCCATTGACTTGTTGTTGCCATGGAAGTATGTCTGACTGGGCTGGGCACCTGCTTGGAGTGCTGTCACCAGTTCTCCCGCTGATACCACGTCGATGCCTAAGCCCTCTTGGGTTGCGATCGCACATACGGCCAAGCAACTCCATGCCTTAGAGGCGTATAGTACCAGCGCCTGTCCTGGATAATAGTGCTCAAACGCCTGGCGATACTGACGACAGGCCGTCCGCAGAGACTGTTCATCCAACACATAAAGAGGCGATCCAAACCGGGCCACCAAAGCAGGCACATCACATCCCCCTACCTGTAAATGCTCCTGCTGGTTTACCTCAGCTGTCAGGGGCAACAGGCTCTGATTGGGAGATCGAGACATTTCAGACGTTCCGCCATTGACAGTCAAATAGCGATAGCTCGAATTTTGTTGATCTGCTGGAATCGCTGATACCATCACAATCTTGGCCATTTAAGGGTTACGTCAGCCACCTCCGCAAGCGGTGCATTGCCACCGGTCAATGGCTCCAATACATCAGTGTACAATTGCAGCTGTCTCTCCTCGACACCCATGCCCAGACTGATTTGTCGCCCTCTGACCAATATCGACTTACCGGCTATTGTTCATCTTGATCAACTATGTTTTGGTGGCCTTTGGAGCTTAGATGGCTATCGTCGCGAACTAGATAGCCCCAATAGTGATCTCATCGTTCTGAGTCGGCCCGAGGCGATTGGTGCGACTGAGGCCATCATTGGCATTGGCAGCCTATGGGCCATCCTAGATGAAGCCCACATCACCCTATTAGGTATTGCCCCTAGCCACCGCGGCCTAGGCCTAGGTCAGTGGTTACTAGGGCAATTGCTCTGGCGGGCCCACCATCGTCAGTTAGCTCGCGCTACGTTGGAGGTGCGTCCTTCTAATCAGGCCGCCCTAGCCATTTACAGTAAATTTGGTTTCACTGAGGCGGGTCGCCGCCACCACTACTACGCAGATGACGAAGATGCCATGATTTTGTGGCGGAGCGGCCTCAGACACCCTGATTACCAAGCCCAGTGGCGGCAAACCCTAATCCCTATCCACCAGCGCTTACAGAGTCGAGAATGGCGCATCCTACAGGGAGATGCTGCTAGCAATCCATTGGCAAACGACGCGAGTTTTTCTGAAAAAATTAATGTTTATTAGTATCGTTAACTACTGCTTGGATGTAATTTGTATCTTCTCGAGCAATTTCTCTAGAATTTTCTACAGAATGGGAGACAATTAGCGCTTATTTAGACAGCTCTCAGGCTAAGAGCCATTATCTTGATCCCAGTGCTCTAAATCCCAGCTACCAATTCTGCTGCCGAGTCTCCCCATCTCCTGGCTAGGTTCACACTATATCTAGTAGATATCTCCGCAAGAAAAGGGGTTAGTGGTCTTTCGGGTGATCTCGGTAGATCGGGAAACCATCTGAAATTAGCCTGTTTATTCAGGTACGGTCGACCATTTTGCCTGTGTTAGAATCAGCGTAACCGGCACGCAGCAGGTGATGGATAACCGCCATGTTTGAACGCTTCACGGAAAAAGCTATCAAGGTGATCATGCTCGCCCAGGAGGAGGCACGTCGCTTAGGCCACAATTTTGTGGGCACTGAGCAAATTCTCCTGGGGCTTATTGGAGAAGGAACCGGCGTTGCCGCCAAGGTGCTGAAATCCATGGGCGTTAACCTCAAAGATGCTCGCATTGAGGTTGAAAAAATCATCGGTCGTGGATCGGGGTTTGTCGCCGTCGAGATTCCCTTTACTCCCCGAGCTAAGCGGGTTCTAGAGCTATCTCTAGAAGAGGCACGGCAACTAGGCCACAACTACATCGGCACTGAGCATCTGCTCTTAGGGCTCATCCGCGAGGGTGAAGGAGTTGCCGCCCGGGTCCTAGAAAACCTGGGCGTTGATCTCTCCAAGGTTCGTACTCAAGTGATTCGAATGCTGGGAGAGACCGCTGAGGTATCAGCGGGAGGGAGCCAAGGACGCACTAAAACACCTACCCTGGATGAGTTTGGCTCCAACCTGACCCAGATGGCCTCCGAGGGCAAGTTGGATCCAGTCGTTGGTCGCCAGAGAGAAATTGAACGAGTCATTCAGATCCTAGGGCGTCGGACCAAGAACAACCCGGTGCTAATTGGTGAGCCTGGCGTAGGTAAGACAGCCATTGCCGAAGGCCTAGCCCAGCGGATTTCCAACGGCGATGTTCCCGACATTTTAGAAGAGCGCCGGGTGGTCACCTTAGATATTGGCCTGCTGGTGGCGGGTACCAAGTATCGTGGTGAATTCGAAGAGCGGCTGAAGAAGATCATGGATGAGATCCGCTCTGCCGGCAATGTCATCCTCGTGATCGACGAGGTTCACACCCTAATTGGTGCGGGGGCCGCTGAAGGAGCCATTGATGCCGCCAATATCTTAAAGCCAGCCCTGGCCCGGGGTGAGCTGCAATGTATCGGTGCGACTACTCTGGACGAATATCGTAAGCACATTGAGCGGGATGCGGCTCTGGAGCGTCGTTTCCAACCAGTGATGGTGGGAGAACCCAGCGTCGAGGAAACCATCGAAATTCTCCATGGCTTACGAGATCGCTATGAGCAACATCATAAGCTCAAGATCTCCGATACGGCCTTAGATGCTGCCGCCAAGCTATCTGACCGCTATATTTCCGATCGCTATCTGCCAGATAAGGCCATTGACCTGATTGACGAGGCTGGATCGCGGGTCCGACTGATTAATTCCCAATTACCGCCAGCGGCCAAAGAGCTCGATCGAGAGCTGCGTCAGGTGCTCAAAGAGAAAGACAACGCGGTGCGGTCCCAAGACTTTGACAAAGCTGGGGAATTGCGAGATCGGGAAATGGAGATCAAGGCAGAGATCCGTGCCATTGCCCAGAGTAAGAAGTCGGAAGACAGCAATGGCGATGATAGCCCTCTCGTAGACGAGGAAGACATCGCCCAAATCGTTGCTTCCTGGACCGGGGTGCCCGTGAGCAAGCTGACTGAATCTGAATCCGAGAAGCTGCTGCACATGGAGGATACTCTACATCAACGCTTGGTCGGTCAAGACGAAGCCGTTAGAGCCATCTCCCGGGCCATTCGTCGCGCCCGCGTCGGGCTGAAGAATCCCAATCGTCCCATTGCTAGCTTTGTCTTCTCGGGACCGACCGGGGTTGGTAAGACAGAACTGACCAAAGCTTTGGCAGCTTACTTCTTCGGCTCAGAAGAGGCCATGATTCGCCTCGACATGTCAGAGTACATGGAACGCCACACAGTGTCTAAGCTAATCGGCTCACCTCCAGGCTATGTAGGCTATAACGAGGGGGGGCAGTTGACCGAGGCAGTGCGGCGACGGCCTTATACGGTGGTACTGTTCGATGAAATTGAGAAGGCCCATCCCGATGTCTTCAACATGCTGTTGCAGATTTTGGAAGATGGCCGTCTCACCGATGCCAAGGGACGTACCGTAGACTTCAAGAATACGCTGCTGATTATGACCTCCAACATCGGTTCTAAGGTGATCGAGAAAGGAGGCGGTGGTCTCGGCTTCGACTTCGAAGAAGACCAGGCAGAATCTCAGTACAATCGCATTCGCTCCTTGGTAAATGAAGAGTTGAAGCAGTACTTCCGCCCTGAGTTCCTCAACCGATTGGATGAGATCATTGTCTTCCGTCAGCTGACCAAGGAAGAAGTCAAGCGTATTTCGGATATCCTGCTGCGGGAGGTCTTTGGCCGCTTGACCGAGAAGAGTATCAGCCTCGAGGTGACCGAGCGGTTCAAGAATCGTCTGGTAGAAGAGGGCTATAATCCCAGCTACGGAGCTAGACCTTTACGTCGGGCGATCATGCGACTGCTGGAGGATACCCTAGCGGAAGAAATCCTCTCTGGCCGCTTGCAAGAAGGTGACACGGCTATCGTTGATGTTGATGAGGACGGCAAGGTTCAGATTCAGACCCGTGAGCGCAAAGAACTGATGGCTCAGGGCGCCGAGCAGGCTGGTGTCTAACAGGCTAAATTAAACTCATCATCATGAGAGCGGCTTGTCCTATAGGACAAGCCGCTCTGTTAACTTTTGTGTAGTTATGACTGGGTTCCTGACCTATTACGTAACCTAACTTGATAGTTTATTAATAATTACTGAACGCTGGCTAGCATAGTGTAGCGTCAGATCAGCACTAGATCGATATTTTTGTTGGGAGTAGGCAATATGGGTCTGATCAAGAAAATCTTTGGTGCTCTCTTCTCGCTGATTGGAGGTGTCTTCTCACTAATTGGAGGGATCCTTCGGGCTATTGGTGGCTTAGTTGGCTTGGGTAAGAAAGCTGAGTACTATGTAGAGCTTGATCAGGCTAGCAGCGGTAGTCAGCCGCCCTCGTCGACTAAGTCAGGCAATGCTGAGGCAGAGACTGCTCAGGCAGCCCCGCAAATGGCAGCTGTGGCGTCCTCTTCAAGCCTATCGTCAACATCCTCGGCGAAGGGGACGGCAACTACGGTTAAAACTGGAGCTAAGCCTCAGGCATCTGCTCCTAAGCCTTCTACTGCAGCTTCCTCTGCTCCGGAACCGACTGGCAATTTTGCCACGGAGTACCTAGTCAATCCTCGTCTGAATAACAACAGCCGTCGGCGCCCAGGTCCTAGCCTATCTGCTTACAAGGATCTGGCCCGTCAGGTAAAGGCTCCTAGTTAGATGTCTGAGAGTCGAGAAGCACTCATCCTGTGAACCTGTCTCGCTTCTGTGGCGTCTGGATATTCCAGGCGCTTTTTGTTAGGGCGTTTTATGTAAATCTTCTCTCGCTATGGCTAGCGGTGGCGCAGGAAGTGAAGACTACTGTAGAGATGAAAGGCAGCACTCCAGGAATCGTTGCGGGCTCCCGGTATATGCAGGTTTGGGTTGAACTTTGGTAGTAAGTCTAAATATTCCAGGGCACTATCACCAAATTTGGCAAAATCATTCCAGCAGGGACCAGTAATCCGCTGGGTGAGTTCTTGCCGCAGTTGGTTCCACTGCATTCGACTGGTGGTCAGCTCTGGTAGGGCTGTGGCAGGGGTGTCAGTGCCACGACGAAATTGGTAGGTGCGATCGCACACTCGCAGCACGCAGCGCCGATGATAGAGATGCAGATCAATCACCTCAGCATAATCCTGGGTAGACTGTTTGCGTCGCAGTCGGCCCCGTGGATCCAAATCTACCACCGACTCATAGACAGGCAGTAAGCCAATCACCTGTTGTTGAACCTCAGTCCAGTCAAAGGTGATCTGCCCCAGTTGCTGGGCGGTATTCTGACAGACAACGGTTGCCCTCGGAGACAGGGCCTGCCAGTAGTTCACGCGGAATACCTGAACCGCTTGAATATCCGTCAGCCGGATAACAAAGGCCGGAGTCTGCTGCTGCTGTAGAGCTTGACTGTAGTACAACATGTCTCCAGCCGAACCGACTCGAAAAATCCGCCACGCTTGATTAGATAGACGCAATCCGGCCGAATAGGCATCTAACTGCATCACCTGGGCCAATCCGGCAATGGCGGCTTGCCGAGCATCTCCTTGACTCGGTTCTAATACCAACAAGGCTGCCTCATGGCTGCCGGGTTGTTGGCGAGCCTGTTCTAGGGCCTGTTGTTGCTTCTCCGCCACAGCCCGTTGCACCCGCTCTAACCCCTGGCGAACTTGAGCTACTAGGCGTGGTTGCTGCGCCCATTGCAATAGCCGCCGGTAGGTGGTTTCTGCCGATGCCCACTGCTGGTTAGCTTCCTGGTAACGCCCGAGCGCTAGCCATTGCCAGGGATCTCGGGATGACTGCTGACGCCATCGACTCAGCAACTGCTGTGCTCGAATCAGGTCTCCCACCTCTAGGGCTGCAACCACCTGCTCAAACATAATCGCGATGACGACTCCATAGACATCACAACAGTCGCAATTGCCGGGAAGGCTCTGGGGGGTCCTCTGCTCCAGGCTCCTCTGCCATACTCCTATCAGTCGTCGGCCTAGGTATGACCTCACCGGCGAGTAAGGCTTGGGCAGCCTCAATCATGTCATCGGCGATCTCTGACAAGTCCTGCTGATGGGCTACATAGGCCTTCAAGGCAGCAATGGGTTCTCGCTGATCGTCAGCCGCCAGCTCTGGCAGTCGAGGGCGAGATAACTGACTGACCAATAGCGGATTTAGGCTGTAACTGTGGGCATGATGTAGGGCCTGCTCGAGGGCATTGGTATCGAGCTGATCGAGTTGGTCTGGCCGCAAGCGCACATTCAATCGCACTATCGCTTGCTCTAAGTCCGCCACCACAATCGCCTCCAGCAAATCCGCTTGGGGATTGTCGCTATCAGACACATCGATCTTCAAGGTCCGAAAAGGGCGCACTGGCAGAGGGCAAAATTGAGCTTGGGCTTGACCCTTCTCAAGGGAAACCAAGACATAACCTTTCTCTTCTTGCTCTTCGCTAAAATCTACCCGTTCGATGCTGCCGGGGTAGAGCATTAAAGGTTGCTGGCTCAGAATTTGATGTTTATGCACATGGCCAAGAGCGATGTAATCAAAGCAAGGGCGCGCTAGCAACCCCATCGGGATGGTGAAGCTACGCCCCGCCGCCAGAAAGCGCTCAGCCCCGTACTGAGCCGTATCAACCATGGCGTGGGCCAGTAATATTGATGGTACCTTGGGATCGAGACGACGCACTTCCCCTTCTAGAGCTACCCGCAGGCGCTCTATGAGCTGCCGATGGACCTCTGCCATGGACAATCCCTCCATTTCCGGGCGGGTTAATAGGGCAGAGCGGGTGAGCCAGGGTAGCGTCACCACCTGCACCGGCCCCTGGTGAGTCTCAATGGCATGGGTGTCTAAGCGATCGCCGACAATAAAGCCGGGCACCCCCAGAGTCCGGTAAATACAGAGACTAGCTCCTCCTTGGCCCTGGGAATGTTGATCGTGGTTGCCCACCAGCAACACCGTCGGAATCTGCGCATCCACTAAGCGCCGAAATTGCTTGGCGAAGGCCTGCTGCACCACCGGCGGCGGGGTCGCATCCGGAAAGGCGTCCCCACTAAACAAGACCAAATCCACCGATTCCTCGACTGCTCGATCAATGCAGCGAGCTAGGGTTTGGGTAAAATCTTCGAGACGTGAATTAAGACCAGTGACTGGATTCACTCGCCCATGGCTAGACCCACTACCCATATGAATGTCGGATAGGTGCAGAAGCGTTATCGCCATGGATGCTCTCCCTATGGTTAGCCAGGAACGTCGGGGCGGTCATGGCCTCAGAATAGCGAACCCCGTCTCTGCTTGGAAAGCTAGCGTCAGAATGTCTCGTCTTCCACCCCTAAGATAGGCCACAGTCGCGGTAGGTCAGCCTTAGTCAGGATTGTCATGCGTCCCCGGGTGACGCCTTGGGCATCAGAGTTTAACTCTAGCCAGTAGGCAAATCGTTCCCCTATCCGCACCTCTCCTTCTACCATCACGGCAGGATTAGCCGTTGCCGACGACTCAACATTAGGATAGCGATACAGGGGTTCTGCGAGCTGGTAGTCGGCGTAGATATCTGGGCCATAAATTGCCCGCAGGGACTCTTCTAGCCGCTCCACATCCACACCATTGGCCAGATCAAATAGATCAAATCGCTCAGTACGAATATGGCTCAGGTCTACCTCTGGCGTTAGGTTGCCGATGGGAAAAACCGAGGCTCGAAACGTAAACCGCCGCGCCGGTGTATCGGTACGATGTACCACTAATGTATCTGGCCGGTTCGGGCGCAGGGTTGGGTTGGCCTGAATCCAGGCTTTCACCACCTCCACTGGTTGGCCTGGCAGAGCTTGAGCGATGCCTGCCCCGCCAAGCCAGAATGACAGAGTCAGCAGTCCCCATTGGCTAAAGTTGCGGAGCATCATAGGCCTTAATATTCGGGAACTGAGGCATCCACTTCACGACTCCAAGCTGTGATCCCCCCTTTGACATTGGTACCAGTGATACCAGCGTCTTTCAGAATCGACAGGGCTTTGGCAGAGCGCCCACCCATCTTGCAATGGGCGATGAGGCGATGCCCGTTGAGCAGTTCTTTGACCCGATGAATCCCCTCACCATTTTCGATATCTGGTAAAGGCACTAAGACCGCACCAGGAATGTTAGCAATTTCATATTCGTTGGGATTACGAACATCGATCAACAAGTAGTCGTCCTGGTTGCTATCCAGCAGTTGCTTTAGTTCCTGCACCGTCATTTCAGCCATGGCAGATTGCTCCTGGGCTTCCTGTTGTTTCGCCTGAGGAATGCCACAGAACTCCTCATAGTCAATCAACGTCTCGATGACTGGGCGTTCAGGGTTAGGACGTAGCTTCAATTCCCGGAAAGTCATATCCAGGGAGTTGTAGAGTAATAGCCGACCACTGAGAGTGGTGCCTTGTCCCACGATGATTTTGACGGTTTCTGTGGCTTGAATCACGCCGATGATGCCCGGCAAAATACCCAGTACGCCCCCCTCGGCACAGGAGGGAACCAAGCCCGGCGGTGGGGGTTCCGGGTAGAGGTCACGGTAGTTAGGTCCACCTTCGTAGTTGAAGACAGTGGCCTGCCCTTCGAAGCGGAAGATAGACCCGTAAACATTCGGCTTGTTTAAGAGGACGCAGGCATCGTTGACTAGATAGCGGGTGGGAAAGTTGTCGGTGCCATCGACCACGACATCATAGGGGGCTATGATATCGAGGGCATTGGCCGAGGAGAGTCGAGTGTCGTATAGATCGACCTGACAGTAGGGGTTGATCTCTAAAATGCGGGCCTGGGCCGATTCAATCTTGGGCTTGCCCACCCAGGAAGTGCCGTGGATAACCTGTCGCTGCAGATTGGAATGGTCGACGACGTCAAAATCAACAATGCCGATGCGGCCGATACCAGCGGCGGCTAGATAGAGCAATAAGGGAGACCCTAGGCCGCCAGTGCCGATACATAAGACGCTGGCGGCCTTTAGTCTTTTCTGCCCGTCGAGACCAATTTCGGGCAGAATGATGTGGCGCGAGTACCGAGTGTAGTCGTCTTTAGTCAGTTGAATCGTATCGAGATTCGGGTTCAGCATGGTAATCCAGAGGGGATGGAGAATTAGGGCTTAGGGTAGGGCCAACTCCATTAACTCAGGCCATAGCCTGGAAGAGTGGCCATAGAATTCGCCATATCCTAAGGGGCGATAGACAGCATTTGCAGGGGGTCAGGTTGAAAGTGATGGGTCTCATCGAGTTGCCAGCTCCGAACATCAACCGCCTGCCCTCGGTGTACTGACACGATTACATAGGAGTAATCTGGCCAGGCCAGGGTGCGATCGCACTCAGACGGAACGGCATCGTGATCAGGATGGGAATGATAGATACCAATGATAGCAAGGTTGCGATCGCGTGCATACCGCTGAATCTGTAACAAGCGCCGTGGATCGATCCAATAGCGCCGAGTCCGGCTTAGGTGCTGCGATTCCCCCTGAGCCCCTGAGGGATTGCCATCGTCTACATCAACATCGGGTCGCCAGTCATTATCAGCCGGGTGTAGCTCCAGCAATTGCCGCTGGCCAGCATCCGGCAACAGTTGTCCCACCAGAATACCGCAGCACTCCTCTGGGTACATGCGTTCACCATGGGATCGCATCTGATGCAGATGGTCAGCCGTCAGCACTAGGGTCATAGGACAAATCCAGGGAGGTAAGTATTCCAGTCAAGAGAGGCCTCTCAAATGCTGGGGCAGACAGCTAGGGCTGCGGCAACAAACCGCATCTCAGGTCAGACCCAGTAGCTTGCCCCAAGGGAAACGGCAGTTCCCAAACTGAGCATGACATAGCCATTCCCCATTCTAAACCCTATTCCAGTTCCGCCTTGCGGGGTCTCTAGGACAAAGTAATCCATCTGGGCCACTGGGTAGAAAGCTAGTAGATAGCGCCCTAGGTCAGAGACTAGTCATTGGGTGGAAGGCTAAGAAGTCGGAGAGTTCGGAATGGTCGGTCACTGTCTGCCAGGAGGTGCTCAGTTATCTTTGCCTTAGACTCATATCAGTGTCACTATGGCCCAGCTGATCTATCACTCGATCTAGGGCCACGGCCCGAGAGGCTTTAAACAGCAGCCGATCTCCCGGCTGGATTATCTCCATTAGTCGTCGGGTCAAGGCCTCGGCTTGATCGAAGCACTCGGCTTGCAAAGGTAGGGCACCGACTGCCATGGCTTCCGCTTCAGCCGGATCGGCCAAAATCAGCAATCGATCGATCCCCAATTGATAGACAGCCTTGCCCACATCGTGGTGTAGGACAAGACTATACTCTCCCAATTCCTTCATGGTACCCAGTACCGCAATGCGTCGCTGACCTGGGGTATCTGCCAATAGCCTTAGAGCAGCTGACATCGATTCGACCCCAGCGTTATAGGTCTCATCCAGAATGACCACATCAGAGGACAAATTTACCCGGCGAGCACGGCCACTGGGAAGTTGTAACGAGATGCCTGCAGTCAAAAATCGCCAATCTAGCTCCAGGGCCTGGAGTACGGCAATAGCGGCCAGATAGTTTAAGGCATTGTGTCGCCCTGGTAGAGGCAGAGGTAATCTTACCCCGTCTACAAACACCTGATCCGGGGACTGAAAGTGGCCCTGCACATCTCCCCCTTCTAGGCCAAAGGTGAGGCTGCGACCTGACCAAACCCTAGCGGCAGTTCGCATCAGTCGAGCGTTGTCATGGTTGAGAATGGCTGTGCCCTCGGGACGGAGCGTAGCCAACAGCTCGCACTTAGCCTCAGCAATGGCTTGCTCTGACCCCAGGCGACCAATATGGGCAGTTCCCACATTAGTAATCACCGCAATATCTGGTTGCGCAATTTGGCTCAAAAGCGCAATTTCGCCAGGACCCCGCATGCCCATCTCTACCACCCCATAGGCGTGGGCACTCGTCAGGTTTAATAGCGTTTTTGGCACCCCAATCTCGTTGTTATGGTTGGCTTCACTCTTGAGAACCGGGCCATAGTGACTGAGAACCGCCGCGAGCAATTCTTTGGTCGTGGTCTTGCCAACAGATCCCGTAATCGCCACTAGGGGCAGTCCTAGCTGTTGTCGCCACCAGCGACCCAGGGCCTGATAGGCCTGAAGCGTATCTGGCACAGATAATAGTGGCCCCGTTACCGCACCATCAATCGGCTTATGGACCATGGCGGCAACCGCCCCTTGGGCCAAGGCTTGGGAGACAAAGTCGTGGCCGTCAAACCGATCTCCCGATAATGCTATGAATAGGGAGCCTTCCGGTAAATCACGGCTGTCTGTCGAAATGTGTGACAGCCAAGTCTCATCTAGATTCCCAGCATCTTCCCTCAGGATGGCGGCAGTGATCTGTAGAATCTGCTCTAGTGTGGCACGAAACCCCATAAGGTTTTTCAAGACAGGACGCTCTCTATTAAACCGTGTCTCGGCCTAGGCTGGCAGAGGAGTCCTGGGGAGGACCGTCTCGCTTGCTACTCGGAGACAACGACACAAGGTTGCATAACCTACCTGAAAGTACCAAATGCTGACCTAGCCAATGATCGGGAGAGGTGATTTACATTTTTAGGGGAGTATTGTGAAATATTAATGGATTTTTAGCTGGGGAAATTCCTGTAACGCTTGAAAACGCTTAGTATGAGTGGCTGCCTAGGGAACAGCCTTAACTGCCACTTGATGGTAATATCTCGATTTTTACCTAATCTTGATGGTTGTATCCTTTGTATCCAGGCTGTTTCAGCATATGTACGTATTAGGCTAGAGATAATCATCAAGCTAATTCGGTGTAAAAACTGACGCTTTTGATCATTGGCTTACTTAATGATCGTAAGTAGGCGGCAGGATACGTACTACACGGAACTAGAGCTGCCATCAGGATGTGATAAATAACTATCAATTCCTCCGACATAACGGGGGGCAAAGGGTGAATACTGACTGTGAACACCTGGACCAGTTATCACAACCGAATTACCACCCCTCAGGAGCAGCATTTGTATGATCATTTGCTCCTCTGCGTGGAGTTGGAACCTCCAGAACACGTTGTCGAGCGTTTTCGAGTGCTCTTCATTGAGGGGGTAGGTTATCCCAATCGCCAAATTGTAGAGGTCTTAGACGATATTCTGGCGGCTAAGGACATCGAGCATTATTTTCGCTACATTCTGAACCGTTGCTGTCATATCCTGATTAACCGTTGGCAGAGCCATCTACAGTTAAAGTCAGCGATTCCCACCCTAATAGATTGTCTAGAGGCTGGGCCTACGGGAGCAATCACAGAACTGTCTAGGGGACGCTCTGTTCGACGACTGCGCCAGTTGGTTGCTGATTTTAGGGCCACTGAGCAATATCTGACATTGCGGCGGTTAGCGCACGTGATCATTGGTCGGGATCAGCGGCGGGAGCTGCTTGGGTCTCGTCCTTTGGGAACCCTGATTGATCGTTACCCCTATCTCTACGAGCATTGTCTCGTCAGTGAAGACAGCACCCCTGAGCACCAACAGACGGTGCGTTCAATTCAGGCGACGGCTCAGCATAAATTCGAGGTTGATCTATCTCATTATCTGACCTATCGCGTGCGACAGGCTCGGCTGCAGCGCCAAGGGGTGAACGATATTGCTGACTGTCTGCGCCCGATTGAGAATCCTACTCTGCTCAATGATCGAGAACTGGTGACCTCATTGCGGTTATTCTCAGAGCACAGGGGAGATGGGAGCAGTTATCGCGATGGGGCCCGCCGCTTTTTAGCTCAAAATTGTCGTTCGGCCTCTTATCAAGACTTTAAACAGGCCCTGCACGGGTACCTGACGGCTGGCATCGATCCCGCCTACGGCAATCGTATGTTTAACCAGTTGCTTGCAGATTATCTGGCTGCGCTATCGCCAGAACATCACGGGCAGCCGCTGAATGACTTTCTGATGGTGCGCACCTGTAGTCAGCTGTTTAATTTTCTAGTAGTGGATTCGGCTCAGAATCCTCAGCATTACTTGTTTGTGGACTTGATTAACAATGTTGGTCCTAGCCTGACTACAGGACTGCTGCTGCGACTGCTACTGATTTGCCGCCGAGTTAAACCCTACCTGGAACGCCGGTTTTCGATTCTGTTTAGTCACTACGAGAGCACAGCCAGAGATACAGTGACTTGGCTGGTGAAGATGTTGGAGAATCTCAACATTGCCCTGAGCCTAAATTTTGGCTGCCTAGATCTCTCCCACCTGACAGCGATCTAGGCAGACGGCAATGGCTGCTAGGGGCTGAGTTAGCCGCCCAGGAAGTCTCACCGGTTCCGTTGACGTTGACGGTCTCCCTGGCAACTGCGATAGTCATCCCATGGATTATTGGGAGGTGATATCGAACTATGGATTTTCTAATCTCGTTTCTATTATCGGCCATCATCACTGCCATCGCGTTGCTGATCATCGCTCGAATCCCCTTCCTCGGGGTAGAGGTGGATACCTTTGGCAAGGCCCTGATGGCAGGGATTGTTTTTGGGGTGCTGAATGGATTGCTGAGTATCTTGGGCTTCTTGAACAATCCACTGCTGGCCCTGTTTACGTTGGGATTGTCTTGGTTGTTGTACTTGATCCTCAATGTGATCGTCTTTGGCCTATCGGCACTGTTAGTGGAAGGCTTCCGTCTACGTAAGGGCATTTGGAGTGCCGTTATGGGGGCAATTGCTCTGAGCATTGTCAATTCTATTCTGTCTTGGATCCTAGGGGCTTTTGGCCTATCGGCAGGCTAGTACCCATCAATTTGATGGTGATAGTTATCACAACGGTGGCATAGATTCTGGGGGTTCTCCCCAATGTTTACCTGGGGAAGCCTTTGCGGGACGATGGAAAGGCTTTTTCCGTTGGGTGCCCGTTATGCTTCGCGTCGGTCTGGTTGATTACTATGCTTTTAAGGCAATCATTCACCAGATTCGTACCGAAGTCTTTGTCTACGAGCAACGGGTGCCGCCAGAACTTGAAATAGATGCCTTTGATCCGTTGGCTACCCATGCTCTGGCTTGGTGGCATGAACACCCCGTGGGGACGGGACGGTTGCTTCCGACTGGTTACATCGGACGGGTGGCGGTGAGTCGCCCGTTGCGGAGGCGGGGTATTGGCAAAGCCATTATGGAAACGTTGATGATGGCGGCCGCTACAGATAACCATCGGCAAATTATAGTGTCGGCCCAGTGCCATGCGATCGCATTTTATCGAAAGCTGGGCTTCCAGGAGGAAGGTCCTATCTACCAGGAAGCCGGCATTCCCCATATCAAGATGGTGAAGCATTTGATTTAGCTGACCTCAGGGCTCCAGGGTATTAGGGTGACTGAGCGCGGCACATAGAGCGGGTGGCGAGGGTGACCGGTTTGGGTGCGTCCCAGGCAGTGCCACTGGGCTCGGTAGGGGGATAGCAGTTGGCAGACGATGCGATCGCGGCCCATAAAACCACCACCGTTGCCCCAGGCCAACCCAATCGTAGTCGCCTCAGCAGCAGCCTCGAGTAAGTAGGCATCGGTGTCTACCCCGATGGGATTCTGGGCCTGTTTTAAGGCTCGCGGGTCAGCCGTGCAGTAAGCAAACAGATTGACGACTACCAGGCCCCCATACCCCCATCTCTGCGCCAAACCGATACACCGCCGCAGGGTGGGATCATCGTCCTTGGCATCGGCTCGACTGGGGTTCAGCATAATCAGCGTTAGCCTGGCATCCATGGGATGCCAGTAGCGTTCCAATCGATAACGATAACGACCACTGGGGTCAAAGACGGCGGTGCGTTGAATTGATTTCTGCAACATTTGTTAACAATCTGCTACTCATAGAGATAGGCATCCGTTACCAATGGTCGCGAAGGGAGTGCACAGATACGTTGAAGATCTTTTTGTCCTTTAGTCCTGCATTGCGGTTTAATCTAGCTGCCCTATTTGTTGCCGGACTCTGTTTCTGGGCCGGATTGGCCGGGCTATTACCGATTCTGCCTCTGTTCATTGAGACCCTAGGGGCCAGTGGCCAGCAAATCGGGATTGTCATGGCCTCCTTCGCGTTAGGGCTTCTGCTGGCTCGGCCACGGCTATCTCGCCTGGCTGATGAGCGAGGCCGCAAGCTAGTGTTGTTGATTGGCATCGGGGCCATTGCCTTGGCTCCCTTGGGCTATCTCAGCATTAAGGTTTTGCCCCATACGGTGCTGTCGCTGCCATGGGGCTCCCAGCAAGTAACTTTAGATGTATCACTCCTGGCGATCATGGCCATACGAGCCTTCCATGGCCTCAGTATTGCTGCCTTTGTAGTAGCCTACAGCGCCTTGATCGTCGATATCTCACCCCCCCAGAATCGAGGAGAATTGATTGGCTACATGAGTCTGGTCAATCCAGTGGGGCTAGCCCTGGGTCCAGCACTGGGGGGCTTTCTGCTAGAAGGCACCGGCTTTGAAGTAGCCTTTCTGGCCATGGGAATCTTGGGCCTGATTGGTCTGCTCTGCTGCCTGGGAGTGAAGGAGACTTACCAACCCCGGCCTCGCTCCCTAGGAAATACTGAGGAGCCCCACCCGTTTTGGCGCCTGCTATGGACACCGCGGGTACGGACGCCAGCCATTATCTTGCTCATGGTGGGCCTGGCCTTCGGCACCCTGACCACGTTTGTCCCGCTATATATGCGAGAGAGCGGCGTTAGCCTCAATGTAGGATTGATCTACACTGCTTCCGCCCTGGCCAGCTTTACCATTCGCATCTTGGTGGGGCGAGCCTCGGATCGCCATGGCCGCGGCCGTTTCATCACCCTCAGTTTGGCCCTCTACACTCTGGCCATGGCGATATTCTGGTGGGCCGATAGTGCTTCCTGGTTTTTACTAGCAGGGTTAGTGCAGGGGATGGCGGCAGGGACCTTGATTCCCATGATCGCGGCTCTAATGGGGGATCGATCTGAATCTGACGAGCGGGGTCGAGTGTTTGGATTGGCCATGGTGGGATTTGATGTGGGGATCGCCCTGGCAGGCCCCACCTTTGGTGGCATTGCAGATGCCATCGGTTATCGCGGTATCTTTGGCCTGGCTGCCCTGATGACTCTGATTGGGCTGGGAGTGTTTGTCACTGCCTCTAGCAAAGATCTGCCCCATTCCCTACGATTTGCCTTGGGGCGTGGCCGCGACGTCTATGCCGTAGATCCCTACGTTGCCGGTAAATAACGGGCGAGGAGGGATTCGAACCCCCGACACCGTGGTCCGTAGCCACGTGCTCTAGTCCACTGAGCTACACGCCCTCAACGGAAACTAATACTAACACACTTATCGATGGCTGCTGAGGAATTTGCCATGACATCTTCTGAATTGACCCATTTGGATGCTCAGGGGAATGCCCATATGGTCGATGTGTCGGCCAAGGCAGCGACGGTACGGGTGGCAACGGCTGCTGGCCATGTGTCAATGGCCCCAAAGACACTGGCCGCCATCGAGGCTGGCAATACTCCCAAGGGCGATGTACTGGGAACCGCTCGCCTGGCTGGCATCATGGCCGCCAAACAGACGGCTAACCTGATTCCTCTGTGCCATCCTCTACCCCTGCAGACCATCGAGGTAACCATCGAAGCTGCCCCGGCCCTACCAGGATATGAGATCCGGGCAACGGTCAAGACCAAGGCCGAAACCGGGGTGGAAATGGAAGCGCTGACGGCGGTATCGGTAGCTGCCCTGACCCTCTACGATATGGCCAAGGCTCTGGAGAAATCCATGACCATTGGCGAGATTCGCCTGCTGCAGAAAACTGGTGGGAAGTCGGGAGAGTGGCGCAGGGGGGAATAAGAGCGGCGGGACAAGTCTCTATGGGCTTACCCTGAGCTTCTTAGGCGAACATCTAACGGGTTAGGAGAGAGAGTGCATTTCCTCAGGCATCCTAAAACCAGAGCAAATCGCTGCTGGTGAGCGGAGTCGAACTGCCTGTGGTGTATGGCTTTCAGCCAGGCCTCGGCCTGAGCTCGGCCGAACGGCTTCGCCAAGCGCGTTTCGCAAGCGACATGAAACGCGACGCGAGTGCTTTGCACTCAGCGGCTCCGCAGTCGAACTACCGCCCTGGACCCTACGGACGGGCTGGTCAATTGGCCGTTCAGGATCGCGTCGCATCGGCAGAGTAGCGAGGGGCTCTTCTACCTGACGAATAAACCAAAGCAGAGACAGGCATAGGCAGGAAAAAGAGTTTTGACTGGAGACTGGTTGAGGCGTGAATTCAATCATTCCCGAGAGAACTCAACACTCAACCCTAAGACCTTAAAACTCTTCTCCCCAACACCCCAACACCCCTTCACTCCTTACCTGTTCCCTGTCTCCTTTACCCACTCACTCGTCTACTCATCCACCCGCCCACTCTGCTGCTACGCACGGGCACAGCCCTACACTCTTCACTCTTCACTTTTCCACTCTTCCACTCCCCCACTCTTCCACTCCCCCACTCTCCCACTCCCCCACGACCTTCTACAATGGATAAACGAACGCCGTCTTGGAAATTCCTATGCCTCCTCGTTGGCCCCGCAAACCTGACCGTCGTGATTCGGCTTACCGCCGTTTGGAAGATCGCATCAATTTCGCTGTCCACGTGGCTCTCTTTGCAGCGGTCAATTCGGGGCTATGGTTTGCCCATCAGCTAAACTCCCTCTGGGTGCCTTGGGTGGCTAAGGTAACTGGGATTTGGGTGGCTGGATTGGCCATCCATGGCATTTATATCTTTGCGATCGCAAATTACTCAAAGCCAAGTGTGCCGGATGATGACGCAACGGCCGATGTGACGACCGAGGCGACGAAGCAGAGAGAAACTTAACATGAGTAGCAATATGAGTAGCTACGACACTGCGGCAACCCTGGAGGCCCTGGCCAGTGAGATCGGCGATGTGGTCTACATTGACGTTGCCCAGTGGCATCTCTATCTCAGGGATGCCAAGGTCAAGGGCACCCGGCTGCATCAAACTCTGGCCAATGCCCTGTACCCCAGCCTGACCGAGGGTAAGATTTCAGCTGATGCGATCGCAGCGGCACTGAAAGACATCTCGGTGCCCCTAGGGGGAGGGCGACAACAGCTGCCCCTAGGGGAGCTAGTCCCCGCCGGCTGCCAGCAGGACCTACTACGGCGTCTAGAAGACTTTCAGCGCGACCTGTAAGAGGTGGCCCTAAAGCACTCGATTCTCCCGAATGCAGGCGCCATACCAGTGGAAACTGGCCTTGGGAAGGCGCTGCTGGGTGGCATAGTCCACATAGGTAATGCCAAAGCGTCGGTCGTAGCCGTAGGACCACTCGAAATTGTCCAACAGGCTCCAGAGAAAGTAACCCTGTAACGGATAGCCCTCCTCTACGGCTCGGTGGGTTGCCTGCAGGTACTGACGCAAGTAGTAAATTCGGTCGAGATCCAGCACTTCCCCGGCTGGGGTGACGGTATCTTGGGCGGCACAGCCATTCTCGCTGATGAAGACCGGCAGATCGGGGCGCTGTAGCGTCTCACTCAGATGGCGCACTCCCCAGTAGAGACTCTCGGGCACCACCTGCAGCCAGGGCATGTGCAGGCGGGGATAGCCGGGAGGATAGGGTAACACCTCATATCCCGTGGGGGTCTCAGCAGCCCGCACATAGACGCCGCTGTAGACATTGAAGCCGATGGCATCGAGGGGCTGATGGATCAGGGCGAGATCCCCCGGTTCGATGGTAGGCGCAGCCTCCCCTAACTGAGCCAGGAGGGCTTCGCTGTATTGCCCGGTCAGCGCTGGCATAATCACGCCGCCATTGCTGCCCAGGGTGGGAAAGGCGGCTTGGGCGGCGGCAATGTGCTCGGGGGTCTCGACCCAGGGGACGGGGACCAAGAAATTATCCACCAGGGCAATGCGGCAGGGCTGTCGGGAGGTGGCTCGAATCGCTTTACAGGCCAAGCCATGGGCCAGTAAGGCATGGTGAGAGGTCTGCCACACCTGCTGAGTGGTTGGCACCTGGGTGCCAGGGGCATGGGGGGGCACCTGGCTCACCCCATAGCCCAGGTGAGTAAAGCAGGGAATTTCATTCACGGTCATCCAGTCATGGATGCGATCGCACAGCCGCTCCACCACCACGGTGACATAGTCGGCAAAATCATAGGCCATCTGACGACTACGCCAAGAGCCATAGCGATCGTCTAAGGCCTGGGGACTGTCCCAATGGAAAAGGGTGGCATGGGGCACAATGCCATGGGCCAACAGGGTATCCACCAAGCGTTCATAGAAATCTAGCCCGGCCTCATTCACCGGCCCGCTGCCCTCCGGGATGACTCGGGGCCAGGCGATGCTGAAACGATAGTGGGTCACGCCCAGATCTGCCATCAGGCGAATGTCATCGCCGTAGCGATGGTAATGATCACAAGCGTCAGCTCCAGTCTGCCCCTGGAATACTCGTCCTGGCTCAGCACTAAAGGTATCCCAAACGCTAGGCCGTCGACCCGCCTCGGCCACCGCTCCCTCAATCTGATAGGCCGCCGTGGCCACTCCCCACTGAAACGTCGGTGGAAACCGATACGCCATCCCACTCCCCCTGGCTGTGCTGTCCATAGACTAATATCGATTATCGATTCGCCCTAATATCGAATCTGCTGGAAGGACGGTGTTGAGTATGGTTTCCCGAACTAAGGCGCTAACTCAGCTGACTAGTGGAGACCGAGGGGGCGGTTAGTTTGAGGCGATGCCATCGGCCAAAATTGCTTTAGCAGCAGCCCCAATCCGCTGCAGATCTTCATCCAAGAGGGGAGGCCATTCCACCCGGCCTGACGCCCTGCTTCATAGAGACGGCGGCTTTCGTAGGCCACCAGGAAGAGGGCATAGGCCAGGTCCCGGCCGAGGGTGGGTTCTCCCTGCAAACCCGAGCGCAACACCTTCAGGGCCAGCAACAGGGACGTGACTTGGCCTGGCACTGGGGGCTGTTGTTGCTGCAGGCAATGGATAAAGGTCGTGGTTTTGTCTGCTGCCGGAGCGATGGTTTGCTGCAGTAAGACCTGCCGGGCCGTTTCAAAGTCCATGACGTTATGGCGTAACGGGTGATGGATAAGTAGGCTCTGAGGGACCCTAGCGACCAGGGGAGAGCCCCCCTTGGTCATTCTCTCTCCAGTTTTAACAGAGACTTTACGATTTTTCGGTAGGCAAGGGGGCCGAAATCTCTTCCAATGGGGGAGGGATTTGTTGGTATGTCATCGGCGATCAGGCCTGGACGATGGCTCGGGTGAGCCTAGGTTGTTATTAACGCTTAACTCTATGACAGATTCGGTTGCTACGGGAGTTCCCTTTGTCGATTTACGACTGCAACATCAGCCGCTGCAATCAGATATCCTGGCCGCGGTGGCAGCCATTTTGGCGCGGGGAGATTTTGTCTTGGGCGGGGCCGTGGCCCAGTTTGAACAGGCCTTTGCCCAGGCTGCTGGGGTGGCCCATGGGGGGGGTAGCCTCGGGCACCGATGCGATCGCATTGGGGCTACGCGCCTGTGGCATCGGCCCCGGCGACGAGGTGTTGCTGCCAGCCAATACCTTTGTGGCGACGCTAATTGGAGTATTGCGGGCAGGAGCCACCCCGGTTCTGGTGGATTGTGATGGTGACACTGCCTTGATCGACTTGGCGGCGGCGGCAGCAGCCATCAGCGCTCGCACTCGGGCGATTGTGCCCGTTCATCTCTACGGTCAGATGGTGGCCCCAGATGCCCTGCAGCGGTTTGCTAGCCAGCACGATCTGCTCATCTTCGAAGATGCCGCCCAAGCCCATCTGGCCCAGCGCCAGGGGTATCGGGCTGGGGCCGTCGGAGTCGCTGCCGCCTTTAGCTTCTACCCCAGTAAAAATTTGGGGGCGTTAGGAGACGGCGGCATGGTCTTGACCAACACCGATGCCATTGCCCAGAAGTTGCGATCGCTGCGTAACTATGGAGCGGCCCATAAGTACTATCACACCGAGGCCACAGGCACCAACAGCCGCCTCGATACCCTGCAGGCGGCTGTATTGGCCCTAAAGCTGCCCCATCTGGAGCAATGGAATCAAGCCCGCAATCAAATGGCCAGCCGCTATGACTATTCTCTGCAACCTTTGGCAGAATATGGCATCCATCCCCTGCGGAATCAGAGTGGCCCGGGCCATGTTTACCACCTCTATGTGGTGCGGGTGACTGCAGCCTGTCCCCTAGACCGTGACACCCTACAGCAGGCTTTGGCTGCCGCCGGCATTCAGACAGGGATCCACTATCCCATTCCCTGTCACCTGCAACCTGCTTTTCAGGACTTGGGCTATGATCTGGGAGACTTTCCCCAAGCCGAGCGACTCAGTCAAGAAATTGTGTCCCTGCCGATGTATCCAGGGCTGAGTGAGACTCAGGTGCAGCAGGTGGTGCACCGGTTGCGTGTCGCCCTAGAAATGGCAGTCAATCTCCCCACTTTGAACTCCCTAGCCCACTAGCACCATGCTGAACCAGCGCTTCATCAATATCGCCGCTAGACGATATCCCCTGGAGCTGACCCTAGTGGTTTCACTGGGGCTCCTCTATGGGCCACTCCTGTGGCATTGGGTAGATGGTTGGCTGCATAAATCGATTAGCATCCAGCACGAGTATTTTAGCCATGGGCTGCTGGGCCTGCCGTTTGCGGCCTACATTGCCTGGGGTCAGCGCGGCCAGTGGCGCCGGTTGCCCGATCGCTGTCATCCCTTAGGGCCGATACTGGTGCTGGGGGCAGCCGCCGGTTACTCGAGTGGCCTATCGGACTGGGTTAATCTATCCCTGCCGCTAATGCTGACAGGCCTCTGTCTGGGGCTAAAGGGACTGGCTGGCTTACGGTTGCAAGCAATGGTGTTGCTGTTAGTGGCCCTGGCCACCCCGACCCAGGCCCCCTACCTGATTGAGCCCTACGCCCTGCCCCTACAGCGGTTTATTGCCTCTGTAGCTGGGTTTTTGCTGGTGCAGGGGGGCATTGATGTGCAAGTCGACCAAATTTATCTGTTGGTCAATGGTCAACAAGTGGAAGTGGCCCCCCACTGTGCCGGCCTCAAGATGTTGTTTACCAGCCTCTATGTGGCCTTGATGCTGATCTACTGGACGGGGCTATGGCGGTCGTGGCTGCAGACCACGCTGTTCCTGGTGGGCACAGGGGGCATTAGTGTAGTCGGCAATATTGTCCGCAATGCCTTACTCAGCTACTTTCACGGCACTGGCCAAACGGGGGCGTTCCACTGGCTCCATGAAAGCTGGGGCGGTGATCTGTATTCGGCCCTGATGCTACTGTCCTTGATTGGGATAGTGCAGCTGATTCAACGATATGTGCCCCCAAGCCTGTCCCTGCAAATGACTGATGAAGACCTGCTATGACAGAGCCTGCCACTGCTTCTGGAGCCCACTCTCCTATGGTTTCCGCCTATTTCCCGGGTCGATTGCTGCGGCGCTGGGGTAAGGGCTTGCTGGTGGTGATATTGGCGGCTCTAGTTGCGATCGCAGCTCTGCCCCACTACCTCAATGGTCAATGGCCCTGGGCCAGCTCTCCTCGCGTTTCAGTCCTAAACGACCTCAAAGCCTTAAGCCAGGGAAGTCTTACCCTCCCGGCATGGTCCACCGTCGAGCATCGCCCCCTATCCATCAACGGTCAAGATTGGGTGCTCTACGAATTGCAACCTGAATCTGCCATTGCCACCACTGAGCAATCCGTTGAGACAGTCCTGGTGCTACTGCGCCCTCAACCCTGGCATACCGACCAACCCTCAGTAGAGTGGGTTGATTTGCAGGGGAGTCAAAACTGGACGGTCGATTCCCGTCGCTCCTTAAGTTTTACGGTGCCACCAAGGTCCTCTGGGCAACCGGTTGCAGCCCAGGTTCAGGCTCGCTTTTCTCGAGGATGGAACAATCAACGTACGTTTGCCGTCCTACAGTGGTATGCCTGGCCTAGGGGTGGGTCGGCTTCACCAGCAGGTTGGTTTTGGGCCGATCAATACACCCAGTGGCAACACCGTCAACGCCTTCCTTGGGTTGCCGTTAGCCTGCTCATTCCCATCAAACCCCTGGGCACTCTGCAGCCCTATGAGTCCCTAGCCCAGGATCTGGGACAGGCTATTCAACAGCAACTCATGGTCGACACCTTCAAGACCTGGCCCAATTAGATGCGTCAAGAGCCGTTACAGGCTATGCTGACTCAGAGTCAGAGGGTGTTTGAGCCGGAAGCCATTGACAACATAATGCTTCCTAAGCGCGGCAAGCCCCATCACTGCAGTGAATTACCCCTGTTGTTGACCATGCGACTAGCCTCCCCTGGCCCGATTACCCTTGGTACCTCCCTGATGCTTCTCTCGAGTGCGCTTGTGGGGGGCTATAGTATTTTCCCTCCCCGAGCTGAAGCCCAAACACCACCAGCGGAGTCTCAAATCCCTGACTCTCTCCCAGAGCCTCCCAGTCAGCCCCTGGAGCAAACTTTTCCTGAGGGGAACCAGCCGCCTCTACTCACCCCCGGAGTCTTAGACCGTGTCCTTGGAGTGGAGGCAGAACCCGATTTTGAGAGCTACCGCCTGGGACCAGGGGATACTTTCTTCGTCAGTGTGCAGCGGTTTCCCGATCTCAGTTTCCAAGCTACCCTCGATATCCAAGGCAATGTCGTCGTTCCCATTGAAGGAGCCGTCTCGTTGGAGGGACTTACCCTAGAGCAGGCGAGGGCCAAAATCTACGGCATCTATGACAAGTATGTTTTCCTGGCTCCCTCAGAGGTTAGCCTGACGCTAACAGCCCAACGAGGGGTAGAAGTCACCATCCTTGGAGAAGTCGTACGTCCTGGATTTTATCCCCTGCAGGCTCCCCAAGTCACAGCAGCTCTCCTCAGTGCCGGCGGGTCTACTACCATGGCCGATCTACGGTCGATTCGGGTCATGCGCCGCCTAGAGGATGGCGAAACCGTAGAAACCGTCGTGGACTTGTTTACTCCTCTCAAAGAAGGAGACCCCCTGCCGGACGTGCGGTTACAGCATGGCGACGTGGTAGTCGTGCCTCGTCTTGATCCAGGTCGCTTGGATGGTTACGATCGCACCCTAGTGGCCCAATCCACCCTAGCCCAGCCGAACATCGATATTCGGGTGCTTAACTATGCTCAGGGAGCGCGGGGTAACCAGGGCGGGCTATTTACCGTGACCCTACCCAATGGCAGTCGCTTTGCCGACATTGTTACCCGGCTGGCGATTAATCCAGACCGTACCAATCTGCGTGAAATCGCCTTGGTCCGGTTTGATCCAGAACAGGGGCAAGCGGTCACCAACCTCTTAGATGCCAAAGCTGCTTTACGGGGAGAAATCTCTCAGAATGTGCCCCTGCAGAATAACGATGTCATCATCGTCGAGCGTAACCTGATCGCTCGTATCACCAATGCTCTGGGCACCTTTACCCAACCCTTTAGGGATGTTCTGGGCTTCCTGCTGTTCTTTGACTCACTGGCAGACTCGGCAGATAACTTGTTCGGACCAGGAGACAATTAGATGGTTTTAGATAAATGGTTTTAGATGAATCAGTATGTATGAACGAGATGTAGATATGACCGAGGCCCTTAGGATTTAGTACCATAACCTCATATTGGGGTAGACATTGCTAGCCCACACTGGCACCGCCCGAGAGCAAGCTTGCGCTCCAAGGGGCCAGTCTTCTGGGCTAGATGCCAGCAGAGGTTAAGATATTGGCTGGCTGAGGAGGTTTTGTAGAGAGGCTGTATTGTCGTGGCACCCCCTATCCTCAAACGGTATTTACTCGCCCTCAACCGTTATAAATGGCCAGGGCTCATTGGTTTTCTGGGCGTCTTTGGGGTTTCAGCAGTGGTGGCTCTGAAGCCACCGCCACCACCGCAATACGAAGCATCGGGTAGCCTGGTGCAAAATGCTCCTTTAGTGGCCTTTACCGCCACCGGCACCGAAGTTCAGCAACGAGGCCAAGGCATCATTACGCCGGAGTTTTTACTGGCGGATGTGCTATTGCAACAAGTCTCCCAAGAGCTGGCCAATCAAGGCATTGAGCTAGATCCTAGAGAGATTCGCAACAATGCCACGGTTGAAGTGGAGGGTGAAGATGGTGAAGCTCAACGGGTAGAAGTCAGCTTTATCTGGGGCGATGCCGAGGTGGCTGAGACAGCCCTCAGTCTGCTGTTTGAGGGCATGGTAGAGCTGAGTCGGGTGACGAACCGAGCCCGATTGCGAGCTATTATCGAAGCCCTAAATGAGCGTCTCCCGGAGATTGAAGCGGAGTTGCGTCGAGCTGAACAGGCCCTAGAGGCCTACGATCGCATCGAAGGACCCGCCATTCAAGCGGCGGTGGACGGTAGTCTACTGGGGGCGATTTCGGGCAGTCAGCAACAGCGCCGACAGAATGTGATTACCCTAGCCGGCATTGAGGCCCAGATGCTGAGCTTGATGCAACGGCTGGGCATGACTCCCGATGAAGCCTACGCCTCCTCTGCCCTGAGTGCTGACCCTATCATTGCCAACCTGCGGACCCAGATCCACCAGACTGAAACCGAACTGCGGCTCCTGTCGGCTACCCTGAAACCTACCCATCCTAGAATTATCGAGCTTAGACAAAATTTACAGGGCTTCACCAATCTCTTGAATCAACGGGCCCAAGAGGTGATCCAAGGAGGTGGGCAGACAGCGGCTTTGCCAGCCAGCAACCAGATCCGCGTCACTAGTAATCTCGATCCAGCCCGGGCTGCCTTGGCGAATCAACTGGTGGCCCTCAGCACCCAACGAGACACGCTGCTGCAGCAACAAGAGGTGCTGCAGCAGTCTGAGGAACAGCTGCGGCAGCAGTATGCCAGCCTGCCTAATAAACAGCTGGAACGACAGCGTTTGGCCCAGCAGGTGGCCTTGAAGCAGGCCCTGTATGACCAAATTCAAGCCAAGCGTATCGATGCCCAAGCTGCTGAGGCCGAAACGGTCAGCAGTCTCTCCATCGCCGAACCCCCCCAAGCTACCCTGCAGGAACAGGAGCTGAATAATCCTATCGCTATTTTGGCCATCGGTGGTCTCTTGGGAGTCGTGGTTGGCGGTGCCATCGTGTTCTTGCTAGATGTGCTGGACAGCACTATTCGCACTGTGGAAGACCTGCAGGGCATTTTACGGGATCGAGAGGTGCCCACGCTGGGGATGATTCCAGCGATCAAGCTGCGCTCTCCCCGCCAGGTTCCGTTCCTGCTGCAGCCCGAGTCATCCTATGGGGAAGCCTATGAGCGCCTGCGCAGCAACCTCAGGCTAGTAAGTGATGAAGCCGGCAGTAGCCCCCGCATGATTCTAATCGCCAGTGCCCAAGATAAAGAAGGCAAGACGGTGACGGCCTTTAATCTGGGAATTGCCTCGGCTCGGGCCGGTCGCCGTACCTTGATTGTGGAGGCTGATCTGAGAAATGCCTCGGCGGCCCATCACTTGGGAATTACCCCAGACTCCCAAGCCAATGTTGAGCCCCTGCGCTACTACAGCGGCCATGTGGGTGAATGCATACGCATGGTGCCCCAAGTGGAAAACCTCTACATTAGCCCATCTCCAGGACCCCAGCAGCACTCGGCGGCCATCATTGAATCTAGTGAGATGCAGCGGTTTCTGAAAGATGCCTATGGACGCTTCGACATGGTGATATTAGACGCCCCTGCCTTAAGCCATAGCAATGACGCCATGCTGCTAGAAGTGCAGACGGATGGCATGGTGCTGGTGACTCGCCCCGGTAAGACGGAGAAGGCGATCTTAAATACAGCGTTAGATCAGCTGGAGGAAACGGAAGACTTCAGCCTGCTTGGGGCTGTGATTAACGATGCTCCGGTGTCGGTGTCGGCGGCAACTAATGTGGAGCCTGTGACTGCCGACACCGTAGCGGAAGATCTCATGGTTGATCGGGACTCGGATGAAGCTCCAGCGGTTTCCCGGGTCGATTTCTAAGCGGTGCTGGCCTTCTGTAGTCAAGGGCAGACGGTGAATCCCTTAGAGCTAATTTGCCAAGAAAATCTTAAAAAGCCTGCAAGGCAAGCGTTGTCAAGACTTTAGAGATCTTGCCTGAGCGTTGGCAATGATTCGGGAAACCTTCCCCTGACGGCTATTTAGGCGTTTTGCAAATCACCTCTTACCTAGAATCTTAGGGTCAGAGCTTCAGTAACTGCTCCCGCTGCAGCTGAGTCTCGCCGTGGTCGGGCACCCATGCCACCCAGGAGCCATCGGCGTTTTCGCACAGGAGTAGGGCTTCCTCGGCACTGTACTCGGAGATGCGATCGCGTAATCGCACCCACTGATTAGCTTGAGGAATGAAGCCATTTACAGGGGCTGTGGCTGTCTGAGATGCCGGCGTAAAAGTACTCATGAAACCATAATTCCGTATCTTCTGATACAGAAATTTTAGAGTGTTTTATATAGACATGCGGCTTTGTCTCAAAAATTAATGGGACAATGGCGCCTTCTCTATCTCGTCAGTGGTCAGCGATCTATGCCTTGGATGAACAGGTCGACCGGGATCTGCGCCGTGCTCGGATGGGGCTCAAATTACTATCAGTGGGGTGACACCAGACGCCAGCCTCCTGCTGCGGCGACCAGATTTACTCTCCAGTAACATCACCGACTGGCAGAACCATCCCAGTTTGGCCTATGGCTTCGGCAGCCAATTCATCGATCCCAGCCCGCTGGGGCAGACCCCCTAGGACTGGCTGAGTTTCCAGCGGCTCGCGACTTCCTGGGCTAAGTCTCGATAGGCCGCCGCCCCCAGGGACCCGGCCAAATGCTCACTCACCGGCATCTGTCGAGCAATGGCCTCGGCAATGGCCACATTCTCAGGGATGGCTGTCTTCAAGAGGGTGTAGTGAGAGCGCTTCACGCCCTCGATCAACTGATCCGCCGCGTCACGGCTGATGCGCAGCCGGGGTTTGTAGCGGGTCCGCAGGATATCAACGGGGAGGCCTTGCCGTTCATCCTTGATCAGCTCTACTGCTTCTGCCAGACCTTTGAGGCTGGCAGGCTCCATCAGGGTGGGCATCAGCAGGCGATCCGCGTTCCAAATAGCCTGTAGGGTCGGCGCCCCTAAGCTAGGGGGACAGTCCATCAGGCAAACATCGAACCCCTTGAGCCGAGCCAGGGCCTGTCCCAGCACATCCTCCTCGGAGGAAATCTGAAACATGCCAATGTCCCCCGGCACCAGATACAGGCCATCCATGCCCGTCAGCAGGGGCTGTCCTCGCCGCTCTAACCAGTCCAGCACGTTGGGAGAACTCTTCTCCATACCAAAGCTGTAGCTCAGGGTACGCTGGCCATCTAGATCGATTAAGACTGTCCTAAACTTGGCGGCCACTAGCTCAGCCCCTAAGTTCTGAGCCGTGGACGATTTACCGGTGCCACCTTTGAGATTCCAGATTGCGACTTTGAGCATGGAGAACCGCCCTAATTGGGGATGGGATTTAAGCCCTAAACCTCTAAAGATGTAATACCTTTTGCAGGGATGGTCAAACTGGGAAGACAGAGGGGGAGTGAAGAGTGAAGAGTGAAGAGTGAAGAGCTTTTCTGCATTGGGCGCGGCAACCACACCCCTACCCTATTCCCTTTTCCGTTCTCCGCCCTCCCTTCGACTGCGTTGCTCCTACGGAGCCGCTTCGCGAACAGGGCAAGCCGTTCTCCGTTTTCCTTTTCCCCATCACTCCTACCTTCCGGGAAGCCGCTACCGCGTCTACACCCCTAAGCCCTCCGGGCAGGCTCCGCCTTTCTTGAATGCCGTTAGGCTATACACTCCATCACCCCATTACTCCCCCACTCCTCCCACTCCCCCCTCTTCCCGGGACCCAATCCCAGCTCGATCCCGTCCAATAAGCCAGGGGTGCCTGGAAAAATGTCCCATCCTTTTTCAGCATTCTGATGGCAGTGGGGCTCTAGAGTTCTAAGATGGGACTCAGTCAATTTGGCGACCTATTGCATCGAGACCAGAGGGATGGCTTCTCTAAACCAGTCTTGGCAGCAATGACAGCGGCCTTTTGTCGGGGCTCTGGGGATGGCGGCACCAGCGACGGCGGCAGCTCGCTTCGGGCAACGGTCCCTGGATCCAGAGCGGGTAATTGCGATCGCATCGCCGGTGCGCCAGGGCAACTTCCATACCCTGCTGATCCTGCACCAGCTCAGCGATCAGCGTCCTTGCTGGCGGGAGGTCGACCAGACCCCAGTACAGGTGGAGCCCCTGCTGCTGCAGTTTGACTTCAGCGGCATTTGCGATCGCAGCACCGACAGCAACGGCTACTCCGTCCGCGTCAACGGCACCGACCTAGGCACCCGTTACCGCCTGCAGATCGTTCCCCAGCGGGAGGATCTAGTCCTGCAGGCGGTGCCCATTCGCGATCCGGCCCTGCCCACCCTGCCCATCGGCCGTACCCATGGTCAGAGCAATGGCTTCCTTAAAATCGAGTTGGCCCCCGGCTGGCGCCTGACCCAGCGCACCTACAAGGGCGAGGCCCTAGGCCATATCTATCTCAGCCATGACGCCCCGATTGAGGGCCTGGCTACTGCCAGTGACCCAGGACCAGCCTTAGCGACCGCCGCCACGCCAGTGGCCACGAACGAGCCACCGGCCCTATTCGCCAATGCCGCCCAAGCCCTCTATCGCGTTGTCGTCCCCGCCACCAACAGCGCCGCCCTGAATCGGGTCAGGGAGGTGGAACCCGAGGCCTTTCGGACCACCCTCGACGGTCGCTCTGTGATTCAGGTAGGGCTGTTTCGAGAACGAGACCGGGCCGAAGGGATTCGGCAGCAACTGCAGCGCTTGAATTTGCCGGTGCAAATTCTCACCGCCAGTGAGGCCCTGTCGGTGGCCAGCACCCCTGAGGTGCCTGCCATTCCCCAGGGAGAGCTAGTGGTAGTCATCGACCCCGGCCACGGCGGCAGGGATCCGGGGGCCATCGGCATTGCCGGTTTGCAAGAAAAGGGCATCAACCTGGCCATCTCTCAACGGGTACAGCAACAGTTGCAACGCCAGGGCATCACCGTGCTGATGACCCGCAGCGACGATCGCTTCATCGACCTAGAACCTCGAGTGACCTTCGCCGAGCGGGCCCAAGCCGATCTCTTCGTCAGCATTCATGCCAACGCCATCAGCCTCAGCCGTCCCGAGGTCAATGGCTTGGAAACCTACTACTATTCCCTGGGGCAACGCCTGGCCCAAATCATCCACGCCAATATTCTGCGGCGGGTCGACATTGCCGATCGGGGAGTGCGCCAAGCCCGCTTCTATGTCTTGCGGCGGACGTCGATGCCGGCGGTGTTGGTGGAAACCGGCTTTGTCACCGGCCAGGACGATGTCCGACGCCTGCGGGACCCGGCCCAACGAAACCAGATTGCCGGATGGCATCGCCGCCGGCATCTTTGGAGTATTTAGGCCGCTAATTAGCCAGCCAGCAGTTTGATCATGCTTGCCGTTCAGCCTTGCGAGCCAGTAACCGATCTCGCCAAACCCTGCGGGTCAAATCGAACCTGATTCATTTGGCGAATTTCTTGCGCTTGCTGCTGACGCTGTTTGAGATAAGCGTCTACTTCCTGCTGATGATTTAGATAGTAGGCAATTGAAGCGTAAACATCACCCAACCTCAAGGATGGGTAACGATGGACAATTTCCTCTGCCGTGGCACCCTGCTTAAACGCAGCGACGATGGTATCTAAGGTCACCCGGGTTCCACCAACCCTGACCACGCCATCAGGGTTAACTGCCAAAGGAGCAGGTTCCGATAGGATTGCAAGGGACATAGCAAGAAGTTAAGTCAAGCTATTCAAATTTAGCCAACAGCGGCGGGAATCTTGTCACATTAGCCGCTCAGCAGCGCTTCTACAAACTCATAGCTGGAAAAGGGCCGCAGATCCTCGATGCCTTCCCCGGCGCCGATGAAACGGATGGGCAACCCCAGTTGATTCACCACCGCCAGGGCTACGCCTCCCTTGGCGGTGCCGTCTAACTTGGTCAACACCACGCCGCTGAGATTAGCGACCTCCGAGAAGACCTGGGCCTGGCGCAGGCCGTTCTGCCCCAGGGTGGCATCCAGCACCAGCAGGGATTCTACCTGGGCATCGGGGGCCTTGCGGTCGATGATGCGCCGTACCTTGGCCAGCTCTTCCATCAAGTTTTTCTTATTCTGCAGGCGGCCAGCCGTATCCACTAGGAGCAGTTCAGTGCCGCGGGATTGAGCCGATGCGATCGCATCGAATACCACCGCCGCCGGATCCGTATTCTTACCGGGATTGGCAATCACCTCCACCTGGCTGCGGGCGCCCCAGGCCTTCACCTGCTCTACGGCAGCGGCCCGAAAGGTATCGGCAGCCGCAATCAGGCAACTGTAACCGGATTTCCTGGCGATGTGGGCCAACTTACCGATGGTGGTGGTCTTACCGGCCCCGTTCACCCCCGTTATCAACCAGATATTCAGCCGCTCTCTCTCAGGCACAAATCCCAAATTAGGCGCTCCCGCCAGCGGGCTGTCCAACATGTCCCGCAGAATCGACTTCAGGTAGTTGATGGCCTGATCTGGCGGCAATGTCTCTTGCCGTAATCGCTCCTGCAGGGCATCTATCACCCGGTCGGTGGCCTCAATGCCCACATCGGCCTGCAGCAACAGCGACTCAATCTCCAGTACCGCATCTTGGTTCAGGGGGCCCTGGCCGACCACAGACTTGAGTTGATTCACCAGGCCGCGGCGAGTCTTGTCGAGCCCTTGGCGCAGGCGGTTTAGCCAGGTAATTTCTTCCTCAGACACCTGATCGGGGCGGCGCCCTTGGGCGGCCAACACCTCTGCTGACCACAAAAACGCCTCATCCAATGCCAGGGGCGACTCCGGTGCAGCCGCCGGCGCAGCTGCTGGCTTCGGGGCCGACTCTACTGCCGCCTCTTGCTGCAAGCGCTCTAGCCGCTGTTGCCGTTCGGTATCGGCCTTGGCCCAAAAAGGAGTGGCAGCCGGGGCCGCGGTGTCTGCTGTTGGCGGCGGCTCAGGAGCGGCTTGGCTGTCCTCAGCAGTGGCCGGCTGGCCGGCCCGTTGCTGCCGAAGAGACTGGTAGGCAGCCTTGGCCCAGGCTAGATAGTCATTGCTAGATTCTGGTGCCGACTGGGAGGTGTCATCACTCTGGGCAGACTGCTCAGAAGCGTCGTCACTCTGGGCGGCCTGCTCCGCAGCCTCGTCAGCAGCATCAGCAGATTTGGAGTCGTTGTCGTAGCGGCGGCTAAACCAGTTAAAACCTAACATGAACTATCGCGGCCAATGCGCCTTAGATACCAGCAGAGACTCTAACTATTATGAGGCTACTATAGCGAAGTAACGGTACCGAAGAGTTTCCCGGCCGCGAAGATGGCCCCCCGTCCCTAGGCCGAAGGAGACGTATCCGCCGCGGCCATGCGAGATGACCGAGCATTGGCATTCACCACTCGGCGCAGGACTCCGTTGATGAATCGATGTCCTTCGTCGCCGCTATAGCGTTTAGACAGTTCCACCGCTTCATTGATCGCCACCCGATCAGGCGTGCCCAGGTATTGAATATCCACGATGGCCAAGCGCAAGATGTCACGATCGATGCGGGCCAAGCGCTTCACCTGCCAGGCTATCATCACTTGATCTAGCTGCTCGTCTATGGTGTCAATCTGCTGGGCCACGTTCGTCAACAACTCCAGGGCAAAGTTGCGCACCGCTTTGCGATTGGTAAGTTGAATGAACTCCGGCAACTCCAGGGCCATGCCGAGGCGGTTGATAGCAGTCTGCGTCAGGGCAATGGCATCTTGCACCATGGTGCGAGCCCCCTGCACATCGGTGGCCTGAATGTCACTGGCCACCAGTCGCTCGTCGCTGCGCTGCAACTCGGCAGCGGCAGATTCTAGGGTATCGCGGGCCTCTAGGGTGAGGGTCTGCACCGCCGCTTGCAACAGGGTGTCAAGATCTTGCTGTTGTAATTTCTCGGGGCGATCAGGTAGTTGGCTCATGCCCAATAGAGCCAATTCACGAGCGATTCGACGAGCCTGCATCATAGATGTATCCTTTAATCGTCCTCTTAATCGTCCTCTACCTGCAACATAGAGAGAGACTGCCGTCCCCGCTCCGTCATCGGTTGGTTCAGAGGCATCATGGGGGTGGCCATGCTTTCCTGGGTGGCCCGCATTAATCGCTCAGAAGGGATTGATGCGGCCAGGTCAGGCCCCACGATGCCCCCCGACAGCAACACCTTGAAGGCATCCTCAATGGAAATGGAGAGGTTGATCACATCCTCTTCCGGCACCACGGCATACCAGCCACTGGTGGGGTTGGGAGTGGTGGGCACGAAAATGCTTAGCATCTGGGGCATTCCGGTTGTGCCGGCGGTAATCGCACCGGTGACGAAGGCAATGGCCCAGAGGCCCCGACGGGGATATTCCACCAGCACCACCCGCCGGAAGCGGGTCTTGGAGTCTTGAAATAGGGTCTGCAACAGTTGCTGCAAGGTCTTGTAGACAGACCCAGCCAAGGGGATGGACTGGAGAATGCGTTCCCCCAGATCTAGCAGCCAGCGCCCCACGATGTTGCGCGCCATGAGGCCGATCAGCAGAATGGCCAACATGGGCACGGCCAACCCGACCAACAGGTTGATCATGTCGATCAGGATGGGGTGGAGGCCAGTAAATGGATTCAGCTGCTTCGGGAACCGGGTCAGAAAGCGAATCACCCAATTGGCCACCGTAATCGTCAGCCAAATGGTCGTGGCCAGTGGAATGATCACCAACAGGCCAGCGATCAAGTCGTTCTTCAAATCTTGCTTAAACTTCTGAAGCACGGGCAATCCACACCGACAGATTAGGTTGACCTAGGAAAACGGAAAGCTAGCTACCTTACTTATTGTAGGAACTGAGTCTGGGAATCCTGACACTCTGCTTCCATAGCCGAGGTTGGACATGACGCCATAGGGCCGCAATGGAGCCGAGACCCCTGGAGCCTATTCGCTGCATGGCACTAGTTACATTGTAAACATTTGTTTACTTAGTTGCGATCGCATCGCTGGGTGCCATCAGGTGATCACTATATCCTATGGCAAATAGGTAACAAATGTGACCAATGACTCTGTCCCCTGCGCAGCTAGGGACAAACGCCGGCAACTGGGGGCATCCTTCCTACTGAGCGCCGAGGCGCAACACCTGCCGGGCCAGGTTGAGATAAATTAACACGCCCAGCACATCCACCACCGTGGTAATAAACGGTGCCGACATCAGGGCCGGATCGAAGCCCACGGTTTGGAACAAAAATGGCAAGGAAGCCCCAGCCGTAGAGGCCAGAATCGAAATCCCCACTAGGCTCACCCCCACTGTGATCGAGACCGCCAGATTGCCCTGCAAGACATAGGCCCAGACCATGACCACAATCCCCAGCATGATGCCCAGAAATGCCCCGGCAATGGCCTCCCGACGAATCACATTCAGGGCATTGCGACTCTGAATGGCATCGGTATTGAGTCCCCGGATCACCACCGTCGAGGACTGGGCCCCGACGTTGCCGCCGGTGCCGATTAGCAACGGAATAAAAGCCGCCAACACCACCACCTGCTCCAGGACCGATTGCTGGCTGCGAATGACGGCGGTGGTGAAGGTGTTAGTCACCAGCAACACCGACAACCACACCACCCGCTTGCGGGCCACCGTCAGTAGGTTGGTTTGAAAATAATTGTCGCCGCCGGATTGCACCCCGCCCAGGGCGTAGATATCTTCGGTGGTTTCTTCTTCCAGCACATCGATGACATCGTCCACGGTGATGATGCCCACCAGGCGATGCTCGGTATCCACCACGGGCACCGCCAGAAAGTCGTAGCGCTGGATCAAACGGGCCACCTCTTCTTGGTCGGTGCCGGTTTGCACCGACACCGCTTCCCGGGTCATGAGGTTGCCAATCTTCTCGTCGGGCTGGCCAATCACCAGATCCCGCAAGGATAGGATGCCGGTGAGGCGCCGGGCGGCATCGGTGACATAGAGGTAGTAAATGGTTTCACTGAGGTGGGCCCGATTGCGAATGTGATCGAGGGCGCGGGCAATGGTCCAGCCCTCTTTCAGGGAGATATATTCCGGGGTCATGATGCGCCCGGCGGTGCCCGCCTCGTAGCCCAGCAGCAGGGACGTAGCCTGCCGCTCTTGGGGGCTCATGTGCTTGAGTAACTGCCGCACGATCTTGGCGGGCAATTCGTCGAATAAGCGGGCCCGATCGTCAGGGGACATCTTATCGACGATGTCGAGGACATCCTGACGTTTGAAGTCTTCCACCAGGGATTGCTGCACGCTGGAGTCGAGATTCTCGTAGACCTCAATCGCTTCATCCTTCCCTAACAGCCGAAAGGCAATGGCTTGCATCGCCTCCGGCAGGCCCTCAATGGCTTCGGCAATGTCGGCAGGTTGAACTGGCACCAGCAGCGCTTTGGCCCCCTGGAAGTTGCTCTGCTCCAGGAGCATCTGCAGTTGCGATCGCACCAGTTCCCGCAATTCCCGGCGGGAAACGGTAGTCTGTGCCGTTACCGAAGAATTTTGGGCCTCAGTCAATGCTCATGTTCCTTCTACAGCGAATGATGTGTTGCCTATAGTCTAGTGGCCTCTGCCCCTAGAGAGAAGCCATCAGACGGCTAAGCCTGTACTTTGACTGCCGGCTGCTAGCCCCGTCTTGGCCCCAATAAAAAAACTCCGACCGCAGGGCCGGAGTGGGTGTGGGTAGGTGCGGTCAAGGGTTGTGGAACGTCCGGAGAGAAAATGTTAGTGGCTATAGCGCCCGCCTCGATGGGGTAGCCCTAGGCCCAAGGATTGGGGCCGAGCCTGACCCGACAAGGCTTGCCGATGCATGCCGCGACCCGGGCCAAGGCCTTCGGCGGGCATAATCGGCAGAATGGGGGGAAACGCCTGATAGGGGAGGCCGCGATACGTCGGCTGCATGGTGGAAAACTCCAGAGAGAGGGGGTAATGGAGTCAATACCCAGGGGAGGTGGGGTGGGGGGACAACTCCTTGTGTGTATGACTACATGATGCCGGGGTTCTCAGCGGAGGACCGTGATGCCTGTCGCCCCATTGCGGTGATCTGATAGACACAACGGTGTGATTTCCGTCGAGGTCGATGCCATCACCAACCCAGGACCGGCCTACTATATGATCAACTGCGCCCATCCCACCCACTTCGTCGACACCCTCACCCCTGGAGCCCCCTGGCTAGAGCGAATTCGGGGACTGCGGGCCAATGCCTCCACCAAGAGCCACGCCGAGTTGGATGAGGCTGACACCCTAGACGATGGCAACCCGGAGGAACTGGGGAGCCAATACCGCCAGCTCAAGCAGGTGCTGTCCCAGTTGAATGTGCTAGGAGGCTGTTGCGGCACCGATGAGCGCCATGTGGAGGCCATCTGCCAGGCCTGCCTGCCGGTGTTCTGGAGTCACCTGGCCACGGCTAGACTGGCTTAGCGCTAAGGAACCTAGCATCAACCTAGTCCAGCTCTAGGGAGTAACCGAGACCCCGGCCCTGGAGCTGGACTCAGCAGCCCTCATGGCAGACCCTGCAGCTACCAGAACTGTACCCTGGCCACCCGGGAGACTGCCATCGCCGCTATGATGGTGGCCTTTCCCGTAGTCGTCGTCACCGCCGAGCCGGAAGCAGATCCGGTGCTGACCCCGACAGCCAGCTGGAAGCCCCCGACAGCTACTACATCTGCGGGGATGAATCAAATCGCACCGCGGGGCTATAGTGGAAGCGACATTTGCCACCCCTAGCCCCAGCCATGGCCCATCCCCCCCTCAACGTCTTCATTTCCTACTCCCACAGAGACGAAGCCCTGAAAGCAGAACTGGAAGTCCACCTGTCTCCGCTGAAACGGCAGCGGCGGATTCAACCCTGGCAGGATCGACAGATTGAAGCCGGCACCGAGTGGAACCAGCAGATTCTAAACGCTCTGGATGCTGCCGATATCATTCTGCTGCTGATTAGCCCTCAGTTTATTAACTCAGAATTTTGCTTCGACAAGGAAATGCAGCGGGCCCTGCAACGGCATCAGCATGGCACTGCCCGGGTGATTCCCATCATCCTGAGGCCAACGGATTGGCAGGACTCTCCCTTCGGGAAGCTACAGGTATTGCCCAAAGACGGCCAGCCCATCACCCGGTGGGACGACCGCGATGAAGCCTTCCTCAACGTGGTTCGGGGAATTCGCCGCGCCGTCGATACCCTGGCCCCCGCCGCCGCCGCCGCAGACGATGGCTGGGCTACCCCACCCAATGCTTCTTCCCCCTCTTCCCCCTCGTCTAATCCAGGCCTCACCATTCCCCAAGACCGGCTGGGGTTGTACAAGTTCGTCCAGGCCCTACCCGTCACCCAGTTCGACTCCCTGATCTTTGTCTTGAACCCGCCTAAGGGCAATGTGCCCCCAGCCAGTGCCGCCCTGGGCCAGCGGGTGGCCGCCCTATTCGAATGGCTGGAGAGCCCCATCGGCCCCGGCTTAGATTCCCTCCGCTCGGCCCTTAGCCAAGTAATCACAGACCCTTAACCGCCCCTCCCGCAACCAGCCGCCCAGCGGTAGAGGGGTCTGCCAGGGCAACTCCCGACTCTACAGCCGTCTCGCCGCTGCCGGAGCCGAGACCCGCCTGTGCCCGCTCTGATCGCAACCAGAAGACCTTGGTAGCCGCCGTCTGGACCGAGGTCAACGACCGCCTGCGGCAATCGCTGCACAATGCCATCCTGATTCGCCTGGATATGGCCGACCAGCGCCACCAGGTCAGCCGCCCCTGGGATAGCCAGCTGGTCACCGCCGACAAGACCGCCAAACCCATAGCTCCTGGCACCGCCATCGCCGATGTCTTTGACCGCTCCGACGTGGGGGGCAAATTGCTGATCTGGTCAGGTCCCAAGGAAAACCCTCCGGGAGACCACTGACAAATGTCGGGATTTGCCTCAGTAAGATCCCGCGGTCAGCCCCTAAAGACGCGATCGCAACGCACACTATCCTGCCGTGGTGGAGCTAGAGGGTGATGGAGTTGGGGAAAGGTGCGATCGCATCGAGTAACAGCGGCCATTGATCAGTACTATTGCGATTTTGCTCGATAAAATCCAAGCATTATTTATCAAAAACGCGATCGCAGCCAGTATCGTCGCGGCGTTGGCGAGTTGAAGCGTGATGAGATTGGAAAGAGATGCGATGGCAGCGAGTTGAAGCGTGAAGAGGGCTGGGCTATGGTTTACCTGCCCAGCCGGATGCCACTGCATAAGTCCTGAGGGGGATGGAAAAGTAGAAAGAAAGTGGTGATTATACAATGGCAAAGACATGGCGAATGTGACACCGATGCGATCGCAACGGCGATGACGGATCCCCAGGACTCTACCCAGTCCTCTGGCCCTTCCCTGACCGGACGTGTAAAAAACCTCTGGCGCCGCACCAGTCGCGGCCTGTAGTCGCCCTACCTTGGCAGCAAATGGGCCAGGCGATACTGAGTTGGTTCGACATCAGTGATGAGCGGGTGGCCGAGATCTTGGCAGCGGTGCGGGACGAACTGCCCGTCACCGAAGCCCTGCTGATCGGCAAACCCCAGCCGGGCAAGAGTTCCCTGGTGCGGGGGTTGACCGGGGTATCGGCAGCCATCGTCGACCAGGGCTTTCGCCCCCATACCCAACACACGGAACGCTATGCCTATCCCTCGGAAGAACTGCCCCTGCTGATTTTTACCGACACCGTGGGGCTGGGAGAAGCCCATCAGGATATGCAGGCCCTGATTCAAGAGTTAATCGACGATCTGCGGCGTCCCAGCAACAGGCCCGCATCCTGATTCTCACCGTCAAGGGGACCGACTTCGCCGTCGATACCCTGCTGCAGCTGGTCAGCCAGATCAAGCAAGCCTATCCCCGGCTGCCCTGCCTGCTGACCATCACCTGTCTGCATGAGCTTTATCCCCCTGAGTACCTGTGGAAACACTGTAGGGTAGGCATTGAGGGTCAACGATATGTGTTGCCACCCATGTAATAGCCAATACCTACCGTTCTCCTGAGACAGGTGGTGGGCATTGCCTCTTGCGGTAACCAAATGATGGGAAAGAAGAGTCCCATGATTCCGGGGAGGGCGATCTGCATCCTGCCGAAGTTTACTCCCTGGATTCCCGCCGCTGCGGGAATGACAATCATGAAAGGCTCCCAGACAACTAACTGAACGCGAAAAAGAATCCCGTCATTATCATTGGGAGGCATCCCGAGATAGATAGCTGTCGGGATATGGTGATTGAAACGGTTGCCATGCCTGAGGGGATGGGGTGGTGTTGCGTTATAACGAAGAAACCCAAGAGGTGGTGGGCCTGACGGTGATTGGTCTGCGGGCTAATCGGAAAACTGCTCAAGGCTTTCGATGAGAGCCTGCCAGGGCTCATCTTTATTGAGTAGGACGATCGCGTTCCCGACTTTTTTGATGTAAACTTCGGTGCCATTGAATTGAAAGGCCGCAGGCAACACCACGACCTGCCCGTCTTCGTTTGTCAGTAGCTTGGCTGTTTCCATAATGGTTGCTCCTCAACCTGCTAACCCTAGCGTACTGTTTTTAACCCTGACCGTAGGTAGGCAATAGCATTGGCGTAGCCGCCCCCGTGGGGCATCGCTCCCCAGATAAAACGCTATGAGGATTAGGTTGGGAGTTGGGGGAGGAGTGCGATCGCATTGTGGTTTGCAGGAAGATCACGATTCCCGAATTTCACCAATGGGTAAAGAACGAACTCGAATTCTGGCTTGTTCGATGACGACGATACTTCCCTCTTCTAGAGCGGGTGTGACCGTCGGTAAGTTTTTCAACAGCAGGGCGAGCTGGCGTTGCGGACTTCGTTCTGAGCCCCGACGAAACAGGAGTACCGAAGGATACTTGGTTTGTCTTTGCGATAGTAATGTCCCAAAGTCGGTGTCAGCTGACAAAACCGCTCGCTCTTCTGAGGCTGCCCGATCAAAAATTTCGGCATCGGCTGCCGCCTGCATACCATAGTCGCGAACGTGAACAGCGTCATACCCTACGTCTCGCAGTCCTGCCGCAATAAGAGGCGACAAGGCGTTATCGACGAGGTATTTCATGCTGATAAGAGGGGCAGTTCGCGTTCTTGAACGGCTTGCGCGGCGTAGCGTAGCGCCTCATAAAGGTCTTGAGGCTCCAAGTCAGGGTAGGCAGCAAGGATATCGTCTGGCTGCATGGCTTCGGCAAACATCCCGACAACCGTCGCGACGGGAATGCGTAAGCCTCTAATGCAAGGGACTCCACCCATTTGGTCAGGATGGACGGTAATGCGGGTAAACCTCATGCTTTCCCTCCTGGTAAGTCTTGCTGTTGACCTTAATACAAGTGTCTCAAATATCTAATTAAATGGGCGATCGCTGAGAATCGGTATCTGCAATTGAAAGCTAAGCTGACAGCGTTGGCGTAGCCGCCCCCGCAGGGCATCGCTCCTCCAGTGCGAAAGCGAAGGGACTTGGGGGCGATCGCTTGCATCCCCATCTTTAGGCAAAGACTCGGTAGCGCGATCTCGAAGAGTGGAGAGCGATCGCCAGCTAGCGAGGGCTAAGATAAGCACAAGACATTGGCGTATCGGCAATGAAGCTAGACCGCATTACCAGCAACCCCAATCGGATGAATGGTCAGCCTTGCATCCGCAATCTTCGGCTGACAGTTCGTCGAGTGATTGAGCTACTCTGACCGTGCAGAGCTCCTTCAAGAATTTCCAGAACTTGATGAAGAAGATATTCAGCAAGCAGAGCAAGGGCAGATACCATTGACCTTTCAGACAGCCAGCTTCAAACCCTACAAGACCTGGCAAACGCGCAAGGCATCGAGCTGGACGCCCTATTGCGGGCAAGTTTAGTTGACTGGCTCACTTCTCAAAAAACAGATTTCGTGGATGCTGCCGACACTGTCCTCACCAAGAATGCGGAACTCTATCGGCGTCTAGCGTAATGCGCTACCTGAGCTTGATAGAAGTCTTAGAACTGCAACGAATGGTGCTGGCGATGGCATCTGGCGAAATGAAGCGGAAAGCTTTTGTCGCCTGGTTACAGCAACATGCCATTCATGGGTAACCCTATCAACGAGGGCATTGGGTTTGACGGTGGCTTAGCTATAGGCCCAGAGCCGAAACGGGTGATTTTCAGGGTGGAGGATGCGATCGCATTCAGTCCATCTTTACACAGGGACTTGCTAGCGCGATCGCGTAAACTTTACGCCGCCAAAAGTGGGACTCCCAGCGCTTGCAAATCAACCGTTTCTACGTTTTTAGAATAGTTGTCTAACGTAATGGCAACGACCTTGCCATCACTGTCATAGTCCAAAATCAAATCATCCGTAATCGCGTCCGTTGCCACGACAGGTTGCGTCGTCAGTTCAATGGCTAGGGTATCGGTATCAGGGAAATATTGGATCTTCATCTGGGTTCTTCACCTCGCTGCTGACGTTTATAGAAGTTGCGATCGAAGAAAGCATTGTGAACGGTTTTACCATCCTCTAATGTGATCACCCGTAGAACACGGTTTCCCGCTTCTTCAATATTGCCCCAATGGGCAATTCGCTGATTGGGCTGCTGCTGTATCCTAATCGGGTTCACTTCACCCTTTCAATCCATGCTCGCTCAACTTCAGGATGTTTCTGCGAAGCAAAGTTGTCAAAATAGCGAGTGGTTTTGAGCATAGCCTAATTATAAGGCTGGTTTCTGGCAGCGCGATCGCCCTGCGAACTGCTTAGGGCTTCCGATGGTTTCAAAGCCAAGATTTCTTCAGCAGACGGCAAATTTGCCAAAACCTCCAGCACCTCTGACAGCCTCGAAAATCCAGGTTGGCCTTGAGCATTCCATTCTCGTAAGCCTAACTCCAAAATCTCTGGCAGTTTGTCTTGTAGAGGGCTGAGTCACAGCGCCAACTCATCCGGAACATCGACACTGATTTGCATGGTTAAGTATTAGGACAACCAATAATCCTCATACTAGCCCAACCTTCTTGTCGCCCCGTCGCGATCGCCCTACAGACAGGCTAGCGCCAACGGGATGGAGGTTGAGGGCGATCGCTTACGGCACTACCTTTATGCTGGAACTTGGTAGAGCGATCGCGGTATTAAACTCGCGATGAATAGAGCTCATCAACACTGGGCTGACGGAGAATTCACGGTCCCTAGTCGGTCTTAAACCGGCAAGTGCCACAATACATTTAAGCGATCGGTACTCCCCATCATGACCCGCGAAGAACTCCTATCTCGCATTTCGAGTCGTTGAACTTGGATCAGGGTCATCGGATGTTGAGCCGCTTGGCGAACCTGATTGAGGTTTCTAATCGTGTGCATATCTAAAAACTGCTTGGAGAAGGACGCTCCAACTGCTAGCTCCGTTGCCTATTTCTGCGCCCCTCAAGCTACACGTTAGGCGACAGGCAACCTCTCTCAGTAGCCACTCACTCATAAAATTCGGATAGTAGGGTGGATTTACTCAAGAAGAGCATGGCTATGAACATCACCTTAGAGCTACCTTCAGAGCTAGAGCCCGAACTGTCCACTGAAGCATCTCAGCTTAAACTGCCTTTGGCAGAGCTCGTAGAGTGAGCATTATCTTGTTCAAAATCTTTGCTAACCTACACTCAAACTATAATGCCCACCGCTGAAAAAATTGGTGGGTAAACAAAGCTTACAGGCACCAGCGAGGGTTATCCATTCTGGTTTTGCCCACGCTACCTACTTCGCTGACGATATCGTTTACAGAAGAGGGTTATGGCGAGTTAGCCACCAGGTCTCGAAAAGATATCAGCGCTTGCCGGTGGCGATCGGCGGCGACCCAGGTAAAGTCATTGTGGTCGGCCCCGGCTACCCAGAGGGCCTGTTTCGGCTCCGGGGCGGCGGCATAGAGTTGGTGACCGTGTTCGATGGAAATGGTGCGGTCTGCCTCTCCATGCATGATCAGCACCGGGCACTGGACCTGGCGTATCTTACGGCGGTTGGCAAATTTATCGAAGGGCAGTAGCGGAAACGGCACCACCACCCGAAATACGGAGGTGAAGGTGCTCTCTAGAATTAGACCAGCAATCCGATGGCGTGTGGCTAATTCCGTGGCAGTGCCGCCGCCTACGGAGCGACCGTAGGCGATGATCCGCTCCGCTGGCACCTGGAGCTGTTGGCTCAGGTAAGTGTAGGCGGCATCGGCATCGGCATAAGCATGACGTTCGCTGGGACGGCCATCGCTGGTGCCATAGCCGCGGTAATCGTAGGCCAACACACTGAAGCCCCAGCTATGGAACCGCTGCAATTGCGGCCGAATGACGCCTAGATCTTCGGCATTGCCGTGGCTGTAGAGCAGGGTATAGCGAGCCTGGAGGTTGGGTAGGTAGATGGCGGAGATGCGCTCTGTGTCGGTGACTGGGACTTTGAGGATGTCGTCGGTATCTTGGTAGCTGGCCGGTGGCGGCAGGAACAGCATGCTGTCGGCTCGGAAGAAGACATACAGGGCAAATAGGATATAGATGAGCAGCAGCGATCGCATCAGTCTGGTCCAGCTGAGGTCTCCGATAATCAGGGTTGTCAGTAATGATCTAGCCATTGGCCATTGTCTGCTTTGCTACCCTGAAGACAAATGAGCTTGGGGATCACATCATGGCTACTCTATCGCAACAGTCCTGTGTCCCTTGCCGGGGAGACTCGCCGCCGGTGACAGAGGCGGAAAAGGCAGAGCTGATGCCCTCAATTCCAGATTGGCAAATCATTGATGTCGAGGGGACGCCCCAGCTACAGCGAGTGTATCGCTGCAAAAACTTCCAGCAGGCCCTGGCCCTAACTGTGCAGGTGGGAGAAGCGGCCGAGGCCGAGGGCCATCATCCAGCCTTGCTGACTGAGTGGGGACGGCTAACTGTGACCTGGTGGACCCATGCCATCGGTGGGCTCCATCGCAATGACTTTATCATGGCGGCGAAGACCGATGAGATTGCCCAGGCGGTGCTGACCCAGTGATTCCAGTTCTCGCAGGGCTTGATGCGTAGAATTCGTCACGGATCGTAATTTCCGTAACGGAATTTTCCTGAGGCCCTGCCTATGCTTGAAACGGTAGGCCCAAATGTCAAGGAACCTTAACGACATCCAAAGATAGTTTGGGAATCGATGCGGTTTCCCGCAGACTGAGGGATACTACTGACAACTGATAAATCAACCCGTTCAATCAACCCGTTAAATTCAGCCGTTCAATCTGCTTATACCCCGTTTAGCCTGGCAACCGCGAGCCAGGCTTTTTTATAGCCACTGCCACAATGTTTTGTGCGGTGGCGAGCCAGTCAATCTCCCTAGATTGGGCCATTGGGCGATCAGTCATGTCCTAAGCTGACTGGCCCACGCTATATGTCTGGGTCAACGCTCACCGCTGCCGCCTGGAGGGGGTCAAGGGGTATGTTGGATCTGGCTGTTCTGGAGGAGGGCAGATGGTGCAATGGCCTCAGACCGGTCCCTCGGGACCGACGCAACCCCGGCGCATTGGTGTGATTGGTGGCGGGCAGCTGGCCTGGATGATGGGGCCAGCGGCCGAGACATTAGGGTTAGAGTTGGTGGTGCAGACCGGCAGTCAGCAGGATCCGGCCGTGGCCATCGCTGCCGACACCATCCTTGTCCCCGTGGCCGATGCCCAGGGCACTCGCGCCTTGGCTGCCCAATGCGATGTGGTCACCTTCGAGAATGAATTTATCGACTTGGCCGCCCTGAAAGCCCTAGCGGCAGAGGGGGTAATCTTCTATCCGCAGCTGTCGGTGTTGGCTCCTGTGCTCGACAAGTATGACCAGCGCCAGTACTACCAGCACATTGGCCTGCCCAATCCCCCCTATGTCCCCCTTACCTCGCCAGCCGATCTGTCAGGATTAGCCGAGCAGGCCGACACCATTGGGTTTCCCTTGGTAATGAAGACCCGACGCTTGGGCTACGACGGCTATGGCACCTTCATCCTCAAGACCCTAGACGACCTACAGGCGGCCTGGGCCCAGACTGGCTATGCGCCGGTGCTACTGGAAGCCTTTATTCCCTTCACTAAGGAACTGGCGGTGATGGTGGCCCGTTCGGTCTCGGGCGAGATTGCTGTCTACCCCACCGTAGAAACTCAGCAGGTCGACCAGGTCTGTCGCCGGGTGATGGCGCCAGCGGCCGTGGCTCCAGAGGTACACCAGCAGGTCGAGCACATAGCCCGTACCCTGGTCGAGCGCCTACAAGCCGTCGGCATTCTGGGGCTAGAGTTCTTCCTCACCCCCGACAACCGGGTGCTGATCAATGAGATGGCTCCCCGCCCCCATAATTCCGGCCACTACACCCTGGATGCCTGTGTCACTTCCCAGTTTGAGCAACAGCTGCGGGCCATTTGCGATCGCACCCTAGGCCCCACCACCCTCACCTGTGCCCAGGCGGTGATGGTGAATCTGCTCGGGTTTGAGCACGGCAGCCACGATTACCAGCCCCAGCGGCAGCAGCTGGCGGCCATCCCCCATGCCCATGTTTATTGGTATGGCAAGGCCGAATCCCGTCCCGGCCGCAAGCTGGGCCACATCACCGTCTGCCTTGAGGCCGAGGCCGACCCCAGGGAGATAATTCAGCAGATCGAAGCCATCTGGTACCCTCGGTAGCCGGTCTACCGCTTCGCCAGCTTCTTACTGGGCATCTTCCGCAACCGCACCGACTCCGGAGTCACCTCCACCAGCTCATCGGAGTCAATATATTCCAAGGCCCGCTCCAGACTCATGTCAGCCGGGGTCTGCAGCTGCACCAACTCATCGCCAGTGGCGGAGCGATGGTTCGTCAGCTGTTTGGTCTTACAGACATTCAGTTCCAGGTCTTGAGGACGATTGTGCTCACCCACGATCATGCCCTTATAGACCTTGGTGCCTGGGGTAATGAAGAAGACGCCGCGATCCTCGGCATTCTTAAGGGCGTAGAAGGTGGTGACGCCCGCTTCGAAAGCAATCAACACCCCATTGCGACGGGTCTCCACCTCGCCGGACATGGGGCGATAGTCCAAGAAGCTGTGGTTCATGATGCCATCCCCCCGGGTCAGGCGCATGAACTCGCCACGAAAGCCGATCAGCCCCCGAGCCGGAATCACGAATTCCAGCGTGGCCCGACCATCCCCCATCACCCGCATATCCTGCATTTCGCCGCGGCGCTGTCCCAGGCGCTCGATGCAGCCGCCCATGCCGTCCTCGGGCACATCTAGGGCCAACAGCTCATAGGGCTCACAGGGTTGGCCATTCACCTCTCGGTAGATCACCTGGGGCTGGGACACCTGAAACTCGTAGCCCTCCCGCCGCATATTCTCGATCAAAATGCCCAGGTGCAATTCGCCGCGACCGGAGACGGCAAAGCGATCGGGGGAGTCGGTCTCTTCCACCCGCAGGGCCACATTAGTCTCCAGCTCGCGCATCAGCCGATCCCGTAGCTGCCGGGAGGTGACGTAATCCCCTTCCTGGCCGGCAAAGGGGGAATCATTCACTGCAAAGGTCATCTGCAGCGTCGGTTCATCGACTTTGATCAGGGGCAGGGCTAGGGGCTCATCGGGGCAAGCAATGGTTTCGCCGATGTTGGCATCGGCAAAGCCGGCGATGGCCACGATGTTACCGGCAGAGGCTGAATCAATCTCGATGCGAGCCAGCCCTTCGAAGCCCATGAGCTTACTAATCTTGGCCCTGATGATCTCGCCCCCTTCCTTAATCAGGCTGGCCTGTTGGCCCATCTGCACCGTGCCGTTATGGATCTTGCCGATGACAATGCGGCCTAGATAATCGGAGTAGTCCAGGGTGGTCACCTGCAGCTGCAGCGGCTTCTCGGGATCGCCGATGGGGGGGGGGACATGGTCCAGGATGGCCTCGAATAGAGGTTGCATATCCTGACTGTCATCCTCTAAGTCAGCCTTGGCAAAGCCCGATAGCCCCGAGGCAAAGAGATAGGGAAATTCACACTGATCGTCATCGGCCCCTAGCTCGATGAATAAATCCAGCACCTTGTCCACGGCCCCGTAGGGATCGGCCTGGGGCCGGTCAATCTTATTCACCACCACAATCGGGCGCAGTCCCTTCTCTAGGGCCTTCTTCAAGACAAAGCGAGTCTGGGGCATGGGGCCTTCGTTGGCATCCACGATCAGAATGCAGCCGTCTACCATGCCCAACACCCGCTCCACCTCACCGCCGAAGTCGGCGTGGCCCGGGGTATCGACGATGTTGATCAGGGTGTCCTTGTAGTGAACGGCAGTATTCTTAGAGAGAATCGTGATCCCCCGTTCCCGCTCCAGGTCGTTGGAGTCCATGACACAGTCAGGCACCTCCTCGCCCTCCCGAAAGATGCCCGACTGCTTTAACAGGGCATCGACGAGGGTGGTCTTGCCGTGGTCAACGTGGGCAATGATGGCGACATTGCGAATGGGAAGAGACATGGTGAAATCTGACTCAAGGTCAGGAGCGAGGGTGATCGAGTCAGCCGAACTGACACTCAAGCATAAATTCAAGAAGATTTAAAAATTGTAACTCAATGCTGCCATGGACCACGGCTGGCTCAACCAGGGAATGGCGCTGGGCCGAAATCCCTGGAAGGCCGTGGGGTAGGATAGATCAGGTCGTTGCCAGATCTCCCTTGACGTCGTTGTTTTGAGCCGCCATTCAGCGCCCAGCTCGTCCTCGAAATCCCCGTTGCCCACCATCGGTTGGCGGGAGTGGTTATCTCTACCCGAGTTAGGGGTGCCAGGCCTGAAGGCCAAGATCGACACCGGAGCGCGCTCGTCTGCCCTGCATGCCTTTGACGTGGAACAGATTGAGCGCCAAGGGATCGTTCGGGTCCGTTTTAAGATTCATCCCCTGCAGCGGAGCACGACAGAGGTAATTACGGCGGAGGCCGATCTGGTGGATCAACGCACCGTGCGTAGCTCAGTGGGCCATGAGCAGCTGCGCCCGGTCATCCATACTCTGGTGGAGTTAGGGGAGTGGCGGTGGTCGATTGAGTTGACGTTAACCAATCGCGATGTCATGGGGTTCCGCATGTTGCTGGGGCGCCAGGCCATGCGGCAGCGGTTTTTAGTCGATCCAGGCCGCTCTTTTCTGCACAGTCCCCATGCTGGTCCGATGCCCAAGTAGACACCACGGATATAGGTAGGAATGAAAATCGCCATTTTGTCTCGGGACGGGTCGTTATATTCCACCAAGCGCCTGAAGGAAACGGGGGTAGAGCGTGGTCATGATGTCTTCGTCATCGATCATCTGCGCTGTTACATGGACATTACTGCCCACAGCCCTAAGGTCTTGTATCAAGGGAAACCTTTAGTCGATATTGATGCCGTCATTCCTCGCATCGGTGCCTCCTCCACTTTCTATGGCACCGCGGTGGTGCGCCAGTTTGAAATCATGGGAGTGTTTACGGCCAATACCTCCCAGGCGATTTCCCGCTCCCGGGATAAGCTGCGCTGTTTACAGATTCTCTCCCGCCGTGGCATTGGCCTGCCGGTAACCGGGTTTGCCCACTCTACTAAGGACATTGACGGCCTGATTGAACTCGTGGGTGGCACGCCGCTGGTGATCAAGCTGCTGGAGGGCACCCAGGGCATTGGTGTGGTCCTGGCCGAGACTGATCAGGCGGCCAAGTCAGTGATCGAAGCCTTCCGGGGGCTAGATGCCAACATCTTGGTGCAGGAATACATCAAAGAAGCCAAGGGCATGGATATTCGCTGCTTTGTCGTTGGTGAGAAGGTGGTGGCCTCTATGAAGCGCCAGGGAGCCCCGGGGGAGTTTCGCTCGAATCTGCACCGCGGTGGCACCGCCGAGAAGCTGCGCCTGACTCCGGAGGAACGCAGCACCGCCATCCGCGCCGCCAAGGCCATGGGCCTGCGTGTTGCCGGGGTGGATCTGTTACGCTCCAACCATGGGCCGGTGGTGATGGAGGTAAACTCGTCACCGGGACTGGAGGGCATTGAACAGGCCACCGGAGTGGACGTAGCCGGCAAGATCATGGCCTTCGTGGAGAAGAGCGCCCAGGAGAAAAGCCCCAGAGGCGCCAATGCCGAGGGCAGCCAGGATCGGATTAAATACTGAGGCGTTGGTAGACAGAGACCTGACTCATGCAGCCACTGCCTGGAGCTCTGGAGGAGTAGCAGCCCCTGCAAAAAGTCCGCCAGAATCGACCAGGTCGATGGCAACGCATGGGGGCTTTTCATTGCTGCCATATCAATCACCTGGCCTCGATTAACTCGACCCGTCGCCCTTCGAAGAAACCGAGCTCTGCCATGCGATAGTACTCGTGACGAGTCCACACATGCACCTGGGGGTGGGTGATGGATGCCATAGAGAGGGTCTCCTTGGCCGCTTACCCATGCTGAGGTGAACTGAGAGCAATGGCTGACAACTGGGCAGATGTCTGGGGTAGTGTTGTCAGTGTATTGCTAGTGCTTTCCAGGGCTCTAGCCTTGTCGAAATTCTATCTAACCTCGTAGGATTGCCTGGGATGAGACGTGCGAGGGTCATTGGCTAAGCCGTCTCAGAGGGGCTAGACCGGTCCTATCCATGTTTTAAGCGCACCTTTCTGGTGGATCCGAGCACCTTTTTGGTACTCCCGCTCACCCTTAGGGTGGACCCGAGCACCTTTTTGCTGCTCTCATCCACCTTTTGGGTGCATCCACTCACCTTTATGGTGCGTTCGCTCACCTTTGCCCCGCTAGGAGGCCAGTAATTCTCATTATGGAAATGGATCGCTTATGCCCTCCCATTTGATTCAGACTCCCTTTCTCGGTACGATGCAATGATGCAATCGATGGATCGAACGGCCTGTGCGCACAATCGTTATTGCCGGTAATTGGAAAATGAACAAGACCCAGGCGGAGGCCCTGGAGTTCTTGAAGGGATTTATGGGGCAGATGGAGACCGCTCCAGATGAGCGAGAGGTGGTTCTCTGTGCCCCGTTTACCGCCCTCAGCGCCCTCTCTAAACACCTCCATGGGGGCTTGATTAAGGTGGGAGCCCAGAATATCCACTGGGAAGACTCGGGAGCCTTCACTGGCGAAATTTCCGGAGATATGCTGGTGGAGTTGGGCGTTCGCTATGTCATCGTGGGCCATAGCGAGCGACGGCAGTACTTTGGTGAGACTGACGAAACCGTAAACCAGCGACTCCAGGCAGCCCAACGCCATGGGCTGAAACCGATCCTCTGTGTGGGAGAAACGAAGCAGCAGCGGGATGCTGGAGAGACGGAAGCGGTGATTCGCCAGCAGCTGTCTCGGGATTTGGTGGATATTGACCAGAGCAATTTGGTGGTGGCCTATGAACCGATTTGGGCCATCGGTACTGGGGACACCTGTGAAGCTAAGGAGGCAAACCGAGTCATTGGCTTGATTCGGCAACAATTGAGCGATCCGAATGTGTCGATTCAGTATGGCGGCTCGGTGAAGCCCGGCAACATTGATGACATCATGGCTCAACCGGAGATTGACGGGGCTTTAGTGGGGGGAGCCAGCTTGGATCCGGAGGGCTTTGCTCGCATTGTGAATTATCAATAAGAAGGCTCAAAGACTCCCGATTTTGATCGGGATCTGTGCTCTCAGGCGCTGTAGGCTTAAGAGGACATTTGGAAACTCAGCTGAAAGGCCTCTAGGGTAGGCGTTTTAGGGTGTATGGTTTTGTTGACCAGAAGCCAGTCTGAAGCAAGGTTGCAGGGAACCTTCCAAATATCCTCTAAGCATGGTCTACAGCGGTTTTGTGTGCTCCCATGGCTGATTTAAGGCGGCGGCACTTCCTACAACTCATGGGGGGAATGGCGGCAGCGCTAGGGCTAAGCCAGGCCCAGCTGGTGTATCAGGCGCAGCGCCATGGTCGGGTGTTGGCCCAGCAGACGCCCCGCAAGCTGGCGTTATTGGTGGGAATCAATGAGTACCCTGAGGATGGGTTGATTCCCCCCCTATTGGGATGCCTGACCGATGTGGAGTTGCAATACCACCTATTAGTGCATCGCTTTGGGTTCAAGCCTGAGGACATTGTCACAGTCACCGATCAGCAGGCCACCCGTACCGGCATCCTCACGGCCTTTGAAGAGCATTTGATTCAGCAGGCTCGGCCAGGGGATGTGGTGGTGTTTCATTACTCGGGCCATGGTTCCCGGGTGTTGGACCCCGATCAGGACCATCCCGATGGCCTCAATAGCACTCTAGTGCCGGTGGATAGCCCCCTGCCGCAGGGGTTTCCAGAATCCGGCGGCGTGGTTCAAGATATCACCGGCCATACGTTGTTTTTGTTGATAGCGGCCCTGGCCACAGATCAGGTGACGGTGGTGTTGGATAGTTGCCACTCCGGTGGGGGGACCCGGGGCAATGTGCGGATTCGTGCCCGCAGTGGTGGCGGCCAGCTGCAGATGAGTCCGGAGGAGTTGGCCTATCAGGAAAGTTGGTTATCGCGATTGGATCTCTCGCCCCAGGCGTTTATCCGGCGGCGGCGCCAGGGAATTGCCCAGGGAGTTGCGATCGCATCCACCCGTCGCGATCAATATGCCGCGGATGCCCCCTTCGAAGACTTTTACGCCGGCGCCTTCACCTATCTGTTGACCCAATACCTCTGGCAGCAGACGGGAGCAGAGCCCTTTAACAGTGCCCTGCCCAATGTGGCCCGCAGCACCACCCAGCTTTCCTTCAGTGGCCAAGAGCCTCAACTGGAAGTCGCCCCCGGCCAAGACCATGGTCAACGACCCATCTACTTCGTGGGCGAGGTCGCCCCCCCAGCCGAGGCCGTGATTACCCAGATTCAGGGGCGGCAAGCAGAAGTGTGGCTGGGCGGCATTGATCCCCGTAGCCTGGAAGCCTTTCAGCAGAATGCCTTACTCAGCACCATCGATGCCAACGGTGACGAGCAGGGCTTCCTGCAATTGAGCGAACGCCAGGGGCTGATTGGCCGTGGTACCCTGCTACGGGAAGGACAGCCCGGCACCCTCCTGCAGGAAAGGGTACGGGGCGTCCCGACAGATGTGTCGCTGCGCCTTGGTCTCGATCCGTCGCTGGGAGACGACCTAGATGCTGCAGCTCAAACGCTTGGCCAATGGCCTCGCATTCAACCGCTGCCCTTGGGCCAGGGGGAAGTGCACTACATTCTGGGGCGGATGTTGCCGGCTTCTCGAGCGGACCTGGCGGTCGCCCAGCCACTGCCTCCCGATCACAGTCTGGGGCTGTTTTCTCAGGAACTGGAACCCCTGCCGGGTTCCTTCGGCCATCCTGGGGAAGACCTGGATGCCGCCCTGGCTCGTCTGCAGGGGAAGGTGCAATCCCTGCTGGCCGCTCGCCTGGTGAAGTTGATTTTGAATCCGGGGGCCTCTCGTCTGGATGTGGCCGTGACCATGAGCCCAGAAGGCGGTGATGCCATTGTGGCCAATGCCGTTACCGTGCGGGGGAGTCCCACCCCACCGGCTCCCCGCCCCCAGGTGCGGCAATTGGCGGTGGGTCAGGGCATTCAGTTTCGGATTGAGAACCGGGAAGCCCGCGATCTCTACCTCAGTGTCCTGGTCATCGATGCCACTGGCGAGATGGCGGTGCTGTTTCCCAACCAATGGACCGCTGCCAGCGATGTCACTCGTCTGGGGGCCGGGCAAACGCTCTACCTGCCCCATCCCGGCCGCGATCCCTTCCGCCTGGTCACCCAGGAGCCTCGAGGTGCTACGGAAGTGCTGGTGATTGCCAGTAGCGCGCCCTTAGATCAGGCCCTGCGAGCCCTGCGAGAGCTGGCCTCCCAATCGGGACAGACCCGGGGACCTGTGGGCTTAGAGGATCCAACCCAGGTAGTGGACAGCCTGCTGAGTGATTTGAGCCGTTCCCCGTCAGAGCAAGCGGATACCTTGGCCATTGATGCCCGGCAACTGGCGGCCTTAGCCATCAGCTTTGATGTGATTTGAGCCGGCAACTGGAGGGCTACGCCGCCGGAAAGCCTGGCCAGCCCTCTAGGGGATCCGTGGAGCTCACCCGATGCATGCCGGCGTCGGCAAAGCGCTGGAAGGCGTCATCGGCTTGCTGGGTAAAGTCCACTACCCCGGGTACCACCACCGGTGAGGTGCAATCTTCTAGCAAATAGATCTTCTGGGCCAAGGTGCGATGGCCCTGCACCGGTCTAGCCCCTTTGGGGCGGCTGCGCCAATGATCATCGCGAGTGGTGATCTCGTCCAAGAGATCGGAGATGGTCCAGGCGACACAGTGGCTCTTGGCTTGCCCGGCAATGATGATGGCGTCGAAACTCAGTAGGGTTTCTAAGAACTCCGTATTCTTTTGGGCGATGGCGTCGCCCTGGCTGTTTTCTAAGACCTCGGGCCGCAACACCGAGTAATTTTCCGTCAAGGGATTGCCCCCCTTAATCTCGAAGCGGGTTTGGCTGGCCCGGGCCAGGTCGTGAAAAAAGCAAGCTTCTTCCACCGCTGACACTAGGGCATGGCCGATACCCCCCAGCATGGAGTGATAGGGCCAAATGGTCAGGGGATATTTGCTGTCGAGGTTCAGCTGCTTAGTATAGTGCAGGGCATAGCGCTGTAGCTCGTCGTAGCTGATATGGGGCAGGGTATCTGCCACCGCTGGATTGACTCGCCATTTCCCCTGTTTCACCTCGTCATAGCTGATGGAGGTCATGGGGGGGGGCAGATTGCCGTCCTCGTCTACCCAAAACCGGGCATGAAAGACCTGATTCGAGGTATGGGTATCCAGGGTGGCGGCAATCTGGGTGATGCGGCCGAGGTGGCGATAGATGAATTCGCAGAGACGGCGATTGTCGTCCACAGCGCCCTGACCCGAACGCCCGGCCACGAATAGCTCGAAGCCAGGAATACAGAAGGTGTTCTGCACATCCACCAGCAGCAGGCAAATGCGGCGGGCATCTTGGGACACTGGAGCGATGCCTTGCTTCTCGGCCCAGGCTTGGGCCTGTTGAGCCCGCTCTTGATAGGGCACCCGCCAGACTTCTCCCACCCGAGTGGGGTCGAAGAAAGCTGGAATCGGCAGTTCAGTGGCAAGGGGCATGGACACCTCCTGGATGCGATTATTGAGGGGCTATACCAGTTTTAGAGTGTTCCAGCTAAATACTCAGCCAAGGGCTGGCTGAACAGGCCAGATAGGCTGAGTTCAATAGCCTAGATCAGAATATTTTTTTAGATGGAATACTCTTAGTCTATTAAAGCGATTGACCGGCCCCGGGGAAACCATCCTTGGGCAGACTTGGCCCCAGACCATAGGCGGCCATGAAGCGGTGAACGGGAGGATCAAGGTGGCCAACGGCTGTTTGCCCGGTGAGTTGGGCGATGGTGGCGAGGTCGAAGTTTCCCAGGCCAAAGGCATCTTGCAGATCGCCGAGCATCAACACCCGATAGAGGTGTTTTCTGGATGCGGGAAGGATTGTAGCCCAGTTGCGCCGCGAGGGAATCGGGGATTTGCAGGGAGCCAGCTTCGCTGATGACAGGCAGGGTGGAGAAGGTGATGTGGCCCCAGTCGGGGACAAGTGCCCCGTTGTAGACGGTGGAGGGGATATGCTCGTCCCAGACTTCAGCGTGAGCTGGGGGAAGCCCAAAGATAGGGGCCAGCAGCAGGATGAGGGCTAAAATCCTGACGAGGAGAAGGGCGGTTAGATTTTTGGGAAGGCGGCTGGGCATGACTCCCAGGGCGAGGGGTGGAGGATGGGTTCCCTCGGAGGCCCTTTAAGCCAAAGATTAAGGGGCGGCTATGGCAGGTTTGTGGAAAATAGGGGCAAATGTTGGGCAGCAAGTACCGAAGCTTCGGCATTCATCATGAGCATGACATGGTACATTTGCATCTATTCCGTTAACTGAACTGCCATGATTCATATCATCCGCAGCCGTGCGGAACCTGAACAAATGCGTCAGATGCTGGAGGCTCTGGGGATCTACATTAAACTGGCGGTAGATATCGAGCGCCGAATTCTGGCTGGAGGTGGGGAGCTTCATGCGGATTGCGAGCTAGTATTACTGGCTGATGGCAGCGAGCAGGCTAATGTTTGGGGCGCTGACTGGTATCCTCTCAGGCAGACGGTGGGATACGAATCGCTCATCAACATTCGTCCGAGTGCCAATAATCGGTCAATGGAAATTCAAGATTCTGGCCTGCGGGAAAATATCAGCCAAATCGTGCAGTCTCTTTTGGGTGGCGTTGAATGGCAATGAATTGGGACATTCTCAAAACACAGTATTTACAGGCCAATCGGGCAACTCAGCTGGACAGCTTGGCCTTGAATTTGACCCGGATCCAGCTCTTGGCAAAGAGCGGCACAGATGAGTCAGTGGCTCAACACCTGGTTAGAGAGAGTCAATTCTTCATTGAGTGGGCTGTCCCAAGCATTGATTTGGATTCGGATATAGCCTTTGCGACTGAGCTGGTAGATCTGCAACGATTGCTGAGTCGATGGAAGCTAAGTTGGTCAGAGCTTTGGGGAAGTGAGAGTCAGCGACAGGAGATTGCTAGACTTGCTCAGCAGTGGTGCGTTCGCCTTAGGCGGGTCGCATGACCATCGCATTCATGGACAGTGTGAATTGCTAGCGAGTTAGGAGATCTCTTTGCGAAATCGTTTCAGCACTTGGCGATCTCCATCAAGGACTTAAGTCGCTCGACTCGGTGCTGTTCCAGCCGACATTTCGCAGGTAAGAACAAAGCTGTAGGGTATTTTTTGAAGCGTTCATACCTTGAGATTTGAGTATACAGGTTCAAGACCTCAATCACCTGGGCATTGTGTCGGGCATCATTGACGAAATGGGGTTGGTCGAAGCGATTGACCGCCAATCGTGCCTCATGACCAAGCGGGACGTCCTGCTCAAGGACAGTCCCCCTCACACTACAGCTATCATCTCCAGGCCGAGGTGGTGCCCTTTCCACAGGCGATCGCAACCGTCAGCACCGTGTCATTGGTGAAACAACAGCCCTGGCCAAATAGCGGAAAATCCCGACGCCGTAGCACCTGCCCTTCGTAGATAGAGCCGACAATGTCGCCGACGATGGCACCAAGCTATGAGATGTCCCCAAGAACAGCCTTGCTTAGAGGGTAACTCGGCCTAATCCTGGAGCGATATGGTTAAGCTCACTCCCTGCAGTAGTTCCTCGGGATAGTTAGTCAGGCAGTCACGGACCATTTGATGACAAGCATCTCGATAGGCAAAGGCCGCCTCTAACTGATGCCAAGAAGGAGTTTTGCGAAACGTAATCCCCTGCTCCTTAGCCGCTCGCCGACAGCCATTAAACGAACCATAGCGCTGTACTAATTCCGCCTTGGTAATGCGCCTAACAGGTAAGGTAGGCACTGTCTGAGAGTCATCGAGCGCATTGACAGCCCCTTGAGCCACCGTATAGATGGCGGCTGCATTTTCAATATCCCGGGCCTGATTGTCCTTGAGCTGCCCTAATAATTGCGCAATGCGTCGTCTTCCCATGACTCTAACGGTCTAACAGTGAACGATTTCTAGAGGCAGGGTCATCATACATCTGAGGACGATCCCGACGATCGTCGCTGTGATGGCGATTATCCGGATTACTGCTGGGTAAGAGAGTCTGCGATGATACGGAATTCTCAGAGGGAGGCAAATCGGGGCGATCATCACGCCACCAAAGGACAATGGCTTGTACTGCTCTTAAAAAACAAAAGAATCGCGCAGGCAAAGAAATCACGCCCCATTGGGGAGGTCGCGATGCAGCCACATCAGCTACGGTATCGAAGGCTTTAGACAGCTCATCTAGGTGAGTGGCCATCGTTGTCATTTCTGCCTCTAGGGCCTGGATAGTGTGCTGATTCTCTCGGGAAATGGTCTGTTTCTCGGTGGTTAATCGCTGGATGATGCCTTGCAAACGCTGCACATCCTGTTTGACTAAAGCGGTCTTAGCCTTGTGCTCTTCATTGCGGCGCAGCAATTGAGAACGACTGCGATTCGTGAAAATCAAGCACCTACGCATCTCTTCGTAAAGACTCTCCGCCTCGGCTGGTTCCAAGTGCCTGACAGTTTTGGGAAATTCTGTGGCGGAACGTAAGCGGGATCCAGATGTTTCAGAGTCAGCCATGGTGACCCAAGGAGTATCAGCAACATTTTCATGCTGCCACAGGCAGACCGCTAGCCCAGATGATATAGAAGCAGGTTGGCCAAGACTTTAAGGTTAGATACCCGTAGCAGCAACGTAAGAGCACTTTACTCGAGGGTGATCAGGTCTTAACCGCCACCGCCACCACCGCTGGCACCACCGCCACCGCCGCTGGCACCACCACCGCCGCCAGCACCGCCGCCACCGCCGAAACCACCGCCGCCAAAGCCACCGTAGCCGCTAACGCCGCCACCGTAATAACCCCTAGAGCGGGATCTGGATTTTTTGGCATAGGAATAGGCTGGCAGCTGCGCAATCGCCCGGTAGTGGGTGCGGGAGTAGCCGCAGCGATCGCAAGAATCATGGATTTCCCGTCGTCCCTCTCGTTTGCGAGTGGGCGGTTGCGATACCCGCTGAGTGCGTCGCAAGGTAGGCCAGCCGCAACCGGGACAGCGTTTGATGCAACTATAAATCAGCAGTCCTAGGCTGGTGATGATTACCATGAACCCCAACCATTGCCAGAAGCCCTGCCTAAACTGCGGGTTTTGCCAGAGGGTGCTGACATCGATAGTTTGCAATGGCAAGGAGTCTTGCCCAGAACCAGTGCGCTGCCACTCGGGGGTCTCTAGGTTAAGAATGTCAGCAGGAAAGCTGAGTTTAACATCCAGAAACTGCTGCGGTTCCAAGGGCTGGTTAACGGCAAATTCAACCGTCGTAGGGTTGATGCGGGTTTTACTAGCGTCGACACCGGCACTCTGGAAGCGGGTTAGGTCTCCGGCCACAGCCTCTGGTACCTGCACCGTGACCTTGCCCTGTTTGATGTCGGCATGGCGGTCTGGAAATAGAGCCCGCCAATGGATTTGCCGAGACTCGCCCTGGTCACGAACGCTACCAATGACCCGATATTTGATCTCAAAGGTATGGGATTCTGGAGCCTCGAGATCATGCCGCCAGCGAATCCAGTAGTTGTTATCTTCGATGCCGGTCTGGGCGGCGAGCCGCTCGTCACCCTCGTACACTTCGACATCGGTAATCTGGTCAACTCGATCCAGCGGGATATAGCGATAGCGCTGTTCGGTGTGATCGGCGGTGAAGGTGTATGTTTGAGTTTCGCTGACCAGTAAGTCGCCATTGGGCTGTAGGACCAGATCTACAGTGATGGCATCCCAGTAAAAGGAAGAGGCTGCCTGCGCCAGTCCAATGCCCAGGGTCAGCACGCCGGCACATAGGACGATGCCCAGCCAACGGCTGATTTTTGGCAGTCTGCGAACGTTAACCATAGTGTTAAGTAGATAGCTGCTTGAGCTGAAGGCTATGTACCTTCTAAGAGTTAATTTGCACAGGGAATCTCAGGGAGCAGTCCATCCCCCTTCTGGTCAGACCTGCAGCTCTCTGCCACGGTTTGACCATGTCATGTTGGAAGGCTGATGTGACTGCCTTTCATGAAGGGTGCAAATCATCTCTAACTCAGATTCAACCCTAACCAGTGCTCCCCCTAGAGGACCCATAAGCCCGGTTAGGAATCGGGTTATGGTTGCACTGGGTAACCGGATATAGATCCCGTTGGTCCCTAGGGGCAATCCTGGTGATAACCGTCGTCAGCCAATAGCTAGCCGTAGGGTGCATCCGCGCAGCGATGCACTGTTTGCCAGCGTTAGGCCACCAGCAACTCGGCGAATTCATCGGGACGCGACCAGTAGGCGATGTCTGAAAATTCTTGCAGCAGGCTGAAGTTTTCGCTGCTCCAGACGTCGAGGGTATCGTCAAAGAGTGAAACAAAGCGAATAGGCTGGTCGCTAACTTTGTATTGCGATAGGTCATACCAGGTGGCCAGGACGTTGTTGGCCTTTTGGTTAGCGGCGGCTTTGCTGCCGGTGCTAAGCACTTCTACAAAGGAGGTGCGTCGCGGATGCCAGGTTTGAAAGTCGATTTTCAGGGCGCGACCAGAGCGGCCTAACAAGGTTTGGTCCTGCTCGAAACGGATGCGCTTCTCTGAGAGAAATTCGGCAACGTCGTCGGTGATGGAGCTAGTGGTCCGGGTTCTAGAGAGAAACCATAGATCAGCCGTGCGCAGGGCAGCCTGGGCCAGGCGGGTAAGGCCATCGGCCAGGGAAGCATCGGAGGGAATGCGCAGGGTGAGGGTGCCGCGATAGAGTTCGATGCCGTGGGTAAGGCGAATATCTTCTAGGGCCTGGGTTTGCCGCTTGGAGAGTTTTTGGTTGGCGGTCTGGCCATCAAGCCAGCGGAGGGTTTCGCCGAGATCGGTAAGGATTTGCTGACCGTCTTTTTCTTTCCAGTAGAGGTCGATGATGTCGCCGTCGGGGTAGAGATAGGGGGTCCGAATTCGGATAAAGCCATTGTTGATTTCGGCGCAGTCGTAGAGCTGTCCGATGGTTTCTGCAACGTGTTGGCAGAGGGCGGTGGTCATAGGAACAGGTCTAGCTGTGAGTCCGACGGCGGGGCCATGATGCCATTATGGGTGATGCGAGCTTCCTGGCAAAACTGTTGCCATACTTCGACAGGGTTGCTGGCAGGGGCGGTAATGTCGGGTGGAGCATAGGCTTGTTTGTCGCGGAAGGTTTCTGTCCAGCTATGTTTGTGGGTTTCGCCTACGAGGCGACCATCGGGGTTGCGGTGATCTTTGCCTAGGTCAAGGCCATAGATGCGGCAGCCTGCGGCGGGGTAGATCAGGATGTAGCTCAGAGCTGGGATGACGGGATTGTAGCTGCCTTGAATGAAAAGGTCGTGATCACTGCTGGTGATGATGTCGGCGCGGAATTGGCTCCAGAGGGTATTGTTGCTGTTGGTCCAGGTAATGTCGCCGTCGATGCGCTTTGAGGGATCATCGAGGATTTGATCAAATTCTGCCTGGGTCAGCATTTTGAACAGTGACTATCGTTTCCTCGGCGGGTGCTGCTAACCCAGGCCTGGGCGCCTTCTCCGAGCAGCGGATAGGGGGCAATGCCTTTGAGGTCGCTCCAGCGCTGTTGGAGTTCACTCACCAGCAGTTGTCGCTTGACTTTGCCGACGGCGTATTCGAGCACCTGCATTTGCTCATCCAGGGGTAGCTGATCAATCTCTTGCAGGATTTGCTGGAGTAGGGGACTCATGGTTTTGGGGCGATTTCGCGTTTTTTAAGCGTAGTTGAGTAAGGCACGCCAAGGGATTGAAAATTTTGAATTTTGCACTTCTCATCTCTTCTACCTTTGGCACTGCGCCACTTCGCTAGCTGAGCGGAGTCGTTCGCTTTGCGTCTCTCGAAGGGAGAAAGCTTGCTCCCCTGCCCCCTTGCCCCCTTGCCCCCCTGCCCTTCTTAATCCCAAGTCTTCTGCCGCAGCTCCTCAACAAGGGCTTTGGCCTCTTCGAGGTTATTGAACCATCCTCTATCGACAAATACTTGAGGCAGCTGATCGCAGTCTCGGTCTTTGTCAATCTGGATATCAGTTGGCAGCGAAGCATTGCAGAGATAGGGAGGGTTTTCCCCCTGCAGCTGATCAACAGATAGATGTTGAGCTGCTTGTAAATCCAGGCCAAAAAATATGGCCTCGCTGAGGTTAGCAGCGCCGAGGTCGGCATCACTAAGGTCGGTGTTACTGAGGAAGGCGTAGCGGAGATCGGCGGCGATGAGGTTAGCGTCGCTGAGGTCGGCATCACTGAGGTCGACGGAGCTGAGGTTGGCGCCGCTGAGTTCGACGTAGCTGAGGTCGGTGTTCATGAGACTGGCACCGCTGAGGTCAGCAGTGATGAGGTCAGCGTAGCTGAGGTCGGCGTTGCTGAGGTTGGCGTTTTCTAGTGGAGCTTCCCAGAGGGGATGACAGTTGCCAAACAGCCGTTCTGTAATGTACGTAGGCAGCCAATTCATTGATCGCTGTTCAGCGCACCCGGCCACAAGTTCCTGCAGGGCGCGGCGCTCAGCAATAGTGCCTTCTTGCTCTGTTATGCGATCCAAGTTGGCTTCAATCCGGCTCTGGCGAAGGCTGTGTTCCACCACAGGAATCAGTACCAGGGCCGGAATAATCAGCCAGCTGGCGGTCTTGAGCCGATCCCAGTTCCGCTGTTGCCGGCTTTTCTGAATAAACGCTTTCGCTGCATCCGACAGTGGAAAGGTATCCGCCCGCCGTTTTTGAAACTGCATCGCCTCAATCAGCGGCAGGCCCTGCAGCAGGTATCCCTTCGCTTTCTCCCGTTCCTGCCAGGTGACGGCGCTGGCTTCGATGCGGCGCTGCTGTCTGAGCAGGTCGCGGTTTTGTTCGATCCACTGTCGCAGGAGTCGCCAGTGGCGGATTAGGGCTTCGTGGGCGACATCGACGATCGCCCGTCGTTCTGCCGCTTGTCCTTTGCCTACTACTTCGCTGGTTACTAGCAGCCGGTTGTCGGGGTCGGTCAGGGTCTCGATTACGGTCTTCACCCGGTCGGCGGGATGCAGGGGCTCGGCGATCAGGTTGTCTAAAAACACGCGGCGGCGGGTGTCTTCGGTGCCTTCTCCCAGCTGGGTCAGCTGCTGAAACACATGCTGCACGGTGCGCTGCTGGTCGGGGTCGAAGCTCTCATAAACCTTGGTGGCTCGCTTGTCGAGGGTGCCGCTGATGCCGCCCAGGGCCTGGTAGGTGGCGAGCTGCAGGGTGTTGCCCTGGCGCTGCTGCCACAGAGCTTTGAGGGTGTACTGCAGCAGGGGCAGGCTGCCGGGGGCACCGTCGATGTCGTTCAAGATTTCGGTCACCAGGGCGGGCTCGACGCTCAAATTCACCTGCTCGGCGGGTTTGCAGATGGCAGCTTCGAGTTCCTCGGGCTTCAGGGGCAGCACGCTGACCATGTGGGTCTGCACCTGCTGGGCTAGGCCGCTGTATTCGTGCGCTCCAGGCATTTTGCCCACGAAGTCGGCCCGCATGGCAATCACTACGCAGAGCTTGTCGGTGGTATCGGCGACGGCCCCCATCAGGCAGGCGAAGAACTGTTCCCGCTCCGCTGGGTTCTGGCAGCGGGTAAACACCTCCTCAAACTGGTCAATCACCAGAATCACCCCGGGGGCGCTGGAGGCCTGCACCAGGCGCTGTAGCCCGGCGCTGCCTTCCCCCAGCAGGCCTTCGGCCTTGCCCAGGGCCTCGGCCCGGTCCAGATCCGAGAGCCCTTCCTCTACAAAGGCCAGGGCCAGGTTTTTCATCGGCTGCCGGTCCGGGCGGGTGAGGCAGATGCGCCACTGGTCGCTACCGGCGATCCGGCGTCCCAGCTTGAGCTGGTGCAGCAGTCCGGCCCGCAGCACGGAGGACTTGCCATTACCGGAGGCCCCCACCAGGGCCAGGAAGGGGCGGGTCCGCACGTGGTCCAGCAGCTGACTCACCAGCTGTTCTCGACCGAAGAAGTATTTGGGGTCTTCGTCGTTGCAGTCGAAGAACTCCAGCCCTTTGTAGGGGCAGATGTCGGTGGCGATCGCCCCCTCCGCCCGCTCCACCGGCACCTGCCAGCTGCGGGTGAGGTTAATCGCCTCGCCAAAGTTGGTGCAGACCGGGGTCTGCAGCTCTCCGGTCAGGGCCTGATGCACATGGGCCACCAGGTCCGCCGTATTCACCCAGCGCCCCGGTGATTTGGTCGGGTCGAGGCCATCCAGTAGGGCTTTGGTGAGGGTGCTGTAGGGGCTGTTGAGGTCTTCCCACGATCGCTCGAAGTCGCGGGAGGAGGCAATGAAGCAGCGATCGCGGCTGGCGCTGTTGCCGGGGTTGGCGGCCCCCACGTCGACGATGATGGAGCCGCTGTGACAGCAGTCGAGCCAGATGATCTGCTGCGGGATCGGGCTCTCGGAGAGCAGCCACTGGAGCCAGCGCAGGGAGAGGCCAGAGCGGGGCCGGTCGGGGTGGGTGTCGCTGGTGGCCAGGTAGCCTTTGTAGAAGCCTTCTTCGTCAGCAATCCCATGACCAGAGAAGTAAAACAGAGCCGTTTCAGGGAGTTGAGTGCTTTTGGGTAGAAAGAGTTGCTTCAGCGCCTGTTCTAGCTGAGTCTGAGTGATGGTCTGGGTTTCAGCCATCACCGGCTGATTCACGTCGCCGGGTTGGATGCGCTCGGGCAGGCGGGTGACTTTGAAGTCGCCGTCTTGCTCTAGCCGCTGGGCGATCGCCTCGGCGTCGGTGGCGGGGGCTTTGAGGGAGGTGAGATGGTGGTAGGGGTTGATGCCGACGATCAGAGCGTTGCGACTCATCGTGGATGCCTAGGGGGCCTAGGGGTTAGTCATAGACTACAGGGAGAGAGTTGTATTTTCGGAGAAATTAAAGCGTCCTCTCTCCTCGTTACCTTGCTGCTGCTTTCCCTTTTTTACTCCTCCCAAACTTTCTGACGTGCCTCCTCGACGTAGGCTTTGGCCTCTTCAAGATTGTCAAACCCTCCCCATGAGTCGAATTTTTGAGGCAACAGGTCGCAGTCTCGATCTTTATTAATGTTGATCTCAAGAGGCAGCGGAACATTGCACAGATCCGGCTGATTTTTGCCTGTTAACTGACTACCTATGAGATTTCGAGCTGACCTTAAATCAGTAGACAAAAAGTAGGCGAAGCGGAGATTAGCATTACGGAGGCTGGCATCATGGAGGTCGGTATTCTGAAAATCTGCGTTGATGAGGTTAGCGTCGCTAAGGTTAGCGTCGCTAAGATTGGCATGGTTGAATTTGACTGAGCCTAAGAAAGCTTCGTTGAGGTTGGCATTGCTGAGATCTGCATTGCTGAGATCTGCATTGCTGAGATCTGCATTGCTGAGGTTAACGCCGCTGAGGTCAGCGTTGATGAGACTGGCGTAGCTGAGATCGGCGTAGGTGAAGTTGGCGGAACGGAGAAAGGCAGAGTCGAAGTTGGCATAGTGAAAGTAAGCTTGGCGGAGGTCGGCAGAGCGGAGGTTGCTATTGCTAAGGTCAGCAGATCTGAGAAAAGCAAAGCGAAGGTCAGCAGAGTGGAGTCTAGCGTTACTTAAATCAGCATTGCGGAGATCGACACTATGGAGATTGGCATAGCTGAGGTTAGCGTCATTCAGTTTAGCGTCGTGTAGGCTAGCGTTTTTGAGGACCGCAGCGTAGAGTTCAGCGTTGTGAAGGTCTGCGGAGCTCAGGTTAGCGCTATTGAAATCAGCTCCACTAAGGTCTGCTTCGCTGAGATTGGCAGAGTAGAGGCCTGCTTCGTTTAGGTCACTAGAGTAAAGATTAGCGTTGCTGAGATTGGCGTTGCTGAGGTCGGCACCGCTGAGGTTAGCGCTGCTGAGGTTAGCGCTGCTGAGGTTAGCGCTGCTGAGGTCAGCACCGCTGAGGTCGGCACCGCTGAGGTTAGCGGTGCTCAAGTCAGCGCTGCTCAGATCGTAACTGTAGAGGTTGATGCAATCACCAAAGATGGTTGAAACAACAGATGCAGGGATTAGGCTATTCCCTAGCTTCTTATGCATTGGACAGCCTCTAACGACGTATTCCACAGCTTCACGAGTACCAGGCCCTTTTTGGCGAATCTGGGCTCTGGCTTCTTGAATACGACCTCGGCGTATCGTGGGTTCAAGAATGAAATAGGCTAGGGTCAAAGGCAAAATCAGCACGCTGCTTAGCTTCAGCCAGTTTACTCGTCGCTGTCTCAGGCTGCGGTTGAGCAACACTTCCGCCTGGTTGGAAATCGGCAGCTCCTGACCGTGTTTTTTGCAAAATGCCAGCGCGTCGGAGAGCATGTGCCCTTCTAGCAGGTAGGTATTGCGCTGGTTCTGGGTCGTCCACTCATCCGCTGCCAGCTCAATCTTCCGCTGCTGCATAAGCAGATCGCGGTCTCCCTCTAGCCACCGCCTCAACCTGGGCCAGTTCCGAATCAGCGCTTCATGGGCCACATCCACGATCGCTACCCGTTCCCTATTCCCTCCTCCCTGTTCCCTACCCCCCTTCCCCACCAGCTCACTCGTCACCACCAAATTCGCATCGGCCAGGCATTTCACCACTTCGTCAATCAGCGGTTCTGGATGCTTTCCGTCACCAAACTGCTCTTGGCCACACGCCGGCGGGTGTCTTCGGTGCCTTCGCCCAGCTGGGTCAGGTTCAAGAAAATATGGCGGGCCGGTGGCCTGCTTATCGGAGCTGAAGCCCTCATACACCTCATCGGCTCGCTGCTTCAGGGTGCCGGGTGACGCCGCGAGCTGGGTGTAGGTTTTCAGCTCTAGAGTATTCTCCTGGCGGCGATTCCACAGTTCTCTCAGGGTGTACTGCATCAGCGGCAGGCCACCGGGGGAGGTTTCCACGTCGTTGAGCAGGGTAGTGACCAGCTCCGGTTCGATCGCCAGTCCCACCCGCTGGGCTGGTTTCTCGATCGCCTGGGTCAGCTCCTCCCGGCTCATGGGCTTTACAGCCACCAGATGGTCCTGTACCTGCTGGGCCAGGCCGCTGTAGTCCTGCTCGAAGCAGCGCCCGACGAAGTCGGCCCGCATGGCCGGAATCAGGCAGAGCTTGTCACCGCAGTGTTCCAAGGCCCCCAGCAGGGTGGCGAAGAACTGGGTTCGCTCGGCGGCGTCCTGGCAGAGGGTAAACACCTCCTCGAACTGATCCACCACCAGCACCACGCGGGGAGCGGTGGTAGTTTGCACCAGGCGGCGCAGACCATCCGCTCCTTCTTTAATCAGGGCTTCGGCTTTGCCCTGCTGCTCGGCCCGCTCGATGTGGGTAATGCCCTCGTCGATGAAGGCGGCGGCGAGGTTCTGGCAGGGGTTGTCGCCAGGGAGAAACAGCCGAATCTCCCAGCGATCGCTGCCGAAGATGCGCCGCCCCTGCTGCAGCTGGTGCAGCAGCCCGGCCCGCAGCACGGAAGACTTGCCGCTGCCGGAGGCCCCGGTGATGGCCAGGAAATTATCGGTGCGCACATGGTCGAGCAGTTCGTCGGTCAGGGTCTGGCGACCATAGAAATAGTTGGGGTCGTCGCTGTTCCAGTCGAAGTAGGACAGGCCCTTGTAGGGACAGATGCCCGTGTCTTCGACGGTTGCCGTAGTTTCAGCGGTGGCCTGCCAGCGGCGGGTGAGGTTGATCGGCTCCCCCGAGTTGTTGCAGATGGGGGTCTGGAGTTCTCGCTTCAGGGTTTCGGTGATGAAGTCGGTCAGGGACAGGTTCGTCACCCAGCGATCGCCCAGCCGCCCTGGATCAAGCCCCTCCAGCAGGGCGCGGGTCAACACACTGTGGTCGCTGCCCAGGTCTTCATAAGCCAACTCAAAGTTGCGGGAAGCGGCAATGAAGTTGCGATCGCGCCCCCCGCCCCGGTCCCCCGGATCAGCCTCGGCAAAATCCAGCAATGCCCCGCTGTGGCAGCAGTCCAGCCAAATAATCTGCTGACGCACCGGGCTTTCCTCCAGCAGGCGCCGCAGCCAGGTGAGGGAGAGGCCAAAAAACTCCCGTTCTGGGTCGGCGTCGCTGCTGGCCAGGTAGCCCTCCACAATGCCGGATTGATCCCGCAGACCATGGCCCGAGAAATACAGCAGCGCCGTATCGGGGTACTGGTTGCCGCCAGGGTTGAACAGCTCCACCAAGGCTTTCTTCAGCTCCGCCAGAGTCACCACTGCCTGTTGAGATACCGTCGGCTTTCCGTCAGGCACCACTTCCGGCAGCCGCTTCACCCGAAACTCCCCCTCGCCTTCTAGCCGCTGGGCGATCGCCTCGGCGTCGGTGGCGGGGGCTTTGAGGGGGGTGAGGTGGTGGTAGGGGTTGATGCCGACGATCAGAGCGTTGCGACTCATCGCGGATACCTAAGGCCTCTAGGGATTCAGCTTAGTCATAGACTACAGGGCAAGTCCCTACTTTTCGGAAAAATTCACCATGACCCAGCTTGTCCCCCTCACCCTCGATGACAACACGGTGATCTACGTCGAAGCCACCGACGACGTCGCCGCCCCAATTCAGCCGGTCGGCTCTCCCGAAGGTCCCACCCGCACCAGCAAAGGCGCTAGCGATCAGGTGCTGCGCGGCTTCCAGGCGATGCAAGGCACCATCTGCGCCTATACCTGCTACACCCTCAACGCCTTCCGCTCCATGGCCGGGGCGAATGTGGATAAGGTCATCCTGGAGTTTGGCATCAAGATCGGCGGCGAGGCCGGTGTCCCCTACGTCACCAAGGGCACGGCAGAATCAAATTTGAAGATCACTGTGGAGTGCTCCTTTCCCGAAAACTCTTAGCCATGAAAAAAAGCCCAGCCCTTTCAAGGTGCGTAGAAATGTAGACAAAGATCAACTGTCCGAATCCAAGGGTTCACTTTAGTTCGATATTCTAGTCGGCCCGTTCTGCCAGCTCCAACCAGCGCTCCGTGGCATCATCAATGGCCTGGGTCAGTTCTGACAGCCGTTCCGACAGGGTGGTCACCTCGGTGTAGTCACTGGGAGGATTGCCGTAGAGGGCTTTTTCGATGGCGGTTTTCTCGGCTTCTAACTCGGGAATCTGGGCTTCTAGGTGCTCATATTCTCGCTTCTCTTTGTAAGACAATGGCTTAGGCCGAGACGGGGCTGGGGAGGCTCTGTTGGACTTCGAGGTCTGCTGCGCGGGCTGTGGATCAGCCTGCTGCGCCGTCGTCTCAGCTGATGGCGTTTGACTGGAAGAGTCAGAGCCCGACTGAGCCTGGTATAGGTCTAGATAGATCGAGTAATTGCCGGGATATTGGCGGATGCGTCCCTGGCCTTCGAAGGCAAAGATGGTGTTGACGGTGCGATCTAGAAAGTACCGATCGTGGGACACCACGATCACACAGCCATTGAAACTGTCCAGATAGTCCTCTAAGACCCCCAGGGTCTGCACATCCAGGTCATTGGTGGGTTCGTCCAGGATCAAGACATTAGGGGCCTGCATCAGCACCTGCAACAGAAACAAGCGTCGCCGCTCCCCGCCTGAGAGCTTGTGGATGGGGGCATACTGTTGATTGGGCGGAAACAGAAACCGCTCTAGCATCTGGGAAGCCGTAATCACGCTGCCGTCAGCGGTGCGCACTAGCTCTGCCGTTTCCTTGAGATACTCGATCACCCGCTGATTCGGGTTGGTCATCAGGTCGTCAGAGTGCTGGTCGAAATAGCCAAAGTGGATGGTGCTGCCGATGTCGATCCGACCAGCATCGGGGGCTGTCCGGCCTGTGATCACGTCCATGAGGGTCGACTTACCGACGCCATTGGGGCCGATAATGCCAATCCGGTCATTTGGTTCAAAGGTGTAGGTGAAATTCTCAATCAGGGGCTGGCCGTGATAGCCCTTGGTGACTTCCTCTAACTCGATTACCTTCTTGCCGATGCGGCGGCCAGCGGTGGCAATATCGACTGTTCCCAGGGTCTCTTTGAATTCCTGCTCCTGCCACCCTTCGATGCGTTGGATGCGGGCCTTTTGCTTGGTGCTGCGGGCCTTGGGGCCACGCTGCAGCCAGGCCAACTCCCGCCGCAGCAAATTGGCGTGTTTGCGCTGAGCTCCTGCGGCGGCAGCTTCCATCTCCGCCTTTTTTTCCAGATAATAGCTGTAGTTGCCGTCATAGCTGTAGAGGTCGCCCCGGTCCACTTCCAGGATGCGATTGGTGACCCGATCGAGAAAATAGCGATCGTGGGTGATCAGCAACAGGGCTCCCCTAAAGCCATCCAGATAGGTCTGCAACCATTCCACCGAGGCCGCATCCAGGTGGTTGGTCGGCTCGTCCATCAGTAGGGCGTCGGGATCGGCCAAGAGGGCAGCGGCGATGGCGATGCGCTTGCGATACCCCCCAGACAGCTCGCCGACTCGCTTATCCAAATCTTCGATACCCAGGCGGCTCAGAATCACCTTGGCCTGGGTCTCTAAATCCCAGGCGTTGGCGGCCTCAATCTGCTCCGTCAGTCGGGATAGTTTTCCCAGCAAGCTATCCAGGTTGTCCTGGCCGCGGGCCATGCGGTGGGAAATGGCTTCGTATTCTCGAATTAGGGCCATGCGCTCGCCGGCACCGGCAAACACCTGCTGCAGCACTGTATGGTCATCGTCCATGGTGGGCTGCTGGGGCAGATAGACCACCTTGGCCCCAGAGTTAGTCCAGAGCTCACCGCCATCGATGGGCTCTAGGCCGGCAATCATTTTCAGCAGCGTTGATTTGCCGGAGCCATTGGTGCCAATCAGCCCCACCTTGTCGCCTTCCTCCAGGCTGAAGCTGGCATCCCGTAGGGATTTCCTTGATGCCGAAGTCCTTTTTGACAGAGGTTAGGGTGAAGATGGCCATTGCGATCGCAGACGGGTCCGATTACCTAGTCTAGCGGTCCTATTGCGGTCCTATTTAGGAGACGGCTTTAGGAGACGGCGGCATCAGTTTGAGAGGATGCTTGGAAAGTACCCTGCAACCTTATCTCCAGACTGGTTTCTGGCCAGCAGGGTCATACACTCTAAAATGCCTACCTTACAGGCCTTTCAGCCGAGTTTCCAAATGTCCTCTGAGGACGGCGATCGAATGCCCCGGCCCCACTCCCTAACCAGTACCCTGGATAGGTAGCCTCAAGGACAGAATCCATGACAGGCCCCCCAGCGGCATCTGAATCCCAGCCCCCTGAGACGGTCTACCATGATGGCCCCATCGATCGGGCCTTCATCTGGCTGTTCAGTCGTAAGATGGCCCGGGCTGTGGGCCAACGTAGGACTCGGCCGGGCTATGACGGGTTTGTGGAGTTATCTCGGCACATCATGGCGGGGCGCAATGCTGCGGAGCAACAGGCGTTAGTAGCGGTGGTTCTCAGATCTCTGGTGCCGGCTCAGGTGCTCTGGCTAGTTCGTCGGTTGTGTTCTCCCACCCAGCTGGTTTGTGAACTAAATGCCTGGTTTGCGGCTCGATTATTTCAGTGGCTGGTGGGCCCTTGCGAGGTCACTGAGGTAGAGATTACCGACGCCGATGGTCAGGTTCATCATCAGCGTAGTGGGGTACAAATTCAAAAGTGCCGCTACCTGGCGCAGAGTCGCTGTGTCGGCACCTGTATTAATCTGTGCAAGCTCCCCACCCAGGAGTTTTTCAGCCGCGACTTTGCCATTCCCCTGACCCTGACTCCTAACTTTGAGGACTATAGCTGCAAGATGGTCTTTGGGCAATTGCCTCCCTCTTTGGAAGACGAAGAGGTCTATGGGCAGCCTTGCCTAGTCAACCAATGTGACTCGGCCCAGGCAACTGCTAGGGCTGCTTGTCACCAGATCCATGCCTGAGAGTTAATTTGCAAAGGCAGTCTTAAAGAGTCTCAATCTCAAGGCTTATAGGGATCTTGCAGGAGCGTTCACGCTGGTTCTGAAAACCTTAGTGACCGACTCCCCCTAGGTGCCCAGGAGTCGATCGATCATACGGGTGAAGGACTGGCGTAGCTGCCGCCGCCGTCGCCATTTCTCGAATTCGTCGTAATAGCGGTGTTTGTTGGGCTGGTAGGTGTGCCAGGCATGGAGGGATAGCCCCAATCCCCAGGCCAGGATCACGAAGAGCGCAAAGCTAAAGCCCCCAGTAGTCAGGAAATTCAGGGCTAGGAGGAACAAGTTAACGATGACGTATCGCACCAGGTGGGATTGAAATCGCTGGCGTCGATGCTCTTCGAAGAGTTTTAATTCTTCAAACTCGCTCTTGCGTTGCTCCCACTCTTGCTCAGCTGCCGCCAGGGTTTCTGGGGCAATGCCTAGCTCACTAGCAATTTCCAGCAGTTGCGTGCGTGTCAGTTCGCCACCCTCGGTCTGACGTGCGATCGCAAGGTGCAGAATCTGCTGAGCGTCTTCCGAAGCATACTGTTCTGCCATCGTGGGGTCCTAGGCACGGCGGGAGCTACCTCCTAAGTTATAGAAAAAAACTGCCCCTTTGGACCAGAGAAAGTCGTTGATCTTAGAAATAGGGAGTGGCTGAGTGAGAGAGTAATGGCCTGGGGAAGTCGGAGGATAAGAGAGTGGGATCGGAGGCGAGGGGTCTGTGACTTCCGTGCCCAAACCAGGCATCCTGAGAGAGTTAATTGTTTTACCCACTGGAGGGTGCACCATGGCTCAACTGATTCCCATCCAATTAGAAGATGGAACCCAGATCTATATTGAAGCGACTGAGGATATTGCGACGCCAACTCCAGATGGCCCCGCCACCGCCGGCGAAACGACCCGGACAGCCAAGGGCCTCGGTCTTCCCAGTCATCAAGCCAGTCAACGGATTACTCAGAGCTTTCAGGCCATAGAAGGGACCATTCGCACCTATACCCGCTATACCCTCAATGCCTTCAGAGAGCTGGCCATCGCAGAGGTAGAACGGGTCACGCTGGAGTTTGGCGTCTCCGTCGGTGGAGAAGCGGGGATTCCCTATGTCACCCAGGGCAGAGCCGAAAGTAACCTACGCATCACCGTGGAGTGCTCCTTCAAGAGCTCCCAACAGTAACCTAGTAGACGGCAGCGCCAGTTCGCCCCCACCATGGATTGCCACACAAGGGCTCAGGGGGCAGAGAAGCAAGGGAACCAAATAGTCGGCTGACTTCTGCCACGGGGGACTAGTAGCAGGCTCACTCGCTCCATGGCGGCAGGCCAAGCCAAATCCATTCCCGGCTAAAACGGGGCACAATGGGGACACATGATTCCCGCTCTGGTATGAATCCGACCGACCTTGCCTTCACCCCTGCCCTAGAACAGGCCCGCCTGATTCGCCAGAAAATCGTCTCGCCTCTGGAGCTCACAGAGCTATATCTAGAGCGCATCGAGCACCTGAACCCACAGTTGGGGGCCTATGTGACTGTGATGGCAGAGATGGCCCTCGCCGATGCCAAAGCGAAAACGGAGCAACTAGCTGGCCATCCCTCAGAATTCCCCCCCTTCTTTGGGGTGCCGGTGTCGGTGAAGGATCTCAATCCGGTTGCTGGGGTTCCCTGTGCCTATGGCATCAAGGCTGCGCGCAATCTGGTGCCTGCCCAAGATGACTATGTGGTCACCCAGCTGCGCCAGGCTGGCTGCATTCTTCTCGGTAAAACGGCCACCTCGCAGCTGGGGTCTTTACCCTACACTGAGCCCCCCGGGTTTCCCCCGGCCCGTAACCCCTGGCGATTAGAGCACACCCCTGGCGGCTCCAGTGGTGGGGCGGCCGCGGCCTTGGCGGCAGGGCTCTGTGCCATTGCCCAGGGCTCTGATGGCGGGGGCTCCATTCGCGGCCCCGCTTTTTGCTGTGGCTTGGTGGGCCTGAAAGCCTCGCGGGGGCGCATCAGTTTTGCCCCGGCCGGGGAGCGCCTAGAGGGCTTAGCCATCAATGGTCCCCTGGGGCGTACCGTTGCCGATGCCGCCGCCCTCTTAGACGTTCTCAGTGGCTATGTCGTCGGCGATCCCTACTGGTTACCGGCCCCAGAGCCCAGTTTCCTGACCATGACGCAGCAACCACTTTTGGATTCCTTACGAATTGGCTTCGCTACCGCCTTCCCTCCCCTGGGAGAGGCCGACGTCGATTGCCAGGCAGCAGTGCAAGAGACGGCCCATCGCTTGGCTGAGCTGGGGCATATCGTAGAAGCCATTACCTTTCCGGATCTGGGGCAATTGATTGATCCCTTCGTGACCGTCTGGCAGGGTGTGCTGGTGGAAGCCGCTGTGCCCTGGCTGGTATTGGAGCGGATGAATCGCTGGTTGTTTTGGCGGGCCTTCTGGCAGCGCACCGGTCCCTATCTGCGGGCGGTTTCGAAGCTCCCGACAAATCGCTCGCGAGAGATCGTCGCCTTTTGCCAGCCCTATGATGTGGTGTTGTTGCCGACCTACATGCATCCGGCCATTCGCATTGGGGAATGGCGACACCAGCGACCCCGACAGATTCTAGAGAATATCATCCACTGGATCGCTCCCTGTCCTCCCTTCAACGCCAGCGGTCAACCGGCCATCGCTGTTCCCACTGGCTTCACAGCCCAGGGCTTGCCCTTAGGCGTGCAACTGGTGGGGCGTCCTGCCGACGAGGCCACCCTAGTGGCCTTGGCCGCCCAACTGGAGGCCCAGCACCCTTGGAGCCACCAACGCCCTGCCATGGCGATCTAGCTGCATAAGCTGCATAATTCGTGATTACGGGGATGGGGGGGTGTCGCCCCTCAAATTGTATAGTTTTTTACAATTTATCAGAGCTGGGATACGCCGCCTGCTGAATAATGGAGACTTGCCCAGTCCGTAGTTCCCCAGATGTCATTCGTGAGGGGAAGTCTCCAGTTTCCTGTAGGGAAGAGGGGGCCATGGGATGGGGCTCCTAATGGGGCAGATAGATGCTGGCAGCCATAGCTACTCAACTCGAGGGAATGACTACCTATCGTAATATTTTTCTTTGCCCTAATGGCTTTGGGTGGCGGCGTTGTGCCTGTTGCCCTTTGCGATTCAGGATCTGCTGCGGGGCTACTACCTGTTGGGAGGGACCGTTAGCCTGGTGATACTGCTGATGGTGAGCAATGCCCTGATATTTTGGCGACATCGGCGATTGCTGATGCCGGCACCGCTGCTGTTGTTGTTGGTGATAGCGACCACCTACCTGGCCATTTACCGAGAGGGGATCCATGGCGTCTATTGGGCCTATCCGGTGGTCATCGCCTTTCACTTTCTCATGCAGCCGAATCTGGCCATTGGATTGAGTGTGGTCTTCATTGTCGGCATCATTCCGCTGGCAGGGACACAGTTGGGCTGGGCCGAGACCCTACGCATTGTGCTGACATTGTCCGTCAGTAGCGCCTTTACGGGAATATTTGCTGCTATTGTCCTGCGGCAACAGCAGACGCTGCAGAGGTTGACGATTACTGATCCTCTGACTCAAACCTTTAATCGCCGACACCTGCATCACTGTCTGGAAACAGCCTTGGCCCAACAGGCGCGATACGGAATTACCACTTCGTTGGTTCTATTTGATATTGACCATTTCAAGCAGATTAACGATCGCTTTGGCCATCAGATGGGGGATCTGGCCCTGCAGCGGCTGTCTCAGCAGGTGCGTCAGCGCCTGCGGCGAACGGATACTATATTTCGCTTTGGTGGCGAGGAGTTTGTGATTTTGCTGCCCGCCACGACTTTAAACGAGGCCAGGCAGATGGCTGAAGATTTAACCCGGCAGATTGCCCAGACCTCTATCTTAAGAAGCCCAGCCGGTGACCGTTAGCTGTGGCGTCAGCCAGATGCGATCGCACGATACCAGCGACAGCTGGCTGCAGCGATGCGATCGCGCCCTCTACCAGGCCAAGCAAGCAGGCCGCAATTGCGTCGTCATCCTGCCGTGACCGTCAGGGGCAGAACCCTTGCCCCATTTATTGACTAGTGCAGCGGGAGTAGGGGAGACGGCATGAAGCGCAGCACCTACCGTGCACCCCCGTTGAGAGCTGCCGACTAGGGCTGGCAACCACTGCTCTTTCTGCAAGATGTTGAACAGGTTAATGTCGCGCTCTAGCAGGCAGGCATGGCCGCTATGGGGCAAGACTCGCAACTGGGCGTGGGGTAATCGCCGAGCCAGACGCTCAGCCTCCGGCACCGACGGCAACAGCCGATCAGCCGCTGCCGCCAGCAGCAACACCGGTTGTTGAATGGTTTCCAGGGGCAACTGGGCTAAGGCCTCATCTGCCAGCAGGGACAAGCGCCAAGCGGCACTGCGGTGAGTCACCGATTGCATCGCCGTTAGCAGCGAGCGACGCTCTGGGGCATCTATCCGATGTAAGGCAGCCAGCAGCGGCCACAGACCGTAAGTGGATAGGCTGTAGGCGCTGGTCGGTAACCAGCGGGTGATTGAGCTGGCCCAGCTGCCCCAATTTTGGCGGTGAAAGGCCGTGGCTGAGTTAATCAGCACCAGATAATCCGCCAACTGGGATGCCCGGGTAACTATCTGTAGCGCTAAACAGGCCCCAAAGGACTCTCCACACAGGTATAGGGGACGATTTCCCTGAGCATCAGAGATGAGAGCTACCGCCTGCTCGGCTAACCCAGACCAGTCTGTGCAATCGTCTGGGGGAATTGCTAGACAGCGAATATCGAAGACCGTGGCCAGAGCATCCACCTGCCGCTGATACAGCGTCCCAGTACCATCCATCCCTGGTAGAAATACCCACAGCGGTCGCTGGGGTCGAAGGCGGTAGGGGAGCTAAGAGTCGCAGGGAGGAGGAATGAGGCATGGGCAGTAGGGGGGTGGGGAGGTGGGGAGGACGGAGAGGGGGTGATGGGGTGATGGGGTGTAGGCGGAGCCTGCCCGCAGGGCTTAGGGGTGATGGGGTGTAGGCGGAGCCTGCCCGCAGGGCTTAGGGGTGATGGGGTGATGGGGTGACGAGTAACGAGTAACGAGTAACGAGTGACGAGTCATCCTTCACCCTTCATCCTTCATCCTTCATCCTTCATCCTTCATCCTTCATCCTTCACTTCCCCACTCTTAATAGCATCCGTGTTGCAGCAGATCGGCAATGCTGGTGCGGCACTGGTCGGTGAGCTCACTGGCCAGGGTGCCAGCCTGTTGACCCCGGTACTGGTGGCGGTGGGCGGCGGTGATCTGAATCGGATGGCCGATCAGTAGCGATACTTGCCGATAGAGGACGAAGGGATGCCAGCCGGGCTGATCGAAGAGGGGTTCGGAGGGGTCGAACCAGCTTAAGAGTTTCAGGGGAAAGGCAGAATGACTGATCTCATCTGTGGCGGCAATGGCGACGGGAAGGATGACCAAGGGGTCGACAGGGGCTCGCAGGGCGAGATGGGCAAACCCCCGCTGAAAGGTCGTCAACTGTTGGGGTTGGGTGGATTGCACCATGGGTAGCGCTCCTTCCGGAAAGATGCCAACGGCTTGTTGCCGCTGTAGAAACTGATGGGCCTGCCGCAAGAACGTGGTGGGCCGCTGTCCCGCAGCTGCCAGGGGAAAACCGCCCATGGTAGTCACCAGTTCTCGCATCAAGGGCACTTGGCTCATGTAGTGGTGACAGGCGAAGCGAACGGGACGGTTCAGCCCCGTCATCAGCAATGGTGCATCTAAGATACTGCGATGGTTACTCACCACTAGAATGGACGAGGAGGCGGTTGGAATGCGATCGCAAAAGTGAAGCGACTGATGCACCCCCAGCGCCGTCAGCAATCCCTGAGACAGAGCCAAGGGATGATCCAACTCCATGACATTACTCAGCATCGTTCCCTCCCCTTGATACTGAGGCCCCCATCACAGGGCAACGGGAGCCTCGACACAACACCAGCGGCTACTTAACGAGTAACCGTCCCTTCTATGGGATATCCTGCAGCACGCCAAGCCATCAAGCCCCCCCTGTACCTCTACAACAGCTCAATGTGTGAGTAATCGAACATACCCCGTATTGTAACGAAACATAAATTAATGACAATTTAGATTAAGGTGAATTGACATTTTCGGAAACAGGGCAAATGCAGATGACGGATTGCAGAGGGCACAAGGATGAAGTGGCCGCTTATTCTGTCAGGATTGGGGTGACATTAAAGCCTTCCCCGGCCAACACGAAGAGGGTCGTCGGTAGCCCGGCCGTCCGGCGCTGTAGATCTTGGTAATACTGAACAAACTCGGCTCCTGGTGCCGCCATCCCCAACAACACCAGATCGGCCCGTTGCGAAGATGTGCGCAGAATCGTTTCAAAGGGGCGGCCAGCGGCGATGAGTACTTGGGACATTGCGTTGATCCGCAGGGAACCGCTGAGGCGGTCAAGATTATCTCGGGTTGCCGGTACCGCCTCGGCATTGGGGACCACTAACTTGAGATAAATCTGAGCCTGGCTCCAGTCAATACTGGCCTGCAGCAGATAGGCCAGCAGTAGCATCAACCCGCCATTGCGGTGGAGACCTCCCCACCAGACATCGATGCGGCGACGGCGACCAAACCCGCGCTCTGGATCTTCGCGAAAGATCAAGACATTCCGTTGGGCCTGATAGAGGCGCCTAATCAAGCGACAGTAGCCTGGCAGCCGCTGGGGTTGCTCGCTATTGCCCAAGAGCAATGTGTTGGGGGCTAGGGGGCCTAATCCGTAAACCTCCACTAGGCGCTCTGCCCCTTCAAACGGATCGGCTGCTGTCAACAAGCGCACCAGGGCCTGAACTCCCCGCTCAGCCAAATAATCACTGATGGTGTGCTCTAGGTGTTCCTGCTGCATGAGGTTGCGAGACTCTCGGGGCAGGATACTGGACACCGTAATCAGCCCCCGATTCTGGGTGAACGCATTGGCTAATTCGATCAGAGGCCAGCGGTGCATGGGGGCCCCAGACAGCACCAGAATATCGGGCCGCCAATTTTTGGCATCCCTTTGGTAGCCAATTTGAAACAGCCCGGTGCGCACCAGCATCATCCACAGCCCCCGTCGCACATCCCCCCAGGTGGTTCTCAGTCCCCGCCGCTGCAGCCAGACATAAATGATCAGCACAACCGCTGCCGCCACCAAAGTGGCCGTGAGGTTGATCAGCATCATCACCGCGAAGCAGCCCCCAGCCCCCACTAGGGACACTAACCAATGCACTCGAAACAAGGGGCGAAAGGAGGGACTGCGCAGGAAACTCTCCAGGGCTGCCGCCATGTTCAAGACCAAGTAGGTGGTGAGGAAGAACATGGTCAGCACCGGGGCAATCAGATTCAGATCACCGATGCAGACCGCCGCAATCACCACAGCTAGCGTCACAGCGGTGCCGATGCGGGGTTCATCGTTGGTGCCGCTGCCCTTCCCCAGAAACGACATCCAGCGGGGCAAGACGCCGTCCCGGGCCAGGGCCTGCAGCACCCGGGGGGCCCCTAAAATACTGCCCAGGGCGCTGGAGAGAGTGGAGCCCCATACCCCCAGCAGAATGGCCGGTCCCCACAGGGCGATGCGTTGCATGATCAAGGGATCAGCGACCAAGGTGGTGCGTCGGCGCGGCTGGCGAGTATTAAGGGCAGCCCATGTACACCACATAGCCTGTAGCACAGCGCCTAGGGTGCCGATGGGGATAGCCCGGATCGGATCTCGTAGGTCCCCTGACATATTGACCCCGGCCATGATCCCAGTCACCGCTGGAAAGAAGACGGCGAAAACGTGCCAGAAGGGCTCGCCTTGGGGCGTGCCCACAGTTCGATCTCGGTGTTGCTTGAGGGCTGCCCGGCTAGTAGCGACAGCAGGGACAGGACAATGGCGGCCATGATGACGTATTGGGGCCTTGATGACAATCTGGGCCGAGGTGATGGCCAAAATCGCCACGGCAATAGTGGTGATCAGGGCCACGTAGAGCTGGTTGAATTGACCGAAAGCACTGACCACACTCTCGGCAAAACCCAAAGTATAGAGGGCCACAGGAGAGCCTGGGGCAAAGTTAAAGGGAATGCCCACGCCCCGCCGTTTCAATTGCCCAGGGAGCGGCTGATCATGTAATAGGCTTCCCCCCACTGCACCTACTCGATCGGTTGCGATCGCACTGACCGACAACGCCGTCAGTAGGGTAATTGCCGTGGATAGGGTGACAATGATCAGCGTCCCCAACAGGGCCACATTCCCTACGATCCAGCCGAATCGCAGGTACATGATCACCCTAGGATGGTCAGGAATCGACGGTGTAAAGACGCCGCCAAAGGCACCTAATCCAGACGCTGTGGAGCCATCCTCAGGGCTTGGTGATGCAGGCTCATGGCTGAGGATGGATGGCATGGGGGTTGAGACCTAATTCCAGTTTTCTCGCGACGCAGCAGGGGATTCACCCATTCATTTTAACCCTTCGCCGACCAGCGGACAGGCCTGTCACCTATGGCCGTTAGGGCCAAGCCCGGAAATAAAGCCGGCCACCAGATACCGGTGGGTAGCGCATCCAATGCCTGGCGAATATCAGCGCCCCATATTCCGGGGGGTTTGCTCTGGCAGCCCCAGGCCAGAAAGCCTAACCCCCCAGGATCAAAATGGCATCGGCCGCATTCAGGGTAACCAGCACCCGGCACGCTCTGAATCACATTCAGAAACAGATAGCGACTCAGTACCGTTCTGGTGGAGGCTCCCATGGCCTGGGCCGCCTCAATAAATAATTCCGTCTTCACACTCACGGTGTGATTTCGGACCACTCGATAGTACTGAGGCACGTAGGCAATACTCAGGGCGACTGCCGCATTCACGACTCCCCGCCCCACCACGAAGGCCAAGGTCACCGACAGCAATAGCCCTGGCAAGGTATACAAGGTATCCATGAAAAACAGCACGACCCGGTCCAAGCGTCCACCCCGATAGCCGCTAACCATGCCCAAGGGGACCCCCAGCAGCACGCTGATGGCCGTTGCTAATAGCACCACCTGCCAAGCTGCCCGACTGCCAAAGATCACCCGAGACAACACGTCATAGCCCTGACGCGTGGTGCCAAACCAATACTGCAGCGATGGAGCCTGATGCACTGGGTTTTGCAGGGCAGCAGTAGGATCCTGGAGAATGCCCCCAGCCTGTAGGGGCGGTGCCAGTAGGGCCAATAGGATGAAAACCCCGGTAATCGCGATGCCTGCCATCATCAGGACGCTAGACACCGTGGCCCCTCGGCCCACAAAGGCAGGCAGGGAAACCCGGAGGCGATTGGGAGGAGAGGTCATGGCAGAGTCCTGAGCAGTCGCCCCTCATTATGGCAGCACACCGGTCCCTGGGGCAGCTCAATATATGGCCGCCTGATATGGCCGCCTGCGATCGCGGCGGTGGGTTAGCCCTCTGGTTACGACAATCTCAGGCCTAGGTCAGGCTATATTCAATCAAATCGGAGAGATGCCATGGGATGAAGTCCCTGTGAACTCTGTCAGCAAGGGGTTTTCTCCGGGTTGGCTAACGAGCAGGCTGAATTGAGAGATAGCGTTTGGACACCACCTACTATTAGTGGCGGTTGCGATCGCATCCCGGCATAGGGCTTCTCTCTCCAGAGAAATAGCAAGATACGCCAGTGTAAGATGCACTGAGTGCTTTCAGGGGCTAGACCTACCGAAGACTTGGTACTGCTTCATTGACTTCATTCATGGCAACGGTTCATATCACCTCCCCCCAGTGGGGTCTCACGGTCAAACAGCTGATCACCAGCAGCCTGGGTATCGCCCTAGTACTGCTATGGCCAGGGGCCATCCGAGCCGAGCAAGACTCCCCGTCGCCCAGTTCCGTCCCCCCGTCCTCCCCCGCTGCCCCAGTGACAGATATCCCGGCAGCAACTGCCGTAGACAATTCCTCCGGGCAGAGTGTGCGAGTATCTCAGGCCATAGCCGATCCTGCCGAAGCCATTGCCCCACCTGGTCTCACCGTGCTACCGGGGGAGCAACCCATTAGCCCCTACCTGGCCTTGGCCATGCGTCAGGAGCTAGAGCAACTCATGGGGCGCTTCGAGAGTGCCTTACTGCTGGCTCGGGCCTCGAGTCAGGCGTCAGAGCTGACCTTGGCGCCCGGGACTGAGCAATTGACCGCCTCTGCCGGCAAAGTCGATCTGACCTCACCGCTATTGCATCCGGCATTAGCCCAGGGCCGTCAGCTGCTGGCGGAATGGTCCACCCTGATCGAACACCAGGAATACCAGGCCGCCCGACAGCGCTGGTTGGCAACCCGCCAAGCCATCTGGAATAACTTCCCCATGGATCGCCCCCTGAACCAGCCCGAAATCCGAGCGGTTTGGTTGGATCGAGGCACCATTGTGCGAGCTGGCTCTCCCCAGCGTCTGGCAAACGTGTTCGATCGCTTGGCGGCGGCAGGCTTCAATACCGTATTCTTCGAGACAGTCAACGCGGGGTATCCCATTTATCCCAGCCGGGTGGCTCCGACCCAGAACCCCCTGAGCCGCCACTGGGATCCCTTAGCAGCGGCCGTGGAGCTGGCCCATGAGCGCGACATGGAACTCCATGCCTGGATCTGGACCTTTGCTGCTGGCAACCAGCTTCACAATCGGATTCTCAATCTGCCGACAGACTACCCAGGGCCGGTGCTGAGCCTGCATCCTGATTGGGCTGGCCGGGATAACCGAGGTGAGTTAATTCCTCGGGGACAAACTAAGCCATTTTTAGATCCTGCCAATCCGGAAGTGCGCAACTATCTGCTGCGGTTGATTGCGGAAATCATCACCCAGTATGAGGTCGATGGATTGCAGCTGGACTATATTCGCTATCCGTTTCAAGACCCCAGCGCCGATCGCACCTTTGGCTATGGCCAGGCAGCCAGGCAGCGATTTAAGGCTATGACTGGCATCGACCCGGTAGAGCTATCCCCCCGTTTAGAGTCAGATCTCTCAGGACCGGAACGGCAGCGCCAGCTCTATCTGTGGGAGCGCTGGACTGAATTTCGGATTCAGCAGGTGAGTTCTTTTGTGGCTGAAGTCTCCCGACTGGTGCAGCGACAACGGCCAGAGCTGCTACTATCGGCGGCGACCTTCGCCAAGCCAGAACGAGAACGTCTGCTTAAGATCCAGCAGGACTGGGAGCATTGGGCCGAGCAGGGGTGGGTCGATTGGATCGTGCTCATGAGTTATGCCGAAGACGCTAACCGCCTAGAAAGCTTGGTGACGCCCTGGTTGCTGCACCATGACTATGAGTCGACTCTAGTGATTCCAGGGATTCGGCTGCTGGCCCTGTCTGAAGCCGCTGCCTTCGATCAGATTCAGGCCCTGCGAGATCTGCCGGCCGCCGGCTATGCCTTGTTTGCCGCCGAGAACCTGATGACGGGACCCGTGCACAGGCTCTTGAGCCAAACCCAAACGGCGACCTCGCCACCGCAACAACAGCCTTATCAAGCGGCTTTAGAACGATACCGCATCCTCAAGGGAGAGTGGAGCTGGTTATCTAACCAGGGTCACCTCTGGTTAGCCCCCGCAAGTGAGGCCGATTGGATCGCGGGTGTTCATCAATTGGAGCAAGATTTAGCAGCCCTGGCCCAGCAGCCGTCCCCTCGCCGACTCAACCAGGTGCGATCGCAACTCATCAGCCTGCGCGCCACCCTAGGCCATACCATGGCCCTGCGTACCGTCAGCAACGACTATCGACTGCAAACCTGGCGTCATCGCCTCACTACCATCGAACGACTGTTGAACTACGGCAATACCGCCCGACGCTAAGGGAAGAGTTTGCATAAACTTGTCGGATTTCCCCGGTGACCTCCTGTAAAGTGCTGGCAGAGCCATTTTGTCTAGATGGCTAGCTAGCGCTTGCTACAGCATATATCCCGTTCCCTGTGACTAAAGACCTCATCGATATCCTCTGGGTCATTGTCTGCGCCAGCCTGGTATTTCTGATGCAGGCTGGTTTCCTCTGCCTAGAGGCCGGATCCACCCGCAGCAAACACAATATCAACGTCGTCATCAAGAATATTGCCGATCTGGGATTATCGGTGCTGTGTTTTTGGGGCTTTGGCTATGGCCTCATGTTTGGCAGCTCCTACGACGGCTGGATCGGCACCAGTCACTGGGCTCCCGATGTGGGCCAGGGCCAGGTTTGGATGGGCGTTTTCTTCCTGTTTCAAGCCATGTTCTGCAGCACCGCCGTCACCATTGTCTCCGGTGCCGTAGCAGAACGCATGCGCTTCAGCAGCTATGTTCTCATCGCCATCTTGATTTCCGGGATTGTATATCCCGTCTTTGGCCATTGGGCCTGGGGAGGTTTAGAGCGCAACGCGACTACCGGCTGGTTAGGACACTTAGGCTTCATTGATTTTGCCGGCTCCACCGTGGTTCACAGTATCGGCGGCTGGGTTGCCTTAGCCTCAGTCCTGATTTTGGGGCCGCGCATCGGTCGTTTTTCCTGCAAGCGAGGCAACCGTCAACTGTTTGGCTACGATTTACCCCTGGCGTCCCTAGGCACTCTACTACTGTGGCTGGGCTGGTTTGGCTTCAACGGTGGCAGTGTCCTCGCCTTAGATGACACCGTACCGGGCATTATTGCCAATACTCTCCTGGCCGCAGCCGCCGGCTTAGTCACCCCGATTCTCTTGGGATTACTTCAGGGACAACGCATAGCCGTCACCGCGGTGATGAATGGTTCCCTGGCTGGCCTGGTGGCCATTACCGCCAACTGTCATGCCGTCACCGCCTTCGACGCCATACTCATCGGTAGCCTTGGCAGCGGCCTCATGTTAGCCACCGAACGCCTACTGCAGCGATGGCACATCGACGATGTCGTAGGCGCCATTCCAGTCCATCTCAGTGCCGGTATTTGGGGCACCCTAGCGGTTGCTTTATTTGGCGACCTGACCCTGCTCAATACCGGGTTAACTCGGTTGGAGCAGCTGCAAATTCAATGCCTAGGCATCGTCATCGCCGCCCTTTGGGCCTTTGGCCTCACCTATCCATTACTGACGGCCCTGAATCGCTGGTATCCTCTGCGGGTGGGGCGTCGGCAAGAGCATATCGGCCTCAACGTAGCTGAGCATGGAGCCACCAGCGACCTAGTCGATCTGATCGCTGTCATGCGCCGCCAAGAACGCAGTGGCGATCTGAGCCTGCGTAGCCCGGCAGAACCCTTTACTCCGGTGGGCCAAATCGCCGCCCGCTATAACCGCGTCATGGCTGCCCTGGAGGAAGCCGTCGCCCATACCGAGGCCATCGTACAATCGGCCATCGAGGCCATCTTGACCGTATCGCCCCATTCTCTCACCGTCCAAACGGCCAACCCTTCCGTGCGGAAGCTATTTGGCATTGCAGAGGCACAACTCTGCGGTCAACCTCTGACCTTGCTGCTGTCCATAGAGGAGACCGCCCCCGACTGCCAAGAGACAATGGCGCGGTTTTTGGCTGCCGCCAGTGCCGATGGCAACCCCTACGAAGTCGTCGGTCGTCGCCGCAGCGGTAGTTCATTTCCGGTTGAGGTCACCGTGGCCACCATGCAAACTCGCCACGAGACGCTCTACACGGTGATCCTGCGAGATATTACTCTCCGCAAACAAGCCGAAGAAGCTATCCAAGAAGCGGCCGAAAAAGACCGCAAAACCCGTCAGCTTGAGCAAGCCTTACAAGACCTACAGACCGCTCAGATACAGCTGGTGCAAAGCGAGAAAATGTCGAGTTTAGGCCAGTTAGTGTCGGGTCTAGCCCATGAAATCAATAATCCGGTCAACTATATCTATGGCAATCTCATCCATGCTGAACACTATGTTGATGACCTGTTGACGCTGCTGCAGAGTTATCAGCACAGTATTGACCCTGCCCCGCCAGCCGTACAGCACCTTGAACAGAAGATTGAGCTAGAGTATCTCCTGGAAGATTTACCCAAGTTACTGAAATCGGTGCGTGGTGGCACCGAGCGCATTCGCGATATCGTCCAGTCGCTGCGGACCTTCTCGCGGCAGGGTGGCACCGAGCTGAAGTTGGTCGACATTCGCGACAGCATTGAAAGTACTCTGACGATTCTGGGCAGTCGCCTCAAAGCCCACGGAGAACGCCCGGCCATCTTGGTGCGAAGGCACTACGAGCCCTTACCTGCCATAGAGTGCTATGTCAGCCAGCTAAATCAGGTATTCATGAATCTACTGAGCAATGCCATAGATGCCTTAGAGGAAAAATGGCAGGCCCAGCCGTCGCCGCGGTGGATACCAACCATTGCGATCGCAACCGCACTGCCAGATGCAAACAGAGTAGAAATTACCATTTCTGACAATGGCATCGGCATTTCAGAAGAGACTCAACAGCGCATCCTCGATCCGTTTTTCACCACCAAGCCCGTGGGAAAAGGGACTGGCTTAGGCATGTCAATTACTTACCAGATCGTCGTCAATCAACACCATGGCCGACTGCGCTGCCGCTCTAAACCGGGGCGGGGTAGCCAATTCGTCGTAGAGATTCCTCTGTGGCAAAAAAATCCCCCCAGTCGTGATCTCTCAGCACCCCAGAACGGCCATCACCCCTCTCATCAGCTTAGCCATGGGGAAAGCTTGAATTAGTTCACCGCGACGCCGTCTTACCTCAGTTTTCGACCTGGTAAAACCAGGTGGGCACCGTGGCTACGGCTTTAAGTTTCCGGGTACAAGCCCGGTTTACTGCCACCGCAGCATCTCAGTTCCCTTATCGAACAAACATAGATCGTAAAACAGTGTTGGCAGTCACCAACGCCGCAGTAGAACTGGCATCTATCATAGCTAAGAGAAGGGGACCTATGCCAAGGGGCCTGGTACAGGAATCCGAACCCCGTTGCCGAGACAGTTGGGGCATTGACAAATCCCCCTTGGCCTCAGTTACCTGGCAATGATATTCCTATCTCAGCCATCCTCCACAGCCCTATTTCCATGTCTACCTTGACTACCGTCGTCACCTGGTTAGAGAGCCGCTGGCTAGCGCCTGCTTACGGGGGTTGGGTTCTGGTCGGGCTGGCTCTATTTTTCTTCGCAGCTGCAACCAATACCATGGCCGGCTGGCTCTACGTCATCAGTGGTGGGCTGCTGGCTTTGCTGAGTATTGCAGGCATTTTGCCTCCCCGTAGTCTGCGAGGGTTGCAGGTATCCCGCTTGTCTATCCGTCCCGTGAGTGCGGGAGAGCCGCTGCAAGTAACGCTACGCCTCGAGAATACGGCTTCCCAGTCCAAGGCCCCCCTGCAAATTTGCGATGAGCTACCAGCGAGCCTAGCAACCGCTGATGAAATCACCACGATTGCTGTTGCTCCCGGCACCCATTACCAATGGCGCTATGAGATTCCTACCCGGCGACGAGGACTGTATCGCTGGTCTCGAGTTCGCCTACGCACCGCAGCTCCCCTAGGACTTTTCTGGTGCCGCCGTTATCGACAGGTTCCAGCGGTGGCGACGGTCTACCCGCAGATCCTGCCACTGACCCACTGTCCCCTGCTAGATCGAGGTGGAGAAGCTATCGGACAACAGTGGACCTCTGACTACACGTCTTACCTCACCAGTGAGGGCCTTACCCGCTCTCTACGTCCCTACCGTTGGGGGGATCCGACTCGGTTGATCCACTGGCGCACCAGTGCCCGTTATGGAGAGCTGCGGGTGCGGGAACTAGAGCAATTTACGGCTGGCCATACCATCATCATTGCTCTAGATATCACCAGCCCTTGGCAGGCCGATGGGTTTGAGCAAGCCGTCATCGCTGCTGCTTCTCTCTACATCTATGCTGATAGACAGGGATTTTCAGCCCATCTGTGGACAGCAACCACTGGCCGTCTATCCACCCAAATCACTGTATTATCAGCCTTAGCCGCTATTTATCCTCAAAGGGTAGGGCAGACGTATAAATTGCCAAACCAACCGGTCATCTGGCTAAGTCCAGGTGCTAAAACGCCTCAACCGCTACCTGTGGGCAGTCATCATCTCTGTTGGGGGACTCACCCTAGCCTGGACCACCCTAGCGTCGCTCACGATCTCCGATTTATCAGCACCGACTTACCCCTACAACCTCAGCTGCAAGCCCCTTAATGCTACTACTCTGGGCTGGGTGCGCCCATGGTCTTAGGGGGCAGGGAGCAAGCTAGGAATGGCCATAAAAAAAGGGTATGCGTTAACGCATACCCCGACTGCTCCAGCTACAGCACAACTCTCAACTTATGCTTACCAGCCTTGAATTTTGTCCTAGCGTACATTCACCGACTCTTTAGCCTAAGCCTAGATGTATGAGGCCAGACTATGTTACGACACCACTTCAGTCAGCTGATGCATTTCATCCTCTAACTGCTGAATCAGGGCCTGATTACCTTGGGCTCGAGCAACCTCCAGGCGGTGCTGAAGGCTGCGCTGAATGTTATCACGGTGAGCACTAGCCGCTTCGCGCAGTAACTGGCGACGAGCCTTTGCCATTGGATTGGCCATTGGGCTAGTTAGGTTCAGTGTTAGGGATGACTTGGGCTTAGTGGCAGCAGGCTCTACTTGACCATTGGAATTGGTGCGATATGGAATGCCGCGGTAGGTCATCTCCGCTACTGGTTGGGGGATGGGAATATGACGTACATAGGAAAATCGTAGCGAACGGCCACGATAACATCCCTGCAGCTCTTCATCGGTAACCTCTAGCATGGGGGGATTGTAATCGTATTCAACGCCGCGATAGCAAAGTTTCATTTATCGCCTCCTGTCATCTAAGCAATTGCTAGGAAATCTTCGATTTGAGGCGCGTTCCTTCGGGAGTAGTCCCTACTTCCGTCCCCCTTAGCATCGACATGCGACCTTGACATGCGACCTTAGGTAGGATGAACGATTTACTATTCTGTATCTTATTTTACTGTTTTGCTCCTTTGTCAGCAACTCATGAGATTAACTTTAAAATAGCTGAAACTTCCAGTATGAGAGTATTTGGCAGGACTCACTGCACTAACCTCAGAGAAATCTGTATCAAAAATTAATTCTGGCCTTACCCAAAATTAGCCTTACTTTAGGGCGCCTTCTAATTGGGGATGAAAGCGCCTCTGTTAGGGGAGTCAGCCTCTAAAACTTTCCGTTATCCTGGAGTGGGAGCAGTTAACACAGATTCATGCAACGTAGAACTTGTTCATAGTATTCCCATGACCTGTATCATCCATCGCCGGGCTCAATTTTCCGCTAGCCATCGATATTGGCTGCCTGAATTAAGCGCGGCTGACAATGCTGACCAGTTTGGGCTCTGTACCAAGGCACCGGGCCATGGTCACAATTATGTGCTGTATGTTTCTATGGCAGGGCAGTTGGATGAGTATGGCATGGTGCTCAACCTGTCTGATGTCAAGACGGTAATCAAGCGAGAGGTGACTAGCCAGCTTGATTTTGCCTATCTCAACGATGTATGGCCGGAGTTTCAGCAGACGCTGCCCACTACCGAATATATGGCCTATGTCCTCTGGCACCGCCTGGTATCGTACCTGCCATTGGTAAATATTCGCCTGTACGAACATCCAGAACTTTGGGCTGACTATACAGGAGATTCCATGGAAGCCTATCTCACCATTAGTACTCACTTCAGTGCCGCCCATCGGTTAGCACTGCCACAGCTGAGCTATGAAGAAAACTGCGCCATCTATGGTAAGTGCGCCCGTCCCCACGGCCATGGCCACAACTATCATCTGGAGGTCACGGTGTGCGGGGAAATTGATTCCCGCACGGGTATGATTGCTGACCTGGGAGAGTTACAGGTTGCCATTGATACCCATGTGGTTGAGCCCTTCGATCACACGTTTCTCAATAAAGATGTCCCCTATTTTGCCGAGGTTGTGCCTACGGCTGAGAACATTGCTGTGCATATTCGGGATCGTCTGCGCCAGCCCATTCAGGCAACTGGTGCCAGACTTCATAAGGTAAAGCTGATAGAGAGTCCCAATAACTCGGTGGAGGTATACTGCTCTTCCTCGGCATCTCTTGCTGACCAGAACAGGGTGGCAGCCCCTGCCATGGCAACTTAGCTCTGGCAACTTAGCTCTTAGGAGGAAGAGGAGGAGGTCACTAGGCGTTTACGCAGGGAGTTGGCTCGACGTCGGGCCGTGGCGTTTTGCGGATCTACTTCGAGGGCGGCCTCGTAGGCTTCTAAGGCCTGGCTGATGAGTTGCTTGCGTTCGTAGCTGTGGCCCAGGTTATTGAGTGCGGTGGCATAGTTGGGCGCGATCTTAAGGGCCTCTTTGTAGTTGCGGATGGCTAGGTCGTACTGCTCTTGGGCAAAGTAGGCAAACCCCAAGGCGTTGTATGCCAAGGCGGCATTTTCGGCCTCCTCTTCGGGGATTTGCTTGAGGGTCTGTTGTAAATAGACGGCAGCCTGAGTGTAGAGCTTCTTGTCTAAGAGCAAGCTAGCCAACTCGTAATATTCCTTAGCGGTGCCTTTCTCCTTGCTCAGCTTATTTTGCAGGCGGTTCAGGGTGCCTTCGATGCGACGAGTCTTTAGCACTTGCCGGATGACCAGGACGGCTGCAATGGTAAGCAGCACGAGTAACGTGGCCAAATAAATCAGGAGCAGGTTGCTGTTCTCCATCTGTGTTTCAATGCCCAGTGATTACCTTCGCATCCATGATGCCATGAGAGGCTACTGGCTAGGGTAATCCCCAGGCTGTGGCTCGCTCTTCTAGCCAGCCGTCTTGATGCCATTGATGGATGCTGTTGTTGACTTGGCGACGTAGGTCGTTATACTGAACGCCTTTGGGCATGACCACGGCCAGAGGCACTGATGAGAGGGTGTTTGGCAGCAGGTGATAGTCTGGGTGTTCTTGCACCCAGCCAGTCAGGACGGTGAGATCTGCGGCAACTCCTCTGGTTTGCCCCGCTTGTAGGCGGCTCAAGGCGGCCTGATAGGAGGTGACGCTGTTTAACACTGTGTGGGGGAGTAAATATTGTAGGGTTGCGATCGCATCAGAGCCTGCCAAGACGGTCAGAGGACCTGGGCCCACATCCTGCAGGGCCCGGATTTGGGGATCCTGGGCCACAACGGCGGTCCCATCTAGGTAATACGGCATACTGAAGCTGACCAAACGCATCCGGGCTGGGGTAGCGGCTACCCCAGCGATAGCCAGATCAACCCGTCCCTCCATTACCACTGGTAGGCGCTCCTGATTGGCCACAGGTGCCAACGTAATGGCAGCCGCATCGCCTACTAAAACTTGAGCCAGCTGCCGGGCAATGTCGATTTCAAAGCCCACCAGTTCCCCGGCATCATTGCGAAATCCCAGGGGCCGCCAATTGTCCTTGACGGCCACTACCAAATGCCCGCGCGCCCGAATCTCTTCCAATTCAGCGGCAACAGAAATTGGGAGTGCAGCCAATGACACTCCCAACATCACACCTAAACTAACTAACGCTTGATAAAGCCTTGCCATGGGGCAATCGCCACTATGCTGAGGTCACCTCTGGCGGAATCTTGGCGCAGCAAGTGACCCCTGGCCTGCCTACGCGTTACTGGCTACGTCAACGATCTTGGCAAAGCCTTCTGGATCAAGTACGGCCATCTGGGCTAGCATCTTGCGGTTAAGATGGATATCCGCCTGCTTCAATTGACCGATAAACCGGCTATAACTCATGCCGTGCTGTCGGGTAGCCGCATTGATGCGAGTAATCCACAATCGCCGAAAATCGCGCTTGCGGCGACGACGATCACGATAGGCATTGCGCAAGGCCTTCATGACCTGCTGGTTAGCCGTGCGGAATAACTTAGAGTGAGATCCCCGAAATCCCTTGGCCAACTTTAGAATCTTTTTGCGGCGTTTACGGGCGACATTACCGCGCTTGACACGTGCCATGACTGATTTCCTTAGCAGTAAGCAAATGAATAACACCTTAATGGTAGGGCTGCTGCCCCAAAATGGTCCCTAGAGATAGGGCAGCATCGCCTCCACATTGGGCGCATCAGAGTCATCCACCGTCGATATCTTAGCGAGACGAGCTTTGCGATCGGTAGATTTGTGTTGCAGTAGATGGTTGCGAAATGCTTTGCGGCGCATGATCTTGCCGCTACCGCTGCGTCGAAAACGCTTAGCTGCGGCCCGGCGCGTCTTTAGTTTAGGCATAGGTGGTGTTTCAATTTCGACACAGTCTTTAATGCTACTACGACTGCATTACTAGCAGCAAGTCATTCTCGTCATATAACTGTTCTAAATGTCTAGACCAAGCCCAGGGCGGTGCTATAGCGAGGCCTAGACATTCAGGTCTAGGCTGGTAGTAAGGTTTAATTCCCTACGGTGAAATCTGACTCGACAGTGAGATCCAATTGGGTAGGGTCGATGACAATCACCGCACTTTGGGACGTGGTCTGGCTATCTCCGGTGAGGATGGCTTCCACTAGGCTGCCTAAGTTACGGTTGCCAGTGAGGGAAGCCAGGATGGACTCGGCGGCAGCCGTTACCAAGGCCCCTTGCAGAGTGCTAGCTTCGACGGAGGTAGTGGCTGCGATCGCATCTGATTCGGCATCGATGGAGTAGCGACGATTATTCACGCTCAGGCTATCAGCCACGAATTTAGCCGCAGTCACCGAGGCCCCGCGGATCTCCACCGGCACAATTCGTCCTTGTACCGGGCTACCGGCGGGGATCACGATCTGCCCCTGCTGATTGCGCAGCGGGCGAGCCACCTCCAAGGTGGTGGTCACAGTTTGCCCAGGAGCAACCACAAGATCCACATCATCGCCATTGGGATAGTGGAGCTCAATTGATGTACCAGCCCGCACCACCCCTGAGACGGTGGGGATAGCCCCACTATAGCCTACGATGTAGTTGCTGGCTTGCAGGCCAGCTTGCAGGGCCGGCATCCGCCCTGCAGCTACTAGGGCTTGGTAGATGAAGGCCGCCACATCGGCCCGGGTCGACACCTGCTCTGGACGTAAGGTGTCGATATTGGGGTAGTTCACCACCAGGGCAGACTCGGTGGCCGCCGCTACTTCATCCTCGGCATAGCTAGGGATCTGGTCAGCATCGCGGTAGAGGCTGAGGGCCTCGTTGATCGAGCCACTGGCACTAAACTCCAGCCCATTCACTAGAGAGACGAGTACCTGTACCCGGGGGATTTGCTGTTCGGGTCGAAAGGTGCCATTGGGATAGCCCGAGAGAAAGCCCCGGCGATAGGCTTCTGCGATCGCATCCCGGGCCCAATAGTCGGCCGACACATCACTAAAGCGGGTAGCCGAGCGGATTTGCGGCTGCTCAAAAGCATTGCGTACAATGGCCGCAAACTGGGCTCGGGTCACTGGTTGATTGGGCTTAAAGCTACCGTTGGGGAAGCCAGCGATGATCTCGGCATCTGCCAGACGCTCGATGAACGGCCGCGCCCAATAGTCATCACTGACATCGGTAAACTCCACCGATTGGGCCCATCCCGGTGCCGCCATCCCCAAAGGTACCAGGGCCCCCACAAGAACACCGATTGCCCCAAGGGGGGCACGGTTTGATAAACCACTGAGCATCAACATAGGCGTTACGATGGTTAAAGGCGAAATAGCAATCCAAATAGTTACTAGGCTGAGCGCTACGGCAGAGCCTCAATCCCGAGACCAGGCATTAAGGACGTAATCTTTAATACCTTGCCTAAAGTATCAAGACGAGCAGCGCCCGCCCCGAGTTCCCTACCTCTGGTGCTGCCTGCCTAGCGGGCTCCCTCAGATTGCTGGTTGTGAATAGCCCTCAGCATCAAACCCATCCGGTCTCTGCCTGACTAATGCGATCGCCTAGTTGAAAGGGACTGCCATCGTGCCTACGGGGTTTGCCCCAGCTGATAATGTAAGTTTTGCTACCGGCGAAGGGGGCGGAGATAGGCATCCAAACGACGGCCCTCAGACGGTTTAATCATGGTCTACGGCCCATGCTTGGCGGGCTTTGGGACAACTTAGGGCGATAGAGGCCCTGCAGCCGCTCCTGAAGCTCCTAGTAGAGTATGAATATGATGACTATTTCTGTGAGGAAATCCCTGAGGTCTTGGCTCTGATGGGACCAGAGGTGTTACCGGATCTGATGCCCTATTTAGCCCGCGAAGGCCTATCGGAGTGGAGCAAGATTCCCATTGCCGAGGGCATTAAACTCATCGGTAACCAGTATCCCGATGCCCAGGCAACCTGTGTAGAAATTCTATGGCAGCAGCTAAAGGCCTATCGCGATAATGCTGATGGTCTCAATGGTTGGCTGGTGGACGGGCTGGTTAAGTTTCAGGTTGTAGAGGCGGCTGATTTGATTGCCGCCGTCTATGCCGAGGGCAACATCGACGAGATGTGTGCGGGGACTTGGCCTAGGGTGCAAGTGGATCTGGGATTGAAAGCAGAATCAGACTTCGAGCCGGATGACTTCGTGCCGGAATCCATCCGAGAGTTGCGGGCGGCTTTGCCGCAGCTAGAGGCCTTCAGCGAATGGTTGAATGACCTCTCGAACCAAGGCAAGGTGAGTGCCGTAAAATCTGGGTTGCCCCTAGATTTAGACGCCCTTGCTTCGGAGACACCAGCCAAATTTGGTCAGGGCTCTCTTAAGGCCCCTAAACCATCTTCACCGACGCAAGTACAAGGATTTGGATCTGGGGGAACCCAGGCAGCCTCTCCATCCAAGAAATTCAGCAAGAAATCCAGCAAGAAAAAGAAAAAAAAGAAAAAATAGGCGAGTCAGTGCTGGAGGACGGTGCTCGCATCTGCTGGTCAATTGGTCGAGCAGGTTTCTTGGTCGCAGGAAATATTACCAGTTGCCGCTTGCTCAGGCACGACCGTAAAGCCGCCGACCCGCAGGCCGGTAAACCCATATTCCTCTTGCAGCACCTGGCTAAACCTGGCGATGATGTTGGGTAATTGCTTTTCGATATCGGCCCGCAGTTGATCGGCCTCGGGAGGCGGGTTACCGACGGTTTCCACAGACATGGCACGACTCACTGATAAGTTACAAGTAGGTCTATTCTAGGGTGAAACGCCTGTTTAAATCGTGCTTGCGATTAGACCAGGGCCTGAGGACGGTCGCAAACCACCTGGCTTTTAGCATATCTCAATCTAATCAGCCTTTGCATCCTTGGTCACCCCATCACAGAGCTGTTGCTCCGCCTCCGTCAGAGTCGGATTCGTCTGCAAATAGTCCTGGATCCAGGCACAGCCCAACTGCACTAGGGTCTCTACTTGCAAAATACTCAGATCCCACACCAGGATGCGGTTGTCCTCACCGGCTGAGATCAACGTCGTCCCCCCGGCATCAAACCGGACTGCTTTGACCCCCTCATCATGGCCGGCCAGGGCCACGATGGGATCTCCATGCTGACTCCAGAGCCGCACCGTTTGGTCTTGACTGGCTGAGGCCAGGCGGGTCCCGTCGGGGCTGAACTGGACAAAATTGACCTCGGCCGTATGGCCCGCTAGCCAACGGGGCGCTGCGGATTCCAGGGACCATAACCCCACCCGATGGTCGGCACTGGCAATGGCCAGGGTATGGCCCTGGGGATGGAAACTAAGGCTGTAGAGATTGGCCTCCGTAGTCAAGGATCGCTCCACGCTGCCGGCGGCCAGATTCCAGATTTTTAAGGACTGCTCTCCAGCTGAGGCCAAGCGTTGACCATCGGGACTAAAGCCGACGCCGAAGAGATTACCGCCGTGGTCCAGCTCTTGCAGAGATTGCCCCGCCACACTCCAGAGCCTAACCAGGCCATCCCCGCCAACGGAAGCAATTTGGTGGCCATCGGGACTGAAGGCAACCCCATTGGCCCATTGGCCATGGCTGCCCAGGGGGCGGCCAAACTGCCCAGCTGCTGTCCAGAGTTCCACCAGTCCCTGTCCAGACTCCTCCGCTTCCCCGGCCACGGCAAGATACTGCCCTCCCGGACTCACCGCCATGCCGTTGATGACCACGAGAGACCGCTGCAAGGTTGCGGTCACGGTGCCTGCTGGGGACCAGAGTTTCAGAGTGCCATCGTCGCTACCCGACACCAACTGTCCTGTGGTTGGGTTCACAGCCACACTAGTGACGACATCGGAGTCGAATCGAGGCGTTACCCAGGGTGAGGGCCATTGCCACAATCGTACGGTATTGTCTTCGCCGGTGGTGGCGATGAATTGACCATCGGGACTAAAGGCAACATGACGAACTGAGCCTTGATGTCCCGGTAAGCTTGCCAGTCGCTGGCCATTCAGTCGCCATAGATGCACCTGGCCATCATCACTACCAGCCCCGATGACGCGGCCATCAGGGCTGTAGGCAAGGGCAAGGAGTTTATGGTTACTGTCACCAATCGTTGGTAAGGAAGTACCGTCCACTTGCCAGTGGAGAATCTTCCCCTGCTCACTGGCTGCCGCTAAACTCTGCCCGTCGGGGCTAAAGCGCACCTCGAAAAGGCTACTGCTATCTCCTGGTAACACCTGTAAGGCTGCCCCATCACGTCCCCACAATCGCACTGTACCATCGCCACTAGCCGAGGCCAGCCAGCGCCCATCGGGACTAAAGTGCACACTCAACACCGGCCCGGTATGACCAGTCAACTGCTGCAGCAAGGTACCATCCCGTTGCCAGAGATACACGCTGCCATCGAGACTGGCGGAGGCTAGCCGTTGGCCATCGGGGCTAAAGTGTACGGAAGTCACCCAGGCTTGATGGCCTTCCAGGGTGTTCAAAAGTTCTCCGTCAGGGTGCCACAGCCGTACCGTGCCGTCCTCTCCCGCTGAGGCGATGACTTGGCCATCGGGGCTGATACTAACGTCTACGACCTTGCCGTCGTGACCTTCCAGGGTCTTGAGTAGTTCTCCGTTGGTGTGCCATAGCTTCAAGCTGCCATCGAGGCTGGCCGATACTAACTGGTTGCCGTCTGGACTAAAATCGGCTCCAAACACCCAATTGCTGTGACCGATTAAGTGATTGCGCTCGTGAGTCCAGTACACCGATTCGGCCAGAGTCGACAGAACCCTCGGGGTCAGCTCAGGATCGGCCCAGGGGGCAGATTGCAATTGTCGGCCGGCCTGCAATCCTGCCATCAGAGCCGTGAGAGGATTGCCCAGGCTAAAATTTGCGGTCGAGGCAGCACTCAGGGCCTCGATGCCCTGGACGACAGCCTGGCGGCGGCGACTTTCCGCCACCAAGCCCACCCCAGTGACCACCACCAGGGCCATGGTGATGCCCCCTAAGGCAAGTACTTGGAGTCGTTGCCGTTGCCGTTGCCGCCGGGTTTCGGCCCGACGACTGGTAGCCACGTATTCTCGCTGGGCCTGGGTAAAGGACGGTTTCTTATGGGTTTCAATCAGCCATCGCTCGGCGGTTTCCAGCACTTGTCCTCGTAGCAGCAGACTGTCATCCCGCTGATGCTGACTCCACTCATCGGTTTTGGTTAACAGGCGGGTATGGGCTCGCACATAATCTAAATCGGTGTCGAGAGCCTGCAGCAGGGTCTGCCCAGATTGCTCAAACTGATCGGGATTGTCAAAGTAGATCCAGTTGATCTCCCGCAGGGCCGGATGGACGTCGGTGTCTATGATGGGTTGGATAATGATAGGCACCAGGCGTTTCTGATAGGCCAGGGCCCATTCCACTTCCTTATGACACTCCATCGAGTTGGCCGATTCGGGACTGAGAATGAACAGGAAGTTATCGGCGGCCAAGATGCCCTGGCGAATTTCATCGCGCCACTGGGACAGGGGGGGAATGTCTTCCCAGTCGACCCAAACGGTGCGATCGCATTGTCGCAGATACTCAAACAGCTGCTTCACGAAGGCCTTATTCCGACGGGAATAGGAGATAAAGACATGGTATTGGCTCTTAAGGGCATCATTAGCCATGGGCAGCAGGACCATAGACAGTCGGCGACATCATTACCCAAAAGCTTTGGGAACTTGCTGGGTACCGCCCAATTTCGCGTCGAGGCCAAACTGCCCCGCCTCCACCCATTCGGCATTGAGCAACGACCACCAATCTGTCGCCAGTCCGTGCAGCACATAGTCGTAGGCCAGCCAGCCATAGCCCTGGTTGCCCCATTCAGTGCCCCAGGAATTTTGGATCAGAAACGCTTCCCGAGCATCGTCATAGCCCACAGCCATCACCGCGTGGCCACGAATAGCCGTTTGTGAGGACACGGTCATGGCATCCTGACTGCCCTGGCGCATTTCCCGCAGGGTGCGCTTGAAGGTGTCGAGATCCTCGGGAAGTTTAATCATGCCATTGGAGGAATTGATCGGGGCCTGGCTGCCATCGGCGGCAGGATAGGGATGATCATTGGCGGCATCATAGGGGAACCCAAACACTGCCGGAAAGCCGGCGGCCAGCACCGCCTTGATCTGGGTCAGTACGACACGTCCTGCCACCGATTGCGGAGAGGCCTCGGGGGCGGGTGCCTCTCCATACTCTCCTGAACCCGAGGGCTGAGCCGTGTCGCCAAAGTAGTCCAGGCGAAAATACTTCACGGCCTGGTAATTTTGGGCAAAGGCATAGCAAAATTGGGGTGGTTCTTCATCGAAATCGGGAAATTCAACGGTATAGGGCCAGTATTTTCCCGGGGGCAGGCCGAATAGTCGCATGGCCTTCAGGGTCTGGCGAATGGACGCGCCGCCGTCAAAGGCATGGTCGACGAAGGCCTGAACCTGCCCGTCGGCCACCCGCTTCTGAATCTCCTGTACCCGGGTGTGGTCATCGGTATTGAAGGCAGTGATGGTATCCATGAACGCCGAAAAGGCCTGGTCATCGGATTTTTCGGCGACACCATCCCGCAGCAGTCCCTGTAGGTATTGCCGCTGTGGTTGACTCAGCTCGCCCAGGCGGCGGGTGACCTTGTAGAGAAAGCGCACCGATGAAGTGGAGGCCTTGCCAAAGCTCTTGGTCTGAAAGTATTCGATCAAGGATGCGATCGCATGGCTGGTGCAGCTATTGCGGCTTCCCTGCTGTTTCACCGCCCCACACCAATAGCTCAGATCGACAATGCTGGGCAACACGTAATACTGCTCCTGGGGGCCTTTGAGCTCATCCACCAGGGCCATGGTCAGGGGCAGCCGCAGACTCGCTCGGCTGGCAGGGTTCACCTGCAAGTCATACATGGTGTCGGGATTGATGCGGATCACATTCTCCGGTCGAGGGGACTCAGCCGCAGCCTGCGGTTGTCCCTGCTTCACCAGGTCGACCATTGCTGATTTCAGCTGCTGCGATTGGCCATACTGTCCCAAGGGCGTCAGGTGACCGAGTACGTGGCGAATCGACCGTAACCCCGCATCCTGATAATCGCGAGACCCCTGTCCACCGTCTGACGACGTCACAATATCGCAATCCTGTAAGGCCTCTAGTACCGCCAGTGATAAGGGCGGCGGCAATGGTCGTAAGCGGTCAAGATCACTCGGGCTATCTAGAACTGGCTCCGCCACAATTAGATCAATGCCAGAGACCATGTCCTGCAGGATGATCTCCAGATCCTGCCGCAGCCCTGTGCTGGTTTCCAACAATGCCTGTTTACCCAGGGCTCCGGGACTATTGCCCAGCAACCACCCCAAGAATCCAGGTGCACTCTGGGCATCCGGTAATTTATTGAGAAACGTTTCAAAGGATTCAAGCAGTTCAACACAGCGGCGAAAAGTCTGAATCTGCTTCACCAGGGCATGGATCTTGTTGTGACGGAGTGTGTAATCCTGGAAATCAATTTGATCTGGCGTCCAACCGGTGCCCATGTTACCCATAGACCATGCCCCCGATAGAATACTGGCAATTCTAAAAGATCTGCCCGGATCCCCCCAATCTCTTCAATAAAACGCAATCTGTCACTGGCTGACGCCTGCATCGATGCAGCCGGTATGCCTGGGTTGGCTTGCTACCCTAGAGTATTAGCCGAGATACACCAACGACCCATGCCCGGGATACCGGCCACAACCATTGACACCCTAAATAGGGAGCTACAGACGGCCCCCAGGGGTTATCCCCTGAGCATTGCGCCCATGATGGATCGCACTGATCGCCACTATCGCTACTTCATGCGGCAGATCACCCGACATACCCTGCTCTACACCGAGATGGTGACGGCCCCAGCAATCTATCATGGCCATCGGGACACTCTATTAGGCTTTTCCCCGGCCGAAAAACCCTTGATCCTGCAGATCGGCGGCGATGACCCGGCCCTACTGGCTGAGTGTGCTCGCATTGCCGCCGACTGGGGATACGACGGGATTAATCTCAATGTTGGTTGCCCCAGCGATCGGGTGCAAAGCGGCAACTTTGGTGCCTGCCTGATGGCTCACCCCCAACAGGTAGCCGACTGCGTCACCGCCATGATGGTGGCCTCGCCTCTACCCGTCAGCGTCAAACACCGTATCGGCATCGATCACCTCGACCGCTATGAAGACATGGCCCACTTTGTGCAAGTGGTGGCCGAGACCGGGTGCCGCCATTTCAGCGTCCATGCTCGCAAGGCCTGGTTACAGGGACTGAGTCCCAAAGAAAACCGAGACGTGCCCCCCCTCCGCTACGGTGATATCTATCGTCTCAAGCAAGACTTTCCCCAGTTGCAGATTGAAATCAACGGCGGCATTCGCTCCCCAGAGCAAGTCCATCAGCACTTACAGTGGGTTGATGCGGTCATGATCGGTCGGGCCGCCTATGACAATCCCTACTTGTTTGCCCAGTTGGAACAAGATCTCTTCACTCCATCCCAGCTACCACCCAGCCGCCATCAGGTGGTCACGGCAATGCTGCCCTATATTGACCATTGGACTGGGCAAGGACTCAAGCTTCACAAAATTACTCGCCATATGCTGATGCTATTCGCTGGCCAACCCGGCAGTCGTGCCTGGAAACGCCACCTGAGTAAGTACAGCTGCAAACCAGGTGCCGGTCCAGAGGTGGTGCAGCAGGCCCTAGCGTTAGTTCCCAAGAGCTAGGAGTTCCTGGAACGTCGATACTCCTTACTCTTGGGGTCGCTTTGCCTGTGACCCAAGGGATATGGCCGATGCTAGGGGGTAGCTGGTCTGAAAACATACAGGGCAAGCCGCTTCCCAAGCCTACTGAGAGCTCATTGGCAAAGGAAATCTTAAAGAGCCGTCAAGGCAAGTGTTCTCAAGGCTTCTAGCGATCTTGCAGGAGTGTTCGCGGTGTTTCTGAAAACCTTGCTCTGACTACTGTTTAGGCGGCTTGTCAATCACCTCTGATTGAGTCCGCCGTGTAACAGTTAACAGTCCTACCTCGCTGAAGTCACCTATGCTGAGGCAGAATGGGAGGAGACTGGCCCTAGCAGTGGCCAACAGGTGACTTCCCTGCTATCCCATTCTATAGCAGTCACGAAGAGTCGGTAGAGAGCGCACGTTAATGGCCCAGTTCCAGACAGAGTCAGCGACTGTTGAGTCCCGAGAGGCTCATCCCATGATCGTCGCCCGTAACGTCGAGAAGTGGTACGACAACGGTTTTCACGTGCTCAAGGGCGTGACTCTAACGGTTAACCGAGGGGAAGTGGTAGTCATCATGGGGCCATCTGGCTCCGGTAAGTCTACCTTTATTCGCACCTTCAATGCCTTAGAGGCCTATCAAAAGGGGGCCATTGCAATAGACGGCATCTTCCTCTCCCACGACCTGAAGAACATCGAGGCCATTCGCCGGGAAGTGGGCATGGTATTCCAGCAATTCAATCTGTTTCCCCACCTAACCGTTTTGCAAAACGTCACCTTAGCTCCTATATGGGTGCGGCGCTGGCCTAAGGCCAAGGCTCAAGATGTGGCGATGCAACTGTTGGATCGAGTTGGCATTTTAGAACAGGCCCATAAATTTCCAGGGCAGCTCTCGGGGGGACAACAGCAGCGAGTCGCCATCGCCAGATCTCTAGCCATGCAGCCTAAGATCATGCTCTTCGATGAACCCACCTCTGCCCTGGATCCGGAAATGGTGCGGGAGGTGCTGGATGTGATGCGTAATTTGGCTGGCAGCGGCATGACTATGGTCTGTGTTACCCACGAGGTCGGCTTTGCCCGAGAAGTCGCTGACCGCGTGGCACTTATGGATGCAGGCATGCTGGTTGAAGAGAATACCCCGAACGAATTCTTCAAGGCTCCTCAGGAAGGTCGCACCAAGCAGTTCTTGTCACAGATCTTGTAGTTCCATAGATATCGCTTGTAATTCAGCCTGGTCGTCTGCGATAAGTGGAAGAGGGTGGGTCCGCAGAGGGACCGCGAATAGGTTGGGATGCTGTATCGTCCTGGGTGATTCAGTGGTCTGCGCTCAGCAGTGAGGACTCGCCGCACCTCCTATTGTGACCATAAGCACCAGCGATGACCTCCGCTAACTACATCATGGCCCTCGATTTGGGCACCACTGGCAATCGGGCCATTATCTTCGACCGGGATGGTAACATCGCCGGTCAGGCGTACAAGGAATTGACTCAGTACTATCCTCAACCGGGCTGGGTCGAACACGATCCCCGGGAAATTTGGCAAGACATCGATTGGGCCATTGGGGCGGCCATTGGCAATGCTGAAATCCAGCCTGGTGAATTGGCGGCGATTGGGTTGACGGTGCAACGGGAAACCTGTTTACTCTGGGACAGTGATACCGGACGGCCTTTGCAGAATGCCATCGTTTGGCAAGACCGGCGTACGGCTCCCATGTGTAATCAATTGCGGGATATGGGCAAGGCGGAGGAAATTGCCCAACGCACGGGTCTGGTACTAGATGCCTATTTTTCGGCGACGAAGTTGGCCTGGCTATTGGATCGGGTTAAGGAAGAGACTGATCCGCCTGTAGATTTTAACCGGGTGCTGGCCGGTACTGTCGATAGTTGGGTGTTATGGAATTTAACCGGGCGACAGGTACATGCCACCGATCACAGTAACGCCAGCCGCACTATGCTGCTGAATATCGAGACGGGGGATTGGGATGAGTCTCTGTTGGCCCTATTCAATATTCCTCCCCATATGATGCCGATTATTCGGCCCAGCCTAGGCTTGTTTGGCCATACCGATCCTGGCATCACTGGGGCCGAGATCCCAATTATGGCTATCTTTGGCGACCAGCAGGCGGCCCTCTATGGCCATGGTTGTGATCGACCGGGGTTACTCAAGTGCACCTATGGCACCGGCGCTTTCTTGGTCTCTCACACGGGGGATGAAATCGCGCGATCGCAAAACCAATTGCTCACTACCATTGCCTGGTCCGAGGCCACAGATCAGGGACCTCCCCATATCGGCTATGCCCTAGAAGGCAGCATGTTCACCGCCGGGTCCTGCATCCAGTGGCTACGGGATGGCATTCGCGTCATCACCAGTGCCGCCGATACCGAGTCCTTAGCCGAGAAAGTCTCTGACAACGGGGGCCTTTATTTTGTGCCGGCCTTGAGTGGCCTGGGAGCCCCCCACTGGGATATGAGCGCCCGGGGCGCCTTCCTGGGCATCACCAGTGCCGCTCAGCGGGAACACATGGTGCGGGCTGTGCTAGAAGCCATTGCTTACGAGGTTAAAGAAGTGGTCGATGCCGTCAACCAAGATGCTGGCACCCCGATCAAGCAACTAGTGGTCGACGGCGGGGCCTGCCGCAACAACTTTTTGATGCAATTCCAAGCCGATGCGCTGGGCATTCCCGTAGAACGCCCGACCGTGCTGGATGTAACAGCTCAGGGGGCCGCCTTCGCTGCTGGCTTAGCCGTTGGCTTCTGGAACGACTATCGGGCCCTAGTCACCAACCGTCCCACCGATCGGGTGTTTGAACCCGGGGATGGGACTGCCCAAGCCCAGGCCAACTTCGCCTTCTGGCAAAAAGCCGTGGAGCGGGCCAAGCATTGGGCAGAGTGAGGGAATGGCAGTGGGGGAGTTACTAGTGAAGAGTGAAGAGTGATGCAGAAACTTATGACCCGTTACTTGCTACTCGCCACTCAATACTCAATTCACTCCATCACCTTCAGTACTCCATCGCCTTAATCACGCCGTCACCGCTGTCGGCAAATAGCCCATCTCCTCCAGCTTGGCTAGGACCTTATTGACGCTTTCCTCTAGGGTCTCGTTGTGGGTTTCACAGTTGACCTCAGGGTTGAGGGGGGGCTCGTAGGGGTCATCGATGCCGGTGAACTGCTTGATTTCACCGGCTCGGGCTCGCTTGTAGAGGCCCTTCACGTCGCGATTCTCACAGACCTCTAGGGGAGCACTGACGTACACTTCCATGAAGTCGCCGATGCGCTGCCGCACTTCGTCCCGAATGGCTCGATAGGGAGAAATGGCGGATACCAGTACAATTACCCCATTGCGGGTGAGTAGGTGAGAGACGAAGCCGATACGGCGGATGTTCTCATCCCGGTCTTCCTTGCTGAAGCCCAAGCCTTTGGTGAGGTTGGTGCGGACGATATCCCCGTCCAGCACTTCTAGTTTGCATTGACGTTGCCGCAGTTTTGTCTCTAGGGCTTGGGTAATGGTGGATTTCCCAGCCCCGCTCAATCCTGTAAACCAGATGGTGACACCGCGATGTTCCATAGTCTATTCGTTATCTCCTTATCATCGGCAAACGGTCATTGTCGCCATCAGATGGGTAATTGGGTTCCGATGGCATCTGGACTCTACAGACCATAGAGCCAGCCCGCCAGGGAAGGTATCACCAGTGCCATCACTAGGCACAGGGGACCACCGACTCTGACAAAGTCTAAAAAGCGATACCCGCCGGCTCCGTAGACCATGGTGTTGGTTTGATAGCCAATCGGGGTCATGAAGCTGTTGGAGGCGGCGAAGGTAATCACGGCCATGACGGTAAAGGGATTGAGGTCAAGGGTTTCGGCGATCTGTACTCCCACGGGTAGCAACAGGATGACGGCGGCGGTGTTGGAGAGAATGCCGGTGAGTACTGTCGTGAGGACAAACAGGACCATCAGCAGTCCATGGGGGGAGAGGTGCTGGCCTAGGGCGACTAGGTTAGTGGCCAACCAGTCGGTAGCCCCTGAGGTTTCCATGGAAATGCCCAGGGGAATCAGGCTGGCTAGCAGAAAGATCACGTCCCAGCGGATGGATTGGTAGAGTTCCCCTGGTTTCAGACAACCGCTGAGCACCATCAACACACTGCCGGTTAGGGCCGCCACTAGGATCGGCACTTGATTCAGAGCCGCCAAGACCACTACCCCTAGGCCGATCAAAATGGCGATGGGGGCTTTTTGCGATCGCAACGTTTCCAGATCCCGTTGCTCCAGCACCAGCAGATCGCGGCTGGTCTGCAATCCCACAAAACTTTGCTTCGGCCCCTGCACCAACAATAGGTCCCCAAACCGCAGCGGCACCTTGCCCAGGCGGTCCCGCACCAGTTCCTCCCCCCGCCGGATTGCTAGCACCGTGACGTTGTAGCGCTGGCGGAAGCGCATTTCTTTCAGCGTCGAGCCAATCAGGTTGGAGTTGGCCAGCACCAAGACCTCGGCGATGCCCTCCTCGCCGGAACTCAGATCCGCCTGCCAGGACTTTTGCCCAAATTGAACGTCTGGCAAGATCTCCAGCCCTTCGCTATCGCGAATCTTCAGCAAGTCGCCGCGGCCACAGCGCACCAGCAAAATATCCCCCGCCGACAACACCTTGTCTGCTAGGGCTGGGCGAAGCGATTCATTGTGAATCAGCTCTAACACATCTAGATCAAAGCGCCGCTGCAATTCACTAGCCCGCAGGGTCTGTCCCACCAGGCTGGAGCGCGGCGTAATCACCACTTCACTGACATATCCCCTTAGGTCATACTCCTGGCTGAAGGAGGTATGGGACTGCTTATGGTCTGCAGCGGCGGGGACAAAGATCAGATAGGCCAGGCCAATGCCAAGGCAATCGCCCCCAGGGCCGTCACAACACAATAGGTCAAATTCCCCGTAGCCCAACTGGCCCGAAAGGCCACTGGCTAGCACCGTGGTGGAGGTGCCCACCACCGTCAACATGCCTCCCAAGATGGTGATGAAGGACCAGGGCATCAGTAGCCGCGAGGCCGAGAAGCCCTGGCGGCGGCAGAGATCTTCTACCGTCGGCCAGCAACACTGAGAGGACGGCGGGTTTTTGATTACTCCCGATAATGGTCCTGGATCGCACCCCAAGGCAGCATCTGTTTGGGCCTGCTTCCCCGACCAGGCGATTAGGGCTTGGTTTAACCGTTGCAGCGCCCCGGTGCGGGCAATGCCTGCACTGAGAATAAACATGGCCATCACCGTGAGAGGTGGCTGGATTGCTGAAGCCCAGAAACCCTTCCGCGGCGTCACCTGCCCCAACAGCATCAGCGTTACCATGACTACCATGCCAGTGATATCAGCTGGCAGCCATTCCAGCATAAACAGCAGCAGGGCCAGAGCCGCAATCGCTAGGGTCAGGACAATATCAGCAGTCATAGACAGGGTTAAAGAGGTGGCAGGCTGAGAGCGAGCTCTCCACCTACCGTAGCCTTCTCCTCAACCCATTTCCTAGTGGAGCCAGGCTAGTTGAGAAAGCTTTAAGAAACGTTAAAGCTGATGTTACCGTTAATCGGTGGCGAAACCTAATGGTCACTCACTTAGTCACCGCTGCAATAGCCACAGGCCCGTATAGGTCATGCCGGTGTCATCCGGACGCACCAAGAGGAAGTGTAGTCCTTGGCTGTCGGCCTGTCGTTGTTCAAAAGGTTTGGGCCGCTTCAGCCACCTGTGGATCCGCGAAGGTAGTGAGAATCCAACGATCCACCAATCCTGCCTCCAGCACCAAGCCATGGGGGGGGCCGGCGATCACCTCTAGGAATACCGGCTGCACCGATTGTAACCAGCGCGCTAGGGGCATTGATTGCCGTCCCCCATCGATCACCACGCCAGGGATAGGGGTAGTACTGGCCACTCCCAGCCGTTGTGGCAGTTGCTCTGGCGGCATCTGGCGAATGGGGATGGGCTCGTGGGGAAAGGTGCGCTCAAATTCCCCGGCGGTAATGGCGGCAAATCGCCACTGCTCTCCCCACAGTGATTCAGGCAGGGGATTGGGCGGCGGCCGATCTAATGCCAAAGAGTCGTACGACTCGCCGGTGTAATGGTCCAGGCTAGGGTACCAGGCCGCCCGCTGCTGTAACCACTGCTTCAGGGTAGGGGTATGGCGGCTAGCCACCACCAAAATTGCCAAGGGAGCCGCCGCCGCTTCTACCAAACTCAGGCATTGAGGGCGAAACACCTGAATTTCCTCGGGGGGACGAGGAGCCCTGTCTAGGGCTACCTGGAGATGATGGCGTAGCCACTCGGCAGTGACCTCAGACTGGGGGACCATCACCCCATAGGTAAACCCCAGGGTCTTATCAGCCGCTTCACATATTAGTAGTTCCCACAGAGGCTGTCCTTCCGGAGTTGCCAGAGGACGGCGGTAGCAGTCAACCTGCCAAGCAATCATCGTTGCTCCTTTTGGTTCGTCGTCGTTTTATCAGGGCATGTCGATCAATGGCCATGAACCTCGATAAGACTGCGCTTAATCGGGTAGCTCGGGGGGCTCACCCGAGGGGATCTCGCTCCCCCTCGGACTCCTACGACCAGGACGAACCGCTTGTGGTGTTCGCAAAGCGGCTCCGCTCGTAGTGAGCGAAGTCGAACTTGCAGGAGCAACGCAGTCGAACTACTTGTGATGAGCGTAGTCGAATCACCGCCTTGGACCCTGCGGAAGGACCTGTCGGTTGGTCGTTCAAGATCGCGTCGCATCGGCACGGTAGCCGGTTTTCTCTATTGGGCGCGGCAACCGCGCCCCCTACCCTGTCCCATCCACCCATCCACTCGTCACTCGTCACTCTTTACTCTTTACTCGTCACTCTTTACTCTTTACTCTTTACTCTTTACTCTCCGCTCTCCGCTCTCCCTCAGGCGCTGGCCAGTACTGGCTCGTTGGGGATGGCTATCTCTGGGAAGTAGAGCCGGGTGACATACTCCGCCACCATGCGGTCAGTATTGAAACAGGGGGCTCCCATGCGGATGGAGGCCTTCATCAGGGTGATCCAGCCCCGGGGAAGACCGTGCCGGTCCCGTTGATAAAACAGGGGAGCCATCTGCTCTTCTAGGAGCTCATAGAGAGTCTCGGCATCGCTTTGATCTTGGATCTCCTGCTCTCGAGTATCGGCCTCTTTGCGAATGGCCCAACCATTGAGCCCACGGCCATTGGGTCCCTCCTGATAGGCCTCGGCCCACCAGCCATCGAGCACACCACAGTTGATGCCGCCGTTGAGGCAGACCTTTTGACCACTGGTGCCGGAGGCCTCTAGAGAGCGCCGGGGGGTGCTCAGCCAGACATCCACTCCATGCACCATGAGTTTGGCGGTATAGATGTCATAGTCTTCGATGAAGGCGATGCGATCACGTAGGGAGGGATGGCGGCACCACTCCATCAGCCGTTGAATGATCCGCTTGCCCTCATCATCGGCAGGATGGGCCTTGCCAGCAAAGATCAGCTGAATCGGCCGCCGCCGATTGGACAGAATCCGGATGGCCCGGTGTAGATCTCGAAACAGCAGTCCCCCGCGCTTGTATGGACTAAAGCGACGGGCAAAGCCAATGGTCAGGGTGTCGGGATCCAACAAGCGTTCTACCGCCGCAATATCATCGGCGGCCTCGCCACGGCCGAGACGAGCCTGACGCACTCGGGCGCGAGTGTGGGCGATCAGCCGTTCCTTCAAGATGCAGTGACGTTGCCACAGATCCTCATCGGGGATGTCATTAATTCGAGTCCAGATCTCGGTGTTCCCCATTTCCCGGGCCCAACTCTGGCCCAGATACTCACCGTAGAGATCATTCAGCAAGGGCGCCGTCCAGGTGCGGGCGTGGACCCCATTGGTGATGTGGCTGATGGGCACCTGCTCAGCAGTTTCACACTCTGGATACAGAATATGCCACATTTCCCGGGACACCTCCCCGTGACGACGGCTGACGCCATTGGCGGCACGGCTGAGGCGCAGGGCCAACACTTCCATGCTGAAGGGCTCCCAAGGATCCCCCAGGCGACGGGCCCCTAGGGATAGAAATTCCTCCCGAGAGAGGCCCAGTTTGGGCCAATAGTCGGCGAAGAAGGAATCCATCATATCGGCTGAGAAGGTCTGAAACCCTGTCGGCACCGGTGTGTGGCTGGTATAGATGACTTGCTTGCGCAGCCGTGGCTCTACTTCGAAGAAGTTTTCCCCGGTGCGTTCGGTCTCGTAGCGGGCCACTTCCAGTAGGGCAAAGGCGGCGTGGCCTTCGTTGAGATGATAGATAGAAGGCTCAATCTCTAGAGCCTCCAGCATGCAGACGCCGCCCACCCCGAGCAGCAGCTTTTGGGCGATGCGAGTTTCCCGATTGCCGCCGTAGAGATGGCCGGTCAGCCGGCGGTCAATGGGATCATTGTCGCTGCGGTCAGCATCCAACAAATAGAGCTCAACCCGACCGACCCGCACCTTCCAGACCTGAATTCGTACGGTGCGCTGCCGAATCCGTACCTTGATGGTGACTGGTTGGCCAAACTCGTCCCGCACCAGCTCCAGCGGCATGTGCTCGAAGTCGTTATCGTCGTAATAGTCTTCCTGCCAGCCGCTGCGGTTGAGGCGTTGGCGAAAATAACCCTGGCGATAGAGCAAGCCTACCCCCACCATGGGCACCCCTAGATCCGAGGCCGATTTTAGGTGATCTCCGGCCAAGACACCCAAGCCACCGGCATAGATGGGCAGGGACTCGTGCAAGCCGAATTCTACACAGAAGTAAGCCACAGGCTTCTCGTGGGAGAGCTGCGGCGCCACCCGACTGGCCCAGGTGTCGCGCTCGGTCATGTAGCTGTCGAATTGCCGGGCTAGGGTCTTAAGCCGCTTTAGGTATTCAGGATTTTCGGCAATCTGAGAGAGCCGTTCATAGGAGACCGACTCCAGCAGGGCCACAGGGTTGTGGCGGCAGGCCTGCCAGATGGTGGGATCGATGGTGCTAAATAGGGAGAGATGGTCGGCGGTCCAACTCCACCAGTAGTTGTAGGCGAGGTCGCCTAGGCGCTGCAGGGGGGCGGGGAGTTTGGTCTTGAGCTGAGTGATCGGGTTCATAGGTATGCTTAGCAGGAAGACAAGGAGTCACTGCAGACTCGGTCCTGACAACCGATGGGGACAATGGGTCAGGGTTTCTCTTAAAATCCTAAGGGCTAACCCATCCTTAGGCAGTTGGCGATAAGCTGAAACAACAGCGTGCATCTGATCCTCAGCCGTTCCCCTCGCCCGATTCCTCCCCATGAAATTCAGTATTGTGATTACCACTTACAACCGTCTCGAGCTGCTGCAGCGGGCGGTTAAGTCGGCCTTAGCGCAGGCCCTGCCGGCGGAGGTGGTGGTGGTTGATAATGCCTCTAGCGATGGCACTGAGGCCTATCTCCGTCACCTCGGAAATCAGGTGGTTTACTACCGCAATACTACCAATACCAGCCATGCGGGGGCGGTCAATGCTGGTGCCAAGGTGGCGACGGGGGATTGGATCAAGCTGGTGGATGATGATGACTACTTGGCGCCTCATTGTCTGGAGACGATGGCCGCTGCGATCGCACATCACCCCGAGGCCGTCATTTGTTCCGGCCAGGCAGCCCAGGTCAATCCCCAGGGAGAAGCACTGAGCCGCACTCCTCCCACGGGGCCAGGCCAGGCCTTCTACATTCCCCAGGAAGCCATCCACTACGGCATGTTACTGGAAGCCGTCCCCTTTGGCACCCCTATTCAGGTGGCCGTGCGGCGAGATGCCTTGCTCAACTCTGGCGGTTGGGACTTGGCCATGACCAGTTGTGACGACATCGATTCCTGGATTCGCGTCGCCGACTATGGCGATGCCCTATTTATCAACCAATGCTTGGCCTACCGCACCCAATGGCCCGGCGGCTACGATCAGAAAATTCCCCTACCCCAGCGCCTGGCCACCAATATTGTGATCAAAGAGCGCATCTATCAACACCTGCCCCCAGCCTATCGAGCCCAGGCTCCCCAGTTGGACGTAATTCGCGCCTACCTACATCTGCATTGGAGCCTCGTAGCCCTGAAGCAAAGGCGCCTGGGTATGGCCTTGCAGTTAGGTTGGCCCGCCGCCTTGTCTCCCCAGGCTTGGCGACTGTTGCGCCAGGCCAGACGATGGCGACAGTCGCCCGCCTCCCCATCCTGCGTGCCCAAGCATGTGGTCCTCGACTGACCGAGAAGATTTGGGCTCGAGGCCCTATTCGTCAAGGCCACGATGTATTCCCATGCCCTGCGGCAAGGCTTTAGCGCCCCTGTCTCCCGGCACATGAGTGGTTTTACCTGTGAGCTCCCATCCTAGCCACAAAGCCGAACGGTTCTCCAGACGACAGAGTCTGGGGAGAACACGGAAAACTTTGTGAAGCATTGGTAAAATTCGCTACAGCCCTCTAGGCGATCCTGCTTAATTACTCTAGAGTGATATATAGGTCAGTCAGATGACTAGGTAGTAATATGGTTGCCCCTGAGAACTGAATGCTGTCGGCTGATATGCGATCGCACTCAACGTTTAGGTGGTCGCCATTACTGTACATCGCAATCCTCGCGTTCTCCCGAAGAAGATGGCCCATCCCCCATCAGGTCATCCACCGTGAGTTGATTGCAGCAAGGAACCCTATGAAAGTTAGCCATATCGTGTCTTATCTAGGCGCCCTGGCAGGTAGCCTCAGTACTATCACAGGCTCCGCCCAGGCCGCGTCGTTTACGCCATTCTTATTTCAGACCCATTGGAGCGGGAATCCCCCGCAAGGAGATGTATTACTAAACGCTGTCACCATCGATGGCAAAACAGTCTCAGATTTTGCCACCGTCACCGATGCCTCCATTCTCTACAATCCTCCCTATACCGGCGGCAACAGCGGCGCTGCCAGCTCCGACCACGGGGATCAGACCACGCTCCAAGCCCTTGCTCCAGAAGGCCCCATGGTCGAAGATCCCACCGATGCCGACGTAGTGGCATCCCTAGGTAATCTCAACCTGAATAGCATCATTGATACCGAAGACAAGGGCACAGCTACCCTCAAGGTGGGCTTTGGTCAAGCCCAGAACCACTTCCTCTTCTGGGAGCGTGGTCTCAACAGCGACCTACAAGTAGAAGCCCTCGACGACGCCGGTACCGTCCTAGCGAGCTTTACGATCACCCGCGACCTCTGGGAGAACGCTGGCTTCCAGATCAATACCACCGAGATCGCCAATACCCAATCCGTAGGCGCCCTGGGCCTGAAACTGGATGGTGCCGGAGCTAGCTGGCTACAGCTCAGCAGCAATGCTACTTCCAAGGGGCCCGATTACAAAGTCGTGGCTGCTCAGGTGCCAGAACCCGCCACCGTGATTGGCTTGGGGATAGTAGCCGGGGCCTTGACACTGACTCGCCGTCGTCAATGCCCACAATGACCGACCGCATAATCCATGAGCGATAGATGAGATAGGGTGGCTGTGGCCACCCTTTTTTGGAGTTGTTTTCATCACAGATGAACGATGGGGGTAGCCAGTCAGCCTAGGGCCATGTTAGCCATTGCAATGGCTGAGTCTAGGCCTACCATTGCCCAAAGCGTGATGACGCCGACCATAGGCAATGGCTCAGCTGGACTGTATGATAGGACCGATATTTTAGGAGTCTGCCGGAGGTACCGGATCGTAACCCCCAGGATGTAGAGGATGACACCGCAGGATACGACGTCCGGCTAACCAACTGCCTCGGATTGGGCCAAATCGCTCCACTGCCTGGAGGGCATATTGGGAACAGGTGGGTTGAAACCGGCAGGTGGAAGGAAGCAGCGGGGAAATCAAGGCTCGATAGCCCCTAATCAGCCACAGCAATACTTGCTTCATCATCAGTCCCTCAACCCGATATCCTGCCTGGTCAACGCCATCTCTATCCTAATCTTCTCATCATCTATCTTAAGCAATGGCAATTAGACTTGAGCCGCCTACCCGCGCAGGAGTTTTACCGAAGACAGCTGGACCAGCTCCTGCCCAGAGAGCTGCAGAGAGATGCGGTAAAGTGAGCGTGGGATCAGCTTCTACCTCTTTTAGACATAAAGCCATGGGTAGGAGGCAGCAGCGTTCTGGACATTAGGAGTCTGCCTCGTTGCTTGTCATCTGGCCTGGTCCTAAAGCCCCTCTCCATTGCTCAGTGGTTTTATGAAGAAAGTCTTCGTCCTCGATACCAATGTGTTGCTGCATGACCCATCCGCCATGATGCGATTCGAGGACAATGAGGTCGTTTTGCCGATCACATTGATTGAGGAATTAGATCGCTTCAAGAAACAACCAGAGGCCACTGGGCGCAATGCTCGCTATGTCTCCCGCACCCTAGATGAGCTGCGTCAACGGGGCGCCATTATCCAAGGAATTCCTCTAGATAATGGCGGTACCCTACGGGTTGCCCTCTGCCATCGCGATACCCTGCAACAACTGCCCCCCGAACTGGAAGGGGACCAGGGAGATAATGCCATCCTAGCCGTAGCTATGGAGCTGAAGCAGCAGTGCCGCTGCCCGGTGGCGGTGATCAGTAAAGATACCAACCTCCGGATTAAGGCAGATGCGCTGGGGCTGGTTGCTCAAGATTATGAAACTGACAAAATTGACATCCAGGACCTATATACCGGCAGCCGTGACGTCATGGTAACCGCCGAGGCCATGGAGCAGTTGTTCAAGCAGGGGCATCTCGGCCTAGACTTACCACTATTTCCCAATCAAGCTATCACTTTAGTAGATCAAACCCAGCCGGCCCATACTGCCCTGGGGTGGGTAGAGGGGCGTCAGGGCAAGGTGATCCCCTTGAGCAAATTATCTGCCGTTGGGGTCTCTCGTATTCAGCCGCGCAACCGAGAACAGCGCTTCGCCCTGGAACTGCTCTTACAGGATTCGATTTCTTTGGTCACTCTGGTGGGCAAGGCCGGTACTGGTAAGACCTTATTGGCCATTGCCGCTGGTGTGCAAAAGGTAGGCGCCGAACATGTTTACAGTCGCCTGTTGATTGCTCGTCCGATTGTCCCTTTAGGGCGGGATATTGGCTACCTACCAGGGGATATTACCGACAAACTAACACCTTGGATGCAGCCCCTCTATGACAACTTTGATCTGATTTTTGCTACCCAGGAAACCCGGGGACGGCCAGAACACTGGCGTCGCGGCCACGAGGACATGATGGATCAGGGGCTACTGCAGATTGAACCGTTGACCTACATTCGCGGCCGTACCATTCCCAAGCAGTTTTTGATTGTGGATGAAGCGCAAAATCTGACGCCCCATGAAGTTAAGACCATCCTGACTCGGGCCGGAGAGCACACCAAGATCGTGCTGACTGGAGATCCCGATCAGATCGACAATCCCTATGTCGATGCCTCTAGCAATGGGTTGACCTATGTGGTCGAGCGCTTCAAGGAAGAAGCTCTAGCCGGTCACATTACCCTCTACAAGGGAGAACGCTCAGAACTGGCCGAACGAGCTGCCCTACTGCTTTAGAGTGGCCTAGGGAAGTAGGTCTTGGCAGAGACGCTGAAAGGCTGCCTCAGGCGCCGCCGCCGCCGTAATCGGGCGGCCAATTACTAGGTAATGAGCCCCTGCTGCCAGGGCCTGTGCTGGAGTCAACACTCGCTGCTGGTCATCTTGCTGGGCCCAAGCGGGACGGACTCCTGGGCAAACTAGGGTCATGGCAGGAGACAACGTTCGGCGCAGCAGGTCTGCTTCCTGAGGTGAGCAGACAATTCCCCCTAGACCACTATCCTGAGCCAACAGAGCCAATTGCAAGGTGTAGTCAGTTAACTCTAGAGGCACCTTGAGTTCAAAGGCAAGGGTACGGCTAGAAATGTTAGTCAGCAAGGTAACCCCCAATAGTCGAGGCGGAGGAACCTCGGCCTCAGCAGCTCCCTCCTGGGCGGCAGCCCGGGCAGTCATCAGTGCTGCTTTGCCAGCACTAGCATGCACTGTCAGGAAATCAACACCATAGCGAGCGGCAGCCCGACAGGCCCCAGCCATGGTATTGGGAATGTCATGGAGCTTTAAATCGAGGAAAATACGCTTCTGCCGTTGCTTCAGCAGTCGTAGCAGCTCAGGTCCGCTACTGACGAAGAGTTCTAAGCCAACCTTCCAGATCCGGACCTGAGGTAAGCGATCGACCAAGGCTAAGGCTGCCGTTTCAGTAGCTACATCCAATGGCACGATGAGACGATCGGCCGCCTGAAGGTTATCGAGGTCACCCATCAGCTAGGCCGCACTCGCATCAACACCTGACCAAATTCCACTGGCTCCGCGTTTTGCATCAAAATTTCGACCACTTCGCCGGAGACCTCGGCCTCTAATTCATTCATCAACTTCATGGCCTCGATGATACAGACGGTTTGCCCAGTCTGAATCCGATCTCCAATCTCTACAAACGGCGGCTCATCCGGAGCAGGTGCCCGATAGAAGGTTCCCACCATAGGAGAGGTAATATCAACCAAATTGGCGTCGGGGGTTGGTGCAGATTTAGACTCCTCCTCTGCCGGACCAGATGCCGCAGGAGAGGACGCCGGAGCCACCACTGACGAGATCGGTCCTGGGCTAGCGAGCCCTGCGTTTGGGGCCATTGCCGATAACTCTGTCGTCCCTCGCTTACGCAGTGTCAACTCAAAAGCATCACTTTTAAGGGTCAGCTCGGCAATATCCGTCTGATTGAGTGCTGCTACCAGTTCCCGGAGCTCGCTAAAGTTCAATTCCACAGGCCATTACTCCATTCCAGCTGGATACACGTTGGTATCCTCCCCATACATTGCCCCCATTACTCACGCCCTAAATAGGAGTCATTACGAGTATCAATTTTGATCCGCTCACCGACTGAAATAAACAGCGGCACCATGACTTGGGCTCCGGTCTCAACAATGGCAGGCTTAGTCCCTCCAGTGGCCGTATCTCCCTTAATGCCAGGATCGGTTTCCGTAACTTCTAGGACCACTGAGTTAGGCAATTCCACCTCTAGAATTTGCCCTTGCCAGCGCACGACGTTCACTTCCATCTCTTCTTTGAGATATTTGGACCGGTCACCAATCTGGTCGTCTGTCATACGGACCTCTTCGAAAGTTTCCATGTCCATGAAGACATAGGCATCGGCTTCCCGGTAGGTGTGTTGCATTATCACCTTCTCTAGAGTTGCTTGCGGCACCGTTTCTCCAGCTCGAAAGGTGCGCTCAACCACATTCCCTGTCTGGACATTCTTGAGCTTGGTGCGGACAAAGGCTGACCCTTTTCCTGGCTTAACATGGAGGAATTCAACCACACGCCATACAGAGCCATCAAGCTCGATGCTGACACCAGTGCGAAAGTCGTTACTAGAAATCATGACCCTGGCTTCTCTAGCAGATGATGGAGGACAATCGGCATCTCATTGTACCGCTCAGAGAGCATTTGCCATAACGCCTGAATAACCCCAGGGATGGGTAGGAAATCAGGTGGTGGAGTGATGGTGAAATGGAGTGGTGGCAAGGCAGGGGAGGATGGGTAGATCAGTGGATGGGGAGAATAGACGCACAGAGTAACGTAGGACTGCGCCGGTGCAAAGCAGGACAAAACTCTCACCCTTTTCCATCTCACGCTTCCCTATCCCTTTCTTCCTTCACTTCCTCTGCTTTACCCGTTTACTCTCCTATTCTGCGGCGTTGTCATCGCGTCGATGGGGCGCCTCTATGGCAAGATTGAAAAGGCGTATCCGCCATTGACGTCACCCGAATCAGTGAGCAGAATTCGAGGCAATCGGCATGACACGACTTCAGCACTGGGGCAGAGCTCTGCTGCTAGCAGTAGGGGTCTATGGAACCTTGCTGCTAGCTAGCCTGACTCCCTGGGCAGCTTCAGTAGAGATGGTTCACGCTCAGCCGTTAAAACTTCCTGCCCAGATCGCCTACCTACCTCCAGGGAATCCAATTACCGATGGGCAAACATTGCTGCGACAGGCATTACCGATTAACAATGAACCGATTCGCGAGATCCAGGCTGATTTAGAAGGAATTTCAGAATGGCTGCGGGGAAAACGCTGGAGTCCTATCAAACGAGATATTACTGAGGCGGATCGGGTCCTTAACCGTAGCCGCGATCAAATTCTGGCTGACATTCCCCCCGAGCGTCAGTCAGAGGCAGAACAACTCTTGGATGAGCTAAAGCCTAAGATAGCCACCCTGCTTGAAGCCGTGGAGGCTCAAGATAAAGAGCAGACCTGGATTGAGCGGGGTGAGCTACTGGATAGGGTTGGTCGCTTAGAGGAACTGATGGTGACGGAGTTCCCCTTTGAGGTGCCTGAGGAGTATAGCCACCTGCCCTATCTTAAGGGCCGCGCCACCGTCGAATTTGAGACGAACAAAGGGACAATGACAGCTATTGTAGATGGCTACAGTGCGCCGATTACGGCCGGTAACTTTGTCGATTTGGCCAGCCGTGGTTTTTACGATGGCCTAGAGTTTGTTCGGGCGGAAGATAACTATGTGCTACAGACGGGAGACCCACCAGGACCCGAGGACGGCTTTATCGATCCAGGGACTGGCGAGTATCGAGCGATTCCTCTAGAGATCTTAGTAGCTGAGGAAGAGGAACCGATCTATGGCGATACCTTGGAGGCATTAGGCCGTTATCTGGATGAGCCGGTATTGCCCTTTTCTGCCTACGGCACTATGGGGATGGCTCGACCTGGTAATGATCCCAATGGCGGCTCCTCGCAGTTTTTCTTCTTACTGTTTGATCCAGAACTGACGCCTGCTGGCCGCAATCTCCTAGATGGCCGTTATGCTGTCTTCGGTTACATCGTGGAGAATAAGGACCTCCTTGAGAAGCTGGGCCAGGGAGATCGGATTGAATCGGCTCGGGTGGTGTCTGGTTTAGATAATTTGGTTCAACCCGAGGCCTAAGGCCCGCCATGGGGGATGCGTGTCTCACTGTCAGTGACCTAGGAGAGCTGGGGCTGCTAGACAGACTGTTTCGTTTCTGTCCTGGTGGTTGGGTCGGAGATGATGCGGCGGTTTTGTCGATGGCAGCTGATCGGCAACTGGTGGTAACCACGGATGTGTTGGTGGATGGGGTGCACTTTAGCGATCGCACCACGGCTCCTACAGATGTAGGCTGGCGGGCGGTGGCAGCTAACCTGTCAGATCTGGCGGCCATGGGGGCAGAGCCCTTGGGAATCACGGTGGGGTTGAGCCTGCCGCCTACCACTAGGGTGGCTTGGATTGAGGGGGTTTATGCAGGCATTGGCCAGTGCTTGAACGCCTATGGTGGTCAGATCTTGGGGGGTGATTTATGTCGCTCTCCCACGGTCACGGTGGCCATTACGGCGTTGGGGCAGGTTCAACCAGGGCAGGCATTGTATCGCTCTAGGGCAGAGCCCGGACAGGTGATTCTGGCGACGGGTGTCCATGGAGCGTCGCGGGCTGGGTTGGCCCTACTCCTGGAAGAGGTTGCTCCTGCCATAGGGGCAGAGCAGCAAGTTACATGGATTCAAGCCCATTGCCGCCCCAAGCCTCGCTTCGATGCCGTGGCCCAGTTGCGTCAGCTGTTGCCAGATAACTGTGACAGTACGCCTGTGGCAGCCATGGATAGCAGTGATGGGCTGGCCAATGCTGTGCTCCAGATCTGTCAGGCTAGTGGGGTGGGCGCTCAACTGGTGCGATCGCATCTCCCCATCCCCCCGGGACTCATCGACTGGGTAGGTCCTGAGCGGGCCGTCGAGTGGGCCCTTTATGGCGGAGAAGACTTCGAGCTGGTTCTGTGCTTAGCGCCCGCCCTAGCGACTGCCCTGCTCAGGCAATTAGAGCCGGGAGCCGCTATTATTGGCACAGTAACCCCATCGCCGGATATTTTACTCGTCGATACAGCGGCTGCCCCAGGTTCCCCCCTAAGTCTGCAGGCAGGATTTCAGCATTTCTAATCAACCCATCAGGATAGCCGCTGAAAGGTGGAGCTAGAGGATCCCTACCACCCGTGGCCCCGATTTCCATGGCATCGACGATGTCGTGGCCTACCCCCTGACGGCAACCACTGCAAGCACCCGAGGCCTTGACCCCATGCATTCTCCCGTCAACCCGATCCGGCTCTCAAAAGCCGCCGCAGGCCAACTCATGCAGCTGAGGCAAATGACCAGCATTGGCAACTGGACCGTGCTTTGCCGTTGGGCCCTGTGTCGATCCCTAGCCGAGCCTACCAATCCGGCACCGGTATCTATCGCCGCTGACAGCACTCTGGAAATGAGTGGTCGGGTCTTAGGTGGCCCCGTCGGCGATATCTTACTGAAGGCCTTACGCCAGCGCTGCCACGAGAGTGGTCTCTCGCCTGATCATCGAGAGACCCTAGCGACTCAGCTACAACTCCACTTGCATCGGGGCATTCACTATTTGGCTGGAGATCCCAATATTCAGTCCACTGAAAGTTTGATGGCCTTAGTGTCTGATAACTTGAAATCCGTCCAGGCATCTATGTCCTAGGCCACTGACCGTCATCCCCTGACTGGATAGCGATAGCGAATCTTCAGGCCTAAAATTAACGTCGAGAGCATCAGCGTCACTACATTGGCACAAATTACCGGTAAATCGTGCTCGTAGACGCCATACAACAACCACAACATCACCCCAGAGCACAGAATCACTAGCATGCTCCAAGAGATGCCATCAGCAGACTTTGACTTCCAGGTCTTCAGTACCTGTGGTAAGTAGGCAGCCGTGGTCAACGTGCCAGCTACTAACCCCAGGGTAGTAGTGAAGTCCATGGGCAACAGGAAACCGTCCATGGGCAATCATTAAACCAGCGCGACAACAGATCCGGAAGCCGTTTTTGCGACTTCGATTAGACACGCTAACACAAACGAACGACAAAAAACTCAAAATTTTTCAAGAGAAAATTCAAAGTTCGTGATTTTTTTAAGAGATTGACTCAAACCCTTGTAAATAGAGGGCTTGAGCTTTCAGGGTAGGAGTAGTTGACTGGCCGATCCTGCTGCTCCCTGCCTGGATCGAGGCTGACCATCCGTAGCGATCGAGCCAGCGTGTACAGCCCAGTATCATAGGGTGGGAAAGAATAGGTGCACATAGGCCCCAATCAGAGCATCACCCCAGAATAGGGTGACTATTGCCCCCAGGGCTAAAAAGGGACCAAAGGGCATGGGTTGACGGCGATGCAGCACTCTTAATGCGATCGCACCGCCTCCGATAAAGGCCCCCAGACCACAGGCTAGAAACCCACTCAGCAGCATGCCTGACCATCCCAACCAGGCGCCTAGCAAAGCAGCCAGCTTACTGTCGCCGCCGCCCAGGGCCGTCTGACCCAAGGCTACAGAAGCCCCTAGCCCCATCAAGTCAAACAGCCACAGCCCGGCCAGGGCCCCTACAACCCCGGCCATGAACCCCTGGATGCTGGCGCTCAATCCTCCCGTCAGCCAACCATCCCCGGCTTGAACCATTAACCCCACCACTAAGCCCGATTGGGTCAGGCTATTGGGCAAAGTCAAGGTATCCAAATCAATGAATGTTAGGGCCACCAACCAACTCAACAATCCCCAATAGGCCACCGTGGTCCAGGCCAACCCAAACTGCCAAAACGTACCCAAAAATAATCCGCCTACCAAGGCCTCCACCAGGGGATAGCGTATGGGAATAGCTGCGCGACAGTAGCGACAACGACCCCGCAGCCACAGCCACCCCACCACTGGCAAGTTGTCATAGGGCTTTAAGCGAGTATGACACTGGGGGCACCGAGAGGGGGGGCGCAGCAACGACAGACCGGCCGGCAGACGATAAATCACCACATTCAAAAAACTGCCGACGGATGCCCCCAACAGAAACACCAACAGCGACGGCAGCAGCAATGGCAGTGGGGACACAGGAGAAAATGTTAGGGTAGATGGCTTAAGGGGGAGTTAATGCAGCCCTGGCTCGATCTGACTCAAGGGAATAAAGCATTCGCTGGGCAATAGCACCGGCCGCTCGCTGAAAATCAACTTGCCGCGTCGGGTTTTGCGGCTAATGGCCACCCCGATTGGGCGTTGCATCTCCTCAGGATGTACCTCATAGTAAGTGCGATAGATTTGCCGTGCCGCCTTGAGCAGGCCCGGGTCCAACATCGGTGGCAGACCATGGGGCTCTGGAGCCGATGGTGGCATGAAGGGAGCTTCAGGAAGGGGGGACTGCTGCAAACCGTACACGGTGAGGTACCTCTATGACACCGATTTATGCATGACTGTAAACGATCTACCCGGATGGGGCAAATGTGTAATGCTTATTATCACAAATCCAACTGCGATAGGGAGCTTGGCTGTTAGCCGGCCACTAGTCTAGATAGGGCTGAGGGGTTAAGCCAGCGCCCGCAGTAGGGCCTCTCCCATGGCCTGACAACCTACTGCCGTCAAGCCTGCGGCCATGATATCGGCGGTGCGATAGCCCTGATCCAGGACGGTCATCACTGCTTGCTCTAGCTGGTCTGCTGCCGCTGGCTGATCCAGCCCGTAGCGCAACATCATGGCCACACTCAACACCTGGGCCAGAGGGTTGGCTTTATCTTCACCGGCGATATCCGGGGCCGACCCATGCACGGGTTCGTAGACCCCAGGGCCATCGGCCCCTAGGCTAGCCGATGGCAACATGCCGATGCTGCCCGTCAGCATGGCGGCTTCATCGGAGAGAATGTCGCCAAACAGGTTGCCGGTGACGATGGTATCGAATTGCTGGGGCCAGCGCACCAATTGCATGGCCGCCGCATCTACATACATATGGGAGAGGGTGACATCGGGGTAGTCTGCCCCTAGGGCCGAGATGCGATCGCGCCACAGTTGCGACACCTCGAGCACATTGGCCTTATCCACCGAGCAAAGCTGGCCCCGGCGTTTGCGGGCAATCTCAAAGGCCACCCGTCCGATGCGGTCGACCTCAGCCTCGTCATAGGCCATAGTATTCACCCCGCGCCGTTGGCCTGTCTCCGCCTCAAAAATACCTTTGGGTTGACCAAAATAGACGCCGCCGGTCAACTCCCGCACCACCATGATGTCGACCCCATCGACCACCTCCCGCTTCAGGGATGAGGCATCGATTAATTGGGGCAAAACCCTGGCAGGCCGCAGGTTAGCAAATAATCCTAGCCCCGATCGCAATGCCAACAATCCCGTCTCAGGGCGCTGGGGTCGCGGCAAACTATCCCATTGGTAGCCACCAATGGCGGCTAGCAGCACCGCATCACTCTGCCGACACTGAGTCAACGTGTCCTCAGGTAGGGGAACCCCAGTCTGGTCGATAGCCGCCCCGCCAATGAGGGCCTCTTGAAAGCTAAAGGTTAGGTCTAATCGTTGCCCCACGGCTTTGAGCAGAGCCACCGCCACTGCCATGATTTCAGGACCGATACCGTCACCGGGCAATAGGGTAATACGAAAGCTCTGGGACATATCAAACACTCGGCGACACACAGACCCCCTATCTTATCGCGATCCGCATCCCCCCAATCGGTCTGGCCTAGAGAACTAATGAGGCTTGCCCTACGTTTGAAAACTTTTCTCAAAATATCGCAAGGTGATCCTCATACTTGCTTAACATTTGAACTAAAGCACTTATAGAGCGCCCTAGGCCCCATAGGCAGGGGGCGCTATGGTGTATCCCTGTAAACAGTCCGTAGCAATCAGCGAAGTCTAAACGATGGGAAACAATCAGAAACCAACGGTTGTGATTACCGGAGCCTCGTCAGGGGTGGGTCTGTACGCTGCCAAGGCCCTGGCCAGCCGTGACTGGCACGTCATTATGGCCTGCCGCAATCTAGAGAAGGCAAAAGCCGCTGCCCAAGACCTGGAGATTCCTCCAGACAATCACACCCTGATGCCCATTGACTTGGGAAATTTACAGAGTGTGCGTAATTTTGTCAGCAGCTTTAGGTCCTTGGGCCGGTCCCTAGATGCCCTGGTATGTAATGCTGCCATCTACATGCCATTACTGAAGCAGCCTCTGCGCAGTCCTGAGGGCTATGAGCTCACCATGACCACGAATCATCTGGGCCATTTTCTCCTCTGCAATCTGATGCTAGAGGATATGAAGCGATCCCCCTATTCAGATAAGCGCATGGTGATTTTAGGCACTGTTACCCATAATCCAGATGAACTGGGTGGTAAGATTCCCCCTCGCCCCAACCTGGGAAATCTGGAGGGATTCGCGGCAGGCTTCAAAGAGCCAGTCACGATGATTGATGGCAAATCCTTTGAGCCAGTGAAAGCCTATAAAGACAGTAAGGTATGCAATGTTCTGACTATGCGAGAACTCCATCGCCGCTATCACGACTCCACTGGCATTACCTTCAGCTCTCTCTATCCCGGCTGTGTCGCCGATACGCCCCTCTTCCGCAATCACTATCGGCTGTTTCAGAGACTCTTTCCCCTGTTCCAGAAATACATCACCGGCGGCTATGTCTCCCAAGAACTAGCTGGTGAGCGAGTGGCCGATGTGGTGGCAGCGCCAGAATATCGCCAGTCCGGGGCGTATTGGAGTTGGGGCAATCGCCAGAAGAAGAACCGTAAGTCCTTCGTGCAGCAAGTATCGCCCCAGGCCCGCGATGATCAACGGGGGGAACATATGTGGGAATTGAGTACCCAACTGGTCGGGTTGACTTAGGCGCAGGCCAGTACCACGGACGACCTCACCGCTAGTAGGATCGGTAGAAGATTGCTTTTGTGTTAGCCAATGCCCCCTAAAAAATCTTCGAAGCCGACTCTGGGTCGCCTGGAAAAGCTAGATCCCACCGTCTATTGGCACGAAGATGCTGAAATCGTTCCCTGGCTATCGGAGCCAGAGAATCTCAGGCTTTTAGGGGAGGCATTGGGGCTGCAATTGGCGCCAATGCCAGATGCTGATCCCAACGGTGATGAGGATGCAGCCCATCCTCGGGCCTTGCTCTGCCAGGAGAGGGTGACTGGGGCCCGGGTGGTGATCGAGCCCCAGCTCGGGACAGCCGATGATCTCCATCTGGGACAACTTCTAACCCGAGCGGCCCAATGGCAGGTGGATGGGGTGATTTGGGTAGTGGCTAGCCTGACTGCTGCCCACCAACAGACTTTGGCCTGGCTGAACCAGGTAACCACGGCTAGGCAATGGTTTTGCGGGGTTGAGCTGGAGCTATGGCGCATCGGCAAGACCGCCATGGCCGCGAAGTGCAATCCCGTTATTCAACCTACCGAAGCCTCTGCTGCCTTTCTGGAGGGGCCAGAGGGGGGCGAGCCAGTTGCTGCAGAGAAACTGGAGAAGGAGCCAGAGCCCCTAACAGAAGGTCAGCTACAAAATCTGGAGTTTTGGACAGGCCTCTGCCAGCACCTCGATCGCCGTGGCAGCATCGTTAAGCCTGGGGCTCCTCCCCATCACAGTGCCATGGGCTTTGCCATCGGTCGGGCCGGATTCCGCTTATACGCCAGTGTCGATCGGGAGCATCAGACGTTACATGCTGAACTGTTGCTGTCTGGTGAGGATGCCCAGCCCCATTTCTATCTGCTGGCAACTGAGCAAGATGCGATCGCAGCTGAAATGGGCTATCCCCTAGTCTGGGACGACCAAGCCGATCACAAGGCCTGTGCCATCTATTGCACCCTCACCGAGGTCGACCTCGATAACCGGGACCAGTGGCCAGACTATTACCACTGGCTGTGTGACTGCCTAGAGGGATTACATGAGGTCTTTGCCGAGCGGATTAAACACCTCAACGCCACTGACTATCAGCCCCTGCCGGAGTATGGCTTTAATCCCCTGCCCAATTCGTTGATTCTGCCGAATTAGATCCTGAATAGGTGACTATTCCCTGAACAGACACCTGAACTTTCCTGAACTTTTCAGGATTGGCAGTTTCTAGTTGCTGGCGGATTATAGAGTCATCCTGTAGGCTCGCGTGTGCTCCTAGCACTGGTCAAAGCTGGATTGAGGACTCTGGGTTTCCAGAATCACCTCAACCCAGCTTTTTTATTGCTTACAGATAGAAGGCATTACTCAGGCGATCGCTGCAGTAGATCCAGCCATTCTTGCACCACGAACGGAGCGACGACGAATTGAGTCTGGTCATCCTCCTGCAGGTCCAGGGCTAGCTCCAGAGGAATGGGCTGCTACTAGCTACGAGAAGCACTAACACCCCCGACAGTAACCGCTGCCAAAGCCACTGCCAAGACTCCCCTGGCCCTAATGGTTGCATCTAGAATTCCTTAGATCTGACGCATTAAGTCTAAGGTCTTGCGATAGCCTTCTGCTTGCCCGGTTTCCAGATATAGGGCAGCTGCCCGTTCTAAATCAGCGCGGGCTCCGGTGATGTCTCCCAGTTGCGATCGCACCCAGCCCCGCCCGAAATAGACATCTGGATCCATCCGTTGAGTATCGCCACGAATCACTCGCGTCAGATCATCATGGGCTCGCTGGAATTCCTCCAAAGCCGCAAACGCCTGCCCACGGGCCTCGTAAGCCTCCAGATAACCAGGGCGGATGTCAATCGCCTGACTATAGTCAGCGATAGCCCCAGGCCGATCTCCGATAGCCCATCTGGCATCTCCCCTCAACTTGTAGGTCACCGCATCGTTGACATCAATAAACAAGGCGTCACTATAGTCAGCAACGGCCCCCAGGGCATCCCCTGCCTCCATGCGTGCATTACCGCGATAACGATAGGCCACCGCCGCCTCTGGATCGAGTTGCAATACCGTATCAAAGTCATCCATTGCTCCCTGTAGATTTCCCTGTCGGGCCCTTAGTAGACCACGGTTGAGGTAGGCCTCCACATAATCAGGCCGGAGTTCTATGGCCTGATCTAGATCAGACAAGGCACGCATAGGTCGCCCCTGGGCGCTATAGATATAACTGCGGTTCAGATAAGCCGACGGCATATCATCCTTTAAGCGAATGGCTCGATTTAAATCCTCCAGAGCCCCCTCCAGGAGACCCAGGTGATAACGAGCCACCCCGCGCCCTTGATAGGCATCCGCCCGCTGGCCATCCAGCTCAATAGCCTGGTCAAAATCACTCACTGCCGCCTGGTACTCTTCCATCAGGGCATAGGTCGATCCCCGATGGACATAGGCATCACTTAGCTCAGGAGCCTGATTAATGCCCGCCGTAAAATCCTCAATGGCCAAGGCGTACTGGTCCTGCTCTCGGGCCACCAATCCCCTAAATACATAGGCTTTGGCGTAATTAGGGTCATGCAACAGGGCCTCGCTGAAGTCCTGTTCAGCCTGGGCCAAATCCCCCCGCCGGTAATGCACCACCCCGCGGCTGAAATAGGCCACCGCATCAGTCGGAGCCAACTCAATGGCCCGGGTTAGGTTGGGCAGGGCCTCAGCCCAAGCCTCTTGCTCGCTGTAGACTAGGCCCCGATATAGATAGGCCCGGGCAAAGTTAGGATCTAGGGCAATGGCTTGATTGAACGCTGCCAGAGCCGCTGAATAATCTCCAGCTTCAAAATGGTCAACCCCCTGGTTGTAGGCCTCCGCAGGGCGGGGTTGCGGCTCAGTTGACGGTGCCTCCTCTTCACTAGCCTCCACAGGGGCGTCAGGAGTCGGGTCTGACTGGGCTACAGCCACCAGGGGCCAGGGGGCCAGCAGGGTAAGGAATGTAAGGGTCGTGAGGATTTTCTGCAACCTGTCCATCATCGCTGATCCTAATGACAATTCGTCGACTAGTCGGAGTCATGCCTAAACTATTAATCTGAGACTGGACTCCACCAGGGAGGATGCCCATCCCCAGTCCTAAATCAACAGATCATCTCCTGTAGCCCGCCACCTTAGCCAGACTCCGCTATGGCGCTTATGATAGGCCAGCCAAGGCCATTTGCACGGAAAATTTAGAAATTTAGTGAGATGCTGCTGCCATCGTGGGATGATGACGGCGAACCGTCAGCATTCCCTCATTCATGCACCTGATTGATTGGCTCATTGTCTTGGCCTATCTCCTCTGCTCCTTGGGGGTGGGGCTCTATCTATCGCGACGGGCAGCAGGCAGCCTGGTCGATTTCTTCGTATCAGGGCGTTCTCTCCCTTGGTGGTTAGCTGGGACCAGCATGGCTGCCACTACCTTTTCCATCGATACTCCCCTGTACATTGCCGGGGTCGTAGGCAGTCGTGGCGTGGCCGGCAACTGGGAGTGGTGGAGTTTTGGCATCGCCCATGTGGTGATGATCTACGTGTTTGCTCGACTCTGGCGCCGATCAGAAGTGGTCACCGATGCCGAACTGACAGAACTGCGCTATGGCGGCTCTATGGCTGCCGTATTGCGGGGAGTGAAAGCATTTCTATTTGCCGTGCCGATCAACTGCATTGGCATTGGCTACGCCATGCTGGCCATGGTCAAAGTGGTTGACGCCCTCGGCATCTGGTCCAGCTTGGGATTTGCCGGAGAGCCAGCCGCGACGGTGAAACTCTGGAGTGTGATTGGGGTGAGCCTGTTGGTATTGCTCTATGCAGGACTCTCTGGTCTCTGGGGGGTGGTGGCCACAGACTTCTTTCAGTTCTTTCTAGCTCTGCTAGGGGCCATTGTCGTCGCCATTGCCGCTGTTAACCACGTAGGTGGCATGGGGGAGCTGGTGGCGCAAGTACAGACCCTAACCGATCAAGATGTGCTGTCTGTGGTCCCGATTACGGTGGGGCAGGGAACCTGGGTGAGCTGGAGCGAGACAGCGGGCATCACCCTAAGCACCTTTTTCGCCTATGTGTTCTTGCAATGGTGGGCCTTTCGCCGTAGCGATGGCGGCGGTGAATTTATACAGCGACTGGTGGCCTCCAAGGATGAGGCCGAGGCCGAGAAGGCCGCCTGGTTTTTCAACATCCTGCACTATGTCATTCGCACCTGGCCCTGGGTGGTCGTGGCCCTAGTGGCGATTGTGGTCTATCCCAACCTAGAAGATCGAGAACTGGGCTATCCCAAGCTGATGCTGGAATTTCTACCCCCGGCGCTACTGGGGCTGGTGGTGGCGTCTCTGGTGGCGGCATTCATGAGCACGGTGTCTACCTTGATTAACTGGGGCGCCTCTTATCTCACCAATGATCTCTACGGCCGCTTCCTGCGGCCTCAAGCAGAGCAGGCCGAACTGGTGTTAGCTGGACGGCTAGCGTCCGTCATCGTGACTGGCTTAGGTGCGATCGCAGCCTTCTTTGCCGAAGACATCACCACCGTATTTCGGCTAGTCATTGCCATTGGCACCGGACCAGGATTGGTGCTGATCCTGCGGTGGTTCTGGTGGCGCATCAATGCCGCCGCAGAACTCTCCTCCATGGTGGCTGGCTTTGTCATCGGTCTCATCACTAGCGTGGTGCCATTGCTCACCATCGATAACTTTGGGCTGCGGCTCCTGGTGACCTCTGGGCTCACCACTGTGATCTGGATTGGGGTCATGGTCTTAACGCCCCCTGAGTCCGACGCCACCCTCGATCGTTTCTACCGCAAGGTGCGCCCCGGTGGTCTTGGCTGGCGCCGCCAACAGATCCGCACCGGAGTCAGACCTGCCCAATCCCTGAGCCTAGATCTGCAGCGGGTATTGGCCGCCATTCTGTTGCTCTTCGGAGCCATGCTCACGGTGGGCGGCTTCTTGCTCTACCAACCCCTGGCCGGTTGGATCTGGTTGATTATCGCCGTGCTGGGTTGGATGGGGCTGCGACACCTGGGCAAACAACGCATTGCCCCTATGCCCCGTCCAGGCTTGGATGATGCCGAATAAAGCAGCGGTGTAGGATAACAATAGACAGTGTGATAATGACGGACTCAGCCATGGCTATCTTTCGCGCCTACATTGCCCCTCTGCTAATTGTGCTGACCTTTTTAGTGGCCATGGTCGCAGTCAGTGCTCGCATCTTCCTGCCGGGGGACATGATGGCACCGGCTCCGGTCACAGAGACACCCTCCCCAGAGACCTCGGTAGCCCCTTCCAACACGTCCGTAGCAGGCCCGACACTCCCTGCCGCGGTATCCATATTGCTCCATGGTCCGGCAGAGGACGCCGCCTAGCCTACCTAGGAAAACTACTGTGCCTCATCCCTGCCTCCCTCGACGCCCCTTAATCCCAGGCTATGTCTTGGGGCAAGGTTCCTGCCTCGATCGAGCCCAATTAGTCAAATATATGGCTCGCACCTACGCCGAGATCAGTCCCCAGGTATCTCAGAGCCATATTGCTGCCACGGTCGAGAATCATCTCTCTCCGGCTACTCCCCTGTGGTGGGTTTGGCAGGCGTCGCCTGACGTAGGGGACCCAGTGGCTTGCCTGTGGTTAGGCAATGCTGTCGATCAACTCAGTGGCCAACGCCACGCCTATCTCCTGGTGTTATATGTAGACCCTGCCCATCGTCGCCAAGGCATTGCTACGGCCTTGATGCACCAAGCTCAGACTTGGGCGACCCAACGAGGAGATCACCAGATCGGGCTGCAAGTATTGAGCAATAATGTTACCGCCCTCACCCTTTATCGCCGGCTGGGATACGTCTCCCACGCCATCATGATGACAAAACCCTTGCCTTGAAGAACCTTGGCCGGGGCCGATACGTCAACTTAGGTGATACGTCAGCCTAGGTTTCGGGATTCCTTAAGATAGGGTTGAATTTTCGGTGAACTCCCTGAATGGCCATCGGAGATACTCTTGCTTCTCTGTTATGGTCAATCCAAGTTGGGGCATGTCCGCCACCCTAATAGATACTCTACCCGGAGCTGTCCTCATGCCTCCAAAGCTAGGGGATATGCCGGGGGCTAAGGTAGGGATATGCTTGCTGGAGCATTGGTGAGTCAGGGGGGTGAGGCATTCGGCCCAGGCCAGTCCTGCATATCACCATCGGCTGATGGCCTGGCGATAGTCTCTAGATGTTCTTTTGATCTATGACATTCCTATGAGAATTCTGGTTACTGGTGGTGCTGGTTTCATCGGGTCCCATTTAATAGACCGTTTGATGGAGGCTGGCCACGAGGTCCTTTGCCTCGACAATTTCTATACAGGCCATAAGCGTAATATTCTGCGCTGGCTAGATCACCCTTACTTCGAGCTGATTCGCCACGACATCACTGAACCGATCCGCTTAGAGGTCGATCAGATTTACCATTTGGCTTGTCCGGCCTCACCGGTCCACTATCAGTACAATCCGGTAAAAACCATTAAGACCAATGTCATTGGCACCCTGAATATGCTGGGCTTGGCTAAGCGAGTCAGGGCTCGATTCTTGTTGGCCTCGACCTCTGAGATCTACGGAGATCCTGAAGTCCATCCCCAGGCTGAGGAGTATCGGGGCAATGTCAATACCATTGGTATCCGTAGTTGCTATGACGAAGGCAAGCGGGTGGCTGAAACCCTGGCTTTTGACTATCACCGGCAAAATGATGTGGATATTCGGGTAGCCCGTATTTTCAATACCTATGGCCCTCGCATGTTGGAGAATGACGGTCGGGTGGTGAGTAACTTTGTGGTGCAAGCACTGCAGGGTAACCCCTTGACAATCTATGGCGATGGTTCCCAGACTCGCAGTTTTTGCTACGTGGCTGATTTAGTCGAGGGGCTGATACGGCTGATGGCTGGCGATCACGTTGGCCCCGTCAATCTAGGCAATCCAGATGAGTACACCATTTTGGAGCTGGCCAAGACCATTCAAACCATGGTCAATCCCGATGCAGCGGTGAAATTTGAACCCCTGCCCCAGGATGATCCGAGGCGGCGACGGCCCGATATTACTCGCGCCAAACACTGGCTGGGATGGCAGCCTACGGTGTCTCTGAAGCCCGGCTTGGAGAAAACCATTCAAGATTTCCGGCAGCGGTTAGAACACCTCCCTACGCCGGCATCGGCCCGGGTGTCTGGATAGTCCAGGCTGCTACTGCCTGGACGTCTGTGATGCGGCCGGTTGACCTTAGTGTGGCTAAATCGCAGCTGCGATCGCATTGTTTGCTTTATCCCTAAGTTATCTCAGCGAGGATTATTACTATGCGTGTTTGTGTTATTGGAACTGGTTATGTCGGCCTGGTGACTGGCGTCTGTCTGGCCCACGCTGGCCACGACGTCATCTGTGTCGACAATAATGAAGAAAAAGTTAAGTTGATGCAGTCTGGGCAATCCCCCATTTACGAGCCTTCCCTATCGGAGTTGATGCAGTCCTCAATGCAGGCCCAACGGCTTTCCTTTACCACCGACTTGGGCCAGGGAGTTAACCACGGTGACATCTTATTCATTGCCGTGGGGACGCCGGCTCTGCCCAATGGAGAAAGTGATACTCGCTATGTCGAGGCGGTTGCCCGAGGCATTGGCACTCACCTCAATGGGGGCTATAAGGTCATCGTCAATAAGTCGACGGTGCCCATTGGTTCCGGTGATTGGGTGCGGATGATCGTGCTAGATGGGGTATCTGAGCGTCAGAAGGAACTGGTGGGAGCTGGTGGGGCTCCAGTGGCTACCCATCCTGAGGTGACGGCTGACTTCGATGTAGTCAGTAACCCGGAGTTTCTACGGGAAGGGTCAGCTGTCTATGATACCTTTAACCCCGACCGCATTGTCTTGGGCAGCAACAATCGCCGCGCCATCGAGATGATGAAGGAGCTCTATGCGCCCATCGTCGAGCGCCAACTATCTGACGAGGCCAATTTGCCCCCGGTGCCTGTGCTGGTAACCGATTTGAGTTCGGCTGAGATGGTCAAGTATGCCTCCAATGCCTTTTTGGCCACTAAGATTAGCTTTATCAACGAGGTCGCCAATATTTGCGATCGCGTTGGCGCCGATGTCACCCAGGTGGCTCAGGGCATTGGCCTCGACTCCCGCATCGGCAACAAATTCCTGCAAGCGGGCATTGGCTGGGGCGGCTCCTGTTTCCCCAAAGATGTCTCAGCCCTGATCCATACCGCCGATGACTACGGCTACGAGGCGCAACTGCTGAAATCAACCGTCAACGTCAACGAGCGCCAGCGGCTAATTGCCCTAGAAAAACTGCAACAGGTCTTGAAGATCCTCAAGGGCAAGACCGTCGGCTTGCTGGGCCTTACCTTTAAGCCTGACACCGATGACATGCGCGATGCGCCTTCCCTGGTCCTGATTGAGCAACTCAACCGTCTGGGCGCCAAGGTTAAAGCCTACGATCCCATCGTTTCCCAGAGTGGCATGCGCCATGGCCTGTCAGGGGTGATTGTCGAGACCGACCCAGAGCGCCTAGCCGATGGCTGCGATGCCCTAGTTCTGGTCACCGACTGGAAGAAGTTCAAGTCCCTTGATTACGGCAAGATGGCAGAGTTGATGAATACGCCGATTCTAATCGACGGTCGTAATTTCCTCGATCAGGAGGTCTTGGCAACCGCCGGCTTCCGTTACATGGGCATTGGTCGCTAAGTTACTGCATCTCCCCCATCCAGCTGTCCTGGTAATCCGTGCCGTAGCCTACCCAAGGCTGCGGCATTAGCTTATTATCTGCGCTCAATGGGAGGCTGCATGAGCTGCCGATAATGGCGCCGTTGTAGGATTTCTAAGTGCCCCCCCACCTCTTGAATAAAGGCCCGTTGTCGGCGATAGAGTCCTTGAAACAGATTGGCAAAAAACAAGGTAATGATGGCGATCACTAAGCCTGTTGCCGTGGATACCAAGGCTTCACCAATGCCAGCTGTTACTCCTAAGGTGCGCTCACCAGCTGCCTCCCCCAATCGCAATGACGACAAGGCCCGAATCAAGCCCAGAATGGTGCCGAGTAGGCCCAGTAGCGGTGAAATACCAATCACCGTCTCAAACACTGTATGAAAGCGTTTCAGTAACGGCAGTTCCGCTTGGGCTGCACTTTCTAAGGCCAACCGAAACTCATCGGGGGTGGCTTCCGGTAATGCCAGAGCAGCCATAAAAATGCGGGCCACTGGCAGGTCAGCCCGTTGCTGCAGCTGAGCCAAGGCTACGGCGGGATTCTGTTGATAGGCAGCCAGAGCCTGCTGCACCAGTTGACGCTGCTGCCGCCGCAGGCGCAGCCAAAACCAACCACGCTCTAAAATCAGTACCGTCGTCACCAGAGAGAAACCGAGCAGGGGCCACATGACGATTCCACCAGCTGCCATCAACTCACCTATGGACATTGGCTTAGCACCCCTTAGAAACGACGGAGCAGGGCTCCTAGCATAAGGGTACGAGGTGATGGGGGAAAGGAAAACGGGGGATGGGGAGTGCGGAGAACGGAGGGCGGAGAGTAAAGAGCAAAGAGTAAAGAGTGACGAGTGACGAGTGACGAGTGACGAGTGGATGGGTGGATGGGACAGGGTAGGGGCGCGGTTGCCGCGCCCAATGGAGAAAACCGGCTACCGTGCCGATGCGACGCGATCTTGAATGACCAACCGACCATCCCGTCCGCGGGGTCCAGGGCGGTGATTCGACTACGCTCATCACAAGTAGTTCGACTGCGTTGCTCCTGCAGTTCGACTTCGCTCACTACGAGCGGAGCCGCTTTGCGAACACCACAAGCGGTTCGCCCTGGTCGTAGGAGTCCGAGGGGAGCGAAATCCCCTCGGGTGATCACCCCGAGCTACACGATTAAGCGTGGTCTTATCGAGCGCCACCGTCCCCGCTCAACCCGCCCTGCCGCAGGGTCCAGGGCAATAAGATAGCACATGCCTGCGCCGGTTAAAGACCTGCATCACAACCTTGCCGCAAGTCGCAAGTGGTAGCGAGAAGCATTGCCCTCAGGCCGGAAGAGTCATGCATGGCCAGGGGAAAATCCACGGGATGACGAAGTTTGAAATCTGAATTTTGAGTTGTCTACTATCCCTTCAGATCCGAGGAAAATGCTCAATCTGGGCGTAGCCGCTGAAGACCAACTGCTTACCTTTAGTCTCCAGACGATTGACTCGCAACAAGACCCCGTCCAGGTTGAAGCGGTCCAGGTCTACCATGTTGTCGAGGACCTTCACTAGGCCCTCGGTCAATACTTCAGATACCCCCTGCATATCCTCAGGGATGCCCTCGGGTTGAAACTCGGGATCGGCAAAGCGGATACGGCGACGCTTTTCTAAGGTTAAGGTAGTCATCACCTGAAGGGGGACATTTTGGATGTTGGGCAGATCGGTGTAGGCTGCGATCGCAATGCGCTGATTAGGATGAAGTTGCACCTTAACATTGCGGAAACTCACCGGTTCTCCCCCCGACAGCTGAGTCAGTTCCGGATGATCTACCTGCTGGAGCCGGGCTTTCACGAGATCAGCCTCAAAGGCCCGATTGATCGCATCCTCGGCCAGGATCACTTGGGCCACAGCCTGGGTTGGTTGCCGCAGACGCAACTTACCCCCGAACAAGGCTCCCACATCGATGGAAACCGCATCGGTTTCAAACATCATTTCCTGGGCTTCAAACTGCTGTCGGATCACTAAGCCGCGGCCATTCATCTTGAAGCTGTCTACGACCCCTTGTAGCAATTTGCTGGGAGGGGAACAGCGAATATCCACCTCGACCAACTCACTGCGACTGAACAGGTGACGGATGGACTGACTGGCAACGGAGTTCAACATCCGTTCCCCAAAATCAGCTCCCACAGCCGTTTGCGTTCCCATTAGACCGCCCAGCATGGATGCTCACCGCTAAAGTACTCCTCTTACTTGTAACAAAATATAAAGTAAATGGTCACCGGGGCTAGTCGATTCTTCGTGTAGCGGCAGTCCCACTGATTCCGAGTGATCAGTTGGGCAGACCCCAGAGATCGCATTCTATGGAGCCATTCGCTGAGACAGGAATGCCAGTCAACGCCCGATATCTCTTATTTCTAACCTACAGGGTAAGCAACGGTTTGATTGAGGTGCACAACCATTGAGCCTGGTCTAGACCTAAGCAGTTTGCTGCCGCCTCCCTGCCACCACTGCTCTAGAAGGGTGAGCCCATGACTCCCTGCACTCCATCTGTGCTGAAGGAGAATCGTCACACTAGCACTTGCGCCAAAGGTTGAAAGCCCTTGCCGCAGAGGTGCCATCTCCAACGGAAACTGCAAACATTGCCAAATCCTCTGCAGAAAACTGGGGATGAGCCGGAGATAAGATTCTACCTCAGCTGCCGCTTACCGCAGTCGTTCAAATTCCTAAGGTACTATGATTGGGAAAGCCTTGAGAGGGGTACTTCTTTAGTTGTCATCTATGGATTCCACCATTCGTCATCGTCAGCAAACCTTCGCCATTACAACCCCGCTTTACTATGTCAACGACTTGCCCCATATTGGCAGTGCTTATACCACCATTGCAGCTGATGTGATGGCGCGTTTCCAGCGCCTGTTGGGTAAAGAAGTGCTGATGATTACAGGAACTGATGAACATGGCCAAAAGATAGAGCGGACTGCTCAGGATCGGGGACTGTCGCCTCAAGCACATTGTGATGAAATTGCTAAAGGGTTTGAAGCCCTGTGGCAGCAACTCAATATTCACCATGACCGTTTTAGCCGCACCACAGCACCACGCCACGAGACCATAGTGCGGAGTTTCTTTGAGCGGGTCTGGCAGCAAGGAGATATCTATCTGGGACAGCAGCAAGGATGGTATTGCGTGTCCTGTGAAGAATTCAAAGAAGAGCGAGATCTGCTACCTGGTAAGCATTGTCCTGTCCACTCCAATAAGCTAGTCGAGTGGCGAGATGAGCAAAACTACTTTTTCCGGCTATCTCGCTACCAGGCCAAACTAGAAGAGCTCTACGACAATCAACCCGACTTTATCCAGCCCGAGAGTCGTCGCAATGAAGTGCTAAATTTTGTCCGACGAGGGCTACAAGATTTTTCCATTTCTCGCCTCAATCTAGACTGGGGATTCCCAGTCCCTACGGATCCCAAGCACACCCTTTATGTCTGGTTTGATGCTCTGCTGGGCTATGTTACGGCTCTGCTTGAGCCCGGGGCTGACCCTACGCTCGAAAATGCCTTAGCCCATTGGTGGCCCATTGATATTCATCTGATTGGCAAGGATATTCTGCGTTTCCACGCTGTTTACTGGCCAGCCATGCTGATGTCAGCAGGTCTACCGATGCCGGGACGAGTATTTGGCCACGGCTTCCTCACAAAAGATGGGCAAAAGATGGGCAAGAGTTTAGGGAATACCCTAGACCCGTTTGTCTTAGTCAGTACCTATGGAGCTGATGCCGTCCGCTACTACTTCTTAAAAGAAATTGAATTTGGCAAAGACGGGGATTTCAGTGAACCGCGCTTCATCAGCGTCCTCAATGCTGACCTGGCCAATGATTTGGGCAACTTGCTCAATCGCACTTTGAGAATGGCGGTACGCTACTGTGAAGGTAGGGTACCTGATATCGCAGGTGCTGACCTCAGTGCTGATCCCCTGCGGGCTAAGAGCCAGCAGTTATTCGAGTCGGTGCACTCGGCCTACAATGCCTTGAGCTTTAGTCAGGCCTGTGAGGCTATCTTAGGATTAGTAAGGGCGAGCAATAAATACCTGGATGACAGAGCCCCCTGGCTTCTATATAAGCAGGGTAAACAAGTCGAAACTGAACAAGTACTCTATGTCGTTTTAGAATCTGTCCGTCTAGCTGCTTATCTACTGTCGCCAGTGATCCCGGGGATCAGTGGCAAAATTTATGCCCAGCTAGGTTTGCTGGGTGATTTTAACCGACAGGATATTGGCCAGCTATTGCCCTGTGAAGAGCATGCTGGCTGGGGAGTTCTGCCGATGGGACAACCCCTTGGCATTCCGGAGCCAGTTTTTCAGCGCATCGAGCTCCCCGATGCATAGAGAACTATTCCTCCCAGCCTTGGTCTACCCCCACCAACTCTGGAGGTTTTTCGTTGATTATCAACCGATAAAAGCTGGGATACTATAAGACATGTTGAATCACGATCATGTGTTGAGTCAGGATACTATTTTTACTCCTGAACAGGTTTTAGAAAATCGAGGCCGAGTTGCTATCTTCATTGATGGTTCCAACTTATTTTACGCTGCGCTTCAACTGGGTATCGAAATTGATTACACCAAACTGCTGTGCAAGTTAACAGCTGGATCACGACTATTTCGCTCTTTTTTCTACACTGGTGTCGATCGCACCAACGAAAAGCAGCAAGGATTCCTATTGTGGATGCGACGCAATGGTTACCGGGTCATTGCCAAGGATCTTGTTCAATTGCCTGATGGTTCGAAAAAGGCCAACCTGGATGTGGAAATTGCCGTTGATATGATGGCCTTAGTCGGCTTCTACGATACGGCTGTGCTGGTGAGTGGAGATGGAGACCTTGCCTATGCCGTTGATGCGGCTAGTTATCGAGGTGCTCGCATTGAAGTCGTCAGCCTGCGATCGATGACCAGTGACAACTTGATCAACGTATCAGACCGCTATATCGATCTAGACACTATCAAGGATGATATTCGAAAGCTGCCTCGCCATGGTAGCCATCAGCATGCCTATAGCTACCGTCCCCTTTCCAGTATTAGCTCCCTGGAAGATGCCGAGAAACGCCATTAATCTTCTTGGCAATGGGGTTGTCAGAATCCGCTAGAATCGGCGCAGGCTATTGAGGGGTGAGCGCATGGGCAAGGGACGGCGACTGGCCATTGGGCTAGTTGGATTGGGTATCGCTTTGGCGACAGCGAGTGTTTGGCTGGTCTTGACCACCCGCCAAGATCGACAATTGCGTCAGAACGGGACTGAGTCGGAAGCCATTGATTCGGAGCTCTTTCTGCAGGATGTCACCCTGGAGCAATCTGATGAGAATGGCGATATTCTCTGGCGAGTGAAGGCAGATGAGGTCAACTACGGCCCCGATCGAAAAGTGGCCCAGGTGACGAATCCGGACGGAGAACTGTTTCAAGATGGCCGTGTCGTTTATCGGGTAACCGCGGAGCGAGGTGAGATTCGCGAGAACGGCAAAGTTATTTTCTTGCAGGAAAATATTGTGGCTCGGGGCATCGATAACAAAATGGTGCTGCGGGGGCAACAATTGGAATGGCATCCTGACAAAGATGAGATGATTTTACGGGATGGGATCACGGGAGATCATCCCCAAGTAGACGCCACTGCCCAAGAAGCCCGCATCTATAACCAAGCTCAACGAATAGAGTTGATCGGGAATGTGGTCGCCACTAGCGTGGTCGAGGATCCTCAGACGCAACCCTGGGTAAAGTTACAGACGGAGTGGCTGGAATGGTTGTGGGCCGAGGAGCGTCTGCGCACTGATCGACCTTTGACGGTTGAGCAGTTTGAGCAAGAAAAAGTCAGGGACACTGTCACGGGTCAGGAGGGGGAAATGGATCTGGCTCGTCGCATCGTCACCTTGCGGGATGATGTCAACCTGCAATTACTAGAGTTTCCGTTGCAGGCTCGCAGTGATGTGATGACCTGGCTGGTATCGGAGGAAGAAATTCGGATTAATCAGCCTCTACGCCTTTATCAACCGGAGGACAAGATCACAATTACGGCTCAACAGGGCGTCATGGATTTACGTCGCACCGTCGCTGTGCTGCAACAGCAGGTAGAGGCTGTTGGCCAAACCCGTGATGCTCGCTTAAAGGCTGATCGCATGACCTGGGATGGTACTGACCAGACTATTGTCGCTACCGGTAATGTCTTCTACCAGCAAGGAGATCCCGCTGTGACGCTGCGAGGCCCCCGTGCTGTCGGTCGCCTGGACAATGAAACCATTGTTGTGAATGGGGGGCGGGTGGTTACTGAAATCACCCCCAATTAGTCCGGCGAGCAGTTGTGTCTAGCATTGATCATTACTGCAGTATCGTCGCTAGACAAAGTACAAAAGCCTCTGTCCACTCCACGACGGCTCCGTAGGTGTCGCCGGTGTGACCCCCCAGCTGTCGGTGAAACCAGGCCCCAGTCAAAATTGCGATCGCATTTCCCCCCAGCGCTATTCCAACCGCCAGCAACCACTGCTGAGGGTAAAGGCCCCAAAACAGCAAACTCAGGCCCAATAAACTCAGTAACCCTGGCCATACATCCTGAGCTGGCCGGATCGCTGCCTTATGCAAGGCTCCCTTACCTTGCTCCCTGAGATAGGGATAACGAGCAATGGCCACCACCTGGCCCCAGCGTCCCCAGCCAGCTGCCGCCATCACAGCCAGCCACTGTCCCGTGGTTAGATCCACCAAGGCAGCCGTTTTCAGCCCCAACAGGATTATCGCCGCCATCACCCCAAAGGCTCCAGTGCGGCTATCAGCCATCACAGCCAATCGTCGCTGTGGATCCGGAACCGCCAAGCCATCAGCCGTATCCATGGCACCATCTAAATGGAGCCCCCCTGTTATCCCTAGCCAAGCTGCGACCAAGAGACCGCTACGGGTCAGGGTCGGCACCCCCAGACCAGCCAAGCCCCATTCCATAAGACTCACCAATCCCCCCAGGAAAAGGCCAACTCCAGGAGCCCAACGCGCAATCCCGGTAAACTCCAAACTCCAGTGCCCGGGTACTGGCAGACAAGTGTAAAAAGCCAGTGCCGCTATGCCCTTAGCCAGCCATCGCGGTAGCCGTCTCAGAGTTGAGGAGGAGGCATGATCTGAACGCGGTGAAAGCATAAGGGCAATCACTTACAACTAGCCAGCATCTTCCGTGTTTTAGCCGAGTGCAGCCCCCACCGGAGCCTGCCACAATCTAGGGAAGGGCCACAGATCAAAACCCTAAGCTTTCCCGGATCGATCCTGGTGAGATCGAGTATTGTGGGGATAGGTCTAATATGACAATACGGTCCCTTGGCTGAGTCATCCAGCCTGACGTTACCAAGTTTTGAAAGCTATGAATGAAAAGCGCATGGGCAATTTGAGCTTTCCAGCTCCCTGCTTGGTAGATACCGGGGTGGTCGTCAACAAAGCCGACATGATGCGGCTACTTAGAGATTTAGGCCAAGTACATTATCGCTACAGCCAAGATGGCCAATTCATACGCGAGGGCGAAGGCTATGTGTTAGACGTCTTCGCCGATGGTCAACAATCCACCCTCGTGGCTAATCGTACCCTTTACCTCAACGTCCATAGCTTCGACTATCTTGAGATGGGGGATTTAAACGATTCCCGAGCCTACTTCGACTTAGTACAGGACAACCGCTGTCTCCGGTTAATTCCGCTCTCTAACCCACTTCAAGACCAAACTCGAGAAAACTTCAACGCCGCTACCCTAGAAGCAATGCTAACGGAAGCTCTATCAGCCAGCTGGGATGCTTGCCTTGATGACGATGGCCAATATCCTGACTAATCTAGCCAAATAGACGGCTAAGACGCCGTCACATCACACCAAAAGATTTCAAAAGAATAACCAAACCTTACAAAAAGAATCTCTACAGGGACTCTGGCCCTCTCAATACACCTAATAGACAACGAGGCCAGATTGTAAAAGAACCGGATTCTAAAAACACTGGTAAATGCGATATCTTAGAGTCTCTATGGCTGCATATAGCTGCCTGTCGCCAGTTTTCCAGGTTTAGCCGTTGACATCTCCTTTTTCCTTCTGTTGTCAGGCTCAGTGCAGCCATACCAGAGCTCGGGCCGGGATCTTCACGACTCCTCACGGTCCCGTTAAAACTCCTCGATTCATGCCGGTAGGTACTTTGGCCAACATTAAGACAGTGACCCCAGCCCAGTTGAAAATGACCGGGGCAGAGATGGTGCTGGCCAACACCTACCATCTCCATTTACAGCCTGGCGAAGACATCGTAGCGGAGGCTGGTGGCCTGCATCGGTTTATGGCTTGGGATGGGCCAATCCTAACTGACTCTGGAGGCTTTCAGGTATTCAGCCTCAGTCAAATTCGCACCATTACAGAAACGGGAGTGACTTTTCAATCCCCTCGCGATGGTCGAATGATTCAATTAACCCCAGAAACCTCAATTCAGATTCAGAATCGTTTGGGGGCAGATGTGATCATGGCCTTCGATGAATGCCTTCCCTATCCGTCTGCCTACGAAGTAACGGCTGCTGCCACTCACCGCACCCATCGCTGGCTGCAGCGCTGTGTTGAGGCCAACCAGCGGCCTGACCAAGCTCTGTTTGGCATTGTGCAGGGAGGAATCTATCTAGACTTACGCCAACAGGCAGCGGCAGCCCTAAGCGAGTTTAATTTACCTGGATACGCTATTGGCGGTGTCAGTGTGGGGGAGCCCCCTGACCTTATTGCCAAGATCGTACAGGTGACAACCCCTCTGCTCCCGGCAGATAAGCCTCGTTACCTAATGGGGGTAGGCACCTATCGAGAAATGGCCCAAGCCATTGCCGCAGGCATTGACCTATTCGACTGCGTGATTCCCACCCGCTTAGCCCGCCATGGCAGCGCCCTTGTTGCCGGTGAACGCTGGAACCTAAAGAACGCCCGTTTTCGGCGAGACCATGCCGCTCTCGACGATGCCTGTCCTTGCTACACCTGCCGTTACTTTAGCCGAGCCTACCTCTGCCACCTTATCCATGCCCAGGAGTTACTGGCCTTCACCCTACTCTCTATCCACAACATCACGGAACTGGTGCGATTTACCCAGCGAATTCGAGAGTCGATTCTCGCCAATACCTTTGTGGCTGACTTTGCAGCCTGGCTGCGATCAGAGCCAACAGCCCAGTAACTGCCTACTAGGCAAGGGGCAACTCGACCAGTTGCTCAGTCTCTCTCGGTAGATGATCGAAATCGTGTTAAGATGTGCGAAAATTATGAAAATACTTGTGTTAGAGAGGTGGAGTTACCCATGGATGCAGTCCTGCTGTTAGCCAAACTGCCCGAGGCTTATTCTCTCTTTGATCCGCTGGTAGATGTTCTGCCAGTGATTCCAGTCTTCTTTCTCTTGCTCGCCTTTGTTTGGCAGGCCGCCGTGGGGTTCCGCTAACCCTACGAAACCCCAGACTTAATGCCTCTTTAAGCACCCGCATGGGTGCTTTTTTTGCCAGGTTCTGAGCTGACTGGCGAACCCTACCTATAACCTTGTCTATATGGGAGATGGCATCGCCTCAAAGAATAGCCGCACAGGATTTTGGCAGAAGTCGGCATCTCAGCAGTCATTATCCGCCCTGACTACAGTACCTTGTGGGTATGTTCATGCTGTTTGACGTTGTCTGCTGGTGTGACGATATGCTCCTGGTTTAAGATGCGCTTTTTCTCGGTCGAATAATTGATATCGCTACGAGAGTTGCCTAACGGGATAAACTCCTTAGCAACCTCTCGGTGCTTGTAGGTACGAGCAGCCGCAATACAGCGTTCAACGAAATTGCTCCCCAGCTGGGCATCTGACTCTGCAAAGCTTGGTAAGGAAAGGGGCTCTTCCTGAACAACACTACCCAGCTCAACTGCATGGAGACTCTTGTAAGAGGTCGGCACTCCCTTGAAAACTGCCTCTAGATAAGCGGAGGGGACGGGCTCAACTACTGTGATGGCTTCGATGCCATCGTCTCCCCGCAGGAAGCACGTAGCCAAACCTAAGACAAGATAATCATTTGCTGCGAGATCAGGGGCATTGGGTAGCACAGCAGTGGTCATAGGGCGTGTAAATGATGAGCTGCAAAGGTTGAACCAGCCATAGCTATCTTCCAACCACCAGGATTCTACCTCACTCCTCCAAGGCCCCTAGGGCTGCGGCTGAGATCTGTCACAATCTAGGAAAAAGTACACAACTAGGACTAAGAAATTTAAAGCTTTGCTCCAGGAAGCAAACGACGCCATCGGGATTAGAGGCGATGCCTCCGGGAGACTACGGAAAAATCCTGAGACCTATCTTCACAGATGCCATCTGACTGGCTAAATCTCCGTCTTTTTTCGGTTTAGCGTCCCCTGATTCCATGGGAATATCTAGGTAATTACGCTCAATCGCTGCCCCTATCGCTTCATATCGATTCGGACAACTGAATAAGTGGTCTAAGTGCATCCCAGCTTAGCTTGATCAGCTGGAATACTATGAGCATCTCCCGATGGATGGAGTAACGTCTATGAAACGTCGCAATGCTTGGCCATCTTGTCCATTACATGGGCAATCAGCCGCAACTATCTCTCAGCGTCGGTCTTCTTCGCTGATTTCGCCGATGGGGCTGACTATAGCGGGAACTGATGACCACTTAGACGGGCTGAGTCAGAGGGCGTTAAAGGCGGTTCGGCATCGGCTCTACAGTCGAGCATTAACTCTGCTAACCTGTGTTATTCATCGGGACCCTGACAATGGCCGGCACTATAGCAATCGAGGGTTGGTGTATTTCTGGCAGGGACAACTGGCTCGAGCCTTGGCTGATTATAGCCAGGCAATTCGACTAAATCCCCGCCTAGATCAGGCCTATAACAATCGGGGAAACTGTTATGCAGCTCGGCGCCAATGGCATCAGGCCCTCGCAGATTACGATCAAGCAGTGAATCTCAATCCCTACAATGTACGAGCCCGGATTAACTATGGCATTACCCTACGGGATATGCAGGACTATGATGCTGCCCTTCTCTGTTTTGATGAAGCACTCATGTTTCATCAATTTCCCGGGCATATCTATGCCGAGCGAGGCCGCACCTATCACTTACGAGGCGATTGGAACAGTGCCATAGCAGATTATCGTCGGGCCTTGGCAATATTCTCTACAGAGACAGCCCCCCAAAGCGCCAAATTTTCTAGATTTCTGGCTCAGCGGGTACGCCAGTGGCTACAGGAACTCTTAGAGAGTACCTGAAAAATTGGTCTGAGGCCGAGAAAACGCCGTAATAGGGGCTTTAGGTCATCAGAATCTCAAGTTTCCTGCTGCATTCAAGCGATCTAGGCTACCGAGGGCGACCTACTATTACTCGATTGATATTTTCTGAGGACCGCTGCCATTGTGGTCACTGGACTTATCCGAGGCTGATGATGGTGTACCTGAGCTCCCTGTCTGTTGAGCTAGCCAACTTTTAACTGGTTCTTCGTTGAGATTTAAGCGTAGCAGCCCTGATGCGACGCCACCTAGGAAGGCGACTGGCTGGCGAGTCAGCTCTTTTACTAGGGGCGTTAACTCATCTAAAAACATGGCCTTACCCTCTTCGCTGAATTTTGCGTTTATTGTCATGCCGGCTACGACACGATGAGCCAATTCATTAGAATCACTGGATTACTTGTCGATCCTAACGTGAATGCTCTGTCAACGGTTCCAATTAGCGCTGAGATTACCCACCACTATTTGGCTCCTCGAGGATGAAGAGAGCGATTGATAGCGTAGATAGCATACTCACTGCCCATAAGGCCTGCAATTGGCAGTAATGCTAGCCGGAGGTCCCCCCTTTTGTAGTTAAGGCGTAGCCGATTTTCTCAAGATGGCTTCTCTTCCGGCAGCATACACTTGTCGGAGTCACAGCCTGCGGGTCCGGCTTCAAAGAGGTCACCAGCATCATAGCGGGCTAGGGCCTGGTAAAAATCGTCGGTGGCACGGCGAGCCAGGACATCTGCCACTAGCCGATCGTAAGCTACTTTGCCGATGGGCTCAAAGGGAAGCCGGGGGAAGGTTTGCAGGTTGTCAAAACGGGCCAGCAGGGCCGCTGAAATATAGCCTTCATCTTGGTTGATGGCTGCGTGGATCCGCTGACTGAGGGGCTCGATTTCGGGCTCCCGCAGTTCGATGGTGGCTGAAGTGTTGTGAGTAGTGTAGTGCTTTTGCACTTGCATGTAGAAGTCAAACTGAGCCAAGGCCGAAAACTGCTCAATGGCAATTTCATCGGCTCCTGGCAGATCCGCCCAGGAAACTGCCACGGGTAGCTCCACTAACCATTCTGTACAGCGGGGATCGAAGGGATCATTGAGTAAGTTGCCCTGCTCATCCTTGTCAGATTGGGAGGGCACCACGGCGTAGCCGTAGTCAATACAAGCCATGGCCACGGGATCATTTTTGCGGAAGGTAATGCGGCGGATAAACCGTTGGGCTTTGGGGGGATGCCAGCCGGGGCTGGCGCCTGTGAGCAAGGATTTGGTACCGGCAGGTTGCACCGTGGTACACCGGTTCGGTCGCGTCAGTCCATGGCGATCGCAATAGTCCCAGACGGTCTGGTGGACGATATCTTTCCAGCGGCGTAGGTAACTGGCTTCTTGCTCTTTGAAGTCCAGGCCCTGGATGGTGTCGGGGCGGCCCGCCTGCCACCAGCGCAGCCAATCGATCCCGAAGGCATGGACGAAGAAGTCAAACAGCCCGGTGAAGGAAACCCCAACGATGGGATCCTCCAGGCGAGACTTCTGGTAGCGGGGCTCGACAAATTGATGATTGAGCAGGGCGGCTACCGCTAACGCGCCAGCTGTGAAGGCCTCTTCCTGCTCGTTGGCATTCTCGGGATCGAGCTGGTTCAGGTGAATTTCAGCCAGGTTGCATTGCCCCGTTAGGGTGCCGCCGAATACACCCTTATGGAGCTCCGGCTCATTGAAGCAGAAGGTATCGTGATGACTCGCCAACGGTTCAACGGAGCGAATCACCTGCCATTTCCCCTTAGTTTTCGGGGCATGACCGTTGGTAGTATCCACTCGTTGACAGGGGATTGCTTGACAATCAGTGATTTGCAGATACCAAAGATCGTGCAGGCGTTGCCCTAAGTTAGTCTGCTCCCCCGCCTTCGCCATTAAATTAATCGAGGAGCGAATCCCGCACTTCAACAAGAGTAAATACACTCGGTAGGCGCGATCGTAGTCAGATAGATAGAGTCGCACGCCACCAGTGCCAGTGGCGGAGCCATCGGCATCAATCAGGCCGGCAACAAAGTGCAGAATCGCGTCACGGTTCCACTGAGCTATGGCCTCTAGGGCTGAGGGATCATACTTCAGTTGGCGCACCTGGGCCGGATCAAAATCATGATGAGAACCAGCGTAGAGCAAGCAAGGGGTTTCTGGATTCTCTGCATAGTAGCGCACTTTCCCGGAAGTGCGCCCGGCTAAAGCAAGGCTACGATAGCTTTTTTCGCCATAGAGTCGCAGTTGCAATTGGGGCCGACTGTTGGACTGACAGAGAGAACCATCTCCCACTAGTTGCCCCAGGGTGTAAGCCCAGACAGGATCTACGAACTGTCCCTCTTGATAGTCGATGGTAAATGGCTCGGTATGGAGAGCATATTTCCCGTGAGCCAGGGACTCTCGGAGTTCTGCAGTGGTCATTTCGGTGTAGGTTTTGCCGAAACGATCTTTGACAAAGAAGCGATGCTGGTCGGTGACATCTAGCCAGGTGCCATCACCAAAGGACACCCGGTAGAGTTGGCGATCACGTCCGGTCTGGAGGGGTTGCACTCGGCTCCAACGTCGACCGTTCCAGATTTCCACAGATTGGCCTACAAGGGAACCGATGGGATGCAGTCCGTCTCGCGTAATCAGTAGGGTATCCCCAGAGACGCAGTGAAAATCCTGGCCAACGATTTCGCCACAGGGATTCAGACCATAACGTCCTTCCCCCTGGGCCCGGCGTTCGGCTTCCCCGGCCCACTGGATCGCCCCTTCCCCGGAATAAAATTGCTTGCGCACGGCATTGGTGCATTCTTCCAGGGTGGGCTTGCGGTGGAACACCCGGGTGTGATTAGCCATACGCAACACATCTCGTTCCGGGTCAATGCGCCAGTTGCCGTTGGCGTCTTGCTGCCAGAGGTTATCTTTGGCGGTGGCAGCCAGTTCGTCGTCGCTGGCAAATTGACGCATGCCGGCGCTGTTGTGGGTTAGGTAGCCATCACAGTAGAAGCAATGGGCCTCTTCCACCTCGATATCGTAGGTTGGCACAACATCATAACTGCCTAATCCCTTCACCGTAATGGGAATGTCTAGGTCAACCTCAGCTTTAGTGATATATCGCTCGTAGTTAGCATCTACGGTGCGATTACCCTGAAAGCCCATTTCCCTCATTTGGCTGTAGGTATAGGTCTGCCACATCATAGCCCCTGGCAGCGTAAACCCATACATCTTGAGCCCCTGACGCAGTGCTCCTTTGACCGAGTGGGGGGCAATTAGATCGTTATAACGGCCTTTTAAGGCGGGTAGGGTCAGGTTATACTTCACCTGCCAGGTGGGTTCATGGGGGCGGACTAATGTTAAGCGTCCAGCAATGCCTAGACTGGACAATAGCGCACCAACCTGCCGAGCAAATTTCGGATATACGGTCGTCAACAAATGGGGCGGACGGTTGTTAGCGGCACCATCGCTATCCATCAAACCGGCGAGATAGGCTGCCCGAATATCGACCATACCCTGCAAGATAAATGGCGGCACCTCTAGGGACTGACGGGGTTGCTTCACATAGCGATGGAAGTACTCGGCTAAGCGAATCGACGAGCAGATGGATTTGGCGGTGTTCTCCCCGTCAACGGTGCCATGGGATGCCCTGAGGCCGAAGTGAGCCAGGGCCGCATCTAGCTTCTGGCGCAGCCTCTCTACCTGCGGAGGCACGTTCCCATTCATGGCCCATTCCACCTGACCATAGGGCTTACCGTACTGGTTGCGGCCTAAGGCTACGTACCCATCCCCGTGAGTATAGCCAATCAGCCAGGCTACTTCCGGAGTCAATAGTGGAATGGTGAGGGACTTAGCATTGCGGCTTTGATCGGGACGTTGCTCGGTAAAGTCTTGAGGTAACTGTGTCAGGGTGCCGGGAAGTACATTGGTGGTATGGAGCAGGCGATTGCCAGGGGCAAGGTCACTCAAGCGTTTCCAGTCGACGGCGCCGTCTGCACTGGCCAGGACGGCCTGGCGGTGATTGAGAGTGGCCCGAGGCAAGGTGGCGTTGGTCTCAATTTCGTAGACTTCCTGGAGGCCCTGGTAGAAGGTATTGACGACTCGGCGAAAGCCTAACGGTGTTTGGACTAAATCGCCGACTTGGATTGCCTGAATGGGAACTAAGCCTTGAGCCGTATGCACGAGGGCATCTTCTGGTAGACAGCGCCGAATATTACCGGCGACGACGCAGGCGGCGGCTTCGTCGATTAGAAGACAGCATTCGACGGAGTTGAGCTGTCGCCCTCGGGCTTGATTGAGGATCTTGGCGCAGCGCTCGTAGAGTTTGGGCAGGCGAATGGGGTTGGCGACGCCGCCGAAGCCCTTGAGCTTTTCGCCGGCGGGGCGCACATCGCTGAGATCGACGGTGATGTAGACATCTCCCGTGAAGCGAGGATCGCTGGAGAGTTCTAACAAGGTTTGGTAGGAGAGCACCCAACCCTGACGGCTATCGCCGACGTGAATGGTGACCTGGTTGCCGTCGATGGCAATGTCGGTGCTGTCGCGTCGCTGCTCCGGTGGGGTGGTGCCGATGGTGTCGGGGGCGGTGACCTGCAAGCGGTTGCGGATGGCTGGTAACTGATTGATGTATTTAGACTCTAGGACGGCCCCGGTGCCACAACCCATCATGGCCAAGTCCATCATCAGGCCGAAGGCGCGCCAATCGACGACGTTGGTGCTAGTGCAGTTGTAGGCGCCGGAGAAATTCTCGGGTTGTTTGCTCCAGGCAGTGCCTCCAACCCAGAGCCAACGCCCTGAGGGTAGGGCTTTGAGAGTCTGCTGCATCCGCTGCAGCAGCTCGCGCTCGGCAACAGTGAACTGCCCTAGTTCCATGAGGCCGGCTAAGGTGCGATCGCATACCTGTTCCCAGGTTTCCCGTTGCCCTGGACCATTGGCATCACGACGGCTGTAGGTGCGATAGAACACGGGCAATGCCGTGGGGGCATTGTCGGGAAAGGGACCACTTTGCCGGATGCGAGGGCGTTCTTGAACCATGAAGATAGCCTTATTGCCGATGGACAGGGGAAACTCTGCTTGCTTGCATATTTGCAATTTGCAATGAAGGACTATGATACCTGATATTGGATACCTGGGATCACCAATATATAGCGCCACTTATCTTTAGATATGAAGATGTAGCACTATCACTAGAGTCAGGTTCGAGCACTCCGAAAATTGCCTATACCCCAGCCCAACTAATGGGGACACGAGGATATACCGCGTCCCCACAGGAAAATTAGGAAAATTAGGGTTGTAGGGGTTAGCAGGCCTATCGCAGGGTGACGAATTCTTCGGCGGAGGTGGGATGAATAGCCACGGTAGCATCGAAGTCGGCCTTGGTGGCGCCCATTTTCACCGCAATAGCCACTCCCTGGATGATTTCGGCGGCGTCGTCCCCTACCATATGGGCTCCTAAAACCTTGTCCGTAGAGGTTTGCACCACCAGCTTCATCAGTGTTTTCACTGGCATATCCGGCAGGGTATAGACCATGGGCCGAAAGCGAGTGCGGTAGACGGTGATGTCATCGGCACCATACTGGGCGATGGCTTCGGCTTCAGTGAGCCCAACGGTGCCCAGTTCGGGGGTGGTGAAGACGGCGGAGGGCACGTTGGTGTAGTTCATGGTGCCGGGCTTACCACCAAAATAAGCGTCGGCAAAAATGCGGCCTTCCTTGATGGCGACTGGGGTGAGGTTAATCCGATCGGTACAGTCACCAATGGCAAAAATATTATCGGCGGCGGTGCAGCTATGGGCATCGGTTGCGATCGCACCCTGGTTGACCTTAACAGCAGTATTTTCCAGTCCTAGATTCTCTAAATTAGGACGTCGTCCTGTAGCGGCTAGATTCACTGCATCGGCCAAAACATGCTCTTCTCCTGCCTGGGTGCGGACGCAGACATCGACCCCAGCTTCGGTCTTGGTAATGCTCAGAATCTTGCTCTCAGTCAGGAGCCGCACACCCTGCTGAATCAAATCTCCCTGAACTTGCTCCCGCAACTCATCATCAAAGCCCCGCAAAATCTTATCGGCCCGAATCACCTGCGTTACCTGAGAGCCCAACCGATGGAAGACACTGGCAAACTCACAACCAATATAACCACCCCCTAGCACCACTAGATGCTGCGGTTGCTGGGGCAAATGGAAAACATCGTCAGAGGTAATGGCATGGTCTATACCCGGAATATCTGGCTTAATCGGCTGCCCCCCAACCGCCACCAAAATCTTATCGGCCGTGACCTTCTGTTCGCCAACCATGAGGGTATGGTCATCCACAAAGCGAGCATAGGCCCGGAAAAGCTGGACGCCAGCCTTGTCTAACATGCGTTGGTAAATGCCATTGAGGCGGGTGACTTCGTCATTGACCACCTTAATCAAGGTAGACCAATCTAAGGTACTATCGACTGCACTCCAGCCATAGCCAGTGGCTGCCTCAAACGATTCCGGAAACCGAGAGGCATAGACCATCAACTTCTTGGGAACGCAGCCGCGATTGACGCAAGTCCCCCCCAAACGTCCCGCTTCGGCAATTCCTACTGTCGCACCGTACTCCGTAGCTCGGCGAGCGGCGGCAATGCCCCCTGAACCGCCACCAATCACGAATAGATCAAAATCGTAGGCCATACCGTCCCCTGCGCTTAGTGCTGCCTATTTATCTTCAGTCTAGCGGGGAAATTAGGGACGCCCCTGCCCCCGCTAGACGTCTGCTGCCCGTAGCCATGCCGAGTCCAACTCGGGATTCTAAGGCTCTCCCAGTGATGCCCATAGCTGGACCCAGGCAAGGCTCAACGTCTCCGCCAGCTCAGCCTATGGCTGTAGAACCGAATGTCCTGTCAAAGGCAGATTCTAACTACACTACTTAGCGCCTTTCAGGTAAGCCAGCATGGTGTCGGCATCAGATACTTCGTAGGGATCGGTGGGGCAATTATCGCCATAGTGGGGCTCAACGAAGATTTTCTCGATTTGACCGTCATTGACCACCATGGAGTAGCGCCAAGAGCGCATACCAAAGCCCAGGTTGGACTTTTCAACCAACATGCCCATCTTCCGGGTGAACTCGCCGTTGCCATCGGGCAGCAGGAAGACCTTCTGAACTCCTTGCTGCTTGCCCCACTGATACATCACGAAGGCATCATTGACCGAAACACAGATGATCTCATCAATGCCCTGAGCCTTGATTTCATCGTAAAGCTCTTCATAGCGGGGCAAGTGGTTAGAGGAGCAAGTTGGCGTAAAAGCCCCAGGCAGAGAAAAGACGACGACACGCTTACCGCTAAAGATATCGCCTGTGGTCCTATCTTCCCAGCGGAAAGGGTTGTCTCCCCCGACAGATTCGTCGCGAACTCGGGTCTTAAAGACAACGTCGGGCACACGTTCAATGACAGCCATAGATGATGACCTCCTACATCTGGTACGCAGGGCAAATAACCCTTAATCTAGAATAGTTCTTAGATGGCAGTTCTTCAAGTCTCAGAATTGAATTCTGTTTTGAGTCGCTTTCTCTTTTGAATTATTAAAATTCTACCGCTAGAGATTGAAGACAACGGTAAGATCGTGAGAACGTAGAGTATTCAACGTACAAGGTCCTATGGGCAGCCAGGCAACCGATACCATTGGCCAAACATTGCGGCAGCAAGGGCTGCGGGTGACTCCCCAGCGCTATGCCGTCTATGCCAACCTGCTGCAGCGTTCTGACCACCCTACGGTGGAGCAGATCCTGACCGATCTCAATCGGGACTTGCCGATCTCATCCCAGGCTACGGTCTACAGCTCTCTACAGGCCCTACGACAAGTGGGTCTGGTGCGAGAAGTACTCTTAGAGGAAGGGATATCTCGCTACGACGCCAACGTAGACCCCCATCATCATTTCCGTTGCCGTCAGTGTGGTTGCATCAAGGATATTGCTTGGGACGCTCTGCCTGCCCTCGACTTGAGCCAGGTGCCTACAGATCTGAGTCTCGAGAGTTACGAGATCACCATCCATGGACTTTGTCAGGTCTGTCAGGATTAGGTAGTGGTCTGAGATAATCTCACCTAACTACCCGAGAGACCCACTACCGTCATTCCCGCGGCGGCGGGAATCCAGGGAACAAACCTCGGCTTTGGCTCAGAATACTCTGCCTGGATTCCGGGTCGCGCTGCGCTTGCCCGGAATGACGGGATTCGGTTTCGCGGTAAGTCTGCTACCTCGAGAGACGGTAGTGGTCTGAGATAATCTCACCTAACTACCGGCTGATTTACCCAAGGGAAATATCGAGAAACATCATGACCACAAATCCAAGCATGACGCCTAGGGTACCGCTCTGACCTAGGCTTTTCTCGTCTATTTCAGGAATGATTTCATCCACGATCACAAACAACATGGCTCCGGCAGCCAAGGCCATGCCCCAGGGCAGCAGAGATTGAGCTAGGCTGACCACGCTAACTCCCAAGAGACCGCCGATGGGCTCCACCAATCCGGTCAGCGTAGACACACCGAGAGCATAGCGGGAGCTGTAGTGCAAATTCCGTAAGGCAATGGCCACCACAAGCCCCTCGGGAATGTTCTGCAAACCAATGCCAAGGGCCAAGGCGAAGGCGCTGGCGGTCTCCCCGCCGCCAAAGCCCACCCCAACCGCTAGGCCTTCCGGAAAGTTGTGCAGAGTAATGGCGATCACAAATAGCCAGATGCGCGTCAGGTTTTGGGCCGCAGGGCCTTCCTGGCCTTTGAAGATATGTTCGTGGGGAAAGTGGTTATGGGCTTGCCACAGGAGCCCACTACCTAATAACACACCCAACACGATAATCAGAGCTGCCATGGGGGTTGAATGGCCCTGGGCGATGGCGGCCTCAGTCCCGGGCACGAGCAAGGAGAAAGAGGTGGCGGCTAGCATAATCCCGCCGCCTAGCCCCAGTAGGACTCCTTGAATCTTGTTGGGAATGTCGATAGGAAGCAATACTGGCAATGCTCCGACGGCTGTGCCTAATCCAGCTAACAGACTGGCTAGAGATCCTAGAACGATAATGCTCATGGTTGAACGACGGTGCCCAATTTTTCTGCCCCAGACCACTTTCTAGAATACGCATTTCTAGAATACGCAGGTTTTAGAGCGATGGAGCAGAGTAATGCCCTCCTGATAACCGACTGAGTCTACGACTGCTCAAGTCATTATTGAATTCCCTCGGCTAGGAACCCTTAAGGTTTAAGATCCAGGGAGAATCCGCTAGCATCAATTCAATCGTGTCGTTGTTGACCGGCCAGCTACTATGAATCCTGCCCTGACTCAATTCGGCGATCAGATGTCCCACCTGACCGGGGTGCGGGCCATCATGAAGGACATCATTGAGACCCTACGGGGGGGCAAGGATCGAGACTTTATTAATCTCAGTGCTGGCAATCCGGTGATTCTGCCTGAGGTAGAAAACCTGTGGCGAGACTGCACCGCCGATTTGATGGCGAGCTCAGAATATGGCGAGGTGGTCTGTCGCTATGGCTCTAGCCAGGGCTATGAGCCGTTTATCGAAGCGGTACTGGCTGATTTCAACCAACGCTATGGACTCTCTCTGACCGATCGCAACATTTTGATTACGCCGGGTAGTCAGGCTCTCTATTTCTTTGCAGCCAATGCCCTGGGAGGTTACACCACTGAGGGTAATCTCAGGGAAATCGTATTGCCCTTGAGCCCTGATTACACCGGTTACGGCGGTGTCTCTCTGGTGCCTGAGGCGCTGCGGGCCTATCGTCCAGCCATCGAAATTGGTAAGGAGCCTCATCGCTTCAAGTATCGCCCTGACTTCCAGCAGTTAGAAATCAATCAGAACACTGGGTTGGTCTTGTTTTCGCGGCCCTGTAATCCGACGGGCAATGTGCTTACCGATGAGGAGGTGCGGCGGATTGCGGAGCTGGCTGCTCCCCATAATGTGCCTGTGTTGGTGGATTCGGCCTATGCGCCGCCCTTTCCAGCCCTCAATTTCACCGAGATGACGCCGATGTTTGGCTCCAACATCATCCACTGCATTAGTCTCTCTAAGGCGGGTCTGCCGGGAGAGCGCCTTGGCGTTGCCTTAGGAGATGCCGGGGTGATCCAGGTACTGCAGTCTTTTCAGACTAATCTCTGCATCCATTCCTCTCGCTATGGTCAGGCTATTGCCACTCGTGCGATCGCATCGGGAGCCCTAGCCGACATTTCCGAAACGGTGATTCGGCCTCACTACGGCAATAAATTCACGATACTGGAGGAGACCCTAGATGCCGCCATGCCTGAGGTGCCTTGGTTCCTGCATCGGGGGGAAGGGTCCATATTTGCCTGGCTCTGGTTCCAGGACCTGCCCATCAGCGATTGGGAACTGTATCAGGCGTTGAAAGCCCATGGGGTGATTGTGGTTCCAGGCAGTCCCTTCTTCCCAGGGTTAAGAGACGATTGGGAGCATACTCATCAGTGCATTCGCATGAGCTTGACGGCCAGCAACGACGAAATTGTTACCGGGCTGAGGCACCTGGCCAAGGTGGTCCAGGCAGTCTATCAATCGGCCCCCGCCCACCATCAGCCTGCTGCTGTGCACTAGGTTAACTGGCATCGACGTGGCCCGGCAGTGTTGCTAGCCGCCGTCGATCGCCAACCACCACGATAGGTAATAAGCATGTGGCTTGAAGTCGGCAAAATTGTAGCACCCCACGGCCTGCAGGGAGAGGTGCGGGTATATCCCAATAGTGATTTTCCCGAGCGCTTCACCCAGCCCGGGCGACGCTGGGTGCGCCATGCCGGTCAGGATCCGCCTCAGCCCGTCGATCTGCGACAGGGACGCTTTCTCAACAGCAAGGGGCTGTATGTTGTCCGTCTGGCTCAGGTGACAACTCGGCAACAGGCCGAAGCCTTGCGCCACTGCCAGTTGCTGGTACCGGAGACCGAGCGCTTGCCCCTAGAACCTGGGGAGTTCCATGTGGCGGATTTGATTGGGTTAGAAGTTCGGTTGCTCCCGGCTAAGACCCCCATTGGTCGGGTTGTGGATGTGTTCTCAGCCGGTAATGACCTGCTGGCAGTGACACTGGATCAATCGAGCCAACCCTCGGCTGCTGAGAAACCGCCATCACCGGTGCTCATTCCCTTCGTCGAGGCGATCGTGCCCATGGTGAATTTAGAGCAGGGATGGGTCGAGATTGATCCTCCGGCTGGGCTGCTGGGCAGTTGAGGTCATCGGTGCCAGTCGGTGACGCCACCCGGCTTATCGATTAGGGTGATGCCTTGGGCTTGTAGTTGGTCGCGGATGCGATCGGCGGTGGCAAAGTCTTTGTTTTGGCGGGCTGCCTGTCGTTGCTGCAGCAGGGCAGCGATGGCCTGATCCGATAGCTCCTGGGCGGTGGCCTCACTCGCATCAGGCTGGGCTTCTAGTCCCAGCACTTGGGCTAGTACCACCAGGGTCTGCCAGCGTTGCCGTAGCTGACCGGTGTCTTCGTCGGGCTGTCCCGTATGGGTGATGACGTTGCCGGCTCGCCGTAGATCCTTGGCTAGTTCAAAGAGAATGGCGATGGCGGCGGGGGTATTGATGTCATCGTCCATGCCCGCCTGAAATTGCTGTACTGCAGGACTGTCTGGATCGATGTGCATGGCAGCGGGGTTGCCAAAGTCAGGGTCGGGCCAATCGGACCAGCCCAGGCGCTCACCGTGGTGATGGCCAAACAATAGGCCCTGTTTTAGAGTGGCCCAGCTGTTACTGGCCGATGCGATCGCATCGGCGGTAAAATCCAGGGGCTTGCGATACTGAGCTTGCAGCACAAACAACCGCAGCGCCATGGGATCAGGGCTATTGGGAGCATCCAGCAGCTGGCGAATCGTGGTGAAGTTGCCCAAGGACTTCGACATCTTCTCGCCGCCGACATTCACCATGCCATTGTGCAGCCAATAGCGAGCCAACGGCTTGCCGGTAGCCGCCTCCGACTGGGCGATCTCATTTTCGTGGTGGGGAAAGATCAAATCCGAGCCGCCCACGTGAATATCGATGGTGTCTCCCATGCGATCGCGCACCATGGCCGAGCACTCAATATGCCAACCCGGCCGCCCCGGCCCCCAAGGAGAGTGCCAAAAGGGTTCTCCCTCCTTGGCTTGCTTCCACAGGGCAAAATCGAAGGGATCTTGCTTCTGTGGTCCCCCCTCAGTCGCTGCTACCCGGCCGCTGGCCCCCACCTGCATATCCTCTAACTTACGACCCGACAACTTGCCATAGTTCGGAAACTTCCGTACCGAGTAGTACACATCGCCATCAGCAGCATAGGCATAGCCCTTCTGCTCCAGTTCCCGAATGAGCCGCTGGATGCCATCCAGGGTTTGGGTAGCGTAGGTATAGTCATCGGCCTCTAAAATATTGAGCCGGGCCATGTCTTCGAAATAGGCGCGGGTAAATCGCTCCGCTACCGTTTGCATGGATGAATGCTCTGTTTTGGCCCGGTTCAGAATTTTATCGTCGATATCAGTGAAATTCTGCACATAATGCACCCGATATCCCCGCCACATCAAGTAGCGCCGCACCGTATCCCAGACGATGTAGGAGCGGGCATGGCCCAAATGGCAGTAGTCATACACCGTCACGCCACAGCAATACATGGTCACGCGCCCGGCTTGCAACGGCTGAAAGACTTCCTTTTGACGGCTGAGACTGTTGTACAAACGTAAAGACATTAGTTGATCAGGAGTAGGGAAACTGCCAGGCTAGCCTTAGACACGGTTTAGTATAGAAAGTATTCTACGGTGCTAGGGCTCGTCTTGAGGTCGGCACCCTGCCCCGACATTAATGACATTCCCTCGAATTCCCTATGACATCAGTTGCCACCCCTGCTTCCCCCAGTTCCATGGACGATATCAAGCGTGGGCTACCGGTGACGATTATCACTGGTTTCCTGGGCAGCGGCAAAACCACCCTACTGAACCACATCCTCAGCAATCAAGAGGGAGTGAAGACCGCCGTCCTGGTAAACGAATTTGGAGAGATCGGCATTGACAACGACTTGCTGATCAGCACCGACGATACTGACGACACCATGGTGGAGCTGAGCAATGGTTGCATCTGCTGCACCATCAATAACGATTTAATGGACGCCGTCTATAAGGTGTTAGAACGGCAAGATCAGATTGACTACCTCGTGGTTGAGACCACTGGCTTGGCCGATCCCCTCCCCATTGCCCTTACCTTCCTGGGTACGGAACTGCGGGATCTGACCCGGCTAGATTCCATCGTCACTGTAGTGGATGCTGAAAATTACAGCCTGGATCTGTTCAATAGCCAAGCTGCCTACAACCAGATTGCCTACGGCGACATCATCTTGCTCAATAAGGTCGATCTTGTCGACGAAGCCGACCTGGATCTCCTAGAGGTGAAACTGCGTGAGGTTAAGGAAGGGACGCGGATTCTGCGCACCACCCGCTCTCAAGTGCCCTTACCGTTAATTCTTAGTGTGGGCCTGTTTGAGTCCGATAAGTACTTTGCAGCCGAGCAGGCCCATGATCATGAGCACCACCACCATGGGCACGAGCATGAGCACGAGCATGAGCATGGTCACGATCACCATGACCATAGTCACTGCGACCACGATCATGACCACGAACACCATCATCACGGCTCAGATCATCTCGCCATCGATGGCTTTGCCTCCTTGTCCTTTGCCAGTGACAAACCCTTTGCCATTCGCAAGTTTCAGTATTTTCTAGACAACCAATTACCCGAGACCGTCTTTCGGGCTAAAGGCATTCTCTGGTTTGATGAAAGCCCCAAACGGCACATCTTTCATCTCAGTGGCAAGCGATTTTCTCTAGATGACGATGAGTGGACAGGGGCGCCTAAGAATCAAATCGTGCTGATTGGCCAGAACTTAGATACGGAAACCCTGCGCCAGCAACTGGAACACTGTGTTTGCTTACCATCATCCAACCGCGGTCAAGGCTTCGGTAAATAGTGGCCGATGCGGGTGGTGATTCAGCGAGTCGTGGCGGCTCAGGTCTCCGTAGGTGGTGAGGTAGTGGGGGCGATTGGTCGAGGCTTAGCCCTGTTAGTCGGGATCACCGCCACGGATACCAGCACCGAACTCGCTTGGATGGTGCGCAAGTGTTTGGGCTTGCGGGTGTTTCCTCGCCCGGACCAGGAGCGCTGGGATCAATCTGTGCAGGACATCGAGGGTGAGCTTCTGGTAGTGAGTCAATTCACCCTCTATGGCGACTGCCGCAAGGGTCGGCGCCCCTCCTTCGATCGAGCTGCTCCGCCGCCCCAGGCCAAGATTCTGTATCAACAGTTTGTCGAGCAATTGCGTCAGAGCGGGCTGCGGGTAGAAACGGGAGTATTTGGGGCCATGATGCAGCTCTCTATCCAGAATGATGGACCCGTGACACTGCTACTAGAGCGGGAACATGATCCTGGCTAGTGGCCGGGAATCGCTTAGACGACCAAAGCCTCAAGTCCCGGGCGCATCGCTTAAGTCTTCGCTAATCTAAACGGGCCAAGACATAGACGCATCTACTGCCACCGCCACGAAGCTTTGTGCGGTGATGAGCCAGTAGCCTCCCCGGCCTCGGCGGACAGGCTAGCATCATATAAATCAGGCTTTGTTTACATTCTATAAGTATATCTTTGGTTTATATATTAACTTCCAATCACTCCCCTAGATGACAAATAGGATTGCTAAAGTAAAGAAACATTTAGTAAGTTTGCGAGGTTGTCACAGCTCCTATGCCCAGTGGCGTCCCCCCATCTCTACGTCAATCGTTGCAGGCCCTGATGCGGCCATTCACGCCTGCTAGTGCCATCCTGTTCTGTGACTTCGATGGCCCCTTAGTGGATGTGGCAGATCGCTATTACGCCACCTACTGCCAGGGACTGTCGGATACCCAGGTTCACTTTGCTACTACAGATGGGCTACTGCCGGTGCATCGGCTGAATCGAGAGCAGTTCTGGCGGTTGAAGACGAATCGGGTGCCCGATCCTAAGATTGCCGCCTGTTCAGGCTTGCAGGGAGAGGCGGTGGTGTGGTTTTTGGCCCGGGTACGAGAGATTGTGAATGAGCCGGCTCTATTGGCTCATGATAGGCTGCAACCCAGTGCCAGACAGGCGCTGCGATTGTTACGCTCCCATGGCATTCAGGTGGTGATCGTCACCCTGCGCCAGTCTACTCAGGTGGCAGAGTTCTTGCGTCGGCATCAGCTCGATTGGGCTATTCGAGAGATCTACGGTGCCGTGGATTCCCAAGCTGCCTATGCTAACCATGCGGACCACAAGATTCGGCGCCTCCGAGATGCGATCGCAGATCAGGGTCGTCAAGGTCAATCTCTGAACACTGCTTGGATGGTTGGTGATACCGAAGCGGATATCCTAGCGGGCCAAGCTGCCCAGCTGACCACCATCGGGCTTACGTGCGGTGTTCGCAATAGGCTCTATCTACAGAAATTTCAACCCGACCATCTGCACCAAGATCTCTGGTCAGCCGCTCGATGGGTCAGCCGCTGCCACCAACAAGCTGTCCCCACGAACAAGTCTCTCCGCTACTCCTTACCCCAATCACTCAGCTAAGCCAACGATCCCTCATGCAGTTCCTGCTGGTAAACTCTTGTGGTTACCAATTAGCCAGCATCAGGCAATCCATGAGCTTGCCACCAGCGATTCAGGGGATAGTAAAGCGCAGGAGCCCATACACTACTTAAAATGGCCGAACTCAGCGATATCCGCTGATGATACAACCAAATCTCCGAGAGGGCAGGAAACAGAGAATCAGGCTGAAACAGCCTATGGAGACTGATTTGAACTGCCATGGCTGTCTCCGCGATCACAGCCATCCCAAACACAATCAGCGCTACCGAGACGATATCCTCTTGAATAAACCGTTGCTTCTGTAACTGCCCGGTCAAGACACCCACTATCACTAACCCTAGGGTGTGGGTAGGAAAATCAGCCGTCATCGCATCCTGCAATAATCCCAACACCAATCCAGCCACAGCCCCCTGAAAGGCCGATCGCTTCACACTCCAAGCAACCACCCAAATCAAGAGCCAATTCGGGGTTACTCCCAGTAACTCCATACCCGGTACGCGCACCGGTAGTAGAAACAAACAACCACACACGGAGGCTACGGTCAGGGACCAATTCAACAGTCGCGACTTCCAAACAGCCGTGGGGGATTGTGGGAGTGTAGAGGTCATGGCTGAGCCGACTCTTCTGAGAGGGGATCAGCCATCGGATCAAACTCGTCCTCGGCGGGGGAAAATCGATGAACCGTCACCCATTCCAGCTGGTTGAGAGGTGCCGAGAGCTTAATCACAGCTTCAGGGGCAGGGCTCTTATTGAGATCCAGCGACTCAATTCGACCGATGGGGACATCAGCCGGAAAGCGATGGCTGTAGGCAGAGGTGGACACTACATCCCCCACCTTCACATCTAAAGACTTATCAAAAAATTCCATCACCACTCGCTCGCCAGATTTGCCACGGATATAGCCCATGACCCGGCTGCGGCTCACGGTAGCCCCGACGCGACTGGTGGGATCACTAATCAACAAGACTTGACTCGTATGGGCTGATACTTGGCTGACCCGTCCCACCAATCCTCCCGGTCCGGTGACGATATAGCCAACATTAATACCATCGCGCTGCCCTCGATTTAAGGTGACTTGCTGCCACCAATAATCAGCGCTACGACCAATAACAGCGGCAGGAATCCCCCGAGACTGAAGCGACCCGTTATAGTCCAGCAGATTTCGCAGGGAGCGATTTTGATTCTCCAATTCTATGATGCGTTGCTGTAACTCCAGCACATAGCGATCTTGCAAAACTTGCTCACTTGGAAGACCAGGCTGCAGAGGCTGAGTGATCCAGCGATAGGCGTCGTAAAGCATGCCTCCCTCCTGCTGCCGCACAGCCCAAGCAGTGCCTACAGCAAGCACAATAAGTCCTGCCTGAAGGGCATGTCGATTCCACCACCGACGCAGCGCAAACATAGCCATTGTTTAGGATCACTACAAGCCAGAGCGGCCGCTAAAGACTCGCTCTAGCTGGCTGAAGTTCTCTAACACACGCCCTGTTCCCAACACTACACAACTCAGAGGATCAGGAGCAACGTGGACCACAATTCCCGTCTCATGGCTGATCAAGGTATCGAGGCCCATCAACAGAGCCCCTCCTCCAGCCAACATAATGCCTCGATCGATGATATCCGCCGCTAATTCAGGAGGAGTTCGCTCTAGGGTGCGCTTTACTGCCTCAATAATGACCGATAAAGGTTCGGCCATGCTCTCACGAATCTCACCGCTCTTGACCGTTACAGTACGGGGCAAACCAGACAACTGATGCAGACCCCGCACATCCATCGACAGGTCACTATCATCGGGAGCAGGGTAGGCAGAACCGATACGAATCTTAATTTCTTCGGCCGTACGCTCACCAATCACGAGATTGTGGACCTTCTTCATATACTGAGAAATCGCTTCACTGAGTTCGTCCCCAGCCACCCGGACCGACTCGCTCAACACGGTGCCCTGCAAGCTCAGTACTGCGACTTCAGTGGTACCTCCACCAATGTCGATAATCATATTGCCTGTGGGTTCAGCCACTGGCAAACCAGCCCCAATGGCAGCGGCAACCGGTTCATCAATCAAGTAGACAGTGCGAGCGCCAGCTTGTTGAGCCGCATCCATCACGGCTCGCCGCTCTACCCCGGTGACACCACTGGGAATACCAATCACAATGCGGGGAGATACCAGGGTCCGGCCTTCATGAACCTGACGGATAAAGTGCTTGAGCATGAGCTCAGCGGTATCGAAATCGGCGATTACCCCGTCTCGTAAGGGCCGTAGCGCCACAACATTGCCGGGGGTTCGGCCCAACATTTGCTTAGCTTCTTCGCCAACCGCCAACGGCTTTTTAGAGGCCTGGTCCATGGCTACGACAGAGGGTTCCTGCAAGACGACCCCCTTGCCAGATACATACACCAGAGTATTGGCTGTTCCCAGGTCAATACCCATGTCGCGAGAGAAAGAAAATCGGTCAAACAGAGCCACTAGCCTATATGCCCCCGAATGCGAAGGGAAGGGAAAATCTGTCGATGTGGATTCTATTACGTTTCGTATCAGGCCGTCTAGTCAACCTCTAGCCTTTATTTAGAGAAAAACATGGTTCAATTGTCTGTAGCACTGCTCTCAAGATGCTCTCAAACACTCAAACATTTAGAGAGATTCCCTAGCCGATGAGTTCCCAGGAATTCGCCGAGCCTCAGTCCAGACTAGAGGTTTTACCAAGGCGAACCCCAGATCCAAGCCTGACCTTGATGGATAGTAGATATAGCGCTGGCCAGTCAGCTTAGGACATGGTTGATCGTCCAATAGCCCAGTCTAGGGGGCTGACTGGCTCGCCACCGCACAAAGCATGGTGGCGGTGGCTATATTAGGATTGATTTCATTCACGGCCAGTACAGTTCCCCTGGCAAGATGTCACACTAGGATAACGCTAGCCAGACAGCTTCAGGGGGGTCAGCATCGGCCAATAGCCGCCCTTAGACAGTTATCTGGTAGACAGTTATCTGGTAGACAGCTACTAACGCTTGAGACTGGTCCTGGCAACCCGGTCATTCCCCTTGGATTACCCCTAGATAAGCCTATGAGTATTAATGTCGTTACCCTGGTCGGTCGCGCTGGCAGAGATCCCGATGTGAAATATTTCGAGTCGGGCAATGTCGTCTGCAATTTGACCTTAGCGGTACGCCGCCGCTCCCGTAACAGTGATCAACCTGATTGGTTTAACTTGGAACTCTGGGGTCGTGACGCCGAAATCGCCGCTAATTATATCCGTAAGGGCAGCTTAATTGGCGTCAATGGTTCCTTAAAGTTTGACCACTGGCAAGATCGAACGACTGGTGTACCACGCTCGCGACCTGTGGTTCGCGTGGATCGGCTAGACCTGTTAGGCTCTCGGCGGGACAACGAGACTGCTGCTAATAGCTACAACTATAGCGACGACGAATTCTAAACACAGCTCACCTAGGTCTATCGGCAGAGAGCAATCCAGCTAACTTTAGTGGCGTCACCCAGTTATTGTTAGGCCTCTAGGCTCCAGGTTGGATGAGGCAAGATCCGTACCTTGCCCTGACGAGGCAGGGTTAGGTCGCTGACGCAGTCCATACCATTCAGGGCAAGATGTTGCCTTAATAAGGCTTGAGCCTCTTCCCAGGAGGCCAGACTGTAATTAATCCGATAGAGATAGGGTTTTGGGCGTCCCTCGGGATGGGCTGCCATTTCCCATAGACTCAGTCGATATCCGCTGGTGTCGTTTGTAATCTGATAATGGAGGGTGTGCTCGCTGGCAAAGGCATACATGGTGCTCGTCATCAATGTTATTAGTTGCTAACCCGCAGGCTGAGCACCCTGATTTAAACTTAGAGAGACGATTAGCGACTGACGATCATCTACAGGTCTCTAGCAAATGCCATGAAATTGGGGGCAGTTGTGCGCCAGATAGCTCTCTAGCTTTAGCGCCAAATGACTGTCTTCAGCTATCTGGCCAACACTGCACTCAACTATCTTGATGCGGCCATCTACGTTTATCTACTATACCGATTCTGATCAGAAAACACCTAGCCGTCACCACGGTTATCGTTGATTAGCCCTTGGACAACCTCAGAGGATATTTGAAAACTCGGCTGAAAGCCCTGCAGGGCAAGCGTTTTAGAGCGTACGACTCTGTTGGCCAGAATCCAGTCTGGAGCAAGGTTGCAGGGTACTTTCCAAATATCCTCTCAGCTAGGTTCGGGAGTCTCTAAGAAGTAGCTGAGGAATTCCGCTGCGGCCAAATCAAGCTAATTCCTGCTAGTCCTATTAACCCTAGTGTTAACCAATTACCCCAGCGCACATAGAGAGTACGGGTCTGGCGTTGGTAGATGGTATGCCGGTGAACCGTATAAGTATTCGGCTGGGAAAGCCAGAGGGTATGACCATGGGGATCCACCACCCCAGATAAGCCTGTATTGGTGGCGCGGGCAGCCCAGCGATCCGTCTCTATGGCTCGCATCAGATCCTGAGCATGGTGCTGAGCCATCATCCCAGAGGGATAGGGATCATTGTTGGAGGCAGTGAGAATAAATCGTCCCCCTTGAACCGCCTGGCGCCGAAATTGGTGGCCGTAGACTGATTCGTAACAAATACCGACGATGGCAGGGCCAAAGGGAGTCTGGAAGCGTTGATCTGGGGAACCTGGTACCAGATAACTCTCGAGAGGCGACAGTCGATTAATCAGCTGGCTGAGTATGGATTCCAGGGGAATGTATTCACCCAGAGGTACCAACTTCACCTTGTCGTAGCGACCCGTGACCTGACCATCTCCGGTGATGGTTAGCAGGCTCTGGGCCAGATGCTCGTCGGCCACCGGACCAAAGGCTCCTAGCCAGAGCGGCACCTTGAGCTGCCGTACAGCTTGATAGAGATCGGTGCGCTGGGAAAAGTCAGTTCCCCAAGCAAAGGGAAGTGCCCCTTCTGGGGTGAGCACTGCATCTACCCCAGCAGTCGCAAGAGTGCGATACCCCTCGGCATAGCGTCTCAGTGCCAGGCGAACCCCAGCTGGGGTGAGCTTAATTCGAGTTGGCACGTTGCCTTGAATAATGCCAACTTCGATGGCATTGTGAGCGGTATCAGCCAGGGGTTGACGATAGAGTCCCCAGCCGATGGCATGGCTGCCGATAAGCAGTGCTAGGACAGCTAGGCCCAGGACATGGCGACGGTTCCGCTGCTGGTGCCAGATCTCTGCCAAGCAACCGTTAACTGCCACGATGACAGCGGTGACGGTAAACTGACCGGACAACCGCCCTAGGTGCAAGATCCAGAGATTACCAGGGCTCTGAGTAAACGATAGCGATGTCCAAGTGAGGGGACTCGCTGACCAGAGGCTCTCTAGAAGACACCATAGCCCTACGCCCAGTAGCAGTCGGGTGACAGTAGGGTAGTAGCGATGACACCAAACCATGGCCAGGGACCAGACCATGACCAGAATTGCTCCCCAGAGAACAATTGCTCCCCAGGCAAATAGCGCAATGCCTAGACTGCCTAACCAAGGAACTCCCATCCAGGTCAGGGGATGAAGATGAGTAATCCAGGCCAGGGCAATACCATTGTAGGCCATCCCCCAAATGCTCCCGTACCGCAGGGCGCGGCCATAGGTTGTCTGCGGTTGGGCGAGCAGTCGCCACAGAGGAACTAATGCCAGCCAGGCTAGGGGCCATAGCCCCAAGGGAGCGGGAGCCATGGCCATAAGAACGCCCCCTAGGGCTGCCAACAACCAGCCCCGGCCAGGAGTGAGCCCATAGGATGTCAGGAGTTTACCTAGGGAGAGCACTGTGGTCATGGCCAGATCAATCCCGAAAGCAACATCATCGGCGGAGATCCGCCCTTCGGTAAGGAGGGATCTCACCCCTCACCCCGGCCACATCCCTTGGCACTATAGGGAAGTAGTCGTCAATCCAGCTGTATTATGCGATCCCCCATCCAGTCCTTTTATACCTGGTATCGCCAGGTGCTGCGAAACAGTAGATTTCGCTGGCTCTTAATTGTAGGCACTGTGCTGTACCTGCTGAGCCCGATTGATATTGCCCCAGATATCATCCCTATTGTGGGCTGGATTGATGATGGTTTGCTCATAACTCTATTGGTCAGTGAACTCTCCCAGATGGCTATGGACTGGCTTGGGCGCTCCACCCAGACCAGGCCTCAGGAGAAGTCAGACGGACCAGTGATTGATGTGACTGCCCGTGAGAATTAGTGGAGTAGGGCTATGGCTGTTAAGAAGGATCCCCAACCACCGCGGACGCGCCAAATCCTCAATATCGTATTTATCGTGTTGAGTGGTTTGTTAGTCCTGTCATTGTTCTTGCCGAGTAATTTCAGCACTCAGATTCCTCGGGAACCCTATAGCATGTTTATCCACCGGGTGCAGGACCATGAGGTGCTGCGGGCATCGGTGGGTCAAGATGAGATTCGCTATCAGGTGCGCGATGACCAGGGCAACCCCGGCGAGGTCTACGCCACTACCCCGATTTTTGATCTGCAATTGCCTAATTTACTCGAAGAGAATGGGGTTGAATTTGCGGCGGTGCCTCCTCCTAAGAATCAATGGTTTACCAACTTGCTGGGCTGGATTATTCCCCCATTGATCTTCGTGGCGGTCTGGCGCCTATTCTTGGCCAGAGGAGGTGGTACTCAGGGGGCATTGTCTATCGGCAAAAGCCGGGCCCGAGTGTACGTGGAAGGGGAAACGGCCAAGATAACATTTGATGATGTGGCTGGAGTCGACGAGGCCAAGGCGGAGTTGGTGGAAATTGTCGACTTTCTCAAGACGCCAGGGCGATTTACTCAGTTGGGGGCACGCATTCCCAAGGGAGTATTGTTGGTGGGGCCCCCAGGGACGGGAAAGACTCTATTGGCTAAGGCTGTGGCTGGAGAGGCTGGGGTCCCTTTCTTCAGTATTTCTGGCTCAGAATTTGTGGAGATGTTTGTGGGGGTTGGTTCGTCGCGGGTTCGAGATCTATTTGAGCAGGCTAAGAAGCAGTCTCCCTGTATTATTTTCATCGACGAGTTGGATGCCATCGGTAAGTCGCGTAGCACTGGCGGTTTCTATGGGGGGAACGATGAGCGGGAGCAGACGCTGAACCAGCTCTTGACGGAAATGGATGGATTTAATGCCAGTGAGACGACAGTTATCGTGCTGGCAGCTACGAACCGGCCCGAGAGCCTAGATCCAGCGTTGCTGCGACCAGGGCGCTTTGACCGTCAGGTGTTGGTAGATCGGCCTGATTTGAGAGGGCGAGAAGCGATTCTACACATTCATGCTCAGGGGGTGAGACTGGCGGAGGATGTCGAGCTGAGAACCGTTGCCATGCGCACCCCTGGGTTTGCTGGAGCCGATTTGGCCAATTTAGTGAATGAGGCGGCCCTGTTGGCAGCCCGCCATGGGCACACAGCAGTGACCCAGTCTGACTTTGACGAGGCCATTGAACGGGTAATCGCGGGGTTGGAGAAGAAGAGCCGGGCGCTGAGCGATCGAGAAAAGCGGATCGTAGCCTATCACGAGGTGGGTCACGCGTTGGTAGGGGCGGTGATGCCGGGCACTGACCGGGTAGAAAAGATTTCGATCGTGCCGCGGGGCATGGCGGCTCTAGGCTACACGTTACAGTTGCCGACGGAGGAGCGCTTTCTGCGGGATGAGATGGAGCTGAGAGGGCAAATTGCCACCTTGTTGGGAGGTCGCTCAGCTGAGGAATTGGTATTCGGCAGGGTAACGACGGGGGCTGCTAATGATCTCAAACGGGCTACAGATCTAGCGGAACAGATGGTGACCAGCTTTGGCATGAGTAAGGTGCTGGGACCTCTGGCCTATGATCGCAGCCAACGGGGTCAGTTTCTGGAGGATGGGTTGGCTAATGTTCGTCGTGCGGTGAGTAATGAGACGGCCAAGGCGATTGATGCCGAAGTCAAGGGGCTGGTGGAGCAGGGACATCAGCAGGCCTTGGCGATCTTGCAGGCCAATCATGCTTTGCTGGAGACGGTGGCTGAAACGCTGCTGGCCGATGAGGTGATTGAGGGTGAGGCTTTGAAGCAGTTTTTACAACGGGTGCAGCCTCCTGATACGACCGCGGTGACAGTTGCTGGGCCAGCGATGGCTCAGGTGCCGCAGTAGGCAATCAGATCGATCTCAACGTCGCCATAGCCAGCTAGGGCGGTCACGCCGACGGTGGTGCGGCTGGGCAAATACCCGGCGGTGAAATAGCTGGCATAGATGTGAGGGTGATGAATTCCAGCACGGGTGCGTTTCTCGGAAAACTAAACCAAGGGGATCGAGCCAGTGGGAAAGTGATGTAGTGGACAGTACGGCGATGCCTGCATGGTCAACTGCAGGTGCTGGGAATGGCTGTTACGCCCAAACTAGGGAGTGATCTTTGGTTGTCTTCAGGAGGGACTCAATAGCGAGGTATCGATGGATCGACCTGACAGGCGTAGGCATCGATGCCGCCACTAAGATTTTTCACGTTGGTAAAGCCCTGCTGCACGAGCCACTGGCACATGCGAGCAGAGCGCGTGCCGTGGTGACACATGACAATGGTTTCTCGCTCGGTCTCAAAGCGTTGGTGGATCTGGGCGGCCCAGTCCTGGTATTGGCTCAGGGGCAGTACCTGGAAGCCCGGCAGAGATGCGATCGCAACTTCATCAGGTTCCCGCACATCGATCAACTGCAAGGTTTCAGCCTCAGACGGTAAACGCCGGGCCAGAGCGTCCACATCAATGGAGTCAAACGGTAACGTCATCACTGGTCACTAGAACAACAGAGCCATCATACCGTCAGCGGCAAAGGCTAGATGGCTAGCCTGGGGTTGAGGTCGGTAATGCTCCCTGCATCCCCGTCAGCCAGGTAGTGAGATTCTCCAGCTGCTTATCCGGTTTCAGCACCCCTAGTCCCCGCACGATCACCTTGCCCGGGGCATAGACAAAGCGGGGCCTTAGATGGCTAGGCAAGCCTTCCTGCAGTCGCTTCCAAGCCGGTTCCTCCATCGGCGTTTCCATCACCACATGTTGTTTGCCTTCCGGCTTAATCCGGGCAAAGCCCAAACTCTTAGCAATCTGCTTCAACGCTAGCACCCGAATTAACTGTTCTGTGGCGTGGGGAATTGGCCCATAGCGATCACTCAAGTCTGCCACCAGTTGGGTCAACTCCACCTGACTGCTAGCTGCCGCCAAGGAGCGATAGGCACTCATCTTCTGCTCCAGCTCCGGAATATAGTTACTGGGGATAAAGGCCGTCACCGGCAGATCCACCTGAGTATCCTCCACCTGAGGAATTTCCTGACCCCGAATCTCAGCAAAGGCCTCCTCCAGCATATCGGTATACAGATCAAAGCCAATGGCATCCATCTGACCCGACTGCTCTGCCCCCAATAAATTGCCGACCCCCCGAATTTCCATGTCTCGCAGGGCCAATTGATAGCCCGATCCCAACTGGGTAAATTCCTGAATTGCCCGTAGCCGCCGTCGTGCCTTCTCCGTCAGGGCCTGTTGCCGGGGATAGAACAACCAAGCATGGGCCTGAATCCCGGCTCGCCCTACTCGCCCCCGCAGCTGGTACAGCTGGGACAGGCCGAAGCGGTGGGCATCTTCCACTAGGATCGTATTCACCCGAGGAATATCCAGCCCCGACTCGATGATAGTGGTACACACCAGGATATCGGCCTCCCCATTGCTAAAGCTGAGCATGGTGGATTCCAATTCCCCCTCCGGCATCTGCCCATGGGCTAGGGTCAGCCGCGCCCCTGGCACCCACTGCCGCAACCGCTCCAGAATCTCCTCGATGCCCTCTACCCGGGGGACAACATAGAAGACTTGTCCGCCCCGGTCTAGCTCCTGGCGAATGGCGGCCCGCACCGCCTCCGGGTCATAGGGAGCAAGATGGGTCTTAATCGGACGCCGAGACGGCGGTGGGGTAGTAATCAGGCTCATCTCCCGCACCCCAGACAGAGCCATATAGAGGGTGCGGGGGATCGGGGTGGCGCTAAGAGTAAGCACATCCACCTGAGCTTTAAGGGTCTTGATCTTTTCCTTTTGGTTGACGCCGAAACGCTGTTCCTCATCTACCACCAACAAGCCCAAGTCCTTGAACTTGACTCCTTTCCCCAACAACTGGTGGGTACCCACCACCACATCGAGTTCCCCCGTGGCTAGACGCGCTAAGATGGCTTTCTTTTCTTCGGCGGTGCGAAAGCGGTTCAGCAGTCTCACCTGGATCGGATAGGGGGCAAACCGTTCCTTCAGGGTGTGGTAATGCTGTTGGGTCAGAATCGTCGTGGGCGCCAGCAGAGCCACTTGCCGATGGGCCGTCACCGCCTTGAAGATGGCTCGCAGGGCCACCTCGGTCTTGCCGAAGCCCACATCCCCACATACCAGTCGATCCATGGGACGAGGGCTCTCCATGTCCCGCTTCACATCCTGCACCGCCTTGAGCTGATCCGGAGTCGGCTGGTAGGGAAAGGAATCTTCCAATTCCTCCTGCCAAGGCATATCTGCCGGATAAGCCACCCCTTCCAGTTTGGCTCGTTGGGCATAGAGCTTCAGTAGGTCGACCGCCACCTTCTTAATTGCCTTGCGGGCCTTACCCTTGGTCTTCTCCCAGGCTTTGCCCGACATCTTGTTCAGGGTGGGGGCGCCTTCACTCGTGGCCCGGTAGCGAGAGAGGGCGCCGACTTGATCAGCGGCCACTCGTAGCAAGCCGTCGGCGTATTGAATCACCAGGTATTCGCGGGTTTCCTGGCTGACAGTCAAACTCTCTAGCCGTAGAAAGCGACCGATGCCATGGCTGCGGTGGACCACATAGTCCCCCGGCTTCATCTTGTTGGGATCCACCTGCTTCGAGGCGGCCCGCCGTCGCTTGCGCACATAGCCTGGGGTGGCCAGGGTGTGTTGACCAAAGAATTCTCGGTCGGTGACTACCACCATCCGAAAGGTAGGCAGGATGAAGCCTTCTACCTCGGCCAAGCCAGAATACTTCACGGCGACAGGGGTATGTTGGCCCTGGAGTTTGTCGATGGCCCCATAGTCGCGGGGATTGGGAATAAACTGAGCCGGACAATCGTGCTCCTGCAGTAGGGAAACAGAGCGCGAGGGTTGAGCCGATAGGAGCCAGATGGCAAAGGTGCGATCGCGTTGTTGCCGAATCGTCTCCGCCAACTTGCCAAATTGATGGGGAATGGCCGGTACCGGTCGACTCGCCAGGTTAAAGCCATGGCCCTCTTCAGCGATCTCTGACAGGTAGAGATGCGGGAAAATCTCTAGATCCGCCAAGACATTATCGAAGCAACGGTGGAGTCTTGGCGGAGACAGGGGTCTAGCCGCCTGGTCTAGATCTTGCCAGTGTTCCTCCACATGTTCCAGCCACTGCTCTCCGTGAGCGCGACACTGATCTGGCTCATCCAGGGCAATGACCGTATTCTCAGGCACATAATCCAGCAGCGACGCCACCCTAGGAAAGGCCAACCCCAGCCATCGTCGCAATCCCTCAGGTCGTTGTCCTTGGGCCAGGGCATCTTGCTCGGCCGATGAGAGCACAGCAGTTACCTTCCCCTGCTGCTCTAACCCATCCAGGATAATGGGAGCATAGTCTGTCGGTGTCAGTACCACCTGAGACACTGCATCCAGAGATCGTTGGCTGGCTGGATCAAACTCTCGCAGTCTTTCCAGGTCATCGCCAAACAGTTCCAGGCGCACCGGTAACTCCGAAGCCACCGGAAATACATCAACAATGTCTCCCCGGCGAGCCCATTGTCCTTCCATCTCTACCGTAGACACCTTGTCATAGCCCAATCGAGCTAGGTGTTGACTCAACTGCTTTAGATTCAGCTCCTGCCCTGCTGCCAAGGTCAAGCAGTAGGTGCGCAGGACCTCCACCGGCGGGAGATGGGGCTGTAGCGCTCGCTCCGTAGCCACCAGGGCAATGGGATCTGTTACTGTCGTCGGCCGTCGCAGTAAATCGGCTAACACCTGCAACTGCCCCCAAGTCATCTCCGACTCTTGATCGAAGGGCTCATAGGGAGAGGCCTCAGAGGTGGGATAGAAATGCACTGTCGTCCATCCCATGGCTTCTAACTGGGCAGACCAGCGCCCCGCCTCTTCCAGGGTGGCCGTCATCACTAGTAAAGGGCTGGAGCGGCTCTGGGCTAGAGCCGATACCACTAATCCCCGCGGCAGTCGAGCTGCTCCAGTCAATCTGAGCCAGGACTGCCGTTGCAGCTTATCGAGGAGATCAGCAGTTAACGGGGAACGCCCCAAGGCGCGAGTAATGGAAGAGAAAGCCATAGATTTGCCAACAGCGCAGCCGAAACAGCCCCAACGACAGCGACTTGGGGATGATGTGGAGTCTTTAACTAATTGTAATGAGAGGAACGGGAGCTAGGAACTCTGGCAAAAGACAAAAATGGGGGAGCAATGCTCCCCCGTTGCCATAATCTAAACCGAAATCAAGTCGATTCAGAGAATACTCTCCCGCAGATACTAGGCTTCCGATGACTCCACCCGGCCATAGAAGAATCCTTGAATCTTTACATCAACCGGCTCATCGGCTCCCAGATCAGTGTCAGAGGGCTGTAGTGCCTCGAAGGTGCCGGCGATTTCACCGGTGTAGCCATCTATCTGAGAAATCTGTAGGGAGATATGACCTTGCCCTACGTCGAAGGCTTTGGTGTTTTCTCGACGCAGTTCTTCACTGTCACTGCGGGCCGGAAGTCCTACTGCTGCGTCATAGCCAGTGGCCAGACCACGACCTCTGGGATCGAGGAAATTAGAGGTGCGGTAGGACGGTACCCGATAATCACCCTCTAAGTCGGTAGAAGTCGTGACGGCTGCCAATCCTGGCTGAGAGTGCGCCACCAGTCCCTTCACTGTAAACAGGAAGGGCTCTTGCTCACCACCAGGTAGTTGTACAGTCGTTGCCTGGAAATCGAAGCCGCCCTTCTCATAGAAGGTGAGACTATCATCATCTTCTTTCACCAGATCGCCAAATACCTGGTCTAGACTCGACGTCTTGCGAGTCAGGATCTTACCAGGAATAAACTCCGCTTCCTTACGCTTACTGGTGGGCTCCTCCTTGATGAAATAGCTAGTGGGTTCCAGGCACATGTCTACAATTTTGTAGGACCGATCCTGCTCAAGGGGGATATCACCACGACGGGTGGACGAAATCTGGGGACATTTATTCGCCAGCCCCGTGTCCTTGATCTGATCGTAGGTCAGGGGAGCATCACTCGTTGCGACCGGGCCTTCGCTGCAAGCCGTCAAGACACTCAGGCAGAGAGCCAAGAACGCAACTAATAGGGCACGATACCTCATGGTCAACCTCAAATCGATATAAAAAATCTCTGTCAGCGTAGGTATTCAATCAATGGAAATATGGCTCTGACATGCGGTGAAGGGGTAAGCCTGGCTTCGAGTGAGAATGGAGAAGACACCATGCCATGACCTAACATAAATCCAGCAGCCGCTAAGGCTGGCATAATCTGAGTTTATGCTGAGACTAGGCTATGGCTGAGTACCTTCGTAAACACCCTTGACCTGAACTTACCCAAATGCAGTTAATGGACTATCGACCTAGCTTCCGCCAGGGACAACTGTCGAGGGCAGATCCTCGAGACAGTCTCTAAAGCATGGTTGAAGTTGACTTCAACAACCCTCCTCTTACCAAAATGGATGAAGACTTGACAGAGCCTCAAGTAAGCATTCTACATGGCGTTGTGACTATTCGGGCTGTCTATTCCGGTTGCTCCAGCCTGGCTCTCCCATCTCAGCGTTTCAATTCCCGGCCCGTCGTTGGCGGACAATGCCTAATCTATCGGGCCACAATAGAACTTGCACTAGCAAGATCAAGGGCTAATGCCAACTGTAAAGCCCTGATGATGCTAAGCATTGACGGGGCTCCAACTGGGGCTATGCCAGTAAAGTTGAGAAGTACTGAGGGAGCTAATCCCAAGCCATGAGCGATCGTCTCCAGTTCAACCTCGATCACGCCCTACCTGCTGATTTGCAACAAATTGTTGAGCAAGTCGAAAAAACTGCAGCGGCTCACCGAGGAGATAGTCTCGCCCTGCTGCAACTTCTACGGCTATTAGAGGGGCTTCACCGGGATATTCGGGATACTCTATTTCGAGAGGCTTTACCCACTAATCGCCAACGTCTGTATGCCTTCCTACGGGATATTGAAGTCCATGGAGGCTGGCCCTACATCCAGCGCATGAAGTTGCGATCGCTACTGGAGGCCTTTCTGGAAACCGATAGCTGTGAAGAGGAGTCCCCTATTTCAGAATAGCGATGCTAAGCTGAGGCGCAGCCCCTTTGAGCATACGGTTGGTGAACGTCAAACCGCAGTTCCTCTGGTCTTTGAATCGATTCCGCCACTGGTGCCTTCCTCCCTTTATCCTGGGACAAACCGCCCTATTGCTGGTAACTGGGCTGTTTCACCCCACGACTGTGGTGGCGCAGCAGCTGAATCGCTACTGCCAAGTCTCCCAGTCCACTGCTGTCGAGAAGGAAACCTTACGCCGAGCTGCCTTCACTGGAGACGCCGAGGCTAAACAGCAGTATGAGATGACCTGGCAACAGCACGCAGATACCCTGCGTCAGTGTCGCAGCCGTACCTGGCCACGCCAGCAAAGCGTTTGGCTCCGTCTCTATCCCTGTGATTTACAGCCCGGCATTCTAGAGGCTGTCCTCGATCGCATCGTTAACTTGGGCTATAACCAGGTCTACGTCGAGGTGTTTTACAATGGCCAAGTCCTGCTCCCCCAGGCAGATAATCCCACCGTCTGGCCCACTGTCGTCCAAACTCCCGGCTATGAACGACGAGATCTCCTGGCAGAGGCCATTACCAAGGGGCGAGACCGGGGACTGCAAGTATATGCCTGGGTATTCACCCTCAATTTTGGCTTCTCGTACACCCAACGCTCTGACCGGCAATCCGTATTGGCTCGAAATGGCCGCGGCCAAGATAGCCTGACGGCTGCCAATCTAGGGTTGACCAGCAATCCCGACGAGGTATTCGTCGACCCTTATCATCCCCTAGCCCAGCAAGACTACCAGCGCTTCATACAGGCAGTGCTACAGCGGCGTCCCGATGGTGTCCTGTTTGACTATGTGCGCTATCCTCGAGGCACTGGTGCTAATTCAGTGGCCTCAAAAGTCCAGGATCTCTGGATTTACGGCGATGCCTCTCGGCGGTCGTTCTTTCAGCGGGCTCTAAACCGTAAGGGGCGTGAACTCATGCGTCGCTTCCTCAGCCGCGGCTATCTGCTAGAAGCGGATCTGAGCGAGGTCGATCAACTCTTTCCAGAGGAAGGCCCGCCCCTGTGGCAAAGCCGGATGCCTCCCGACGATGTCGAGGCGCAAACCCTAGCGACTCGACGGCTGCAACTTCAAAATGAGCTGTGGCGCTTCAGTGTCGCCCATGCGGTGCAGGGAGTGATCGACTTCTTGGGGCAAATATCTCAGCCAGTCCAACAACAGGGGATTGAAGCTGGAGTCGTATTTTTCCCAGATGGCAATCGTACCGTGGGCAGTGGCGGCTATGATTCTCGTCTGCAATATTGGGATCGATTTCCCAGAACTATGTCTTGGCATCCTATGGCCTACAGCGTCTGTGGCCATACCGGTTGCATTTTGGATGACATTCGTCGGGTCATCAATACGGCTGGGTCAGGCAGTGAGCGCTTTGTAGAACCCGCCCTTGCTGGAGTGTGGGGACGACCTGGCAACAATCGTCCGGCCCTGGAGACTCAGATGGACGCTATTCAGCGGGCCTTACCCCAGATCGATAGCCTCAGCCATTTCGCCTACTCCTGGCAGGATCCCGAATTTGATCGGGTGCGGAAGTTCTGTGAGTTGCGGTAATTGTTAATTAGCAACCTGACCCAGGCGACTGGAGGAAGGTTCTGTGCTTGTGGCTTGCTGAGGCGATTGCTCCTGGGCTGCAATGATCTGGTCTAGCAAATTAGCCGCCCTCATATACTGGGGATCGGCCTCGGTTCCCAATCGTTGGGGATTGTTGAACAGGGTGCGGCGCTCTTGCTCTGACAGAGTAACCACCACATCCGGTGCAATACCCTTACGGCTAATATCGGTGCCATTGGGAGTGTAGTAATGCGCCACCGTCACTGTCAGACCTGAGCCATCGGAGAGTCCATGGAGGGATTGCACTAGGGCCTTACCGAAGGTGGGGCTTCCCACCACCGTGGCTCGATCATTGTCGCGCAGGGCCCCTGTCAAGATTTCACTGGAACTGGCGGAGCGGCCGTCTACTAAGACTGTCAAGGGTAGATCAGTCAACGCAGTGCGATTAGCTAAAATCGACTCCTGCTGTCCATCACGGTCTTGAGTGCGCACAATGGCCCCTCGCTGCAACCACAGTCGGCTAATTTCAATGCTAGCCTGCAGCAATCCCCCTGGATTGTCTCGTAGATCCAGAATAAAGCCCTCGACCTGTTGATCCATCAACGCCTCGATTGCTGCGGCCATCTGTTCGGTGGAGTGGGCATTGAATTCTAGCAGCCGCACATAGCCAAGCCGACGATTGCCTTGCTGAGTGACTCGATATTCGACACTAGAGACTTCTAAGCGGGTTCTGTGGAGAATCAGGGTGCGAGGTTGGCCACCGTTGCGAGAGATGCTGAGGGTGACTTGACTACTGTCGGCTCCCCGCAACAGCTGAGACACCCCTTCTGCCGTCAGGCGCTCAGTCGATTGGCCATCCACCATGACAATATGGTCTCCTACCTGCAGGCCAGCCTCATCAGCCGGAGAGTCAGGGACGACCTCTGTGACTAAAACTGTCTGGGTGCTGCTATCTCGGCGCAACCGCAAGCCAATGCCAGACACCTCACCTGCGGTCTGTTCGGTCAAGGCCGCATATTCCTCGGGCTCGAGAAAGCGAGTGTAGGGATCATCGAGTTGGCGTAGGGCGCCCCTGAGGGCAGCATAGGCTTGCTGCCGTGAGGTGTATTCGCGCCCCAATAGGCGCTGACGGGTAGCTTGCCAATCGACGTGGTTAAAGCTGTTGTCAACGTATTCCCGGTGAACAATCTGCCAGGCTTCATCCAGGGTTACCTTATAGCTGTCTTCGAAGCTATCGTCCATCTCAGCTTGGGCCGGTTCGCCTCCAAGCTGGACGGGGAGGCCCAAGGCTACTATGGCTATAATCAGAGGTTGCCCCATGCGGGTAATAGCGTTGCTGAAGACTGGAGTGGAGGATAGGTGCCGGAGATCAGTAGGAAAAGTCATCTAGGCTGGAATCTATGACGGTGCGGAGCAGTCGCTACAGATACAACTGAAGTTGTCTAAGAGCGGGGGGCTAAGCGATGGAGATTAGTTGCGGGGAATTGGCAACAAATGGCTAAACTGCCAATGTCCTTGACCCAGAGGTGCCCCCGCTCTCTGAGCTTTAGTCTAGCTGACGAACCTGCCAAGTTGGGTGATCTCAATCTAGTTCTAAGATTTTTGACCAGGCCTCAATTGTATGGAGGAAGCATGAGCCAGAGAATCCAGCGACGCTGGCGACGCCGACTGGGGCTAGCTGTGGTGGCTCTATTGGTCACCTGGGTGATGGTGACAGGCTATCGCCTGGTCATGGCAGCTCAGACTCCTGCAGAGGCCACTCTGGTGCTGGGAGGAAGTATTCGCCGGGAAATCTATGCCGCAGAGCATGCCTTACCGCGGCCTTTATTGATTTCTCGCGGCTCGCTAGATCCTTGTATTCGTATCCTATTTGAGCGTGCAGGGGCTGACCTAGACCAAGTTTGGCTGGAGAAATGTGCTGAGTCCACCTTCGAAAATCTAGCCTATAGTCTGCCCATCTTAGAGGAGTGGGGGATGCGTCATGTGCAGTTGATTACCTCTCCGGGGCATGCTCCTCGTGCCTACGCTATGGCGCGGATTCTCTTTGGCAGCCATGGCATCTGGACGACCTTGGAGCTGGTAGAGGAGCAGGGCATCCCTGGTAATCAGGAGAGTTGGCTCAAGACGGGGTTGGATGTTACGCGCAGCGGTCTATGGGCCATCTTGAGCCAGGGATATCATCGCCGTTGCCGTCAGGTGGTTCCACTGGCCTCTGTGGATCTGGTTGCGTGGCAGGCTCGAGGGTTTAAGTGTGAACATCAGGCCGGGATCAATTGAGGCTCTGTTGGGCCATGGTCTGTAAGATTTCGGGGGGGACTTGATAGAAGTAGTGACGCCGAAAGGCTTCTTCCTGCAAAGCCGCTAGGAATGGGCGGATACGACCTGGGGTCAGTGGCTGGCTTCGCTGCTGGATTATGAGCTCAGGTCCTTCCGGCTGGATCGTAAAGCCCATGGTAGTCAGGCAATCGAGGCCAATATCTAGGCTGCGATCGCAAATCTGCAGGCGCTCTAGTAGATGCGATCGCCGCACCGGTTTGCCTACCCGGCTGAGGTATTTAGCCATACCCACCAACATCGTCCAGGTATCCAGGGGAGCGGCAGACGACGGCGGCCCATAGGCCAAAGCTAGGGGCCGCTGCTCAGCGGTAGCCTCCGCCACCAGTGTTGCCACTCCGCCAGGTCTGGGACATTGATCTACCACCAACGTTGTCGATGAGAGGGCAGAGACCATCTCCTGGGACTGGCGCTGGTCCATCAGCATCGCCCCGACGACGGCGGCACTGTCGTCGAGGTCTCTCAACCGGCCTAACCGCCACCAATCGCACCTGATAGCGGCGCGCTTATAGGCATCAAAATCCAACTCCACCAAAGCATCACAGCGCCCTGGGGGGAGCTCGTCTTGGTAATGGCCCCACCACTCCCCCGGAAATCCCTGCTGGGCGGTGTCATCCCACAGCATAAACTCGGTTTTGATATAGCGCAGCTTCCCCCCCTGCAAATCGCGAATATTGCGGTGGCAGCCATTGGTGAACCAGGCCTGGCGCACCAATAGTCGGGGGACTGGGTTCCCCATGCCATAGGGTTCCAGTAACTTCAGCTGCCGAAATAGGGACTTGCCTAACTCGGCCACTGTCACCACCAAATCCACCGGCAGTGGTGGGGCCAGGCTGAGGGGTCCCAACTGCTCCCGTAGCTGCCGATTCAGCGCTGCTGCCAACAGCGGCACATTCTCTGCCGGCAGACTCAGGCCAGCGGCCTGGGGGTGGCCGCCAAAGTGATGCAGCAAATGGCTATGGTCTTGCATCAGTTGATAGAGATCGAGCCCCTGCACCGAGCGGGCCGAGCCCCGGGCCAGCCGTATGGTGTCACTGCCCTCGGGGGGCTCGGGATCCAGTCGTAGCAGTAGGGTGGGGCGACCATAGCGCTGGGCTACCTGCCCAGCCACCAGGCCCAACACCCCAGCGGGCCATTGCTCATTGGCCAAGACGATGGCATGGCTGGTGGCTAAATCTACCGCAGCCAGCTGCTGCTCTACCTGGGCCATCACGTCTCTCTGCAGGGCTTTGCGGCGGCTGTTAGCCAACTCGGCCTCGGCAGCTAGACGTTGGCACTGGTCTGGATCGGGACTGGTGAGCAGTTCCACACAAAAGCTGGCATCGCCATGGATGCGGCTGACGGCGTTAATGCGAGGACCGATGCCAAAGGAAATGTCTGTGGGCCGATCCCCCATCCGCTTGCAGAAGCGCAGTAGGGCGGCAATGCCGGGGCGCCGGGAGTCATGGCCAGGCTGGACATGGCGTTGCAGGTGCTCAATCCCCACTTGAGCCAGATAGCGGCTATCTCCCCGCAACTCCACCAGATCAGCAATCAGGCCAATGGCCACCAAGTCCAATAGGCTTTCGACAGGATAAGTCGGTGGCTCAGGCAGGGCTTGATACAGGGCCTCTACTAATTTGTAGGCTACGGCCACCCCCGACAAGGTCGCTAACGGATGCTGCCATGGCAGACTGCGCGGGTTGATGATCGCCACCACCGGCGGCCGTCGGGGCGGTAGGGTATGGTGGTCGGTGACAATGACATCTAAGCCTAATTCGCCAGCGTAGGTTAGTTCTGCCAGACTGGTACTGCCGGTGTCGCAGGTGACCACAAGGCTACAGCCCCAAGCGGCTAGGGTCTCTAACCCATGACGATTGAGCCCGTGGGAGTCGGTTAACCGATTGGGAATGAAATATCGGAGTTGGTCATGGGGGGTAAAGAGTTGCCCCAAGCCATCCCACAGCACTGCCGTGGCTGTGACCCCGTCGGCGTCGAAGTCGCCCCAGATGGCGACTTTCTCGGTGCGATCGCACGCCTGTAGCAGCCGTTGGACGGCCCATTGCATGTCATCGCCAAAGGCCGCCGCCGCGGTGGGAGCATACTGATGCGGATCGAGAAATCCTCGCAACTGCCCTAGATCCCGGAATCCTCGCTGCCACAATAGCTGGGCGGCGTGACGAGGCGGCGTTGCCGCCGGCCAATCAATGACCTGGGTAACCTGATCCACCCAGGATGATGGCATCGCATCCGTCGCAACAATGGACCAAGCCTGATGACATTCCGCCATGGGTCGACGATAGAGACCAGATGGGCCTTAATCCTAGCAATCTTAGCGATGTTACGAGCTTGCCGTGACTGACCGACAGTATCAGCGCCGGGTCAGTAGCTCTGATCATAGTGTCTGATCATCGTTTTAGAGATCCCACCATCGGGGCTTGAGGCCCCCAAAAATCGAGGCTACGGCATAATCTAACGGCCCGACCTACGGCTAGAATCCCTGGGCCAATATCCTCTAGAATTGGGTGTCTTCACGGGATACTATACTGGCCGTTTGCCGTTGACGTTGGCGTTATTGCTCTGGGTCTTCGGGATGCTTAGGGGCGTATCTTAGCCACGATAGGGGACTGATGCAATAACTCATGGATACCCAACAACAGCCTCTAACGAATGCCCCTGTTAACGGCACCATTTTCTTGATTGACTGCGATCGCAACCATCGCCGTCATATGGCCGAGGTCCTGAGCCAACATGACTACTTGGTCTATGAACTGACCACCGGCCATGACATCTGGCAGCAGATCGAGACCCACGTCCCTGACGTCATCTTCTTAGACATCGAGCTACCTGACATCAGCGGCTACCGCATCTGCCAGCGGCTGAAAGAGAACCTAGACACTCGTCCGATTCCCGTGGTCTTCCTCAGCCGTTTGAGTGATTATCGCGATAAGATCAACGCCTTTGAGGTGGGGGCCGCTGATTTCATCACCAAACCCTGTCATCCAGAGGAAGTGTTAGCCCGGGTGCAGAACCAGTTGTATCTGTACCGTCAGCGTCAGCAACTGAGTCAGCAGAACGCCCTCCTGTTAGATGAAGTGCGAGAACGGACCCAAATAGAGCAAGCCCTGCGGCAAGCAGAAGCCAAATATCGCAGCATTTTTGAAAACTCTACCGCGGGCATCTTTCAAACCACAGAAGATGGCCACTATCTCAGTGTCAATGCGGCTATGGCCCACATCTATGGCTACGGTTCTCCCCAGGAAATGATCGCGACGATTACGACCATTGCCGAGCAAGTCTACGTTCAGCCCAAGCGCCGGCAAGAGCTGATTGCCTACCTGAAGCGCTTTGACAAGATCACCGATGCCGAGTCCCAGGTCTATCGCCAAGACGGCACCTGCTTCTGGATCAGTGAAGACATTTGGAGCGTCCGCGACGACCAAGGACGTTTCCTCTGCTACGAAGGCATCGTCCATGACATCAGTGAGCGTCGCCAGATGGAAGATGAACTACGCCAGCAGCGGCAGCAGGCCGATCGGTTGTTGATTAATATCTTGCCCTATCAGATCGCTCAGCGACTCAAACTTGGCTCCCGGGTGATCGCGGAAAACTTCGATGAAGTCAGCGTATTATTTGCCGATCTGGTGGACTTTACGGCGGCCTCTAGCCAAATGACCCCCCAGGAGTTGGTCAAGTTATTAAACGATATCTTTTCTGCTTTCGACCAACTTGCTGCCGTCCATTCCCTGGAAAAAATTAAAACCATCGGGGATGCCTACATGGTCGCCGCTGGATTACCAGCCCCGCGCTCCGATCATGCGATCGCAATTGCCCGCATGGCCTTAGATATGCAAGCTGCGATTCAACGGTTCCCCCGCCCTGATGGCTCCCCTTTTCAGCTGCGCATTGGCATTAATACTGGCCCGGTAGTAGCCGGGGTCATCGGTAAACGGAAATTTGCCTATGATCTCTGGGGGGACACCGTTAATCTGGCCAGCCGCATGGAAACTACCGGCGAACCGCAACAGATTCAGACCACCGCTGTTATCTATGAACACCTGAAGGAAAGCTTTACCTTTCAACAACGGGGAACCATCGCCATCAAAGGGCGGGGCCCCATGACCACCTACTGGTTAATCGGTGTTAAAAAATAGGGAAAGGGTAGTCACGTCTCCCAGCAGTCTTTGCCGGTTGCAGTCGATCCCTAGAGACTGAAGGGCTGCCGTTGCCTGACCAGATCGATGCACAAAAGCATTTAAAGATAAGATGGTCAATATTTAGATGGATACTGCCATCTCTTGATCGACTGCCTGGCGGTGCGATCGCAACCTCCCCGGTTAATCTATCTCAGTACCTCCTGTTTCCGTATCGTTAACGATCCAAGTGCCCATGACTTCCTACGCCACGTCTACTGCCCGGACCGATATGGGTGAATTACGTCGCCTGCGAAGTTTGCTGCCCCCCGAACTGCAGAGTTGGGTGACCGTGGAAGCAGCCGTAGATGTCTCCCCCCCCCTCATTACCTGTGAGGAACTGGGGAAAGACCAGGTAGAAGTGCAAATTGACCTGGTGAAGTGGGAGCAGTTGGCCCTCGATCAACGCAACTTGCTGTTCTGGCACGAGGTGGCACGTATCCAGAATGACACGATCCCGCGGGATGGTTGGGAAATGGCGGCCTTGGCCATTGGTCTCGGCGGGGCTGTGGGCGAACTCTGGGTCCAGGATGGCTTATTACTGGTCCTGGCGCTGGCCCTGTGCGGTTTTTCCGGCTATCGGCTATATCGTCGCAATAACAGCCAAAAGCGGTTGAAGGAAGCAATCGATGCTGATGAACGGGCCATTGCGATCGCAACTCGCTTCGGCTACACCCTGCCTAACGCCTACAAGAGCCTGGGCAGCGCCCTGAAAACGCTAATCGAGCAAACCCCCAAGAAGCGCCAGCGAGATCGCTATATCAAGCGCCTGGAAGCGCTGAAGAAAAGTGCCGCCAAGGCCAAGGAACGGGCTCGCAGTGAGCGCAGCAGTGCTCCCCGACCGGCCTACTAATCTTCCTCCCTGTCTTCCACCTAAGTTAATCAGCCGAGATAGACCGGACCACCTGCCGACATAGGGCATCGACGCGGGGTAGCCAATCTTTTTGCTGCTCTGATAGGGCATCCCCAGCGTCTGATGCTGACCAAGGGGGAGTCACAGCCGTAATCAGGCGCATCTTGTCATCCTCTAGCTCCTTCGCCTGGCCCGGAGCAGTTGGAGTCAACACCCAAACCGGGGGGACTGGCACCGGTCGATAAACCCCGATGGTCTTCACCTGTAACTCAAAATCCCCGGGAGTAAAGGTAGGATTCAACGCCCCATCATATTCAAATTTGCTCAGCATCAGCTGCATGGAGCGAATGCGGCTTGGATCTAGTGGCGGAGCCCCACTAACTCGCTTGGCCCTAAAGGTGGGAACCATGGCAGCAAAAGGAAGATGCACGGTTTGCCAGTGACCGGCAAGAGTATCAAAAGACTGGCAATAGGCAACGCTATCCCACCCCGAATCTTGCCGGAGAATCAGCTTGTAGCGTTGGCCATCCCCTTTGAGCCGCAGAGCAATGCCGTGCCAGGCGCCTAGGTCATAAGCAGGGTCTGCATTGCGAGTGCGAACCGAGGCAAAGCCGCCAGAGTTGGCTGTAGATACTCGCCCTCGAAAGACAGCCGCCCCATCAGCCCAGTCAAACCGACTGGCACTAACCCCCCCCATGACCACATCGTCTAGGGCGCCCCAGCGCTCAGACAATGCCGCCTGGGGAGATCGGTAGTCAAACAAAACCTGTTCTTGGCTCGCCGTTCCTACCACTGCTCCACCTAAGGTCGATAGGGGCTGTCCTGCGTCCCAACAGACAATCACTAAGGCCGCATTGACTAAGATGGTTTCCCAGGGGGATAGGGACTGGGCCGAGCTAGGCACAGGGTCGGGCGAGGATATTGCCTGTGCACCATCTGGAGACATCTGCGGCCAGGGATATGACCGCACTGGAATCATCTCCGTACGCAACTCCTGCACCAGCCCACGACTCATAGGAGCTGCCAAGTCGCCGACCACCACCACCGAGGGCTGGAACGATATCTCCGCATCCGATGTTGATGATGCCCGGGCTGGCTCAGACGTTTGCAGGGGATTCATGCGACTGAGTAGAGGAATGACATTAAAAAATGCCATGGTTTTGAGAAACCGTCCCAAATCCCACGATTGAGAGCCAGAGTGTGCCATATGTTCTCGCCGATGACAGCAATACCCAATTCGGTTCAGAATGAGTCCTTTTTGAATGAGTCCTTTTTGACCTAACCCTTTGAGTCTAAACTAGGCCTACCCCTAGCCTATCGCTATCGTCCTAACGGCGACATCGGCGTCACAACGCTAATCATGCTGCAAAAGATAAGTTTCTTGAAAGCATGGGAACCCTAATTACAGAAGTAAAGACGATGCATATTATGAGCCACTCATCTAAGCAGCCATTGCCATACTCAACACCCCGATGTGCCAACAAGATTGGCTAGGGCGACACAGTATCCATCTCTAGAGATGTCAATTCCTTCGATATGTTCCCGCCGATGCCAGCCTCCATACACAATCCAAGATTTCTGCTGAAGACTCCCTAAAGATGCCTAGATTGTCTATCTAGTCTGGTTATTCGGTCGCTACTGTGATTCCTTGATATGCCTCCGTTTAAGCCCGTTAACTAGCCCCAAGGGTCCACTTTAGTCCTTTCTCAGTGTTCCTTAATTGTTCCATGCGGATTTTAATTTACTCCTACAACTATTCCCCTGAACCCATTGGTATCGCCCCGCTGATGACTGAACTCGCTGAAGGGTTAGTGCAGCAGGGGCACCAAGTCAGGGTGATCACAGCGATGCCTAACTATCCTGAGCGGCGCATCTATCCCGCCTATCGGGGCCAGCTCTATTGCACCGAAGAGCATAACGGGGTCACCATCCAACGATGCTATGTCACCGTACGTCCCAACCCTGGTCTCATTGCTCGAGTGCTCCTAGACGCCAGCTTTGTCACGCTTAGCTTCATTCAGGCATTGCGGGGGTGGCGTCCAGATATCATCCTCTCCACGAGTCCTTCTCTACCAGCCTGTGTTCCTGTTGCCCTGCTGCGATGGCTCTACGGCTGTCCCAGTGTCTTGAGCCTGCAAGATATCTTGCCAGAAGCCGCTGTGGAAACGGGGCTACTCAGTAATCGGCTCGCCATCGGTGTATTTGAAATCTTAGAAAAATTTGCTTACCGCAGTGCCACCCAAATTGGCGTAATCACAGAGGGCTTTCGGGCTAATTTACTTAGCAAAGGCGTTCCTAACCAAAAGATGGTCCATATCCCCAACTGGGTAGACGTCAACTTCATTCGACCATTGCCCAAGCAGCCCAATGCCTTTCGCGCAGCCCACGGCCTCACCGATAAATTTGTCGTGCTCTATTCTGGCAATATTGCTCGCACCCAGGGGATTCGCACCGCCATCCGAGCGGCCCAGAAGTTGATGGTCCATCCCGATATTGCCTTCGTGATCGTAGGCGACTGCAATCAACTGGGTGAGTTACAGACCTTAAGTCAAGAGCTAGGTGTAAACAATATTACCTTCCTGCCCTTTGTGCCTCGAGCTGACTTGCCTGAGATGCTAGCGGCGGCTGACGTGGGCCTAATTCTGCAGAAGCGCAATGTGGTCGGCTTCAACATGCCCTCTAAGACTCAGGTGTTGCTGGCCAGTGGCCGCCCCATTGTTGCCTCCGTGCCTACCAATGGCACTGCGGCTCAGGCAGTAGAGGCCAGTGGTGGGGGGATGGTCGTTACTCCTGAGCATCCCACGGCTTTGGCCAATGCCATCCTGCATTTGTACAACCATCCGGACGTGGCGGAACAACTGGGGAAACAGGGACGTCAGTTTGCCCTAGACAACTATTCATTTGCGGCCTCCCTAGAGCGCTATGAGACTCTATTTAGCCGCCTGGTCAACGCTAAGCCCGTAGTAACCCAACAGGACCCTGAAACTGTGGTGGTTAAATGATACGACTGTTCACTGAAGGACCTATCCGTTAGGGGAAAGGCAGAGGCTGTGTAGCTGTAGGGAACTGCCAAGGGGAACCTCTCGCCGCTGAAGATGACTGGGGCTTTCCCGAGCTACTTGGGGGAGGCATGTACGCTAAGCCCGTCGGGGACGAAAGTGGCTTAGAGCCACCTATCAAGGCTGAAGATCCCAAAAGAGTATTAAGAGAGGCGGGGAAGGTGAAGACAAGGGGGCAGAATGCTCCTAGCTGGAACACAGGGATCTCTGTCACCATGCAACCCATCTGCACATTCAATGTGACACCGTCACTGCCCCCTAGATTGGAGGCACTGCGTATACTCGCCTATAACCTCCGCTGGGATTGGGACTCTGATACCAATGACCTATTTCGCCGCTTAGATCCAGACCTATGGCAGTCCAGTCGTTACAACCCAGTCTTGATGTTGGGCACCATTCGGCAGTCTCGCCTGCAAGAAGTTGCTGAAGACGAAGGATTCTTGGCCCAAATGGATCGGGCAGTCCAGCGGTTGCAGGATTATCAGCAGAAGCGGACTTGGTACCGCAAGCATCGATCTGAGGGCAAGGCCGGGGAGTGCTACGCCTATTTTTCCATGGAGTTTGGCCTCACCTCTTGCATGCCAGTCTATTCTGGCGGCCTAGGCGTGTTGGCTGGTGATCACTTGAAATCTGCCAGTGATTTGGGACTGCCCTTGGTGGCTGTTGGCCTGCTTTATCAGGAAGGGTATTTTGCCCAGTACCTCAATGCCGATGGCTGGCAGCAGGAACGCTACCCGATTAATGATTTCTACAACATGCCGCTGCATCTGGAACGCACGGCAGATGGGTCAGAGCTTAGAATCTCGGTCGATTACCCAGGGCGTACTGTCTATGCTCGGGTGTGGCGGGTGCAGATTGGTCGGGTACCTCTTTACCTACTAGATACAAATATTGAGCCTAACAATCAATACGATCAGGATATTTGCGATCGCTTGTATGGCGGTGACATTGATGTTCGCATTCACCAGGAAATCATGCTGGGGATTGGCGGCGTGCGGATGCTGAAGGCTCTGGGATTGGCGCCCACGGTGTACCACATGAATGAGGGCCACTCTGCGTTTTTGGTGCTGGAGCGGATTAAAAACCTCATGGATGAGGCTGGCATTAGCTATGCCGAGGCCTTACAGGTGGCCCAAGCCAGCCAGATGTTTACCACCCATACCCCAGTCCCGGCCGGGATTGACCTATTTCCCCCGGATAAGGTGCTCTATTATCTAGGTCACTACGGGCATCGATTTGGCTTGGCCAACGACGAATTTTTAGCCCTAGGTCGCGAAGATACGGGAGACTTGAGTGCCCCCTTCAGTATGGCTGTGCTGGCTATCAAACTGGCAACCTCGGTCAATGGTGTCAGTGAGCTCCATGCCGAGGTATCCCGCAAGATGTTCTGTGGACTATGGAACGGACTTCCCCTGAGTGAGGTACCGATTCATGCCATCACTAATGGGGTCCATGCCCGCAGTTGTGTGGCCAAGTCTACCCAAGAGTTGTATGACCGCTATTTGGGTCCCAACTGGTCCCAAGCCGGTAGCCATGATCCTCTCTGGGAGCGAGTCAACTCGATTCCGGACGAAGAACTGTGGCGTAATCACGAGCTTTGCCGCTCGCAGCTGGTCGTCTATGTGCGGGATAAGCTGCAACAAGGCCTGCGGGAACGAGGAGCGGCTGCCCATGAGTTTCTAGAAGCTCAGGAGGTCCTCGATCCATTTGTCTTGACCATTGGCTTTGCCCGTCGATTTGCGACTTATAAGCGGGCGACGCTATTTTTGCGGGACGTCGAGCGTATTCGCCGCATCATCAAAGGCCAAGGAGAGGGGCGCCGGGTGCAATTCGTGATTGCGGGTAAAGCTCATCCCAGAGATATTCCTGGCAAGGAGTTGATCCGCAAAATCATTCACTTTACCCATGATGAAGAACTCAGCCGCTCCATTGTCTTCGTGCCTAACTACGATATCCATTTGGCTCGGGCGATGGTGGCGGGTTGTGATGTCTGGCTCAATAACCCGCGGCGACCTCGGGAGGCCTCCGGTACCAGTGGGATGAAAGCGGCCATGAATGGCTTGCCCAACCTCAGTGTGTTGGATGGTTGGTGGGCTGAGGCTGACTATATTCGCACGGGGTGGCCCATTGGATCTGGGGAAGATTACGACGACCCAGATTACCAGGATGATGTGGAAGCGAATGCGCTCTACGAATTATTAGAGCAGGAAGTAGTCCCCCTCTTCTATGACCGGGATAACGATGAGCTTCCCAGAGGATGGGTGGCCAAAATGAAGGATGCTATTCGCCTGAACACCCCTCAATTTAATACGGCCCGCATGGTTAAAGAGTATGCCGAGCGTTGCTACTTTGCAGCCAGTGACAATAGCATGACGTTGGCTGCCCAGAGTTATACTCCTGCGAAGGCATTAGCGACTTGGCAAGCTCACCTGATAGAGCATTGGTATGCCATGAAGATTGAGTCGGTCACGGTGTCGGAACCGTCTGATCTCACAGTCAATCAGGTCCTACAGGTTCAGGCTCAGATTGACCTAGGAGCCCTGACGCCGGACGATGTGCAGGTACAGCTTTACCAGGGCAAAGTCGAGATTGATGGGGAGATGCACAGTGGTCGAGCTACGCCAATGACCTATCAAGGACAGGACCAACAGGGGCGCTGTCAATACAAGATCGATGTGTCTTACGAAGCCAGTGGTTTACAGGGGCTCTCGTTGCGAATTCTACCTGAGCACAAATATCTCAATAGTCCCTATGACCTGAGATTGGTGATGTGGGCTGAGCCCGATACTGTTGCCATTAATGTTAACAATCAGGGCCAAGACCCGAAACCTTCTTCCGTAGCAGAGTCTATGGCCGTTGCTCCTTAGCGGAGTCGGTCATAGCCAAGTTGTGAGCTCCCCGCAGATCGGATGGTCATGGGGGGAGCTTGTTTTCTATCAGGATTCTTCACTGGTGTTAAGGAGCGGCTATGGGGGCGAGGGCGCAAGGATTCGTCTGTCGCTGCGATTGAGAACCGTAGCCTTAGTCATCCTGGGGCGTGATGTCAATGATCTCTGACCAGGTGTCGAATAGGGGATCCTGTTGCCAGACCTCTACGACTCGTATCAGTAAAAATACGAGAATAACTAGGGTGATTCCGAATCTCAAAGATAACGTGATCTCCCGCAGGATTTTATCCGTGGAAATAATCATGATTTTAGCCAATGTCTTTGTGGGTAGGGAGGTCAAGGCTACGCCTGCTACTCTTACTGAATAACGTGACGTAGCAAATGACACTCCACCTTTAGAATGCCCAGACATTGGCCGCGGGCATCACGGATTATGCCCGCGGCGGCCTCAAGGGAGACCAGGATTAGAAAAGGTCTAGCTGACGCGGTAGTTGTGCTTGGTTGGGAGCGCTCAGCTGCTCTGTCACTAGGGAACGTGTTTCTTGGGAGCGCCCTGTCATGACCTGTTGTACCCGTTGGAAAGCTTGGCTGAGTAAGCTCGGGCCTAGGGAGGGGTGAGGACAGGCGTCGGCGACTGCCACGGTCACTGCAATGGCAAGAAGCAAGCGGCTAATTTTGATGTTGGCAAGGGAAGTGGCCATGGGGGGGATCTCCTGGGTGGATCGGTTTCTCCAGTGGGGAGCGCTCACGTCTTGGTATCTGTTGAGAGGAGCGTCCGCCTCAGAATGTCGATAGATTATATTTCTGTGCGATCGCAGCCTATGCACCTTAGGAAGATAAGCGATCATTCCTAAGCCTAGAGTTACGCTTAACCCTTGCCTGTGACCTGAGTATGACTACGGAACTGTCTCAGATCACCATGAGAGCCGAATCGCTTGATTGAATCGACAACACCCCACGAATAGCTCGAGCAAATGCGGCTGGTGTTAGTGGATCAGTCCTTCCAACCCCTAGAGTTGTGGCGACTATGGGGCGTCTTCAGTGCCTCGCGATTAGCCAAAGCGATGGCGATCGTGGGCCGCTTCGAAGTCCAGCAGGGGACCTTTGGGGACAATGCCGCTGGGATTGACGGTGGGATGGCTACGGTAATAGTGCAGCTTAATGTGGTCTAGATAGCAGGTCTGGCGGACACCAGGGATTTGATAGACATCCCGTAGGTAATTGCCCAGATTGGGGTAGTCGTTAATGCGGCGCAGGTTGCACTTGAAATGACTGTAATAGATGGCATCGAAGCGCAGCAGCGTCGTAACCATGCAGATGTCTGCCTCGGTAAACTGAGGCCCACACAGATATCGTTGTCGCGCTAAGACCTGTTCCCAGTGATCGAGGGCTTGGAAGAGGGCTACGACGGCCTCATCATAGGCAGCTTGCTTGACGGCAAACCCGGCCCGATAAACGCCGTTGTTGATCGGTTGGTAAATGGCGTCGATGGTGTCGTCAATGGTGGCTTGTAAATCTGAGGGGCAGAGCTGCTGTGGTGATGGGCTCAGAGCTCTAAATTCGCGATTCAGCATCCGCATGATCTCGCGGGATTCATTATTCACGATGGTGTGGGTTTGCCGATCCCACAGTACCGGCACTGTGACCCGTCCGGTAAAGTTGGGATCGGCCTTGAGGTAAATCTGCCGCAGGTACTGGGCGCCGTGCAAGGCATCGGGAATTGAACCGGGATACTCAGAAAATGCCCAGCCCTCATCCCCCATGACTGGATCGACCACAGATAGGCCGATGGCTGACTCCAGACCTTGCAGGGCTCGGGTAATGGCAGTGCGGTGGGCCCAAGGACAGGCCCAGGAGATATAGAGGTGATAGCGTCCGGCTGCAGCCTGGAAACCACTGGAGCCATCCGCGGTGACCCAATTGCGAAAGGTGGTCGAGGGGCGAACGAAGTGGCCTTTAGTATCGGCCTGCTCTCGATGCTTAACCCACTCGCCATTGACCAACATGCCCAAAGCTATGCCCTATTTCCCATGATTTACCTCCTCAATCATCATAGGCAGTCTCGGGGATGAAGGATGACTGTCGAGAGATGGAATCAGTCTGGTCAGCGCCTGAGATGCAAGGGCCTGCTCCTAAGCGATGGCCTTCATGGGCCATTGGGGTCGGCGACGATCTCGATGACGGTGGAAAACGTTGCGATCGCATCAGAATCCACCACTGACTTATCCTCAGTGGCTTCCACCAAAATGCTAGTGGTATTGCGAGAGCGTGAAATTGCATCCACATCCCCCAACAATCCCCTGACCACATCTAAGGGATCCCCCTCTTCCAGACCGACAAAGCCGCGATCGCGGCCGGCCCCCCGAGAAATCGTTTGCAGACTCTGCAATAACCCTCGCAAGGGGGCCCGACTCACCAAAGTAATCAGCTCGATGTAACCTGTCCCGGCCACTCGGAATCGCACCCCATCCTCAGCAGTAGGGACTACCAGTTCCTCATCTTCATCCACCCGAGCCGCCTCTACCGGGTCATTCCAGTTAGCCGGTTGCAGCACCACAATCTGGCCATCGCTGCCGATGCCCAACACACTCAGATAGACCGGATCATTTTCCTGATTCCGAACCCGAATCTTAATCTCCTCATTGGTGCGAAACGCCTGGGTGGCCACCCGGGTATCAGCACGGCCCGTGGCCCCCTGGTGCACAATCGGTACGGCCACCCCACGGCCACTGGCATCAAAGGCCTCACCACTGACCCGCAGATCTGAGGTAGTCACGGCCAGGTCCTTCAGTACTTTACCCACTAATAGAGATTTCAAGCGCGGGCGTAACCGTGTCACCGCCACGGTCACTGGCTCATCCACCCGGTCGAAGGTATTGGGCACCACGGCGGAGAAATCCGGTGCGAATAGAGCCACCGTGCCCAAGGGAGGCGGAGTCTCTACTCCCGTCTGCCGCAGTTCTGCCTGAATGGTCTCAGTGGTACGAGCCAGCAAATACTCCATCGGTTCACCCACTGGTGCTACGACGATGCGACTAGTGGTCTCCCCCGACGCAATCGCCGTGACCAGGGCCGACTCCAGAGCTGCCTGAGCTGGCTCGGCTTCATCGGCTAAGGACGCATCAATACCCACCCTGAGCACCGGGTCAGGAATGGCTAGCACCTTCTCCCGCACCAACATCCCTGCAATCACAGAGATTGACTGACCCGCAGCCAGTTTGCCAAAGCCCAGAAGCCCCTGCCGTTGCTCTAGCACCATATCTGCCAGGGGATGGCCATCCCCGTCAATCAGGGTATAGATACTCCCCGCCGCCGCCCGATCTAAATTGGCATGGGAGACGCCTCCCAACCAGACCTGAAGCTGCTCCCCCGTCACATTGGTCACCACCCCAGCGGCGAAGGGAGTTGCGATCGAAGAGAAATACAGAGGTTTCTGGCCATAGTTGCTACCCGGTTCATACTCAAAGACCGGAATCTGGGTGCCACTGGTGACCGTGGTGCGGGTGCTGCGCACCAGGTTGGCCTGCACCGTTTCCGCCACCTGGGTTGCAGGAGATTGCCATAGGTAACTGGTCAACAGATAAGTAAAGGTCCCAGACGTGAACTGGTCGCTAAAGGGCATCTCGAAGGCCAATTGGTTGCAACTGGCCGAACCCAGGGTGACGCCCCTGGCAATGCCCCGAGCCCGCTGCTGATGGAATTCGGTCTCGCTTAAGTTCAGTTTTTTTAACCAGCGTTCTTGGTTGTCAAATTCATCCTCGCTGGCCACCAGGGTGTCGGCGCTGCGACTGAGACGGGAGTCCACCGCTCGCACCCGGGCATTGCCGCGGGTGCCGGCCCCTGAATAGCAGCTATCTAGTACCACCGTCAGGTTATCGGTGTTGATGCGCTCCATCAGCAAAAACAAGCTGCGCCCCATGATGTCGGGCACCACCAACTCCCGGCCTGATTGGTTGGCAGCCATGGGGTCATTGGGCACCAGGGTGCCGTTGAGACCGACTTCCGCTTCAAGCTCCCGGTTGTATTGGGGGCAGGCTTGCACCACAATCGGATCCGGGTCTACCACCCGCCCTCCATGGCCGGAATAGTGCACCACCACCACATCCCCTGGTCTAGCTCGCTGGATCAAATGCTCCTCAAAGGCCTGGAGAATATTGGCCCGGCTAGGTTGCATATCAGCCGTGTCACTCACTACAAGAATGTCGCTGGGCTTAAAGCCAAAGCGGTGCACCAGCAACTGATACTGCATCTCCACATCGTTGAGGCAGCCATTGAGGTTGCTAATGGTGGGGTCGGGATAGTTATTAATGCCGATCAGCAGGGCTAATTTGCGGTTGGTGTTCTGGGCCAGGGCCTTGCCGTAGTGATTGGCTTGGCGGAGAAAATCGGCTTGGCTGAGGCCGATGGCGGCCAGGGTAGACCCGGCGAATTGAAGGAAATGACGACGTTTCATGGGGGATTATCCTCGTCAGGATGTTCGTAGATTAGACACAAATACTAGGAGATAACGGTTTAGGGCATTCAGTAGATGCCCCTGTTCAGGGTGCTCAGGCGAAACCGCTCACGGCACCGTACCCTAGAAGCGATCGCTGTCGGAGAGCTCGGCTTCCATGGCATCGGCAGTGTAGAGCACCCCATAGAGAGCAGACTGTAGTTGCTCGGGGCTGCTATTGGCATCGATGCGGGCAGTAAACATGGTGAGATGGCGTTGATCGCTGAGTTCAACCGTCTGCCAGGCCCCTAACTTTTTGCTGGCATTATCCTGTAACAGCTGGTTAGCCGTCTCGGCCGATAGAGGACCATCGGTAACGTTAACTGGCGAGGTAATATCTCGGATTTCCAAATCGCCCAGGGTGCTAGTGCCAGAGCTAATAAAGGCTACCTGGGTGCGTCCGTCTTCGAAGCGCAGCCCGATTCTAAAGGCGCCGCTATCTTGAATTTCGTAGTTGAAGCCCAGACCATCGAGGGCAGCTTGCACTCTCGGGTCGGGACTACCCTGGGAACTGTCTTGCTGGGGGGTGACCTGAGCCACAGAGACCGGGACCAGGTGGGGTTGCCATAGGACCAGGCCAACGGTGGCAGTGGTCAGGGCAAGTAAGCTGGGGATTGTTTTTTTCATGATGTTTAGAAGATGTCGGGTAACGTCATAGGGGTATATCTCTGAGGCCGATGAACTTATTCACTCTTGCACTCTGGTGGAAAAAACGACAGAACGTAGCGTCCAATGCCCTAAAACCGGAGAAGCTACCTGACAAACGCGATATTACAGTGAAGCCGTCCCCGGTACCTGCTTTGACTCTTACTTCTTAAAAGGTTTAGCCAAGGTCTAAGATTCAGTGTTCTGAGACGCCAGCCTGCAGCAGCCGTTGCCCCAGAAACCATAGGCCCAGCACTCCTAACCCTCCGACTGACGACCCATTGGGCACCTGCACCGCAAGGGAGTCAGGGGACGCCGTCTGCTGATACCAGTAACCCTGAAGCCGCTGCGATTCTTCTCAACAGTTGACGGAGGTAGGGCACCTGATTAAATGGGGGCATGATTCCTGACCTGATGGGAGTTCATAGATGGATCACCCTGTAGGCTGGATGGACCTAGGCCATGGCCACTATCGATAGGTGACAGTAGGCTGTGATCTCAGAGGTTGTGTGCTCTAAAGGTTCCTATATCTCAGCAGGTCGAACCTATTCACCCGAGGCCGATTGAGCTGGCTGGTTGCCAGCTTGCTACTGGCCCCAGAGCCCTCTACTGGAGGCTGGGTGGTGCTGCGCTTGCCCAGAATGACAAAATTCTTTTTCGCGATTAGTCTGCTGCTCGCAATAAACGTACTACTGTCATTCCCGCGGCAGCAGGAATCCAGGGAGACCATATCGGCTGCTTACAAAGCGCTCTTCAATTCGCAGCCCCCATGAGGCTAAAGGCGGCCCAAGCCCTGGGATTAGGATGCTGCTCCCGGGTGATCAACATGGCCTGCCGTAGGGCCTGAGCCTTGTCGTGCCCTTGGTCTAGCTGGCGGTAAAACTCCGTCATTAGCATGGCCGTAGGGGCATCGGGCACCGCCCACAGGGACACAATCACACTGGGGACGCCGGCAGTGATCAAGGCCCGAGACAGCCCCACCACGCCATCGCCAGTGATGCGTCCGCGCCCGGTGTCGCAAGCACTGAGCACTGCCAACTCCGCCTGCAACTTCATTTCCAGGATTTCGGCAGCGGTGAGCAAGCCGTCTTCCCCTGACCCGGGCGTTAAGGCCACGGCACCGGGCACGTCCAGAACCCCAGAGGATTGGGGGTCGCCATATTCCAGTAGACCGTGGGTAGCCAGATGAATCAGCTGGGCTGCTGGCAACCGTTGCTTTACGGTGGCCTCAGTGGCCTGATTGCCTGTCAGCACTGGCACCCCAAAGACATCGCCCACGGCTTCCGCCTCTCGTTTAGCCCCTGGCAAGTCCGCCAGTTGAATTTCGCCAAAGTCACCGCTGGCCGTAGGGGCCCACACTGTCGGCATCACTGGATTCCCCACAATCAGGGCGCCATCGCCGCTGGCGCTTAGGGAGCTACTGACATCTGTTGGCTCCCCACTGACGTCATTGGCCAAGCCGAAGACCTGAATCGACGGAGCAGTCAGAATAGTGTGTTTTTCGATCAGGGCCGTGCCGTCGTCGTCTTGTAGGGTGGCAAAGGGCACCAAAAACAAGTTGCCCTGGGGAATGAAGGCTACTTTCTCTTCTGGATCGGTGGGCAATAGAGCGGCAATGGGCTCGATCAAGACCCGATGCAGCTCCTGCAGTTGGGCTGGATTGGTTCCCGTGCGCTCGACAATAATGCCAGCCCTGGAGTCAGCCACCAGGCTATCTAACTCGGACGGGTCGTCAGTGCCTCGATAGACCGGGCCATCAATGGCGGCAATGGGATTGACCACCACCCCAGAACCGCCAGCGCCATTGAACTCGACCGAGCGAAATTGAATCTCCCCCGACGGCTGCACCACCCAAATATAGAGGGCCTGGTCGAAGATGAGGGAGTAGGTGACCAGAGTGGTGTTGGTGTTGCGGGCGATCTGTTGGATCTCAGCGACGGTAGGAGCCTCAGCAATAGGGCTATCGGCCAGGGCCGCCTGCTCTTCTGGAGTGGCTAGGCGACTGGCCAGCTGCAACACAAATGCACGAGCCCGGCCTCGCTCAGTAATGGCAAGGGCTTCAGCTGTCTTGTCTTGGGCAGTTAAGGCACGCTCTAGGTTAGCGTATGCCCTTGCCTGGGTATCGGCGATAGAGATGAGCTGGTTATCGGGAAGGTTTGTGCGGAGGGATTCAAAGACTTCTATGGACTGACGCAACACTGATTCTGCCTGGGGAAGTTGGCCTGTATTCATAAAGGTCAAACCCTGGTTATGAAGAGACATGGCTTCGCCAGGCCGATCGCCAATTTCGCGGGTAATAGCAAGGCTTTGCCTGTAGAGGTCAATAGCCTGTTCATAGTTGCCTAGCTTACTATAAGTGTTGCCCATACCAAGTAGAGCTGCGGCTTCACCAGGCCGATCACCAATTTCGCGCGCGATAGTTAAACGCTGTTTATAGAGATCAATAGCTTGCCGATATTGACCCAGGGTCCTAGAAACATTACCCAAATTCCCGAGGACGCGAGCTTCTTCTAGGCGATCACCAATTTCGCGGATAATGGCAAGACTTTGCTCATAGAATTCAATGGCCCTTTCATAGTTACCGAGATCATAGTGAGTAACTCCCAAACCTAATAGGGCGCGAGTTTCTTCTAGGCGGTCACCAATTTCGCGGATAATGGCAAGACTTTGCTCATAGAATTCGATAGCTTGCTGATATTGACCTAAGTTACGATAAGCAGCGCCCAAGCCGCGCAAAGAGTTACCCTCCCCAGCGCGATCATTGATTTCGCGGGCTATGGTGAGACTCTGCTCATGTAGGTTTATAGCTTGCTGATAGTTGCCTAGGCTTTCGTAATCGCCGCCTAAGTTAAGTAGGGAGCTAACTTCTCCGAAGCGATTGCCAATTTCACGGAAAATAAAAAGCGCTTGCTCATGGAGATTGATAGCCTGCTGATAGTCACCCAAATCACGATAAGCAACGCCCAAGTTTCCCAGAACGACGGCTTCCCCTTGGCGATCGTCAATCTCACGATAAGTAATGAGGGCTTGTTCCCATGACTGTATAGCTTCTCGGAGTCGAGCAGTCTGATATTGCTCAATTCCAAGCTGAAGTAAGCGTTCAGCTTCTGCTTTGCTTATTTCCGTTGTAGTTGCCTCAGCTACAGTCAGTCGATATTGGCCTTGTGCGCTTATGTCATCTGAGCCTATAGTTACGCCGACTAAGTATGTGCCACTTTTAGGTAATCTGATAGTCAAAGCAGCATTAAGATTAGATACACTTATGTTATTTCGACTACCAAGTACTTGCCCGCTGGGCTCCAAAACAGCGAGAAACGGATCAAACTCATCACTAGTAAGGCGTATAGTGATTATTTGATCAGCCTGCCCTTCAAATTGATGACCATCAATCAATCTCCCGCTTTCAAGAGTATTATCCCCTACTTCTAAAATGCCTTCTACCTCAAGCAGTAAAGTCCCTTGCTCGTTGGCTTGGTTCGTCTCAGTTTTTGTCTCAGTCGCCGCTAGACGGTAAGCATCTCTCGGTTCTTGAGAAAAGGCTGGTAACTGGACAGTCGTCATTGCCAAAGTTGTAAGAGCCACTAAACTCAGTAGCTTGGCCGGGTAGTGCATGGGAGCTTGCTCCATCCTGGGGAGTTTACATCAGCCTATATGTCTGAGCCGGGGAAACTTATTCAAGATTGGATGAATTTTGGCAGAGATAAGGAGGGTAGAGGGCTATCACCGCGAGGTGTGATGCACCGAACTTCAGCCATTCTCTGCGCGGCGAGGCTTTAGAGATGTCTATCGACTGCAGAGCCCTCTACTGGATTCCAGGTCGCGCTGTGCTTGCCCGGAATGACGGAACTCTTTTTCGTGCGGAAAGTGTCCATGGCAGGGTGAGGCAATAGGGTAGGTGTATTTTCGCTGAACCGTTATGGACTGGAGCATTTGCCGCTATCAACCCGCTGATGAACCCCAGTGGCTGCGCTGCCGGGTCCTGGCCTTCTTGGACACGGCCTACTTCGACAATGTGCTGCGGCAGAAGGAACACTACTCCAATCCATCAATTGAACTGGTTGCCACACTCGACCAGCACATCATTGGCCTCATCGATGTCGAATGTGAAACGGTACCCGGTAGTGTCTGCTCACCCCCAAAACATTCAACCGCGACGGGCAAAGCCGGGATGATCTGGAATATTGCGGTTCATCCGGACTATCGACGACGGGGGGTTGGAACAGCGCTGTTGAAGGTGGCCATTGCCATGGCCCAACAGTCCCACATCCAACGCTTCGAAGCCTGGACCCGCGACGATGCCTCAACGCTAAGGTGGTACGAAGCCCAGGGCTTTCAGAAAGTAGACACCTATCTCCACGTCTACCTGCAAGATGATGAAGTGGATGGGTGCCTTGGCAGTCGCATTCCTGGTTTGAGGCCCATTCATGTCTTTGCTCAGTATCGTGGGGAATCTGTTCCAGAAATTCAACAACGGTTTAGCCGAGTGCATGAGTGCAACCGCTATGACCTGATCCTCAAGGCATGATGCCAGGATTCGTCACCGGATTACCTTAGCAACAGGAAGCGTATCCCTTTTCCAGCAGCGCCAGACCCTTAGTTCATCCTGCCATCCTAAGCTTCACCGTCGCTGCAGGGGTCATTGGCGCTGCCTAACCAAGTATTTTATCTATGCGACTAAAGGTCTGCATTGATGGAGATTTGGTTCGCGACCTCTAACCAAGTATTTTATCTATGCGACTAAAGGTTTCCATTGATGGAGGTTTGGTTAGTGGCCTCTGACCAAGTATTTTGTCTATGCGACTAGAGATTTTCATTGATGGAGGTTTGGTTCATGGCGGCGAAGGAAGCTTCCAGAGTGGCGAACAAAGCCTCCACACCCGCGAAGGAACCTTCCAGAGTAGCGAACAAAGCTTCCACGCCCGCGAACCCAGCCACCATAGTCTTATGACATAGCTGAGGCGCAGATCTCGCTGCTGTTTTGCCCGAGGCACTCCCAGCACCAAAAACCAATCGGGGCGCTTGTACCACTGGGGATGGTGAGTGTCATAGTACAGATTTAGATCGGTACCGCAGAAGACATTGTCCGCCAGTTCATCAGGGAGTCGGCAGGTCTCTTTCAGCAGCTGGGGCTGCATGTCGTGAAATACGTCTCGCGACGGGCTGACGCCAACGTCCGGCAACCCTGGCTCCTCTGGATTGTCGCTGGGCAAATCGTACATTGTCGGCAGCGTTTCCTGGGCCGGTCGAGGAGGATCGGTTTGGTACATGATCTGCCCCTAAAGCGACATCTCCATTGTTACAGCATTTTCTTGCTGGGTGAGGTGTGGGCGCTTGCCCGGCATGACCAGGATTGTTTGCGTGATGAGTCTGCTACCTCGAGAGACCTACTACCGTCATTTTTGAAAGCCATCGTCTAACCGGGCCTAAAGCGGCCGCCAGTCTCCTGCCAGGATGAAGGCCGCCCAGTAGTAGGGCCGACTATACTGTCCACCTTCGCGGATCATCTCGAGCTGCACCGCCCGCAGGGCTTCGCTGCGGCCCATACCCGCCATCAGCTTTTCGTAGTACCGCGCCATCAGACTCTGGGTGCCGGTATCGCTCACCTGCCAGAGGCTCATCAACTGGGTCTCGGCCCCGGCGATGGCAAAGGCCCGCCGTAGACCATAGACCCCTTCGCCATTGGCAATGTCCCCTAAGCCGGTATCGCAGGCAGAGAGGACGACCAGCTGGGTGCCAAACAGGTTGAGGTTAGCGGCTTCCAGAGCCGTAAAGACCCCGTCTTCGTCACCGCTGCTGCGGGCGTTGAATCCGGCCAGGGCCAGACCCGAGCGCAGCAGGGGATTTTCCACCGGGGCCGTTAAGCGGGGCAGTGCCCGCAGCCCGTCAGCCGCGGCCAGGCTGAGGCCACGACTCTCCTCGGCGACTGGAATGGGTTGATCTTCTAAGAAGAAGCCGTGGGTGGCGATGTGGAGAATGCGGGGAGCCTGCACGGTCTTGAGCACGTTTTCGGTGGCCTGGTCTTCGGTGAGGACGGTGGCGTTGGGGAGTAGGGGTTGGATGGCTCCGGCTTCGGCGGCGGTGCCGGGTAACGGTTCGACCTGAAGTTGGCTGAGGTCGGTGGAGCGGCGGTTCGTCTCGACTCCGCTCGACGACCGCTCGACTCCGCTCGACGACTGCTCGCCCCGGCTCTCTAGCTCCTTCGGAGCAGCTTCGCCAACGACTCCGCTCGGGGAGCTTCCAGTTACCGAGTCGAGCCCCGAGCGGAGTCGAGGGGCGGCTTGCTCATAATCAGGATTGGCAAGAATGACAGCGGGCGCTGTGCTGGGATCTAGGACGTCGAATTTGAGCAGGTCACGACCGCTGTTGAGATAGCTGATTTGATACTGCTCCACCAGATAACGACCATCGTCCGTCTGCAGGGCCTCAAAGGGCAGGCGGTTGAGCTGGCTGTCGGGAGAGATCAGCAGATGCTCACGGCCCTCTAAATAGGGTGCAATCGGATCCAACACCAGGGCCTGCAGGGTGCTGGTCACCGTCTCAATCCGGTCGGGGTCAATCTCGGTGATGATGGTGGCGGGATCGCCCCGTAGGTCGGCGCGGGGGTCTTGCAGCAGGGTGGTGAAGGCTTGCACGGCAGTGTCAATGGCAGCGGCATCGCCCAGGTCGATGGCTTCAATGCGGCCATTGGGGAAGAGGAGGTAGGCCGCATAGCGAGGGTCACCCCAGCGGTTAGCTGGATTAGCTTTAGCATCAAAGGGGTGATAGCGGGCATATTCCACCAGCACCCCATCGGCTGGGATCTGGGCCTGTACTGCGGCAATCTCTACGGGTTCGGCTTCTACTCGAAATACAGCACTGCGACGAGCCAGGGTGGCAGATAGGTCACTGTCCTGCTGTTCCAGGGCAGCGAGTTGCGATCGGTACTCCTCCGGTGGCAGGTTTTCCGGGGGATTGAAGGTGAGGGCTGCCAGTTGCTGACGCACATCAATGAGGTTGTCTAGCAGGGTCTGGTCTTCAGGCGTGAGGTTCTGGCGCAGGCGTTGCAGACTGCTGCTGCCCGCCTCCAGCAGGCGACCCTTGCGCCGCAGCAACGTGGTCAGCCCCAGGGGTGGCGCCTCTGCCGATTGCAGCGACAGGGAAATAGCCGCATCCGTAGTGCCGAAGAGGGTGGCGGCGTAGTCCTGGCGTTGGGCCTCTGTCAGCGTCGTCAGGTTGATCTCCAGGTGCCACTCTTCGATGGCCAAGCCTGCCTGGAAGCTGCGCACCGCCTGAGCGGTTTTCCCCTGGGCATAATACAGCGCGGCCAGGTTGTTGAGGCTGGCGGCCACATCGGGATGGCGCTCCCCTAACTGCTCGCGCAGAATGGCTAGGGATTCTTGATAGAGGGGCTCGGCGTCGCCATAGCGCCCTTGGTCAACATATAGCCCTGCCAGGTTGTTGAGGCTGCTGGCGACATCGGGATGGCGCTCCCCTAACTGCTGGCGACGAATGGCGAGGGATTCTTGATATAGGGGTTCGGCTTCCCCATAGCGCCCCTGGGCAACATATAGCAATGCCAGGTTGTTGAGGCTTTGGGCCACAGCGGGATGGCGTTCTCCTAACTGCTGGCGCCGAATGGCTAGGGATTCTTGATAGAGGGGCTCGGCCTCGCCATAGCGCCCCTGGGCCTCATACAGCGCTGCCAGGTTGTTGAGGCTGGCGGCCACATCGGGATGGCGCTCTCCTAATTGCTGGCGCCGAATGGCTAAGGCTTCTTCTGCCAGGGGAATGGCCTCTTGATACCGTCCCGCTTGGTAGAGTTCAATCACCTGCTGGTTAAGCGCTTCGGCTCGCTCCAGGGGGGCCGTGGCGTCTGGTTCGGGTTCTTGGGCGATGAGAGCGGCAGGTTCCGAAGCGGTTGCAGCTACAGGTAATTCTGTACCCATGACGACCAGCATCATTGCCAGCATTCCACTTGCCTGAGATCGCCCCATCATCATGTTTCTGCCTCCAGATATTTGCTTTCTCCTAACGTACCTATCTCTGAAGCATCAGAACTTATTCAAGCCTTAAGTCCCTGATGCCCGCACCGCGATAATAGAAGTGTCTGCAAAGGTGAATTGCACCATGACCACCCACCCCATTGTCCTCCACATTCCCGACAAAGTTCTGCTGGCCGAAAAGACGGTAGTTAGGTGAGATGATCTCAGACCACTACCGTCTCTCGAGGTAGCAGACTTACCGCGAAACCGAATCCCGTCATTCCGGGCAAGCGCAGCGCGACCCGGAATCCAGGCAGAGTACTCTGAGCCAAAGCCGAGGTTTGTTCCCTGGATTCCCGCCGCCGCGGGAATGACGGTAGTGGGTCTCTCGGGTAGTTAGGTGAGATTATCTCAGACTCCTACCCGAAAAGACCGACGCTGCAGGGTTTGCCCGCGAACTGCCTATGCTGGCAGCGGTCAAACTGTACGAACTGGGGCGCTTGTCTTCTGGGCGGGCCGCAGAGTTAGCTGGGATGTCGCGGGTTGAATTTTTGCTCAGCCTGGAGCGATACCACGTCTGCCCCTTGAGTGCAGAACTCGAAGACCTGGAGCAGTCCCTTGCCTAAGGCCATTTCCAAGGCCCAGCCTACGGTACTGCAACGGGCTAAATGGGCAACAGTATCATAGACATACGAGATCGCCCTCCCCCTCATGCCCAATCCTTTCCCAGGAATGAATCCGTATCTGGAACAGCCTGATTACTGGTCAGACTTCCATAACCAGCTGGTGGCCGCGATCGCTCGGCGTCTTGTGCCTCAACTGCTGCCCAAATATCGAGTGGTCACCGATAAGTGGGTTTATACCGTTACCGACGCGCTTACCGTGGCGATGGGTCGACCTGACGTCAGCATTCAGCAACGACAGACTAATCCTACCCCAATTGCCACGACGCCCAAGGCAACAGGGCACCCCGTTAAAGTCAGAGTGCCAGTCCCGATGGAAATGCAGCAGTCTTACCTAGAAGTGAAAGATGCAGCCACCCAGATTGTTGTCACCGTGCTTGAGGTACTGTCGCCAGCTAATAAAAGAGGTGAGGGTCGCAGTAAATATATGGCCAAACGACAGCAGATTCTGGGTAGTCAAACGCACTTAGTTGAGATTGATTTGCTGCGGGCAGGGCAGCCGTTTTTGATGGAACCAGATGTGGCTCAAAGTCATTATCGCATCTTGGTCAGCCGAGCCCCACAGCGGCCGCTGGCAGATTTATACGCCTTCAACGTGTCTGATGTGATTCCGGCAGTTCCCCTGCCTCTGGGGCCAGAAGATGAAGATGTTTTATTGAATGTGCAATCTTTGTTGAGCGAACTCTACGAACAGCTCGGCTATGACTACTTTATTGATTATGAACAAGCACCACCGATGCCTTGGCTAGCCGCAGAGCTACAGCCCTATTTATCTAAAGAATCATAGCCTTGCATGCAAAAGCGATGATCGCCCTAGTCGAGTCATGAACCCGTGTTGCGATCGCCCCATCCCCATTTGTCTGCCTCCAGATGCTTGCTCTCGCCTAACGTACCTATCTCTGAAGCATCAGAGCTTATTCAATCCTTAAGTCCCTGATGCCCGCACCGCGATAATAGAAGTGTCTGCAAAGGTGAATTGCACCATGACCACCCACCCCATTGTCCTCCACATTCCCGACAAAGTTCTGCTGGCCGAAAAGACGGTAGTTAGGTGAGATGATCTCAGACCACTACCGTCTCTCGAGGTAGCAGACTTACCGCGAAACCGAATCCCGTCATTCCGGGCAAGCGCAGCGCGACCCGGAATCCAGGCAGAGTACTCTGAGCCAAAGCCGAGGTTTGTTCCCTGGATTCCCGCCGCCGCGGGAATGACGGTAGTGGGTCTCTCGGGTAGTTAGGTGAGATTATCTCAGACTCCTACCC